>NZ_FOHW01000028.1 GCF_900111735.1 Pseudomonas graminis | reverse complement strand
CACTCCTACACTGGATTAGCGTTAACACCCGAAATCTGCGCCGTGCACCGATCCGTAGGAGCGTGGCTTGTCCCGCGATCTGGCGCGCAGCGGCAGCAAGGCTTCAGCCGCCTCACCCTTCTCATTTGCCCCGATGCGTGCGCTCTGCTAGTGTCGCGCCGGTTTAACGTCTACCGGGATAGCCGCCATGGCCCGCAAGAAAGCTGCACTGGATTTCGAACAGTCACTCACGGATTTGCAAACGCTCGTCGAGCGTCTGGAGAACGGTGAGCTGTCGCTGGAAGACTCACTGACCGCCTTCGAACAAGGCATCCGCCTGACCCGCGAGTGCCAGAGCGCGCTGGCCCAGGCCGAGCAAAAAGTGCAGGTCTTGCTGGAGCGCGATGGCGAACTGGCCGAAGAGCCGTTCGACGCGGAACAGCCGGAATGATCGCGGCGTATCAGGCACTCAGCCAGGCCCGCGTCAATGCGGCGCTGGAGACGCTGTTCGATGCGCCCGCCCCTGAATTAACCCGCCTGTACGCCGCCATGCGCTACAGCGTCACCAATGGCGGCAAGCGCGTGCGCCCGCTGCTGGTCTATGCCGCCTGCGAAGCCTTGGGCGGCAACGCTGAGCACGCCAACGGAGCGGCCTGCGCCGTCGAATTGATCCACGCGTATTCGCTGGTACACGACGACCTGCCGGCCATGGACGACGACGATTTGCGTCGCGGCCTGCCCACCACCCACAAGGCCTTTGACGAAGCCTGCGCGATTCTCGCCGGCGACGGTCTGCAGACCCTCGCCTTCAGCGTGCTGAGCGATAACGCACTGACGCCGCAGGACCCCGACACCCGGCTGAAGATGGTCGCCACCCTCGCCCGTGCATCCGGCCCTGCCGGCATGGTCGGCGGACAAGCCATCGATCTGGGCTCGGTCGGACTCAAGCTCGACCAGACAGCGCTGGAATTCATGCACCGGCACAAGACCGGCGCTCTGATCGAAGCCAGCGTCAGGCTCGGCGCCCTGGCCAGCGGCAACGCGACACAGGTTCAATTCGACTCGCTGCAGATCTACGCCCGCGCCATCGGCTTGGCCTTTCAGGTGCAGGACGACATTCTCGACGTCGAAAGCGATACCGCCACGCTGGGCAAACGCCAGGGCGCCGATATTGCCCGCGACAAGCCGACCTACCCCGCGCTGCTGGGCCTGGAAGAAGCCAAGCATTACGCACTTGAACTGCGTGATCAGGCCCTTGTGGCGCTGCAACCGTTTGATGAGACCGCGGAGCCCTTGCGCGCGTTGGCGCGTTATATCGTCGAACGCCGCAGCTAGTCGAACCCCACAACCCTGCGCAGGTCATAGCACTTATCGGGCGCAAGCAGCCTCGCGCTGCAGGCGCCCGATTTCCCCGGCAATCGTTTCCCCTGAGCATCGCATTGCTGCACATCGTGCGCAGCCGGCAACGCATCAGGTAAACTGCCGCTTCTTTTACTTATAACGATTCGCCTGATGCCCACGACGTTCAAAGAGATTCCCCGCGAGCGCCCGTCCACGCCTCTGCTCGACAAGGCAGTGACGCCGGACGGCCTGCGCCGCTTAGGTGAAGCAGAGCTTGAAGCCCTGGCGGATGAACTGCGCCTGGAGCTGCTTTACACCGTTGGCCAGACCGGCGGCCATTTCGGCGCCGGCCTCGGCGTCATCGAACTGACCGTGGCCTTGCACTACGTCTTCGATACCCCCGACGACCGGCTGGTCTGGGACGTCGGTCATCAGGCGTACCCGCACAAGATCCTCACGGGTCGTCGCGAACAAATGTCGACCCTGCGCCAGAAAGGCGGTGTGGCGGCATTCCCGCGTCGCAGCGAGAGTGAATACGACACTTTTGGCGTCGGTCACTCGAGTACCTCCATCAGCGCCGCGCTGGGCATGGCGGTCGCCTCCCGCCTGCAAGGCAGCGAGCGCAAGTCCATTGCCGTCATCGGCGACGGTGCACTGACCGCCGGCATGGCCTTCGAGGCGCTGAATCACGCGCCTGAAGTCAACGCTGACATGCTGGTGATCCTCAACGACAACGACATGTCGATCTCGCGCAACGTTGGCGGGCTGTCGAACTACCTGGCGAAAATCCTTTCAAGCCGCACGTACGCAAGCATGCGCGAAGGCAGCAAGAAAGTGCTGTCGCGCCTGCCCGGTGCCTGGGAAATCGCCCGCCGCACCGAGGAATACGCCAAAGGCATGTTGGTGCCCGGCACGCTGTTCGAAGAACTCGGCTGGAACTACATCGGCCCGATCGACGGCCACGACCTGCCTATCCTGATCGCCACCCTGCGTAACATGCGCGACCTCAAGGGTCCGCAGTTCCTGCACGTGGTCACCAAGAAGGGCAAAGGTTTCGCGCCGGCCGAGGTCGATCCGATCGGCTATCACGCCATCACCAAGCTTGACCCGCTGAACGCGCCCGTCGTCCCTAAAAAAGCCGGCGGCCCCAAGTATTCCGGCGTGTTCGGCCAGTGGCTGTGCGACATGGCCGAAGCGGATGAGCGTCTGGTCGGTATCACGCCTGCCATGAAAGAAGGTTCGGATCTGGTCGCGTTCAGCGAACGTTTCCCGGAGCGCTATTTCGACGTCGCCATCGCCGAGCAGCACGCAGTGACGCTGGCAGCAGGCATGGCCTGCGAAGGCGCCAAGCCGGTTGTGGCGATTTATTCGACGTTCCTTCAGCGCGGTTACGACCAGCTGATTCACGACGTCGCCGTGCAGAATCTGGACGTGCTGTTCGCCATCGACCGCGCTGGGCTGGTGGGCGAAGACGGCCCGACCCACGCCGGCAGTTTCGATCTGTCGTACCTGCGTTGCATCCCCGGCATGCTGGTCATGACGCCGAGCGATGAAAACGAGCTGCGCAAGATGCTTACCACCGGCCACCTGTTCAAAGGCCCCGCCGCCGTGCGTTACCCGCGGGGCAACGGCCCCAATGCCGTGATCGAGAGCAGTCTCGAACCGCTGGAAATCGGTAAGGGTGTGGTGCGCCGTCAAGGCAGCAAAGTCGCCATGCTGGTGTTCGGTGTGCAGTTGACCGAAGCACTGATCGTGGCGGAGAAACTCGATGCGACCGTGGTCGACATGCGCTTCGTCAAACCGCTGGACGAGGCACTGGTGCGCGAGATGGCCGCCAGCCACGACTTGCTCGTGACGATCGAAGAAAACGCCATCATGGGCGGCGCGGGTGCGGCAGTCAGCGAGTTCCTGGCGCGGGAGAACATTCTCAAGTCGGTGCTGCACCTTGGCCTGCCCGATGTTTATGTCGAACACGCCAAGCCGGCGCAGATGCTGACTGAGTGCGGTCTGGATGCTGCCGGGATTGAAGCGTCGATCAACCAGCGCCTGCTGAAGATGTAACCACTTGCAGGCTTGACTGAGGTGGCAGTCCACCCCGGTCACGCCTGCAAGTTATGCGATCAATCAAATGACCCTTTCTCGCTTCGCCCTCGCCTTCTCCCTCATTCCCGCCACGCAGGCCTTTGCCGATCAGCCTGATCGCGAAAGCGCCTTGAAGCTGGACAGCGTGCTGATCAGCGCCAATCGCCAGGTCGAGCAGCGGGACGCCAGCACCGCAGCGAACACCGTGTTCACCCGCGCCGACATCGAGCGGCTGCAGCCGGGCAGCGTCACTGACCTGCTGAGTCGTGTGCCCGGCGTGCAAGTCGCGCCCAGCGGCGGTCGAGGCAGTTTGCCGGGGATTTTCATTCGCGGAACCAAGGCCGCGCAGAGCCTGGTGTTGGTCGATGGCCAGCGCATTGCCAATTCGACGTCTGCGGACAGTAATCTGCAATACCTCGACGTCGAGCAGATTGAGCGCGTGGAAGTGCTGCGCGGTTCACGTTCGGTCATCTACGGCGCAGACGCCATTGGCGGCGTGATCCAGATCTTCACGCGACGGGGTGCCGAACAAGGGCTGCAAGCTCGGCTGCACACGGGTTTCGGTAATCGCGGCACGCAGCAGCAGAGCCTCGGCCTGTCGGGCGGCGATCAGCAGACGCATTTCAACCTCAGCACCAGTCTGGATGAAACAGCAGGCATCGACCGCACCGGTCCGTCCTTCGCCAGTGATGACGACCACGACGCCTACCGCAATAAATCCCTGAGCCTGAACCTCAGCCACTGGCTCAACGACGACGTGGAAGTGGGCTTCAACGCGCTGGATAACCGGGGCAAGACCGAGTTCGACAACCCGTTCGGTCTGTTCGACCCGGTCACGTTCAACACGGTGGGGCAGCAGCAATACAGCAAGTTTGACCTGAGCAGCCTCGGCACCTACGTCGACGCCCGCATCAACCAGACCTGGAAAACCCGTCTGGAGCTGGGCCACAGCGAGAACCGCGAGAAGACGCTGGATAAGCTGAGCGACGATCACTACGTGTTCAACACCTACCGCGACTCGGTCAATTGGCAGAACGACCTGACGCTGGACGACCGCAACAGCCTGATGCTGGGCGGCGACTGGTACGAAGACCGCGTCAACAGCAGCACAGCGTTCGACGAGGACAGCCGCTGGAACCGCGCGGCGTTCGTTCAGCATCGCTTCAAAGGCGAGCACTTCTCGACCGAACTGGGCTTGCGCCACGATCAGAATGAGCAGTTCGGTAGCCAGAACACCTGGAGTGGCACGCTCACCGTTCCGCTCAATGACGCCAACGATGTGCTGCTTTCCTACAGCGAAGGCTTCCGCGCGCCGACGTTCAACGATCTGTATTACCCGGACTTCAGCAACCCGAACCTCAAGCCCGAGCATTCAAAAACCTACGAGCTGCAATGGCGCAGTCGCCTGAGCGACACGGCTCGTCTTGAAGCCTCGCTCTATCGCACTGACCTTCAGGACGCCATCGCCCTCGACAGTGACTTCCGCCCTGAAAATATCGGCTCGGCGCGGATCAATGGTGTCGAAGCATCCCTTGAACAGCAGTTGTTCGGCTGGACCGGCAAGCTGGGCGCGTCGGTCATCGACCCGCGTGATCGAGACACCGGCCATACGCTTAACCGTCGCGCACGCCGCACCCTGAACCTCGATCTCGACCGGCAGTTCGATCGCCTCGGCGTCGGCGCCAGTTGGCAGGCTGTCAGTGACAGTTACAACGACGAGGCCAACACCCAACACATTGGCGGCTACTCCTTGTTCGGGTTGCGCAGCAGCTGGAAAGCCAGCGACGAAGTAAGGCTCGAGTTCAAGCTGGATAACGCCCTGGACAAGCGCTATAGCCGAACGCTGTACAGCTTTGATGGCAGTAATTACGGCTATCGTGAAGAAGGTCGAACGTGGATGTTTGGCGTGACCTGGACGCCGGAGCTGTAGAGTTGCAGCCTGCCTGATCTAGCGCTCTGGCGCTATTAAGCTGCACACCTTCTGCAACGCGCTCACCATCTGCCCGCTGGCTCGCTCAAGGCCTTTGTCGGGCACGGCAATCAGGCGACCGGCCTTCACAGCCTTCAACTGTGACCAGGCGTTCCATCCCGACAGCAATGCAGCATCGCTGGCCAGAATCACGTCCGGGTCGCGCTGCAGGACTGACTCGAGACTGACCTGCGGCGCCGGCAGTTTGAGGTCATCAAAGACGTTGCGTGCGCCGCAGAGGGTCAGTGCATCACTGATGATCTGACCGCCGCCTACGGTGTAAAGCGGCTGATCCCACACTTGGTAAAAGACTTTCAACGGGACATCGCGTCGATACCGCTCACGCAACGCGGCCAATCGCTGACGAAAATCTGCCGCGACTTGACGCCCACGATCCGCACGGCCAAGGCGCTCGCCCATCTGCTCAATCTGGTCAGCCAGCTCGTTCAGCGTGTGGGGCTCGGCGGTGTAGGTGGGAATGTTCAGGCGCTTCAGTTGATCGCGCTGGGCCACGCTGACGCTGCCAGGCCAGAGCAGCAGAAGATCCGGCTGCAAACTGAGCAAACCCTCGATGTCGAGCTGGCCGTATCGACCCACCGAAGGCAGGCCCGCTACCTTGTCCGGGCGCGGGCCGCCGTCGAGCACGCCGACCAGCAGATCGGCGGCATCCAGTTCGATAACGACTTCAGTCAGAGAGGGAGCGAGGCTGACTACCCGCTGGGCAGCGTCGGCCTGAAAGGCGATCAGCAACAACAGGCAGGCAGTCAGCGGGCGCATCAACCGCGTCCAGCCTGCGCCCGACCACAGCGCAGGCGGACAGGTATCACGCCGGGTCGACTTCGCTTTGATGCTCGTTGCCCATCATGTGGCCCAGCTTGCCGGCCTTGGTCGCCAGATACAGCTTGTTATGCGGATTGTGGCCCGTGTGCAGCGGCACGCGCTCGGCGACGGTGATGCCCATGTCGGTAAGCGCTTTGACCTTGCGCGGATTATTGGTCATCAAACGCAGGGACTTGATGCCCAAGTGCTCCAGCATCGGCAGGCAAATGCCGTAATCGCGCTGGTCAGCGGCGAAGCCCAGCCGCTCGTTCGCCTCAACGGTGTCGGCACCGCCATCCTGCAATTCATACGCGCGGATCTTGTTCATCAGGCCTATGCCGCGGCCTTCCTGGCGCAGGTACAACAGCACGCCACGGCCCTCGGCAGCGATGGCGCGCAACGCCGCTTCAAGCTGGGAACCGCAATCGCAGCGCTGACTGAACAGCGCATCACCGGTCAGGCATTCGGAATGCACACGGCCGAGCACCGGGGCGCCATCTGACACATCGCCGAGGGTCAGCACGACATGTTCGCGACCGTTTTCCTGCTCGAGAAAGCCGTTCATCTTGAAAGTGGCAAAAGGGGTAGGCAGCTTGGAAGCCGCGACAAATACGACGGGCACCGGGTGCTCCTGATCTGTATGAGGGCTGGAAATTCGCAACATTGTAACAGCAGGTTCCGACAGACGCTTAGGCTGAATTGTTGGCCAATCAGATCAACACGTTTGATCAGTGGGCAGCGCCGGTACCGGATTGACGACCGTCTGTGTCGAACGGATACGGATGTTTCCAGCGTGCAAAGATCGGTCGCAGCTTGCCGCTGCCCACCAGATCACCCATCCGAACGTCGAACAGATCCCGCAGCGCGTGCCCTCGCGGGGTGTCTGCGAAGCTCAGGTACAAAGGGATGACGGTGAGGTAGGTCAGGCGATAGCGTTGGGGATCATTGCTTTGGGCGAGGATGAAGTCCATCTCCGGCTTGGCATCGATGTACAGGTCCGCGCGCCCGTATTCGAGCATCGGCAGAATGTGATCGCGCCGGGCGACTTCATTGAAGTGCATCACGTTAGGCAGATAGTGCTGAAACTCGTAGCCGCGCGCCCAGGCCAGGCGATGTTTGCCCAGCGTCTGCAGAGAAGGGAGCGGATTCGACGCCAGACTCAGCGTGTAGATCTCGTCATTGTCGTAGTGCCACTTCGAATAAAGCGTGCCCCCGACCTCATCCTTGTAGGCGGCAATCCAGGCATCGGCCTCGCCGCGCTGCACCAGCCCGACTGCGCGCGTATACGGCTCGATGCGCTGCTCGACCTTGACCCCGGCGGGCTCGAAGATCTCGCGCATCAGGTCCCAACCCAGCCCCGTGCCGTCTGTTTCTGTGTAGCCAATCCAGTGCTCGCTCACCAGCAGGATGTCAGAGGGTTTGCCGGGTAACGATGCAGGGCCTGCCGCAGCGGCACTCGCCCAGACAGTCGTCATTGACAACGCCAGACCCAGAAGCCATCCCACACCTGAGCGCCTCATGGGCGCAGCCCCTACATCACGGCCCACAGCCAGACCAGCCCTTGCATGGCCAGCCATGCGAACACACCGGCCAGGACATCATCGAGCATGATGCCGACGCCGCCGTGCACGTGCTTGTCGATCCAGTGGATGGGCCAGGGCTTGAGGATGTCGAAAAAGCGGAATACCAGAAAACCTACCAGCAGCCAGACCCAACCCTCGGGCACCAGCCACAAGGTGATCCACATGCCGACCATTTCGTCCCAGACGATGCCTTCGTGGTCGTGGACGCGCAGGTCGTCGGCCACCTTGCCGCACAGCCAGAAGCCGAACAGCATGGTCAGGCCGAGCATCAGCCAATAGCCCCAGTCCGGCAGCATTTGCCACAGCGGAATAAACGGCACGGCGACCATCGAGCCCCAGGTGCCGGGCGCTTTGGGGAGTGTGCCGGAGCCGAAACCGAAGGCCAGGAAATGCCACGGATTGGTCCATACCGACGGTGGAACGTTTTCCGCCGGGACCTGATTAGGATGATCTGTCACCGTGTCTCCTGAAAATGTTGATAGCCCCGAGTCAACGGGGTGACGTCCTGCCCAAGTGCGTCAATCAGCGCCACGCCGTGACCTTCGACCACTCGACCCAGAACGAAAACAGGCAATCCGGAAGCCTGTAGTTCAGCCAGCCATGAGGGCGGCAACGTGAAAGCCAGTCTGTAGTCGTCGCCCCCACTGAGCGCGGCGTCCAACGCCGCGTCAGGCCCGAAAAAACTCAGCAGCGCGTCGGACATCGGCACTTTGTCGCGTTCAACGAGCAAGCGTACGCCCGATGCCGTGGCGATGTGTCCGCCATCGGCGAGCAGTCCGTCGGAGATGTCCAGCGCCGCGCTGGCCTTGCCGCGCAACGCGATGCCCAGCTCGAACTGTGGCTGCGGCGACCAGTAACGCGCCAGCAAGGCCTGAGTGGTAGACGCCTCGGTGCTGCGCTGGTTCAACACCAACGGCAGCGCCCCGGCCGCGTCACCCAGCGGACCGCCCACGCACAACACATCGCCAGGCCGCGCGCCGCTTCGAGTCAACGCCTGCCCGGTCGGGACGGTGCCGAAGACCGTGAGGGTCAGGCTCAAAGGACCGCGCGTCGTGTCGCCGCCGATCAGGCGCAGGCCGCAGCTCTGGGCCATCGTATTCAAACCGCGAGCGAATGCTTCCAGCCAGTCGGCGGAAACCTGCGGCAGGGTCAGGGCAAGGGTAAATGCGAGGGGACTGGCGCCCATGGCGGCCAGGTCGCTGGCCGAGACGCCGAGTGCGCGCTGGCCGAGCAGGAAAGGATCGCAGACGTCGGGGAAATGCACCCCGGCGACCAGCGTGTCAGTGGAGACGGCGAGTTGCTCGCCAGCGGCCACCGACAACAGGGCGCAGTCGTCGCCGATGCCCAGTGCAACGCCTTCGCCGGGCTGCGCGCAGGGCGCAGCGGCAAAGTAATTGCGGATCAGCTCGAACTCGCCCATGCCGGAGACGCTCAGGTTCTGGAGAAACCCAGAAGCCTCAGCGCTTGTGCGCCTTCACTTCGACTTCGCGCAGACGCGGAGCCAGCTTGTCGAGCACGCCGTTGACGAACTTGTGGCCGTCGGTCGAACCGTAGACTTTCGCCAGCTCGATGCCTTCGTTGATGACCACACGATACGGCACGTCGATGCGCTCGAGCAGTTCCCAGGTCGACAGGCGCAATACCGCCAGTTCAACCGGGTCCAGCTCTTCGATGGTCAGGTCCAGACAAGGCGCCAGTGCAGCGTCGATCTTGTCCTGATTGGCCGGGACACCGTGAAGGATGTCGTGGAAATAGCTGGCATCGACAGAGGTGAAGTCGTTGTCGACGCGAAACTGTGCTTCGATTTCGTTCAGCGACTGACCCGCCATGTGGCGCTGGTACAGGGCCTGCATCGCCATCTGGCGAGCCGCACGGCGCTTTTCGCTTTTGGATGGCTTGCCAGCGTCTGCCGCACGTGGATCACGCGGATTGAACTGATCGCTTTCGTCGTTAATCACTTGGCCTCCAACTGCGCCAACAGGCTGACCATCTCAATGGCGGACAGCGCAGCTTCAGCGCCTTTGTTACCGGCCTTGGTGCCGGAACGCTCGATCGCCTGTTCGATGGAATCGACAGTCAGTACGCCGAAAGCGACCGGCACGCCGAATTCCATGGACACCTGGGACAGGCCCTTGGTGCATTCGCCAGCGACGTATTCGAAGTGCGGGGTGCCGCCACGAATGACGGCGCCCAGGGCGATGATGGCGGCGAATTCGCTGCGTTGAGCGACCTTCTGCACAACCAGCGGGATTTCGAACGCGCCCGGTGCGCGAATGATGGTGATGTCGCTTTCGCTCACGCCATGGCGAACCAGGGCATCAACGGCGCCGCTGACGAGGCTTTCGACGACGAAGCTGTTGAAGCGGCCAACCACCAGGGCATAGCGACCTTGGGGGGCGATGAAGGTACCTTCGATGGTCTTCAGGGTCATTCGGCTGAGTCTCGTGTTCTCGTATTAAAGAGCATGAAAGCGCGCATCGGGCGCGCGCTTTCAGGGATTTTAGGCCACGAATCGGGCGACTGCAGGAACAAAAACCACCAACGGCTGAACGCTGTCGGGGCCTGTCACCTGCCGGTCTTTATTCGGAGGGCACGTATTCTACAACTTCCAGATCGAAACCGGATATCGCATTGAACTTCATTGGCGAACTCATCAGGCGCATTTTGCGCACGCCGAGGTCACGAAGGATCTGCGAACCGGCACCGACCGTGCTGTAAGTGGTCGGTGTTTTGATCGGCGTGCCGCCAGCGGTTTCACGCACATGGGCCAGAACCGTGTCGCCGTCGAGCGGGTGACCGAGCAGCAGCACGACACCGCTGCCGGCCTCGGCCACGGTCTTCATGGCAGCGCGCAGGCTCCAGCGGCCGGGCTGTCTGACCATCAACAGGTCGCGCAGCGGGTCCATGTTGTGTACACGAACCAGCGTCGCTTCTTCTGCGCAGATCTTGCCCAGCGTCAGCGCCAGGTGCACATCGCCTTCGACGGAGTCGCGGTAGGTCACCAGATTGAAATGGCCCAGTTCGCTGTCCAGCGGCTGCTCGGCAATCCGCTGAACGGTACGTTCGTGGATCATCCGGTAATGAATCAGGTCAGCGATGGTGCCGATCTTGATGTTGTGCTCGGCCGCGAAAGCTTCCAGTTCAGTACGACGGGACATGGTGCCGTCGTCGTTCATGACTTCGCAGATCACGCCAGTCGGCTCGAAACCGGCCATGCGCGCCAGGTCGCATGCCGCTTCGGTATGGCCTGCGCGGGACAGCGTGCCGCCAGCCTGGGCCATCAGCGGGAAAATGTGACCCGGGCTGACGATGTCATCGGCCTTCGCGTCTTTGGCAGCAGCGGCCTGAACGGTGCGCGCGCGGTCGGCGGCGGAAATCCCGGTGGTCACGCCCTCGGCGGCTTCGATGGACACGGTGAACTTGGTGCCGAAGCCCGAACCATTGCGCTGCGCCATCAGCGGCAGCTTCAGCGTCTCGCAGCGCTCGCGGGTCATCGGCATGCAGATCAGGCCGCGAGCGTAACGCGCCATGAAGTTGATGTGCTCGGCCTTGACGCACTCGGAGGCCATGATCAGATCGCCTTCATTCTCACGGTCTTCGTCATCCATGAGGATGACCATCTTGCCTTGGCGAATGTCTTCAACCAGTTCTTCGATGCTGTTGAGCGCCACGCGGCACCCCCTTCAATTCAGGATTTGAGGTAGCCGTTGGCGGCCAGAAAGCTTTCAGTGATGTTGCCGCCTTGGGCCGGCGTCGGATCAGCCGCTTTGTCACCGAGCAACAAACGCTCGAGGTAACGCGCCAGCAGATCGACTTCCAGGTTGATTTTACGGCCCGGGCTGTAGTCGCCCATGATGGTTTCGGCGAGCGTGTGCGGAACGATGGTCAGCTCGAACTCGGCGCCGTTGACCGCATTCACGGTCAGGCTGGTGCCGTCGATGGTGATCGAGCCTTTGTGGGAGATGTACTTGGCCAGCTCGCGGGGTGCGCGCATGCGGAACTGAATGGCACGGGCGTTTTCTTCGCGGGAGAGCACTTCGCCGACGCCATCGACGTGGCCGCTGACCAGATGGCCGCCCAGGCGAGTGGTCGGGGTCAGGGCTTTTTCCAGATTGACGCGGCTGCCGGTCTTGAGATCGACGAACGCGGTGACGTTCAGGGTCTCGCGGCTGACGTCAGCCCAGAAGCCGTCGCCTGGCAATTCAACGGCGGTCAGGCAGACGCCGTTGACCGCGATGCTGTCGCCCAGCTTCACGTCGGAAAGGTCAAGCTTGCCGGTCTCTACGTAAACGCGGACGTCGCCGCCTTTCGGAGTGATGGCGCGGATGCTGCCGATGGATTCGATGATGCCGGTAAACATGGGTGCTCCTGGAAAACAGGGCCAGCGCTGAACGCGGAAGCCGGAATTATACGCCGGGGTGCGACGCGGGTATCGCAATGACTCGCCAGTCATTGCCGACCGCGCGCATTTCGACAATCTTGAGTTCGAGCGCTTCGCTCATTTGCGCCATCGGCAGGTCCAGCAACGGTCGCGCCGACGAGCCCATGAACTTGCCCGCCACGAAGATCTGGTATTCATCCACCAGGCCCAACCGGGTAAACGCGCCGGCGAGTTTAGGGCCAGCCTCTACCAACACGTCGTTGACGCCGCGGGCGGCCAGTTCGATCAGCAGTTTGCGCAGGTCGACGTGTCCGCCACTGCTCGGCAGCGCCAGCATTTCGTGGCCTTCGTCGTGGTAACGCTCGCGGGCCGAGGCTGCCGCGCAAGTCACTACCAGCGCATTGCCCGCTTTAAAGAAAGGCGCATCAAGTGGCACCCGCAAACGCCCGTCGATCAACACGCGCAACGGCGGTCGGGTCGCGGACAATGCGGTGAGTTCGGCGTTCAGGCCCAACTCGTCAGGCCGAACGGTGAGTCGCGCGTTGTCGGCCAGCACGGTATCGGCACCGGTCAGCACCACACTCGACTGGGCTCGCAGGCGCTGCACGGCGGAGCGCGCTTCGGGGCCGGTGATCCACTGGCTTTCGCCGCTGGCCATGGCCGTGCGGCCGTCGAGGCTCATCGCCAGCTTCACCCGCACGTAGGGCAGGCCGTGTTCCATGCGTTTGAGAAACCCTTTGTTCAGCGCCCGCGCTTCGCTTTCGAGCACGCCGCTCTGTACCGCAATTCCCGCGCCCATGAGGCGCAACAGGCCACGGCCGGCGACGTCGGGATTGGGGTCTTGCATCGCGGCCACCACACACGCCACACCGGCGTTGACCAGCGCGTCGGCGCACGGCGGGGTGCGGCCATGATGACTGCAGGGCTCAAGGGTGACGTAAGCGGTCGCGTCCTTTGCCTTGTCGCCCGCCTGGCGCAGCGCATGCACCTCGGCATGGGGTTCACCGGCGCGGACATGCCAGCCTTCACCGACAATCTCGCCATCACGCACGATCACGCAGCCGACACGCGGGTTGGGGTGCGTCGAGTAGACGCCCTTGCGCGCCAGTTCCAACGCCCGCGCCATATAGGCTGCGTCGAGCACGCTTTGCTCTGTGGTGGTCATGCTCACTCTTTAACCGGCTCGCGAGCCAGTCGGTCGATTTCTTCGCGGAATTCGTTGAGGTCCTGAAACCGCCGATAAACAGAAGCAAAGCGGATGTAGGCCACCTCGTCGAGTTTTTGCAGTTCGCCCATGACCAGCTCACCGACGATCAGCGATTTGACCTCGCGCTCGCCGGTCGCACGCAGCTTGCTTTTGATGTGGGCCAGGGCCGCTTCCAGACGTTCGACGCTGACCGGACGCTTTTCCAGCGCGCGCTGCATACCGGCGCGCAGCTTCTCTTCGTCGAAGGGCTGACGGCTGCCGTCCTGCTTGATCAGCCGGGGCAGAACCAGTTCAGCGGTTTCGAATGTGGTGAAGCGTTCTTCGCAGGCGACGCATTCGCGGCGGCGGCGAACCTGATCGCCTTCAGCAACGAGGCGCGAGTCAATGACTTTGGTGTCGTTGGCACCGCAAAAGGGACAGTGCATGGTGGCAGGCAACAAAAAAAGGGAGGGCCATGGTAGCGCATCTTGCTGGCAAGACAAGTGCGAGGCTTTGAGGTATATAGACGCGCATTCAGTGCGGTGAAACCCGCCGCACTCAGCGATACTGCGCCATCCCGTGCGTAACTCGCCCGCCTTCTGCTTTTTCTGGAGCTGTTCATGACGCTACGTACGCTTGCTGTAATCAGCCTTGTGGGCCTGCTCGCTGCCTGCAGCACGGCCGAGGCGCCGAAACCTGCCGCGCCCGCCAAGCCTGCCCCTAACGCCATCACGCTGCCGGAAGGGCCAGGTCCGTTGCAGCCATTCCAGCGCGAACTGAGCGGCCAATTGCTGGGCGTGCCGGCCGGCGCAGAAGTCGAGCTGGCGTTGCTGGTCATTGACGATCGCAACCGCCCGCAAAAGCTGCTGACCAGCACCAAACTGGTGGGGAACAACCAGTCGCTGCCGTTCCAACTGCGCTTCAACCCGGAAGCTTTCCCGGTGGGCGCACGCGTCGAGCTGCGCGGCCGCGCCAGCAAGTCGGGTCAGTTGATTCTGCATCTTCCGTCCGTGCTGATCACTCAGCCCACCACTCAAGCGCTGGGTCAGCTGCAATTCGCAACCGCGCCGTGACCGCCCCGCTCCACCTGCAAGCCGCATTGAGCGAGCTGTTGGGCGATGCGCAACTGGTGGCCGAAGCTCTGCCGGGGACGGACCTGACGTTGTGGCTGATCGACGCGAACAATATGGATCGCGCGTTCAGCCCTGAAGAAACCCGGCGCATTCTTGAAGACCCGCCCTACTGGAGTTTCTGCTGGGCCAGTGGCCTGGCGCTGGCGCGCTTTCTCGCCGAGCAGCCGCAGTGGGTCGCGGGCAAGCGGGTGCTGGATTTCGGGGCGGGATCTGGGGTCGCAGGCATTGCGGCGATGAAAGCCGGGGCGCTTGAAGTGGTCGCCTGTGATCTCGATCCGTTGGCGATCGAGGCCTGCCGCGCGAATGCCGAGCTGAACGGCGTGACGCTTGAGTATTCACGCGACTTCTTCGCCGAGCACGATCGTTTCGACCTTATTCTGGTGGCCGACGTACTGTACGACCGCGCCAACCTGCCGCTGCTGGATCAGTTTCTCAGTCGTGGGAAACAAGCGTTGGTGGCCGATTCCCGGGTGCGGGACTTTCAGCATCCTCTGTATGAGCGGCTGGGGATTCTGGAGGCGCTGACGCTGCCGGATCTGGCCGAGCCGTGGGAGTTTCGCAGGGTGAGTCTTTATCACGCGCAGCGACAGGCCTGAACTGACCTGACCCACCCCGTAGGAGCGTGGCTTGTCCCGCGATCTGGCGCGCAGCGGCAGCAACCCACCCAACACGGTGCGTCAGCCTTACCCAGTTGACCCGTTTTACGACGACTTCGTCGCCGATCGCGGGACAAGCCACGCTCCCACAGGTCATCGGCAAACCGCACATCTGCTGTCGCGCTTCCGACAATCCCCACAGCGCTTTATAGTTCGCGCCATCAAGCCTTTTTTCGAGATCCGCGATGAGCCAGGACACGCCGTACATCTTCGATGCGACCACCGCCACTTTCGATCAGATGGTCATCGAGAATTCTTTTCACAAACCCGTGCTGGTGGATTTCTGGGCTGAGTGGTGTGCGCCGTGCAAGGTGCTGATGCCGCTGCTGCAACAGATTGCCGAGAGTTATCAGGGCGAACTGCTGCTGGCCAAGGTCGATTGCGACGCTGAACAGGACATCGTGGCGCGCTTCGGCATTCGCAGCCTGCCCACGGTGGTGCTGTTCAAAGACGGTCAGCCGGTCGATGGCTTCTCCGGTGCCCAGCCTGAATCGCAAATCCGCGCGCTGCTTGAGCCCCATGTGCAGATGCCGCCGCCAGCCGCCGCCGACCCGCTGAAAACCGCCCAGGCGATGTTCGCCGAGAGCCATTTCGCCGAAGCCGAAGCGGTGCTGCAGACCATCCTCGCCGAGGACAACACCAACGCTGCCGCGCTGATTCTGTATGCCCGCTGCCTGGCCGAACGCGGCGAGCTGACGGAAGCCCGTACGGTGCTGGATGCGGTTAAAAGCGATGAGCACAAAGCCGCGCTGGCCGGAGCGAAGGCGCAATTGACGTTTCTGGCCGAAGCCGGCGCGTTGCCTGACGCCGCGGAGCTGAAATCGCGCCTGGCGCAGAACCCGCAGGACGACGAAGCCGCGCACCAGTTGGCGATCCAGCAATTGTCCCGTCAGCAATACGAAGCCGCGTTGGAGGGACTGCTCAAGCTGTTCGTCCGCAACCGCAGCTACAACGAAGGCCAGCCGCACAAGACGCTGCTGCAGGTGTTCGACTTGCTGGGCAACGATCACCCGCTGGTGACTACGTATCGTCGTCGGTTGTTTGCGGCGCTTTACTAGCGGCTGAAGCCGGTCCTACATTGACGCACCGAGCCAGTTCCAAGGAATGTACGCGGTCTACTTGTGGGACCGGCTTTAGCCGGGAAGAGGCCCGCATCAGCACCCTCAATTTTGTGGTGTGACGGATGACGCCTTCCCGGCTAAAGCCGGTCCCACACGGGTCCAAAACGCCCGTATGTATCACTTAACCCAGCGATACACCGGCGTGTCGCCCTGGCTTTCCACTTTCACGTTGGCGCTGTGACGCATGCGCACCATCAGGCGTTTGCCCGCAGCGGTGCTGCCCGACAGTCCTTCAAGCTGACCGAGCAGATCCGGCCCGGTCAGGTGACCTGCTTTGCGTAGCAGCTCCTGAGCGATGTCCCAGACAGCATCATTGCGACTGGCCGCAGGCTTGACGGACGTATCCGTTGGCGCCGACGTTTCCTGAGCCTGCGCGCCCAGCTGAATGCCCAGCCGAGCCCAATCGGCGTCGTCCATTTCCACAGTCAGATCCACCGGCAGATCGCCGACGGTTCCACGGATTCGCAGCATGGTGTGTGTCCTCTGATAAGGCGGACCCGCATGGTCCCACAGCAATTGATGACCTGCACGTGATCCCTGACAGCCCACGCGCCTACAAGGCATCTCGAAAAAGTTAAGAAACCGCGCAACACATTGTTATAAGATCACATAACAAATTTCAGACCTGCCTCCGGAGCTTTCCCCCATGCGTCGTTTGCTACTCGCCCTGCCCTTCGCTTTGCTGCCCCTCGCCGTCGCCCACGCGGCCGATGAACATGACCACGATCATGAGCACGGCAGTCTAGGCGCGCACGTGCACGGTGTCGCGCGGCTGGATATGGCGCTGGACGGGCGTACGCTGGAACTGGAGCTCGACACCCCGGCGATGAACATCGTCGGCTTCGAGCATCCGGCAACCACAGACGCTGACAAGATGACCCTGGCCCTGGCCAAGGAAACCCTGCTCAAGCCCCACGCGCTGTTCAGTCTTCCGGAAACGGCCGGATGCACCGCCACCAGGCAGCGGGTTGAAAGCACGCTGTTCGGCGACAAGGATGACGACGATCACGACCATGACCATGACCATGACCAAGCCGGTGGCGACGCGACTGAACACGAGCACAGCGAAATCCACGGCCACTATCAATTCACCTGCAGCGCGCCGAACGTGCTCAACAAGCTCGACCTGACCCAACTGTTCAAAAGCTTCCCGGCCACCCAGACCATTCAAGTGCAGCTGGTGACACCGAAACGCCAGATGGGCGCTGAAGTGCGTCCGAGCAATCCGGTGGTCAAGTTTTAACCAGCTCCGCTCCATCAGCGACCGGGCTTCCCGGTCGATCACTTTTCAGACGCACGTGTGGCCATGACTCAAGCGCTCATTGAATTGTCCGGACTCGGCTTCAGCTGGCCGGGGCATCCGCAACTGCTGGATATTCCGGCGTTTCGCCTCGATGCCGGCGAAACCCTGTTCCTCAAAGGCCCCAGCGGCAGCGGTAAAACCACGTTGCTGGGTCTGCTGGGCGGTGTGCAGCGCCCGAGTCGCGGCAGCGTTCGCCTGCTCGGTCAGGAGCTGACGCAGCTCTCGGCCGGGGCGCGAGACCGGTTTCGCGTCGATCACACGGGCTACATCTTTCAACAGTTCAACCTGCTGCCGTTTTTGTCGGTGCGCGAGAACGTCGAGCTGCCGTGTCGCTTTTCCAGACTACGCACCCAGCGGGCGACCCAGCGCCACGGCAGCGTCGACAAAGCGGCTGAAAGCCTGCTCGCTCACCTGGGCCTGAAAGACCCTGAAATGCTCAGCCGCCGCGCCGACTCGCTGTCCATCGGTCAGCAGCAGCGCGTCGCCGCAGCCCGCGCGCTGATCGGCCAGCCGGAGCTGGTGATCGCTGACGAACCCACCTCGGCGCTGGATGCCGACGCCCGCGAAGCTTTCATTCAGCTGCTGTTCGCCGAATGCCGCGAGGCCGGCGCCAGCCTGTTATTCGTCAGCCACGATCAGAGCCTGGCGCCGCTGTTCGATCGCAACCTATCGCTGGCCGAACTCAATCGCGCCGCCGTCGCCGCAGAGGTCTGAGATGTATCTTCTTCGTCTGGCGCTGGCCAGCCTCGCCAACCGCCGCTTCACCGCGTTCCTCACCGCGTTCGCCATCGCCCTTTCCGTTTGCCTGCTGCTGGCAGTCGAACGGGTGCGCACCGAAGCGCGCGCGAGTTTTGCCAGCACCATCAGCGGCACGGACCTGATCGTCGGCGCGCGTTCGGGCTCGGTCAACCTGCTGCTGTACTCGGTGTTCCGCATCGGCAATGCCACCAACAACATTCGCTGGGACAGCTTCGAGCACTTCGCAAACAGCAAGCAGGTGAAGTGGGCGATCCCGATTTCCCTGGGTGACAGCCATCGCAGCTATCGCGTGATGGGTACCAATGAATCGTATTTCGAGCACTACCAATACGGTCGTCAGCAGCATCTGGAGCTGGCCGACGGGCGGCCGTTCGCCACCGACCCGTTTGAGGTGGTGCTCGGTGCGGAAGTGGCGGACGCGCTGCATTACAAGCTCGGCGACAAGCTGGTGCTGGCCCACGGCGTCGCGACGGTGAGTCTGGTCAAGCATGACGACAAGCCGTTCACCGTGGTCGGCATTCTCAAACGCACCGGCACGCCGGTGGACCGCACGCTGCACATCAGCCTGGGCGGCATGGAAGCGATTCACATCGACTGGCACAACGGCGTGCCTGCACAAGGCGCCGGGCGTATCAGCGCCGATCAGGCACGCAACATGGACCTCACGCCCACCGCCATCACCGCCTTCATGCTCGGGCTGAACAGCAAGATCGCGACCTTTGCCGTGCAGCGGGACATCAACGAGTTCCGCGGCGAGCCGATGTTGGCGATTCTGCCGGGGGTAGCGTTGCAGGAGCTGTGGAGCCTGATGGGTACGGCTGAAAAGGCGCTGTTCGTGATTTCGTTGTTTGTCGTACTGACCGGGTTGATCGGCATGCTGACGGCGATCCTCACCAGCCTTAACGAGCGGCGCCGCGAGATGGCGATTCTGCGTTCGGTGGGTGCGCGGCCCTGGCATATCGCCAGTCTGTTGGTGCTGGAAGCGTTTGCCCTGGCGCTGGGGGGCTCGGTCTGCGGCCTGGCGCTGCTTTACATCGGCATCGCCTCCGCGCAGGGTTACGTGCAGGCCAATTATGGTTTGTATCTGCCACTGTCACTGCCCAGCACCTACGAATGGACGCTACTGGCGGGGATTCTCGGCGCGGCCGTGTTGATGGGCACCGTTCCTGCGTGGCGTGCCTATCGCCAATCGCTGGCAGACGGGCTGTCGATTCGTTTATGAGGTCGTTGTGATGCGGATGGGTTGGATGCTGCTGTTGATGCTCGTCGCGGCGCCGTTGTGGGCGCAGGACCTGCGGGTGCTGACGTGGCAGGAAATGATTCCGCCTGACGCGCCGCCGGTGAAGCTGATCACCGCGCCGATCCATAACCTGTCGAGCCTGGCGGACACCCTGTCAGTCGAGTCGGCGCCCGCCGCGCATCAACTGGCGCCCCATGCGCCGGTCGTCAAGTCGCTGGACGGCGAGCGGGTGCGGCTGCCGGGTTACATCGTGCCGCTGGAAGTCAGCGAGGAAGGCCGGGTGACGGAGTTTCTGCTGGTGCCGTATTTCGGCGCCTGCATTCACGTGCCACCGCCGCCGCCGAACCAGATCGTCCACGTGACCAGCGAATTGGGCGTGAAGGTTGACGAGCTGTACCAACCCTACTGGATCGAAGGCCCGATGCAGGTCAAACCGTCGACCAGCGAATTGGCCGATGCGGGTTACCAGATGGAAGCGGACAAGATTCTGGTGTACGAAATGCCGGATGAGCAGTGAGTTGCCGTTAACAGGCACACCCTAATCCAGTTTTCATTGAGCCAGGTCAAAAACCGCGACCTAGACGCTTCGTAACATACGGCATACATTTTTATGCCCTTACGGAGCCCCCATGCACAAGTACCTGCTCAGCGCGCCCCTGCTCGCGCTTGCACTCGGTGTCCCCCTCGCTGCTCACGCCCACCAGGCCGGTGACTTCATTATTCGTGCCGGTGCTGCCACGACGGCGCCCAACGAAGAAAGCGGAAACCTGAAGCTTGATGGTGCCAAGGTCCCGGGCACTAAAGCGACACTGGACAGCGACACGCAACTGGGCCTGGCCTTCGCCTACATGCTCACCGACCACGTGGGCCTCGAGTTACTGGCGGCAACGCCCTTCCAGCACACCGTGGGGATCAAAGGCCTGGGCCCGGGCCTGGATGGCAAGCTGGCGGACGTGAAGCAGCTGCCGCCCACCCTGTCGCTGCAGTACTACCCGATGGACGCGACGTCTAAGTTCCAGCCGTACGCCGGTGTCGGCGTGAACTACACCTGGTTCTACGATGAAAACCTGAGCAGCGAGCGCAAGGGCCAGGGCATGAACAACCTGCACATCAAGAACTCCTGGGGCTGGGCCGGTCAGATCGGCGCGGACTACATGCTGACGGACAAGATCATGCTCAACGCCGCCGTCTGGTATGTGGACATCGACACACAAGCGACGCTGGACGGTCCGTCGGCGCTGGGCGTCGGCCGGACCAAAGTGAACGTGGACGTCGATCCGTGGGTGTACATGGTCGGCGTGGGCTACAAGTTTTAAGCGCTGACGCCCCAACGAGCAGGCACAAAAAAGGCACCTCACCGGTGCCTTTTTGCTGTGCGGGCTTCAGCGCCCCAGCAGCCGCGCCAGCCCGACTTTCAGCGGCGTCGGCTCGGGCACTTTGAAACGCTCAAGCAGACGCTGATTGCTCGCCCGTGAATGCTTGATGTCGCCCGAACGTGCCGGCAAGTAGCTCACCGGCGGCAGACTTCCGACAACCTCGGCAAGGGCGCCCAGCAGTTCGTTGAGCGAAGTCGTCGCATTCAGGCCGACATTGACTGCACCCTCCGCCACCGTCGGCATCTCGATACCCTGCACCACAAGGTCAACCAGGTCCTCAACGTAGAAGAAATCGCGGGTCTGCTCGCCATCACCGAAGACGGCAATCGGCAGGCCTTTCACGGCGCGCTCTGCAAAGATGCTGATCACCCCGGAATACGGCGAAGAAGGATCCTGACGCGGGCCGAAGATGTTGAAGAAGCGGAACACGACCGGCTCGAAACCGTGCTGACGACGATAGAAATCGAAGTAGTGCTCACCGGCCAGTTTGTCCGACGCATACGGGGTCAGCGGTGCTTTCGGAGTGTCTTCGGTGATGGCCTCGCCTTCACCGTTGTTGCCGTAAACAGCGGCGCTGGAAGCAAACACCACACGTTTGATGCCGGCCTGGCGCATTGCTTCGCAGACATTCAGCGTGCCGATGAAGTTGCTCTGGTGCGTCTTCACCGGATCATCCACCGAGGCCTGCACCGACGCGACGGCGGCCAGGTGCGCAACGGCCTGACAACCCAGCGCCGCACGGGCCACCAGCGCGGCATCGGCCACATCACCTTCGATCAGCTCGACGCGCGGGTTATCCAGCGGCAGGTTGCTGCGCTTGCCAGTGGACAGGTCGTCGAGGATGCGCACGGCGTAGCCTTTGGCGAGCAGCGCGTCAGTCAGGTGCGAACCGATGAAACCGGCGCCGCCGGTGATGAGGACAGGAGCATCAGACATGGCGGTAATAGCGGTCCAGTAGATTGGGCAAGCCGGCACGCCAGGCGCGTGGCTTGATACCGAAAGTGTGAAGGATTTTCTTACAGGCGAGCACGGCGTTCTGTGGCTCGTCGCTGGCGTCCGGACGCGCGGCATGGGCTTGCGCGGTCGGCGTCTCGATCGCCAGCGGGCGCAGCAGACGGGCTTCGGTCAATACAGCCTGACCGAATGCCAGTGGCGTAGTCGCTTCGTGTCCGGCGTAGTGATAAGTGCCCCACAGCGGCGCGGCGCAATCGAGCTGTTTGAGCACCGAAATAATGACCCTCGCGGCATCGTCGACCGGGGTCGGATTGCCGCGACGATCGTCTGCCAGCAGCAATTCACCGGGGGATTCGGCGCGGCTGAGGAAGCGCCCCAGTACGCCGTCGGCGCTGTCATCCAGCAGCCAGCCAAAACGCAGCAGCACATGCTGCGGGCAGGTGGCACGCACACTCTGCTCGATGCGCCACAAGGCCTGGCCACGGGAACCCAGCGGCACGGGCTCGTCTTTTTCACTGTAAGCCGTCGCCCGCGAACCGTCGAACACACGGTAGCTGGACGGTTGAACGAGGACGATATTGTGGTGCTGGCACAGTTCAGCGAGACGCTCGACGGCGCGTTCCTGATTATCCAGCCTGTCAGCGCTCACTCGCTCCGCCTGAAACCAGTCGAAGTAGTAAGCGAGATTGATCAAGGCATCCGGGCGGGTGTCATCGAGCAGTTGCGTCAGGCTTGCCGCATCCCAACCGTCTTGCGGTGGGCGCGGCGCGAGGAATCCAATGTTCTCCTCGGCACCTAGACGAATCAACGCCTGCCCGAGGGCATTTCCGCCGCCCAATAGCATAAGGCGCATTCGCATAGAGTCAGCAGGCTCAGTCTTCAGGTCGATTAAAAATAGGTGAAAAACGTCCGCAAACATAACACGCCGACGGGCAAGTCCCAACAGCCTCGGGCGCGCGGGACTGCGTGAAGGTATTGAGGCACGCCGCTGATCACTCGGCCCGGTATCTGCCCCTTGCATCCGCCTGCCTGCGCCCGCATTAATTGCTGATGAATCTTCCCCAGAAACCCGACCCGGTGCTCGACCCCTTCCATCCGGCGGTCAGCGCGTGGTTCCGTTCGACGTTTCCGGCCATTACCGCGGCCCAGGCCCAGGCGTGGCCGCTGATCAAGGGCCGCGAATCCACGTTGATTGCCGCGCCGACCGGCTCCGGGAAAACCCTGACGGCGTTTCTGGCGGTCATCGATGATCTGGTCCATCAAGGGCTGGAGCGGGGCGGCGAGCTGCCGGACGAGACCTTCGTGGTGTACGTCTCGCCCCTGAAAGCGCTGTCCAACGACATCCAGATCAATCTGCAAAACCCGCTGGCGGGCATCACGGATCACCTGATCCAGCAAGGCCTGCCCGGGCTGCGTATCACTACCGCTGTGCGCACCGGTGACACGCCCCAGAAAGAACGCACGGCCATGCGCAAAACCGCGCCGAACATTTTGGTCACGACGCCGGAATCGCTTTACGTGCTGCTGGGGTCCGACTCGGGCCGACGCATGCTTGCGAGCACCCAGACCGTCATTGTCGACGAAATTCACGCGATTGCGGCCGGCAAGCGCGGCAGTCATCTCGCCCTGACCCTCGAGCGTTTACAGGCGCTGTGCGCAAAACCGCTGCTGCGCATCGGCCTGTCAGCAACGCAAAAACCCATCGAGCGCGTATCACGCTTTCTGGTCGGCAGTGATCCGGTCAGTCGTCCGTGCGCCATCGTCGACATCGGCCACGCGCGCCCTCGGGATCTGGCTATCGAAGTGCCGCCGGTTGCCTTGAGCGCCGTGATGTCCAGTGACGTCTGGCAACTGGTCTACGACCGGCTGGCGGCGCTGGCCCGTGAACACCGCACCACGCTCATCTTCGTCAACACCCGGCGACTGGCCGAGCGCATGGCGCGGCATCTGAGCGAGCGACTGGGCAAAGAAGCAGTCGCCGCCCACCACGGCAGCATGGCCAAGGAACAGCGGCTGAACGCCGAGCAGCGCCTCAAGCGCGGTGACCTGCAAGTACTGATTGCCACCGCTTCGCTGGAGTTGGGGATTGATATCGGCGACGTCGATCTGGTCTGCCAGATCAGCTCGCCCCGCTCCATCGCGTCCTTTTTGCAGCGGGTCGGCCGTTCCGGTCACCACGTCGGCGGCACGCCCAAGGGACGGCTGTTTGCTGTGTCCCGGGACGATCTGATCGAGTGCGCGGCGCTGCTGGATTGCGTGCGGCGCGGCGAACTCGACACGCTGGTCATTCCCAAAGCACCGCTGGATGTGCTGGCGCAGCAGATCATCGCCGAGGTGAGTTGTCAGGAATGGCAGGAGCAGGACCTGCTGGCGCTGTTCCGCAAGGCTTCGCCCTACGCCGACGTTGACGAAGGCCATTATCAGGCGCTGTTGAGCATGCTCGCCGAAGGTTACAGCGGGCGGCAGGGCGTGCGCGCGGCGTACCTGCATCGCGACGCGGTGACCCGCACGTTGCGTGGCCGGCGCGGCAGCAAACTCACAGCGGTCACCAGCGGCGGCACAATTCCGGACAACGCCGACTACAGCGTGGTTCTCGAACCCCAGGCGCTGAACATCGGTACGGTCAACGAAGATTTCGCCGTGGAAAGCGCGGCGGGCGACATCTTCCAGCTGGGCAACACGTCCTACCGGATTCTGCGGATTGAGTCCGGCCGCGTGCGGGTCGAGGACGCCCACGGCATGCCGCCGAACATTCCGTTCTGGATGGGTGAGGCGCCGGGGCGCAGCGATGAATTGTCGTTCGCCGTCGCACGCTTGCAGGCCGACATCGATCAGCAGCTCAGCGCCCACCCCGGCAACCTTCAGGCCTGCACGGACTGGCTGATGAAAAGCCTGGGCCTGAACCTCGCCAGCGCCGAGCAAATCATTGAATACCTCGCCCGCGCGCACTCGGCCTTGGGCGCATTGCCGTCCCAGGACACGCTGGTCATCGAGCGTTTTTTCGATCAGTCCGGCGGCACGCAACTGGTGATTCATTCCCCGTTCGGCAGCCGGGTCAATCGCGCGTGGGGGCTGGCCCTGCGCAAGCGCTTCTGTCGTACCTTCAACTTCGAGCTGCAGGCGGCGGCCAGCGAGGACGCCATCGTGCTGTCGCTGTCCACGACTCACAGCTTTGCCCTCGATGAAGTCTGGCGTTATCTCAACTCCGCCACTGCCGAGCATTTGCTGATTCAGGCGGTGCTGGATGCGCCGCTGTTCGGCGTGCGCTGGCGCTGGAATGCCGGTGTCGCACTGGCCCTGCCGCGTTACACCGGCGGGCGAAAAGTGGCGCCACAGCTGCAACGGATCAAGAGCGATGACCTTATCGCCACGGTGTTTCCGGACCAGATCGCCTGTATGGAGAATCTGGTGGGCGAGCGGGATGTCCCTGAGCATCCGCTGATCGAGCAGACCCTGGACGATTGCCTGCACGAAGCCATGGACGCCGAAGGCTGGCTGAAACTGCTGCGGCGCATGGAGAACGGCGAGGTGCGTCTGGTCAGCCGCGATCTGCCCGCGCCCTCGCCGCTGGCGGCGGAAATTCTCAACGCCAAGCCGTATGCGTTTCTCGACAACGCGCCACTGGAAGAACGTCGCACCCAGGCAGTGCTCAATCGGCGCTGGAGCGACCCGGAATCCACCGACGATCTCGGCGCGCTGGACGTCGATGCGATCAAAGCGGTGGCCGATGAAGCCTGGCCGCAGCCGCAAAACGTCGATGAGATGCACGAGGCGCTGATGAGCCTGGGGTGCATCACCGGCGTTGAGGCCCGCGAGCACGGCGGCTGGATGAAATGGCTGGAGAGCCTCGCCCGTTCAGGCCGGGGCACACGCTTGCAGGTCACCCCTGAGCAGGCGTTGTGGATTCCCCTGGAGCGGCTGACCTGTTTGCAGGCGATCTACCCTGCCGCCGAAATGCACCCGCCGTTGGCGACATTGGCCGGGTTCGATGAAGCGTGGAGCGAGGACGAAGCGCGCGTGGAGATCGTGCGGGCGCGGCTTGGCGGTTTCGGTCCGCTCACGGTCGCGGCCATTGCCGAGCCGCTGGCGCTGACACTGAACGAGGTCGCTCAGGCGCTGGCGCAGCTGGAGAACGAAGGGTATGTGCTGCGCGGCCAGTTCAGCCCTGACGCCCGCGAGGAACAGTGGTGCGAGCGGCATCTGCTGTCGCGCATCCACCGCTACACGGTCAAACGCCTGCGTCGCGAAATCGAGCCGGTGTCGCTGCAGGACTTCACTCGGTTCCTGTTCGATTGGCAGCACTTGTCTGCGACGACCCAGAGTCAGGGCAAAGCCGCGCTGCCGGAGGTCGTTGCGCAACTGGAGGGTTTTTCGTCGGCGGCAGGCGCGTGGGACAGTGATCTGCTTCCAGCGCGCTTGAAGGACTATTCATCGATCTGGCTGGATGACCTGTGTCGGTCCGGCAAGGTGGTGTGGATGCGTCTGACCAGTCGCAACAAGGTTGGCAGCGCCGCGTTGCGCAGTACGCCGATTGTGCTGCTGCCGCGACCGCAGGTTCGCCTGTGGACCGGGCTGACCGAACAGCCGGCGCCGACCGAATTATCCCTGCGCGCGCAGAAGGTTCATGAGGTGCTGTCGAGCCAGGGCGCGATGTTTTTCGACGAGCTGACCGGCGAAGCGCACTTGCTGCGCGCCGAGCTGGAAACCGCGCTGCAGGAATTGGTCGGTGCCGGGCTGGTCAATGCCGACAGCTTCGCCGGGCTGCGCGCGCTGATCACCCCGGCGAGCAAACGCAGCAGCCACACCAGTCGACGCAACCGTGGCGCGTTCATTGGCGGCATGGACGACGCCGGGCGCTGGGCGTTGCTGCGTCGCGCGCCGGCGAAGGAAGAAGGCGCGTCGCAAAGGATCGACAGCGACACGCTGGAGCACATAGCCATGACCTTGCTGCGCCGATACGGCGTGGTGTTCTGGCGCCTGCTGGAGCGCGAGGCCGACTGGCTGCCGACCTGGCGCGAGCTGCTGCGCACATTCCATCGTCTTGAGGCCCGCGGCGAGATTCGCGGCGGGCGCTTTGTGGCAGGGCTGGCCGGTGAGCAGTTCGCGTTGCCCGAAGCCATCCCGCTATTGCGCGAAGTCCGCAATCGCCCGCTGGACGGCAGCCTGATTGCCGTCAGTGGAGTCGACCCACTCAACCTCGCCGGGACCCTGCTGCCCGGCGCGAAGGTCCCGGCGATTGTGGGCAACAAGCTGGTTTACCGCGACGGCATCCCCATCGCCGCCATCGTCGCGGGCAAACCGCAATACTGGGGCGAGGTGGATGAGGCGCTGATGTTGCAGGTGCGCGATCGATTGTTCAGGTAGACCGCAGGCAATCTCTGGGGCGTCGCTTGCTGGCGAAGGCGGTGCCTCAGGCAATCACGATGTTGGATGTGCTGACGCCTTCGCGGGCAAGCGCGCTCCTACAGTGGCTTTAGGTCGCTCACATGATTTGTGGTTGGCCCCAATCCAAGGAGCCGGCTTGCTGGCGAACCTTGCCGGTCTGACAACTATGTAGGGGCTGACCGGACGCTTTCGCCAGCAAGCCGGCTCAATTTCGAGCTCGCGCCAGCTACCCAGTATGTCAAACCGGGCTTTCGGACCCGTCTTTGTTCACCACGGATGTCTTGCCGGGCAGCGCTTGTTGCTCTCCGCCCTCCTCGGCACGTTCGCCCTCGGGTGCCTGGCGATTGTGCGGGCTCATCACCAGTTGTGGATAAGTTTGCGCGAATCGCACCTCAGCCGACTTATCCACAAGTCGCTTAAGTCGATCGTTGAACGCACGGCTCACCGCGTACTGCCCGCCCGATGACGTACGGAACTGCGCCGTGATGACAATGCCGTTCATGTCCATCCGGTCCAGTCCGAACACCTCCAGCGGCCCCTGCAGCTTGCTCGCCAGCAGCAGATCATCGCTGATCGACTGACCCGCTTCGCGAATCAGCGAGGTTGCCGCATCCACGTCCGTGTCGTAGGTGAACTGGAACGAGAAAAACGCGTACGCGAACTGACGCGACTGGTTGGTGACCGCCTTGATCTGCCCGAACGGCACCGAATGCACGAAGCCCTTGCCGTCGCGCAGACGCAGGGTGCGGATCGTCAGGCTCTCGACCGTACCGGCGTGGCCTGAATCCAGCACCACCCAGTCGCCGATGGAGATGGTGTCTTCGATGATGATGAACAGTCCGGTAATGACGTCCTGCACCAACTGCTGCGAACCGAAACCGATCGCCAGACCGACAACCCCGGCACCGGCCAGCAGTGGCGCGACGTTGATGCCCAGGTTGGCCATGGTCGTGATGGTGCAGATCACCACCAGGATGATCTTCATCGCGTTGCGCAACAGCGGCAGGATGGTCTTCACCCGCGTGCTCGGCTGACGCGCGGAACGTCCATTGGCCGGAGGCTTCAGGGCTTCCTGAATCGCCGTGTCCATCACCACCCACAGCAGCCAGGTCACCAGCAGAATCAGACCGATGCTGCTCAGCGAATCGCTGATCACCTTGCCCAGGGCATTGCGTTGGGCAAATTCAAACAGCGAGAAACCCCAGATCTGCCCCAGCAACTCGATGAAGCCAATCGCCAGCGCAATACGCATGACCGCGTGCAACAGGCTCAGCAGACGCTCCTTGTAAACACTATTGGTGCGCACCTCGGTGGGCTTGAACATGTGCTGGAACAAAGTGCTGAGAAACACCGAGCCAATCAACAGCACCGTGGTCAGCAACGCGCAACGCAGGGCTTCCTGACTGCCTTCACCGGCGCCGATCAGGTTTACAGCCGAGACCAGAATCATCAGCAGGATCGGCAAATGCCACAGGCTGGAGAAGATTTTCAGCGTCTGTTGCACCGCCGGCCGCGCCAACCGGGCGGCCAGGGGACGGTTGCGGATCAGATGCGCGATCGGCCGACGCATGCGGATGACAACCATGCCAAACATGACCGACGCCATCAGCCCGGTGAACGCGGCGATGCTGGTGGTCACGTTGCCGCCGAACAGCCTGGCAATCTGCGGGCTGGTTAACGCATCACTCAGCGCCGCGAGGAATCCGATGATGAACAACGGATGCGGCGCGTAGTGACGAATGATGCGCACCGCCGGCCGTTTGTGGCCCGAATTGAACAGCACGATCAGCGACAGCAGCACCGAGGTGGAGAAAATCCCGCTGCTGGTCGAGTAAGCCAGACACAGCGCCAGCGCGCGCCCCACCGACGTCGGCATGAAATGACTGACGTACAGCGTCAGCGGCAGACAGATGAGCGCTGGCACCATGTATGGCAGCACATAGCCCAGCACCCCGACCACGCGATCGCGGCGGATCAAAAAACGGTGCCGTGATAACCGGGTCACGAGAAACGCGCCGATGCGGTTGAGCAGCAGGAATGCCCCCGCCCACACCAGCGACAGCATCACGAAATCGCCGGTGATTCGCCACGGTGAGCGCGACTGCGGTTTGTTGACCAGCGCGTCGATCTCGTCAGCGGCTCGGTCGGCCCGCAGGCGCCAGGAGTCGAGCAAGTGGCCATCCACATCGAGCTTGTCTTGCACGCTGTCGATGCTGGAACTGATGGCGCCGAGCAATCCGCCTTTGACCAGAATCTCCGCTTTGGCGGGATCCACCGGCGCCGGGTCGGCAGTTGCGGCAGCAGGAGCAGTGGTTGCGGCGGGGGCTTCGGCGGCTTGAGCGTTGACGCTGCAAACGCTCAACAGCAGGCAAAGCAACAGAAAGGGTTTGAAATTCGGCAAAACGCGAGTCACTCCTTCGATCAGGGAACCGTGAAAAAAACGGCCCTCTGACACTGATCGGATTTCACTCGGCAAGTTCGCTCGGACACGCAATCGTCATGTTGGCCGTTGACGGTCCTCTCACTGAGAAATGTAACGAACCTTTACCGAGCCGCTTCGTCGTAGCCTTACGAGGGCGACTGTCTCCAGTGCGCCCGTCCGCCGAGGATCCCCTTCATGACACTCATCCATCCCGAAGCTCATTTCCGCCCCTACACCTCTGCCGCTGGCGGTTGGGGCTCGGCGAAGTCGGTGATGGAGATCCTATGGCGCGAGCAGGCGCCGATTCGGGCAGGCCTGCCGCTGATCAAACAAAACAAGCCGGGCGGGTTTGCCTGCGTCAGCTGCGCATGGGCCAAGCCCGGCAAACCCCACAGCCTCGAGTTCTGTGAAAACGGCGCGAAGGCCACGGCGTGGGAGCTGACGTCGCGGAAGACCGACCCGGCCTTCTTCGGCCGTCACACGCTCACCGAACTGCGCCAGTGGCCCGATTACGACCTTGAGCAACAGGGCCGCCTCACGCACCCCATGCGGTACAACGCTGCAACCGATCGCTATCAGGAAACCACGTGGGAGGACGCCTACCGTGACATTGGCGCGCAGCTGAAAAGCATGACGCCCGAGAGCGTGGTCTTTTATGCGTCGGGCCGGGCCTCGCTGGAAACGTCGTTCATGTACCAGCTCATCGCCCGCGCCTACGGCAACAACAACCTGCCCGACAGCTCGAACATGTGTCACGAGAGCACCTCGGTCGGTTTACAGGAAAGTATCGGCGTACCGGTAGGAACCGTGACGCTGGATGACTTCGAGCACACCGACTGCATCCTGTTTTTTGGCCAGAACGTAGGCAGTAACAGCCCGCGGATGCTGCATCAGCTGCGAGAAGCCCGGCAGCGTGACGTGCCGATCATCACGTTCAACCCGATTCGCGAGCGCGGCCTCGAGCGCTTCGTCAATCCCCAGTCTCCCGTGGAGATGCTCGGGCCGAAGTCGACCGTCATCAGCACCCAATACCATCAGTTGGCGATCGGCGGCGACACGGCGGTTGTGCTGGGCATTGCCAAATCGCTGTTTGAAATGGACGAGGCGGCGCTGGCGAAGGGGCAGCCCGGGATCATCGATCAGGCGTTCATTGCCCAGCATACCGAAGGGTTCGCCGAGTTCTGCAACTGCGTGCTTGAAACGCCGTGGGACACGATTGAGCGTCAGGCAGGACTTAGTCGCAGCGCACTGGAGGCAGTGGCGACGGTGTACGCCAGACACGAGCGCGTGATGCTGGTTTACGGCATGGGCATCACCCAGCACCGGCGCGGCGTGACCAATGTGCAGATGCTTGTGAATCTGCTCCTGCTGCGCGGCAACATCGGCAAGCGCGGCGCCGGCATCTGCCCGGTGCGCGGTCACTCCAACGTGCAGGGCCAACGCACCGTCGGCATTACCGAAGACCCGAAAAAGATTCCTGTGGATAAGATTGAGGCACTGTATGGCTTCTCGGTCCCGTCGAAAAAAGGCTTGAACACCGTTGAGACCTGCGAAGGACTGCTGGACGGGAGCGTGCGCGGATTCATCGGGCTCGGCGGGAATTTTCTACGGGCGATCCCGGATACGTCCCGCATGGAGCCGGCCTGGAATACCTTGGACCTGAACGTTCAGATCGCCACGAAGCTGAACCGCACTCACCTGGTGCCGGGGAAAAGTGCGTGGATCCTGCCCTGCCTCGGGCGCATCGAAAAGGATGTGCAAAACGGCGTCGAGCAGGTTTATACCACCGAAGACAGCACCGGCTGCGTGAGGGCCTGGCAGGGTAATAGCGAACCGGCCAGCGGCCACGCCCGCGCTGAAGTCGCCATCCTTTCCGGCATCGCCGAGGCAACATTACCCGGTGCCACTCGAATCGATTGGGACGCCTGGCGCCGCGATTACAAGCTGATTCGTCAAGGCATCGCTCAGGTCTACCCGGAGATTTTTCACGACATGGAAACCCGCATGTGGGAAACCGGCGGCTTTCATCGCCCCATTGCCGCAGCGAAGCGTGAATGGAAAACCGAGAGTGGCCGCGCGATGTTCATCACGCCCGAACTGCTCGAAGAAAACGATGACGTGTACCCGAACCACACTCGCCGTGACGTGCTGCAACTGATGACGCTGCGCAGCAATGACCAGTTCAACACCACGATCTACGGCTACGAAGATCGCTTCCGCGGCGTCAGCGGCACCCGCGCGGTGATCTTCATGAACCGCAACGATGTCCTCCGACTGGGCTTCAAGCCGGGAGACTGGGTGAACGTCACCACCGCCATCGAGCCGCAGCTCACGCGCTCGGTGGGGCCTCTGCAGATCATTGCCTATGACATCCCCGAGAACTGCTGCGCGGCGTATTACCCTGAGTGCAATCCCCTTGTTCCGCTGTGGCACCACGCCGAACGCAGCAAGGTGCCTGCGGCTAAATCCATCCCCGTTACGCTGGCCAAAGCCTCACCCAGCGCAGACGAGTTGAGACGTGCGCTGCCGGAGTCCGACCAAGTGCGTTGAGCCTTTTTGAATGGACGGCTTGACGCAGGAGAACGTACGTTCTACCTTTGGGATCATGAATACATCGACGACCAACACTCGCGAGAAGATCCTCGCGACGGCCGAACAGCTCATTTACCAGAACGGCATCCAGGCCACCGGCATGGACCTTCTGGTGAAGACGTCGGGCGTCGCGAGGAAAAGCATCTATCGCTACTTCGCCACCAAAGACGACGTGGCCGCCGCTGCGCTAAACGCCCGTGACGTGCGCTGGATGGACTGGTTCCGAACCGAGTCAGACAAGGCCGACACCCCTCAAGCGCGCATCCTGAAGATGTTTGACGTGCTCAAAGGCTGGTTCGAGTCCGAAGGCTTTCGCGGCTGCGCATTTATCAATACGGCAGGCGAAATCGGCGACCCACAGGACCCCATCCGTCAGATCGCCATGCTGCACAAACAGAAGCTGCTGGATTACACGCTGGGGCTCTGCGAACAGCTCGGTATTGCCGATCCGCAAGTCTTGGCCAAACAGCTACTCATCCTCATTGATGGCGCGATTACCGTCGCACGCGTCATGGGTGACTACAGCACAGCAGAGAGCGCCAGGGCTGTTGCGCAGTCAATGCTTGAACAGCGCTTGCGTATCAGTCCCTAGCCACACACGTCCCACCCACCGCCGAATCATCACCGCCTGGAGGTCCCTATGTCGTCCAATGCCCAGACTCGCCCACCACTTCCCCCTTTCACCCGAGAATCCGCCATCCAAAAGGTTCGCCTCGCGGAAGATGGCTGGAACAGCCGGGACGCTGAAAAAGTCTCGCTGGCCTACACACTCGACACCCAATGGCGCAATCGCGCCGATTTTGTCGAGAACCGCGAGGAGGCGAAAAATTTCCTGATCCGCAAGTGGAACAAGGAGCTCGACTACCGCCTGATCAAAGAGCTGTGGGCGTTCACCGACAATCGCATCGCGGTCCGTTACGCCTACGAATGGCACGACGACTCAGGCAACTGGTTCCGTTCGTACGGTAACGAGAACTGGGAATTCAATGAAGACGGTTTGATGGCGCGACGTTTTGCCTGCATCAATGACATGCCGATCAAAGAAACGGATCGCAAGTTTCACTGGCCCTTGGGCCGCCGTCCTGATGATCATCCCGGGTTATCGGATCTGGGCCTGTAATCCCTGACGCGACCCAAAACAAAGCCCCCGACAGCTGAGCTGTGCGGGGGCTTTTGTTTGCAGCGTTATCGCGGTTGGATAACGCGCTGCTTAAAACGGGATGTCGTCATCGAAGCTATCGAAATCAGGCGCTGGCTGCGGCGCTTGTTGCGGCGCAGGACGCGACTCGCGCTGTGGCTGAGGAGCGGACTGCTGCGGGCGTGCCTGTTGCTGCGGACGCGGCGCTGAGTTTTGCGAGTTCTGATAACCGCCACCACCCTGGCCCTGAGGGGCGCCGTCGCCTTGAGGACGGCCACCGAGCAACTGCATGGTGCCTTGCATGTCGACGACGATTTCAGTCGTGTAACGCTTGATGCCGTCTTTTTCCCATTCGCGGGTCTGCAGCTTGCCTTCGATGTAGACCTGCGAACCCTTGCGCAGGTACTCGCCGGCGATTTCGGCGACTTTGCCGAACATCGAAACACGGTGCCATTCGGTCTTCTCGACCTTCTGACCGGTTTGCTTGTCGGTCCACTGTTCGCTAGTTGCCAGACTCAGGTTGGTCACGGCATTACCGTTAGGCATGTAGCGGACTTCGGGATCCTGGCCGCACGTGCCGACCAATATGACTTTGTTTACCCCACGGGCCATAACGTTCTCCTAGGCTTCACACGTTTCCGACGCTGGATTGACCACTTCGTCGAAAGACGCCCGATCCAACAGTTCTTTGTCAAATTTGATATAGATGGCAGCCTCATCGGCCACCACTACTGCATCTGTTACTCCACGTACGGCCAACACGCGATCGGCAAGGCCTGTGTCGCGTTGAGCCTCGGGCGACAACGGCAAGCGAAGGCTGGTTACGTAGGGAGGTTCGCGCATGGTAACAGCAAACGCCAGCCAGATGGCGGCCAGCCCGGCGCCGCCAAGGAACACCACATCCAGTCCGCCGTGCTGGAAAAGCCACCCTCCGAGAATCCCGCCCGCCGCCGAACCCAGGAACTGACTGGTGGAATAAATCCCCATCGCCGTGCCCTTCCCGCCCGCAGGTGACACTTTGCTGATCAGCGATGGCAGAGACGCCTCGAGCAAATTGAATGCGGTGAAAAAGACCACGGTACCGATGACCAGCGCTCGCAGCGTGTCTCCGAACTCCCAGAAGAATAGCTCAGTGAGCATCAGCACCAGCACGGCGCCGAGCAAGACCCGCTTCATCTGACGCTTCTTTTCGCCGTAGATGATGAAAGGGATCATCGCGAAGAAAGAAATCAGCAGTGCTGTGAGATATACCCACCAGTGCTGCTCCTTGGGCAAGCCGGCTTTTTCGACCAGCGCCAGCGGCAATGCCACGAAACTGGACATCAGCATGGCGTGCAACGCGAAGATACCGAGGTCCAGACGCAGCAGGTCGGGATGACGAAGCGTCGCGCCCAACGCCTGCCGCGCCAGACCGGACTCCCGGTGCTGCAGGGTCACCGTGGACTTGGGCACGACGAAGGCAACGATCGCCACGCCGACCAGCGCCATGGCGCCGGTCGCCAGGAACAGACCGGACAATCCGAATGCACTGGTCAGAATGGGGCCGACCACCATTGCAACGGCGAACGACACGCCAATGGTCATGCCGATCATTGCCATGGCTTTGGTGCGATGCTGCTCACGGGTCAGATCCGACAGCAAGGCCATGACCGCAGCGGAGATAGCGCCCGCGCCTTGCAGGACCCGGCCGGCGATCACGCCCCAGATCGAGGTCGACTGGGCCGCCAGCACACTGCCGAGCGCAAACACGATCAATCCCAGATAAATGACGGGGCGACGGCCAATGCGATCGGAGATGATGCCGAACGGAATCTGCAATACCGCTTGGGTCAGGCCGTAGGCGCCGATCGCCAGACCGATGAGCGCCGGACTCGCGCCGGCCAGGTCCATCCCGTAAGTGGCGAGGACGGGCAGCACCATGAACATGCCAAGCATACGGAAGGCAAACACCAGCGCCAGACCGCCCGCGGCGCGGGTTTCGCTGCCGCTCATGCGCTCGCTGTGAGAATCGTGCATGAAGGAACCTCGTATGAACCGGCGGCGATTCTACCAGTCCCATCGTTTAGAGCACATACGACGGTTTGCCGCGCATCGCAGGAATATTCTTTATTCCGAGTAAGGCGGCGAGATCCTCGATAGTGTGTATCCATCCAGTATTTCCCCGTATACTTCCACGTTTTACACGCCCGCCGTGCGAGGCCAGCTTTGGACAAGATCTTGATTCGTGGGGCTCGAACCCACAACCTGAAGAACATCGACCTGACCCTTCCACGCGACAAGCTGATCGTCATCACCGGATTGTCCGGCTCAGGAAAATCGTCCCTGGCGTTCGATACGCTCTACGCCGAGGGCCAGCGCCGCTACGTCGAATCGCTGTCCGCCTACGCGCGTCAGTTCCTGTCGATGATGGAGAAGCCGGACGTCGACACGATTGAAGGCCTCTCCCCGGCCATCTCCATCGAGCAGAAGTCCACGTCCCACAACCCGCGCTCGACCGTGGGCACCATCACCGAAATCTACGACTACCTGCGTCTGCTGTATGCGCGCGTCGGTCAGCCGCGTTGCCCGGATCACGACATTCCTCTGGAGGCGCAAACCGTCAGCCAGATGGTCGACCTGGTCCTGGCGCAGCCCGAAGGCGCCAAGCTGATGCTGCTTGCCCCCGTGGTACGGGAGCGTAAAGGCGAGCACCTGGCAGTCTTCGAAGAGCTTCGCGCTCAGGGTTTCGTGCGCGCTCGGGTGAATGGCCGGCTGTGCGAGCTGGACGAACTGCCAAAACTTGATAAACAGAAGAAGCACTCGATCGATGTCGTGGTTGACCGCTTCAAGGTGCGCTCGGACCTGCAACAGCGTCTGGCCGAATCCTTCGAAACCGCGTTGAAGCTGGCAGACGGCATTGCGCTGGTCGCACCGATGGACGATGAGCCAGGCGAAGAGATCATTTTCTCCGCCCGCTTCGCTTGCCCGATCTGCGGACACGCGATCAGCGAACTGGAGCCAAAGCTGTTCTCGTTCAACAACCCCGCCGGCGCATGCCCGACCTGCGACGGCTTGGGTGTGAAGCAATTCTTCGACACCAAGCGTCTGGTCAATGGCGAACTGACGCTGGCAGAAGGCGCGATTCGTGGCTGGGACAGGCGAAACGTCTATTACTTCCAGATGCTTGGCTCGTTGGCGAAGCATTACGGCTTCAGCCTCGAGGTGCCGTTCAAGAAACTGCCTGCCGATTTGCAGAAGGTCCTGCTGGGCGGCAGCGGCAAGGACAGTGTCGACTTCCGGTACTTGAACGACCGTGGCGACATCGTCAAACGTGCGCACCCGTTCGAAGGCATCGTTCCCAACCTGGAGCGCCGCTATCGTGAAACCGAATCGACTACGGTTCGAGAGGAATTGGCGAAGTTTCTCAGTACGCAGCCCTGCCCCGAATGCCGTGGCACGCGGCTGCGCCGTGAAGCTCGTCACGTCTGGGTCGGCGAGAAGACACTGCCCGCTGTCACCAATATGCCAATCGGCGACGCTACGCATTATTTTGGTGAGCTGAAGCTCACGGGTCGCCGTGGTGAAATCGCTGACAAGATTCTCAAGGAAATTCGTGAGCGCCTGCAGTTCCTCGTCAACGTCGGGCTTGACTACCTGACACTGGACCGCAGCGCCGATACGCTCTCTGGCGGTGAGGCGCAACGGATTCGTCTGGCCAGCCAGATCGGTGCCGGCCTGGTCGGCGTGATGTACATCCTCGATGAGCCCTCAATTGGTCTGCATCAGCGCGATAACGATCGGCTGCTCGACACGTTGCGGCACCTGCGAGACATCGGCAATACCGTGATCGTGGTTGAGCACGATGAGGACGCGATTCGACTGGCCGACTACGTGGTCGACATCGGCCCGGGTGCGGGCGTGCATGGCGGCCAGATCGTTGCGGAGGGCACGCCACAGGAAGTGATGGATCATCCGGATTCGTTGACGGGCAAATACCTGTCGGGCCGCGTGAAGATCGCCGTGCCGGCCAAGCGTACGCCTCGTAACAAGAAGCTGTCGCTCAAACTCAAAGGCGCGCGCGGCAACAACCTGCGCAACGTCGATCTGGAAATTCCAATCGGCTTGCTGACCTGCGTAACAGGTGTATCGGGTTCGGGCAAGTCGACGCTGATCAACAACACACTGTTTCCGCTCAGCGCCACAGCCCTCAATGGCGCAACGACGCTTGAGGCGTCGGCACACGACAGCATCGACGGTCTGCAGCACCTGGATAAAGTCGTCGATATCGACCAGAGCCCAATCGGGCGCACACCACGGTCAAACCCTGCGACGTATACCGGCCTTTTCACACCGATCCGTGAATTGTTCGCTGGCGTGCCTGAATCGAGATCTCGTGGTTACGGGCCTGGCCGCTTCTCCTTCAACGTCAAGGGCGGACGCTGCGAGGCCTGCCAGGGCGACGGCCTGATCAAGGTCGAGATGCATTTCCTGCCTGACATCTATGTGCCTTGCGATGTGTGCAAGAGCAAGCGATACAACCGTGAGACTCTCGAGGTGAAGTACAAGGGCAAAAACGTCCACGAGGTCCTGGAAATGACGATCGAGGAGGCAAGGACGTTCTTCGACGCCGTGCCTGCCCTTGCACGGAAGCTGCAGACGCTGATGGATGTGGGCTTGTCCTACATCAAGTTGGGTCAATCGGCGACCACGCTTTCCGGTGGTGAGGCGCAGCGCGTGAAGTTGTCTCGCGAACTCTCCAAGCGTGACACAGGCAAGACCCTGTACATCCTTGATGAGCCCACCACGGGTCTGCATTTCGCGGATATCCAGCAATTGCTCGACGTCTTGCATCGCCTGCGTGACCACGGCAACACGGTCGTGGTGATCGAGCACAACCTGGACGTGATCAAGACCGCCGATTGGCTAGTTGATTTGGGTCCTGAAGGCGGTTCGAAAGGCGGACAAATCATCGCAACCGGTACGCCAGAACAGGTAGCGGACATGAAACAGTCCTACACCGGCCACTATCTGAAGCCGCTTCTGGAGCGCGATCGCGCTTGATCCCATGACTGTAACAAAAAGCCCCTGTCGCGATACGCGGCAGGGGCTTTTTTTTGCGACGGTCGCAGTGTTCAGAATTGCGACTGAAGGTAGTTCTGGAGGCCGATGGATTTGATCAGGCCCAGCTGCTTTTCAAGCCAGTAAGTGTGGTCTTCTTCGGTGTCAGCGAGCTGAATGCGGAGGATGTCACGGCTGACGTAATCTCTGTGTTGCTCACAGAGCGCAATACCTTTGCACAGTGCGGCTCGCACCTTGTACTCAAGACGAAGGTCACTGGCGAGCATCTCAGGCACCGTGGTACCCACGTCGAGATCGTCCGGACGCATGCGGGGGGTGCCTTCAAGCATTAGAATCCGGCGCATCAACGCATCAGCGTGTTGAGCCTCTTCTTCCATCTCGTGGTTGATGCGTTCGTACAGCTTGCTGAAACCCCAATCTTCGTACATCCGCGAGTGGACGAAATACTGGTCGCGCGCAGCCAGTTCGCCAGTCAACAGCGTGTTGAGGTAATCAATTACATCGGGGTGGCCTTGCATCGCCGTCCATCTCCTCGTGAAAGGCGTTAGTTTGAACCAACAAGACTGGTTGGTCACCCAGCGAGAGGACAAATAACAGTAGAAATACTGCGAAATTCGGGCATTTGGTGTCGAAAAGACGGGTAAATGAGGAAGGTTCCGTTTAGCACTTAGAATCAGCTCGTTCTGGGCGCAATTCAGGCTTAAAAGTGGTTTTGGCAGGAAACAAAAAACCGGGCACTAGGCCCGGTTCTTTGTATTGACTGATATCTTATTCAGCGGCTTCTACAGAGCCACCGACAGGACGGTCAACCAGTTCGACGTACGCCATTGGCGCGTTGTCGCCAGCGCGGAAGCCGCACTTGAGGATGCGCAGGTAGCCACCCTCACGAGTTGCATAACGCTTGCCCAGATCGTTGAACAGTTTGCCGACCATTTCTTTCGAACGGGTACGGTCAAATGCCAGACGACGGTTAGCAACGCTGTCAATCTTGGCCAAGGTGATCAGCGGCTCAGCAACGCGACGCAGTTCTTTGGCTTTCGGCAGGGTAGTTTTGATCAGCTCGTGCTCGAACAGCGACACCGCCATGTTTTGGAACATGGCCTTACGGTGAGAGCTGGTACGGCTCAGGTGACGTCCACTTTTACGATGACGCATGGTTCATTCCTTACCAAACACTACGTTCGGTGATTACGACGATCAGGCAGTCGCCTTGTCGTCCTTCTTAAGACTTGCAGGCGGCCAGTTGTCGAGGCGCATGCCGAGGGAGAGACCACGAGAAGCCAGAACGTCCTTGATCTCGGTCAAGGATTTCTTGCCCAGGTTCGGAGTCTTCAACAGTTCTACTTCGGTGCGCTGAATCAGGTCGCCGATGTAGTAAATGTTCTCCGCCTTAAGGCAGTTGGCCGAACGTACGGTCAGTTCCAAATCGTCAACCGGACGAAGCAGGATCGGATCGATCTCGTCTTCCTGTTCGACTACAACGGGTTCGCTGTCACCTTTGAGGTCGACGAACGCAGCCAACTGCTGTTGCAGAATGGTTGCTGCACGACGGATAGCCTCTTCAGGATCCAGAGTACCGTTGGTTTCCAGATCAATAACCAGCTTGTCCAGGTTGGTACGCTGCTCGACACGGGCGTTTTCCACCACGTATGCGATGCGACGAACCGGGCTGAACGAAGAGTCGAGCTGCAAGCGACCAATGCTGCGGCTTTCGTCTTCATCGCTCTGACGCGAGTCTGCTGGTTCATAACCGCGACCACGAGCTACGACGAGCTTCATGTTCAGGGCGCCGTTAGACGCCAGGTTAGCGATTACGTGATCGGGGTTAACGATCTCGACATCATGATCCAGCTGAATATCGGCAGCGGTAACCACCCCCGAACCCTTCTTCGACAAGGTCAGCGTAACTTCGTCTCGACCGTGCAGCTTGATAGCCAGACCTTTAAGGTTCAACAGGATTTCAATGACATCTTCCTGTACACCTTCGATGGCGCTGTACTCATGGAGCACACCGTCAATCTCGGCCTCGACTACTGCACAGCCGGGCATGGAGGACAACAGGATGCGGCGCAGCGCGTTGCCCAGGGTATGGCCGAAACCACGCTCGAGAGGCTCGAGAGTGATCTTGGCGCGGGTCGGACTGACAACCTGCACATCAATGTGGCGGGGTGTCAGGAACTCATTTACCGAAATCTGCATGGATGCACCTATTTTCTAGCCCTTACTTGGAGTAGAGCTCGACAATCAGGCTTTCGTTGATGTCGGCGGACAGATCACTGCGAGCTGGAACGCTTTTGAAGACGCCAGATTTTTTCTCAGTGTCTACTTCTACCCATTCTACGCGGCCACGTTGGGCACACAGATCGAGAGCCTGGACGATACGCAGTTGGTTCTTCGCTTTTTCGCGAATTGCCACTACGTCACCAGCACGGACCTGGTAGGACGGAACGTTAACGGTTTTGCCGTTTACGCTTACCGACTTGTGCGATACCAGCTGACGCGATTCGGCACGAGTCGAACCGAAGCCCATGCGGTACACAACGTTGTCCAGACGGCATTCGAGCAGTTGCAGCAGGTTCTCACCAGTTGCGCCTTTCTTGCCGGCAGCTTCTTTGTAGTAACCGCTGAACTGACGCTCGAGAACGCCATAAATACGACGGACCTTCTGCTTTTCACGCAGTTGGGTGCCGTAGTCGGACTGGCGACCGCGGCGTTGGCCGTGGATACCAGGTGCTGCTTCGATGTTGCACTTCGATTCGATCGCGCGCACGCCGCTCTTCAGAAAGAGATCGGTGCCTTCGCGACGAGCGAGTTTGCATTTTGGACCAATGTAACGAGCCATTCTTTACAATCTCCTGGATTACACGCGGCGCTTCTTCGGCGGACGGCACCCGTTGTGCGGGATTGGCGTCACGTCGGTGATGCTGGCGATCTTGTAGCCGCAGCCGTTCAAAGCACGGACAGCAGATTCACGACCTGGACCTGGACCTTTGACGTTAACGTCGAGGTTTTTCAGGCCGTATTCCAGCGCAGCTTGACCAGCACGTTCAGCAGCTACTTGAGCAGCAAACGGCGTGGACTTGCGGGAACCGCGGAAACCCGAACCACCGGAGGTTGCCCAGGACAGAGCGTTACCTTGACGGTCGGTGATGGTCACGATTGTGTTGTTAAAAGATGCATGGATGTGGGCGATGCCATCAACCACTGTCTTTTTAACTTTCTTACGAGGACGAGCAGCAGGTTTTGCCATGATTTAATTCCTGTCGATTCGCTGGTGCGATTACTTGCGGATCGGCTTACGCGGACCTTTACGGGTACGCGCGTTAGTCTTGGTACGCTGACCGCGCACTGGAAGACCACGACGATGACGCAGACCGCGATAGCAACCGAGGTCCATCAAGCGCTTGATTTTCATGTTGATTTCGCGACGCAGATCACCTTCAGTGGTGAACTTCGCGACTTCGCCACGCAGCTGTTCAATCTGCTCGTCGCTCAGATCTTTGATCTTTACCGCCGGGTTAACCCCGGTAGTAGCACAGATTTTGTGTGCAGTTGTGCGACCAACACCATAGATGTAGGTCAGCGAGATAACAGTATGCTTGTTATCTGGAATGTTAACGCCTGCAATACGGGCCATTCAGTGGGACTCCAATTGACAGCTACCTACGCCCCGGAAGCCAAGAAATAGGGCGCGAGATAATATCGCTGTAATAACAAATAATCAACCCAGCAGCGCACTAGCTGCTGGGCTTTTAGCACAGATCACATTTAGCCTTGGCGCTGCTTGTGACGTGGTTCCGCGCTGCAAATTACTCGAACAACACCTTCGCGGCGAATAATCTTGCAGTTGCGGCACAGCTTTTTCACCGATGCACGAACTTTCATCACCAACTCCTCGAACCTTATGGGTGCTTCAGCGCAGCATGCCGCTGCCGTAGCCCTTCAGGTTGGCTTTCTTCATCAGGGATTCATACTGGTGCGAAACGAGGTGCGATTGCACTTGGGACATGAAGTCCATCACAACCACGACCACGATCAGCAACGAGGTCCCGCCAAGGTAAAACGGCACGTTTGCAGCGACCACGAGAAACTGTGGAAGCAAGCATACGGCCATCATATAGAGAGCACCGAACATGGTCAGACGAGTCAGAACGCCATCAATATAGCGCGCAGACTGCTCACCAGGACGAATGCCCGGAATAAAGGCACCGGACTTCTTCAGGTTTTCCGCTACGTCTTTCGGATTGAACATCAAAGCCGTATAGAAGAAGCAGAAGAAAATAATCCCTGCACTAAACAGCAGAATATTCAACGGCTGACCAGGTGCGATCGACTGCGAGATGTCCTGCAACCAGCCCATACCCTCAGACTGACCGAACCAGGCACCCAGCGAAGCCGGAAACAGCAAGATGCTGCTAGCGAAAATGGCAGGAATAACACCCGCCATGTTCACTTTCAACGGCAAGTGGCTCGTCTGCGCAGCGAAGACCTTACGGCCCTGCTGACGCTTCGCGTAGTGAACAGCAATACGACGCTGACCACGCTCGATGAACACCACGAAACCGATGATCGCTACTGCCAGCAAACCGATGGCGACCAAAGCGAAGATATTGATATCACCTTGACGAGCAGACTCGAAAGACTGCCCGATCGCTCTCGGAAGACCGGCAACGATACCCGAAAAAATCAACATCGAGATACCGTTGCCAACACCACGCTCAGTGATCTGCTCGCCTAGCCACATCATGAACAGTGCACCCGCTACAAAAGTGGTGACTGCAACGAAGTGGAAGCCGATATCTGCTGAGAACGCAACGCCCTGCCCGGCCAAGCCAATGGACATGCCAATAGCTTGAACCAGGGCCAGGACGACGGTGCCATAGCGGGTGTACTGGCTGATCTTACGACGACCAGCCTCACCTTCCTTCTTCAACTGCTCCAGCTGCGGGCTGACTGCGGTCATGAGCTGCATGATGATCGACGCCGAGATATACGGCATGATCCCCAGTGCAAAAATGCTCATGCGCTCCAGCGCACCGCCGGAAAACATGTTGAACAAGCTAAGAATGGTCCCCTCATTCTGTCGAAACAGGTCCGCCAGACGGTCAGGGTTGATACCCGGAACTGGGATATGCGCACCGATCCGATAGACGATAATCGCCAGGAACAGGAAACGCAGACGAGCCCAGAGTTCGGACAACCCGCCGCTTTTGCCTAGCGCTGAGAGAGCACCTTGCTTAGCCATTTATTCCTCGAACTTGCCGCCAGCTGCTTCGATAGCCGCACGCGCACCTTTGGTGGCTGCGATACCTTTAAGGGTGACTGCGCGAGTAACCTCACCGGACAGCATGATTTTCACACGCTGTACGTTTTGGTTGATCACGTTGGCATCCTTCAGGGACTGCACAGTGACGACGCCTTCAACTTTAGCCAGCTCGGAGGTGCGAACTTCAGCACGATCCATAGCTTTCAAAGAGACGAAGCCGAACTTAGGCAGACGACGATGCAACGGCTGTTGGCCGCCTTCGAAGCCCGGAGCAATGGTGCCACCGGAGCGGGAGGTCTGACCTTTGTGGCCACGGCCACCGGTCTTACCCAAACCACTACCGATACCACGGCCCGGACGATGCTTTTCGCGACGGGAACCCGGCGCTGGACTCAGATCATTGAGTTTCATCGATTAACCCTCGACGCGCAGCATGTAGTAAGCCTTGTTGATCATCCCACGGTTTTCCGGGGTATCAACGACTTCTACAGTGTGACCGATGCGACGCAGACCCAAACCCTTAACGCACAATTTGTGGTTAGGGATGCGGCCGGTCATGCTTTTGATCAACGTTACTTTAACGGTAGCCATGATCAGAAAATCTCCTGGACGTTCAGGCCGCGCTTAGCAGCGATGGACTCAGGGGACTGCATGGTTTTCAAACCCTTGAACGTTGCGTGAACAACGTTGACCGGGTTAGTCGAACCGTAGCACTTGGCCAGAACGTTGTGGACGCCAGCAACTTCGAGGACAGCGCGCATTGCGCCGCCAGCGATGATGCCGGTACCTTCCGACGCAGGCTGCATGTAAACCTTCGAAGCCCCATGAGCGGACTTGATGGCGTACTGCAGAGTAGTGCCGTTCAGATCAACCTGGATCATGTTGCGGCGAGCAGCTTCCATTGCCTTCTGGATCGCGGCAGGCACTTCACGTGACTTGCCACGGCCGAAGCCAACGCGCCCTTTACCGTCACCAACCACGGTCAACGCGGTGAAGGTGAAGATACGGCCGCCTTTAACGGTTTTTGCTACGCGATTAACTTGTACCAGCTTCTCGATGTAGCCTTCGTCGCGTTTTTGGTCGTTATTTGACATAACTTAGAACTCCAGCCCGCCTTCACGAGCAGCATCAGCCAGCGCCTTAACGCGGCCGTGGTACTTGAAGCCAGAACGATCAAAAGCCACTTGCGATACACCGGCGGCTTTCGCACGCTCAGCGATCAGCTGGCCAACTTTAGTGGCCGCGTCGATGTTGCCAGTGGCGCCATCACGCAGTTCTTTGTCCAAAGTCGAGGCGTTTGCCAGGACTTTGCTGCCGTCGGCCGAGATGACCTGGGCATAAATGTGCTGCGAAGAGCGGTACACGCAGAGACGCACGACTTCTAGCTCGTGCATTTTCAGGCGTGCTTTGCGAGCGCGACGCAGTCGGGTAACTTTTTTGACGGTCATTTGCTATGCCCTACTTCTTCTTGGCTTCTTTACGACGGACGACTTCGTCCGCGTAACGCACGCCTTTGCCTTTGTACGGCTCTGGACGGCGGAAGTCGCGGATCTCAGCGGCCACTTGACCAACCAACTGCTTGTCGATACCGCGAATGACGATATCGGTTTGGTTGGGAGTCTCAGCGGTGATGCCTTCCGGCAATTCGTAGTCCACTGGGTGCGAGAAGCCAAGGGCCAGGTTCAGCACCATGCCTTTTGCTTGCGCTTTGTAACCAACACCGACCAGCTGGAGCTTGCGCTCGAAGCCTTGGCTTACGCCCTGGACCATGTTGTTTACCAACGCACGAGTGGTACCGGCCATTGCGCGAGTTTGTTGATCGCCATTGCGAGCAGCGAAACGCAGCTCACCGGACTCTTCAACAATTTCAACGGACGAATGGATGTTCAGGTCTAGAGTGCCCTTGGCACCCTTCACCGAAAGCTGCTGGCCGACGAGTTTGACTTCGACGCCTGCTGGCAACTTAACGGGGTTCTTAGCTACGCGTGACATGCTTATCCCCCCTTAGAACACTGTGCAAAGCACTTCGCCGCCGACACCGGCAGCGCGCGCAGCACGATCCGTCATCACACCTTTGTTGGTGGAGACGATAGACACACCGAGGCCGCCACGAACTTTTGGCAACTCATCGACGGACTTGTACTGACGCAGGCCTGGACGGCTAACGCGCTTCACTTCTTCGATGACCGGACGGCCTTCGAAGTACTTCAGCTCGATGGACAGCAACGGCTTTGTTTCGCTGCTGATCTGATAACCCGCAATGTAACCTTCGTCCTTCAGGACTTTGGCTACAGCCACCTTCAACGTGGAGGATGGCATGCTTACGACGGGCTTTTCAGCCATCTGGGCATTACGGATACGAGTTAGCATGTCCGCTAACGGGTCCTGCATACTCATGGGCTAGACGCTCCTGATACAAAAAAAATGAGCCTTACGGCTACAACCTATCGCCTTAAAATTCCGGGCACGTGCAAGCACGGGCTCTGGCGAGCCGGCAATTCTAGGCGCACCCCGGAAATGAATCAAGCCCCAAAAGGGGCTTGATTCAAATTCAGGCTCTACGCTCATCGGTTCGAGGTGAACACAATGGGCGCACTGCGAGAATAACTTCTTACCAGCTGGCTTTAACCAGACCTGGTACGTCGCCACGCATTGCTGCTTGGCGCAGCATGTTACGGCCGAGGCCGAACTTGCGGTATACGCCGTGCGGACGACCTGTCAGACGGCAACGGTTACGCATGCGCGAGGCGCTTGCATCACGTGGTTGCTTCTGCAGTGCGACCGTAGCTTCCCAACGTGCTTCTGGACTTGCGTTCAGATCCACGATGATCGCTTTCAGCGCAGCACGCTTGGTAGCGTACTTGGCAACGGTGAGCTGACGCTTCAGCTCACGATTTTTCATGCTCTTCTTGGCCATGGTCCTACTCCAATCAGTTGCGGAACGGGAACTTGAAAGCACGCAGCAATGCGCGACCTTCTTCGTCCGTACGAGCAGTGGTGGTCAGGGTAATGTCCAGACCGCGCAGGGCATCGATCTTGTCGTAGTCGATTTCCGGGAAAATGATCTGCTCTTTAACGCCCATGCTGTAGTTACCACGACCATCGAAGGACTTGGCATTCAGGCCGCGGAAGTCGCGAACCCGAGGCAGGGAGATCGACAGCAGACGATCCAGGAATTCATACATACGCTCACGGCGCAGAGTCACTTTGACGCCGATCGGCCAACCTTCACGGACTTTAAAGCCAGCGATAGATTTGCGAGCGTAGGTCACAACGACTTTTTGGCCGGTGATTTTTTCCAGGTCTGCAACAGCGTGCTCGATGACTTTCTTGTCGCCGATCGCTTCGCCCAGACCCATGTTCAACGTGATCTTGGTAACGCGTGGAACTTCCATCACGTTCGAAAGCTTAAGTTCTTCCTTAAGTTTCGGTGCGATTTCTTTCCAGTAAATCTCTTTTAGTCGTGCCATGGTCTTCTACCTAGCAGTGTTCAAGCATCAACCGCTTTTTGGGTCGACTTGAAGACACGAATTTTCTTGCCGTCTTCAACTTTGAAACCAACGCGGTCAGCCTTGTTGGTTGCGCCGTTGAAAATGGCGACGTTAGAAGCGTGCAATGGCGCTTCTTTCTCGACGATACCGCCCTGTACGCCCGACATCGGGTTTGGCTTGGTATGACGCTTCACCAGGTTGATCCCACCAACGACCAGACGGTCATCAGCGAGAACCTTGAGCACCTTACCGCGCTTACCTTTGTCTTTGCCGGCGATCACGATGATCTCGTCGTCACGACGAATCTTTTGCATGTCGGATCTCCTTACAGCACTTCTGGGGCGAGCGAGACGATCTTCATGAACTTCTCAGTACGAAGTTCACGGGTCACTGGCCCAAAGATACGGGTGCCGATCGGCTCTTGCTTGTTGTTCAACAGAACAGCAGCGTTGCCATCAAAGCGGATGATGGAGCCGTCTGCGCGACGAACACCGTGGCGAGTGCGGACTACTACTGCAGTCATCACTTGGCCTTTTTTCACCTTACCGCGCGGAATTGCTTCCTTGACGGTAACTTTGATGATGTCACCGATACCAGCGTAACGACGATGAGAGCCACCAAGCACCTTGATGCACATAACGCGGCGTGCGCCGCTGTTATCGGCCACATCGAGCATGGATTGAGTCTGAATCATATAATTTCTCCGACCCCTAGCCCTTAGACTTCCACAGCGCGTTCGAGAACATCAACCAGCGCCCAAGATTTTGTCTTGGCCATCGGACGAGTTTCACGAATAGTGACCTTGTCGCCGATGTGGCACTGATTGGTTTCGTCGTGCGCGTGCAGCTTAGTCGAACGCTTAACGTATTTACCGTAGATTGGGTGCTTGACGCGACGCTCGATCAGTACGGTGATGGTCTTGTCCATCTTGTCGCTGACGACACGGCCAGTCAGCGTACGGACGGTTTTTTCGGCTTCAGCCATGATTACTTACCTGCCTGCTGGTTGAGCACAGTCTTCACGCGAGCGATGTCACGCTTAACTTGCGAGAGCAGGTGAGACTGCCCCAACTGGCCAGTTGCTTTCTGCATGCGCAGATTGAACTGGTCGCGCAGCAAGCCGAGCAGCTGCTCGTTCAGTTGCTGTGCTGATTTTTCACGAAGTTCATTCGCTTTCATCACATCACCGTCCGCTTAACAAAGGAGGTGGCGAGCGGCAGCTTTGCAGCAGCCAGGGCGAAAGCCTCACGCGCCAACTCTTCGGAAACACCCTCGATTTCATACAGGACTTTGCCTGGCTGAATCTGGGCAACCCAGTACTCCACGTTACCCTTACCTTTACCCATCCGAACTTCGAGAGGCTTTTTGGTGACAGGCTTGTCCGGGAATACACGGATCCAGATCTTGCCGCCACGTTTAACGTGACGGGTCAGTGCACGACGCGCTGACTCGATCTGACGAGCGGTGAGACGACCACGAGCTACAGACTTCAGCGCGAACTCGCCGAAGCTGACTTTGCTACCGCGCAATGCCAGACCACGGTTGTGGCCGGTCATTTGCTTGCGGAACTTCGTACGCTTAGGTTGCAACATTTGGCGTACCCCTTACTTAGCAGCTTTTTTACGAGGCGCTGGTGCTTGCGGCTTCAGCTCTTCTTGGCGACCACCAATTACTTCGCCTTTGAAGATCCAAACCTTTACACCGATCACACCGTAAGTGGTGTGAGCTTCGTAGTTGGCATAGTCGATGTCGGCACGCAGGGTGTGCAAAGGCACACGACCTTCGCGATACCATTCAGTACGTGCAATTTCAGCACCGCCGAGACGACCGCTCACTTGGATTTTGATGCCTTTGGCACCAATGCGCATGGCGTTCTGCACTGCGCGCTTCATAGCGCGACGGAACATTACGCGACGCTCCAGCTGCTGAGCTACGCTCTGCGCAACCAGCATACCGTCGAGCTCCGGCTTACGGATCTCTTCGATATTGATGTGCACAGGCACACCCATTTGCTTGGTCAGGTCCTGACGCAGCTTCTCAACATCTTCACCTTTCTTCCCGATAACGATACCTGGACGAGCGGTGTGGATGGTGATGCGTGCAGTCTGCGCCGGACGATGGATATCGATACGGCTTACGGACGCGCTTTTTAGTTTGTCTTGGAGATACTCTCGCACCTTCAGATCAGCGAACAAGTAGTCCGCATAAGTCCGACCGTCTGCGTACCAGACGGAGGTGTGCTCCTTGACGATTCCCAGGCGAATGCCAATGGGATGTACTTTCTGACCCATTTCTTCGACTCCGTTACTTGTCAGCAACCTTGACAGTGATATGGCAAGACCGCTTGACGATGCGATCAGCACGGCCTTTGGCACGTGGCATGATGCGCTTCAACGAACGCCCTTCGTTGACGAAAACGGTGGAGACCTTAAGGTCATCAACGTCTGCGCCTTCGTTATGCTCGGCGTTGGCTACGGCCGACTCCAGCACTTTCTTCATGATCTCGGCGGCTTTCTTACTGCTGAAAGCCAACAGGTTGAGCGCTTCGCCCACCTTCTTCCCGCGGATCTGGTCGGCGACCAAGCGGGCTTTCTGGGCGGAGATTCGAGCGCCCGACAACTTAGCGGCTACTTCCATCGTTCCTTACCCCTTAACGCTTGGCTTTCTTGTCTGCCACGTGCCCACGATAAGTGCGGGTACCGGCAAACTCGCCTAGTTTGTGGCCGACCATGTCTTCGTTCACGAGAACAGGAACATGCTGACGACCGTTATGCACAGCAATGGTCAAACCGACCATTTGTGGCAGGATCATAGAACGGCGCGACCAGGTCTTAACTGGTTTGCGATCGTTCTTTTCCGCCGCCACTTCGATCTTCTTCAGTAGGTGAAGATCAATAAAAGGACCTTTTTTCAGAGAACGTGGCACTGTCGTATCCCTCTATTTACTTGCGACGACGGACGATCATTTTGTCGGTACGCTTATTACCACGAGTCTTCGCGCCCTTAGTCGGGAAGCCCCACGGCGATACCGGATGACGACCACCAGAGGTACGACCTTCACCACCACCATGTGGGTGGTCAACCGGGTTCATGGCAACACCACGAACGGTTGGGCGAACGCCACGCCAGCGTTTGGCACCAGCTTTACCCAGCGAACGCAGGCTGTGCTCGGAGTTCGAGACCTCACCCAGAGTCGCGCGGCATTCAGCCAGAACTTTACGCATCTCACCGGAGCGGAGACGCAGAGTCACGTAGACACCTTCACGAGCGATCAACTGTGCAGATGCACCAGCGGAACGAGCGATCTGAGCACCTTTGCCCGGCTTCAACTCGATGCCGTGAACGGTAGAACCCACTGGAATGTTGCGCAGCTGCAAAGCGTTACCTGGCTTGATTGGAGCCAAGGCGCCTGCGATCAGCTGGTCGCCAGCACTCACGCCTTTAGGCGCGATGATGTAACGACGCTCGCCGTCTGCGTACAGCAGCAGTGCGATGTGAGCAGTACGGTTTGGATCGTATTCAATGCGCTCGACGGTGGCAGAGATGCCATCCTTGTCGTTGCGACGGAAATCGACCAGACGATAATGCTGCTTATGACCACCACCGATGTGACGAGTAGTGATGCGGCCATTGTTGTTACGACCACCAGTCTTCGATTTTTTCTCGAGCAGCGGTGCGTGAGGAGCGCCTTTATGCAGCTCCTGGTTGACCACCTTGACCACAAAACGGCGGCCAGGGGAAGTCGGTTTGCATTTAACGATTGCCATGATGCACCCCTTCCTTACTCAGCACTGCTGCTGAAATCGAGATCTTGGCCTGGCTGAAGGGAGATAACTGCCTTCTTCCAGTCATTACGCTTGCCCAGACCGCGAGCAGTGCGCTTGGTCTTACCCATAACATTCAGGGTAGTGACACGCTCTACTTTCACGCTGAACAGGCTTTCGACGGCCTTCTTGATTTCCAGCTTGGTTGCATCAGTAGCAACCTTGAAAACGAACTGACCTTTTTTGTCTGCCAGAACCGTAGCCTTCTCGGAAACGTGCGGGCCAAGCAGAACTTTAAATACGCGTTCCTGGTTCATCCCAGCAGCTCCTCGAATTTCTTCACGGCCGACACAGTGATCAACACTTTGTCGTATGCGATCAGACTAACTGGATCGGAACCTTGAACATCACGCACATCAACGTGCGGCAGGTTGCGAGCAGCCAGGTACAGGTTCTGATCAACAGCGTCCGACACGATCAAAACGTCGGTCAGGCTCATGTCGTTCAGTTTGCCCAGCAGATCTTTGGTTTTCGGCGATTCAACAGCGAAATCCTGAACCACGACCAGACGATCAGTACGAACCAGTTCAGCAAGAATGGAGCGCAGTGCTGCGCGATACATCTTCTTGTTGAGCTTCTGAGAGTGATCCTGAGGACGTGCTGCGAAAGTGGTACCGCCGCCGCGCCAGATCGGGCTACGGATAGTACCGGCACGAGCACGGCCAGTACCCTTTTGACGCCAAGGGCGCTTACCGCCACCGGATACGTCAGAACGGGTCTTTTGCTGCTTGCTACCCTGACGACCGCCAGCCATATAGGCCACGACTGCCTGGTGAACCAGCGTCTCGTTGAATTCGCCGCCAAATGTCAGTTCGGAAACTTCGATCGCTTGGGCGTCATTTACATTTAATTGCATGTCAGCTTCCCCTTAACCGCGAGCCTTGGCTGCTGGACGTACAACCACATTGCCGCCAGTAGCGCCAGGAACAGCACCCTTGACCAACAACAGATTGCGTTCAGCGTCCACGCGCACTACTTCCAGGGACTGCACGGTCACGCGCTCAGCGCCCATATGACCGGACATTTTTTTGCCCTTGAATACACGACCAGGAGTCTGGCACTGGCCGATAGAGCCCGGGACGCGGTGGGACACGGAGTTACCGTGAGTATTATCTTGGCCACGGAAATTGTGGCGCTTGATAGTACCTTGGAAGCCTTTACCTTTGGACTGACCGGTAACATCTACCATCTGGCCAGCAGCAAAGATTTCTGCATTGATCAGATCGCCAGCCTTGTATTCGCCTTCTTCAAGACGGAATTCCAGGACGGTACGACCTGCGGCAACGTTCGCTTTAGCGAAGTGACCTGCCTGAGCAGCAGTCACACGGGAAGCACGACGCACGCCGACAGTGACTTGCACTGCACGATAGCCATCGACTTCTTCGGTTTTGAACTGGGTGACGCGATTCGGCTCGATCTCAATGACCGTAACCGGAATGGAGACACCTTCTTCGGTGAAAATACGGGTCATACCGCATTTACGACCGACTACACCAATAGTCATGTTGTAAACCTCATGAGTGTACGGGGCTTTCACCCGCTATGGCCGCCCATTTCAGAGCGTTACACGACTAAGACCCGAGTCTTAGCCGAGGCTGATCTGTACTTCCACACCTGCCGCAAGATCAAGCTTCATCAGCGCGTCAACGGTTTTATCCGTTGGCTGGACGATGTCCAGAACACGCTTATGAGTGCGGATCTCGTACTGGTCGCGCGCGTCTTTGTTGACGTGCGGAGAAACCAGAACAGTGAACCGCTCTTTACGGGTAGGGAGTGGAATCGGACCACGCACTTGAGCACCAGTACGTTTCGCGGTTTCCACGATTTCCTGGGTGGATTGGTCGATCAGGCGATGGTCAAAAGCCTTCAACCTGATACGGATTTGCTGATTTTGCATTGGATTTCAGACTCCAGGCTACTTCCCACCGAGCGCAATACGCCCGTTTAAAGGAGGCGCAATTCTATAGACGAGCTAACAGGGTGTCAACCCAATAAAAAAGCCCCCGCAAGCGGAGGCTCTTTTTGAAGATCATCGCTTACGCGATGATTTTGGCTACGACGCCAGCGCCGACGGTACGACCGCCTTCACGGATAGCGAAACGCAGACCATCTTCCATTGCGATTGGCTTGATCAGGGTAACGGAAACTTTCACGTTATCACCTGGCATAACCATCTCAACGCCTTCCGGCAGTTCGCAGCTACCAGTTACGTCGGTAGTACGGAAGTAGAACTGTGGACGGTAGCCTTTGAAGAACGGAGTGTGACGGCCGCCTTCTTCCTTGCTCAGAACGTAGATTTCAGCTTCGAACTGAGTGTGCGGCTTGACAGTACCTGGCTTTACCAGGACTTGGCCACGCTCAACGTCGTCACGCTTGGTGCCGCGCAACAGAACGCCGCAGTTCTCGCCAGCACGGCCTTCGTCGAGCAGCTTACGGAACATTTCAACACCGGTGCAGGTGGTGACGGTGGTGTCACGCAGACCAACGATTTCCAGTGGATCTTGAACCTTGACGATACCGCGCTCTACACGACCAGTCACAACAGTACCGCGACCGGAGATCGAGAATACGTCTTCGATTGGCATCAGGAACGGCTTGTCGACAGCACGCTCTGGCTGAGGAATGTAGCTGTCCAGAGTTTCAACCAACTTCTTGACGGCAGTGGTACCCATCTCGTTGTCGTCTTTACCTTCCAACGCCATACGGGCAGAGCCGATGATGATTGGAGTGTCGTCGCCCGGGAAGTCGTAAGTGCTCAGCAGATCGCGCACTTCCATCTCAACCAGCTCCAGCAGCTCAGCGTCGTCTACCAGGTCAGCCTTGTTCAGGAAGACCACGATGTACGGAACGCCTACCTGACGGGACAGCAGGATGTGCTCACGAGTCTGTGGCATCGGACCGTCAGCAGCCGAACAAACCAGGATAGCGCCGTCCATCTGGGCAGCACCGGTGATCATGTTCTTCACGTAGTCAGCGTGACCCGGGCAGTCAACGTGCGCGTAGTGACGTACAGACGAGTTGTACTCAACGTGAGCAGTGTTGATGGTGATACCGCGAGCCTTCTCTTCTGGTGCGCTGTCGATCTTGTCGAAGTCAACACGAGCCGAACCGAAAACTTCGGAGCAGACGCGAGTCAGAGCAGCGGTCAGCGTGGTTTTACCATGGTCAACGTGACCGATGGTGCCAACGTTGACGTGCGGAAGGGAACGATCAAATTTTTCTTTAGCCACGACAAATAACTCCTAGCCTAAAGGCGCTGAATCAGCCTTGTTTTTTGGTTACAGTTTCGACGATGTGCGACGGAGCTGTATTGTATTTTTTGAATTCCATAGAGTAGCTTGCGCGACCTTGGGACATGGAGCGAACGTCGGTCGCATAACCGAACATCTCACCCAACGGGACCTCGGCACGAATTACCTTGCCGGAGACCGTATCTTCCATACCCAGGATCATGCCGCGACGACGGTTAAGGTCGCCCATCACGTCACCCATATAGTCTTCAGGCGTAACAACCTCTACAGCCATGATCGGCTCAAGCAACTCACCGCCGCCCTTTTGGGCCAGTTGCTTGGTCGCCATGGAAGCAGCCACCTTAAACGCCATCTCGTTCGAGTCGACGTCGTGGTAAGAACCATCAAACACGGTAGCCTTCAGGCCGATCAGCGGATAGCCGGCAACAACGCCGTTCTTCATCTGCTCTTCGATGCCCTTCTGGATAGCCGGGATGTATTCCTTAGGAACCACACCACCCACTACTTCGTTCACGAATTGCAGACCTTCCTGACCTTCGTCAGCGGGTGCAAAACGGATCCAGCAGTGGCCGAACTGACCACGACCGCCGGACTGGCGAACGAACTTGCCTTCGATTTCACAGTTCTTCGTGATGCGCTCACGATACGAAACCTGAGGCTTACCGATGTTGGCTTCGACGTTGAACTCACGGCGCATCCGGTCAACCAGGATGTCCAGGTGCAGCTCGCCCATGCCAGAGATGATCGTTTGACCAGTCTCTTCATCAGTTTTGACGCGGAAAGACGGGTCTTCCTGAGCAAGTTTGCCCAGTGCGATACCCATTTTTTCCTGGTCATCCTTGGTTTTAGGCTCTACGGCAACCGAAATAACCGGCTCCGGGAAGTCCATCCGAACCAGGATGATTGGCTTGTCAGCGTTGCACAAGGTTTCACCAGTGGTGACGTCCTTCATGCCGATCAAGGCCGCGATGTCACCAGCGCGTACCTCCTTGATCTCTTCGCGAGCGTTTGCGTGCATTTGCACCATACGGCCCACGCGCTCTTTCTTGCCCTTGACCGAGTTGATCACACCGTCGCCGGATGCCAACACGCCCGAGTAAACACGGACGAAGGTCAGGGTGCCCACGAATGGGTCGGTAGCGATCTTGAACGCCAGAGCCGAGAACGGCTCGTTGTCGTCTGCGTGACGCTCCAGATTGATGGTCTCGTCATCAGGGTCTGTACCCTTGATGGCAGGAATATCAACTGGTGCCGGCAGATAGTCGATCACGGCGTCCAGAACCAGGGGAACACCCTTGTTCTTGAAGGAAGAACCGCAAACAGCCAGGACGATTTCGCCAGCAATAGTACGCTGACGCAGAGCATCCTTGATTTCCGCGTTGGTGAGTTCTTCACCCTCGAGGTATTTGTTCATCAGCTCTTCGCTGGCTTCGGCCGCAGCCTCAACCATGTTGCCGCGCCATTCGTCAGCCATTTCCTGCAGTTCAGCAGGGATAGGCTTGCGAACAGGGACCATGCCCTTGTCGGAATCGTTCCAATAGACCGCTTCCATGGACATCAGATCGATCTGACCCTGGAAGTTGTCTTCGGAACCGATAGCCAGCTGGATAGGCACCGGAGTGTGGCCCAGACGCTGCTTGATCTGACCGATTACGCGCAGGAAGTCTGCACCCGCACGGTCCATCTTGTTTACGTACACAAGACGTGGGACACCGTACTTGTTGGCCTGACGCCATACGGTTTCCGACTGCGGCTCTACGCCGGAAGTACCACAGAAAACTACGACCGCGCCGTCGAGTACACGCAGGGAACGCTCAACTTCAATGGTGAAGTCTACGTGGCCCGGGGTGTCAATCACGTTGAAGCGATACTGGTCTTTGTGTTGCTTCTCGGAACCCTGCCAAAAGGCAGTAATAGCAGCAGAAGTAATGGTAATACCACGCTCCTGCTCCTGAACCATCCAGTCGGTGGTCGCGGCGCCGTCATGCACCTCGCCCATCTTGTGGCTTTTACCGGTGTAAAAAAGGACGCGCTCGGTGGTGGTGGTTTTACCAGCATCCACGTGAGCAACGATACCAATGTTACGGTAACGGTTGATCGGTGTAGTACGAGCCATAAAGCCCTCGCAAAATTAGTGACGCTGAAATTAGAAGCGGTAGTGCGAGAAAGCTTTGTTGGCTTCAGCCATACGGTGCACGTCTTCACGCTTCTTGACCGCAGCACCTTTACCTTCGGCGGCGTCCAACAATTCGCCAGCCAAACGCAGAGCCATAGACTTCTCACCGCGCTTGCGCGCGAAGTCTACCAGCCAACGCATTGCCAGAGCATTACGACGGGACGGACGAACTTCGACCGGAACCTGGTAAGTAGCACCGCCTACACGGCGCGACTTCACTTCGACCAGCGGAGCGATGGCGTCGAGAGCTTTCTCGAAGATTTCCAGGGGATCGGAGTTCTTGCGTTCTTTAACCTTTTCCAGCGCGCCATAAACGATACGCTCGGCAACGGCTTTCTTACCGCTTTCCATAACGTGGTTCATGAACTTGGCCAGGATCTGGCTGCCGTATTTTGGATCGTCAAGCACTTCGCGCTTGGCTGCTACGCGTCTTCTTGGCATGGATAAGCCCTCAAACGGTCTTCAGGTTCGCTCGGAATCAGCACCTACTGGCGCTTCCGACCTTACTCTTATCGACTCAGAAAATAAGATGATTCAGTTTTTACAAAAAGCCGCTACTACTTAGGCTTCTTGGTACCGTACTTCGAACGACCCTGGTTACGACCCTTGACACCGGAAGTATCCAACGAACCGCGAACGGTGTGGTAACGAACACCTGGCAAGTCTTTTACACGGCCGCCACGAATCAGTACGACGCTGTGCTCTTGCAGGTTGTGGCCTTCACCACCGATGTACGAGGAAACCTCGAAACCGTTGGTCAGACGCACACGGCAAACTTTACGCAATGCCGAGTTAGGTTTTTTCGGCGTAGTTGTGTACACGCGAGTGCACACACCACGACGCTGCGGGCAGTTCTGCAGCGCAGGCACGTCGGATTTCTCGACGATACGCTTACGCGGCTGACGTACCAGCTGGTTGATAGTTGCCATCTACTAGCTCCACTGTTGTCTTGCGACGCTATTGTCTTACAAGAAAAGCAAAATGGCAGGACATACGTCCCGCCAGATTTAGGGGTACAAGAGTCTAAAGAGGATCCTGCCCCCAGTCAAGGCAAAGCCCCGATGTCCACAACCACTGGCAACCCCTCGAAACCGGGTTAGACCAATGATCGTGAAAATCGGGGCCCTACTCTCAATTACTGCTTGAGTTCAACGCTTCGGTCAGCGCGGCTTCAACTTCGCTCGCACTTACGCGCATCGGCTTGTCAGCTTCACGGCGACGCTTGCGCTCGCTGTGATATGCAAGACCGGTACCCGCAGGGATCAAACGACCCACGACTACGTTTTCCTTCAGGCCGCGCAGGTAATCGCGCTTGCCGGTAACCGCCGCTTCGGTCAGTACGCGGGTGGTCTCCTGGAAGGAGGCCGCCGAGATGAACGATTCGGTGGACAGCGAGGCCTTGGTGATACCCAGCAACACACGAGTGAATTTGGAAACAAATTTCTCGTCAGCTGCCAAGCGCTCGTTTTCAACCAGTACGTGCGTCAACTCCATCTGGTCGCCCTTGATGAAGCTGGAGTCGCCCGACTCAGCGATCTCGACTTTACGCAGCATCTGACGAAGGATCGTCTCGATGTGCTTGTCGTTGATCTTCACGCCTTGCAGGCGGTAAACATCCTGGATCTCGTTGACGATGTATTTCGCCAGCGCGCTGACACCCAGCAGACGCAGGATATCGTGCGGATCGCTAGGACCGTCGGAGATAACCTCACCACGGCTGACCTGCTCACCTTCGAAGACGTTCAGGTGACGCCACTTAGGAATCAGCTCTTCGTACGGATCGGTACCATCGTTTGGTGTGATAACCAGACGGCGCTTGCCCTTGGTCTCTTTACCAAACGCAATCGTACCGCTGACTTCAGCCAGGATCGATGCCTCTTTAGGGCGACGCGCTTCGAACAGGTCGGCAACGCGTGGCAGACCACCGGTGATGTCACGTGTCTTGGAGGTTTCTTGCGGGATACGGGCGATAACGTCACCAACACCCACTTGCACACCATCCGCAACACCAACGAGGGCGTTTGCCGGTAGGAAATACTGAGCAGGTACATCGGTACCAGGCAGCAGCAGATCCTTACCATCAACACCAACCATCTTGACCGCAGGACGAATGTCTTTACCTGCTGCAGGACGATCTTTGGCATCCAGTACTTCGATGTTGGTCAAACCGGTCAATTCGTCGGTCTGGCGCTTGATCGTAATACCTTCCTCCATGCCCACGTAGGTCACGGTACCTTTCATCTCTGTGACGATTGGGTGAGTGTGCGGATCCCACTTGGCCACGATGGACCCAGCGTCGACCTTGTCACCTTCCTTCACCAGAATCACAGCGCCGTAAGGCAGCTTGTAACGCTCGCGCTCACGCCCGAATTCGTCGGCAATTGCCAGCTCACCAGAACGCGAAACCGCAACCAGGTGACCGTCAAGACGCTCAACGTGCTTCAGGTTATGGAGACGAACGATACCGCCGTTCTTGACCTGAACACTGTCCGCAGCAGAAGTACGACTTGCGGCACCACCGATGTGGAATGTACGCATAGTCAGCTGGGTACCCGGCTCACCGATCGACTGCGCAGCGATAACGCCGACAGCTTCACCGATGTTCACCTGGTGGCCGCGAGCCAGATCACGGCCGTAGCACTTGGCGCAGATACCGAAACGCGTTTCACAGCTGATCGGAGAACGTACGATCACTTCGTCGATGCTGTTCAGCTCGATGAATTCGACCCACTTCTCGTCAACCAGCGTGCCGCCTGGAACGATCACATCTTCAGTGCCAGGCTTGAATACGTCACGGGCGATAACTCGACCCAGTACGCGTTCGCCCAACGGCTCGACAACGTCACCGCCTTCAATGTGCGGCGTCATTACCAGACCGTGCTCGGTACCGCAGTCAACCTCGGTAACGACCAGATCCTGAGCCACGTCCACCAGACGGCGAGTCAGGTAACCGGAGTTCGCGGTTTTCAACGCGGTATCCACAAGACCCTTACGAGCACCGTGAGTCGAGATGAAGTACTGAAGTACGCTCAGACCTTCACGGAAGTTCGCAGTGATCGGCGTCTCGATGATCGAGCCATCCGGCTTGGCCATCAGACCACGCATACCTGCCAGCTGACGAATCTGTGCAGCGGAACCCCGCGCACCAGAGTCGGCCATCATGTACATCGAGTTGAAGGATTCCTGGTCAACGGTCTCACCGTGACGGTCGACAACCTTCTCTTTCGACAGGTTCGACATCATCGCTTTCGAGACTTCGTCGTTGGCCTTGGACCAGAGGTCGATCACCTTGTTGTACTTCTCGCCCTGGGTAACCAGGCCGGAGGCGTACTGACTTTCGATCTCTTTCACTTCATCGGTTGCGGCGTCGATGATCCGAGCTTTTTCATCAGGGATAACGAAGTCGTTAACGCCGATGGAAACACCCGAGATCGTCGAATAGGCGAAACCGGTGTACATCAACTGGTCGGCGAAGATAACGGTTTCTTTCAGGCCAACCACGCGATAGCACTGGTTGATCAGCTTGGAGATCGCCTTCTTCTTCATCGGCTGGTTGACGACGTCATAGGACAGGCCGGCCGGAACCACCTGGAACAGCAACGCACGGCCAACGGTTGTGTCGACGATACGAGTGTTCTTGACGCTGCCACCGTCACGATCATTGACCGTTTCGTTAATGCGCACTTTTACTTTCGCATGCAGTGCGGCTTCGCCGGCACGGAACACACGGTCAACTTCCTGCAGATCCGCGAACACACGACCTTCGCCTTTGGCGTTGATCGCTTCACGGGTCATGTAGTACAGACCCAATACAACGTCCTGCGAAGGAACGATGATTGGTTCACCGTTAGCTGGGGACAGAATGTTGTTAGTCGACATCATCAGCGCACGGGCTTCGAGCTGAGCTTCCAGCGTCAGCGGCACGTGAACGGCCATCTGGTCACCGTCGAAGTCGGCGTTGTATGCCGCACAGACCAGCGGGTGCAGCTGGATCGCTTTACCTTCGATGAGAACCGGCTCAAACGCCTGAATGCCCAGACGGTGAAGCGTCGGCGCACGGTTCAGAAGCACTGGGTGTTCGCGAATCACTTCGGCGAGAACGTCCCAGACTTCTGGCAGCTCGCGCTCAACCATTTTCTTGGCAGCTTTGATGGTGGTTGCGAGACCACGCATTTCGAGCTTGCCGAAAATGAACGGCTTGAACAGCTCCAGTGCCATCTTCTTCGGCAGACCGCACTGGTGCAGACGCAGGGTCGGACCTACGGTAATTACCGAACGGCCAGAGTAGTCAACACGCTTACCGAGCAAGTTCTGACGGAAACGGCCCTGCTTACCCTTGATCATGTCAGCCAGGGACTTCAGAGGACGCTTGTTCGAACCAGTGATGGCACGACCGCGACGACCGTTATCGAGCAGCGCATCGACAGCTTCCTGCAGCATGCGCTTTTCGTTACGCACGATGATGTCAGGAGCAGACAGATCAAGCAGGCGCTTCAAACGGTTGTTACGGTTGATCACCCGACGATAGAGATCGTTGAGGTCAGAGGTCGCGAAACGACCACCATCCAGTGGAACCAGTGGACGCAGGTCTGGCGGCAGAACCGGCAGAACGGTCAACACCATCCACTCTGGAAGGTTGCCGGAACCCTGGAAGGCTTCCATCAACTTCAGACGCTTGGACAGCTTCTTGATTTTAGTCTCGGAGTTGGTTTGCGGAATCTCTTCGCGCAGACGGCCAATCTCGTGTTCCAGATCAATAGCGTGCAGCAGCTCGCGGACAGCCTCGGCACCCATGCGGGCGTCGAAGTCATCACCGAACTCTTCGAGGGCTTCGAAGTACTGCTCGTCGTTCAGCAGTTGCCCTTTTTCGAGCGTGGTCATGCCCGGATCGATAACGACATAGCTCTCGAAGTAGAGAACGCGTTCGATATCACGCAGGGTCATGTCCATCAGCAAGCCGATACGGGACGGCAGCGACTTCAGGAACCAGATGTGAGCTACCGGCGATGCCAGTTCGATGTGAGCCATGCGCTCACGACGGACCTTGGCCAGTGCGACTTCAACGCCACACTTCTCGCAGATGACGCCACGATGCTTCAAGCGCTTGTACTTACCGCACAGGCACTCGTAATCCTTGACCGGGCCAAAGATCTTGGCGCAGAACAGGCCGTCACGCTCTGGTTTGAACGTACGGTAGTTGATGGTTTCCGGCTTTTTAACTTCACCGAACGACCACGAACGGATCATCTCAGGCGATGCCAATCCGATACGGATGGCGTCGAACTCTTCGACTTGACCCTGGTTTTTCAGCAAATTCAGTAGGTCTTTCAAGGCCTTTCCTCCTGGCGGAGCAGAGGGCAGTCATACAGACCCACCCTCGATTCGCGTCACGTGTTATTCGGTTTCCAGATCGATATCGATACCGAGCGAACGGATTTCTTTGATCAACACGTTGAAGGACTCGGGCATGCCCGGCTCCATACGGTGATCGCCGTCCACGATGTTCTTGTACATCTTGGTACGGCCGTTCACGTCGTCCGACTTCACTGTGAGCATTTCTTGCAGAGTGTACGCCGCGCCATATGCTTCCAGCGCCCAGACTTCCATCTCCCCGAAACGCTGACCACCGAACTGAGCCTTACCACCCAGCGGCTGCTGGGTGACCAGGCTGTACGAACCAGTGGAACGCGCGTGCATCTTGTCGTCCACCAAGTGGTTCAGCTTCAGCATGTACATGTAGCCAACGGTGACCGGACGCTCAAACTTGTTACCGGTACGGCCGTCGAACAGCTGCATCTGGCCACTGTCCGGCATGTCCGCCAAGCGGAGCATTGCCTTGATTTCGGATTCCTTGGCCCCGTCGAATACCGGGGTAGCCATTGGAACGCCGCCACGCAGGTTCTTCGCCAGATCCAGAATTTCCTGATCAGACAGGTCATCAAGATTTTCTTGACGGCCGCCAATCTCGTTGTAGATCTCGTTCAGAAACTTGCGCAGCTCAACAACTTTACGCTGCTCTTCGAGCATCCGGTTGATCTTCTCGCCCAACCCTTTAGCCGCGAGGCCCAGGTGGGTTTCGAGAATCTGACCAACGTTCATACGCGAAGGTACACCCAACGGGTTGAGGACGATATCTACCGGCGTACCGTTGGCATCGTGCGGCATGTCTTCAACCGGCATGATCACGGAGACCACACCTTTGTTACCGTGACGACCGGCCATCTTGTCGCCCGGCTGGATGCGGCGGCGGATCGCAAGGTAGACCTTGACGATCTTCAGCACGCCTGGAGCAAGGTCATCGCCCTGCTGCAGCTTGCGCTTCTTGTCTTCGAACTTGTCGTCCAGCAGACGGCGGCGATCAACGATGTACGCCTGAGCTTTCTCGAGCTGCTCGTTCAGCGCATCTTCGACCATGCGCAGCTTGAACCACTGACCGTGTTCCAGACCGTCCAAAACTTCGTTGGTGATTTCCTGCCCTTTTTTCAGGCCGGCACCACCTTCAGCTGTACGACCCACCAGCGCAGAACGCAGACGCTCGAAGGTTGCGCCTTCAACAATGCGGAACTCTTCGTTCAAGTCCTTGCGGATCTCGTCGAGCTGACTTTTCTCGATGGACAGAGCACGGGCATCGCGCTCAACGCCGTCACGAGTGAAGACCTGGACATCAATGACAGTGCCTTTGGTACCGGTAGGTACGCGCAGGGATGTGTCTTTAACGTCGCTCGCTTTTTCACCGAAGATTGCGCGCAGCAGCTTCTCTTCCGGAGTGAGTTGGGTCTCGCCTTTCGGAGTGACCTTACCTACCAGAATGTCGCCAGCGCCTACTTCCGCGCCAACATAAACGATACCGGCTTCGTCCAGCTTGTTCAGTGCCGCTTCACCCACGTTAGGGATGTCAGCAGTGATCTCTTCAGGCCCGAGCTTGGTATCACGCGCCACACAGGTCAGTTCCTGAATGTGGATCGTGGTGAAGCGGTCTTCCTGAACAACACGCTCGGACAGGCAGATGGAGTCTTCGAAGTTGAAGCCGTTCCACGCCATGAACGCGATGCGCATGTTCTGGCCCAGCGCCAGCTCACCCATGTCGGTGGACGGCCCGTCAGCCATGATGTCGCTGCGCTGAACGCGATCACCCTTGCTCACCAGCGGACGCTGGTTGATGCAGGTGTTCTGATTCGAACGCGTGTATTTGGTCAGGTTGTAGATGTCGACACCGGCTTCGCCTGTCTCAACTTCGTCATCTGCAACACGAACCACGATGCGGCTGGCGTCTACTGAGTCGATCACGCCGCCACGACGGGCCACGACGCAAACGCCGGAGTCGCGAGCAACGTTGCGCTCCATGCCGGTACCGACCAGCGGCTTGTCAGCGCGCAGGGTTGGTACAGCCTGACGCTGCATGTTCGAACCCATCAACGCACGGTTGGCGTCGTCGTGCTCAAGGAACGGGATCAGCGATGCTGCAACCGATACAACTTGCTTCGGCGAAACATCCATCAGGGTGACGTCTTCCGGCGCCTTGACGGTGAACTCGTTCAAGTGACGAACAGCAACCAGCTCGTCGATCAGGATCTTCTTGTCGTTCATTGCCGCAGAAGCCTGGGCAATAACGTGATCCGCTTCCTCAATAGCCGAGAGGAAAACGATTTCGTCAGTTACCAGAGCGTCTTTAACCACACGATACGGGCTCTCGAGGAAGCCGTACTGGTTGGTGCGCGCATAAGCAGCCAAGGAGTTGATCAGACCGATGTTCGGACCTTCAGGCGTTTCAATCGGGCATACACGACCGTAGTGAGTCGGGTGTACGTCACGAACTTCAAAGCCAGCACGCTCACGCGTCAGACCACCAGGGCCGAGTGCAGAGACGCGACGCTTGTGAGTGATCTCGGACAGCGGGTTGTTCTGGTCCATGAACTGGGAAAGCTGGCTGGAACCGAAGAACTCTTTCACCGCCGCCGCAACAGGCTTGGCGTTGATGAGGTCCTGAGGCATCAGGCCTTCGCTTTCCGCCATCGACAGACGCTCTTTGACCGCACGCTCAACACGTACCAGACCTACGCGGAACTGGTTCTCGGCCATCTCGCCTACGCAACGAACGCGACGGTTACCGAGGTGGTCGATGTCATCGACGATGCCTTTACCATTGCGGATGTCGACCAGGGTCTTCAGCACAGCAACGATGTCGTCTTTATGCAGAACGCCCGAACCTTCGATTTCAGTACGACCGATACGGCGGTTGAACTTCATCCGACCTACAGCCGACAGATCGTAGCGCTCTGGACTGAAGAACAGGTTGTTGAACAAGGTCTCGGCAGCATCCTTGGTAGGCGGCTCACCGGGACGCATCATCCGATAGATTTCGACCAGGGCCTCAAGCTGATTGCCAGTCGAGTCGATCTTCAGGGTGTCGGATATGAACGGACCGCAGTCGATATCGTTCGTGTACAGCGTCTCGATACGAACAACCTGAGCCTTGGCAATTTTTGCCAGGATCTCGGTGTTCAGCTCGGTATTGCACTCGGCAATGATTTCACCGGTCGCAGGATGCACAATCGCTTTGGCGCTGGTGCGGCCGATGACGTAATCGAGCGGAACTTCAAGGGTCTTGATGTTCGCTTTTTCGAGCTGGTTGATGTGGCGAGCCGTGATACGACGGCCTTGCTCAACAATCACCTTGCCCTTGTCGTCCAGAATATCCAGAACGGCAATTTCGCCACGCAGGCGCTGAGGCACCAACTCCAGATTCAGATTCTCGCCCTGAACGTGGAATACGTTGGTGGTGTAGAAGGCATCCAGCACTTCTTCCGTGGTGTAACCCAGCGCACGGAGCAGAACCGATGCAGGGAGTTTGCGGCGACGGTCGATACGTACGAAGACACAGTCTTTCGGATCGAATTCGAAGTCCAGCCACGAACCACGGTAAGGAATGATACGAGCCGAGTACAACAGCTTCCCAGAACTGTGCGTCTTGCCGCGGTCGTGGTCAAAGAACACGCCCGGGGAACGGTGCAGCTGGGAAACGATCACTCGTTCGGTACCGTTGATAACGAAGGTACCGTTCTCAGTCATCAGGGGGATTTCACCCATGTAGACTTCTTGCTCTTTGATGTCCTTGATCGCTTTATTCGACGATTCTTTGTCGAAAATGATCAGACGTACTTTTACCCGCAAAGGTACGGCGTATGTCACACCGCGCAGCACGCATTCCTTGACATCAAAAGCCGGTTCGCCCAGACGATAACCCACATACTCCAAAGCAGCATTGCCGGAGTAGCTGATGATCGGGAAAACAGATTTGAAGGCCGCATGCAGGCCCACGTCGCGGAACTGATCTTTAGTCGCTCCCGCTTGCAAGAATTCACGATACGAATCCAGCTGGATGGCCAGGAGGTAAGGCACATCCATGACGTCCGGCAACTTGCTAAAGTCCTTGCGGATACGTTTTTTCTCAGTATATGAGTAAGCCATCAGCGTTCCCCAGCTTGGTCACCTGCTTGTTTGGCTCCTCCCGACGGGAGCAGCCAGAAAAATCTTGCGAACCCCATGGTTCGCGCCACCGTTCGAGGTGGGTAGATCACGTAATCAGCGCTAACCGAATCAGCTGCCAACAACGGAAAAAGGCCGGTGGCAGAAGCCACCAGCCATCAGCCTTTCGCTTAACGCTTGGGCTGGAAACGCAAAGTCGATGCTTACTTCAGCTCGACTTTAGCGCCTGCTTCTTCCAGAGTAGCCTTGGCTTTGTCAGCAGCGTCTTTAGCTACTGCTTCCAGGACCATTGCTGGTGCGCCGTCAACGACTGCCTTGGCTTCTTTCAGGCCCAGACCGGTCAGCTCACGAACTGCTTTAATGACGTTAACTTTCTTCTCGCCAGCTTCCAGCAGCATGACGTTGAATTCAGTTTGCTCTTCAACAACGGCGGCAGCAGCAGCTGGGCCAGCAGAAGCAGCAGCAGCGCTAACACCGAATTTTTCTTCGAATGCTTTGATCAGCTCTACAACCTGCAGAACGGACATTTCAGCTACGGCGTTGAGGATATCGTCTTGAGAGATAGACATGACTCTAATTCCTGAATTGGGGGACGGCCTACGCGACCATCGAAATAAACAAAAATACGCGAGAGGAAGTGCCAGCCCTTAAGCTGCAGCGGCTTCTTTCTGTTCGCGAATGGCCGCCAGAGTACGAGCGAGCTTGCTGGTAGCGCCTTGAATCACGCTCATCAGCTGCGAAATCGCTTCGTTGCGGGTCGGCAGTGTTGCCAGTACGTCGATCTGATTAGCTGCGAGGAACTTGCCCTCGAACGCAGCTGCCTTGATCTCGAACTTATCCTGACCTTTAGCAAACTCTTTGAACAAACGGGCAGCAGCGCCGGGATGTTCATTTGAGAAAGCGATCAAGGTCGGGCCGGTGAACACATCGTTGAGGACACTGTATTCAGTATCAGCAACGGCGCGCTTGAGCAGGGTGTTACGCACAACACGCACGTATACGCCAGCTTCACGAGCCTCTTTACGGAGTCCGGTCATCGCGCCTACTGTCACACCGCGGGCATCAGCCACAACAGCAGACAGAGCGTTTTTGGCAGCCTCGTTGACTTCAGCGACGATGGCCTTCTTGTCTTCGAGTTTAATTGCCACGGGTTTAACTCCTGCTTGTTACCGTTTCATCTGACCTAGGCCGGATGTCGTTTTGGTGTCTGATTCGGTAAGGAACCGGGAGCACCATCTGCGTAGGCTTGAGGTTTAAGGCTTTCGCCGCCTACGGTCTTGGATAGCCCCCGCCAGGCAGGGACCCCAATTTTCGCAACGGCGCGGTTACCCGCGCCATGCCAGTCTTACGCGTCCAACGAACCTTGGTCGATGACCAAGCCTGGGCCCATAGTGGTGCTCAGTGTTACGCGCTTGACGTAGATACCTTTCGACGAAGCCGGCTTGATACGCTTCAGATCAGCGATCAGCGCCTCAACGTTCTCACGCAGCTTGTCTGCTTCGAAGCCGACCTTGCCAACGGAAGTGTGGATAATGCCGTTTTTGTCGGTGCGATAACGAACCTGACCAGCCTTGGCGTTTTTAACGGCAGTGGCTACGTCTGGAGTAACAGTACCGACCTTAGGGTTAGGCATCAGGCCGCGTGGACCCAGGATCTGACCCAACTGACCAACAACACGCATTGCATCCGGGGAAGCAATAACGACGTCATAGTTCAGATCGCCGCCCTTCATTTCAGCAGCCAGGTCGTCCATACCAACGCGATCAGCGCCGGCAGCCAGAGCAGCTTCAGCAGCTGGACCCTGAGTAAATACCGCTACACGAACGGTCTTGCCAGTGCCGTGTGGCAGCACGGTAGCGCTACGTACGACCTGGTCGGATTTACGAGGATCAACACCGAGGTTCACAGCAACGTCTACAGACTCGCTGAACTTCACTGTCGACAACTCAGCCAGCAGAGCAGCGGCTTCGTTGAAGTTGTACGATTTGCCAGCTTCAACCTTGGAAGCGATAGCCTTTTGGCGCTTAGTCAGCTTAGCCATTACACACCCTCCACGTTAAGGCCCATGCTACGAGCGGAACCGGCGATGGTGCGCACGGCGGCGTCCATATCAGCAGCGGTCAAGTCGGCATTTTTTGCCTTGGCGATTTCTTCAAGCTGAGCACGGGTTACGGTGCCAACTTTTACGGTGTTCGGACGAGCCGAGCCGCTGGTCAGGCCAGCTGCTTTTTTCAGCAGTACCGAAGCCGGGGTGCTTTTGGTTTCAAAGGTGAAGCTGCGGTCACTGTAAACAGTGATGATCACAGGAGTCGGCAGACCTGGCTCAATACCCTGAGTACGGGCGTTGAACGCCTTGCAGAATTCCATGATGTTCACGCCGTGCTGACCCAGTGCAGGACCTACAGGCGGGCTAGGGTTAGCCTGAGCGGCTTTCACTTGAAGCTTGATGTAAGCGGTAATCTTCTTGGCCATGAGGCACTCCAATTACGGGTTCTAGCGCCTCGAAAGGCTCCCCGGTTACTTGCGCGTTTATCCCGGTGACGAAAAAACCCCACAGCCCAGGGCTGCGGGGTATGGGATTCTGAGCTCAGTTACGCCTTTTCGACCTGACTGAACTCTAGCTCCACCGGGGTGGAGCGTCCGAAAATGAGCACCGCCACTTGGATCCGGCTCTTCTCGTAGTTGACTTCTTCGACAGTACCGTTGAAATCAGCGAACGGACCGTCTGTAACACGGACGACTTCGCCCGGCTCAAACAGAGTTTTTGGCTTCGGCTTGTCGCTGCCGTCAGCAACGCGACGCAGGATAGCCTCAGCTTCTTTATCGGTAATAGGCGCAGGCTTGTCCGCCGTGCCACCGATGAACCCCATGACACGAGGAGTATCCTTGACCAGGTGCCAAGTACCCTCGTTCATGTCCATCTGGACAAGCACATAGCCAGGGAAGAATTTGCGCTCGCTTTTGCGCTTCTGGCCGTTACGCATCTCTACTACTTCTTCAGTAGGGACCAGAATTTCGCCGAAGCCATCTTCCATGCCTGCAAGCTTTACACGCTCAACAAGAGAGCGCATGACATGCTTCTCGTAACCCGAGTAGGCATGCACTACGTACCAACGCTTAGCCACGGGACACCCTTAGCCGACAATCAAGGAAACAAGCCAGCCGAGCAGGGAATCTAAACCCCACAACAGCAGCGCCATGACAAGAACGACCGCAACCACAATCAGAGTGGTCTGAGTAGTCTCTTGACGCGTAGGCCACACGACTTTACGAATCTCAGCGCGAGCTTCCTTGGCCAAAACAAAGAAAGCCTTACCCTTCCCAGTCTGCAGAGCCACATAGGCTGCCACAGCGGCGATAACAAGCAGGGCAAGAACGCGATACAGGATTGGTTGCGCGGAATAGTATTGATTTCCAACGACACCCACGACCACCAGAAGCACTACTACAAGCCACTTCACGAGATCAAAACGGGAGTCTTGGGCTTCAGCCTTTGGATTCATCTACTAAAATCCTGTGAAAAGAAAGCCAGATACTTTAGAGAATCTGGCAGGTCAGGAGGGAATCGAACCCCCAACCTACGGTTTTGGAGACCGTCGCTCTGCCAATTGAGCTACTGACCTAAAAGCAAAATCAGGCCGAACATTATGCGGACCTGACAGGAAGATTTCAACAGCAACTCGAAAAGTACGCACTGCGCAAATCGACCCGCTGCAGCACTACCTCACCAAGCCCTTGAAAAACTTGGAATTCGTAGCGCCTAAAACAAAGGCAGATACTTGCATATCTGCCTTAGTAATGGAGCTCTTGAGCGGATTTGAACCGCTGACCTCACCCTTACCAAGGGTGTGCTCTACCAACTGAGCTACAAGAGCAAAACACATCGCACAACCAGAAAAACTTGGAGCGGGTAGCGGGAATCGAACCCGCATCATCAGCTTGGAAGGCTGAGGTTCTACCACTAAACTATACCCGCCGAGCTTTGCTGCTTACGCTCAAAATTTGGTGGAGGGGGAAGGATTCGAACCTTCGAAGTCGTAGACGTCAGATTTACAGTCTGATCCCTTTGGCCGCTCGGGAACCCCTCCTAAGCGAGGCAGCATTCTATATCATGCCACCCTTCTGTCAATCTTTTTCTCAATAAAAACTTGAGGTTACAAGCATTGACTCTCGCAACACCAGTACTTATCAATTGATCTGCACTGCGAAGCGGGCGCCATTCTATTCAAACTATTCTGCGGTTGCAATGCCTTCACACGACATTATTTCATTTTTTAGCGTGGGGAAATCCCTACGGAGCTCGGCGATCAACGTCTCGCTGATCAGCCGCCGGCTAGCAGGCGCAATTTTCACCCAGTAACCGCCGCGTTGCAGGTCCAGGCGTTTCCCAAAGCGAGCATCTATATCCAAAGCAACAAGGCGCTGCTCGAGAAGCGCCGCCTCAGCCTGCTTGGTGCTACCTCCAACGTAGAGGCATTTCTCTTGATCTGCAGTGGTGTGCGCATTACCACCACCCAATCCTGACTCGCTTAGTAACCGAATATCCTGGCCATATGCTCGATGAGTTAGCAGCGGCTCAACCTCTTTAGGGCGTAGCGGCGCATCCTGCTGATGCCATACAAAATAAAGACCGTTCAACATCAGTACTAACAACAACGTCCAAGGCATACCCACCTCATAAACGATACGCATCCGGATGCATGCCTACCTACTGACTGCGATTTGAACCCTAATCACCCTTGAGCCTGAGACTCACTTCCCCGCCGCTGAAATGCTCCTCACGCCCGCCAACCTCAAGGCGTAACGCTCCATCATCACCAACCCCCATAACAACGCCTTGAGTGATCGTCGCACCTGCGGTAAGAGCAACCCCGAGGCCTTGCCATAAGTGCTTGTCTTCCCAATCTCTCCGGTAGGCTGCAAAACCCTTTTCTTGATGCCCAGCAAGATAGGCGCTGAGATTTCGACTGAGGGCGCAGGCAACGTTGTTCCGGTCCTGGAGATGTCCCAGCTCGAGGCCCAATGAAGTCCAGGCCTGGTCGACGTCACTGGATTCACGCATGTTGATATTGATCCCAATACCAATCACTACATGGCATACATTGGCGGGATCGCCAGTTACCTCGAGCAGCACTCCCGCGACTTTCTTGCCGCCAACCAGAATGTCGTTAGGCCATTTCAACCCCGCGTCACGAATACCGAGCTGTCGCAGGGTATCTACTACTGCAAGCCCTACGACAAGGCTAAGACCGTCGAGCCGACGCGTCCCTCCATCCATACGCAGCGCGAGGCTGTAGTAGAGATTTTCAGCAAAAGGACTTATCCAATGACGGCCACGCCTGCCGCGGCCCGCCGTCTGCTGCTCTGCAAGAACCAGGCATGGAAGAACAGCGCCTGAATTCGCCACTCGCATGGCTTCAGCATTCGTCGAGTCGATCGTTTCGTGGATGCTGCACGCCCAACCCAGCTCAGCGTGCCCACCACGCAGCGCCTCATCGTCCAGCAAGGACAGCGGCGAAGCCAAACGGTACCCACGACCGCGCACCTTGTAAATTTCAATGCCGATGTCAGCCTGCAGCTGCTGCAGCTTCTTCCAGACCGCGCTCCGACTGACGCCCAGCGCAAGCCCCAGGTCCTCGCCAGAGTGAAACGCCCCGTCTTCAAGTAGCTTTAGCAAGGTATGCATGAGTGAAACCGCCTGGTAGTAAGAGGCGCATGATAGCGATACAACCGACCTACGCAAGAGCCAGTGCCAATACTCAGACCGGAGCCGAGCAGCTCTCATGCGCTAGTTATCCTGGGAAAGATGGATACCAATTTTTTCGCGCACAAAAACAAAACCCCATCTGCTTTCGCAAATGGGGTTTTGGAATTTAATCTTGACGATGACCTACTCTCACATGGGGAAACCCCACACTACCATCGGCGATGCATCGTTTCACTGCTGAGTTCGGGATGGGATCAGGTGGTTCCAACGCTCTATGGTCGTCAAGAAATTCGGGTACTGACTCGTTCTCTCGAACGCTTCAGCAAATCGGGTATGTGATCAAGGTACAGCTTGTGTGTTCGCAAACTTTCGTCTTCATGCGTCTTCACACACCGCAATCTGCTGTCTTTGTGCAGATTGCTTGGGTGTTATATGGTCAAGCCTCACGGGCAATTAGTATTGGTTAGCTCAACGCCTCACAG
>NZ_FOHW01000002.1:116780-375851 GCF_900111735.1 Pseudomonas graminis | reverse complement strand
AGACCAGCGTCTGCCACCAGATGTCACTGCTCGCCGCCGATCGGTGTAGGAGCGCGCTTGCCCGCGAAGAGGCCGGTACATCCGACGCATAATGGTCCTCCGTGCCTACGCCTTCGCGGGCAAGCGCGCTCCTACATATCTGCAGTACGTCAATTGCTCTGCGGTATGACAACCGACGCATTCCCGGCTAAAGCCGGTCCCACTAAGGTACGCAGTGTTTCTGTAGACCGGTTCCATTCAGCCGGGAAAAGACCAGCGTCTACCACCAGATCTCACTGTTCGCCGCCGATCGGTGTAGGACCGGCTTCAGCCGGGAATTGGCTTCACCGCCGCCAGATAGGGAAGTGAGCGGATTTTCGCTCATGGGTTTTAGGCAATAAGCGGATTTCCGCGCACTCGCACGATGCCAACCCTTCTAAACAGGGGCTTTCAGCCTTTGGCACAGCTCCTGCTATCACTGTCGTCAGACCGCCTCGATGCGTTCCTTCTAACAACAATGACTTGCAGGAAATCCCATGGCCATCCCCAATTCTGCCTCCCACGGAACGGCTGCCGCGCCAGCCGCCGAGAAAACCACCGGAAGTCGCCTGAAATCCATTTTCAGCGGTTCGGTCGGCAACATGGTCGAGTGGTACGACTGGTACGTCTACGCCGCCTTCTCCCTCTACTTCGCCAAAGTCTTCTTCCCCAAGGGCGACACCACCGCCCAATTGCTCAACACCGCCGCGATCTTTGCCGTGGGCTTTCTGATGCGCCCCATCGGCGGCTGGCTCATGGGCCTCTACGCAGACCGCAAAGGCCGCAAGGCCGCGCTGATGGCGTCGGTGCTGTTGATGTGTTTCGGCTCGCTGATCATCGCCCTCACCCCCGGTTACGAAACCATCGGGGTCGGCGCGCCGATCATGCTGGTGTTCGCCCGCCTGTTGCAGGGACTGTCGGTGGGTGGCGAGTACGGCACCTCGGCGACGTACCTTAGCGAGATGGCGACCAAAGAACGCCGCGGCTTTTTCTCCAGCTTCCAGTACGTGACGCTGATCTCCGGCCAGCTCATCGCGCTGGCAGTGCTGATCGTCCTGCAACAGACACTGACCACTGAACAGCTGCAAACATGGGGCTGGCGTATCCCGTTTGCCATCGGCGCGTTGTGCGCGGTGGTGGCTCTGTTCCTGCGTCGCGGGATGGAAGAAACCGAGTCGTTCACCCGCAAGAAGGACAAACCCAAAGAAAGCCTGATGCGCACGCTGATGCGCCATCCGAAAGAGCTGATGACCGTCGTCGGCCTGACCATGGGCGGCACCCTGGCCTTCTATACCTACACCACCTACATGCAGAAATACCTGGTGAACACGGTGGGCATGAGCATCACCGACTCCACGACCATTTCTGCCGCTACGCTGTTCCTGTTCATGCTGTTGCAACCGGTGATCGGCGCGCTGTCTGACAAGATTGGCCGCCGCCCGATCCTGATTGCCTTCGGCGTGCTGGGCACGTTGTGTACCGTGCCGATCCTCACCACGCTGCATACCATCCAAAGCTGGTGGGGCGCGTTCTTCCTGATCATGGCCGCGCTGATCATCGTCAGCGGCTACACGTCGATCAACGCCGTGGTGAAAGCCGAACTGTTCCCGACCGAGATCCGCGCCCTGGGCGTCGGCCTGCCGTACGCACTGACGGTGTCGATCTTCGGCGGCACGGCCGAATACATCGCGCTGTGGTTCAAGAGCATCGGCATGGAGACCGGTTACTACTGGTACGTCACCGCCTGCATCGCGGTGTCGCTGCTGGTGTACGTGTTCATGAAGGACACCCGCAAGCACTCGCGGATCGAAACCGACTGACCCGAGACCGGGCTGGCGGATCGTCTCGCTCAGCCCTCCCGGACGGCAATAACAAGGGCAGCTCACTCACATGAGCTGCCCTTTTGCATTCGCAGGCGCAGCTAAGTGCATGAATAACGCTCCCTTTTCGCAGTATCAATTTCAGCGATGATCGCTACCAATGCGATTGACTTCTTAATAATTCAGAGGCGAGTAAAGTTCACTCCATACCGAGTTACCCACTAACTAAATCGATCTGGAGCAACTACCATGAAAACTAACAAACTGATCTTCGGCCTCGCTTTCTCTATTCTTGCCAGCAGCGCCTTTGCACTTCCCGCTGTTGACGCACACCACGAAGTTAATGCTGCAGTCGTTGCAGAAAACGGCTCGTCCCACACTAATATCGGTCGTGTCGCTGCTGACGGTTCGGACCACGTCGGCGCCAACCGCCTCGCTGCTGACGGTGCTGACCGCGTCGGTGCAAACCGCCAGGCCGCTGATGGCTCGGACCACGTAGGCGCCAACCGCCTCGCTGCTGACGGTGCTGACCGCGTCGGTGCAAACCGCCAGGCCGCTGATGGCTCGGACCATGTTGGTGCAAATCGCCTGAGCTGATACACCCATGACGCACTCTCAGCCCGGCTTTATGCCGGGCTTAATTTTTCCCGCACGTGGAAACCTGAACCCCCCGGTTTGACTGGTCTCCTGACAGATGTGGGTCAGCAGCGAATCGCGTATCCATCTCGTTTTCTATAGCTGGCATGCTCGATCCCTCTCCCCGCCGCGCACCGAGCTAGCAAATAACACCCACCAGAGTCAACAGGCAAATTCGCCGTCGCCGGTGAAAATTGCCTCATTCCAGCGCAAATGTCTCGCCGACGCTTTAAAACCGGGCGCTCCAGCCCACTATCATTTTTAACGATGGTCGATAGCAACAGCGTTAACTTCAACTTAATCTGCACGCGCGTAACATTGGCTCCATTCCCAAGTTGAAAACATTATTGAACTTACTGGAGCAACACTTATGAAAACGTCGAATATTATTTTTGGTATTAGTCTCTCCATTCTGGCATCGAGCGCCTTCGCTCTGCCCGTTTCCGAACAGCACTCTGCCTTTAACGGCACTGTTGTCGCAGAAGGCGGTTCTTCCCACACCAATGCATCGCACACCGGTTCGTATCGTCAGGCTTCCGATGGCTCCGATCACATTGGTGCCAATCGCCTCGCCGCCGACGGCGCTGACCGCGTAGGTAACAACCGCCAGGCTGCCGATGGCGCTGACCATATCGGTGCAAACCGTCTGGCCGCTGATGGCGCTGATCGCGTCGGTGCCAATCGCGCCAGCTAAGCGTTATCCGCACCATGCCCACCGCTTCATGTTTACCGCTTCATGTTCCACCTCCTGAACTCCCTTTGTAGCCCGACACTTGTCGGGCTTTTTTTTTGCGCGGGGTTCGGAGGTCGCTGGAATCCTCATCCAATGCCTTGCACTATGTCGGCCTGCATTCCGTGCACGCGCTCACCGTGCGCCGGCACGCCCGCACACCCACATTCAGGAACACACCATGTCAGACGATATTCATTTCTACGAACCGTCCAAAGGTCATGGACTGCCCCACGACCCGTTCAACGCCATCGTCGGTCCACGCCCGATTGGCTGGATCTCGTCCCAGGACGCAGAGGGCAAGCTGAACCTGGCGCCCTACAGCTTCTTCAACGCCTTCAACTATGTGCCGCCCATCATCGGGTTCTGCAGCATCGGCCGAAAAGACAGCCTGAACAACATCGAGCAGACCGGCGAGTTCGTCTGGAACCTCGCCACGCGCAGCTTGGCCGAGCAGATGAACATGAGTTGCGCGGCAGTGCCGGCGGACGTGAGTGAGTTCGAGCTAGCCGGCCTGACCGCAGAACCGTCGCGCATCGTTTCCGTGCCGAGGGTAAAGGAGACGCCGGTTTCGTTCGAATGCAAAGTGACGCAGATCATCCAGCTGCAACGCGCCGACAAGGAAGTCGTGCCGAGCTGGCTGATTCTGGGGGAAGTGGTGGCAGTGCATATTGCCAAGCGGCTGCTGAAGGAAGGTGTGTATGACACCGCAGCCGGCGAGCCCATCCTGCGCGGCGGCGGCCCGGCTGACTACTTCCAGCTGAGCGCAGAGTCACTGTTCAAAATGTACCGGCCAAAAGGCTGATCAGTTCGGGGCGAATACCAGTTCGCCCTCTTGGGTGACGTCGGCGAGCCGCTCCAGCTCTTTTACGGCGGCGTCGTCAGCCGCGAACGCGGTGGCGAATTTCTGTTCGGCGAGCACGCGGTGAAAGGTTGGCGCACCGCCCATGACCCGTGCCTTGACCGCGATCGCGGCGCTATAGCCGTCATCACCGGGGACCGCTGCCGAGACGGCTTCGTGATGCTGAAATTCTTTGCGTGCCATGGTCCGACGCCCTGCTGTAAAAAATGAAGGCAGGAGTTTAAACGCAGGCGTTTGAACACTCGAAATGTTTTCTTCTCTGGCGTATTGGCCGCGCCCGTGAGCGACAGCACTCAACCCTTTATCCCGCCAGGCGATCACAGGCAGCGACATGAGCCTTCTGTGCCTGAGCCGGCGTTACCGTGGCGAAGGTCTGAAAATCCAGGCTCGCCACCAGCAAATCGGTCAGCAGTTCGGAAAACAGGTTGAGCTCAGGGGCGGCGAACCAGTCGTTCATTGCGGAGGGATCGGCCCAGGTGCCGGTGATGACCCAGAAGTCGTCGTCTGTCAGAGACTTCTGCAGCGCGAAGTGCAGGCAACCCGACGCGGCGGCGGACGGGCTGATCAGGCTGCTCAAACGGGCGCCCAATTGCGCACCGTGTCCGGGCCGGGCGCGGACAGAAACCCAATGGCTCACGACTGAAGTATTTAGCATGCTCTGCGCTCCTTTTCTTTACGTGCGTGTCTTTGGCGTGGGCGCCGTGCTTCGGGATCGGGAATCGATGAAACAGGCTGCGGCGGGAAGTGAAGGTTAGGGGCAGGCACGCGCCGTGCGGTAGCCAATTACTGCCCGGTTATTGCCTGATTCTGCGCTGGCAGGTTCATCGTGATGGCCGGCCTCGCCGCTGTGCCGCGCGATGCACATGGACTTTCGAGCAACCATCCCGGGCGAACAGGGCCCGTTCATGGCAACGCAACACATCGGTAACAGAATCAGGCAAGCATCCGGCAGGATTCGCCTAACGCTTGCGCTTGCCCAAAAATAAGCTGTGCTGCATTAACGCCCTGTCAGAGGAATTCCCCATGTCGCTATCCGCTCTTGCGCCGTCCGCTCCGGATGCTCGACCTGATGCCGAGCTGAGCGCGCAGATGACGCAGCAGCGCGCCGAGCTGGCAGAACTGATCCGCCGGCATGCCCCCGTCGATGGCAGCTTCCAGACGGTGATCAAGCCGTTGTTCATGGTTCGCCACGATCGCCCGTCGCAATCGGTGCCGGGGCTGGTGCAGCCGGCGCTGTGCATCATGGCTCAGGGCCGCAAGGACGTAACGCTGGGCGGCGAGCTGTACACCTACGACCCGCTCAATTACCTGGTGCTTTCGGTAGCGTTGCCCATCAGCGGCAAGGTCATTTACGCGACCCCGGAGGAACCGCATCTGGCCTTGCGCCTGGAAATCGATCCGGTCGAAATCAACGCACTGATTGCCGAAGCCGGTCCGATGAGCGTGCCGACGCGTCACAGCGGGCGTGGCATGTACGTCGAGCGGATCGATTCACAGCTGCTCGACGCCGTCATCCGTCTGATCCGCCTGCTGGACACGCCGAAAGACATTCCCATGCTCGCACCGCTGATCAACCGGGAGATCCTTTACCGACTGCTACGTGGGAGTGAAGGACATCGGCTGTATGAAATCGCCATCTCCAACTGCCAGACCCACCGCGTCACCCAGGCGATCAAGTGGCTCAACGACCATTTCCAGGAGCCATTGCGGATTGAAGATCTGGCGAGGGAGGTGAACCTGAGCGTCTCGACACTGCACCACCGTTTCAAGTCCGTCACCGCCATGAGCCCGTTGCAATACCAGAAGCAACTGCGCTTGCAAGAGGCGCGGCGGTTGATGCTGGCGGACGGCCTCGAAGCCTCGGCCGCTGGCTACCGGGTCGGCTACGAAAGCGCTTCGCAGTTCAGCCGCGAATACAGCCGCCTGTTCGGCGCGCCACCGTTGCGAGATCTGGCGCGCCTGCGCAGCACGGTTTAAACCGCGCCGATCAGTCAAAGTAAGAAGTCAGCCGAGGCTGCTCATCCATTGAGCCTGGTCGATCTCGATCAACGTCGGACCGCTGCGCTGGCTGGCTGAGTGCAGGGCGGCGGTCAATTGCTCAACGCTGCCCACCGCCTCCGCGGCGCACCCCAGCGCTTTGGCCACACCGATGAAATCAGGCGTGTAAATATCGACGCCGATGGGCTCAATGGCGCGGTTGACCATGTACTTCTTGATCTCTTCGTAACCCTGGTTATTCCACAGCAGCACGATAATCGGCGTTCGCGCTTCCACCGCACTCGCCAGTTCGGACAAGGTGAACTGCAAACCGCCATCACCGATCAGGCACACCACTGAATTGGACTCTCCAGCGTCGCGACTGCCCAGCCAGGCGCCCACGGCGGCGGGCAATGCGTAACCCAGGGTTCCGTAACCGGTTGATGAGTTGAACCAGCGCCTGGGCTTGTCGAGGTCGAGGGTCAGGTTGCCTGTGTAGACCGGCTGGGTCGAGTCGCCCACGATCACGGCGTCCGGCAACGCTTCGAGCACCGTTTGCAAGAACAGCGTCTGCCCACGGGTGGCATCTTCCCAGCCCGCCTCAAGACTTGTCCTCAGCTCCGCAACCCGCGCAGCGCCCCACTCCTCGCTGCGTGTTGCCAGCACTTCGTCGGCCAGCGCATCGAACAAAGCCTCGGCGGCGTATTGAGCGTCGGACACCAGCCCGAGGGTCGGCGCAAAGTTGCGCACGGTCTGATCGGGATCGATGTCGATGCGCAGCAACGCGCCCGGAATCTTGAAGTGGCCCTGAAAGGTGATGTCGTAATCGGTCTCCGCCAGCTCAGTGCCGATGGCCAGCACCACGTCGGCGCTTTCAATGACCTCTCGGGTGGCCTCGAGGGACTGCGTCGAGCCGATCAGCAGCGGGTGAGCGCCCGGCAGCATGCCTTTGGCGTTAATGGTCAGCGCGACCGGCGCGTTCAGCCGTTCCGCCAGACGCGTCAGCGCCGGGGCGGCGTCAATGGCGCCGCCTCCCGCGAGAATCAGTGGCCGTTGCGCCGTGGCCAACAGACGTGCCATCTGCCTGATCGCTGAGGGCGCCGGTCCCGCGCGGGTCACCGATACCGGTTGGCTGTGCAGCAGGGCGTCGGCATTTTCCACCAGCACATCCAGCGGGATCTCGATATGCACGGGACGCGGACGCGCCGCTTGAAATACCGCAAACGCCCGGGCCAGTACCGACGGCAATTCAGCCGCAGACATCAGCGTGTGGGAGAAGGCCGCGACACCCGCGACGAGCGCACTCTGGGACGGCAGTTCATGCAGTTTGCCGCGACCGCCGCCCAATTGGCTGCGCGACTGCACGCTGGAAATCACCAGCATGGGGATCGAGTCCGCGTAGGCCTGGCCCATCGCAGTGGTGATGTTGGTCATGCCGGGGCCGGTGATGATGAAGCACACGCCGGGCTTGCCCCGGGTGCGCGCATAACCGTCGGCCATGAAGCCTGCGCCCTGCTCATGACGCGGGGTGATGTGTCTGATCGACGACCCCGCCAGGCCCCGGTAAAGCTCGACCGTGTGCACGCCCGGAATGCCGAACACCCGCTCGACCCCGTAACCTTCCAGCAACCTGACCAGCACTTCCCCGCACGTCGCCATGTGCCTGCCCCTTTTGTGAAGTCTTGCCCGACGCGCCTGCAATTTGCCAGGCTCAGTAGGCGACTATTGAAGCTGCGGGCCGTATCGACCACAACGCATAAAATGTCATGCTTAGCCATGTCCTCAGCTCATGGCTCGCCTGCCGATGAAACGCCCTCCTCCCCTGCCCGCGCTGCATACGTTCCTGATCACGGCGAAGTGCTGCAACTTCACCCGAGCCGCGGAGGCAATGCACATCACCCAGGGCGCTGTCAGCCGACAGATCTCCGGGCTCGAAGCGCATCTGGGCTATCGCCTGTTCAATCGTCAGGCCCGGGGCTTGAGCCTGACAGCCCAGGGCCGCGAACTGCTGCCGCGCATCGAGCAGGTGTTCAGCCTGATCGAAGAAGCGGTGGATCAGGTCAATGCCAGACCAAGGGCGCTGCAGATCAAGGCACCCACCTGCATCAGCCGCTGGTTATTACCGCGCCTGATGCAGTGGCAGAAAGAGCGGCCTGACGTGCCAGTGCAACTGACCACCACAAGCGCCCACACGGTGGATTTTCGGCGGGAGGATTTCGATGCCGCCGTGGTGTTCGGCGCGTACCCGGGTGATACCAGCCATGTGCAGCATCTGTTCGATGAACAGCTGACGCCCGTGTGCTCGCCGTCACTGGCGTCCGGCAATCCCCTCTCCCGCCTCGCCGATCTGGAGCGGCACATGCTCCTGCACCCAACCCTCGACGAGCGGGACTGGACGCTGTGGCTGAAGGCCGCCCGGGCGAAGCCGGGCAATATCGAGCAAGGCCAGCACTTCGACACGATGGACCTGGCGATGACCGTCGCCTCACAAGGTTCGGGCGTTGCCATTGGCGACTGGTCGCTGATCGGTGAAGACCTGAGCGCGGGGCGGCTGGTCATGCCCTTCGAGCTGAAAGTGCGGACCGGCGCGGCGTATTACTTCGTGCATCCCAGGGGCGCCAGCGTGCATTCGCCACTGCTTGACCTGCTGGACTGGCTGTCGCTGCAGGCGGCTGAACGGCGCATTGGCTGAGCGGCGCAATGCTGGCTCTTCACCAACGGCCCGCCTGATACAAACATTCAATCCCCATCGCCCGGTCCACTCGCCAATAGCGACCTACACTGACAGTGTCCGCTCTGAACCAGCTGTCCTACCGGATCGAGGCAAATGTCATGAGAACCACAATAAAAAGACAGTGCGTTTATGTCGTCGCCGTTGCTGCCGTGTTGAGCCTGTATGCCGCAGGTGCCTACCGAATCGAACAGATGCGGCAGACGCCACGCATGGCGGTGGTCTGCACGATGGGGCATTGCGTGCCCACTGATGCGACGTTCAGCGCCCTTCGTTGACGGCAACTGCCGGTCGACGTAACGCGGGTCAACGTACTGCGAAAATCCCCACAGCCTGCTATCGATTAGCAAGCTAACGGACTAGACTTGGCACAAATTCCTGCGGGTGTTCAGCGGGTCAATCTGCCAGTCGAGTCCCTTCTGTGACGAGCCTTAATCAACCCCGTCCGGACATCCGCAGCATTCTGTTTGCGCTGATGATGGCCGTGTTTCTCAGCGCGCTGGATCAGACCATCGTTGCGGTCTCGATGCCGGCCATCTCCGCCCAGTTCCAGGATTTCGACCTGCTCGCCTGGGTGATCTCCGCCTACATGGTCGCGCTCACCGTGGCCGTGCCGATTTACGGCAAGCTCGGGGATTTATACGGCCGGCGGCGCCTGATGCTGTTCGGGCTGGCGACCTTTACCCTCGCCTCGCTGTTCTGCGCCATGGCCCAGAGCATGGAACAACTGGTGCTGGCGCGGGTGCTGCAAGGCATCGGCGCCGGCGGCATGGTTTCCGTGAGCCAGGCGATCATCGGCGACATCGTTCCGCCCCGGGAGCGCGGCCGTTATCAGGGTTACTTCAGCGGCATGTACGCGGCGGCCAGCGTGGCCGGCCCTGTGCTTGGCGGCTTCATGACCGAATACCTGTCGTGGCGCTGGGTCTTCATTATCAATCTGCCGCTGGGGCTGGCGGCATGGTGGGTGGCGCGCAAAACGCTGGTCGGCTTGCCGGTCCCTCAGCGCAAACCGGTGATCGACTACCTCGGCACGGTGTTGATGATCATCGGCCTGACCTCACTGCTGCTGGGCATTACCGAAATCGGTCAGGGCCGCGGCTGGCGCGACCAGTCGGTGGTCATGCAACTGTCGGTGGCGCTGCTCGCACTGGTGATTTTTGTGCTGTATGAGCGGCGCACCCGCGAGCCTCTGCTGCCGATACACCTGTTCGCCAATCGCAGCGCGGTGCTCTGCTGGTGCACGATTTTCTTCACCAGCTTCCAGGCCATCTCGCTGATCGTGCTGCTGCCGCTGCGCTTTCAGACCGTGACCGGCGCAGGGGCCGACAGCGCGGCGTTGCACCTGATGCCGCTGGCCATCGGCATGCCCATGGGCGCGTACTTCGGCGGCCGCCGCACTTCGCTGACGGGCCGTTACAAGCCAATCATCCTCACTGGCGCAGCGTTGATGCCGCTGGCAATCCTCGGCATCGCCCTCACGCCGCCTCAGTCGGCCATTCTAACGAGCCTGTTCATGGTCCTGACCGGCATCGCCAGCGGCATGCAATTCCCGACGTCGCTGGTGGGCACACAGAACTCGGTGGAGGTCAAAGACATGGGCGTGGCGACCAGCACGACCAACCTGTTTCGCTCATTGGGCGGCGCGGTCGGTGTGGCGACGATGTCGGCACTGCTGCTGGCGATGCTCGCCGGTTCCGGCATTGCCCAGGTCGGAGGCCGTTCAATGGCGGACGAAGGTTCGGGCAACTTGCTGATGGACAGCCTGCACGCCGCCAGCGGCCCGGCCCTTGAATTGCTGCGCGGGCAGCTGTCGATGACGTTTCAGCACCTGCTGATGGCCAGCGCGGCGGTCTCACTGCTGGGTTTGTCTGCTGCGCTGGCAATGCCCAACAACCTGCTGCGCGGGCGCGACGACAAGGACCGATGAACGAACCTGTGAGGATGCTCAGCCGCTGTAATAACCCACCGCCACCAGGAATTCACCGACCTTGCGCACGTAAGCGTGCTTGTGTTCGATCTTGCTGGTGACCGGGTTGCGCCAGCGGTATTCGTATTCGCCTTGGGCCTGTTTCTTCACCAGTTCAAGCATCGGGATGCCGACCGGCTTGCCTTCCGGGTCCTTGACCTTGCTGAAATCGGTGTTCACCAGCCGCAGGTTGGTGCCGTGGGCCACATAGCGTTTGGTGTCGACGTTCACCACGAAGACGTACAGATCATCTTGCAGAAATCCGCCCTTGAGGTCGTTGATGGCGCGAAGGGTGCCGTCCTTGTCCTGTTCCAGCGCTTTGGACGCCTTCTCGAGCAACGCCCTTGCCTGCTCCGGCGAAGCGCGCGGCAGGTAGTAGCCGACGGCGAGAACCCGATCGCCGATGCGCTGAAAATACACACGTTTGCGCTCAACCTTGCCGTCGCGCCAGTTCTGCCAGCGATACTCGGCCTGCTGAACGCCGGCGCTTTCCGGGGTCTGCAGCACCTGCTTGAAGTTTTTCTGCAGCTCGGGATCGAGCACCGAGGAGACATCACGGCCGATCAACGCCACCGATGGCCCGCCACTTGCAAGCATGATCCCTTTGGTATCGGTGACGAAGACATAACGCTCGCCATCGACGAACTCGCCCTGGCGGCTGAATTCGGCCAGTGCTTTGTCCCCCCGGACACGGTAACGGGCCACGGCTTTTTCCAGCAGTCCCTTGGCCGCTGCCGATTCCTGAGCTTCGTCGCCCGCTGCCCAGCCTTGTCCGATGCTCAGGGCAGCAAGCGCACCCATCAGGAGTTTTCTGCATGCGTGTTTTGATACGACTGCCATCGCTTCGCCCCCACTCTTATTGGTTATGGGGGGAAGCGTAGACGCCAGATTGCAATAGGGCAGCATTCGGCACTTCAATGGGTAGCCATGCCTGAATGGGGGCTGAATCACGGTGATCGCGGGGTAAAGCCAGGGTAAACCGCCTGTTCAGCGAAGGTCAGGCGCGGTATAGATACAGGCCAAGCGCCACACAGCTCAGTTTTTCCAAGTGGCGGTGGGGTGCTGGCGGATCAGTTGACTGAGGATGCGGGAGACACCGGGTCGCGTAACGCCGGGCTGAAGCGGAGCATGTCGAGAATGCCGTCAACCAGTCGCTCTGCGTCGTCTTGCAGCGAGAAGCTCTCCGGCACCAGCAGCCACTGGCCGATGATGCCGTGGATATAAGCGTGCAAGCAGATCGCTGCGCGTTGCGGATTGAGGTCAGCGGGAAGCTGGCCTTGCCGGGAAGCGTTACCGAGCGCCAGTGCAATGCGCTCGTTGGCGTCAAGCCAGACAAATTGCCGTTGTTGCCGCATGTCACACATTTCGTCGGTAAATTCGAATTTATGAAACAGAATTTCGTTGATGCGGCGGGTTTTAGGATCGCTGGCAACTTGCTGAAACAAATGGATGAGAAGCTTGCGCGTCCATCCCAACGGATCCACTTCGTCTTCGCTTTCGCTCGCCCGCGCCATTTCTTCAAGAGGCTCGTGCAGGCTGTCGAGCATCGCCTGGACCAGATCGGCCTTGTTGCTGAAATGCCAATAGATTGCGCCACGGGTCACGCCAGCCAAGGCCGCAATGTCGGCGAGCGTCGTGCGGGAAACCCCTCGATCATAGAAAGCCTGCTCGGCAGCTTCCAGAATCTGCCTGCGGGTTTCCTGAGCCTCTTCTTTCGTGCGTCGGACCATGGCAGTAAAAACCTCTATGAAAATGCGTCAGGCGCTCTGGTCGAGTGGCCTGCACAGCATGTCGGGCGGCCTTTGTAATGCCTTGTCCCGGATCTACAATCGATGCCCTCGGTGCGCTGGAGTGTCACACTCTTGGGTGTTTACAAACAACCGTGAATGTAAGTATATTCATTAGCATCCTACTTATCCAGCAGGAACCCTTTCCCGCCCCTTTCCACTTTTCATGAGTTCAGGCTCCTGACCCGAGGATCTTCATGCAATTCAAGCCAGCTGTTACCGTACTGGTCACTGCCATCGCCCTTGCATCGCTGCTCAGCGGATGCAGCAAAAAGGAAGAAGCGGCCCCAGCACCACCGCCCCCTCAGGTCGGCGTCGTCACTCTGAAAACCCAGGCCTACACCCTGACGTCCGAACTTCCCGGCCGCACCACTGCGTTCCGGATTGCCGAAGTGCGTCCGCAAGTGAACGGCATCATCCTCAAGCGCCTGTTCACCGAAGGTGGAGACGTCAAGGCGGGTCAGCAGCTTTACCAGATTGACCCGGCGATCTATCAGGCCACCCTGGACAGCGCCAAAGCGACCTACGAATCCTCCAACTCCCTGGCCGGCCGCTATAAGCAGCTGATCAATGAGCAAGCGGTCAGCCGTCAGGAATACGACACGGCGGTAGGTTCGGCTCGCGAAGCGAAGGCGGCGGTGCAGACGGCAGAAATCAACCTGCGTTACACCAAGGTCTATGCGCCGATCTCAGGCCGCATTGGCCGCTCCCTCGTGACTGAGGGTGCGCTGGTGAGTAACGGTCAGGCCGATGCGATGGCCACCATCCAGCAGCTCGACCCTATTTACGTCGACGTGATCCAGTCTTCGGCCGAGATGCTCAAGCTGCGTCGGGAGCTGGAAAGCGGCAAGCTGCAGAAAGCCGGCGACAATGCCGCCAAGGTCAAGCTGGTGCTGGAAGACGGCAGCCTCTATCCGGTCGAAGGCAAGCTTGAGTTCTCCGAAGTGTCGGTCGACCAGACCACCGGTTCCGTGACCCTGCGCGCCGTGTTCGCGAACCCGGATCACACCCTCCTGCCAGGCATGTTCGTGCATGCACGACTGCAATCGGGCGTGGCCGAGAACGCGATTCTGGTTCCACAGCAAGGCGTCACCCGCGACCTTAAAGGCACGCCGACCGCACTGGTGGTGAATGCTGACAACAAGGTCGAGTCCCGCACGCTGGTTGCCAACCGCACCATCGGCAGCGACTGGCTGGTAGAGAAAGGCTTGAGCGCAGGTGATCGCGTGATTACCGAAGGGCTGCAATACGTCAAGCCAGGTGCTGAAGTGAAAGTGGCCGAAGCCACCAACGTCAATGCAGCTAACCCGGCACCGAACCCGGCAACTGCCCCGGCAACTGATAAAGCCGCAGGCAGCAAAGGGGAGTAATTCATGTCGAAATTTTTTATCGACCGGCCAATCTTCGCGTGGGTAATTGCCCTCGTGATCATGCTGGTGGGGACGCTATCGATCCTCAAGTTGCCGATCAACCAATACCCCGCGATCGCGCCACCGGCCATCGCGATTCAGGTGACCTACCCGGGCGCGAACGCGCAAACCGTGCAGGACACCGTGGTTCAGGTGATCGAGCAGCAGCTCAACGGTATCGACAACCTGCGTTATGTGTCTTCGGAAAGTAACTCCGACGGCAGCATGACCATCACCGCGACGTTCAACCAGGGCACCAACCCGGACATCGCCCAGGTTCAGGTACAGAACAAGCTCAACCTCGCCACCCCGCTGCTGCCCCAAGAAGTGCAGCAGCAGGGTATCCGCGTGACCAAGGCGGTGAAGAACTTCCTGATGGTGGTCGGCCTGGTGTCCGAAGATGGCAGCATGGGCAAGGAAGACTTGTCCAACTACATCGTGTCGAACATGCAGGACCCGATTTCCCGTACCTCCGGTGTGGGTGACTTTCAGGTCTTCGGTGCTCAGTACGCGATGCGTATCTGGCTTGACCCGGCCAAGCTGAACAACTTCCAGCTGACCCCGGTTGACGTCAAAACGGCCATTACTGCCCAGAACGTTCAGGTGTCTTCCGGCCAGATCGGCGGTTTGCCTGCGCTCAAGGGCCAGCAGCTGAACGCCACGATCATCGGTAAAACCCGTCTGCAGACCGCCGAGCAGTTCGGCAACATTCTGCTGAAGGTCAATCAGGACGGTTCGCAAGTTCGCCTCAAGGACGTGGCGGAAGTCGGCCTGGGCGGCGAGAACTACAGCATCGACGCGCAGTTCAACGGCAAGGCGGCGTCCGGTCTGGCGATCAAGCTGGCGACCGGTGCCAACGCGCTGGACACCGCCAAGGCGATCCGCGCCACGATTGCCCAGCTGGAGCCGTTCTTCCCGCCTGGCATGAAAGTGGTTTATCCGTACGACACCACGCCGGTGGTTCAGGAATCCATCACCGGGGTTGTTCATACCTTGGGTGAAGCGATCATCCTGGTGTTCCTGGTGATGTATCTGTTCCTGCAGAACTTCCGCGCCACCATCATCACCACGATGACCGTGCCAGTGGTATTGCTGGGTACGTTCGGGATCCTCGCCGCCGCCGGTTTCACCATCAACACGTTGACCATGTTCGGGGTGATTCTCGCCATCGGCCTGCTGGTGGACGATGCCATCGTTGTGGTGGAAAACGTCGAGCGGGTGATGGCGGAGGAAAAACTGTCGCCGCGGGACGCCACGATCAAATCCATGGAGCAGATCCAGGGCGCACTGGTCGGTATCGCACTCGTGTTGTGTGCGGTTCTGTTGCCAATGGCGTTCTTCGGCGGCTCCACGGGTGTGATCTACCGTCAGTTCTCGATCACCATCGTTTCGGCGATGGCGCTTTCGGTACTGGTCGCGCTGATCTTCACCCCGGCGTTGTGCTCCACCCTGCTCAAGCCGATCGATCACGAGAAGCACGGGCAGCCGAAACGTGGATTCTTTGGCTGGTTCAACCGTACCTTCGACCGCAGCGTAGTGAGCTACGAGCGCGGCGTCGGCAACATGCTCAAGCACAAGATTCCGGCCTTTATCGTTTACGCGCTGATCGTCTGCGGCACCATCTGGATGTTCACCCGGATTCCGAGCGCGTTCCTGCCGGAAGAAGACCAGGGCGTTATTTTCGCCCAGGTGCAGACGCCTCCAGGCTCCTCGGCTGAACGTACGCAGACCGTCATCGACAACATGCGCAAGTACCTGCTTGAAGAAGAATCGGGCGCGGTCAACTCGGTGTTCACCGTGAACGGCTTCAACTTTGCCGGTCGCGGTCAGAGCTCCGGTCTGGCATTCATCATGCTGAAACCGTGGGGCGACCGTGATTCTTCCAACAGCGTGTTCGAGCTGGCCAAACGGGCGCAGCAGCACTTCTTCGGTTTCCGCGACGCGATGACCTTTGCGGTTGTACCGCCTGCGGTACTGGAACTGGGTAACGCCACCGGTTTCGATGTGTACTTGCAGGATCAGGGCGGCGTGGGTCACGCCAAGCTGATGGAAGCGCGTAACCAACTGCTGGGCATGGCGGCACAGAGCAAGATTCTGGCGGGCGTGCGTCCCAACGGTCTGAACGATGAGCCGCAGTATCAACTGGTCATCGATGACGAGCGTGCACAGGCCCTGGGCCTGAGTCTGTCGGACATCAACACCACGCTGTCCATCGCGATGGGTGGCAGCTACGTCAACGACTTCATCGACCGCGGTCGGGTCAAGAAGGTGTACGTGCAGGGCAAAGCCAGTGCGCGGATGAAACCGGAAGACTTGAAGAAGTGGTACGTGCGCAATACCGCCGGCGAGATGGTGCCGTTTGCCTCCTTCGCCACAGGCGAGTGGGTGTTCGGTTCGCCAAAGCTGTCCCGTTACAACGGTGTGCCGGCAGAGGAAGTACTGGGTACTCCGGCGCCGGGTTACAGCACCGGCGACGCGATGGCGGAGGTCGAGCAATTGGCCAAGAAGTTGCCGGCCGGCGTGGGCCTTTCCTGGACCGGTCTTTCCTATGAAGAGCGTCTGTCAGGCTCTCAGGCGCCCGCACTGTACGCACTTTCCATTCTGATCGTGTTCCTGTGTCTGGCAGCGCTGTACGAAAGCTGGTCGATTCCGATCGCGGTATTGCTGGTCATCCCGCTCGGGGTCATCGGTGCGCTGATGGCGACGAGCTTGCGCGGTCTGTCCAACGACGTGTTCTTCCAGGTAGGTCTCTTGGTGACGGTGGGTCTGGCGGCGAAAAACGCCATTCTGATCGTCGAGTTCGCCAAGGAGCTGCATGAGCAGGGCAAGGACATCGTCGAGGCGACCATTGAAGCCTGCCGGATGCGTCTGCGGCCCATCGTGATGACGTCTATGGCGTTCATCCTCGGTGTGGTCCCGCTGGCGATTTCCTCGGGCGCCGGTGCCGGTAGCCAGCATTCGATCGGTACAGGCGTAATCGGCGGTATGATCACCGCGGTTATCCTGGCGATCTTCTGGGTACCATTGTTCTTCGTTTCGATATCCTCGCTGTTCAAAGGCAAACAGAAACACACTCCACACGATGAGGCTGGCCAATGAGCAAGTCCCTGATCTCGCTGGCGGTCACCGCGTTCATTCTCGGCGGCTGCTCGTTGATCCCCGATTACAAGCAGCCCGCCGCACCGGTGCCGGCTCAGTTCCCGCAAGGCCCGGCGTACTCGCCGGCCCAAGCGGCGAATCAGGCGGCGGCCGAACAAGGCTGGCGTCAGTTTTTCCATGACCCGGCGCTGCAGCAACTGATTCAGACGTCACTGCAGAACAACCGTGACCTGCGCGTTGCCGCGTTGAACATCGATGCCTACCGCGCGCAGTACCGCATTCAACGTGCGGACCTGTTCCCGGCTGTGGCAGCCTCGGGCACCGGCACGCGTCAGCGCGTTCCGGGCGACCTGTCGCAAACCGGCGAGTCCCGCATCACCAGTCAGTACTCGGTGGGTCTGGGCATCAGTTCCTATGAGCTGGATCTGTTCGGACGAGTGCGCAGCCTGAGTGAGCAGGCGCTGCAGACCTACTTCGCGGGTGAAGAAGGCCGTCGCAGCACGCAGATCAGTCTGGTCGCCAACGTGGCCAACGCCTATCTGACGTGGCAAGCGGACAAAGAGCTGTTGAAGCTGACCCAGGACACCCTGGGCGCCTTCGAAGAAAGCCTGCGTCTGACTTCCCGCAGCAGTGAAGTGGGTGTGGCCTCGGCGCTGGATCTTGCGCAATCGCGCACCTCCGTCGAGAGCGCTCGCGTCAAGCTGGCGCAGTATCAGCGCCTGGTTGCCCAGGACGAGAACAATCTGGTGCTGCTGTTAGGCACCAGTCTGCCGGCCAACCTGCCCGCGCCCAAGCCGTTGAGTGCTGACATGCTCAACGAAATGCCTGCGGGTCTGCCGTCGGAGCTGCTGCAGCGTCGCCCGGACATTCTTCAGGCCGAATACAGCCTGAAAGCGGCCAACGCCAACATCGGCGCCGCACGTGCCGCGTTCTTCCCGAGCATCAGCCTGACGGCCAGTGCCGGTACGGCGAGCGGCGATCTGAGCGGTTTGTTCAAGGGCGGTTCGGGCACGTGGTTGTTCGAGCCGACGATCAATCTGCCGATCTTCAACGCAGGCAGTCTGCGCGCAAGCCTCGACTACTCGAAGATCCAGAAAGACATCGGCGTCGCCAACTACGAGAAAGCGATCCAGACGGCGTTTCAGGAAGTCTCCGACGGCCTGGCCGCGCGCAAAACCTACACCGATCAGCTCAAGGCGCAGACGGATTTCGTCAACGCCAACCAGGACTACTACCGCCTGGCCGAGCGGCGCTATCGCATCGGGATCGACAGCAACCTGACCTTCCTCGACGCCCAGCGTCAGTTGTTCAACGCGCAACAGTCGTTGATCACCGATCGCCTGTCGCAGCTCAACAGCGAGGTCAATCTGTACCGTGCCCTGGGCGGCGGCTGGTATGAACAGACCCCGACCGGCGAGCGTCAGCCGACGGCGGGCGATGTGCCGTCTACCCGCTTGTTCTGATCCAGCGCGTATGAAAAAACCCACCGATTGGTGGGTTTTTTTTGCCTGTTTTTTAGGCTGTTTCAAGCAAAGGCCACAGCCGTTACGCCAACAAAAACTCCGTCACGCGCAGGGCAAAGACCTCACCCAGCTCGACGCTGGACAAGTGCGCGGCGTAATAGTCGGATAGCTCGCTGCCGTGGATGTGATTCTGCAGAAAATGCCCGTCCGCCACCGTGGTGACGGCGTCATGGCTGCCGCAGATGATCAGCGTGGGCACGGTAATCGAACTGACTTCTTTACGCAGATCAGCATCCCGGACAGCCGCGCAGCAGGCGGCGTAACCCAGCGGAGAAGTTGCCGCCAGTACGTCGGTGATGGGCGTGACCTTGTCGGAGTGCCGACTGGCAAAGTCAGGGGTGAACCAACGCCCTACAGCGCCAGCGCCCATTTCTTTCATGGCCCGCTCGCCGCCCTTCTCCACCTGCGCGATGCGCGGCGCCCACGTTTCTGTATCGCCGATCTTCGCGGCGGTGTTGCACAGAATCAGCTTGTGCAACCGGTCGTTGGCATGGACACCCAGCCACTGCCCGATCAGGCCGCCCATGGACAATCCGCAGAAATGCGCTCGGTCGATTTTCAATGCATCGAGCAGCGCCAGCACGTCGCGTCCCAGTTGCGAAAGGGTGTAAGGCCCTTGAGAGACGAGGGACTTCCCGTGGCCGCGCGTGTCGTAACGTACGACGCGGAATGACTTGCTCAGCGCCGGGATCTGCGCGTCCCACATGTGCAAGTCCGTGCCCAGGGAGTTGGACAGCACCAGCACCGGCGCATCCACCGGGCCATCAATCTGATAATGCAGCTCACCGTCTTCGAGTTGTACGAACGCCATGGCAGTCGCTCCGTGAAATACGTGGAATAAGTGTGATGAACAGGGACAACGCGCGCCCTGCCGGGACGCGCGCTGCGAGATCCGGGATCAGTGATCTTCGTGCAGGTAAGCCGGCTTCTTCGGCAGTCGCAGGCTGAACAGGAAAGCAATCGCCATCATCGCGGTCACGTACCAGTAGAAGGTGTTTTCCATACCCATGTTTTTCAGGCCCAGGGCCACGTATTCAGCCGAGCCACCGAAGATCGCGTTGGCCACGGCATAGGCCAGACCGACGCCCAGCGCGCGAACCTGCACCGGAAACATCTCGGCTTTCACCAGGCCGCTAATGGAGGTGTAGAAACTGACGATGGCCAGCGCCAAGGTAATCAGCACGAACGCGATGATCGGGCTGGTGGTGGTTTTCAACGTCAGCAGCAGCGGCACGGTGCACAGCGTGCCCAGTCCGCCGAACCACAGCATCGAAGCGCGGCGGCCGATCTTGTCGGCGAGCATGCCGAACACCGGCTGCATGCACATGTACAGGAACAGCGCGCCGGTCATGATGTAGCTCGCGACCTTGGCGTCCATGTGCACGGTGTTGACCAGGTATTTCTGCATGTACGTGGTGAACGTGTAGAAAATCAGCGAGCCGCCGGCGGTGTAGCCCAGCACGGTGATGAATGCCGCTTTGTGGTCGCGGAACAACGCAGACACACTGCCCGCGTCCTTGTTCTGACGCACTTCAGCGGTGGTGGTCTCTTTCAGCGATCGGCGCAGCACCAGCGAGATCACCGCCGCCACCGCCCCGACGACGAACGGAATACGCCAGCCGTAGGCTCTCAGCTCATCGGCGGTGAGAAATTGCTGGAGGATGACTACGGTCAACACGGCCAACAGCTGACCACCGATCAGCGTCACGTACTGAAATGAAGCGAAAAACCCGCGCTGCCCCCGCAACGCGACTTCGCTCATGTACGTGGCGGTGGTGCCGTACTCGCCACCTACCGACAGCCCCTGGAACAGGCGCGCCATGAGCAGCAGAAACGGTGCCCAGGCACCGATGGATGCGTACGTAGGCAGACAGGCAATGACCAGCGAGCCTGCGCACATCATCAGGACGGAAATCATCATTGAGTTCTTGCGGCCGTGCTTGTCGGCCACGCGACCGAACAGCCAGCCGCCGATAGGACGCATCAGAAAGCCTGCGGCGAAGACGCCCGCGGTGTTGAGCAATTGAACGGTCGGATCATCGGAAGGAAAGAACGCAGGCGCGAAATAGATGGCGCAGAAGGCGTAGACGTAGAAGTCGAACCATTCGACGAGGTTGCCCGATGAAGCACCGACGATGGCGAAGATCCGCTTGCGCCGTTCTTCGCCGGTGTAGTGAGTCGTTGTCATTATTATCTCCCCAGGTGTTTGTAAGGTCAGCCAGTCTAAGACATAACCTGCAACATTTAGACTTAAGCAGTAACGTTCCGACATCACAAGGACAACCACCCGAGCCAGCAAGTTGCCCCTTTCATGCAGGCAACCGATGACTCGGGTAGTTGGTTTGCGAGAATGTCGTTTAGCGCGCTATCGCAAGAGCCAGCCCCTGCCCCACACCAACGCACATAGTAGCCAGCGCTTTGCTGCCGCCGGTTTTCTCAAGTTGATGCAAGGCGGTCAGTACCAGACGCGCGCCGCTCATGCCCAGCGGATGCCCCAGGGAAATCGACCCGCCGTTGGGATTGACCCTGGATGAATCGTCATTGATGCCCAGTTCACGCATGACCGCCAACGCTTGGCTGGCGAACGCTTCGTTGAGTTCAATGACGTCGAAATCACTGACCGCCAGCCCCAGCCTGGCAACCAGCTTGCGCACCGCCGGCACCGGGCCGATGCCCATCACGCGCGGCTCGACGCCGGCACTGGCCATGCCCAATACGCGCGCGCGCGGGGTCAGGCCGTGTTTCCTGACGGCTTCGGCGGACGCCAGAATCATCGCCGCCGCGCCGTCGTTGAGGCCCGCCGCGTTGCCGGCCGTGACCGTGTTGCCCGGGCCGTTGACCGGCTTGAGCTTGCCGAGCGCCTCAAGGCTGGTGTCGGCACGGGGGTGCTCATCGGTGTCGACGACGGTCTCGCCTTTCTTGTGGGCGATGCGCACGGGCACGATCTCCTCAGCGAAGAAGCCCAAGGCCTGAGCCGCCGCCGTGCGTTGCTGGCTGCGCAGGGCAAACGCGTCCTGATCCTCACGGGAGATGCCGAAATCCTCAGCGACGTTATCGCCGGTCTGCGGCATCGCCTCCACGCCGTACTGGTCCTTCATCTGCGGATTGACGAAACGCCAGCCCAGGGTGGTGTCTTCCAGCTTCTGGCTGCGGCCGAATGCCGTGTCGGCCTTGCCCATCACGAACGGCGCGCGGGACATGGACTCGACGCCGCCGGCGATGGCCAGCTCCATTTCGCCACAGGCAATGGCGCGGAACGCAGAACCCACCGCGTCCAGGCCCGAAGCACACAAGCGATTCAGGGTCACGCCGGGCACACTGGCCGGCAACCCCGCCAACAGCGCAGCCATGCGGGCGACGTTGCGGTTGTCTTCACCGGCCTGGTTGGCGCAACCGAGGAACACTTCGTCCAGCTCATCCCAATTGACCGACGGATTGCGCGCCATCAGGGCTTTTATGGGCAACGCTGCCAGATCATCCGCACGAACAGCCGCGAGGGCGCCGCCAAAACGGCCGATGGGGGTGCGAATCGCGTCGCAGATAAATACGTCACGCATCATGCTTCTCCCGGCGTCTGGCCATGGGCAGCCGCGGTTCGCGCTTCAAGATCACGCAGCGCAGTCAGTTCGTACTCGCTCGGTGAGTCGGAATTCACCACGGTGTCGGCAAATCGCACGTCCCAACCGGTGGCGGCGATCACCTGCTCGCGGGTCACGCCCGGGTGCAGGGTCGTCACAACGAATTCGTGGGTGCCCTCCTCCGGCTCCATGATGCACAGGTCAGTGATGATGCCCACCGGCCCGGCGCCCGGCAGGCCGAGGCGTTTGCGCGAGTCGCCGCCTTCGCCGTGGCCGACCGAAGTCAGGAAGTCCAGCTTATTGACGAAGGTCCGCGGCGACTGTTTGAGGATGATCAGCACTTCTTTGGCGGAGCCCGCGATTTCCGGCGCGCCCCCCGCACCCGGCAGGCGCACTTTCGGGCTGTGGTAATCGCCGACCACCGTCGTGTTGATGTTGCCAAACCGGTCGACCTGAGCCGCGCCGAGGAACCCGACATCGACACGGCCGCCCTGCAACCAGTAACGGAAGATTTCGCTGGTGGACACCACGGTGTCAGCGGTTTCCGCCAGTTCGCCGTCACCGATGGACAGCGGCAGCACGTCTGGTTTGGCGCCAATGGGTCCTGATTCATAAATCAGCACCACGTCAGGCGAAGAAGTGAGGCGCGCCAGATTGGCCGCTTTGGAGGGCAGGCCAATGCCGACGAAGCACACGGCACCATTTTTCAACCGACGCGCGGCAGCGACGGTCATCATTTCGCTGGTGGAATAGTTCACTGATTAGTCTCCGCCACATGGGCCAGCTTGCTCTTGAACTCACTGAAGTCCCGGGTGCCATGGATGTATTCGTCAATCCAGGCGGTAAACCCCTCACGGTCGCGGGCGATGGCGTCCCACGCCTGATAGAAACGGTTATCGCGTTCGTAGTAGCCGTGGGCGTAGGAAGGATGAGCGCCGCCCGGCACAAGGCAGACAGCGCTGAGCGCCCAGGTTGGCAGCACGCAAGCGTTCATCGGTGCGTTAAGGTCGTCGACAATTTCCTCGACCGTGACGATGCAGCGCCTGGCCGCCAGCGCTGCCTCTTTCTGCACGCCCAGGATGCCCCACAGCAACACGTTGCCTTTGCGGTCCGCCTTCTGCGCATGAATGACCGTAACGTCGGGGCGCACTGCCGGCACTGCGGCCAGCACTTCTCCGGTGAACGGGCACGTCACTGTTTTGATCAGCGGGTTGACCTTCGGCAAGTCGGAACCGGCGTACGCACGCAGCACCGCGAACGGCAGACCCGACGCCCCCGCCACGTAGGCGTTGGCAAGGTCGGCATGGCTGTGTTCTTCAATCTCCATGGGCTGCGGCCACTGTCGCTCGACCGCATCACGAAGCCTATGCAGCGAACCAACCCCGGGGTTGCCGCCCCACGAGAAAATCAGCCGTTTCGCACAGCCTGCGCCGATGAGCTGGTCATAGATCAAGTCAGGGGTCATGCGCACCAGCGTCAGATCTTTCTTCTTCTGACGGATGAGCTCGTGTCCGGCTGCTGTAGGAATGAGGTGGGTAAAGCCTTCCAGTGCAAGGGTATCGCCATCGTTGACGAACTGCTTCACGGCCTCGTGAAGGGAAAGAATTACAGCCATGGGGTGCTCCAGGTTCACACTCGGTTGCCGTTCTCTAGAGGCAGATACGGCGTTGCAACTGAGGTTATGCCCGGGAACGGGGCGGAACAATCCGATAACCGACTAAGTGTTCGATCACCGAACGGAGAGTGGTGATTGTGAGCCGGATGCAGTCGCCCGACCCTTTTCAGGATCAGGTAAACAGTTGCGTGCTGAGGTCACGGCTGGCATCCAGCATGATCGGCAGAAACTTCTGCTCAAGCTCATTACGCGTCACCCGGCCGGCGCTGGTGCTGACATTGAGCGCCGCGAGCACCTGACCCGAGGCGTCGTACACCGGCACCGCAATGGAACGCAGGCCCTGCTCCAGTTCCTGATCGACAATGCACCAGCCCTGTTGCCGCACCTGCTGCAGACATTCGAGCAAGGCTTCGGGGGTGCGCAAGGTGCGACTGGTTTTGGGCTGCAGGTCGACGTGGTCGAGGTACTCCTGCAACGACACGTCGTCCAGCGCCGCCAGCAGAATCCGCCCCATAGACGTGCAGTACGCCGGCAAACGCCCACCCACTGCCAGATCCACAGAGATCAGCCGCTGGGTAGTGGCCGACCGCGCTATATAAAGAATGTCGTCGCCTTCCAGCGTGGCCATGTTGCAGGCCTCATGCAGTCGATCACTCATCCGGTCCAGATAAGGCTGCGACGAGACTGCCAGAGGGGTGGACGAGAGATAGGCATGGCCGAGGGTCAGCACTTTCGGCAGCAGCGAGTATGTGCGGCCGTCAGTGGTGGCGTAACCCAGCTTGATCAGCGTGTGCAGGCAGCGACGAACCGCGGCCCTGGGGATTTCAGTTCGGTGGCTGATCTGGGCAATGGTCAGGTGCCGCTTGCGCTCTTGAAACGCATGAATGACCGCCAACCCTCGCGCCAGAGAGGTCATGAAGTCCGGATCGCCGGTGAGCGCCTGAATCCTTTTAGCAGGGGACGCAACAATCGGCGGCGCAAGTGACGTGAAAGAATTACGCAATTGATCGTTCATGCTGGCACCGTTCGTCGTGGCCGCGAAAGCCTTGTAGAACGCCACTCTCGCCTGTTTTCCAGGCCACGGCAAGCCAGCTTTGGGCGATAATCGAACGAGTGGGCGATAATCGCAATTGACCGGCCGTACGGTTACTTATACCTTTCACCTGCCATATGAGGCTTCTTTGGATTACTGGTCAGGTACCCACTGAGAAGTCCCAGGCACGGCCTTGCTAACCCAAGGCCGTTTTTGTCTCTGCCCTCCTCATTTATTTTTTGCGTCTAAATACACATCGGCTATTCGCGCCTTCATAACCCGTGAATTTACGTCGCCAGAAAACTGCCTGTAGCGTTAAACATTTGACTCACCAAGTTCCGCCATAAATCGGACTGTGCAACTTAGGAACATTCGTACATAAAAAAGGTATAAATCCTCAGTTGTCCGACTGCGACAGTTCTGACAGTTGACTCGCCTGCGCATCTTCGCGATAGTGGCCGTCATTGAAGCCCAGTAACGCTATCGCGTGGTTTATTCCCCGCCCTATCTGGCATGGATCCAAACTCACGCAGGCATTGCCCGACTCGATCGCAATGCTCAGCGATGGCAGGCCAACACCCAGGTCATTTGTCATCCTGCAGGCAATCAATTAAGAATGTTGCTACGACAGTTTTGTCATTCTGGTGCACGTAGCCGCCGTTGGTGGAAGTGTGAATCCTCTTGTGCAGCGACCCTGCCCGACGATTATTCCTGATTCGATACATTGCGATCCTCAGGTCAGGCACTTTCAGACTCGGCGTCAGCACCGGGATTAAACTCGACCCGATCAGGTATTAACGTGACCAAAGATGAACTGCGCGTAGAACTGGAACGCCAGGAACAACGTTACAAGGAAGTGTATGGCGGCGAAGTGACAACATACGCCGCCCAGCCCGAGCCCGAGCGCAAGCCTTGGCGCAAACGGGCCAGCCTGCTCGACCAGGCTTTCAAGCAAGAGCTGCAAAAGATGGAAGAAGAACTCAAGGAAGCGCCATGAGCCGCTCGCTTGCCTGTCGTTGAATCAATTAGTCGACGGCAAGCGTTTCCAGTGCTTTAAAGGCCAGGTTTTACAGACTCGTCCAAGGTTCAGCGTGATTCGCACGCTCCTTCAAGACAGGAAGTCAACGGTCAGGCGGGACAGAAATTTCGTTGCAGGCTGCTACCAATTAGCAGCGCGCCTATCGCGCAGTTTTTTTTCTGTCATAATCCCGCCCCCTTAAGACCGGGTCAGAAAACCTTCCATGATCGATTTATTCAGCGGACTGGATGCTTGGGTGATTGTGAGCTTGTTGCTCGCCCTGGCGTTTGTCCTCACCTTCGAGTTCATCAACGGCTTTCATGACACCGCCAACGCGGTGGCGACAGTCATTTACACCAAGGCCATGCCGCCCCATCTGGCGGTATTTTTCTCGGGTGTGTTCAATTTCCTCGGAGTGCTCCTGGGTGGCGTCGGCGTGGCGTATGCCATCGTGCATCTGCTGCCGGTCGAGTTGTTGATCAATGTCAACACCGGTCATGGTCTGGCCATGGTGTTCTCGCTGTTGGCTGCGGCCATCACCTGGAACCTAGGCACCTGGTATTTCGGCATCCCGGCGTCCAGCTCTCACACGTTGATCGGTTCGATTCTGGGTGTGGGCCTGGCCAACGCGCTGATCAATCACATTCCGTTGGGCGAAGGCGTTAACTGGCAGAAAGCGATCGATATCGGCGCTTCGCTGGTGTTCTCACCGCTGGCCGGTTTCATCGTGGCAGCTCTGGTACTGCTGGGCCTCAAGGCCTGGCGCCCCCTGTCCAAGATGCACAAGACCCCGGAACAACGCCGCAAGCTTGATGACAAAAAACACCCTCCCTTCTGGAATCGCCTGGTGCTGGTGATTTCGGCGATGGCGGTGAGTTTTGTGCACGGCTCCAACGATGGCCAGAAAGGCATCGGCCTGATCATGCTAGTGCTGATCGGCATTGTCCCGGCGCAGTTCGTGCTGGACCTTAGCACCACGACCTACCAGATCGAACGCACCCGCGACGCCACCCAGCACCTGAGCCAGTTTTACCAGCGCAACAACGCGACACTGGGCGAGTACCTGGCGCTGGGCAAATCGGCGGCGGGCGATCTGCCCGAGCGTTTCAGCTGCAACCCTGAGCAAACCGAGCCGACCATTGATGCCCTGTTGAACAACCTCAAGGGTGTCACCGACTACCACAGCCTCGCACCGGAGCGTCGCATCGAAGTCCGTCGCTACCTGCTGTGCCTGGATGACACAGCACGCAAGGTCGGCAAGCTGCCAGCCCTTGATGCCCGTGAAAAATCGGATCTGGAGAAGCTGCGCAAGGACCTGACCGCGACCACTGAATATGCGCCGTTCTGGGTCATCTTCGCCGTTGCACTGGCGCTGGGTATCGGCACCATGGTCGGCTGGAAACGCGTCGTCCTGACCATCGGCGAGAAGATCGGCAAGCAAGGCATGACCTACGCCCAGGGCATGTCCGCGCAGATCACCACCGCGAGCGCCATTGCGCTGGCCAACGTGTTCAGCCTGCCGGTTTCGACGACTCACATCCTGTCGTCCGGCGTGGCCGGGACCATGGTGGCGAACAAGAGCGGCCTGCAGGGCGGCACGGTTCGCAACATTCTGCTGGCATGGGTGTTGACCCTGCCCGCCACTGTCGCGCTGTCGGCAGGTTTGTTCTGGTTGGCGTCCAAAGCGCTGGCTTGACCTGACAGCGTCGGCCGTTCTGAAAAAGCCCATTCATTGAATGGGCTTTTTATTGCCCAAACGTCCGCCAATGTAGAAGCGCGCTTGCCCGCGATTGCGGTATGCCTGTGACGCAGATGTCACCTGCGAGGATGCGTTCGCGGGCCTGCGCGCGCCTACGGATCAGAGATTGAATGGCTTACCGGCGCTTTTTGCTACCGCCCAGCAACGACCCCATCAACCCCCGCACCAGTTCGCGGCCGATCTGGCTAGCAGCCTGGCGCATTGCACTCTTGACCGCCTGCCCCGCCAGCCCGCCCAGAAAACCACCGGCCATATCGGCAAAGCCGCCTTCCGACTTCTCCTCAGCGCCGGCCTTCTGGGAGGGATCCGCCGGTGCGCCCTTGCGCGCCAGTAGCAGTTCGTAGGCCGACTCGCGATCCACGGGTCTGTCATACCGCCCGGCCAGTGGCGACCGGGCGATCAGCGCGGCGCGTTCGGCCTGGGTCAACGGCCCAATCCGGGATTGCGGCGGCGCGACCAGCACACGCTGGACGATCTCGGGCGTGCCCTTGTCCTGCAGGGTACCCACCAGCGCCTCACCTATACCCAACTCGGTGAGCACCGAAAGGGCATCGAACTCGGGATTGAGCCGAAAACCTTCCGCAACGGCCTTCAGCGACCGTTGCTCCTTGCTGGTGAACGCGCGCAGGCCGTGCTGAATCCGCAAACCGAGTTGCGCCAGAATGCTGTCTGGCAGATCCCCCGGCGACTGGGTGACAAAATACACACCGACGCCTTTCGAGCGAATCAGCCGCACCACTTGTACCAGACGCTCCTGCAGCGCCTTCGGCGTATCCGCAAACAGCAAATGCGCTTCGTCGAAGAACAGTGCCAGCAAGGGTTTATCGGCATCGCCTCGCTCAGGCAATTGCTCGAACAGCTCTGCCAGCAGCCACAGCAGGAACGTGGCATAGACCTTCGGCGACTCGTGTACCAGCCGGCTGGCATCAAGCAGATGAATTTGCCCGCGACCGTCGCTGGCAGGTTGCAAAATGTCTTCCAGTTGCAGCGCCGGCTCGCCGAACAAGGCCTCGGCGCCTTGCTGCTCAAGGACCGCCAGCCGACGTAAAAGCGCCTGACTCGACCCCGTGGTCATCAACGCGCTGTCGTCACCCAGCACTTCGGGGTTGTCACGCAGATGATTGAGCAGCGCCTTGAGGTCCTTGAGGTCCAGCAACAACAGGCCTTCCCGATCCGCTACCTTGAACGCCGCGTACAGCGCCGACTGCTGGCTATCCGTCAATTCCAGCAAACTTCCCAGCAGCAGCGGCCCCAGTTCCGACAGAGTTGTGCGCAACGGATGGCCCGTTTCACCGTGCACATCCCACAGGGTCACCGGATAGCCTTGAGATTTATGGTGCAACCAGGGCATGCCGGCGATGCGCTCGGCGATCTTGCCTTGAGGGTCACCCGCCGCACCGAGCCCGCAAAGGTCACCCTTGATATCCGCCGCGAACACCGCCACGCCAGCCTCGCTGAACGCCTCCGCCAGGCGCTGCAGCGTGACGGTTTTGCCGGTGCCGGTCGCGCCGGCCACCAGCCCGTGACGGTTGGCCAGACGCATCGCCTGCCCGATCGGCTGGCCCTTCAGGTCAGCGCCAATAAGAATCTGTAGTGAGTCAGGCATCCGTTCACCCAAGCGTCGCATTTGATATTCCCGAGGGGACTGCGGCAGCCGCCCGGATGGGACCGCACCGCTGATCAGCCCTCAGGCCACCGCTATACTCTAGCGCAAGCGGCACAACGGTCGTCCATGGGCATCGTCGTGAGCATGGATGCGACGATCTGCAACCGAACATCTGTATCTGTGGATGGTCAACCAGAAGGACTGATCAATGGACGGAGGCATCGTGTGCATATCGCTGACATGACCATGTTCTACGCCCCAGCCAGCGGTGGCGTGCGCACGTATCTGGACGCCAAACACCGTCGCCTCGCGCTTTACCCGGGCGTGCGACACAGCCTGCTGATTCCCGGTCCGCAAAGCAGTCATGAGGACGGGGTGTATCGGGTACCCGCTCCGCCCGTGCCTTTTGGCAACGGCTATCGATTTCCGCTGCGCGTCGGTCCCTGGCGAGATGCCCTGCGAAGTCTGCGGCCGGACCTCATTGAAGTCGGCGATCCTTACCTGACGGCCTGGGCCGCACTGGATGCCCGACGTCAACTGGAGGTGCCGGTGATAGGCTTCTACCACTCCGATTTGCCGCTGCTGGTGAAGAACCGCATCGGCACCTGGCTGGGCGCCAACGTCGAGAATTACGTCAGCAAGCTCTACAGCAACTTCGACCGGGTGCTGGCACCAAGCGCTGCAATGGCGGACAAGCTGATCCGCCTGGGTGTGAAGAATGTTCATGTGCAACCGTTGGGGGTTGATCTGCAGACGTTTCATCCCTCTCGGCGAGACCCTGGTCTCAAGGCCGAGCTAGGCCTGACCGAAGAAACACATCTGCTTGTCTTCGCGGGTCGAGGGTCGAAAGAGAAAAACCTGACTGTTCTGCTCGACTGCATGAGGGCGCTGGGCGCTGGGTACCACCTGATGTTGGTAGGTTCTCATATGCCCACCGGCGTACCGGCCAACGTCACGGTTGTGGATAAATTCCGCCCTGCCGCCGAAGTCGCGCGTCTGCTGGCAAGCGCTGATGCGCTGGTGCATGCCGGGGATCAGGAAACCTTCGGGCTGGTGGTGATCGAAGCCATGGCCAGCGGGATCCCGGTGGTCGCAGTAGATGCCGGCGCGTTCCGCGAAATCATTCCCGAACACTGCGGCCTGCTGTGCGAGCCCAATCATCCGCTGGCCATGGCGGCATCTGTGAGTCAGCTGTTTGCCGAGAATGCGGCACGCCGAGGTGCAAATGCGCGGCGTCATGTCGAGGCGCACTACGCGTGGGACACCGTGGTCGCCGGGTTGCTTGGCCATTACCAGGCGGTGCTCGGTGCCCACCAGCCGGTCCGTGCCCATGGCTGAAACCTGCGCAAACGCATCACGCAGCGTCATGCTCGTCCTTCACGACGTGGCACCACAGACCTGGCCGGATTATCGTCCGTTTGTGGAAGCCGTCGATGCGCTGGGCAACATCCCCATTACCTGGCTTGTGGTCCCGGACTTTCACAAGCATGACCCGGTCGACGCCAATCAGGACTTCCAGCGGTTGATGCACAACCGCCTCGCCCGGGGTGACGAACTGGCGCTGCACGGTTATTACCACTGCGACGACAGCCCTGCCCCACGCACGCCACAGGACTTTTTCATGCGGCGCATTTACACCTGGGAAGGCGAGTTCTACACCCTCAACGAGCAGCAGGCGATGCAGCGGCTCGAAGCAGGCATGGAGCTATTCCGGCGCAACGAATGGCCGCTTCACGGATTCGTCGCTCCGGCCTGGCTGATGAGCCAAGGCACGCGCAATGCCCTGCGAAAATTGCCATTGGACTACACAAGTGATGCCCAACACTTGTATCGTCTGCCGGACTTTTCCGAGATCGATGCGCCCGGCATCGTCTGGAGCGCTCGCAGCGCCTGGCGCCGGGGGGTATCGAAAATCGTCAGCAACCACCGTGAGGCTCAATTGCACAACGCCGCAACTATTCGTCTGGGTCTGCACCCTGTGGACATGCGCCACGACTTTTCCCGTCGTTACTGGCTGCAAGCCCTTGAGCGCTTGCTGAACGACGGCCGCACGCCGATGAGCAAATTTGCCTGGTTACAGGGCTTGAATACCGTCAGGTCTGCGGCGTGAGGCGACTTGGCTGGCTCGCAGCAGCACTGATACTCGCCCTGCTGATTCCGTTCTTCATGGGCGGCGCGGACATGTTTCATCGCCTGCGCAATTTCCCGGTGATGCTCCTCGTCGGCATGTTTGCCATGGTGCTGGTGGGCTGGTGCATGAACACAATGCGCCTGCGCCTTTTACTCGGCGACGCCGCCAGCGGGCTCGGCATGCGCAAGAGCCTCGCCGTGGTCATGGCGACCGAGTTTGCCTACTGCGCAACACCCGGTGGCAGCGGTGCCCCGTTGACGCTGGTGGCACTGCTCTCGCGCAGTGGTATCGGCCCGGCGAAAAGCACAGCGGCTTTCGCCACTGACCAACTGATGGATCTGGTGTTTTTCCTGCTCGCTCTGATCGGCATCCTGATTTACGCAGTATTCCACCAGCTCAGCGAAAATCTTGAATGGATGCTCATCGCCAGCGCCCTGCTGATCGGCGCCGGGCTTTGCGCGTGCGCCGGTTTCGCGCGGTATCACCGACGCATCATTCAGTTCAACGGTCGGGTGCTCAAACGCCTGAGGCGCAAGAACACCACGCGTATTCGCTGGGCGCGCAAGCTGCTGCATTTTCGCGACGCGCTGGCTGAAACCTGGAAGATGCCCCACCGCATTCTGCTTCAAGTATTTGCGCTGACCTGCGTGCACTGGAGCCTGCGTTACAGCGTGCTGTACCTGGCGCTGAAAGGGTTGGGGGTTAATATCGACTGGGCGTGGACGTTTCTGGTGCAGATGCTCTCGCTGAGCGCCGGGCAGTTCAGCCTGTCGCCGGGCGGTGCCGGCGCGGCGGAGTTGACGTCGGCTGCCTTGCTGGCGCCGATGATGGGCAAGTCGACGGCAGCGGCGGCGATCCTTATCTGGCGGATTGTTACCTATTACTTCTATCTGGTCGCCGGCGGCCCGGTGTTTCTGTTGATGGTCGGGCGCCCACTTTTGAACAAGTTACTGCGGATCAAGACCGTCTGATTCGTCTTCCCGTTTGGCAGACGTCAGTTCTTTCCATAATGCTTCGGCCCCCTCGAAATCCGTTCCGTCCTCCGGCGACATTGCGTCGACGTCGTAACGGCTCAGGCATCCCTCGCCAAGGGTTGGCGGGGCTTTGGAGGTGGCTTTGTCGAGGGGATCGCTCATATTGATTACGCCTGTGTTTCCTTGGCAGCCTGACTGTCTGGAGACAATCGCTTCGCAGTGAGCCGCTGAACTTCAGCGGCTCACCCAAACCGCTTGATCACTGCTTAATCAAAGACCACTGTCTTGTTGTCATGCACCAGCACGCGATCTTCCAGGTGTGCGCGCAGGCCGCGAGCGAGCACCATTTTTTCCACGTCGCGACCGAAACGCACCATGTTTTCGATGCTGTCGCGATGGCTGACGCGCACGACGTCCTGCTCGATGATCGGACCGGCGTCCAGTTCTTCGGTGACGTAGTGACAAGTAGCGCCGATCAGTTTCACGCCACGCAGCGACGCTTGGTGATACGGCTTGGCGCCGACGAACGAAGGCAGGAAGCTGTGGTGAATGTTGATGACTTGATGCGCGTATTCCCGGCACAGTTGCGGCGGCAGGATCTGCATGTAACGCGCCAGCACAACAACGTCGGCTTCATGGTGTTTGACCAGACGCGAGACTTCGGCGAACGCCGGCTCTTTGTCTTTGGGATCAACCGGCACATGGTAGTAAGGGATGTTGTGCCATTCGACCATGCTGCGCAGGTCCTGGTGGTTGGAAATCACGCAGGCGATTTCGCAGTCCAGTTCATCGCTGTGCCAGCGGTGCAGCAGGTCTGCCAGGCAGTGGGACTCCCGACTGGCCATCAGCACGACGCGTTTTTTCTGCGCGGAGTCGGTAATGCGCCAGTCCATCGAAAACTCTTCGGCGATGGGCGCAAAGGCTTCACGGAAACCTTCGAGGTCGAAAGGCAGGGTATCGGCGCGCATTTCATGACGCATGAAAAACCAGCCGCTGAGGTTGTCAGAGTGATGGCTCGCTTCGGTAATCCAGCCGTTGTACGACGCCAGAAAGTTACTGACCTTGGCAACGATACCGACACGGTCCGGGCAAGCAATCACCAGACGAAAAGTGCGCATGTGAAAAACTCCAGAACTTCGCAAAGGCCGCCATTCTAGCGATTACCTGAGGACTGTGCAGTACCCGTATGCCGCTCATTTCAGGCGGCAAAAAAGCGCACCCTGCGGGGATTAACGCATTAGTGCCGGGCCGGTTCATCGGCGGCGGAAACTCGACGCCAGATACATCACTAAAAGCGGCAAGCTCATTGGCGCTCTATAACGCAACATGTGTATCTAAATCGAGGGTATGTGTTCGGTCATTTCAAAATGCTACGGATAAAACTTTTCTTAAATGTTTACTTGCGCAAACACTCTGATTATTATGCGCCATCGCATCATGCCCATCACAACATAGGTAGCCCCCATGTCACTGATCAACGAATACCGCGCAACAGAAGAAGCCATCAAAGAACTGCAAGCCCGCCTGCAAAATCTGCAACAAGACGACAAACTGCAGAAAGAACTTGAGTTCGAAGGCAAACTGCGCACTTTGATGGGCGAATATCAGAAGTCCCTGCGCGACATCATTGCGCTGCTGGATCCAGAATCCAAAATGAAGGCGCCACGTGGCGCTGCTGTTAAGCCGGTCGGCACCAAGCGCGCTCGTAAGGTCAAGCAATACAAAAACCCGCACAACGGTGAAATCATCGAAACCAAAGGCGGCAACCACAAGACGCTGAAAGAGTGGAAAGCCAAGTGGGGCGGCGACGAGGTTGAAGGCTGGGCAACTCTGCTGGGTTAATTCCCGAATTTAGAGTCAGCCGTCGCACTGAAACGTCCGACCCAAAAACGCCAGCGACTGCTGGCGTTTTTTATTGCCTGCCATTAACCCTTCTTCGCTTAAAGCCCCAGACGCTGTTTCAACATCAGAGAGTAATCCTGCCATTGGGCAAGCACCTTGAGTTGCTCGGGCGTGGCCTTCAGTGAGAGCTCGACCAGCGCACGGCTGAAGGCCTTGAGCGTATTGGGCGCGCCGGCCTGAGGGTCGCTCAGGCGCAACTGACAAAACGCCAACCAGCGCTGTTGCTCTGCAACACTCAGGGTTTCGGCAAAGTTGCGGGCGCGATAGCGGAATAACAATTCAGGCAGTCGCGGATCATCGAACGGCCAGACATCGCTAGCCAGCTGCTGCGGCTCGGCAATTCGCACCTGCTCGCAGAGGCGACGGTCCCGATCATTGATGAAGCCATCGTATAACTGCTGCTCCGGATCCTCACTGGCAGCGAAGTTGTCGTTGGCATACACGCTTTTCAACTTGTCCTGCCAGATCGTCTGACCTTCATTCAATGCGGCGACACGCGTTTTATAAACACTCATGTCCAGTTGCAGACGCTGACGGTCCTCCTCGCGAAGCACGCTCAGCGGGGCAATGACCGGGCATTTATTTACATGCAGCAATTTGAGCGGGACCGGTAACTGGCCTTCGAGCAGATCTTCGCGACGGGTATATAGACGCTGGCGCAAGGTCTCGCCGTCTTCATCCAGCAACGGACTGTGGTCATGGAACAGATCGCAGACAATCAATGCGTTACGGTTGACCGGATGCCAGGCCAGCGGCAGTACGACGCTTACGTAACTTCGCGCCGCGGAGAACCGACCCGATATATGCACAAGCGGCTGCATCAACCGAATCTGATCCTGCACCTTGTGCTTGAAGCGCAATTCAAAAAGATAGTCGTAAAGTTTGGGTTGTTTATCGCGGACCAGACGCGCCAGCGCTATGGTTGCGCGGACATCGGACAGCGCGTCGTGTGCATGGCCGTGATCGATCCCGTTGGCCGCCGTCAGCCGCTCAAGTTTCAGCGTGACCCGGCCCTCTTCTTCCGGCCAGACAATGCCCTCCGGACGCAGCGCGTAAGCCGTGCGGACCACGTCGATCAGATCCCAGCGGCTGTTACCGCCCTGCCATTCGCGGGCGTAGGGGTCGAAGAAGTTTCGATAAAAACTGTAGCGGGTCATCTCGTCGTCGAAGCGCAACGTGTTGTAACCCGCGCTGCAGGTACCGGGGCGAGACATCTCCGCATGCAGGCGCGTCATGAAATCCGCCTCGCACAACCCCTTTTCCGCGAGCCGGTCTGGCGTGATGCCTGTCACCAGACATGCCGCCGGATGGGGCAGGATGTCATCGCCGGGCTGGCAGTAGAGGTTGATCGGTTCGCCAATCTCGTTGAGCTGATCGTCCGTACGAATGCCCGCCACTTGCAGCGGCCGGTCGTTGCGTGGATTGATCCCGGTGGTTTCGTAGTCGTACCAGAAGATGCTGGAAGTCACGGGCTGATCCTGAACAAAAGACCCGGCGAGTTTATCAGATGCCTTTGCGCGTCTGGCCTCAGCGAATACACCCCACAGCTTGGGATACTGCGACACAGTTTGTGCGAAAGTGGCGGCAGTCGAGGGGCAGCAACTTGTAACAGGACCCTTCCCACACATTGTCCAGAATCATCCTGTTGCTTACCCACTCAGGCGTGGCTAGCATCAAACCTCTTTCACCGGCGTACCTTTCCTTATGTCCCTTTCCCATGCAGAGCCAGGATTTGCTGCACCGCTTGCCCTGCTGGACACTCGTGTACGCATGGAAACCCCCGAGGGCATAGACCTCATCCTGCGCCCCGCCGGTTTACTGTCCCGCTCAATTGCGTTCGGCATCGACCTGATGATTCGTGGCGTATTGCTGGGTGCGCTGTTTTTTGTGCTGGGAACACTGGGGGACTTCGGCACCGGACTGTTCATGCTCGCGCTGTTTCTCGGGACCTGGGGCTATATGGTCCTCTTCGAGGTGCTGCACCAAGGACGCACGCCGGGGAAACAGATCATGGGGCTGCGGGTCATTCATGATGACGGCACGCCCATTGGCTGGTCAGCCTCGGTACTGCGCAATCTGCTGCGTTTCGTAGACATGCTGCCCTTCGGCTACTGCGTCGGCGCGTTCACCTGTCTGCAGCACCCGCTGTTCAAACGCCTGGGTGATCTCGCGGCCGGCACACTGGTCATCTATAGGGATTTGCCCCCACAAAGGCCGGCACTGGCTGAGGTCACGGCGATAAATCCGCCGCTGCCCCTCTTGCTGGCGGAGCAGCGCGCCGTACAAGCCTTTGCCGAGCGACACGCAACACTTTCTCCGGCGAGGGCTCAGGAGCTTGCCGCCATCGTCACGCAGCCGTTGCAGCTGTCTACCTCGCCAGATCCGCACTACCCGGTCCAGCAATTGAATGGCATTGCCCGCAGCCTGGCGGGTTCATCATGAAGCAGAGCCTGTTCGAACAACGTCATGCAGAAAACTGGCAGCGGTTTTCAACGCGTCTTGAAACGCTGGAAGGGAGCCGCCGTAAAAGCGGGTCCGGCGCAGGCTTCAGCCGCGAATACCGTCAGATCTGCCAGCACCTTGCGCTGGCGATTGACCGCGGGTACGCCAGTCATCTGGTCGAGCAACTGCAACAGCTTGCAATGCGCGGCCACCAGCAGCTGTATCGCCACCGAAGCCAGTTCACTGCGCAGTTGCTGAGCTTTGTGCTGGCGGACTTTCCGCGGCTGGTGCGTGCCGAATGGAGATGGGTCGCCCTCGCCGGCCTGCTGTTTTTTGGCAGCCTCACGCTCATGGCGCTGCTGGTCTATGGCTATCCGGACCTGGTGTACAGCGTCGTCAGCCCGGCCGATGTCGCTGAAATGCACGCGATGTACGAGCCCGCCGCACGGCGCATCGGGCAGACGGCCGAGCGCGCATCGAGCACTGACTGGCTGATGTTCGGTTACTACGTCATGCACAACGTCGGCATTGCTTTCCAGACCTTCGCCAGCGGCCTGCTCTTTGGCGTCGGCAGTCTGTTTTTTCTGTTCTTCAACGGGCTGATGATTGGCGCGGGTGCAGGCCATCTCACCGACGCGGGCATGGGTGCAACCTTCTGGCCGTTCGTGGTCGGACACAGCGCCTTTGAGCTGACCGGCATCATGCTGGCGGGTGCGGCGGGGCTCAAACTCGGATGGGCGCTGGTGGCTCCCGGTCGACTGCGCCGGGGCGAAGCGCTTCGCCGCGCTGCCCAGATCAGCGTACGACTGATTGGCGGGGTCATGATGTTTCTGCTCATCGCTGCGTTCATTGAAGCGTACTGGTCGTCGATGAGCTGGCCGGCAGCGACGGCCAAGTATCTGGTGGGTGCTTCTTTATGGTTGCTGGTCGGCGCCTACCTGACCCTTGCCGGACGCACGCCCCATGCGCCTGACTGACGCCAGCGTTGTCATACGCCCACGTACGTCCTGGGAGGCCATCGACCTGGGCGTTCTCCTGGCGCAGCGGCATCGCGCCTTGCTGATGACCAGTTGGGCCATCGTCACCTTGCCGGTCTTCGCATTACTGACACTGCTGCTGTGGGATTATCCGTCGGTGGCTGTGCTGGTGTTCTGGTGGCTGAAGCCAGCCTACGAACGGTTGCCGCTGCTGATTCTGTCCCAGGCGCTGTTCGGCTCGGCACCTTCGCTCAGGCAGGCGTTGAAAAGCCTCCCATCCGCACTCACACCGCAGTTGATAGCGAGCCTGACCTGGCGGCGTCTGAGCCTAAGCCGCAGCTTCTACCAGCCGGTGCAGCAACTCGAGGGGCTCGACGGGTTGCCGCGTGCCCAGCGGATTGCCGTGCTCGGCCAGAAGGATCCCCGGGCGGCGCGTCTTCTGACCGCGCTGGGCAGCACGCTTGAAATGACCTTCTGGATCGGCCTGATGGTGCTGTTCTACGCCATGATTCCGCCGCAGATCGAAGCCGACTGGTCATGGCGCAGCCTGCTGGACATCGAGGGCGAGTGGAACTGGCTGGAACATTTGACTAACGGGTTTTACGCGTTGGTCCTGATCGTCTGGGGCCCGGTCTATGTGTCGTGCGGGTTTGCGCTGTATCTGAACCGCCGAACTGCATTGGAGGCGTGGGACATCGAACTGGGATTCCGCAACTTGCGTCAGCGTGTTCTGGGGAGCGCACTGGCGCTGCTACTGGGCGGTTTCTTCGCGCTGACGTTGCTGCCTTCTTCGGTTATGGCAGCGTCGGCGTCAATTCAGTCGATGCCGGAGGAAATTCCCAGCGAATCGGGCAACAGCTGCCCGCTGCCACCACTGGACAACCCACAGACCGATGAAGACGTGGCACCGCCCGATTCACCTCGCCTGCTCAATCAACCGCTGACCAGCCAGGCGTCACAGAACGCCATCCATGCTGTGCTTGAACAACCGCCGTTCAAGAACCCAAAACCGGTGTCCGGGTGGCGCATCGCTCAGCCCAAGCACGATGCCCAGTCAGCCGAGACACCGAACTGGCTGGCGCGGCTGGTCGTCGGCCTGCTCAATACGGGCAAAACCCTGTCGGCTGTTTTCGGGGCGCTGCTATGGGCGCTGCTTGGCATCACGGTCGCGTGGGTGATGTGGCGTTATCGGGCCTGGTTCGCCACCTTCGTGGGTAAAAGCCCACCCAAGGCAACTGCACCCCAAGACATCCCTCACCAGCTCTTTGGCTTACAGGTCCGCGCTGAAACCCTGCCGACGGATGTCGCCGATGCAGCGGAAAGGCTGTGGCAGCAGTCACCGCGCGAGGCATTGAGCCTGCTTTACCGCGCACTGCTGAGCCGCCTGTTGACCGATTACCAGCTCCCGCTGAAAAGCGCGGACACAGAAGGCCAGATACTGGCGCGCATCGCCGAGCTCAAGCAGCCACCCCTCGATGACTTCAGCCATGAGCTGACGCGCCACTGGCAGAATCTCGCCTACGGGCATCGGCTGCCGCCGGATCAGGCACGACAGACGCTGTGTTCAGGCTGGCGGAAGTTGTTCGCGCAGGGTGCAGGCGCATGAGCCGGCGCTGGATCATCGGGCTGGTCACCGCATTGACGCTGTTGAGCATCGTCATCGCCAGTGTTCCCGTGCTCAAGCGCCTCGAGCGTTATCAGGAAACCGTCGACCAGGGCCCTTCTCCCGAGGCTCTGGCCAACCCTTACCTCGCCGCTCAGACGTTCCTGCGTCAACGAAACATTGAGGTGAAAACGGTCGAAACCCTCGCCGCTCTCCCTGACATCCAAGACCAGCCGCAAACCCTCATGCTCCTGGATTTCCGCGAAAATATGACGCCGTCCGAGGTCAAACGCTTGCTGGCCTGGGCCCGGTCAGGCGGGCGCCTTCTGTTTGTTGCCGAGCAGTTGTGGGACCCGGCCAAGGGGACCAGCGGCGACCTGTTGCTGGATCAGTTGCAGATTCATCAATTCCTCACGCTGGATCTGCAAGAGCAGGACCGCGAACGGCAGCGCGAACAACTCAAGCCGGTCATCCCGCTAAGCACGCCGGACACCCAAGGCCCCGAAACGCCGTGGCCGGAGTTGACGCGGCTGTTCGTGCAAAACGAAAACGACCCCGCCTACATGAGTTTCGACCCGGCCTTCCATCTGGATGACCCCGAGGATCATGCACAGTCATGGGCCAACAGCGCTGACGCCACGCACCTGCTGCAAATGGTGTACGGCGCCGGATTGATCACCGTCGTCACCGATGCGGATCTCTGGAAAACCCACGCCATCGGCGAATACGATAATGCCTGGCTGCTCTGGTACCTGAGCCAGGACAGCACCGTAACGATGGTGCTGCGCACTGAGCATGACAACCTGTTCGGCCTGCTCTGGAAATACTTCCCCCAGGCCCTGCTCGCCCTGACGCTGTGCCTCATCGCAACGCTGTGGCATGCCGGCATGCGCCATGGCCCAATGCTCCCAATACGGTCGCGCGGCCGCCGTCAGCTCAACGAGCACCTGCGCGCGAGCGCCGACTTCATGCTCCGCCGGGAAGGCCAGCACGCCGCGCTGCGCGCCTTGCAGCAGGACATCCTGCGCCGCGCCCGGCAACGGCATCCCGGCTTTGAAACCCTGGCCGTCACCGACCAGTGGCAAACGCTGGCGCGCATCACGCGTCACTCCACCAGCAGCATCGGCCAGGCATTGCGTCCGCGGCCGGAGCAGCGCCTGTCCAGCAGCGAATTCACCCGTCAGGTTGCGTACCTGCAAACCATCAGGAATGCCTTATGAGCGATCAACCGAGCGAGCCAGGCCACGCGGCCCAACATCTTCCCACCCTTGAATCCACCGCCGTGGAGCACACGCAGAGCGAGCCGGCCACCGCTTCGGGCAGCCATCAGGCGCAACAGCGCCAGCGCGCGATTCATCTGGCGCAGGCGGTGCGGCACGAGCTGCAAAAAGCCGTCATCGGCCAGGACGCGGTGATCGATGATGTGCTGACCGCACTGATCGGCGGTGGCCATGTGTTGCTCGAAGGTGTGCCCGGGCTGGGCAAGACGCTGCTGGTGCGGGCGCTGGCCCGGTGTTTCGGCGGCGAGTTCGCGCGCATTCAGTTCACCCCCGACCTGATGCCCAGCGATGTCACCGGCCATGCCGTGTACGACATGCAGAGCGAGCAGTTCAAGCTGCGCAAGGGGCCACTGTTTACCCATCTGCTGCTCGCGGACGAGATCAACCGCGCACCGGCCAAGACTCAGGCCGCGCTGCTTGAGGTGATGCAGGAACGTCAGGTCACACTGGAGGGCCGAGCCCTGCCCGTGCCGCAACCCTTCATGGTGCTCGCGACACAGAACCCGATCGAGCAGGAAGGCACTTACCCGCTGCCCGAAGCCGAGCTGGACCGCTTCATGCTCAAGGTGCGTATGGATTATCCCCATGCCGAGCAGGAGCAGGAAATGGTCCGCCAGGTCACCCGTTCGACGCGCTCCGACATGCTCGACATCCAGCCCCTTCGCACCTTGATGCAGGCGAAAGATGTGCTGGCGCTGCAACGCATCGCCAGCGATCTGCCGGTGGATGAACAGGTGCTTGACTACGCCGTGCGGCTTGCTCGCGCGACTCGTACGTGGCCAGGCCTGACACTCGGCGCAGGGCCGCGGGCGTCCATCGCGCTGATCCGGGGAGCCCGGGCGCGTGCGCTGTTGCGTGGCGGCGAATTCGTCGTGCCCGACGACGTCAAAGGCTGTGCCCTGGCAGTGCTGCGGCATAGGGTAAGGCTTGCGCCGGAGCTGGACATCGAAGGGTTGTCCGTGGATCACGTGCTCAAGCAATTGCTCGATCAGGTGGCGGCGCCCCGTCGATGAAACAACTGCTCAAGCCGTCGACCCGAATGCTCTGGTGGCTGGCCGTTCTGCTCGGCGTGTCGGTGCTGCTCGGCATTCTGCAGGCATTGGGGCGAGGGCCCGTCGCGCGGCTGGATGGCCTTTTCTGGACCCTGCTGTGGATGATGATTGCCGCAGCCGGGCTGGATGCGGTGTGGCTATGGCGCCTGCCCTCCCCTCGCGCCAGGCGGCATCTGGCCGGCAGCCTGGGAATGGGACGCTGGAGCGAGGTGCGGGTCGAGCTGGAACACGATTCACCCCGTGCGCTGCACATGACTCTATTTGATCATGGCCCCTCAGAGCCGGACGCTCGCTACGAAACCGAAAATCTGCCCCAGGACCTCGTGCTGCGCCCGCAACGCACGGCCCAGCTGACCTATCGGCTGCGCCCGGCCAGTCGCGGGGATTTCACCTTCGAACGCACCGAGATCCTCATGCGCAGCCCGTTGCGCCTGTGGGCATCCCGGCGTTATGTGCCCAACCATGACATCGTCCGGGTCTACCCGGATTTCGCCCGGTTGCAGAACGGGCAACTGCTGGGCGTCGAGAACTGGCTCAGGCAGATCGGCATTCGCCAGCAGCCACGCCGGGGGCTGGGCCTGGAATTTCATCAACTGCGTGAATTTCGTGAAGGCGACAGCCTGCGTCAGATCGACTGGAAAGCCACGGCCCGGCATCGCGCGCCCATTGCGCGGGAATATCAGGATGAGCGCGACCAGCAAATCCTGTTCATGCTTGACTGTGGCCGACGCATGCGCAGCCAGGACGGCGACCTGACGCACTTCGACCATGGGTTGAATGCCTGCTTGCTGCTGAGCTATGTGGCTTTGCGCCAGGGCGACGCGGTCGGTCTTTCAACCTTCGCGGGCGAACAGGATCGGCATTTGCCACCCGCCAAAGGCGCCAGCCAACTGAACGTGCTGTTGAACCATCTCTACAACGTCAACGCAACCCAGCGTCCCGCCGATTACGCGGTGGCGATGCGAAACATCCTCGTGCGGCAGAAGCGCCGGGCATTGGTGGTGCTGATCACCAACCTGCGAGACGAGGATGACGAGCAATTACTCGAAGCGGTCAAACAGCTGAGTCGACATCATCGCGTGCTCATCGCCAGTTTGCGCGAGGCTGTGCTTGACGATCTTCGTCAAACACCCGTGCAGACCTGGCAACAGGCCGTGGACTACTGCGGGACGGTGGACCTGCTCAACGCACGCAACGGGCTGCATGAGCGTTTGACCGCCCATGGAATCCCGGTGCTGGATGTGCGCCCCAGTGAGCTGGGGCCGGAGTTGGTGAGCCGATACATGAGCTGGAAAAAGGCTGGCGCGCTGTAGGCGCCTGCCTTCAGGCGGAGGCTTCCAGAGGGTAGAAGCTAAAGTAGCGCTGCAAGGCCTGAATGAGGACGAAGTACTCCGCCGGTGCCGCTTGCAGGCGAAAGCCGGAATCGAACACGCGCGGTGTTTCGTCTTCCTGACACCACAGGCAGCTGGCGTCGATATCGATGTGGTACAGGCCGTTCTTGCCGTCAGGCACTTTCAGGCGCAGCTGAAAATCAGCCCCCACCAGAATGGGCAGATCACTGATCAGCATCAGGCCTTGTTCGGACACGTTACCCAGGCAACCCAGGGGTTTATCGGTGTACCGGTTGAACACTTGCAGGTAATAAGGCAGTTGGTGACGTTCTATTCGTCTTTCATTAAGCATTCGGACACTCGCCCTGAGATGACCATTGAGCATGGCCGCGCTAGTGCTTTGGGACTCGGTCGCACGGAACTGCCAGACCCGTGACGCCAGAATCCATCATTGGAAAAACCCATGACGACATCTGACTCATTCAGCACTGGCAAAAGTCACTCATCCACGCGACCGATCAGGCTTATCCACGCCTGTTCGCCTCGCTTTCGGATCAGTGGCGCTGCCGCCTTCGTCAAAACACTTAGGTCCCTACCCATCGTAGCCTAGCTCAGCTTTCCCCAATATCCACCCGGAGACGTGACCGTGTATCCACTCGGGTGTAACTAGCGTGAAGCAGCTCGCGGTGTGGCGGGCGGAGCCAGGTTGTCATGGCCAAGCTGATGCAGCGTGTCCAGACGGGCCTTGGCGCGGAATGCATACTCGCTTTCGGGGAACTGGGTGATGATGTACTGGTAGGTCTGGACCGCATCCATGTAGAACTTCTGGCGCTCCAGGCACTGGCCACGCAACATCGACACTTCAGGCTGTACGTAGCGACGCGAACGGCTTTCCCGATCGACTTTCGACAAGTTGTACATCACCGCGTCACAGTCGCCCTGGGCGTAGGCGCGGTTGGCATTGTTCAAATGGCTGTTCATTGCCCAACGGGTGCAGCCACCCAAGGCAAGCAGCGCCACTAATATCATCACGATTCGCATGAGAGTCTCCTGTGCTCAGCCCTTGTATCGGCGTATTCCTGGATTTCTTCAAGTCCGATTCAACTGCCGCCGACCTGCCGATTGCCCAGCGATCAGGGGGGCAGGTAGTGCAAAGGAACAATGACTACAGAGCAATACAGTAGTAGCCTCTCGCTGCGCTTCATTTAAGGAGTTTGTGCATGACCGTTCGCCGCACCAAAATCGTAGCCACACTGGGCCCTGCCAGTAATTCGCCAGAAGTCATCGAGAAGCTGATTCTCGCTGGCCTGGACGTCGCCCGCCTGAACTTCTCCCACGGCACGCCCGACGAGCACAAAGCTCGCGCGAAGCTGATCCGCGACATCGCCGCCAAGAACGGTCGGTTCGTCGCGTTGCTGGGTGACCTTCAAGGCCCGAAAATCCGCATCGCCAAATTCGTCAACAAGAAGATCGAGCTGAAGGTAGGTGACAAGTTCATCTTTTCCACCAGCCATCCTCTGACCGACGGCAACCAGGACATCGTCGGTATCGACTACCCCGACCTGGTCAAAGACTGCGGCGTCGGTGATGAGCTGCTGCTGGACGATGGGCGCGTGGTCATGCGCGTCGACACGCAAACCGCCGATGCACTGCATTGCACCGTGACCATCGGCGGCCCGCTGTCGGATCACAAAGGCATCAACCGTCGCGGCGGCGGCCTCACAGCTCCGGCGCTGACCGAGAAAGACAAGCAGGACATCAAGCTCGCTGCAGAAATGGACCTGGATTACCTGGCCGTTTCCTTCCCGCGTGATGCGGCCGACATGGAATACGCGCGCAAGCTGCGTGACGAGTCCGGCGGCACGGCCTGGCTGGTGGCGAAGATCGAACGCGCCGAAGCCGTTGCCGACGACGACACCCTCGATGCGCTGATCCGCGCCAGTGACGCGGTCATGGTTGCCCGTGGCGACCTGGGCGTGGAAATCGGCGACGCCGAGCTGGTGGGCGTCCAGAAGAAAATCATTCTGCACGCACGTCGCCATAACAAGGCGGTGATCGTTGCTACGCAGATGATGGAATCGATGATTTCCAGCCCGATGCCAACCCGCGCTGAAGTGTCCGACGTGGCCAACGCCGTGCTCGACTACACCGACGCCGTGATGCTGTCCGCTGAAAGTGCCGCCGGCTCTTATCCTGTTGAAGCCGTTGAGGCGATGGCGCGCATCTGCGTCGGCGCTGAACGTCATCCGACCGGCAAGACCTCCAGCCACCGCGTCGGTCACTCCTTCACCCGTTGTGACGAAAGCATCGCGCTGGCCGCCATGTACACCGCCAACCACTTCCCTGGCGTGAAAGCGATCATCGCGCTGACCGAAAGCGGCTACACCCCGCTGATCATGTCGCGGATTCGTTCCTCGGTACCGATCTACGCGTTCTCCCCGCACCGCGGCACCCAGGCGCGCGCGGCGATGTTCCGTGGCGTTTACACCATTCCGTTCGACCCGGCGGCATTGCCGCCAGGTCAGGTCAGCCAGTCGGCTGTGGACGAACTGGTCAAGCGCGGTCTGGTTGAGCAAGGCGACTGGGTCATCCTGACCAAGGGCGACAGCTACCACACCATCGGCGGCACCAACGGCATGAAGATCCTGCACGTCGGCGACCCAATGGTTTAAGCGGCACCGCAACACCAAAAAGCCCCGCCTCGTGAGAGTGCGGGGCTTTTTTATTCCCTCTGACACTTACCTGACTGCCGTGGGGTATAGGCAGGCCGACCATCACAGTCTGTCTGAGCAAGAGTCAGTTCAGACAGACGCTTTCGACTGTCATATATGCCAGTAGATTCGGCATTGGCACAGGCCTACAGTCAAGTTTGCAAAACGCCATCGGAAGGGGAAACCAAATGAACAAGGACGTACTTGTCAGTGGAGGGCCGGATCCGGACTTCGGTACCGATGGACTGGCCAACTTACCGGCTTCCATGGGATATGCAGGCAATTTGACTTGGGCGCCTGGGACTAGCCCGTTGGTTGCGGGCTCTTCAAGTACTGAGGAAGGGAAGTTTCTTGTAACGCGGTTGTTGAACAATGGCACCGTTGACGCCAGCTTCGGCAAAAACGGCGTTATTCAGGATCAGGTCATGGCGCAACAGAGATCTGTGGCAATCGGCGCATTCGAGGTCGAACAGGACAAGACGTTAATTGTGGTGACCACCACGACCCTAAGTGGCTCGATTATTCCCTGTGCAACCCGATACTCACGAGACGGCATCCTGGACCCGGACTATGGACAAGGCGGCATCTTGCAGCTCTCTTATCCTGACACCCTAAGCAATGACCGACTTCCGGATAACGAGCCTCTGCCAGATGTTGAAGGCCAACTTTATTCACTCCCGTCAGCAATGCGAACCGGATTAACACCCTCTGGCAAGCTCATAGTCGGTTGGTGGTACTCCGTCGAGAAAAGAACGGTTATTTACCGGATTGATGACACCGGCCAACTTGACACTTCCTTCAATGAGGTGGGCTACGCGCATTACCCTGAGGCGCTGGGGTCCAGCTCACTGGGTGCGTTATTAGTCTTGGCATCGGGAAAGGTCTTGGTCGTCGGCGAGCATAGAAGTGAATCCGGCGACTTCTATCCGTTTTTGGTCAGGTACACCGATACGGGGGCACTGGATGTTGGGTTTGGAAATGGCGGAAGCGGTTTCGTAGAACTTCCACTGCAGAACTATGCCGGTTTTCGTGTGAACGGCTGCATTGAAACGACGGAGGGGAACCTGATCATTTGCGGTCGGGGTGCTGGTGACAATGCAGCGCTTATTGGTCTTGATAAGGACGGCAGAATTGATGAGTCGTTTAACCCCGAGCCAGTCCCCGATCTGTTCCAGTGGCTCAGTGCAGCGTACGACGGAGACAAAATCGTCGCAGCGGGACATACGTCTAACTCCCGCTACCTCATTGTCGCGCGCTACAACACGGATGGCTCTCTCGATCGCGCGTTCGGGACCGATTCAGGCTGGGTACGCCTCGACTACCCCGGCATACCCGAGTCTTCAACTCCGTATGACGTAAAATCCGTCGAAGAAAGGATTCTGGTAGCCGGCGGCAGCTTCGTCACGCGTATTCTCGCCTGAGCGAATGGTGTGAGGAGCCGGCAAAGGGTTGGCGGACTTCAGCCTCTCTCGACAAACTCGTCAGAGAGCACCTGACCACGGGGCAACCCCGTGATAAACAGCCGCTTCGAAAACGCCTCGACGCTGGTGGGTGATCCGCACACCAGCGCGATGGTCTGGCGGGATGTCACGCGCAATTCGCCCAGTACAGCCGCAAAGCCCGACCCTTCGATCGACTCCACGGAAAGATTTGAGTGCCGGGCCGCCAGCTCGCTCAATGGGCCCGTCAGATAATGCTCCTGCGCATCGCGCGCCAGATGCAGCACGCGGATGTCGCCCTGATGATCCTGCCGCAACGCTTCGCGCAGCACTCCCCACAACGGCGCTAATCCGGTACCCGCCGCCAGCAGCAATAATGGCCGGTCCTGCCAGTCGGGGTCGTAACGCAGCGCGCCGCCCTGCAGTTCGCCGAGGCGGATCGGATCACCGTTTTTCAGTGTGCGCGCCACATCAGCGAAAGCGCCGGAACGCAGGCAATCGATATGAAACTCCAAAAAGGGATCGTCCCCTGGCACGCTCGCCAACGAGTAAGGCCGCGCTACGCCATTCTCGGTCCACAGCAGCAGATGCTGGCCGACGCGATAGCGCAACGGGCGTTCAGGGTTCAGTCGCAAGCGCAGCACCGACGGACTCAGCCAGTCAGCACCGACGACGGTTGCTGGCAGGCCATCGCGCAGCGGGTCGAAGACTTCCACCGCCAGATCGCCGGCTACCTGACACTGGCACGACAGCCGCCAGCCCTGGCCGCGCCTCTCCGAGTCAAGCGCCTCAGGTGCTGCATCCAGCGGCTCACCAATGACGCAGCGCACCATGCAGGCATGGCAACTGCCGGCACGGCAGCTGTAGGGGACGGACATCCCGGCGTCGTTCAAGGCGTCGAGCAAATTGGTCCCGGGTGTGACCGACCATCTCCGGTCGCCGACACGCAACTCAGGCATCGGCGTAATCCCAGGCGCCGTGGCAGCGGTTGCGGCCTTGGTGCTTGGCGCGATACAGCGACTGATCGGCACGCTGTAAAGCCCGGTCCATGCGGTCACCGCGCTCAATGATGACCATGCCGATCGACAAGCTCAGATCCAGCTCTGGAAATTCCGGCAACGTGACGTGGGTAAAGGCCAGGCGGATGCGCTCGCAGCAGTCGACCAGTTGAGCGCGGGTACAGCGCGGAATCAGCAACACGAACTCTTCACCGCCGTAGCGGGCCAGAATGTCATCGGCCCGCAGGCACTGAGCGGCGGTTTTGCCGAAGACCTGCAGCACCCTGTCGCCTGCGGCATGACCATGAAGATCGTTGACCCGCTTGAAGTGGTCAAGGTCAATCAGCGCCAGGCCTGCGGTGTAGTTACCGTTCATAAGTTCGAGTTCGCGGGTCGCGATGCGCAGGAAGTGGCGGCGGTTATAGAGGTTGGTGAGTTCGTCGGTGGACGCCAGCTCTTCGAGCTGCAACATCATGCCGCGCAAGGTTTCCTGATGCGCCTGCAGAGTGATCCGACGCTGGTGCATGCGGTTGCGCGAGTTCTGGACGAAGCGTGCGAACAGGCACAGCCAGGAAAAGATGATGAACAGCGCGCAGGTCTGCAGCGCGGCGAGGCCCGGATCGTCGAGTTGGCTGTGCGCGGCATCCCACAGGTTCAGCCCTATGAAGCCCAGCAAGGCGAGCACTGAGCAGCGAAGGAAGACTTTGGGCCTCAAGTGAAAGAGACCGAACAGCAACACCAGCACATAGAACACCAGAAAGGTGCCTCTGGCCGAATCCATATGGGCGAGCACGAACGTCTGCCAGCCGAGCCCCATGAGCACTTGAAACTCGGTCAGGCTGGGATCCTTGAAACGCTGGTTGTAGCCGCCGAAGAAGACCAGGCTCAGCGCGCCCTGCATCAGAAGAACAGAGACGCTGGCGAGCCAGACGCCAAAAAAAGTCGCGTGGTAGTAGCCGGTGCAATACGCAACCATGACGAGCACGATCAGTAACACGTAGGTGCCGGTTGCCAGGCCAAAACGCTTTAGCCGCAAGCGCTGGATAGATCCGTCTAAAAGAGGCTGGGTGGTCATCGTGTAGGGTTTCGTCCTGTCCGGCCACAGGGGCCTGCTTCGCGCCGCTGGCCGAAGATGTTCAGCGAACGCTTCGATCATCCGGGAAGAGTGCCAATGTAGAGGAAACGGCGCGTTTCGCCAACGCGCCCGTCGTCCGACGCGAAGATACTGCCATTTGAGTGTAAGGGATCTGGTACCGCTCGGCGGGACAGTGTCCGATTCGGACGCGGCTTTCCCATGAAACATCACGTTAAACCTCGTGACGCACCCAATATATATTTATGCCAATTCGGACGGCTCAAACGCGTAACCTCAGCCCGCACTCAACAACCACGGAAGGTTACCCATGCGAATCGAATTCAAAGATGACGCCAAATGGCTGAGCAAATTCAAGATTGACGTCACGTCCAACTCAAACAAGCTTTACAACAATGGCAATCAGCAAGTCAAAGTCACGGTCAGCCTGACACCGATCAAAGGCCAGGAAATTACCAATCAACAGATGGATAGCATCTGGATCTTCATGATAAAGGACGGCAGCGACTATCGCGATCTGGGCGGTGGCTTCGGCCAAGGTGCCGGGCGTTCAGAATGGGCGAATAACAATAACGCCGAGCCGGAAGATTTTTTCAGGGTATCGCTCAAAAAGAATACACAGTTTGAATACTACGCCGCGTCGGGTTTTGCGCCTCACAATCTGCTTGAATCCGCAGCGCGGAGTCGGGATTTCTATATCTCCACACTGGCCCATGGTGGCGAACGTTACAAGATTTATGCAGCAATCATGAAAGAAGAGGGGGTTCAGTACGCTACCAGCACGTCACGTTTCAACTCGCATGTAGAACTGGAGACCGTCAGCTCCCCGCGCCGCAGACGCACCGACTTTACGCTGGAGCGAGTTCATGCTTTCGAAGGCTCCACCGACAACGAGAAGACCGCCGTAGACATCGACGTCTATTACTTGCAGTTTGCCGAGCGGACGTTGCGGGTTGTCCACGCCGTCCCGCTGGATGGCGACCAGAGCACTTATTATTACGAAGACTGGAAAAGCGCCGACCCGCTTTTTTCACTCTCCGGCATCCACTACAACGAAACCCAGTTTCACTATGGATTCAAACCTGGAGCTGCACGAGACTTCAGCTATCAAAATGTTTCCGTCGCAATAAACAGTCGTACCGGGGCGATGAGCTTTTTACGCATGGAGCTGATCGGCCCTGCCGGTTTGGCGCCCGACGCCCCGGCGTACGGTCCTAAGCGCTGGATAGTGTTTGACCAATATGGTAATTGGCACGGCATTGAAATGACCCAAAAGAATTCGGGCAACGAGATAGATTTCATCATGCATGACATGTAAGTCGAACTTGCGCGCGCGTGTCATATGGCCCCCGTATGACGCGCGTTCTACTCATTGGCCTACCACTAAAGAGAATTCGCATGTCCAGCATTCATACCCAAGCCAGCAACTTCATGGACTGTATAAAGACCGGCGTCGATGCCCGCACCGGACAATTCACTGTCGCTATCAAACTGCCTCTATTGCCGGCCAACAATCTGGCCGGCCCCGCTCTCACGCCCACCCTCACGTTCGGTGTACTCGGCTCAACTCGCAACAAAGGGTTCGGACTGGGCTGGTCGCTGGACTTGAGCGAACTCGATCTGCATCAGGATGCGCCGTCGTTGCGCCTGTCGACGGGTGAACAGTTCGCCGTCGACCTGGACGACACCACTTTCACGCCGGGCACTGAGCTAAAGCTGTTCGACGCCAAACTCAAATCCATGGTGGTGACGTGCGAGCATGAAGATATGTTCCGCGTGGATCAGAAAAACGGTCAGACCGAAATACTCACCCGACAGCACGACAGCGCGCGCTACCTGACTACCGAGCTGCGCAGCCCGGAGGGCAATCGCGTATTCGTCGAATGGGCGCCTCATGGCAATGACGACTTCATCCTTGAAACGATCCGCGATGAGACCCGGGTTCTGCTCGAGGTGAAGGCCGACGGCGCCGAAGTCGTACTCTCGGTACCGGGACGCGAGGACGAGACGGTGCGTCTGCAACTGGCCAACGACAAACTGAGTGACATCTACCTGCCTGGAATCGAGACGCCCTTCTCCATCGCCTACGACCATCATGCCCTCGACACCCAGAACCACCTTCTGCTGCCAATCCGCCTTTCCAGCCCGTTGGGCGCGACCGATTCAGTGATCTGGGCCACCGGCGAAGAAGGCCATCGTCTGCCGCCCGGTGCACCCTTCGAGGTATTGCCACGGGTTCTGGAGTGGACTCATTCAGCGGGAACGGACGCTACCGCGCTCACCCGCTCCTACGAATGGTCCGGCGCCCATAACTTCCTGGGATTCGGCAGCGAACAGGCATTCGACTGGCAGCAAGGCCGCGACAACCTCTATCAGGTCGACCAGGGTTACGAGTACGAAGTGGTTGAAACCCTGGCCGACCCCAACGGTGACACACTTGCGACCCTCACCCGGACGTGGAACCGCTTCCACTTAATGACCCGCGAAGTAACACGCCGGGGCAGCGCCGAGAGCCGCATCGAAACCACTTTCGGCCTTGACCCCGAGGCCGACTGGGACGGCCAGCCCGCGTGGTACCAGCTGCCGCATCAGCAGACCGTCACCTACATCGACCATAGTCGCGCAGGTCTGCAACGCAGCGAGCAAACCGACTATCGCTACGACGTGTCGGGCAACCTCATATTCACCCGATCGCCCGCCGGTGTAGAAGAGCACAGCGAGTATTACCCTGCCGAAGGTACCCCCGCTTCGGCCGATGGCACCGGTTGTCCGCCCAACGCACTGGGCATGGTTCGGCATCTGAGGAAGAAGACCATCAAACCTGCGCGCCTCGATGACGGCACTTACGGCGGCGCGCCCGTCATCTCCACCACCTACACCTACGAAGCGCTGGCCTCAAAGCTTGTAGGCGGACCCGCGTTTGTCGTGGTGAACAGCGAGACCGTTCGGGAAGAGAGCCATGGTCGCCTGCTGGAAACCACCACTCAGACCTACGTGACTGAACCGGGACCGCACTATGGGCGCCTCGACAGCAAAGTCACGACACTCAATGGCAAAGCCACCACGACGAGCTTCCGCTATGAGCTGAGCGAGGACGAGCTGAGTACGCACACCACTCTCACCGGTTTCGAGAACACCGAACTCGTGCGCGCGACTCAAAGCGGCGCCCGATCGCTCCTTACGGGAAGGCTTACACGGGAACGGAATCAGGCTGGCGTCGTCTCGCGTTACGTCTACGATGCGCTCGGTCGCGTGACGCTTGCGGTGACCGCCGATGACAGCCGCTACGAAGCCCGGCGCACTTCCACCTACCATGTGAACGATCAGAAAGCACACGATTGCAGGACCGGGAACGAGAATCCGGTGATGATCGAGCATCGTCATTCGACGGGTCAGCGTCGCCGCCAATGGCTCGATGGCGAGGGCCGCACTGTCCGCGTTGAGCTCGAAGACATCGACCACGCCCCTGACGTATTCCGCGAGATTGCCTGCTGTGTGTTCGACGCCGAAGGCCGCACGGTCAGCGAAACGCAACAGGACTGGCTGCGCGATCCCGAGGATCCGGCGACCGTGACCGCACTCGGACTGACGACCCGGACGCACTACGATGAATGGGGCCAGGCAAGCCTGAGCATTACCCCCGATGGTGTCGAAAGTCATACCGAGCACAATCCGGTGAGCCTCACTGCCAACAGCTGGCAACAGAATGGCTCACTCAAGGGGCCAAGTACGCTCACGCAGCACAATGCGGCTGGCAGCGCGATCAAGGAACAGCTGCACGACGCCGACGGTGTGTTGATTCGGACCAGGGAATGGCAGCGGGACGGACTGGACCGTATTACCCGGACTACCCTCCGGGTACCTGGCGAGGCAGATCGCGTGACGTGCGTCGAGCTGGACGCATACGGGCGCATCGTTGAGCAGCGGCTGGCTGACGACACGGTCGTGAACTGGACTTTCGCCGCTCACAGCGATGACAACCACCCCGAAACCGTCGCCGTCACCGCGCCCCTCGTCACCCGGGCGTCTTGAGGACGGCGTCCGAGCCCCCGCAGTCATGAACGGGAAACCTGCGGCAACTCGCAGGGTTCCCAATGGATGGGACATTTCGAAGGATCGAAAACATGAACAACTCCACGATAATCGGTCGTCAGACCTTCGACGGCCTGGGTCGTCAGCTGTCAGTCAGTGTCGGAGGCCATACCTCCCGCTTTCAATACCGCGTTGGGCAGCTACCGCCCTCCTCGACCAGGCTCGCCGACGGCAAGGAGGTCCGATTCACTTATGAGAAGGACCTTAACAATCAATTGCTCAAGGTCGAAGCCGATGGAGAGGCCCCGACGGAAATAACCCGGCATGCACAATTCGGGCACCCTTCGACGATCGCCGGTGAACTGGGCAGCCAGGCCTTTGCATTCAGCCCGGGAGGCCAGGCGACCAAAGACGGCTGGACTGTCGACGGGCAGACCCACACCACCGCATGGCGCTACTCGTTCAGCGGCCTGCTGCAAGGCTTTCACGATGCCAAGGGTATTGCTCATCGGCGCCAGTTCGATTCGTCTGGTCGAGTGAGCGCTACCCGCGTTGGCGAGGTGGACACCGCCTATACCTATGACGCCCTGTCTCGACCGGCGACCGTCAGTGTGAGTGTCCCGGAAAGCGGCAGAGTCCTGACCACCGCGATTACCTACGACGCCGTTGGACGTGAGCACACGCGCACCTTCACGATCACGCAAACGGGCGAGGAGGAAAAAACCGACGTTCGAACGATCACCCAGACCCTTGCTTACACAGGACTGGACCAGATTGCTTCTCGAACCTGGGCCGAAGGCGCAGCGTGCAGCGAGGAGCGCTTCGAATACGATGTGCGCGACAGACTGGTGCGTTACCTCGCGGATGAGCACGCGGCGGCACCAGATCCCTACGGCAACCTCATCGTCGAGCAGGTGTTCACCTTCAATGCCTATAACGGCCATGAGAAGGTGGTGAGCACCTACGCTGACGGGAGCTGCGACGAAGCCCGTTTCACCTATGCCGTCGACGACCCTACCCGTCCGGTTAAAGTCACCCACACCCATCCGGCCTGGCCAGCAGAGGTCACGCTGGGTTATGACGCACGTGGTCGCGTGATCAACGACAGCCTTGGCCGCCACCTGCACTGGAACGCCCAGGGACGACTGACTGAAGTCCGATCACCATCAGGCACCTGCAAGTACCGCTACGACCCCAGCGGGCAACTCACTGACCGTGAAGTGGACGGCGTCCTGACCCGGGATTTCTACAGCGCCGATCAACTCACCCATCAATATTGCGGCAAAGACAGCATCGAACTGATCTCCGACCTGAGCGCGTTGTTTGCCGTGAACAAAGTGACAGGAGGCATCCGCCAGACCCTCCTGCTTGGCACCGACGCACAAGGCAGCCTGCGCATTGAGGCCGGCAGCACAGTGCGCACACGGCGCTACACCGCACACGGCGCCCAGGCATCAGACGTTGGCGACCTTGCATTCGGCTATACGGGCGAGCAGCTCGAACCCTTGTCTGGCCTTTGCATTCCGGGCGGCAATCGACCTTATGACCCGATACTGATGTGCTTTCTCGCACCTGACACCGACAGTCCGTTCGGGCCGGGCGGCATCAATCCATACGCATGGTGTGGCGGGGATCCGGTCAATCGTGTGGACCCTGACGGCCATAGCTGGGTGAACTACGCCATTGCCGGCGCCGGGCTGGCATTGGGGCTTGTCGCGATGATTCCCGCGGTAATCGCTGCCTTGCCCGTGGCAGGTGCGTTGATCAGTTCCGGGGCAGCCCTGCTGACGACCGGGCAAATAGCGGGACTTGTCGGTGTGGCGCTGGACATCGTCGGCATGGCGACGGGCGTTGCCAGCCTGGCCCTGGAAGCGACCGGCGCTGACGGCGCCGCATCCGGCATTTTAGGCGGCGTTTCCATGGTCGCCAGCCTTGCCGGGGCAGGAATCGGCCTGAAACTGTTTACGCTGAAAAATGCAGGGAGCAGGCTCAAGGCAATGGACATCAAGCAGGGCTGGACCTTACCCAAACCTGGTCGTCTTGGCAGTGGAGAGTTGCTTGCGCAACACACATCCAGAGGAGTGGACGTCGGTTTCATCGATACCTATCTGGGCAGCAACCGTGCCGCCCTCCTGACGCACGGAGATCTGAAACGTGCGCTGCTGATGGGGCCTGACGGTAAAACAATGCGAGCAGCCGACGTTGCAAGAGATGTCATAGCCCCCCGACTCCAAGCGCTTGGCACTGGGGCTGATGACACCTTCGTGTTGCTGTCGTGCTGGGGCGGGAAGAACGGTGCTGCGCTGGAGATTGCCAGGGAGCTGGGTCGCCCCGTTCAAGGATTCACTGGGAAGGTGTTCGTCAAAGGCTTCGCCAATCTCCAATTGAACCCGAACGCGGCAAATATACCCACCCAAGCCACCTCCTACCTGGAGCGGATGCGTGCGACGGGCAACCCTTTCAAAGCATTGAAGACCACTTACAAGGCGGCGAAATCCAATATTTATCACCCTGACGGCACAGTAGTCGCAGTTTGAATCGTGGACAGGCTTGTCTGTCATTATCTCGAGGGATTGGAACCGTGACCGCTACTCTCATCATTGGTCGTCAGACCTTCGACGGCCTGGGTCGTCAGCTTTCGGTGGAAGCAGCGGGCTGTCTCACGCGCTTTCATTACGGGAAAGGACAACTTCCGCCGACGGCCAACACCCTGGCTGACGGCAAGCGCGTCGAATTCACCTACGAGCCGGAATTGAACAACCGTTTGCTCAGTGTCACCCCTCACGACCAGCCAGCGCAGACCATCGCCTATCACCCTTTGGGCATGCCCGCCTCGGCAAACGGTGCGCTGGGTACCGAGTCCTTCGGTTTTACCCCGTCCGGGCAGCCCGATCAGGACACGTGGACCGTTGGAGATGCCCGTCATGGGACCCGCTGGCATTATTCGCTGAACGGTTTGCTTCAAGGGTTCGATGACGCGATGGGCACGGCACATCGGCGCAGTTTCGACAGCCATGGCCGGGTTTCGGAAACACGGGTCGGTCATCTCGTTACCCGCTATCGCTACGACGCCCTTTCCCGCCTCGCTGAAATCTCCGTCAAGGATCAGCTCGACGCGGGAAAACTGACCACCGCACTGACGTACGACAGTCTGGGACGCGAGCACACGCGTACCTTCACCGCCGTGACGCCCGACGGCCAGTCGCACACCTCCACTCAGACATTGAGCTATTCGGCGCTGGACCAGATCACCTCGCGCACCTGGACCGAAGACTCCCGGACCCTTAAGGAAACCTTCGAGTACGACATCAGGGGCCGCCTGGTCGGCTTTGCCGCAGACGCCGACGCAGCCCCGGAAGACCCTTTTGGCAATCCCATCGTCAGCCAGGCCTTCACTTACAACTCGCTCAACGGTCATGAAAAGGTGGTGACCACCTATGCCGACACCAGCGTCGATGAGGCCCGCTTCACTTACGCCACCCACAACCCGGTTCAACTGGCGCTGATCACCCACACCCACCCGTCATGGCCCAGGGAAGTGAAGCTCAACTATGACGACTGCGGGCGCGTCGTCAGTGACAGCCTGGGACGTCGCATGGTCTGGAACGCCCAGGGTCGCCTGATTGAAATCCGCCAGGATGGCCGATCCTGCCAGTACGGCTACACGGCTCACGGCCGTCTGGTCGATCGCACTGTCGACGGCACGCTGAGCCGCAGCTTTTACAGTGGCGAAGAACTGACCCACGAAATGACGGGCGACGACAGCCTGCAATTCAACTCCGGTGAAACCGGCCTGTTTGCCGTCAGTAAAGTCACTGCGGCCCTCCGCGAAACCACCTTGCTGGGAGCAGATGGACAGGGAAGTGTGCGCCTGGAGTCCCGTAGCACGGTGCGAACACGCCGCTACAGCGCTTACGGTATGGAGTCCCGAAATACGCAAGCGGTGCCATTCGGCTACGCAGGCCAGCGCCACGAACCGCTGACCGGCATACAGATTCTGGGGGACTATCGTCCTTACGACCCGGTGCTGATGTGCTTTCTGAGTCCAGACAGTGAGAGCCCTTTCGGCAAGGGCGGAATCAACCCTTACGCTTATTGTGCGGGGGATCCGGTGAATCGGATCGACCCTGATGGCCACAGCTGGGTCAATTACCTCTTGGCAGGGGCAGGTCTGGCGATTGGTATCGCTGCAGCGGTCGCCAGCTTTGGAGCGGCGTCCACGGTCATCGCCTCATTCGGGTATGCCGGATGGGCCGCCCTGACCCCGAGTGCAGCGATGATCATCGGCGCGGGCGCCCTGGACGTCGCGTCCGTCGCCACAGGGGTTGCAGGGCTGATAAGCCAGGCCACCGGCGCGGATGAGAGCGTCGGCAACGTGTTGGGCTGGGTTTCGTTTGGGACAGGGCTGGCGGCTGGCGCGCTGAGCGGCCTCGCCGGATCGGTCGCCAGGATCGGAGGGCGCAAACCCGGCAGCCCTTCGGTGCCCGTGCGTCGAGAGTCCAGCGCTGATGTACTCTTTGAAAAAACCCGCGGCGAACATGATGTGACGTTTCATAAAGCACTCTGGGGAGAGAGTGATTTAAAGGGCTTTGAAACACACGGCACGCCAGAAGGCTACCTGATGAACGCCAAGGGGATCTTCGAGCCGGCTGCCAATGTCGCAAAACGGGAAATCGCGCCTCGTCTGGCTGAATACGAGGCTCACCGGCCACTTGTGTTGTTGGCGTGCGAGGGTGGATCCAGCGGCGCCGCACAGGAAATCGCCAACGTACTGCGCAGGCCGGTCATCGGCTACGACGAGGTCATTTACGTTGGCGGTCCCAGCCATATTGGATCGTTTGGGTACCACCAAACCCGTACAGGCATCGTGACGACCCTGCCCCTCAAACGGTTGAAAGGCGGAAGAGATCAGGGTTTTCACTTGGGCCCTAATTACGGATTCGCCACGCCGCGGACCTATTCTCCCGCTTGACTCGCCGGCGCCGCAGCGCTGCAGTGGCTGAAGCAGCGCCGGCACCTTGCCATTCAGCGCCCCCCTGCTGCTAATACCAATGTTTACCCTGCGGCAGGGTGTCGCGCCGGCAGTCAGGCGCTATACTGCCGCGCCTTTTCCTGCCGCGGCGCCTGATGGGCAGCCGGGCCAAAGGCCGTTCCCGCGAGTGTCCATTACACCCTGCGCGAACAGCCCTATTCAAAGTTCCCGCCTGAGAGAGGAGAACGCCCATGACCGTGATCAAGCAGGATGACCTGATCCAGAGCGTCGCCGACGCGCTGCAGTTCATCTCCTATTACCACCCCGTCGATTTCATTCAGGCCATGCACGAGGCCTACCTGCGTGAAGAATCCCCTGCCGCACGGGATTCCATGGCTCAGATTCTGATCAACTCGCGCATGTGCGCCACCGGCCATCGGCCGATCTGCCAGGACACCGGGATTGTCACCGTGTTCGTCCGCGTCGGCATGGACGTGCGCTGGGATGGCGCGACCATGGGCCTGGACGACATGATCAACGAAGGCGTGCGTCGCGCCTACAATCTGCCGGAAAACGTCCTGCGCGCCTCGATCCTCGCCGATCCGGCCGGCGCCCGTAAAAACACCAAGGACAACACCCCGGCGGTCATTCACTACTCCATCGTCCCGGGCAACACCGTGGAAGTGGACGTGGCGGCCAAGGGCGGTGGTTCGGAAAATAAATCGAAAATGGCGATGCTCAACCCGTCCGATTCGATCGTCGACTGGGTGCTCAAAACCGTGCCGACCATGGGCGCTGGCTGGTGCCCACCCGGCATGCTCGGTATCGGCATCGGCGGCACTGCCGAGAAAGCTGCGGTCATGGCCAAGGAAGTTTTGATGGAGTCCATCGACATCCACGAGCTCAAGGCACGCGGCCCGTCGAACCGTCTGGAAGAAATGCGTCTGGAGCTGTTCGAGAAGGTCAACCAACTGGGCATCGGCGCCCAGGGCCTTGGCGGTCTGACCACAGTGCTCGACGTCAAGATCATGGATTACCCGACCCACGCCGCATCGCTGCCGGTGTGCATGATCCCCAACTGCGCCGCCACCCGTCACGCCCACTTCGTGCTCGACGGCTCCGGCCCGGCTTCGCTGGAAGCACCACCGCTGGACGCTTACCCCGAGATCGTCTGGGAAGCCGGTCCGTCGGCGCGCCGCGTCAACCTCGACACGCTGACGCCGGAAGACGTGCAGAGCTGGAAGCCGGGCGAAACCGTCCTGCTCAACGGCAAGATGCTCACCGGTCGCGACGCGGCGCACAAGCGCATGGTCGAGATGCTCAACAAGGGCGAAACCCTGCCGGTGGACCTGAAGGGGCGCTTCATCTATTACGTCGGCCCGGTTGATCCGGTCGGTGATGAAGTGGTGGGGCCTGCCGGTCCGACCACAGCGACGCGGATGGACAAGTTCACCCGCCAGATCCTCGAGCAGACCGGCCTGTTGGGCATGATCGGCAAATCCGAGCGCGGCCCGACCGCCATCGAAGCGATCAAGGACAACAAAGCCGTTTACCTGATGGCCGTGGGTGGCGCTGCCTACCTGGTTGCTCAGGCGATCAAGAAATCGCAAGTGCTGGCCTTCCCGGAACTGGGCATGGAAGCGATCTACGAGTTCGAGGTCAAGGACATGCCGGTCACGGTTGCAGTAGACAGCCAGGGCGAGTCGGTTCACATCACCGGTCCCGCCATCTGGCAGAAGAAGATCAGTGAAAGCCTGGCGGTAGAAGTGCAGTAAGCGTTTCAATCGCTAAAACGAAAAAGCCCGACCTGCGTGTCGGGCTTTTTTGTGGGCGATGAGTTGTAAAGCGCTCACCCACGCCGATCCAGCACATTCACCACCAACCGATCCAGCCATCCCCACACCCGCTCCTGAACCCGTCGCCACAGCGGTCTGGATTTCCAGCCGTCCAGGGTGATTTCGCTGCTCACGGCGAAATCCTTGGTGAAGCTGGCGGTCACGGCATGGGTCAGCGCGGGGTCGATCGCTTCGAGGTTGGCCTCCAGGTTGAAACGCAGATTCCAGTGATCGAAGTTACATGAGCCGACGCTGACCCAGTCGTCGATCAGCACCATTTTCAAGTGCAGAAAGCACGGCTGGTATTCGAAGATTTTCACGCCGGCCTTGAGCAGGCGCGGGTAGTAGCGATGGCCGGCGTAGCGAACCGAGGGGTGATCGGTGCGCGGCCCGGTGAGCAACAAGCGCACGTCGACGCCACGGGAGGCGGCACGACGCAACGCGCGGCGGACTTTCCAGGTCGGCAGGAAATACGGGGTCGCCAGCCAGATGCGCGTCTTGCTGGTGTTCAGCGCACGCACCAGTGACTGCACGATATCCCGGTGCTGACGGGAGTCGGCATAGGCCACACGACCCAGTCCATTCCCGCTGACGGGCGCCTTGGGCAAGCGCGGCAGACCGAAGTTTTCCGCCGGCCGCCACGCCCGCCGCCGAGGGTTGGCGTGAAACTGGCGGTCGAACAGCGCCTGCCAGTCGATCACCAGCGGTCCACGAATCTCGACCATGACCTCATGCCACTCGCTGGTGTTCAGGTCAGGGCGCCAGAACTCGTCGGTGACACCTGTCCCGCCCACGACCGCCAGCTCTTTGTCGACCAGCAACAGTTTGCGGTGGTCGCGGTAGAGATTGCGCAAGCCCCGCCGCCAATGCACAGGATTATAGAAACGCAGGATCACGCCAGCGTCGGTCAGTCGCTTGCGCAGGCTGATCGTAAACGCCGCAGAGCCGAAGCCATCGAACAGACAACGCACGATGACCCCGCGACTCGCTGCACTGACCAGCGCCTCCACGATCGCTTCGGCACAGGCCCCGGCTTCCACCAGATACAGTTCGAGCTCGATCTGCTGCTGCGCGCCTTCTATCGCGGCGATCATGCGCGGAAAAAACGCCGGGCCGTCAATCAGCAGGTTGAACTGGTTTTCTTCACGCCACGGGAAGATCGCGCCCCTCACGAGCGGCGCGCCGTGGCGATCAAGTCACAGGCATCAACGGCAAATAGCGCGCAGGCGAACGAGGAAGGAAGGCGAATAGACATGCGGACTCCAGAGGGTGCGATACGCAACCCTATCCGGCTGTCTGACCGCAGGCAAACTTCAACGTTCTACGGTACCGGCGGCGACAAACGGCAGCCCTGGCGCTGGCCTTCCCAGCGGGCTTCGCTCTCGCGGCCCAGGCCTGTCGAAGTGATGCGCTTGTTCAGGGCGTCTTCGTCAAGCGTACTCGGCAGCCATTGCTTTACGTAGCTGCGGCAATAGTCCGCCGGGTTATTCATGACGAACCGACACGAGCAGTATTCCTTGGCGGTGTAGGCGCTGATGATGCTGGGGAACACCTGCAGTTGAACGCGCCAGTTCCAGATCAGGCCGGCAAGTATTAACAGAAGTAATATGCCGAGACTGCTGAACGGGCGGCATCGGATGAATGCTTTACGAGCGTTCATTGATCACCCTCCCCGGCCACGGCCTTCAGCGCCAGCTTGAGCAACTGGTTGTGGTCATAAGTGCCGTCGCGATCGTCGGCGTTGCGAACGATCACCAGTCCTGCGCTGGGGATCACGTACAGCGCCTGCCCCCAATGGCCGAGGGCCGCAAAGGTGTCGGGAGATGCGTCGGGCCAAGGGCCGGGCTTGCCGTCGGCGGTCTTGTTCAGCCACCAGTGACCGCCTGGGGCTTCATCGGTCGGCGTCGGGGTCAGGGATTTGAACGGCGTCAGATTGAAATCAACCCAGGCCTTGGGCAGCAACTGGCGGTCTTGCCAACGCCCGCCGCGCTCCATCAGCAGGCCGATGCGCGCCAGATCGCGGGCCGTCATGTACGCGTAGGACGACCCGACAAAAGTGCCGGCGGCGTCGCGCTCCCACGTGGCGCTGGTGATGCCCAGCGGGTCGAACAAGGCGGTCCACGGGTAATTGGCGTAAGCGCTGTCACCGACCATGCTTTTAAGTGCGGCGGCGAGGACGGTGCTGTCGCCACTGGAATAGCGGTATGAAGTGCCGGGCGCACTGGCGACGGCATGTTCGGCGGTGTACCGCGCCATGTCGCCGCGGCCACGGGTGTAAAGCATCGCCACCACAGACGAGTTGAGCGGCGCGTATTCGTAATCTTCCTGCCAGTCCAGCCCCGAAGCCCAGCGCAGCAGGTCCTGAAGTTTGATATCGGGATGCGCGCTGAACGGCGGGTAGAACCTGACGACGGGGTCTTCAAGCTTGAAACGGCTTTCACCAAACGCGACGCCAAGTACGCTCGCCAGAATGCTTTTGCTGATCGACCAGGTCAGGTGCGGGGTGTCTGCCCGGGTCACGCCGCCATAGCGTTCATACACCACTTCGCCGTCGTGAATGATCAGCAGCGCGTCTGTGCGCACGCCCTTGCGTTCGATCTCGTCGCGGGGCGGGAAGGCGTAAGCATCGAGGGCAGTAATGGCAGCGTTTTGACTGAGCAGGCGCTCGGACCAATCCGGCGTCGGCCAGGTTTCGGCAGCGGCTGAACAGCTGATGAGCAACAGCGCGAGTGTTAACAGCAGACGGCTCATGGACAGGACTCGGGCTCGGATGCAGGCAACCCTAGCACTCAATAATGACAGCCCATTGAACACAAACCCCTGTCACGCAACCATCACCAAAGCTTAATGGTCGTGACACGGCCTCTCCCTAGCCTGAATTCGTACAGCAATGCTCGAACAATCAGTCGACCCGCCTGGACGAAGGCGGGATTACGGAGATGCCGCATGACTCAGATCGCCAGCATTCGAGACACCCGAACCGAACGTCGCCTGCAGGCAGAACGCCTGACCGGTGATAAGGCCCTGCAGGAAGCACAGGCTTTGCGCTTCAGTGTGTTCAGTGGCGAATTCAACGCCAGGCTCAAGGGCGCCGAGCTGGGCCTGGACATTGATGATTACGACGTTCACTGCATGCACATCGGCGTGCGCGACCTGAGCAGCGGTCGTCTGGTCGCCACCACCCGCTTGCTGGACCACAAGGCCGCCAGCACCCTGGGCAAATTCTACAGCGAAGAAGAATTCAGCCTGCACGGCCTGCGGCATTTGCAGGGCCCAATCCTGGAGTTGGGTCGGACCTGCGTTGATCCGTCCTACCGCAACGGCGGCACCATCGCCGTGTTGTGGAGCGAACTTGCCGAGATCCTCAACGAAGGCGGCTACAGCTACCTGATGGGCTGCGCGAGCATTCCGATGCAGGACGGCGGCATTCAGGCCCACGCGATCATGCAGCGCTTGCGCGAACGTTATCTGTGTAATGAACACCTGCGCGCCGAACCGAAGAATCCGCTGCCGACACTGGACCTGCCCAACAACGTCATTTGTGAGATGCCGCCACTGCTCAAGGCTTACATGCGCCTTGGCGCGAAGATCTGCGGCGAACCGTGCTGGGACGAAGACTTCCAGGTGGCCGACGTCTTCATCCTGCTCAAGCGCGACGACCTGTGCCCACGCTACGCCCGCCACTTCAAGGCAGCGGTGTGATGAGCACGTGGCGCAGTCATGCGCGCGTGGTGCGGGTGCTGTGGGTCATTGCACTGGGCCTGAGCATCGCCGGTACCTTTGCCCTGATGGAACGTCTGCGCATCGGCAATTCCATGGCCCGTCGCCAGCGCTGGACCGCCTGGTTCATGGCGCGCCTGAGTGCCGCGCTGCCGTTCCGCGTGAAGGTCAGCGGCAAGCTGCCGAGCGAGCCGATGCTGTGGGTAAGCAATCATGTGTCATGGACCGACATTCCGTTGCTGGGGATGCTGGCGCCACTGTCGTTCCTGTCCAAGGCCGAAGTGCGCACCTGGCCCGTGGCGGGCTGGCTGGCCTTGAAAGCCGGAACGTTGTTCATCCGCCGGGGCTCGGGCGACAGCAAGCTGATTCAAAAGCAGATGGGCCAGCACTTGCTCGGCAGGCATTCGCTGGTGATCTTCCCTGAGGGCACCACCACCGACGGCCGCAGCTTGCGTACCTTCCACGGCCGCCTTCTGTCCAGCGCGATTGAAACCGGCGTGCCCGTGCAGCCTGTTGCCATTCAGTATGTGCGCGACGGCCAACCGGATCAGATTGCGCCGTTCATTGGCGACGACGACCTGCTCTCGCACTTGCGTCGTCTGTTTGCCAATGAGGTCAGCGAGGTGCATATCCAGTTGCTCTCGCCTATCGCTTCTGTGGGGAAAGAGCGCGCAGCGCTGGCGTTCGAAGCCCAGCAGGCGGTGCAGATCGCGCTATTCGGCGAGGCGGTTCAACCGGTGATGGTACGTTCCGCCGCCAAGGCCGCCTGAGCAAACGCCTGCAGCTCAGGATAAAACGCGCTGAAGTCGTCACTCAGTGGTCGATACAGCGCGTGCAACTCTTGGTTGACCCCGGCCAGCCCTTCCGGACGTGACAGGCGCCGCGAAATGCCGGCCAGTGCATCGCCCACCACCGAAAACTCACGGTACGAACCCAGCCAGTCTTGCGCCGCCATGCGCGGCGCAATCAGCGCCAGACGCTCCGGCAACGCAGGCTCTTCGGCCAGCACGCGGTAAACCTTACGCGTGAAGCCATCCAGGGGCTCATCCGAGTACTCGTGCCAGTCCCTCGCCAGGCAATGGTCGAAAAACACATCCAGCGCAATGCCGGCATAGCGGCGACGGCCATCGGGAAAACGTCCCAGTGCCTGCTTGATCAGCGGGTGCGAATCGGTGAATGCATCAATGCGCCGATGCAGATGAATCGCGCTTTCGATGTCCGCCGGGAAACGTCCGGGCAGCAGCCCTTTGACGAAGTCGCCGTACAGGCTGCCCAGCAATTGCGCCGGGGCCTGCCCGCCGAGGTGCAGGTGTGCGAGGTAATTCATGGTGCTTGCCTATTGCTGCGAGCCTTCTTTGTGCGCCTGACTCCGCCGAATGTGCGGGAACTCATGCGCAATGACGTTCGTACAGTCGCGACATTCCCTGCGCGTGTAAAGCGGGATTGCCGGTGAAGGCCCCACCGAGGTATCAGGCCATGCTCATATCGTTATAACCCGATATAACGATTCGGCCTCTCCTAAGCACCTAATCATATTTGTATATCGCGATTTATAGATATAAGGTTCGCCCCATCGCGATACAGCGCACCTGCACTGAGAACGACATGCCTACCGACATCGATATCGACGAAATCATCAAAGCCCTGGCCCACCCGGTTCGCCGGCAGATTCTGGACTGGCTCAAAGACCCGGTCACGACTTTCCCCGATCAGCGTCACACGATCGATGGTGGTGTGTGTGCCGGCCAGATCGACCAACGCGCCGGCCTGTCGCAGTCGACCGTTTCCGCCCATCTGGCAACGCTGCAACGTGCCGGTCTGATCACCAACCAGAAACACGGCCAGTGGCATTTTTTCAAGCGCAACGAAGACGTCATTCAGGCGTTCGTGCAGCAACTGGCGCAGCGGCTCTAAGCCCTGCGCCACACACCCGCCTTTCAGGAGACGCAACGTGCCCCTTTCACTACTCATTCTGGCCCTGAGCGCCTTTGCCATCGGGACGACCGAGTTCGTCATCATGGGCCTGCTTCCCGACGTCGCCAGCGACCTGGGCGTCAGCATTCCGGGTGCCGGCTGGCTGGTCACCGGTTACGCCCTGGGCGTCGCGATCGGCGCGCCGTTCATGGCGATGGCCACCGCCAGGCTGCCGCGCAAAGGCGCATTGGTGACGTTGATGGGCATCTTCATCATCGGCAACCTGCTCTGCGCACTGGCGGCGGACTACAACATCCTGATGTTCGCCCGTGTGGTCACCGCGTTGTGCCACGGCGCGTTCTTCGGCATCGGGTCGGTGGTGGCGGCAAATCTGGTCCCGGCCAATCGCCGCGCGTCGGCCGTCGCGCTGATGTTCACCGGCCTGACCCTGGCCAACGTCCTCGGCGTCCCGCTGGGCACCGCACTGGGACAACAAGCTGGCTGGCGCTCGACCTTCTACGCGGTGACGGTGATTGGCGTCATCGCCTTCATCGGCCTGATTCGCTTCCTGCCGAGCAAGCGGGATGAAGAGAAACTCGACATGCGCGCCGAACTGGCTGCACTCAAAGGCGCAGGCATCTGGCTGTCCCTGAGCATGACCGCGCTGTTCGCGGCCTCCGTGTTCGCGCTGTTCACCTACGTCGCGCCGCTGCTGGGCGAAGTCACCGGCGTCTCGCCTTTGGGCGTGACCTGGACGCTGATGCTCATTGGCCTTGGTCTGACGCTGGGCAACATCATCGGCGGCAAGCTCGCCGACCGCCGACTGGCCGCCACGCTGATCGGCGTGTTCATCGCCATGGCGGTGATCTCCACGGTGCTGAGCTGGACCAGCACGGCGCTGATTCCGGCCGAGATCACCCTGTTCCTCTGGGCCACCGCTGCATTTGCCGCCGTGCCTGCCCTGCAGATCAACGTGGTGACCTTCGGCAAGGCCGCGCCCAATCTGGTGTCCACCCTGAACATCGGCGCCTTCAACGTCGGCAACGCGCTGGGCGCCTGGGTCGGTGGCAGCGTCATCGCCCATGGTTTTGGCCTGACCACCGTGCCGCTGGCGGCCGGCGCACTCGCGGTGCTGGCCCTGCTGGTCACGCTGATTAACTTCAGGCAGCCCAACGATGCCGAACTGGCCGCCGTGACGAACTGATTCCCCGAATTTGAAACTGCGGATCCACCTTTTACCGATTGCACTAAGGATTTCACGATGACCACGATTTTTGACCCGATCAAGATGGGTGACCTGGAACTGGCCAACCGCATCATCATGGCGCCGCTGACCCGCTGCCGCGCCGACGAAGGCCGCGTACCCAACGCGATGATGGCCGAGTACTACGTACAGCGCGCCTCGGCCGGCCTGATCATCAGCGAAGCCACTTCGGTCATGCCGATGGGCGTTGGCTACCCCGACACCCCGGGCATCTGGTCCAACGATCAAGTGCGTGGCTGGGCCAACATCACCAAAGCCGTGCACGCGGCCGGCGGCAAGATTGTGCTGCAACTGTGGCACGTAGGGCGCGTTTCCCATCCGACCTACCTGAACGGCGAAACCCCGGTTGCGCCGAGCGCCATCCAGCCGAAAGGCCACGTGAGCCTGGTGCGTCCGCTGTCTGACTACGTCACCCCGCGCGCGCTGGAACTGGCAGAAATCGAAGAAATCGTCGACGCCTACCGCGTCGGTGCCGAGAACGCCAAGGCCGCCGGCTTTGACGGCGTCGAGATCCACGGCGCCAACGGTTACCTGCTCGACCAGTTCCTGCAAACCAGCACCAACACCCGCACCGATGCCTACGGCGGCTCGCTGGAAAATCGCGCGCGTCTGCTGCTGGAAGTGACCGACGCCGCCGTTGAAGTCTGGGGCGCTGGCCGCGTCGGCGTGCACCTGGCACCCCGCGCTGATGCCCACGACATGGGCGATGCCAACCTGGCCGAGACCTTCACCTACGTCGCTCGCGAACTCGGCAAACGCGGCATCGCCTTCATCTGCGCCCGCGAACGTGAACTCGACGACAGCCTCGGCCCACGCCTGAAAGAAGCGTTCGGCGGCGTGTTCATCGCCAACGAGAAATTCACCAAGGACAGCGCCAACGAGTGGCTGGCAAGCGGTAAGGCGGATGCAGTGGCGTTCGGCGTGCCCTTCATCGCCAACCCCGACCTGCCGGCACGTCTGGCCAAGGATGCACCGCTCAACGAACCTCATCCCGAAACCTTCTACGCCAAAGGCGCTGAGGGTTATCTGGATTACCCGACGCTGTAAGCCGCACCGCTCTTGAGTAATACAAGCAGAATAAAAAAGCCTCGACTCGAAAGAGCCGGGGCTTTTTTTACAACTAACGTTTCAACTTACAGCTCCGGTTATTCAGTAGCCAACACATTGCCTTCCGAATCCGTAACAGTGCCATCCGGGAACCGCCAGGTACCGTCCGGATAACTAACGGTGCCATCAGGGTGCATGTAACTGCCATCGGTATATTGATAGGTGCCGTCCGGGAACTTGATCGTCCCGTCTGCGTAAACAATGGTGCCATCCAGATACTGGACGTTGCCATCGGCATCCGTAACGTACTCGCCCCCGGCATCGGCTACGCGGCCGTCCGGCAATTGCTTGTCTCCGCTCGACAGCAGATACGTGCCCAACGGATACAGCAAAGAGACGACACCGGTAATCGTATCAACCACCGACAGCACTTCAGCCAGACGAGGTGGGATCAGCGGCCTGGGTGGCAGCACCAGCGACGCGGGTGGCTTGACCGGTCCCTTGATGACTGGCTTGGGAGGACGCGGTTTAGCAGCCGACTGCCGTGGTTTCACTGGTTTTACAGCAGGAGGTCGGATGACCGGCGGTTTAATCGGGGGCGGGGTCGTCACAGGTGGTTTGATACCCGGTGGGGTCGTCACGGGTGGCTTGATAACCGGAGGCTTTGTACCGCCTGGCTTTGTAACGGGAGGCTTGACGACCGTCTGCTTCGTCACGGGAGGTTTGATGCCGGGTTTGATTTTCGGCGGCTTTGCAGCATTTCGGGTAAGGCCTGCACCGCTGACGATGCTTTTACCGATCGAGGGGTTTTGGCCGTTCTTACTATTGAATCCATTCATTTCAGTCATCCTTGGCTGTGGTAACGAAACACCCCGTTTGAGTTGTATCGTTTGTTCTTCAAAAGAGCTTCGTCATTGATGCTCTTCACTGAGTGCGCGATAAAGAATAGCGCTGTTGCGAGTCACTGGTTAGAACCATAATTCAAAGCAAAATAAACGCAATTCAAAACCCGACAAAATATCAAAATCGGAAATGGCCTACGGAGCAGAGTTAAACATTCACTCCTCAACTTGTCTCCGCGTCATTTCCCCCGATGACGTCACAAACAGCGACGTCATCGGGGTGCTGCTTCAAGGTCGAGCATTCATCTGCTGCGACAACGTCTGAATCTGACTCTGCAACGTATTGATCGTCCGCGTCATCTGCCCACGAAACGCATCGAACTCGGCCAGACTCGCCCCCGTAGAAGCAGCCGCCGCCGGACGATTTTCCAACTCGCTCTTCACCACCACCATATCCTGCTCAAGCTGCTCGATCGCCTGACTGCCGTTCGCCTTTTTCAGACTTGCCACATCCGCAGTCAAACCCTTCAACTGCGTCTCCAGCCGCTCCTGCTCAGCCTGAATCGACTTCCCATCCGGGACCGCCGCCTTCAACGCCGCCAGCTCAGTCGCCACCGCCTTCAACTGATCCTGCAACTGCTGATTGACCGCCTGCTGCTGCGCACTCTGTGTGCTGATCTGCTCCAGCCGCTTGTCCAGCCCGCCCTGCAAACCGGCCACACCTTCCTGCTGTTTGTTCTGATCCGCCAACTGATCCTGCAACTGCTTGATCTGCGCCTTCAACGCCTCGCTGCTGCTGGCCATTGACTCGGTCGCCACCACCTTGCCGGAAATATCCTGCAAGCGCCCTGCCGCCTCCTCACTGATCCGCGCGAAGCTTTCCTGCGTTGCCACCAACTGCTGCTCCATCAACGAAACCTGCTGAAAACTCCACCAGCCCAGGCCACAAAAAGCGATAAACAGCACACAGATCAACGCCCACAAGGCACCGGTACCGGGCGCCTTCACCTTCACCACTGGCGTGTCGCGCGAATACACCGTCGTGCGCTCGCGAGCGCCGGGCGGCGGCAGAAAATCATCGTCATCGTCTTTGGCGCTGAGGCTCGGGACGTCATCGACGTCGTCATAGGGATCTTTGCGCATGGATTTACCTTTGAAAAAAACCGCTGAATCTGAATGGCTCGCAGTATAACCACGGATGTTGACGCCTTTTACAACGCGCCGCCGTGCTGGGCTTTCCACCAGCCGCAGAACTCGTCGAGGGCGGTCCACACGCTGACGTCGGGCTGGTAATCCAGATAATGCCTCGCGCGACTGATATCAAGCGTGAAATCACGGCTCATCACCTGCATCCCGATGCGCGACAGCGTCGGTTCAGGTTGTCCCGGCCAGATCAGGCACGCCGCCTCGTTCAAGGCTGCGGCGGTGTACCCCAGGCCGTACGACCGATAACGCCTTACCGGCGGCAATTCCATCTGGCGCATGACGTAATTGACCACGTCCCAGAGCGGGACCGGCGCGCCATTACTGATGTTGTAAACCTTACCCAATGCTGACCCTGCGGCGAGAAGACTGCTGAGCAGTGCCTCATTGAGGTTTTGAATGCTGGTGAAATCGACCTTGTTCAGGCCGTTGCCGATGATCGACAGGCGCTTCTTCTGCTGCATCTGCAGCAGGCGCGGGAAAATGCTCGTGTCACCCGCGCCTGTCACAAAACGCGGGCGCAGGGCGATGACTTCCAGACCGAACTCTTCGGCACCAAACACCTTTTGCTCGGCCAGGTATTTGGTCGCGGCATAGTGATTGCCGAAGCGCTTGGGCACTTGCTCCTCGCGGATGTCGAGGTGCGAGCGGCCATCGAAATAGATGGATGGCGACGACAGGTGCACCAGCCGCCGGACTCTTTGTTTCAGGCAGGCTTCAACGACGTTTTCGGTGACCTGAACGTTGCCCTGATGGAAGTCCTGGCGTCGCCCCCACGTCCCCACTGCCCCCGCGCAATGGACCACGGCCTCAATGTCGTCACACAGCGCATGCACAAGCTCCGGATCGCAGAGATCGCCCTGAATGAACTCGGCGCCGCGCCGGACCAGATGCTCGACACCCTCAGCGCGGCGGCCGTTGACCCGGACGCTCAGGCCTTGCTCCAGCGCGAAACGCGCGAAGCGTCCGCCGATGAAGCCGCCTGCGCCGGTGACCAGAATTTTCATTGCGTGCTCCGTTTCATCTTCTTTTACCTGTGATCGCCGCGGCGGTGCTGCGACCGATCCTACAATCTGCTGCGTCGACTACTGACGTTCACTCAGGCTGCAACGGCACCAGCCACTGCCCCGCTTTTTTCGCCAGATGGTCCGTCAGCTCTGTCAGCAACCGACCGCCATTGCGCCAATGATGCCAGTACAACGGCACATCAATGCAGTGATCGGCCAGCAACTCGACCAACTGACCGCTCGCCAATTGCCCACGAACCTGCAACTCAGGCACCAGTCCCCAGCCCATTCCGGCTTCGACCATGCGCGTGAAACCTTCGGACGACGGACATAAATGATGCTCGAATCCGCCCTCGACTCCCAGCGAAGCGAGATAGCGGTGCTGCAGGAAATCATCCGGGCCAAACACCAGCGCGGGCGATCGGGCCACCGCCTGGGGCGTCACGCCCTGCGGGAAATGCCGATCGATAAAGTCAGGGCTGGCCAGCGCCCGGTAGCGCATGGCGCCAAGCAATAGACTCCGCGCCCCTGCCACCGGCCGTTCACTGCCGCACAGGCACGCGGCCACTTCACCGGCGCGCATGCGCTTGAGGCCAACATCCTGGTCCTCGACCACCAGATCAGTGAGCAATCGATGCTCGGCACAGAAGTCCCCCACTGCGAGGGCCCACCAGGTGGCCAGGCTGTCGGCGTTCAGCGCGATGCGCAAACGTTCGGGCATACCGCCTTCGTCCAGCGCCGGTACCACGCTTTGCAGATCCCGCTCCAGCAAACGCACCTGCTGCACATGGTTGAGCAAGCGCCGGCCGATGTCTGTCGGCGTGGGCGGCGTCGCCCGAACCAGTACTGGCTGGCCGACCCGCGCCTCCAGAAGCTTGATGCGCTGGGATACCGCGGACTGCGAAAGACCAAGTACTTGGGCGGCGCGCTCGAAGCCGGCTTGTTCGATCACCGCCGCCAGCGCGGAAAGCAACTTGTAGTCGAACATCAGTTTCTCTAATGGGTGATGAGCTTTATTGGTTTTTCTTATACCCGCTGTCGGCTGACAATCGCCACCACTGATTCACGGCACACCCTCAATGGACGGCGAACTATCAATGACTGGCGAAACTTCCCTTAGCGCATTGCTGCGCAGCATGAACCCCGAACTGAACGACGGTGACTACGTGTTCTGCACCGTGACGGACAGCCGCCGTATAGAGGGGATTGAAGTCATCGGCAGCTTCCGGGAGCGTGAGGGCCTGACCGTCATCCTCGAACGCAGCCAGGCGCAGCAACTGGGCCTGGACTGCGATTACGTCATGGCCTGGATCACCCTGACCGTTCATTCCTCACTCGCGGCAGTCGGGTTGACCGCAGCGTTCGCCAGCGCACTGGGCCAGGCGGGCATCAGTTGCAACGTGGTCGCGGGCTTTTACCACGACCATCTTTTCGTGGGTAAGGACGACGCGCAGGAGGCCATGACTACCTTGCGCGCACTGGCCGCGAGCGCCTGATCGCTCCCATTTCTGAACTGATCGAGGCTCGGCATCATGTGGCAAAGTTACCTCAACGGCCTGCTGGTTTCTCTCGGGCTGATCATGGCCATCGGCACCCAGAACGCCTACGTGCTGGCGCAAAGTCTGCGTCGCGAACACCACCTTTCCGTGGCCCTGCTGTGCATCGTGTGCGATGCCGTACTGGTGGCCGCCGGCGTTTTCGGGCTGGCCAATGTGCTGGCCAACAACCCGACGCTGCTGGCGGTGGCACGCTGGGGCGGCGTGGTGTTTCTGCTGTGGTACGGCGCCATGGCCTTGCGCCGCGCGCTATCGCCGCAGAGCCTCGCAGAGGGCGACACTGACGGCCAGCGCTCACGCCGCGCGGTATTGCTGACCGCCCTGGCGGTGACCTTGCTGAACCCGCACGTTTATCTCGATACGGTCCTGCTGATCGGCTCCCTCGGCGCGCAGCAAGCGGTGCCCGGCGCCTATGTGGCCGGAGCGGCGAGCGCATCAGTCGTGTGGTTTTCCACGTTGGCGATTGGCGCCGCCTGGCTGGCCCCGTGGCTGGCACGCCCAACGACTTGGCGCCTGCTGGACCTGATGGTCGCGGTGATGATGTTCAGCGTGGCGGTGCAATTGATCAGAACGGCGTAAATATGCGCCTCGCCAAGAGCATACAGCCGCTGCCTGACAATGCGGCCGTAGATTTCTGTAGCGAGAGAGTTCCTTATAACAACGTCCGCACTCATCTGGCGCACAAAAATATTTAATACCCACAAACATTTATGACTGCCATGAAGCCTAAGCACCTCAAGCGTGCACTCCCTATTAGCAACGCACCAAAATATGAGCTTACATTTTTTCATTACGTTGTTGACACACTCAGAAATATATTTAAATCTAGTCCCGCCGAATGGTTCGGCATGTCAATTGCATAAGGAGAGCACCATGATTGCTATCAATCTTGAATCTAAAGCTTTGGCAAATTGGACTCAACTTGCCGGCCCAGTGAAAACTGCAAGCAAGTGACATGCGGGCCCGGAAGTAATTCTTCCGGGCTTTTTATCGTAGAGCGCCTCATGGAAGAGAACAGTGCCGTCCTATATCAGCTCAAATATTTTTTTCCTAATCAAGAACAACCAACTGGTGCTATGGGACTACGCTGCACATAAGCAATATTCCATTACCCAAGCGTACCTTTCACGGTTATTGCACCTTAGTCAAAACGCCCATGAAAATCCCGACAGGGACCATGCAATCGATCAAGATCTACTAGCGACGGGCCTATTGGCGGAGCATTCATTTCCAGTGGTTGATTGGGGGTGGGATGACCTTTCCAGAATTTTCCATTTTGGAACGAGTCATATCGACTACACAGAACAACCGACCAACACTCAGGAGTGGGCGATCGCGTACCAGGCCGCATGCGAAAACACAGTCGACGTGCCCATTCCAAAACTAAGGCATGAAGTTCAAAGCAGAAAAATAATAAACAGCATTCAGCTGGATGTCCCTGCTACTGATGAGACACATGACCTGCAGCATGCATTACTCACACGGCGTAGCGTGAGAGAGTTCTTGCCCCAGGCGGTCACAAAAAAACAACTTGAGTCGATACTCTATTTTTCCCTTGCTTATCTACCTTCACGAGCTGGCGATATTAGTGAGTTGTGCCCCGAGGGGCTGCGACATCGAAGAAGCAGCCCCTCAGGTGGAGGGCTCAATTCGATAGACGGATATGTCTACATCAGGAACGTCTCACAGATCCCTGCAGGTTTCTATTATTACAACCCTGCGCGCCACCAGTTAGAATTAATCAGCAGTGACCGTGAGTTCAGCCTAGGCAAAGCACTCAACGGACAGTTTTTCGCAGAGGACATCCCTTTCGGGATCTTCCTAACCTGCCAGTTCGACCGCCTTTGGTGGAAGTATCCTCATTCAAGAGCCTACCGCGTAGCGCTACTTGATGCAGGTCATCTATCCCAAACAGTACAGCTCATCTCAACCTCGCTGGGCCTCGGCACGTGGATCTCTGCAGCGATTGATGAATCCTGTCTGGAGCCAGTCATAGATCATCTCAACCGGTCAGCCCCCCTTCTGTTTGTCGGTGCCGGCGTCAGCACAGGCCGGGATATGCCGGCGGCCTTGGAAGAACTGCACGCCAACGGGAGAGTACACAATGATTATTGACAAATGTGCTCAGACCGAACGCGACGCACTGATGGTCTTTGGAGACTGGGACGAAGCGTCTACAGTACGCACGCAACCTTATGCCTACGACCTTTCAGGCTGGACTCGGGAGGGAGAACAACACGAGGACTGGTTCGTGTCAACGGCCCTTCCTTGGCTGGCTGACGACGCGGTCCACTCACGAGGAGAAGACGTCAGACAGGAGTTGCTGGCACGGTATCTGGTGATGTTCCTGGACTATACAACTGAACTCGAGACTAGGATTGTCAATCGCTCGATCGTCACGATCGCCCATGATCGAGTCGATTTTGGTTTATCTGCACCGCTCAAGCTCACAGGGCTGAAGTTGTATGCAGATGAAGCCTACCATGCCGTGATGTCAGCAGCCGTGGCTAATCAAGTGAGCGCTATTTACGGTATCAATAACCGCGAGATCACGTCCGAGCGAGTTCAAAATATTCGAGCACTGGCGGATGCAGTTGATCCGGTTCACGCTGAACTAGCGTGGTTCGTTATAGGATTCGTCTCAGAGACTGTTATCACCAAAGAATTCCTCAAAATTTCCAAGGCAACTATCTACACCCCCGTCTACCTGATGCTTCGCGACCACCTAGAGGATGAGTTAAAACACTCTCTCTATTTTTCCAACCTCTTTAGCATCATCTGGCAACGTGCTTCAAAGGCTCAGCAAACTTTCATTTCAACCTTTATCATCCACGCCATCTACGAGTTTTTTAGACTGCATAAAACATGGCTGTACGAAAGCCTTAGGTGCGTGGGCATAGATGATTCCAGCGCGGAAATTATCCATGAGCGACAACAAGGCGTTTTCCCACATCGCGCCAGAGCGAAGGCGGGCTGCACCGCGACGATAACGGCCATGAAGCGCAGCGGCTTCTTTAAAGACCCCCTAAATGTAGAGCGTTTCGTTGAGGCAGGACTTCTCTAATCAGACAACAGTTGAGTAGACCATGAATGATACGGCCAGGCCTTCCTCAAAAAAATCTGCAGTGCTTTTGCTTTCCTTAATGGTTGTGCTAGGCATGTTTCCACTTGATGTCATGCTCCCTTCCTACCCTGCACTGGCGAATGCCTTTGAAGTGAAAATCAATGAGGTCACGCTTTATGTGGCGATGTTCGCAGTGGGTTTTTCGATTTCACAAATCTTGATCGGCCCCCTGTCGGATAAATATGGGCGACCCATCATGCTGAAAATCGGGCTTGTGGTATCACTGATTGGTGTTATGGGGTGCCTTCTTTCAAACACTCACACCGCATTCGCCGCAGCTCGGGTGATACAAGGCGCAGGATGCGGATGCTTTGTCTTGGCTCAGGCCATCGTCCAGGATGTATTCACCGTCGAAGACCGCCAAAGAGTTCGCATCTACCTGCTTTCCTTGAGCGGCATCTGCATCTCTTTCTCACCTTTGCTCGGGACATACCTGCAATATGCGCTGGACTGGCAGGGAAGTTTTTACTTATTTGCAATCCTGGCGCTCATTCTTCTTGTCCAGATCGTGTTTTATTTCCCCAACTTGCAGGATCAGCCGTTATCCGCCCAAACCCAAAAACTGAGTCTTGTGAAGCGCTACGCCGACATTGTTACCTTCAGGCCGTTTGTATGTTCCTGGTTAACGTCTGCGATGGCATTCTCTTGCCACTTCGGCTTTATCGCTGTCTCCCCTATCATTTTTCTGGAAACACTGCAGGTATCGTCCCTTGCCTACTCACTTGTGCTGCTACTTTATGGAGCCGCGTATGTGGTGGGGGGATTGGTCGCTACACGGCTGTCCAAGACGCTGGCCGTCGATGCGCAAATAAAGATAGGGCTCGCCATCTCGGGGCTATCCGGAGTGATCATGGTCAGCATGATTCAATTTCAGCTTTCGATTGCCACAGTTGCCGTACCAATGATTATCTGCACGATTGGCACCACCCTGGTCAGGCCAGCAGCTGCCTCGCGGGCAATGGAGATGTTCAGCGAAAAAGCGGGCGCTTCGTCTGCTGCAGGCGGCACCATCATGTTTGTGACCGCGGGCTCGGTCAGCGTGATCCTTTCCAATGCGCCATTGCCCCCTCTGGAAAGCCTTTCGATTTTCATCGTCATTGCCACTGCGTTGGGCTATGCGTTCAACAAATGGGGAATCCCTGAAGGTCCAGTCCTCGGAGATACAGAAGCGGGGTCCTCACATTGATCATCGACCAGCGAGGTACGATCAATCGCGCTGCGCCCCTTGCCCACCAGGCGAAACGGTAGAACCGGGGAAAACGGCCTTGTCCCTTGGCCGGTCAAGCTTTTTAGCAGACATCGATGAGTGCCAGGAAGGGTTGCCCTGTCGCGACCGTGTGGCCAGTGAGCAGCCCCCCAGCCCGAATTCGGTCATTTCAGCGCAACGCTCTGGAACCTCTATCCCCTACAGTTGTTGCGTGGTTAAGGTCAGGGGCCGGTGCTATGATCCAGCCCCTGCGCTGCAAAGAGTACAAACTCGCCAGCGTAAGTTCTGTCTGGCCGCCCGTGATCGGCCTTGCGCAAACCGCAACTGACCTGATTAGGAGAATTACCATGGCTTTTGAATTGCCTCCGCTGCCGTACGCACATGATGCTCTGGCACCGCACATCTCCAAGGAAACTCTGGAATACCACCACGACAAGCACCACAACACCTATGTCGTGAACCTGAACAACCTGGTGCCAGGCACCGAGTTCGAAGGCAAGACTCTGGAAGAAATCGTCAAGACCTCTTCGGGCGGTATCTTCAACAACGCCGCTCAAGTCTGGAACCACACGTTCTACTGGAACTGCCTGGCGCCAAACGCCGGCGGCCAACCGACTGGCGCTCTGGCTGACGCGATCAACGCTGCTTTCGGCTCCTTCGACAAGTTCAAGGAAGAATTCAGCAAGACTTCCATCGGCACCTTCGGCTCCGGCTGGGGCTGGCTGGTGAAGAAAGCCGACGGCTCCCTGGCACTGGCCAGCACCATCGGCGCCGGCAACCCAATCACCAGCGGCGACACCCCGCTGCTGACCTGCGATGTCTGGGAACACGCTTACTACATCGACTACCGTAACCTGCGTCCAAAGTACGTCGAGGCGTTCTGGAACCTGGTCAACTGGAAGTTCGTTGCCGAGCAGTTCGAAGGCAAAAGCTTCACCGCCTGACGAATGCTTGAATGCTCGATAAAAAAAAGCCCGGCACGTCCGGGTTTTTTTTCGCCTTCTGTTTGTCGTTTATGTATTGTCTGGAAGCGATAGCGGACTAATATCAAATTCCGTGCTGATTCAAACGACTGGGCTCAAGTTTTCCCCGCGTACGACCGACACAGTGCGGATAGCCAGAGTGGTCTGCCTGTTAACTGTTTTCCCGATTGATGGAATCGCGCGCAAGCGAGAAGCGTCTGATCTGAATGCCTGCATTGCCAGTGCTTGCACGCATTCAGGCTGCTATCAGCATGGATGAAGGAATGGCCATTTGAAGCTGGAACTCAAACACAGCTTGTCGGTGAAGCTGCTTCGCGTTGTGCTGCTTTCAGCGCTGATCGTGGGAGTCGTGCTCAGTTGTGCACAGATCGTCTACGACGCGTACAAAACCCGCCAGGCCGTTGCCTCGGATGCCGAGCGTATCCTCGACATGTTTCGCGACCCGTCGACGCAGGCCGTTTACAGCCTGGACCGGGAAATGGGCATGCAGGTCATCGAAGGGTTGTTTCAGGATAAAGCCGTGCGGCAGGCGTCCATCGGTCACCCCAACGAGACGGTGCTCGCCGAGAAATCCCGCGAGCTCGATGTCACCCCCACCCGCTGGCTGACCGATCTGATCCTTGGCCAGGAACGCAGCTTTACTACGCAACTGGTCGGCCGCAGCCCGTACAGCGAATACTACGGCGACCTGCGCATCACACTGGACACTGCCACCTACGGCGAAACCTTCCTCACCAACTCGATGATCATCTTCATCTCCGGCGTGTTGCGCGCGCTGGCATTGGGTGTGGTGCTGTACCTGGTTTATCACTGGCTGCTGACCAAACCGCTGTCGAGAATCATCGAGCACCTGACCACCATCAACCCCGACCGCCCCAGCGAACACCAATTGCCTCTGCTCAAAGGCCACGAAAAAAACGAGCTGGGGGTCTGGGTCAACACCGCCAACCAACTGCTGGCCTCCATCGAGCGCAACACCACGCTGCGTCACGAGGCTGAATCGAGCCTGTTGCGGATGGCCCAATACGACTTCCTCACCGGGCTGCCCAACCGGCTGCAACTGCAGAAGCAACTGGACAAAATCCTCGTCGATTCCGGAAAAGCGCAGCACCGCGTCGCAGTGTTGTGCGTCGGTCTGGATGACTTCAAAGGCATCAACGAACAATTCAGTTATCAGGCTGGCGATCAGTTGCTGCTGGCCCTCGCCGATCGATTGCGCAGCCACAGCGGCCGCCTCGGCGCCCTCGCCCGTCTGGGCGGCGACCAGTTCGCGCTGGTTCAGGCCGATATCGAACAGCCTTATGAAGCCGCCGAGCTGGCGCAGAACATTCTCGACGACCTGGAAGCGCCCTTCGCCGTCGATCAGCAGGAGATTCGCCTGCGCGCCACCATCGGCATCACGCTGTTCCCCGAAGATGGCGACAGCACCGAGAAGCTGCTGCAGAAAGCCGAACAGACCATGACGCTGGCAAAGACCCGCTCGCGCAATCGCTACCAGTTTTATATCGCCAGCGTCGACAGCGAGATGCGCCGTCGTCGCGAGCTGGAGAAGGACCTGCGCGAAGCCATGGCCCGCGAGCAGTTTCATCTGGTCTATCAGCCGCAGATCAGTTATCGGGATCACAGTGTGGTCGGCGTCGAAGCATTGATCCGCTGGATTCATCCGGAACATGGCTTCGTGCCGCCTGACCTGTTCATCCCGCTGGCCGAGCAGAACGGCACTATCATCGCCATCGGCGAGTGGGTGCTGGATCAGGCCTGCAAACAGCTGCGCGAATGGCACGATCAGGGCTTCAGCGACCTGCGCATGGCGGTGAACCTGTCCACCGTGCAGCTGCACCACGCCGAACTGCCGCGGGTGGTGAACAACCTGCTGCAGATCTACCGCCTGCCGCCCCGTAGCCTGGAGCTGGAAGTCACGGAAACCGGCCTGATGGAAGACATCACCACCGCCGCGCAGCACTTGCTGAGCCTGCGCCGCTCCGGGGCGCTGATCGCCATCGATGACTTCGGCACCGGTTATTCATCGCTGAGCTATCTGAAAAGCCTGCCGCTGGACAAGATCAAGATCGACAAGAGCTTCGTGCAGGATTTGCTCGACGACGATGACGACGCGACGATCGTGCGCGCCATCATCCAGCTTGGCAAAAGCCTGGGCATGCAGGTGATTGCCGAGGGTGTGGAGACCGCCGAGCAAGAGGCGTACATCATTTCCGAGGGTTGCCACGAGGGTCAGGGCTATTTCTACAGCAAGCCGCTGCCGGCGCGGGAGCTGCTGGTGTACCTGAAGCAGGCACGGCGCACTCACAGCGAGGCGCTCTAGAACAGCTGCCTTTCAACGCGAAGGCAGCCGCTGCGCAGATTCCCCTCGCCATTCCGACGCCGCCACTTAACCCTCTCCTTGAAACAGCTTGAAATATCTCCTCCCGACTGCCTGGGCAAATGGCCTTTACACAGAATGCAAATCTTTCGCATTATGTCGCAGCATTTTTTGGCGTTCGCCACCGTTCACACCTCTTCTCGATGCAGGATTCCGTCATGATTCGTATGCCCCTGGCAACCGCAAGTCTGCTGGCTGTCGCTATTGCTCTGGCCGGTTGTGATCAAGGCAAGGACAAACCCGCCGCTGCAGCGCCTGCCCCGGCTCCTGCCGCAGCGGCCGCCCCGGCCACAGCGCCAACCCCAGCCGCTGCGCCTGCCCAGTCCAGCGAAGCCGCCACCAAAGCAGTGGTCGCCAATTACGCCAACATGGTATTTGCCGTCTTCAGCGACGCCGAATCCACTGCCAAAAACCTCAGCACGGCAGTCGACGCTTTCCTCGCCGCCCCCAATGACCAGACCCTGAAAGCAGCGCGTGCAGCATGGGTCGCGGCGCGCGTGCCGTACATGCAGACGGAAGTGTTCCGCTTCGGCAATACCATCATCGACGACTGGGAAGGTCAGGTGAACGCATGGCCGCTGGACGAAGGCCTGATCGACTACGTCGCCAAGGATTACCAGCACGCACTGGGCAATCCGGGCGCCACCGCCAACATCATCGCCAACAAGTCGGTGCAAGTGGGCGAGGACAAAGTTGACGTCAGCGACATCACCCCTGAAAAACTCGCCAGCCTGAACGAGCTGGGCGGTTCGGAAGCCAACGTAGCGACCGGTTACCACGCCATCGAATTCCTGCTCTGGGGCCAGGACCTGCACGGCACCGGCCCGGGCGCCGGCGAGCGTCCGGCCAGCGACTACATCGAAGGTCAGGGCGGCACCGGCGGCCACAACGACCGCCGGCGCGCCTACCTGAAAGCAGCCACCGATCTGCTGGTGAGCGACCTCGAAGAGATGGTCAACAACTGGAAGCCGGGCGTCGCTGACAACTACCGCGCCACGCTGGAAGCAGAATCCGCCGAAAGCGGGCTGCGCAAAATGCTGTTCGGCATGGGCAGCCTGTCGCTGGGTGAACTGGCAGGCGAGCGCATGAAAGTCGCGCTGGAAGCCAATTCCAGCGAAGACGAGCACGATTGCTTCAGCGACAACACCCACAACTCGCACTTCTATAACGGCCTGGGCATCCGCAACGTTTACCTGGGCGAATACACCCGCGTCGACGGCAGCAAAGTGACCGGCCCAAGCCTGTCTTCGCTGGTGGCCAAGGCCGACGCCGCGACCGACCAGACCGTGCGTGCCGACCTCGACGCCACCCAGGCAAAGCTGCAGGTCATCGTCGACCATGCCAACAAGGGCGAGCATTTCGACCAACTCATCGCGGCGGGCAATACAGCGGGCAACCAGGTCGTGCGCGACGCCATCGCCGCGCTGGTCAAACAGACCGGCGCGATCGAGCAAGCGGCCGGCAAGCTGGGCATCACTGACCTGAATCCGGACAATGCCGACCACGAGTTCTGATCCGCTTCACGCCCTGTAGGGCCGCAGCCTTACAAGCACCCGGCTGACGCCGGCCCCGCTGCAAACGAATGCCGACCCGACCACGGGCCGGCATTTTTTTCGTCAATCGAAGCTGCAAACCCTACCAAAACCGGCGTTATCCGGGGACCGGTCTGTAAGCTTTGTAGGGCATTTCCTGTTCGTTCCTTGTCGGATTGAACACGCCTCCCCCGCCGCCGATCATGCGCACTTCCTTGACCCCACCCTATCCAGGAGGAGACAGAAAGTGCCCAAGAGAAACAAAAAAAGGCGCCGCGTCAGCAAGCTCAAAGCCAACGATTACGGTATCCACCTGCTGGTCGGCGTCAAGGGCCCGCGTGCCTGGAAGGTGACGATCTACCGCGATGGCAGGACCTTCAACCGGCTGTTTTCATTCTCCCGCTACGGCGGCCGTGATCCGGCACGACAGGCCGCAGACGCGTGCCGTGACCAGTTGCTGCTGGCACACTTGCCCAAGCTCAGCCGCGACATCCGTCAACGCATCATCGCCACCAACACCAGCGGCTATCCGGGGGTGCATTACCGCTGCTACACCGGCATCGCCTATTGGGTGGCGCGGACCACGCTGCGCAACGGCAGCAGCGTCACCAAGTCGTTCAGGGTCGAGCACTACGGCTATGAGCGGGCCAAGGAGCTGGCGATCCGCGAGCGCGAACGGCAACTCGACGGCATTGGCGATTACCGGTCATTCAAGGTGGTTGAGGGCGAACGACGCCTGATGCAATTACTCGTGGAAAACCCGGCCCTGGAGATCGCCGGCGCGTGAGCGTTGCCTGCCCGTTGCCAGCCGATCATTTGGTAACAACACGTTACGAGAGGACCTTCAAACGCTAATCCCTCTTATTCATCAAACACGGGGCTGGTAAGCTTGCTCGCCCCGAATTCCCCCCTTTTGCAGGACCTGTATGACTGCGCGGCTCCGTCCTTCGTTTCTCCTGCTGATGGCGCTGGCCGTCAGTGGGTGCGATGACGCCCCGCGTTTCACCGCCGCCGAGCCGGGCGAGTCTCGCTCTGGCGGCGCCACCACCGTGAACAAAAGCGACCGCAACGCGTTTTCCCTGCCTTCGGCCAACCTGTCGCCTGTCCGGCGGCTGGACTTCAGCGTCGGCAACAGTTTCTTCCGCAACCCCTGGGTGATTGCCCCCTCGACGACCACTGCTCGCGACGGCCTGGGTCCGTTGTTCAACACCAACGCCTGCCAGAACTGCCACATCAAGGACGGCCGCGGCCACCCACCCGAGCCCGGCGCCGACAACGCCGTGTCCATGCTGGTACGCCTGTCCATTCCCGACGATCCGGCATTCGCCGAACACATCAAGCAACTGGGCCTGACACCCGAGCCGGTGTATGGCAAGCAACTCCAGGACATGGCCATCCCCGGCGTGACGCCAGAGGGCAAGGTTCGGGTCGATTACGACTCAATGACCGTGCATTTTCGCGACGGCACCCCGGTGCACCTGCGCCGGCCTACCCTGCAGATCACCCAACCCGGCTACGGTCCGATGCACCCGCAGACGCGAGCTTCCGCGCGCATTGCTCCGCCGATGATCGGGCTGGGGCTTCTGGAAGCCATTCCTCAGGCGGCGATTCTGGCCAACGCCAACCCGAACGATGAACAGGGCACCGGCATCACCGGTAAACCCAACTGGGTCTGGGACGACGCGCAGCAGAAATCCGTCCTCGGCCGCTTCGGCTGGAAAGCCTCGCAGCCGAGCATCGAACAGCAAAATGCCCACGCACTGGTAGGTGACATGGGCCTGACGTCCACCTTGATGCCGGTCGACGACTGCACGCCGTCACAGACCGACTGCCTTGCCGCGCCCAACGGCAATGGCCCGAACGGCGAACCGGAAGTCAGCGACAACATCCTGCGGCTGATCACCTTTTACACCCGCAACCTCGGCGTTCCGGCGCGGCGTGACGTGGCTGGGCCAGAGGTACTGGCGGGCAAGAATCTGTTTTTCAAAGCAGGCTGCCAGCAATGCCACACGCCGCAATTCACCACCTCCGCCGACGCCGCCGAACCCGAACTGGCGAATCAGGTCATTCGCCCGTACACCGATCTGCTGCTGCATGACATGGGCGAAGGACTGGCCGACAATCTCAGCGAATTTCAGGCCAGCGGCCAGCAGTGGCGCACGCCGCCGTTATGGGGCATCGGCCTGACGCAAGCCGTCAGTGGCCACACGCAGTTTCTGCACGACGGCCGCGCTCGCAACCTGATGGAGGCCGTACTCTGGCACGGCGGCGAGGCACTGCCGGCGCAACGTCAGGTGCTGGCTTTCGACGCGGAACAACGCGCAGCGCTGCTGGCGTTCTTGAATTCTCTCTAACGTATTTCTGAAGATAAGGAGTCGGGCATGTTCCGCCCCAAGTTGTTGCTCACCAGCCTCGCCGCACTGGCACTGGGCGCGTGCGCGCCGTCGGACCCGCAAGCCGTGACGTCTGCCGCCATCGCCAGTCAGGTCATCCTGCCGACCTACAGCCGTTGGGTCGATGCGGACCGGCAGCTGGCGATCAGTGCGCTGTCCTACTGCCAGGGCAAATCCGACCTGGACACCGCCCGGGCCGACTTCCTCCACGCGCAAAAAGCCTGGGCCGAGCTGCAACCGTTGCTGATCGGGCCGCTCGCCGAAGGCAATCGCGCCTGGCAGATTCAGTTCTGGCCGGACAAGAAAAACCTGGTCGGTCGTCAGGTGGAGCAACTGGTGACCGCACAGCCGCAGATCAGCGCCGACGAACTGAGCAAATCCAGCGTGGTGGTTCAGGGCCTCTCGGCCTATGAATACATCCTCTTCGACGCCGACATCGACATGGCCAATGCCGAGCAGAAAGCCCGCTACTGCCCGCTGCTGGTGGCCATCGGCGAGCGTCAGAAGGCGTTGGCCGAAGACATCCTCAGCAGCTGGAACAGCAACGACGGCATGCTCGCTCAGTTGAGCAAGTTTCCCAACCAGCGTTATGCCGATTCCCACGAAGCCATTGCCGAGTTGCTGCGCGTGCAAGTGACCGCACTGGACTCGCTGAAGAAAAAGCTCGGCACCCCGCTCGGCCGTGGCACCAAGGGCGTCCCGCAGCCGTTTCAGGCCGAAGCCTGGCGCAGCAAAGCCTCGCTCAGCAGCTTGCAGGCGAGTCTGGCCAGTGCGCAGACGGTCTGGGCCGGCGTCGACAACAAGGGTCTGCGCGGGCTGTTGCCCAAGGAGCAGAAGCCTTTGGCCGACAAGATCGACGCCGCCTACGCCGAGAGCAATCGACAGTTGGCCGCGCTGAAACCGCCGCTCGGCGATCTGCTGGCCAGCGAAGAAGGCCGCCAGCAGCTCAACGCTTTCTACGACAGCCTCAACGTGGTTCATCGCCTGCACGAAGGCGAACTGGCCAAGGCGTTGGGCATTCAACTGGGCTTCAACGCCAATGATGGTGACTGATATGTTGCGACGTCAGGCTCTGGGTCTGGGCAGCCTGCTGCTCAGCGCCGTCACGTTTGGCGGCTGGACGCTGTTCGCGAGAAAAGGCGAAAGCCCGCTGCTGTTGTCCGCGCGGGACGACGGCAACGGCCAGCACTTCGCCGTGGGTTATCACGTCGACGGCACGCAAGTCTTCGCCACCGCCGTCGCCCAGCGCTGTCACGACATCATCAATCACCCGAATCTGCCGATCGCCCTGTTCGTCGCGCGCCGGCCGGGCACCGAAAGTTACCTGATCGACCTGCGCGACGGTCGGCTGCTGCAGACCATCACCTCGCAACCCCACCGACACTTCTACGGCCACGCGGTCATTCACAAAGACGGCGAATGGCTGTACGCCACTGAAAACGACACGACCGAACCGGGTCGCGGCCTGTTGGGCGTGTATCGATTTGTGGATGAGCGGCTGCAACGCACCGGGGAGATTTCCACCCACGGCGTGGGACCTCATCAGGTGTCATGGATGCCGGACGGCGAAACCCTTGCAGTCGCCAACGGCGGCATTCGCACCGAGGCCGAGAGCCGCGTCGAAATGAACCTCGACGCCATGGAGCCCAGTCTGGTGCTGATGCAGCGCGACGGCACCCTGCTGAGCAAAGAGACATTGGCGCAGCAGATGAACAGCGTGCGGCATATGGCGATTGCCAGCGACGGCACCATCGTGGCGGGGCAGCAGTTCATGGGGCCCTCCCACGAGTCCGCCGAGCTGCTCGCCATCAAGCGACCAGGCCAGCCGTTCCAGGCCTTTCCGGTGGCGGAGCAGCAGTTGCAGGCCATGGCGCATTACACCGCCAGCGTCGCCATTCATAACGACCTGCGGCTGGTGGCATTGACGGCGCCAAGGGGCAACCGCTTCTTCATCTGGGACCTGGACAGCGGCGCGCTGAAGCTCGACGCACCGCTGCCTGACTGCGCCGGGGTCGGTGCTGTGACCGATGGCTTTGTCGTGACCTCGGGACAAGGGCGCTGCCGATTCTACGACTGCCGCGAGACAGTGCTGGTCGCCAAGCCGCTGGAGCTGCCGGCGGGGTTGTGGGACAACCATCTGCATTTGGTTTGATGGTGGAACTGCGGCTGCCGCGCGGGCTTCTTCGGGTTGTCCGGACGCCGAACTGTCGCGCAGCCACATCACCTTGTAGGAGTGAGCTTGCTCGCGAAGAGGCCGGAACATCCGCTAGATTTTCAGCGCATGGAATACTGACTTCGCGAGCAAGCTCACTCCTACAGATACCGTTTTTGCTGGGCGACAGCGCGATGTCACGGCGGCGGGCATGCCCATCTATCCTCCATGGTTCCGGCAGGACGCTAACCCCGAATTCAATCAATGCCACTGGCAACTAAATCGCGACAAGACTAACGTGCTCGCCTGATTCATCGGTTTTCCAAGGAAGTGGAATATGTTGCGTCGCCGCATGTTGATCATGTTGGGCATTGTCCTGATCGTGGTGCTGGTCCTGGGTGGGTACAAGGCGTTTTCGGTCTATCAGCAGATCCAGCAATTCACGGCGCCGAAGCCGCCGATCAATGTCGCGGTGGCGATTGTCGAAGAGCGCCCGTGGCAGAATCGTCTGCCGGCCATCGGCACGCTCAAGGCATCCCAAGGCGTGGATCTTTCGCTGGAAATCGCGGGCACGGTCAAGGCCGTGCAGTTCGAGTCCGGCCAGAAGGTCAAGATCGGTCAGCCGCTGGTCCAGCTCGACAGCGATGTGGAAAAGGCCCAGCTCGGCACTGCCGAAGCGGACCTCGGTCTGGCGCAAGTGGAGTACGGACGCGGCAGCAAACTGGTCGGTGAGTCGGCCATTTCCCGTGGCGACTTCGACAAGCTCGCCGCCACCCAGAAGAAAGCCGCGGCCACCGTCGCACAACTGAACGCCTCTCTGGCGAAGAAGCGCATCCTGGCGCCCTTCAGCGGCACCATCGGCATTCGTCAGGTGGATGTCGGCGATTACCTCGCCAGCGGCACGGTGATCGCCACCCTTCAAGACCTGACCAGCCTGTACGCGGACTTCTTCGTACCAGAGCAGATGCTGCCGAAACTGGCCCTCGACCAACAGGTGCAGGTGAGCGTCGCGGCCTACCCTGACCGGGTGTTCACTGCGCGCATCAGCGCCATCAACCCCAAGGTCGAAGACACCACCCGGAATGTGCTGATTCGCGCCACCCTGCCCAACCCCGACAGCCAACTGCTGCCCGGGATGTTCACCAGCCTGCAGGTGCTGCTCGGGCAGGACACGCCGCAGCTGGTGCTGCCGGAAAGCACGATCACCTACACGCTGTACGGCAACTCGGTCTACGTCGTCGTGCCGAAGAAGAACGCCAACGGCCAGCCGGAAAACGACAGCAAAGGCGAGCCTCAGCTCGTGGTCGAGCGGCGCTTCGTCGAGACCGGCGAAAGGCGCGGCGGGCTGGTGATCATCAGCAAAGGATTGAAAATCGGTGAGCAAGTGGTCACCGGCGGCCAGCTGAAACTGGATAACGGCGCTGCCGTGGCTATCGCAGCTGACCCGGCGACAGCGGCTAAAACCACTCCGGCGGCGCAGACCAGCCAGCCCAAAGCTGACTGATCAAGGAATCGATCATGGCCTTTACAGACCCGTTCATCCGCCGCCCGGTACTCGCCAGCGTGATCAGCCTGTTGATCGTGCTGCTGGGTTTTCAGGCGTTCAGCAAGCTCACCATCCGCCAGTACCCGCAGATGGAAAACGCACTGATCACCGTGACCACGGCTTACCCCGGCGCCAACGCCGAAACCATCCAGGGCTATATCACTCAACCGCTGCAGCAGAGTCTGGCGAGCGCCGAAGGCATCGACTACATGACCTCGGTCAGTCGGCAGAACTTCTCGGTCATTTCCATCTATGCGCGCATCGGCTCCAACAGCGACCGCCTCTATACGGAGCTGCTGGCCAAGGCCAACGAGGTCAAGAACAAACTGCCCCAGGACGCCGAAGACCCTGTGCTCAGCAAGGAAGCCGCCGACGCCTCGGCACTGATGTACATCAGCTTCTACAGCGCCGAGCTGAGCAACCCGCAGATCACCGACTACCTGTCCCGGGTCATTCAGCCGAAGCTGGCGACGCTTCCGGGCATGGCCGAGGCCGAGATCCTGGGCAATCAGGTGTTCGCCATGCGCTTGTGGCTCGACCCGGTAAAGCTCGCCGGTTTCGGCCTGACCGCCAGCGACGTCACCGAGGCCGTGCGCAAGTACAACTTCCTGTCCGCAGCAGGCGAGGTGAAAGGCGAGTACGTGGTCACCAGCGTCAACGCCAGCACCGACCTGAAATCCCCCGAGACCTTCGCGGCCATCCCCCTCAAGACCGTGGGCGACAGCCGCGTGCTGCTGGGCGATGTGGCGCGGGTGGAAATGGGCGCCGAGAACTACGACACGGTCAGCTCGTTCGACGGCACGCCGTCGGTGTACATCGGCATCAAGGGCACGCCCAGCTCGAACCCGCTGGACGTGATCAAGGAAGTGCGGCGCATCCTGCCACAGCTCGAAGCCCAACTGCCGCCGAGCCTCAAAGCGTCCATCGCCTACGACGCCACGCTGTTCATTCAGGCCTCGATCCATGAAGTGGTGAAAACCCTGATCGAAGCGGTGCTCATCGTCATCGTCGTGGTGTTCCTGTTCCTGGGCGCCCTGCGCTCGGTACTCATCCCGGTGATCACCATCCCGCTGTCGATGATCGGCGTGCTGTTCTTCATGCAGTTGATGGGCTATTCGATCAATTTGCTGACGCTGTTGGCGATGGTGCTGGCCATCGGGCTGGTGGTGGACGACGCCATTGTGGTGGTGGAGAACATTCACCGGCACATCGAGGAAGGCAAGACGCCGTTCGATGCGGCAATCGAGGGCGCTCGCGAGATCGCCATGCCGGTGGTGTCGATGACCATCACCCTGGCCGCGGTGTATGCGCCCATCGGTTTTCTGGAGGGACTGACCGGTGCGCTGTTCAAGGAGTTCGCGCTGACGCTGGCCGGCGCGGTGGTCATCTCCGGGATCGTCGCGCTGACCCTGTCGCCGATGATGTGCGCCGTGCTCCTGCGCCGGGAAGAGAACCCCAGCGGCCTGGCGCACAAGCTCGATCACGCCTTCGAAAGCCTGAAGGGCCGCTACCAGCGCGTCCTCCATGGCACGCTGAATACGCGGCCGGTGGTCATCGTGTTCGCGGTGCTGGTGCTGTGCCTGATTCCGGTGTTTCTCAAGCTCAGCCAATCGCAACTGGCGCCGGACGAGGACCAGGGCATCATCTTCATGATGGCGACGGCGCCGCAGCCGACCAACCTCGATTACATGAACAAGTACACCGACCAGTTCATCAGCATTTTCAAAGCGTTCCCGGAGTACTACTCCTCGTTCCAGATCAACGGATTCAATGGCGTGCAGACCGGCGTCGGCGGGTTCCTGCTCAAACCATGGGATGAGCGCAGCCGCACGCAGATGGAGCTGCTGCCGGAGGTGCAGGCCAAGCTCAACGGCATCACCGGGCTGCAGGTTTTCGGCTTCAACCTGCCGTCGTTGCCCGGCACGGGTGAGGGCCTGCCGTTTCAGTTCGTGATCAATACACCGGGTGACTACGCCGCGCTGCTGGAGGTGACGGATCGCATCAAGAAACGCGCCGCCGACTCGGGCAAATTTGCGTTTCTGGACGTTGACCTGGCGTTCGACAAGCCGGAAGTGGTGGTCGACATCGACCGCGCCAAAGCCGCGCAGATGGGCGTGTCGATGCAGGACCTGGGCGGCAGTCTGGCGACACTGCTCGGGGAGGCGGAAATCAACCGCTTCACCATCGACGGGCGCAGCTACAAAGTCATCGCCCAGGTCGAGCGCGCTTACCGCGACAACCCGGCGTGGCTGGCGAATTACTACGTCAAGAACGCCGACGGCAAGACTCTGCCGTTGTCGACGCTGATCACCGTAAGCGACCGGGCCAGGCCCCGGCAGCTCAATCAGTTCCAGCAGCTCAACTCGGCAATCATCTCCGGGTTCCCCTTGGTGAGTCAGGCTGAGGCGATTGAGTTGGTGAGACAGATCGCGATCGAAGAATCGCCGCCGGGTTTTGCCTACGACTACGCTGGCGCCTCTCGTCAGTACGTTCAGGAAGGCAATGCGCTGTGGGTCACGTTCGGCCTGGCCCTGGCGATCATCTTTCTGGTGCTGGCCGCGCAGTTCGAGAGCTTCCGCGATCCGCTGGTGATTCTGGTGACCGTGCCGCTTTCGATCTGCGGCGCGCTGATTCCGCTGTTCCTCGGCATCTCGTCGCTGAATATCTATACCCAGGTGGGACTGGTCACGCTGATCGGCCTGATCAGCAAGCACGGCATTCTGATCGTCGAATTCGCCAACCAGCTGCGCCGTGACAAGGGCCTGACCGCGCGGGAAGCCGTCGAGGAAGCGGCGGCGATACGCTTGCGTCCCGTCTTGATGACCACCGCAGCCATGGTGTTCGGCATGGTGCCACTGATCCTCGCGACCGGCGCGGGAGCGGTCAGCAGGTTCGACATCGGCCTGGTGATTGCCACGGGCATGTCGGTGGGAACATTGTTCACGCTGTTTGTGCTGCCGTGCGTGTATACGCTGCTGGCGCGGCCGGATGATGCGCAGCCCGATAGCAGTGCCATTGGCGATGCGGATACCCATACGAGTAGCGGTGCCTGACGCAATTCTGCAGGAGCCGGCTTGCTGGCGAACGCGACCGTCCAGATACATCGTCGGCGTTTGTCGTAACCGGTTCGCCAGCAAGCCGGCTCCTACCGATCACATCAGGCCGATAGATCCCATCAAGCCGATGCCCTGAGTACAAGAGGCACGCCTAGCACTGACAATCCCGTCTGCAACAAAAAAGGCCCCGGTCTTCGGGGCCTTTTGGTCAACGCAACGGAAAGGAATCAGCCCTGAGGTCCGCTCCCTTGGGCCAGGCCGAACATCAACAGGAGCAGATCGTGATCGGGCCGGGCCGTGTCAGACATCTTGGCCACCCGAGGCAGAGGGCAATAGCCTTCGCCATGCACTGCGCTCAAGATCTTTGGCCCGGGCTGATCCCAGGCAGCCAAAGCGATGGAAGTCACCCCCAACGCCCCGACCAAAAACAAACCTCGCGCCATTTCTAACTTCATCGCTGTAAACCTTTGATGGGCTTGCCAAACGCGGTCTCGTAAAAATAGACCAACTTGCTCCAGTCCGCAGGCTGAAACGACGAGTGGCGACGCAACTGTTTCATGTCGTGCTGAGCGGCGGCATAGGACGTCAGCCGCTGGCGGCACTTCTCAAGATCCAGCAGCGCGACTTCCGCCTTGGCGTGGGCGCCTTCGCCCACGACGCGAACGAAGACATGCTTGATGTAAATGCAGCTGTGCTGCCAGCGCCCCTTGTGCATACGGGCCAGGTTGCCGGCGATCTCCTGAAGCATCTGCTCGTACACCACTTCGCCGTGCTGCTCGCGGCCACCGGCGCGCAGCCAGTTTTCAAATTCGTCAAAGCCATCCAGCGAGGCGGTAACCAACAATGCACGCCACTCGTTGTTCTCATCGCGCTCTGCGCCGCAGAAGACCATGCGCGGTACGTTGACGTCGAGCTGGCGAAGGCCTTCGAGGGCATCGCGCTCGCGCAGCACGGTCGGACGCCCGAACGGGTGCAACCAACTGCGGTAGATATGGCCTGTCTGGCGCTTCACATACAGCAGCCGACCGTTTTCCGAGACGACACGCTGCACGCCACTTTCACCACCACGGCGCACGTTGGGTTCTTCCACCCACTCGCCCCGCGTGCTCCAGAAATAGGCGAAGCGGTCCTTGGCGGGAACGGCTAACTCTGTTGCGAAATCCACGGCCATCCTGTTCTTACCTCTTACGTAATAGATACACACGCCACATGGCGTACATCGGCAGGAAATCCAGGCGCTCCTGAATCCGAAACCCTGCCTCTTCAAATTCGGCCTCTACGGTGGCCACCGGCAGCACGAAGCGATTCTGGTAATCACGTTTCGACCGCGACCCTTCGGCGCGGCGTCGCTTCCAGGCCTTGAAATTGCCATCCACCCACAACGACACAATCACGCTGTCGCGGGTCACCCGGTGAAACTCCTTCAGCAGCACCGCGCGGTCTTCGGCCTTGCCGATGTGGTGCATCAGGCGCATGCAGAAAATACTGTCGACGGCGTTGTCCGGCATCTCGATGGCAAATGCCGATGTCTGCAACGGCTGAACGCGTTTGACGATCTCAACGGGTTGCGACTCGCAGGCAATCTTGACCATCGACGCCGAGTTGTCCGCACCGATAATCACCCGGTTGGCCTTCTCGGCCAGCACCGGCCAGAAACGTCCGGCGCCACAGGGCAGGTCCAGCACCAGCCCCGGTTCGCCCGCCAATGCAAGGGCACGGCGCGCCAGTTGTTTATCGCGGCGATCAGACAGGCGTCTTGCCAGTCCATCGTTGTGTTTGCGCAGATACCTTTTAGCGTGTTCGTCGTCGTATTTGCGTGAAAAATCCAGCTCGATGCGCTTGCTCATGGCCGTTTCTCTTTTAAGTGAGAGGGCCAAACTAAGCAGCGTTACGTCGTGTTCAGGTCAGATGAATGTGAAAAAAACGTCCGAAAAAGTGACGATATGTTACGAGATCATTCAAGGACTTGGGGCCAGCATACGGCCATACGCCAGTGTCCTTCAGCACTTTTACACCGGCTTTACATGTGTCGAAGGCAAACGTATCGGGTCTTTCGCAGGGCGCAAACCCATGTCCACGCTGAACCTGCAGCCGTTAGGCTCCATGGTGTCCAGGCTTACCGACCACCCCTGGTTTTCGCAGATTCGCTGCACCAACGACAGTCCCAGGCCCAAACCTTCCCCGCGCTGCTCGGTGCCGCGCACGAACGGCTGAAACATCGCCTCACGCTTTTCCTCCGGGATGCCTACACCGGAATCCTCAACCATGAACCCGCTTTCACGCAGCGTGAGGCGGATAAAGCCGGTGTCGGTGTAGTGCAACGCGTTGCGTAGCAAGTTGCCCATCACGGCATAGAGAAAGGTGGCGTTGTAGGCGGTCTGGGAAGGCTCGCCCGGCAGGTATTCCAGGGCCAGCCCTTTGCTTTCGATCGGTTCGCGCCACAGGCTGATCAGTTGCTGGGCGGCACCTTCCAGGGTCAGTTGTGGATGCAGGGCGAGGTCATCGCGTTGAGTGCGGGCCAGCATCAGGAAGGTCTGCACCAGATCGCGCATCTCCTCACACGCCCGTGCCACGCGTTCGACCTGGGCCCGTGCGCGCTGGTCCAGTGCCGGGTTTTCCAGCAGCAGCTCACAGGAGCTCGCCAGTACCATCAAGGGCGTGCGCAGTTCGTGGCTGACGTCACTGGTGAACATCCGCTCGCGGGTCAGCGCATCCCGCAGACGGCCAAGCGTGGCGTCGAAGGCCACTGCCAACTCACCCACTTCGTCGGCGGCGTAATCAGGGGCCAGCGGCGGCGCAAGGCCGAGCAACTGATCGCGGTGACGAACCTGCCGCGCCAGCCGCACCACCGGCGCCATCACCCGACGCGCCAGTATCCAGCCGAGGAAAATCGCCAGCGCCAACGCCAGCACAAAGCCCACCAGCACGACGGCGAACAGCACCCGCTCACGCTCTTCGAAATCGCTTTGATCCTGTAGCAAGACATAGTGGCGACCGTCGACGATCTCAACCATGGCGTGGTAGGACAACGGTCCGCGGAAGACTTCGTGAAAGCCGGACTCCAGATGACGCAAATCCTTCGGCAACTCGAAATCCCCCGGGCCGCCGCTGAAGTAAAACAGCTGATCCGGCTCAGGGCGATGGTTCCAGTCGTTAACGCTGTCCATCAGCAGCAGGCGCGTCAGGTCGCCGCCCAGGCCCGCCGAAATCAGCTTTTCTTCAACCAGGTGCACCGTCGCGACGATGCCCATCGCGAAGCACCCGGCGACCAACGCACTCATCAAGGCGAAGGCGATGATGATCCGTTGGGCAAGGCTCTGCTTAAACTCCATCACGCCCCTCGGCGAGGCGGTATCCGACACCGTGTACGGTCTGCAGCAGCGGCTTGGCGAACGGCTTGTCGATCACCTGACGCAACTGATGAACGTGGCTGCGCAGGCTATCGCTGTCCGGGCAATCATCGCCCCACAGGGCTTCTTCCAAGACTTCGCGACGCAGCACGTGAGGGCTCTTCTGCATCAACACCGCGAGCAATTTCAGGCCCACCGGGTTGAGTTTGAGCAGACGCGCTTCGCGGGTCACTTCAAGGGTGTCGAGGTCGTAGATCAGGTCGGCGACCTGCAGGGTACGCCGCCCGCCGCCCTGGGCTCGCCGCAACACCGCCTCGATGCGCGCCGCCAGTTCCGACAGCGCGAAGGGCTTGAGCAGGTAGTCGTCCGCACCGGAGCGAAATCCCTGAAGCCGGTCGTCAAGCTGGTCGCGGGCCGTGAGCATGATCACTGGCGTGTCGCGACGCGCGTCTTCACGCAGGCGCTTGCACAGGGTGTAACCGTCGATGCCGGGCAGCATGATGTCGAGCACGATCAAGTCATAGTGCTCGGTCGCTGCCAGGTGCAGGCCGGACAGACCGTCTTGCGCGCAATCGACGGTGTAACCCTTCAAACCGAGGTAATCGGCAAGGTTTGCCAGAATGTCGCGGTTGTCTTCAACCAGCAGAATTCTCATGGCGTGTTTCTCCCTATGCGGCGTGGCGAGACCCGGGGCACTGCTCGAAATGCCGCTCAACAAGGTCAGAGTTGGCGGCAGCTTACGGCGATGCGCGCTCAAGGGCCAGCACCGCGGTGTATAACGTTTTTTTCACTCGCGGTTCACGGCGCCGCGACAGCGCCCTGCCCAGACTACGCGCCGCTCAGGGTCTATGCACCCACCGCTCTCCCCTCGCCCACTACACGGGATTTGCCATGTCATACGCACTTGAACGGCCCGCTTCACGTCCGATCAACTTCTGGGTTTATCTGGGCATCCCGGCCGTGACCGCCCTCGTTCTGATATTGCTGGAATGGACCTCGCTGGACATGGACATCGCCAAACTGGCCTACGACCCGGTAGCGGGCGAGTTCATCGGTCGGCACAGCTTCTTTCTCGAAGACATCCTGCATGACCGCGCCAAACAGGCCGTCATTGCCATCGGCGTGTTGTCCTTCGTCAGCTTCATCGCCTCGTTCTTCGTCAGTGCGCTGAAGCCCTGGAAACGTGAACTGGGCTGCATGGTGCTATCGATGGCGTTATCCACCAGCTTCGTCACGCCTGTGAAAGTCGTGACATCGGTGCAGTGCCCGTGGAGCCTGAAAGAATTCGGCGGCCAGGAAACCTACAGCGAACTCCTCAGCCCGCGCCCGCAAACCGACAAACCCGGCCGCTGCTGGCCCGGCGGTCACGCGGCAACGGGCTTCACTTTGTTCGCCCTGTTCTTCGTCTTCCGCGACCGCAAACCCCGCCTGGCCAAAGCCGGCCTGATCTTCGCGGCGGGACTGGGCACCGTCTTCTCCATCGGCCGAATGCTTCAAGGCGCACACTTCTTCTCCCACAACATCTGGACAGCTGTGTTTTGCTGGCTGTTGTGTTTGGGGGCTTATTACTTCGTGCTGTACCGACCGGCGAAGAAGAAGGATGTGGCGTTGAGAGGGGAAGTGGTTTCGGGGTGATGGCTCGACCGGGGACAGATTAATTTACGGAAAAGCGCTGTAAATAAATCAGTCCCCTTTAAATCAAATCGAAATCCGCTGTAAATAAATCAGTCCCCTTTAAATCGCAAGTCCCCTTTAAATCGAGAGTGACGCGGAGCGTCACGGGATGCATGCCCACGCAGAGCGTGGGCACGATCAGCTCAGTCCCCTTCAATCAAGTCCAACAATGCCAGCGCTCCTGCTGGCCCCTTCCCGGCTAAAGCCGGTCCCACTGAAAGCACCGCGTACACCCTGTGGGACCGGCTTTAGCCGGGAAGCCTTTGATCTGCATCTGCTTTTGATCTGCTTTTGATCTGCTTTTGATCTGCTTTTGATCTGCTTTTGATCTTCGTACACAGGAGGTCCAGTCACCGCCAAACGCGACTTTGGTGCAGGCTGAACGCAGGTCTCGCGCAGTGGGCCGAGCCGCATGGATGCGGCGAGAGCGCCGTCAGGGCATGGATGTCCGTTCGGCGCGGGCCCACGGAGCGAGACCGGAGTGAAGGAACCCGACGAAGTCGGGCCCAACCAGGAGCAAAGCGTTTTTGGTTACTTTTGGGGCGCCTTTGCCAAAAGTGACCCGCCGTAAGGGCGGAAAGGTGAATAAGTCACGCCACAAATAATGGATAGGAAAAGGTCCACAAAACCCAAACCGCGCCCATAAAAAAACCCCGCCGAAGCGGGGTTTTTTCTACATCGGGGTACGGCTGGCTTACATCATGCCGCCCATACCACCCATGCCGCCCATATCAGGCATACCACCACCAGCAGCCTTCTCATCAGCGACATCAGCGATCATCGCCTCAGTAGTGATCATCAGACTGGCGATCGACGAAGCAGCCTGCAGAGCAGAACGCGTCACCTTGGCCGGATCGAGAATACCCATCTCGATCATATCGCCGTACTCGCCGCTCGCAGCGTTGTAACCGTAGTTACCAGTACCCTGCTTGACCTTGTCGACCACAACACTTGGCTCGTCGCCCGAGTTCGCCACGATCTGACGCAGAGGCGCTTCAACCGCGCGACGCAGCAGCGCGATACCGACGTTCTGATCAGCGTTGTCGCCACGCAGTTCGGAGATCGCCTGCAGCGAACGAACCAGTGCAACACCACCGCCAGGCACCACGCCTTCTTCAACGGCTGCACGGGTTGCGTGCAGGGCGTCTTCAACGCGGGCTTTCTTCTCTTTCATTTCAACTTCGGAACCGGCACCGACCTTGATCACTGCAACGCCGCCCGACAGCTTGGCCAGACGCTCTTGCAGCTTCTCTTTGTCGTAGTCCGAAGACGTGTCGCCGATCTGCTGACGGATCTGCGCGATACGACCGTCGATGTCGGCACGAACGCCAGCACCGTCGATGATCGTGGTGTTTTCTTTGTTCAAGATAACGCGCTTGGCATTACCCAGGTGTTCCAGGGTAGCGGTTTCCAGGCTCAGGCCGATCTCTTCCGAGATAACGGTACCGCCAGTCAGAACAGCGATGTCCTGCAGCATGGCCTTGCGACGGTCGCCGAAGCCAGGGGCCTTGACCGCTGCAACTTTCACGATGCCGCGCATGTTGTTCACGACCAGAGTCGCCAGTGCTTCGCCTTCAACGTCTTCAGCCACGATCAGCAGAGGACGGCCAGCTTTCGCAACGGCTTCCAGAACTGGCAGCATTTCGCGGATGTTGGAGATCTTCTTGTCAACCAGCAGCAGCAGCGGGCTTTCCAGCTCGGCAACCATGGTGTCCGGCTTGTTGATGAAGTACGGGGACAGGTAGCCACGGTCAAACTGCATGCCTTCAACAACAGACAGCTCGTTTTCCAGACCCGAACCTTCTTCAACGGTGATAACGCCGTCTTTGGTCACTTTTTCCATGGCTTCGGCAATGATGTCGCCGATGGAATTGTCCGAGTTGGCCGAGATGGTACCGACCTGGGCAATTGCCTTGGTGTCGGTGCAAGGCTTGGACAGCTTCTTCAGCTCGGCAACAATGGCGATGGTCGCCTTGTCGATGCCGCGCTTCAGGTCCATCGGGTTCATGCCGGCAGCGACGGCTTTCAGGCCTTCGTTGACGATGGCTTGAGCCAGAACGGTGGCGGTGGTTGTACCGTCGCCAGCGTCATCGTTCGCACGGGAAGCAACGTCTTTGACCAGCTGCGCGCCCATGTTTTCGAAACGGTCTTTCAGCTCGATTTCTTTGGCTACGGACACACCGTCTTTGGTGATCAGCGGAGCGCCGAAGCTTTTTTCGATGATGACGTTACGGCCTTTAGGGCCCAGCGTTGCTTTTACTGCGTCGGCCAGGACGTTGACACCAGCCAGCATTTTTTTACGGCCAGCATCGCCGAATTTAACTTCTTTAGCAGCCATGATCGTTATTCCTTAAATACTTTGTAGTAACGGGAAATGGGGTATCAACTCAGCCTTCGACGACCGCGAGAATTTCGTTCTCGCTCATCACCAGCAGGTCTTCGCCGTCTACTTTCACAGTGTTGCTGCCGGAGTAAGGGCCGAACACCACTTTGTCACCCACTTTCACGGCCAGCGCGCGTACTTCACCGTTGTCCAGGATGCGACCGTTGCCGACGGCGAGGATTTCGCCACGGTTAGGTTTTTCAGCAGCCGAACCAGGCAGCACGATACCGCCAGCAGTTTTTGTTTCTTCTTCGCTGCGACGGATTACGACGCGGTCATGCAGAGGACGAAGCTTCATTGTCGATCTCCTAATTATGGTTTTTAAACGCCCGGTGCGGACACCGGCGGGTTAAAACATCCGGGCTTGCCGGTTACGGTTCGCGAGCGAACCGCAGAATACGGTCTGACGAAACGCGCCAGAAACCTTGCGGTGACCCATACATAAGGGCGAGCAAGCCGAATTCAAGGCTGATCCCAGAAATTTTTTGAAGGAAGTGTGGTCGCGAAAACCGACACGGCACCCGCAGGTGCCTTGTCGTGGTGATGTTGAATCACTTTTTATCCAGTGGCTCGAATTCGCCTTCGATCACCTCACCCTCGATGACTTCAGGGCGACGTGCTTCAGGACGGGCAGCGCCGGGGTGCATGGGACCTGCGGAATTTGCCGCGTGCATGTTCTCGGCAAACGCACGCTGGCGCGCGGCCTGGGCTTCGGCGCGGTTACGGACCTTGCCAACGATCAGGCGACGGGAGAACGGCATCAGGAACAGCAGGCCCAGCACGTCACTGATGAAGCCTGGCAGGACCAGCAAACCGCCGCCGATGGTCATCATCAGACCGTCGAGCATCTGCTGCGCCGGGAGTTCGCCACGGGCCAGACTTTGCCGGGCACTCAGCGCGGTCGCCACCCCGGCCACTCGCACCACAAAAACACCGAGCATCGACCCGGCAACGACGAGCAGGAAGGTCGGCAGAAAGCCGATCGACATCCCGACTTTCACCAGCACGAACAGCTCGAGCACCGGAAAAAGCAATAAAAGCAGAAGAAAAACGCGCATCAAAGTGAGTTCCTAGACGGAAGAAGGCTTCCAGTAGACCTTACGTGAAGTCGCAAAGTCGTTAATTCAAGCCTCGGCCTGTTCAAGTGTGGGCCATTTTTCAGCGTGAGCCAGCTGAACCAAGGCCTGGCGGACGTGTGTCGGCGTATTACAAGGCTGTGGGAACGCCAACCAATACAGACTTTGCCCCACGCGCAAATGCATGCCCTCGCTGTCGATGCCAACCAGCGCGGCGGGCTCGGTCTTGGGCAAACCGGCCAGTTCAACGTAGTGGGCGATGGCTTTGGCGTGATCAGCATTCATGTGCTCGACCATGCTGAGTTCCGCATCGCCGGCAAATGGATTGGCGAGCGCCGCGTCGTCCAGCCAGTGGATCGCGCCGAAGCCACCGATAAAGCGATAGCGCACTGGCTTCAGCACCCAGAAATCGAAATCGTGGGCGCTGTGGTAACTCTCGGATTCCGGGAAATAACGGTAGTAACGCTTAGCCGCTGCTTCAATCTCTGCCTCGTCACTGATCTTCTCGGCCTCGGCCATCAGCGTCACGCGCCCCACCGCTTGCACATCCTCGGCACCGCGCTCGCCCACCAATAAAGAGCACTTCGCGTCAAGCTGCAGGTTATGGGTGTGCTGCGCGATACGGCTGATGAGAATCAGCGGACGGCCTTGTTCATCCAGGCAATAAGGCACCACCGAGCCAAACGGATAACCGGGCATCGACTTGGAATGGGTCGACAACACGCCACGGTATTCCTTGAGCAGCAAGGCTCGTGCTTGCCGGTTGGCGCTGGCGCTCATGTGGGGCTCCTGAACAGTAAAACGAAGGCATCGAGGGACGCGAAAAAGCAGACGGCGACCCATGCCACACGATAATCGTTATCGCCGGCAGGTGCCAGATTGAGCGGTGGTGACGATTGGGCGGAGAGTTCGCGTAAAAAAACGCTTAAAAAAGAAACCAGCCGACGCGCGCAGATCAGGGTGTGATCTGCGCACGCTCAGGCATGGATAATGCGGCTGTTACCAGGAAACACCGAAACCGGCGGTGTAGCGGGTCTTGTCCAGGTCGCCGTTGTCGGAGCCGCTGATGATGTCTTTCTCGGCCTTGAGGTTGAGCGACGCCCATTCAGTGACTTTGTAACGCAGGCCCACTTCCGTCTCCAGGCTGTAGTCCGCCACGCCGCTGAGCGGCTTGCCGAGTTCACCATTGGTGAAGAACTCGACCTTCTTGCCAATCAGGTAGCGGTTGTAGTCCCAGGTGCCGGACACGGAGTAGAAGTTGTCCTTCTCGCCGTTGGAATATTCAAAATCAGTGCGGTTCAGCAAGCCGCCCACTTTGAACGCACCCAATTCATCGTCCCAGAACTGGTAACCCGGACCGGTACCGACGGTGCGCTGACGGGACAGGTCTTCAATGGTGTCGCGCTTGTAGGTGATGCGCCCGTCCCAGAACCACTTTTCAGTGAGGAACCGGTCGACCGAGTATTCGGCATCCCAGTTATTGGTGGTGGTCAGGCTGTCCTGCGACTCGCGGTTGTATTCGCCCTTGGCGTTGTGGCGCCACTGGCCATGGGTCGCGGAGGTCTTGAAGGCGATGTTGTAATCGTCGGTGTCGTTCTCGGCGCGCTGGAAATCCAGTGCTGCATCGATATTGCCTTTCCAGACCAGATCGGTGACCACCGGCTTGGGCTTCATGATCTGCTGGATGCTCGCCAGCTCCACGGTCTTCGGCGCGTCGCCATTGGCCAGCGTGACCTTGCCGTCTTCGGCCGGCTGTAGCGATTTGGAGATCTCACCGGTGGTGGCGTCCTGCTTCACCAAAAGGTGCTGGTCACTTTCCAGCGTCTTGATTTCCTTCCAGTCGAGCGGGACGTCGCCTGCATATTTGGTGTTGATCAGCAGCTTGCCGCCGTCGAAGAACTTGATGGTACCCGTCATCTTGTCACCGTTTTTCAACCAGACGGTGTCGGCGAGCAATGGGGTAGAAGCACTGGCAATAGCAACGCACAACAGGGTTCTGGACAACATAAGCAACGGCAAGGCTCTGGTTCGCGGAAAATCGGGCATTATCCGGATGGATAACGTCTTGGCAATCGGCAGACCGCCGACACAGGTATCACTGACCGTAGGAAGCTTCCCTAGTTCCTTATTGAAAATTCCCGTTCATCCCTTTTACAGGAACGAATGCGTGATCGAACAATCTGCCGCGCACGACGACCCCGCCGGCCTCTCCCCTGCAGAGGCACGGCGTACGGCGTTATACCTTACGCTGCATCAAATACCGGAAGGCAAAGTGGTCAGTTATGGGCAACTGGCCGAGCTGGCCGGTTTGGGACGAGCGGCGCGCTTCGTGGGCAGGGCGTTGAGCCAGTTGCCGGACGGCAGCAGCCTGCCGTGGCATCGCGTGATTGGCGCCGGCGGGCGCATCAGCCTGGCGCCCGGAACCGTGTCGGGCGAGGAGCAACGCGCACGGTTGCGTGCCGAGGGCGTGACCATCCGTAACAATCGTGTGGATATGCAGCGTCATGGCTGGCGCCCGACAGAGCACAACGGTTAGAGTGCGCGCTTTGTTTACGTAACCTGAGGCAGATTCCAGCCCATGCCCCGCAAAACCTGGCGCGCCGCGCTCGCCGCATATGCCAGCCCCTCTACGTTTGTGCTCCTGTTGCTCGGCTTTGCCGCGGGCATGCCTTACATGTTGGTGTTCTCAACGCTGTCGGTCTGGCTGCGTGAAGCCGGCGTCGCGCGTGAAACCATTGGCTACGCCAGCCTGATCGGTCTGGCCTATGCCTTTAAATGGGTCTGGTCGCCGCTGCTCGATCAATGGAGCCTTCCGTTCCTGGGCCGCCTTGGCCGCCGCCGCTCGTGGCTGGTGCTCTCGCAGTCGCTGGTCATCCTTGGCCTGATCGGTATGGGGTTCTGCGATCCGCAGCAGCACCTCTCGTGGCTGATCGCGATTGCAGTGGTGGTGGCGTTCTCTTCGGCGACCCAGGACATCGCTATCGACGCCTACCGCCTGGAAGTCGCCAGCGACAGCCAGCAAGCGACCCTCGCGGCCAGCTACATGGCCGGCTACCGCGTCGCCGCCCTGCTCGCCACCGCCGGCGCGTTGTACTTCGCTGAAGGGTTCGGCTCCACCGGCTTTGCCTACAAACACTCGGCCTGGGCCGGCACGTATGTGCTGTTCGGTCTGCTGATGGTGCCCGCGCTGATCACCAGCCTGATCATGCGCGAACCGTCCGTGCCAATCCGCACCCAGCTGTCGGCCGTGCGCTACGGCTTTGCCCATCAACTGGCCTCGGTGTTCGTGCTGATCATTCTGCTGGTCTCGGTGCCAGCCATGTTCACTCAGCTGTACAACACCGATTTCGCCAGCGTGCTGTTTCAGGACACCACCTGGAAAGACCTGCTGATGGAAGACCGCGCCTTTCTGCGCGCGATCCTCTACACGCTGCTGACCGTGGCCTGCCTGTCGTCCATGGGCCGCCGCGGCCTGGCGCCGGTGCTGACGCCGATCAACGATTTCATCCTGCGTTATCGCTGGCAGGCGTTTCTGCTGCTGGGGCTGATTGCCACCTATCGCATGTCCGACACGGTCATGGGTGTGATGGCGAACGTGTTCTACATCGACCAGGGCTTCACCAAGGATCAGATTGCCAGCGTCAGCAAGATTTTCGGTCTGGTGATGACGCTGGCCGGCGCGGCGTTCGGCGGCCTGGCGATCGTGCGTTTCGGCATTCTGCCGATCCTGTTCATCGGCGGTATCACGTCGGCGGCCACCAACCTGCTGTTCCTGATGCTGGCCGACATGGGCCCGAACCTGAAGATGCTGATCGTCACGATCTCGCTGGATAACTTCAGCTCGGGTCTTGCGACGTCGGCGTTTGTGGCCTACCTGTCGAGCCTGACCAACCTCAAGTTTTCGGCCACTCAATACGCGCTGCTCAGCTCGATCATGTTGCTGTTGCCGCGTCTGATCGGCGGCTACTCCGGCGTCATGGTGGAGAAGTTGGGGTATCACAACTTCTTCCTGGCGACCGCGCTGATGGGCGTGCCGACGTTGTTCATGATCGCGCTGCACTGGGCGCAGGAAGCACGCCGGGAAGCCCGGGAAGAAGCGGCAGAAGGCGAAGAGCCAGCCAAGCCTGCGGATTCAACTCTGTAAGGCGAACCCGACTCTGTAGGAGCGTGGCTTGTCCCGCGATCGGCTGCGAAGCAGTAGTAAAGCTTGCAACGGCCTTCGTTGCTGACGCACCGCACTCACCGGATTGACTGCCGCTGCGCGCCAAATCGCGGGACAAGCCACGCTCCTACGCCCTTCGGGCAGAAGCAAGCCTCAATCATGCAAAGGCACCAACACCCACTCAAAAAAAAGCCCCGCACTCTCACGAGTCGGGGCTTTTTGCTTTCTGCGATCGAGCGTTATGCCTTTGCGGGCTGCTCGTCCTGCACCACACGAATCACCCGCTGCGGGAACGGGATGTCGATGTTGGCCGCGCGCAGACGGTCGCGGATTTCAGCGTTGAAGCGGTTCGACACGTCACCGAAGTCACCGGTCTTGGTCCACACACGCAGCGACACGGTAATCGAGCTGTCACCCAGTGCCGCGACCACCGCCTGTGGCGCCGGATCCTGCAAGATGCGCGGATCATCCGCCATGTCCATCAACACTTGCAGCGCCTGCTTGAGGTCGGCGTCGTAATCGATGCCCACGTCGAAGGTGATCTTGCGCGTCGGCTGGCGATTGGTGTTGGTGATGATGCCGTTGGACAGGTTGCCATTGGGCAGGATCACCGTCTTGTTGTCGCCGGTGCGCAGCACGGTGTGGAAGATCTGAATCCCGTCCACGGTGCCGGACACGCCTTGGGCTTCGATCCAGTCGCCAATGCGGAACGGACGGAACAGCAGAATCAACACGCCGCCGGCAAAGTTTGCCAGGCTGCCCTGCAACGCCAGGCCAATGGCCAGACCGGCCGCACCGATCGCGGCAACGAATGAAGTGGTTTCCACCCCGATCATCGACGCAACGCTGACGATCAGCAGGATTTTCAGGATGATGTTGGTGATGCTGCTGATGAAGCCCTGCAACGCCAGGTCAACGTGGCGCAGCGCCAACAGCGCACCCACCCGGGAAGTCAGTCTATTGATCAGCCACCAGCCGACCAGCAGGACGATCACTGCGAGCAGCACCTTGCTGCCGTATTGCATGACCATCGGGATCCAGGCCTGAGACGCTTTCACCAGATGGTCTACCTGGCCGTTTAAATCCAAGTCCATCTATTTCTCCTCGGGGTCGCGACATGGAAGGCTGAAGCAACGGTGCCGAGTGGGCCCGTTATTTCAGCGAGACCTGCATTCGGACGCACAGGAACCCCTCGGGTTCCTGTGCCGACATGAAATTGCAGAGCAAATCGCGGGGGAATCAGTCGCGGAAGTTGTTGAATTGCAGTGGCATGCCGAACTCGTGACCACGCAGCGCAGCAATCGCTTCTTGCAGGTCGTCACGCTTCTTGCCGGTAACGCGCACTTGCTCGCCCTGAATCGCGGCCTGAACCTTGAGCTTGGCCTCCTTGATGTGGGCGACAATCTTCTTCGCCAACTCCTTGTCGATGCCTTCCTTGAGGGTGGCTTCCTGCTTCATGACCTTGCCGGACGCGAAGGGATCCTTCAGTTCCAGGCACTGCACATCGATCTTGCGCTTGACCAGGGCCAGCTTGAGGATCTCGATCATGGCTTCGAGCTGAAAACCTTCTTCGGCCGTCATCTTGATCAGCAGGTCTTTTTCCGTGAACTCGAAGCTGCCTTTGCCTTTGAGGTCGTAGCGGCGGTCCAGCTCTTTGATGGCGTTGTCGACGGCATTCGTGACTTCGTGTTTATCCAGTTCGGACACTACGTCGAACGAGGGCATGTAGATTCTCCAATTGATACGGCGCGGCTCAACATGTGGATGGAGCACGCCTGACTTGACGGTATGAAAGCCCGATCATTATAACGAGACTTTTCCCACGTTCATGTGAGCCTGCGATGTTGATTTCGTTTTCCCTGCGCACCGAGATCTTCGTCATCGGGCGTCATTTCTTTTGAATTCCGTGTGCTGGCACGTTCTGGGCGCGGGCAGTCTGGGCAGTCTCTGGGCCACGCGACTGGCCCGGGCAGGCTTGCCGGTGCGGCTGATCTTGCGTGACGAGGCCCGACTGGCGGCCTACGACGCGCACGCCGGCCTGGCTCTACACGAAAAGGGTCAGCGCCAGACGTTTGCCATTCCCGCGCAGGCCGTCAGCGCAGATGAGCCCATTCAGCGGCTGCTGGTGGCGTGCAAGGCCTACGACGCTGAGCGCGCGGTTGCAGCCGTCGCCCATCGCCTGACCGCCACCGCTGACGTTCTACTCCTGCAAAACGGTCTCGGCAGCCAGGACGCCGTGGCCGCGACGATTCCTGAGGCACGCTGCATCTTTGTCTCCAGCACCGAAGGCGCTTACCGCGATGAAGACTGGAGCGTGATGTTCGCCGGGCAAGGCTCCAACTGGCTGGGCGACACACAGCACGACGCGGCGCCGGCCTGGCTGGATGAGCTCAAACAGGCGGGCATCCCCCATCAGTGGACCGCTGACATCGCCGAACGCCTCTGGCGCAAACTTGCGCTCAACTGCGCCATCAACCCGCTGACCGTGTTGCATCAATGCCGCAACGGAGGGCTGCAGTCTCATGCTGAAGAAGTGACGGCGCTGTGTGCAGAGCTTGCCCACGTGCTGCAACGCTGCGGTCAGTCCGGCGCTGCTGAAGGGTTGCTGGATCAGGTGCAGCAGGTGATTGCCGCCACCGCCGGGAATTATTCCTCGATGTATCAGGACGTCGCTCAGGGCCGTCGCACCGAGATCCGCTACCTGCTCGGGCATGTCTGCGCCACGGCGGCTGCCATCGGTTGCGCTGCGCCAAAGCTGAACCAGCTACGCTCGCGGCTGATCGAACACCTCAACGCCCGAGGCCTGCCCAGCGACTGACGGGTTTGCTCACGGGCGGAACAGCGCTAACCTGCCCGCTCCTTACTCCGGTGACCCGCCCCATGCCATTGCGCCAGCGCCTCGAAAACCTTCCGGTCGGTCAAAAACTCCTGGCCGCCTTGCTCGTGTTGCTCACCACGGTGCTGGTAGTCGCCAACCTGACCTTCATCAGCGCCGCCTATTACATCTCTCAAGAAGCGATGGCGCCCCAGGCATTGCAAACGATCGGTCGGCTGATCAGCAATCCCGGGCTCTCCGAACAAGCCCTGTCCTCGACCTATAACGCCCAGGCGCTGCTCAATGAACTGAAAAACTACGGCCCGTTGCGAGCGGCGGCGGTGTACGAAAGCAGCGGTACGCGTCTGGCGCAGATGCAGCAAGGCGACAAACTGCGCATGCCTGACCACTACCGGGATCTGGAGAGCTGGCGCATTACCGAGTTTCGCAACACTCAGGTCATCCCCATTCCCAAAGCCGGGCAAGCGCCGGGGCATCTGTTGCTGGTGGCGAGCAGCGAATTGCCGACGGCGTTCTACACCGGCACGCTGACCGCCAGCCTCGGCATCCTGATTTTCAGCATCCTGCTCTGGGCCGGTGTTGCCCGGCAGATTCGGCGTTTTATTACCGAGCCCATCTATCAGTTGGAAGACCTGTCGCGGCGGGTCACCCGCGAGGAGAACTACGCGCTGCGGGCGACGCCCGGCAACAAAGACGAAATCGGCTCGCTGGCCGAGGCGTTCAACACAATGCTCTCGCGTATGGAAGCCCGTGAGCAGCAACTCAGACGCGCCCGCGATGACTCTCAGGAAGCCTACGATCAGGCCCAGGGCCTGGCGGAAGAAACTCGCCACACCAACCGCAAGCTGGAGCTGGAAGTCCAGGTCCGCAGCAAGATCGAGAAGAAGCTCACAGGGTTTCAGAACTACCTCAACAGCATCATCGACTCCATGCCGTCGGCGCTGATCGCTCTGGATGAGCAGCTGTACGTCACCCAGTGGAATCAGGAAGCCGGCGCCCTGTCCGGCACGCCGCTGGACGAAGCGCTCAACCAGCCCATCTACTCGGCGTTCCCGCCGATGCGAGCGTTTTTGCCGCAGATCAAACAGACCGTCGAGCGGCATACCGTCACCAAGATCGAGCGGGTGACCTGGGTCAAGGGCGAGGAGTCGCGTCATTACGCCCTCACCTTCTACCCCCTTACCGGCGATGCCGGCCGTGGCGCGGTAATCCGCATCGATGACATCACCCAGCGCCTGTCGCTGGAGGAAATGATGGTCCAGTCGGAGAAAATGCTCTCGGTGGGTGGGCTCGCCGCCGGCATGGCCCATGAGATCAACAACCCCCTCGGCGCGATCATGCACAACGTGCAGAACATCCGCCGTCGGCTGTCGCCCGATTTGCCGAAGAATCTGGAACAGGCCGAGCAGGAAGGCATTCAGCTGGCGGCGGTGAATCAATACCTGATCGCCCGGGAAGTGCCACAGTTGCTTGACGGCATTCAGTCAGCCGGAGCGCGTGCGGCGAAGATCGTCAGCCATATGCTCAGCTTCAGCCGACGCAGCAACCGTCAGTTGGCGCCCTGTGATCTGCCGGCACTGATCGATCAGGCGGTGGAGATCGCCAGCAACGACTTCGACCTCACCATCGGCTTCGACTTCAAGGGCCAGAACATCATTCGCCAGTTCGATCCTGGCCTGGGTCCGGTGCCTGCGACGGCCAACGAACTGGAGCAAGTGCTTCTCAACCTGCTGAAGAACGCCGCTCAGGCCATTCACCAGCGCGAGAACGCCAGCGAGCCGGGGCGCATCATTTTGCGCACGCGCCTGAACCCGCCATGGGCGGAGATTCAGGTCGAGGACAACGGCATCGGCATGCCGGAAAGCGTACGCAAGCGCACCTTCGAGCCGTTCTTCACCACCAAGGAAATCGGCCAGGGCACAGGCCTCGGTTTGTCAGTGTCGTATTTCATCATCACCAACAACCACAAAGGCCAGATGGAAGTGCATTCCACCCTCGGCCAGGGAACCTGTTTCACTTTGCGTCTGCCGCTGGTGGACAATTCGATAGATATGCCTGCACCACAGGTCATTGGTCAGAACGACCGGGAGTAGAGCCATGGGATTTCGCTTGTCGAAAATTTACACGCGCACGGGTGACACCGGCGAGACGGGTTTGGGCGACGGCCGTCGGGTGCCGAAAGATCACCCGCGGGTTGAGGCCATCGGGGAAGTTGATTCGCTGAACAGTCAGGTCGGCGTGTTGCTGGCCGGCCTTACGGCAGCAGTGGCGACTCAGCCGGCGCTGCAGGAGGTCATCGACGTATTGGCGCCCTGTCAGCATCGGTTATTCGACCTGGGCGGCGAGCTGGCGATGCCGGAATACCAGGCGTTGAATGCGGCCGAGATCGAGCGCCTGGAAACGGCCATCGATCACTGGAATGAAGAGCTGGGGCCGCTGGAGAATTTCATCTTGCCGGGCGGCTCGACGCTGATTGCACAGGCCCACGTGTGCCGAAGCCTGGCGCGCACGGCAGAGCGGCGTTGTCAGCACCTCAACGCGGTCGAGCCACTGGCCGGTGTCGGGCTGGCGTACATCAATAGGCTGTCGGATTTGCTGTTTGTCGCGGCACGGATCATTGCCCGACGTGAGGGCGTTGCAGAGATTTTGTGGGAGCCTGCGAAAAAGCCGCAGTGATCACACAGAACGGTGCCAGTCGGATTCACTACTGAAGATGGACGCCGCTTCTGTAGGAGCCGTCGGGGTGGCGCGCTCCTACCATGTGATCCTCTTCAGCCCTGCCGCCAGAACGCGCGAATTCCGGCCACACCCTGCGCGCCACATTCCCAAGCGTGCTGACGGTCCGTAGGCCCTACCCCGCCCAGCAGATAAACGGGCTTGCTGAAGCCCTCGATCAACTCGCGGGCCTTTTCCCAACCCAGCGGCTGGGCATCTGGATGGCTCTGCGTCGGCAGCACGGGCGAGAGCGTGACAAAATCCACGCCCATCTGCTCGGCCAGACTCAACTCTTCGACGTCATGACATGAGGCCGCCAGCCAGCGGTCCTCAGGGAACGGACGGCCCTTGCTGGCGTATTTGCGCAGCTGTTCGCTGGTCAGGTGCCAGCCCGCCGCCGGAAAGTCTCCCAGCCATTCGCGCGGCCCTTTGAGCATCAACTGCGCCTTGCCCGCACACAGCCCGACCGCGTCAACCGCCACGTCACGGTATTTAGGGTCGTACATGTTCGGCGCCCGCAGCTGAACCAGCTTGATGCCGCCAGCCACTGCCGTGCGTATGCCGCGCAGCAGCTCCGGGGTATCCAGATCGTCCGGGGTGATCAGGTATTCGCCCGGCAGACGTGCAGCGGCCACGATCGGCCGATTCGCTGCCGGGAATTCATACTCGGCCAGTTCCCGCTGCGATACCCAGGCCAGGGGTTGCCCCTCAGCACCATGGGGCTCGCCGGTGAACGACGAGACCTCCCAGACGTCCAGCAACACCTGTTTGTCCGGGTAGTCGTGCTTGATCTTGATCAGCGGACGCGCCGCTGTCACCAAGATGCCAAGCTCTTCTTGCAGCTCGCGGGATAGCGCGGCGTCGACCGACTCATCAGGTTCGACCTTGCCGCCGGGAAACTCCCACAAACCGCCTTGATGCTGTTTGTCGGCGCGGCGTGCGATGAGGATCTTGCCGTCGGTACCACGGATAACCGCCGCCGCTACATGGATGCGTTTCACGTTCAACCTTCCTCCAGACCCGCCTGCTGCCAGCGCTTGAACTCAGGCCACTGATAAATCGTTTCGACGTAGGCTGCCGCGTCTGCCGGCAGCTCGACGTGATAGGTACGAAATCGCACGGCGACCGGTGCGAAGAACGCATCGACGATGCCCGGCGTACCGAACAGGAAACCCTCGCTCACGCCCGACACCGCGCGGCATTCACGCCACAGCGCAACCATGCGTTCGATATCTGCCTGAGCTTCGACCGCAATAATTTCCAACGCCTCGTCCTGACGCAAGTCCATCGGCAAACGCGAGCGCAGTCCGACAAAACCGCTGTGCATCTGCGCGCACGCCGACCGGGCCTGAGCGCGGGCTGCAACGTCCGCTGGCCACAATCCGGCATTCGGAAAGCGCTCCGCCAGATACTCACAAATCGCCAGTGAGTCGACGATGGTGCCGTGCTCGCACTTCAGCGCAGGGACTTTACCGGTTGGCGAATGCTCCAGAATCAGCCGTGTGGTGTCCGCCTGGTTCAGGCGAATCACCTGATCGGTGAACGCTTCGCCGGTCAGCGCAAGCGCCAGCCAGGGACGCAGCGACCAGGAGGAATAACGTTTGTCGCCGATGATCAGGTGCAGGCTCATGTCTTGGCTCCGTTGAAACCGGTGGACTCGCTCGTGACTCAGGTGCGGTATTCCGCGTTGATTTTCACGTATTCGTGCGACAGGTCGGTGGTCCAGATGGTTTCGCTGCAATCGCCACGGCCCAGCTCGATCCGGATAGTGATCTCTTCCTGCGCCATCACCAGCGAGCCTTGCTCTTCAGTGTAGGTGCTGGCGCGGGCGCCTTTGCTGGCGATGCACACGTCACCCAGGAACACGTCGATCTTGCTGACATCGAGGTTCGGCACGCCCGCGCGACCCACGGCCGCCAGGATCCGGCCCCAGTTCGGGTCCGAGGCGAACAGCGCGGTTTTGATCAATGGCGAATGGGCAACGGTGTAACCCACGTCCAGGCATTCCTGATGATTGCCGCCGCCGTTGACTTCGACGGTCACGAACTTGGTGGCGCCCTCGCCGTCACGGACGATGGCCTGGGCGACGTCCATGCACACCTCGAAGACGGCTTTTTTCAGCGCTTCGAACAGTGGGCCCTTGGCTTCGGTGACAGCGGGCAGGTCGGCCTGGCCGGTGGCGATCAGCATGCAGCAGTCGTTGGTCGACGTGTCGCCATCAATGGTGATGCGGTTGAACGACTTGTTGGCGCCGTCGCGAATCAGGTCCTGCAGCACGTTCGGCGCGACATTGGCGTCGGTGGCGATGTAGCCCAGCATGGTCGCCATGTTCGGACGAATCATGCCCGCACCTTTGCTGATGCCGGTCACGGTGACGGTCACGCCATCAAGCACGAACTGACGGCTCGCACCCTTCGGCAATGTGTCGGTGGTCATGATCCCGGTGGCCGCCGCCGCCCAGTTGTCTACGGACAAATCATCCAGCGCCGCCTGCAGCGCACCTTCGATCTTCTCGACGGGCAATGGCTCGCCGATCACGCCGGTGGAAAACGGCAGCACGGCGCTGGCATCGACCCCGGTGATCTCGGCCAGCTTCGCGCAGGTGCGCTCGGCGGCGGCCAGGCCTGGTTCGCCAGTGCCGGCATTGGCGTTGCCGGTGTTGGTCAGCAAATAACGCACCGTGCCTTGCACGCGCTGCCTGGCGAGGATCACTGGCGCCGCGCAAAAGGCGTTCAGCGTAAACACGCCTGCGACGCTGGAGCCTTCGGCGCAGCGCATGACCACGATATCTTTGCGCCCCGGGCGCTTGATGCCGGCGGAAGCGATGCCAAGTTCAAAACCGGGAACCGGGTGCAGCGTCGGCAAAGGACCAAGACCAACAGCCATGAAGTGCGCTCCTTGAAAGACAGTCACGCCATGCGGCCCCGCCGACACGGCTCGATTGATTGAAAAACGCCGCGACGGCAGAGCCGGTCGCGGCGTGATTTTACAGTTCAGCCAAAGCTTGTCGCAGCTTGCAAATCAGTTGATCTGGCCGTGACAGTGCTTGAATTTCTTGCCCGAACCACACCAGCACAATTCGTTGCGACCCAGCTTCTGGTCGTTGCGAACCGGCGACAGCGCGGCGGCGGCGGCTACCGCGACGTCTTCACCCTCTTCGGCGAGCAGGTCAGGCTGATCCAGGCCCGGCGCTTCGGCGTGCTGGAACTGCATGCGCTGGGCCAACTCCTCGGCTTCGCGGCGCAGACGCGCCTCTTCCTCGGCTGGATCTTCACGGCGAACCTGAACGTGGGACAGCACACGAATGGCATCGCGCTTGATCGAATCAAGCAGCTCCTGGAACAGGGCAAACGACTCGCGCTTGTATTCCTGCTTCGGGTTCTTCTGAGCGTAGCCGCGCAGGTGGATACCGTGACGCAGGTGATCCATGGTCGACAAGTGGTCTTTCCACAGGTCGTCCAGAACGCGCAGGAGAATCTGCTTCTCGAACGTGCGCAGTGCCTCGGCACTGGCCTGGTCTTCTTTCTCGTTGTAGGCGGCCAGAATGGCTTCCATCAACTTCGGACGCAGGGTGTCTTCGTTCAGGTGATCGTCTTCGTCGAGCCACTGCTGAACCGGCAGCTTCACGCCGAAATCGCTGCTCAGCGCAGCTTCCAGACCCGCGACGTTCCACTGCTCAGGCAACGACTGCGGCGGGATGTGTGCGGTGATGGTGGCGTCGAGGACTTCTTCGCGGAACTCGGCAATGGTGTCACCAATGTTGGTCGCAGCCAGCAGGCTGTTACGCATGTGGTAGATCACTTTGCGCTGTTCGTTGGAAACGTCGTCAAACTCCAGCAGTTGCTTGCGGATGTCGAAGTTGCGGCCTTCGACCTTGCGCTGTGCCTTTTCGATCGCGTTGGTCACCATGCGGTGCTCGATCGCTTCGCCGGACTGCATGCCCAGCGCTTTCATGAAGTTCTTCACCCGGTCAGAGGCGAAGATGCGCATCAGGCTGTCTTCCAGCGACAGGTAGAAACGGCTCGAACCGGTGTCACCCTGACGACCGGCACGACCACGCAGCTGGTTGTCGATACGACGGGATTCGTGACGCTCGGAAGCGATCACGTGCAGACCACCCGCTTCAATCACTTGCTGATGGCGCTTCTGCCAGTCGGCCTTGATCTGCGCGATCTGCTCAGGGGTCGGGTCTTCCAGGCTGGCAACTTCAACTTCCCAGTTACCGCCCAGCAGAATGTCAGTACCGCGACCGGCCATGTTGGTGGCGATGGTCAGCGCACCCGGACGACCGGCCTGGGCAATGATTTCAGCTTCTTTTTCGTGGAACTTGGCGTTCAGAACCTTGTGCTCGATGCCTTCCTGCACCAGCAGGCGGGACATGTGCTCAGAGGTTTCGATCGTCGCTGTACCCACCAGCACCGGACGTTGCTCGGCCAGACAGGCCTTGATGTCGGTGATGATCGCCGCGTACTTCTCTTCGGCGGTCAGGTACACGAGGTCGTTGAAATCTTTCCGCGCCAACGGCTTGTTCGGCGGAATGACCATCACGGCCAAGGCGTAGATCTGGTGGAATTCGAACGCTTCGGTGTCCGCCGTACCGGTCATGCCGGACAGCTTGTTGTAGAGACGGAAGTAGTTCTGGAAGGTGGTCGAGGCCAGAGTCTGGCTCTCGGCCTGAATGTTCAGAACTTCCTTCGCTTCGATAGCCTGGTGCAGGCCTTCGGACAGACGACGACCCGGCATGGTGCGGCCGGTGTGCTCGTCGACCAGCAGGATCTGGCCGTCCTGAACGATGTATTCGACGTTGCGATGGAACAGCTTGTGGGCACGCAGACCGGCGTAAACGTGGGTCAGCAGACCGAGGTTATGCGCGGAATACAGGCTCTCGCCTTCAGCCAGCAAACCGACTTCAGTGAGCATCTCTTCGATGAACTGGTGACCGGACTCGTTCAGCTCTACCTGACGGGACTTCTCGTCGATGGAGAAGTGACCCTGCTTGGTGACCACGCCTTCCACTTCCTCGATGTGCTGCTCGAGCTTGGGAATCAGCTTGTTGATTTCGGTGTAGAGCTTGGAGCTGTCTTCGGCCTGGCCGGAGATGATCAGCGGGGTACGGGCTTCGTCGATAAGAATAGAGTCAACTTCGTCGATCACGGCGAAATTCAGTTCACGCTGGAATTTATCTTCCAGACTGAACGCCATGTTGTCGCGCAGGTAATCGAAACCGAATTCGTTGTTGGTACCGTAGGTGATGTCGGAGGCGTAGGCGGCGCGCTTCTCTTCCGGCGGCTGGAAAGGCGTGACCACGCCTACGCTCAGACCGAGGAATTCATACAGCGGGCGCATCCAGTTGGCGTCACGACGGGCCAGGTAGTCGTTCACCGTGACCACGTGCACACCCTTGCCGGACAGTGCATTGAGGTAGACCGCGAGGGTCGCGACGAGGGTTTTACCTTCGCCGGTCCGCATCTCGGCGATCATGCCTTCGTGCAGTGTCATGCCACCGATGAGCTGTACGTCGAAGTGACGCATGCCCATGATGCGTTTACCCGCCTCGCGGCAGACCGCGAAGGCTTCTGGCAAGAGCTGGTCGAGGGTCTCACCTTTGGCTATGCGGGCCTTCAACTCGTCGGTCTTGGCGCGCAGCTGTTCGTCCGAGAGGGCGAGCATTTGCTCTTCGAAGCTGTTGACGACCTGGACCGTCTTGAGCATGCGCTTCACTTCGCGCTCGTTCTTGCTTCCGAAAAGTTTTTTTAACAAAGGTGCAAACATATCGAAAGGATCTTCCACACATAGGGATGGAGGGCGGCCCCGTGAGTCGCCCGAGCAGCCCTCATGGCCGCATGCGAACGAGCATTCTACCCGGAAATGGTGGTGAGGAAAGTGGCGTTATTCCACGATGCTGGCACAGCAATGTTACGGGGCAGAAGTACAATAGGGTCATTTCCCGTGACTTCAACCCATGCGGGCGAGAAGTTTTATTAATGTTTTTTCATGATCGCTTGGCGCATTTGTGCCCGGAATGCCTGATGCAAAGGTGCTCCAACCGATTCTGCTAAGATCACGCCCTGGCAACACAAGGCACCCCATCATGGCATTTCGTCCCCTCCCCGCTCGCGTACCGGCCGTTCTTCTGCGCGAATCCCGGCCGCTTAAAGCCATCTTCAACCACGCCCAACGCCTCGCCCATTTGCAGCGTCTGCTGGAAAGCCAGCTACAACCCGCCGCCCGCGAGCACTGCCACGTCGCGTCCTGGCGCGAGGGCACACTGCTGCTCATCGTCACCGACGGCCACTGGGCCACTCGACTGCGCTATCAACAGAAGCGTCTGCAACGGCAACTGGTCGCGTTCAAGGAATTCGCCAACCTCACTCGCCTGCACCTGAAGGTACAGCCCGCAAGAACGCACCGAAGTGAGATGGGTCATACGCGCGATCTTTCCGTTGCAGCGGCCGAAACCATCTCCGCAACGGCCGAAGGCATCACCGACCCGAAACTGCGTGCCGCGCTGGAACGGCTGGCAGCGCATGCCGTGACGAAAGAAACTGGGGAATCATGATGCTGACTACCCCGGCCCGCCGATTCGCAGCATTCGGCTAAAGACCGGACGCGGAGCGTCCTGGGATGCATACCCACGCAGAGCGTGGGCAAGATCAGTCTCAGCCCTCTTTAACCAAATCCAAAAATGCCAGCGCTCTTACTGGCCCCTTCCCGGCTAAAGCCGGTCCCACTAAAAAGCACCGCGTACACCTGCGGGACCGGCGTCGCCCTCGTAGGACCGGCTTCAGCCGGGAAGCTTTTGACCTTGATGTTCAACCACATGCAGCCCAGACACCGCCGATCGCGACTTGGGTGCAGGCTGAACGCAGGTCTCGCGCAGTGGGCCGAGCCGCATGGATGCGGCGAGAGCGCCGTCAGGGCATGGATGCCCGTTCGGCGCGGGCCCACGGAGCGAGACCGGAGTGAAGGTATTCCGACGAAGGAGGAACCCAACCAGGAGCACGGCCTTTTTGGTTACTTTTTTCTGGGCCGGCAATCCGGGCTGTTGGAAAAAGTGACCCGCCGTAAGGGCGGAACCATAATTCCAGCAAACACAAAAAACGGATATGCCCGCTATCCAATCGACGATCAATAAAAAAGGCCACCCGAAGGTGGCCTGAAAACATCAAAAACTAGGAAGAAGAGACTGTCTACACCGCCGCAACAGGGCGCATGTAAGAGATCGGTGCGGTGCTGGCATCTTCGAAGGTCACAACTTCCCAAGCGTCTTCCTGAGCGATCAACGCACGAAGCAAACGATTGTTCAGACCGTGTCCCGACTTGAAGCCCTGATACTCGCCGATCAGACTGTTGCCCAACAGATACAGGTCACCGATGGCATCCAGAATCTTGTGCTTCACGAACTCGTCTTCATAACGAAGACCGTCCTCGTTCAGCACGCCGTCCTTGTCCACGACGATCGCGTTTTCAACGCTGCCGCCCAGAGCAAGGTTATGTTTACGCAGGTATTCGATGTCTTTCATGAAACCGAATGTCCGCGCACGGCTCACTTCTTTAACGAACGAAGTGCTGGAAAAATCCACGCAAGCCGTCTGTGTACGGTTCTTCAGATAAGGGTGATCGAAGTCGATCTCGAACCCTACCTTGAAACCCTCAAACGGTAAGAACTTGGCGGACTTGCCGTCTTCTTCTACGCACACTTCTTTCAGTATGCGGATGAATTTCTTCGGTGCGTCCTGTTCTTCCAGGCCAGCCGATTGAATCAGGAATACGAAGGGACCTGCGCTGCCGTCCATGATTGGAACTTCGGAGGCAGAAAGTTCAACGTAGGCGTTATCGATGCCAAGGCCGGCCATGGCCGACAGCAAGTGCTCGACCGTATCGACCTTCACGTCGCCATTGAACAGCGTCGTGGAGAGCGTGGTGTCACCCACATTCAACGCGTGAGCGTTGATCTGGACCACCGGCTCAAGGTCGGTACGGAAAAACACAATGCCAGCGTTCACAGGTGCTGGTTTGAGGGTCAGGTAAACCTTCTCCCCCGAGTGCAGGCCGATACCTGTGGCACGGATAATATTTTTCAGGGTGCGTTGTTTAATCATGGCATTGGCCGCTTCAGCGCGTATCGCGAATTAGTATCAACAAAGGCTGGCGATGATAGCAGACCCCGCCTTTGCTGAACACCAATCACCCTTATACCCCTGATAGAACCCATTAATCAGCCTGACGACGCAGGAACGCTGGAATGTCCAGGTAATCCAGATCGTCTTGCGGATTCATCTTGGCGGCGGCTGTTGCGCCTGCGTGTGCCTGATTACGCATCACGGTTGGACGGTCCAGATCGCGGTAGTTGACCGAAGGCAGCTCCTGGCGTGCGGCATGTTGCTGCGCAGGTGCGGCTTGAGCGGTCTGCATGGTGTTGTCGATGACCTTCACAGGCTTCTCGATTTTTGCACCCAGGCCGGTGGCAACCACAGTCACGTGCAGCTCGTCGCGCATGTCCGGATCGATAACGGTACCGACCTTGACCATGGCGTGCTCGGAGGCGAACGCTTCGATGATGCTACCCACGTCGGAGTACTCACCCAGAGACAGGTCAGGACCGGCGGTGATGTTGACCAGAATGCCGCGAGCACCTTGCAGGTTCACGTCTTCGAGCAACGGGTTGCGGATGGCCGCTTCGGTGGCTTCACGCGCACGGTTCGGACCGCTGGCGCAGCCAGTGCCCATCATCGCCATGCCCATTTCGGACATCACGGTGCGTACGTCGGCGAAGTCGACGTTGATCATGCCCGGACGCTTGATGATGTCGGAGATACCGCGAACGGCACCGGCCAGTACATCGTCAGCCTTGGCGAAAGCCGACAGCAGGCTGGCGTCCTTACCGAGGATGGTCAGCAGCTTCTCGTTGGGGATGGTGATCAACGAGTCGACGCTTTCGGACAGCGCGCGGATGCCTTCATCGGCGATCTGCATACGCTTGCGGCCTTCGAACGGGAACGGACGGGTGACGACCGCAACAGTAAGAATGCCCATTTCCTTGGCCACTTCGGCAATGATCGGTGCAGCACCGGTACCGGTACCGCCGCCCATGCCAGTGGTGATGAAGACCATGTTGGTGCCTTGCAGCACTTCAGCGATGCGCTCGCGGTCTTCCAGTGCAGCCTGACGGCCGACTTCAGGATTCGCACCTGCGCCCAGGCCTTTGGTCACGCCGGTACCCAATTGCAGAATGGTACGTGCGCCAATGTTTTTCAGGGCCTGAGCATCGGTGTTGGCGCAGATGAACTCGACGCCTTCGATGTTGCTTTTGACCATGTGATTGACTGCGTTGCCGCCGCCACCACCAACGCCGATAACTTTAATTACCGGGCTTTGTGGGATGTTGTCTACGAGCTCGAACATGTTCCCTCTCCTTCAGTTCTCTAGTTTTATGTCGCCTGTTGCCTGCCTACCACTTTTTGAATCTTAGAAATTCCCCTGAACCCAGCGTTTGAGACGCTCTAACACTGGAGCCTTCGGTTCATCGCTATAACTGCTACCGGAGCCGGAAAGGCCGGACAGCGAGATGCCGTCAGACTGCTTTTGCAGTCCGTACAGCAACAGGCCGACGCCGGTTGAGTAAATCGGGTTGCGAACGACGTCCGCGAGCCCTTTGACGCTGTGCGGTACGCCAAGGCGGACCGGCATGTGGAAGATCTCTTCGGCCAGTTCGACCGCGCCTTCCATTTTCGAGGTGCCACCGGTCAGCACGATGCCGGCCGGGATCAAGTCTTCGTAGCCGCTGCGACGCAGTTCGGCCTGAATCAGGGTGAACAGCTCGTCATAGCGCGGCTCGACAACTTCAGCGAGGGCCTGACGGGACAGCTCACGGGGTGGACGGTCGCCGACGCTTGGCACTTTGATGGTTTCGCCGGCGCCAGCCAGTTTGGCCAGGGCGCAGGCGTAGCGGATCTTGATTTCTTCTGCGTACTGGGTCGGTGTACGCAGCGCCATGGCGATGTCGTTGGTCACCTGGTCGCCGGCAATCGGGATCACCGCGGTGTGGCGGATCGCGCCTTCGGTGAAGATTGCGATGTCGGTGGTACCGCCGCCGATGTCCACCAGGCACACGCCCAGCTCTTTCTCGTCGTCGGTCAGCACCGAGTAGGCCGAGGCCAGCTGCTCGAGAATGATGTCGTCGACTTCGAGGCCACAGCGGCGCACGCATTTTTCGATGTTCTGTGCAGCGTTCACTGCGCAGGTCACCACGTGAACCTTGGCTTCCAGACGCACGCCCGACATGCCCAGTGGCTCGCGAACGCCTTCCTGGTTATCGATGACGTAGTCCTGCGGCAACGTGTGCAGCACGCGCTGGTCAGCCGGGATCGCCACAGCCTGGGCAGCGTCGAGCACGCGTTCGAGGTCGGCCGAGCTGACTTCGCGGTCGCGAATCGCCACGATGCCGTGGGAGTTCAGGCTGCGGATGTGATTGCCCGCGACGCCAACGAACGCCGAGTGAATGCGGCAACCGGCCATCAGCTGCGCTTCTTCTACAGCGCGCTGGATCGATTGCACGGTGGATTCGATATTCACCACCACGCCCTTCTTCAGGCCGCGGGACGGGTGAGTGCCGATACCGACGATTTCCAGCGTGCCATCAGCCGCGACTTCGCCTACCAGCGCCACCACTTTGGAGGTGCCGATATCCAATCCGACGATCATTTTGCCGCTTTGCACGTTTGCCATGGGTCCTGCCTCTTATCAATTCTTCGCGACGGCGGGTTTGTCCGTCGTTGGCGCTGCTGCCTGTTCGCGCCAACCAACGGCCAGGCCGTTGTTGTAACGAAGGTCGACTCGCGCAATGTTCGTGATCTGGTCTTTCAGTGTCTTGTCGTAGATGGCGATAAAGCGGCGCATCTTCTCAAGCAGATTGCCTCGTCCCAGCAGCAGCTCCAGGCCTGGGCCTGCATTGCCTGCGCCGGTGGTCAGAAACCAGCTGCCTCGCTCACGCAGTTCCAGGCGAGCGATGGAGAACCCCAACGGGCGCAACATCTGGCTCAGTACCTGGTACTGCTGCATCACCTGCTGTTGGGCCCGTTGAGGCCCGAACAACTGCGGAAGGTGTTCGTAGTTGGCCAGTTCACGCGGGGTGAATGCCTGACCCTGGTTGTTCAGCAGGGATTGATCGCCCCAGCGCGCAACCGGTAATTGTTCTTCCAGACGGATCACCACCTGATCCGGCCAGACGCGGCGGACCTCGGCGTGGGCAATCCACGGCATTTGCTCAAGCTCGGTGCGCATGCCGGCCAGATCAATGTTGAAGAAACTGGTCGCCACGAACGGCGCGATTCGCTGCTGCACGGCTTGCTGACTGATGTAACTCAAGTCGCCCTGCACGTTGATCCGCGAGATCGGCCGGTCGGCGTAAGGCAGCAAGCGCTGGGCGGCTTCATACGTACCGAAACCGAACACAACCAACAGCACAGGCCACATCAGGCTGCGCAGGAAACCAAAGTTCGGTCGCGACATGCGCGACGACATGGGCTCCTTGGCGACCATGCGGCTGGCACCCCGCGGCACCGGCTTGTTGCGGCCGGTGGCGGATTGCTGATGACGAACCGTTGCGCCGTGCATGATCTACCCTTCCACCTGGACGCTGTCGGCCAGAATCGCTAACACCAACTGTTGGAAATCGAGCCCGGCCGCACGCGCAGCCATCGGTACAAGGCTGTGGTCGGTCATGCCGGGAACGGTGTTCACTTCCAGCAACCAGAATTTGCCGTTGGCGTCCTGCATGACGTCGGTGCGTGCCCAGCCGGCAATGCCGACCGCTTCACACGCCCGCGCCGTGAGTGCCTTGAGCTCATCTTCTTTGGCTGCATCGAGGCCGCAAGGGATCCGGTACTGAGTATCGGAAGCCAGGTATTTGGCGTCGTAGTCGTAAAAACTGTGGGGAGTACCCAGACCGATGGGAGGCAATACCTGCCCACGCAGAGAGGCGATGGTGAACTCCGGACCTTCGATCCATTGTTCAACCAACACTTGCGAATCGTAGGTACGGGCGGCGTTCCAGGCGGCGATCAATTCGTCGACGCCAGTCACCTTGGCCATACCGATGCTGGAACCTTCATGGGCGGGTTTGACGATCAAAGGAAAGCTCAGTTCCGTCGCCGCAGAAATACAATCCGCTTCGCTGCTCAGCACCGCATGGCGGGGCGTCGGCAAGCCGAGACTCTGCCAGACCTGCTTGGTGCGCAGCTTGTCCATCGCCAGCGCCGACGCGAGCACGCCGCTGCCGGTGTAGGGGATTTCCAGGCACTCCAGCAGACCCTGCATGGTGCCGTCTTCGCCACCGCGACCGTGCAGCACGATGAACGCGCGATCGATCTTTTCGCTGACCAGCCGCTGCAGGAAATCCTCGCCCACGTCGATACCGAACGCGTCGACGCCTGCGCTTTGCAGGGCTTCAAGCACTGCGCTGCCGGATTTCAGGGAAACCTCCCGCTCCGCGCTCTTGCCGCCGAACAGCACGGCGACGCGACCGAAGCGTTTCGGCTCCAGCGTCGAGAACAGGGCGGACTGCAGGGCGGCTGTCATTTCAGCTTACCTTCGGTTGAGGCCACGATGGCGCCGGTGAACAGCGGGCTTTTCAGCAATTGCGGTGCGAGCCCGCCGATGTCGCCGGCGCCCTGGCACAGCAGAATGTCGCCGGCGCGCAGCAGCGGTTTGACCAGCGGGGCCAGTTCGACGCCACGCTCGATGTAGATCGGATCAAGCTGACCGCGCTGACGAATGCTGTGGGCCAGCTGACGGCTGTCCGCGCCCGGAATCGGTTCTTCACCGGCCGGATAGACTTCCATCAGCAGCAGCACGTTGGCGTCGTTCAAGACCTGCACGAAATCGTCGTACAGATCGCGGGTACGGCTGTAGCGGTGCGGCTGGTAAACCATGACCAGGCGGCGATGCGGCCAGCCGCCGCGCACAGCTTTGATGACGGCAGCGACTTCGGTCGGGTGGTGGCCGTAATCGTCGACCAGCATCACCGTGCCGCCTTCAACCGGCAGTTCACCGTAGACCTGGAAACGTCGACCCACGCCCTGGAAGCCCGAAAGCCCCTGCACGATGGCCTCATCCGTAATGCCTTCGTCGGTGGCGATAGCGATGGTCGCCAGCGAATTGAGCACGTTGTGGTTGCCCGGCATGTTCACCGACACATCGAGCGGCTCGCGGTCACGACGCAGCACGGTGAAGTACGTTTGCATGCCTTCCTGACGGACGTTAATCGCGCGCACGTCGGCAGCTTCGTTGAAACCATAAGTCATGGTCGGACGCTTGACCGACGGCAGAATGTCGCGCACCACCGGATCATCGATGCACACCACTGCAAGCCCGTAGAACGGCAGGTTGTGCAGGAATTCCACGAAGGTTTTCTTCAACTTGTTGAAGTCACCTTCGTAGGTCGCCATATGGTCGGCGTCGATGTTGGTGACGACCGCCACCATGGGCTGAAGGTGCAGGAAGCTCGCGTCACTCTCATCGGCTTCGGCGATCAGGTAACGGCTGGTGCCCAGCTGCGCATTGGTGCCAGCTGCATTCAGACGACCGCCAATGACGAACGTCGGATCAAGGCCGCCGGCCGCGAATACCGAAGCGATCAGGCTGGTGGTCGTGGTTTTGCCGTGAGTACCGGCGACAGCGATGCCGTGGCGATAGCGCATCAACTCGGCCAGCATTTCAGCCCGTGGCACGACTGGAATACGACGCTCAAGGGCAGTCGCCACTTCCGGGTTAGAGGTGTTAACGGCGCTGGACACGACCAGCACATCAGCGGCAGCCGCGTTTTCTGCGCGATGGCCGATGAAAATCTGCGCACCGAAGGACTCCAGACGCTCGGTCACTGCCGAGGTCTTGAGGTCTGAACCGGACACGTCATAGCCCAGGTTCAGCAATACTTCGGCAATACCGCACATCCCCACGCCGCCGATGCCCACGAAGTGGATACGACGGATGCGGCGCATTTCCGGCTGGGGCATGGCGCGTTGATTCTCAACCATGGGCCACCTCCAGGCAGATATCGACGACGGTGTTGGTGGCATCAGGCTTGGCCAGTTGGCGAGCCGTGACGGCCATGCGGTTCAATTGTTCGGGTTGCATCAAAACCTCTTTCAGGCGAGCGGCCATCTCGGCGGCGCCAGTTGTCGCTTGCGGCATGACGAAGGCAGCGCCCTCGCGAGCCAGATATTCGGCGTTGCGCGACTGGTGATCGTCGATCGCGTGGGGCAAAGGCACCAGCAACGACGGCAGCCCGGCGGCAGCCAGTTCACTGACGGTCAACGCACCTGCGCGGCAGACCACCAGATCCGCCCAGCCATAGGCTTGGGCCATGTCTTTGATGAACGGGGCGACCTGCGCCTCGACACCGGCGACGCGATAACGCTCGGCGGTCACTTCATCGTGATGCTTGCCGGCCTGATGAAAGACTTCAGGGCGAATGTCGGCAGGCACTTGCGCCAGGGCTTCCGGCAGCAATTTGTTCAGCGGCTCGGCGCCCAGGCTTCCGCCCAGCACCAGCAAACGAGGCCGGCGACCGATCAGCGTCTGGCGCGGCGTCTCGAAAAACAGCTCGGCGCGTACCGGGTTACCGGTGGTACGGCGCTTGGCCGATGCGGCGAAGGTCTGCGGGAACGCTTCGCAGACCCGCGCAGCGAACGACGCCAGGCTGCGATTGGCCGTGCCCGCGACGGCGTTTTGTTCGTGGATGATCAGCGGCACGCCAGCGAGTTTCGCCGCCAGACCGCCAGGGCCTGTCACGTAGCCGCCGAAGCCAACAACGCAGACCGGCTTCAACTCACGCACGACCTTGCGCGCCTGCAACAATGCCTTGATCAACATGAACGGCGCCTTCAGCAGCGACAGCCGACCCTTGCCACGCAAACCGGTGACGTTGATCAGGTGCAGCTTCAAACCTGCCGCGGGCACCAGCTCGTTTTCAATCCCACGGGGCGTCCCCAGCCAATGCACGGTGTAACCGCGGGCCTGGAACTCACGGGCGCACGCCAGCGCCGGGAACACGTGTCCGCCGGTGCCGCCCGCCATGATCAAAACGTTACCGGCGGCCATGGGTCGGCTCCTCGGCAAAGTCGCTTTCCTGAAACTCGGCTTCTTCACTGCCCATGTTGTTGCGCGATTCCCACTCGATGCGCAGCAACAGGCCCAGGCTGGCGCAGCAAATGATCAACGAGCTGCCGCCGTAGCTGAGGAACGGCAGGGTCAGACCCTTGGTCGGCAGCAAACCCACGTTCACGCCGATGTTGATCAGGAATTGACCAATCCAGAGGAAGGCCAGGCCGTACGCGGTGTACGCAGCGAAGAACTGCTTGGCGCGCTCGGCCCACATGCCGATGTACATCGCACGGATACTGACGAAGACGAACAGCCCGACCGTGGCGAGCGAACCCACCACGCCCAGCTCTTCGGCCAGTACCGAGAACACGAAGTCGGTGTGGGCTTCCGGCAGGTAGAACTGCTTCTGCACGCTGTTGCCGAGGCCGACGCCGAACCATTCGCCACGACCGAAGGCAATCAGCGCCTGGGTCAGCTGGTAGCCGGAACCGAATTGATCGGACCACGGGTCGGTGAAGGTAATCAGACGCGCCATCCGGTACGGCTGCGCCTGGACCAGCACGAACACAGCGCCAACGGCCAAGGCCACCATCAAGCTGAAACGAAACAGACCGACGCCGCCGAGAAACAGCATCGCAGCCGCCGCGCCCATCATCACGACGGTGGCGCCAAAGTCCGGCTCCATCAGCAGCAAGCCAGCCATGGGCAGCAAGACGATGAACGGCTTGAAGAAGCCCATCCAGCTCTCACGCACCTCCTGCTGGCGACGAATCAGGTAACCGGCCAGGAAGATCACCACGAAGACTTTGGCGATTTCCGAGGGCTGCACGTTGAACATGCCGAAGCCGATCCAGCGCATCGAACCGTTCACCTCACGCCCGATACCGGGCACGATCACCGCGATCAGCAGGCCGAACGCGCCGATCAGCATCAGCCAGCCCAGACGCTGCCAGGTGGCGACCGGCACCATCATGGTGGCGACGCAGGCGATCAGGCCGAGCACCAGATAGATCAGGTGACGGGTCATCATGTACAGCGCATTGCCCGACTGAACGGCGGCCACTTCCGACGACGCGGACGTGATCATCACCAGGCCCAGGCCCAGCAACGCGAGGCAGCCGGCGAGCATCGGGAAATCGACGTCAACGCCACGGCCGCTGATGATCGGCGACGGGTACGGCTTGATCACGCCAAAAATCATGACAAGTCCCCCACGGCCCGGGCGAACAGTTGTCCGCGCTCTTCGAAATTCTTGAACATGTCCAGGCTTGCGCAGGCGGGCGACAGCAAAACGGCGTCCCCTTCCTGTGCGATATCAGCAGCACGTTGCACGGCTTCTTCCAATGTAGTGACGCGTACCAGAGGCACCGAATCGCCGAAGGTCGCAGCAAGCAGATCCGCATCGCGGCCCAGCAGGACGACGGCGCGGCAATGGGCGGCAACCGGGGCTTTGAGCGGGGTGAAATCCGCGCCCTTGCCATCGCCGCCGGCAATCAGCACCAGCTTGCCGTCGATGTCGGCGCCAAGGCCTTCAATCGCTGCCAGCGCGGCACCGACGTTGGTCGCTTTGGAGTCGTCGTAGTAGTTCACGCCGTTGAGCTCACGCAGCCATTGGCAGCGATGAACCAGACCGGCAAATGTCTTGAGGCTGGCAAGCATGGCGTCGAACGGCAGACCGGCCGCATGACCCAGTGCCAGCGCAGCCAGGGCGTTGGCCTGATTGTGGCCGCCACGGATTTTCAGCTCGCGGACCGGCATCAGGTTGTCGAACTGGAAGGCCAGATATTTCTCGCCGTTCTCTTCGCGCAAGCCGAAGCCGTTCCTGTCGGGCTTGTTCAGACCGAAGGTCCAGCACGGCACGCCTTCGCCGATCAACGGGCGGGTCAGCGTGTCTTGACGATTGACCACCACCTGCCGCGCGCCGCGGAAGATCCGGTGCTTGGCCAAGTGATAAGCCGGCAGGCCTGTGTAGCGGTCCATGTGGTCTTCACTGATGTTCAGCACGGTTGCCACTTCAGCGCCGAGCTGATCGGTGGTTTCCAGCTGGAAGCTCGACAGCTCCATGACATACAGCTCGACGTCATCGCTGAGCAGATCCAGCGCCGGCGTGCCGAGATTGCCGCCGACGGCGACACGTTTGCCCGCTGCCGCAGCCATCTCACCCACCAGCGTGGTGACCGTGCTTTTCGCATTCGATCCGCTGATGGCAACGATGGGCGCCTTGGCATTGCGAGCGAACAGCTCGATATCGCCGGACAGCTTCACGCCGCGCATGGCCGCTTCCTGCAAAGCCGGGGTCGCCAAGGCCAGACCGGGGCTGACATACAACTCATCGGCGCGGCACAGGAATTCAACGTCCAGCTCACCACAGCGCACGTCGACCTGCGGGTAGTCACGGCGCAAGGTCGCGAGTTCTGGCGGATTCTCCCGCGTATCGGCGACAGCAAACGACACACCCCGGTTCGCAAGAAAGCGAACCAGGGACATGCCGCTCTTGCCGAGGCCGACAACGATGCGGAAGTGGTCAGAAGCGATCAGTGACACTCGTTCTACCTCAGTTTCAACGTGGCAAGGCCGACCAACACCAGGATCACGGTGATGATCCAGAAACGGACGATCACGCGCGGCTCGGGCCAGCCCTTGAGTTCAAAGTGGTGGTGGATGGGCGCCATCCGGAAAACGCGGCGGCCGGTTAATTTAAAGGATGCGACCTGAATGACGACTGACAGGGTCTCCATTACGAAGACGCCGCCCATGATGAACAGGACGATTTCCTGACGGACGATGACAGCGATGGTGCCCAATGCCGCGCCCAGTGCCAGCGCACCGACGTCGCCCATGAAGACCTGAGCCGGATAGGTGTTGAACCAGAGAAAGCCCAGGCCTGCCCCGATCAGCGCGCCGCAGAACACGATCAATTCGCCCGCGCCAGGCACGTAGGGAATCAGCAGGTATTCTGCGAATTTCACGTTACCCGACAGGTAGCAGAAGATCCCCAGCGCGCCGCCGACCATTACCGTTGGCATGATCGCCAGGCCGTCGAGGCCATCGGTGAGGTTCACAGCATTGCTGGAGCCGACGATCACGAAGTAGGTCAGCACCACGAAGCCAATACCCAGGGGGATGCTGAAGTCCTTGAGCATCGGAATCAGCAGCGTGGTTTCCACCGGCGATTGCGCAGTCATATAAAGGAAGATCGCCGCGCCCAGGCCGAACACCGATTGCCAGAAGTACTTCCAGCGGCTCGGCAGCCCGCGCGAATTCTTCTCGATCACCTTGCGGTAGTCGTCGACCCAACCGATAGCGCCGAACAGCAGCGTGACGATCAGCACGACCCACACATAACGGTTGCTCAGGTCAGCCCACAACAAGGTGGCGATGCCGATTGCAGAAAGAATCAGTGCGCCACCCATGGTCGGCGTGCCGGACTTGGACAGGTGCGATTGGGGTCCGTCGTTGCGCACGGATTGACCGATCTGCTTGCTCTGCAGGGCGCGGATCATCCACGGGCCCAGACACAGGGAAAGTGACAGTGCAGTGAGCACGCCAAGGATCCCGCGCAGGGTCAGGTACTGAAAGACCGCGAAGCCTTTGTAGAACTGTTGCAGATACTCGGCCAGCAGCAGCAGCATTAATGTTTCTCCAGGCGTGTTCCGCATAAGGCCGCCACGACGTTTTCCATCGCAGCGCTGCGTGAACCTTTAATCAAAATGGTGGTGTTTTTATCGTGCTCGGCGCCGAGCGCTTCGATCAGCTCGGCCTGAGTTTCAAAATGGCGGGCATCCTGCCCGAAAGCCTTGACCGCATGGGCCATCAACGGACCGACGGCATACAGCGCGTCGACCTTGCCGACTGCGTATGCGCCGACGTCGCGATGGCCCTGCTCCGCCCAGTCACCCAGTTCGCCGATATCGCCCAGCACCAGAACCTTGCGGCCCGGGAAACCGGTGAGGATGTCGGTCGCGGCAGCCACGGAAGTGGGGTTGGCGTTGTAGGTGTCATCAATGACGCGCATGCCGTTCGGCGCCAGTTGCGCGACGGTGCGGCCTTTGACCGGCTGGACATCGTTGAGCCCGGTGACGATGCCGGCCAGCGACACGTCCAGCGCATGGGCAGCAGCAGCGGCGGCCAAGGCGTTGGCGACGTTGTGCATGCCCAGCAGGTTCAATTGCACCGGCGCGGAACCGTTCGGGGTGTTCAGCGTGAACGCCGGGCAGCCACGCGCGTCAATGCCCAGGTCGCTGGCGTAGAAGTCAGCACGGCTGTTTTTGAGCGCAAAACTCATGACTTTGCGCGAGCCGGCGCGGGCCACCCAGATATCGAACGCTTTGTCGTCGAGGTTCAATACCGCCACGCCGCGGCCGTCCAGGCCTTCGATGATCTCGCCCTTGGCTTCGACGATCTTTTCCGGACCGCCGAACTCGCCCACGTGGGCCGTCCCGGCGTTGGTCAGGACACAGACATGGGGCTTGGCCAGGCTGACCGTGAAAGCGATCTCGCCCACACGGGACGCGCCCAGCTCGATGACAGCAGCATCGAATTCCGGTGCCAGCTCAAGCAGGGTCAACGGAACACCCAGTTCATTGTTCAGATTGCCGCGCGTCGCCAACACAGGGCCGCGCGTGCGCAGGATGCTCGCGAGCATTTCCTTCACGGTGGTCTTGCCGCTGGAACCGGTGATTGCAGCGACCGGCTTGTCCATAAACGCATTGCGGTTCAACGCGCCCAGTTGCGCCAGGGCTTTCCGGGTGTCGGTGACGATCAACTGCGGCAGTGAACTGCCCGGGATCTCGCGCTCAACCAACGCGCCGACTGCGCCTATTGCGGCCACCTGCTCAAGGTAGTCGTGACCGTCAAAACGCGGGCCGGTCAGCGCCACGAACAACTGGCCTGAAGTGATCCCGCGGCTGTCGATGCTGACGCCGGAGAAACTGCAGTCATCGCCCACACGACGCGCGTCGAGCGGCACGAGCAATTCGCTGAACGAGAGCGGCTTAAGCATGTGCGGCCTCCCAGGCGTCGAGCGCTTTGGTGGCTTCTTCGAGATCGGAAAACGGCTGACGCTGTCCGTTTATTTCCTGGTAATCCTCGTGGCCCTTCCCCGCCAGCACGATCACATCGGCAGCGGACGCCTGAGAAATGATCCGGGCGATGGCCTGACCGCGACCGGCAACGAAGTCGACCACGCCTGCGGCTTTAAACCCGCCACGGATGTCATCAAAAATACGAGCCGGGTCTTCGCTGCGCGGGTTGTCGTCGGTGACCAGCACCTTGTCCGCCAAACGCTCAACCACTTCGGCCATCAATGGACGCTTGCCGCGATCGCGATCGCCGCCGCAGCCGAACAGGCAGGACAACTGACCTTTCGCATGTGGGCGCAATGCCGCGAGCACTTTTTCCAGGGCGTCAGGGGTGTGTGCGTAATCGACCACCACCAGCGGACGCGAACCACCGCCCAGACGCTGCATCCGGCCAGCAGGGCCTTCCAGCGACGGCAGCACTTTCAAAATGTCGTCCAGCGGGTAGTCGAGCCCCAGCAGAGCGCCGACCGCAGCCAGCACATTGCTCAAGTTGAAACGACCCAACAGGCTGCTGCGCAACACATGACTGCCCTGGGGCGTTACCAGGGTCGCGCGTACGCCGTCGTCATCGAAATGCGCATCGCGGCAGAACAGATAAGCGCTGCTGTCTTCCTGGCTGTAGGTAATCAGACGCGAAGCGTGGGGCGCAGCCGCCAGCTGGCGACCAAACGCGTCGTCAAGATTGACCACACGGCAGCGCAGGTCATTCCAGGCGAACAGCTTGGCCTTGGCGGCAGCGTAAGCCTCCATGGTGCCGTGGTAATCGAGATGATCGCGGGACAGATTGGTCATCACCGCCACGTCGAAGGCCAGTGCGGTAACCCGGCTCTGATCCAGCCCGTGGGACGAGACTTCCATGGCAACCGCTTTGGCCCCGGCCCTTTTCAGGTCATACAGGGTGGATTGCACAGAGATCGGATCCGGCGTGGTGTGAATGCCACTCTTCAGCTCGCTATAGAAGCCGGTGCCCAGCGTGCCGATGATGCCGCAGTGCTGACCGAGCTTGTCCAGCGCCTGCGCCACCAACTGAGTCACGCTGGTTTTGCCGTTGGTGCCGGTCACGCCGATCAGATTCAGGTTGCGGCTCGGGTCGCCATAAAAGCGACCGGCGAGGTCGGACAGCTGCGCTGCAAGACCCTTGACCGGCATCATCGGGATGTCGGTGATCGGCAGTACTTTGGCGCCTTCGGCTTCATAAGCAATGGCCGCCGCGCCGTGTGCGATGGCGTCGGTGATGTGCTCACGGCCATCGACCTTGAGGCCCGGAATCGCCAGAAACAGATCGCCCGGACGCACCTTGCGGCTGTCCAGGGTCAGTTCGCGAATCAGCAGGTCGCGATTGCACTGTGCAAACAGCTTGCTCAAATTCAAAGACATCAGCCACGTCCTCCCTTGACTGGGGCGGCGGCGGGCACGGCATTGGCTTGTTGTTCAGGCGGAACCGGCGCGAGGTTGTCCGGGCGCACGTTCATCAAGCGCAGCGTGCCCGACATCACCTTGCTGAATACTGGAGCGGAAACCAGACCACCGAAGTAACCGCCTTTGCTCGGCTCATCAATGACCACAACGACCGCGTAACGCGGGTTGCTCATCGGGCCGAAACCGGCGAACAGAGAACGGTAGGAGTTTTCCGCGTAGCCCTTGGTGCCCACGGAAGTCTTCCGCGCGGTACCGGACTTGCCCGCCACGTGATACGACGGAACGCGCGCACGGTAAACGCCGCGCGGATCTTCGATCACTTGCTGCAACATGCCCTGCACGGTTTTGGCCGTGGCCTCGGGAATGGCCTGAACCGACTCGGCTGGATTATCGGTCTTGAGAATGGTCAGCGGCACGATCTTGCCGTTGTTGGCCAGTGCCGCATAGGCGTGCACCAACTGCAGCGCTGTTACCGACAGGCCGTAGCCGTATGACAGCGTTGCGGTTTCCGCCTTGCGCCACTCGCGGTAGTTCGGCAGGTTCCCAACGCGCTCGCCCGGGAAGCCGAGGCCGGTGTACTGGCCCAGGCCCACACGCTGCATGGCGTGGAAAATTGCTTCACCACCAACGTCGAACGCGACTTTACTCATGCCGACGTTACTGGAGTTGATCAGGATGCCGGTCAGGTCGAGGATCGGGCCTTCGGTTTTGGTTACGTCACGGATGGTGTATTTACCGATCTGCAACGTACCCGGATACACCTCGACCTTGTCGCTCGGTTTCCAGCGGCCGCTTTCCAGCGCAGCAGTCATGGAAATCGGCTTCATGGTCGAACCCGGCTCGAACACGTCGATGATCGCGCGGTTACGCATCGCAGCGGGCACCATGGTGCGGCGGTTGTTCGGGTTGTAAGTCGGCTGGTTGACCATCGCCAATACTTCGCCGGTTTTCACGTCCATGATCACCAGGCTGCCAGCCTTGGCGTCGTTTTCCTGAATGGCGTTGCGCAGCTCGCGGGTCGCCAGGTATTGCAGGCGCAGATCAATAGACAAAGCCAAGGTCTTGCCGGCCTTGGCGTTTTTCTTCACTTGCAGGTCTTTGATCATCCTGCCGCGCCGGTCCTTGATGACCTGCCGCTTGCCGGGCACACCGGCGAGCCAGTCTTCATAGGCCAGCTCTACGCCTTCACGGCCGTGGTCATCCAGGTCGGTAAAGCCGACCATGTGCGCGGTGACGTCACCCGCCGGGTAGAAACGGCGGAATTCTTCCTTGCCGTAAACGCCCGGGACTTTCAGATCGAGCACTGACTGACCCTGTTCCGGGGTCAGGCCACGGACCAGATAGATGAATTCTTTGCTTGCCTGTTCATTGAGGCGATCCGTCAGTGCCTTGGGATCCTGTCCCAGTGCCTGCGCCAGCTGGACCCACTTGGTCTTGTCGGCCTGCATTTCGGACGGGTTCGCCCAGATGGTGGTGACCGGGGTACTGACGGCAAGGGGCTCGCCGTTGCGGTCGGTGATCAGACCACGGTGTGCGGGAATCGAAACCGTACGCAGGCTGCGCGCATCGCCCTGTTCGATCAGGAACCGATGGTCGATGACTTGCAGGTCGACGATGCGGTAGCAGATCGCGATGACCATGACCGACAGCAGGCCGACCACGACGCGGAACCGCCACGGGTAGAGTGCCCCTTCGAGCTTCATCATGGCGACACCATCCGGATATCGGCGGCGTTCGGGATGCGCATTTTCAGTTGATCGGTGGCCAGAGCTTCGATACGGCTGTGGGCGGTCCAGGTGCTTTGCTCAAGAATCAGACGACCCCACTCGGCCTGCGCCTTGTCGCGCACGCTGAGCTCACCGTAAAGGGAGTTGAGCAACTGACGGTTCCAGTGCGCGCTGTACGCCACACCGATCGCCGAAACCAGCACGGCGATGAATAGCATCAGCATGAAGAAGCTGCCGCCCGGCAGGGGCTTGAAGAAACCGCGGCTCATCGGAGTTTCTCCGCAACGCGCATGACGGCGCTGCGCGAACGGGGATTGGCGCGGGTTTCATCATCGGAGGCGAACTGTGCCTTGCCGATCAGCTTGATACGCGGCTCGAACGCCTGATGACGGATCGGCAGGTTGCGCGGCAGGTTATCGGCTTCGCCCTTGACCAGCTTGCGCATGAACAATTTGACGATGCGGTCTTCCAGGGAGTGGAAGCTGATGACCACCAGACGGCCGCCCACTTCAAGCGCTTCCAGTGCAGCGTCGAGGCCCGCTTCCAGATCGCCCAGTTCGTTGTTGACGTGAATGCGCAGGCCCTGGAACGCGCGGGTCGCAGGGTTCTTGCCCTTCTCCCACGCCGGGTTGGCGACTTTCAGCACTTCGGCCAGATCACCGGTGCGCTCGAACGGTTGAGTCTCGCGACGGGCCACGACGGCACCTGCCATCCGGCGGGAGAAACGCTCTTCGCCGTATTCTTTGAAAACGCGGGCGATTTCTTCGGCGGGCGCGGTATTGACGAACTCGGCTGCGCTGACGCCGCGGAACGGGTCCATGCGCATGTCGAGGGGGCCATCGTTCATGAAGCTGAAACCGCGCTCGGGGTCGTCCAGTTGTGGCGACGACACACCGAGATCCAGAAGAATGCCGCTGACCTTGCCCGCCAACCCACGCTCTTGAGCCTCTGCGCCCAGTTCAGCAAAGCTGCGCTGCACAATGACAAAGCGGCCGTCTTCGGCCGCCAGCGTTTGCCCGGTGGCAATCGCTTGGGGATCTTTATCGAATCCGAGCAGCCGACCCTCCGGACCCAGGTTCTGCAATATAAGGCGGCTATGTCCGCCACGACCAAATGTGCCATCCAGATAGCAGCCATCGGCGCGCACCGCGAGAGCCTCGACGGCTTCTTCGAGCAGTACGGTGATGTGGGTAAAGCCGCTATTCGTAGTCACAGGATCAAATCACGCAGTTCATCGGGCATCGCACCCGGTTTTTGAATGGCCGCCAGGTCCGCATCAGCAAGTGCGTTCCAGGCGTCCTCATCCCACAGTTGAAACTTGTTGAGCTGGCCTACCAGCATCACTCGCTTATCGAGGTTGGCGTATTCACGCAAACGTGGCGGCACCAGGAAACGCCCGCTGCCGTCCAGCTCCAGATCCACTGCGTTACCGATCAACAGCCGCTGCAGGCGACGGTTTTCTTCACGGAATGTGGCGAGCTCACGCAACTTGGCCTCAATCAGCTCCCACTCGGGAAGCGGATAGATGCACAAGCACGGGTCGACGGTATCAATGGTGACGATCATCTGGCCGGCGCTACGCGAATCCAACTCGTCACGGTACCGGCTCGGCATAGCGAGACGGCCCTTTGCATCGAGATTGATTGCGTTTGCACCACGGAACACAGGCGCGATCTCCAAATATTATCTTTTTGCGGTCAAAAAACCCACTTCACGCCACTTTCCGCCACTTGCGCACACTATAGGAATGCGCCCACCACACCGTCAAGGCGACTTCACGAGGAAAACCCTTATAGGACGGATATTTAGGAGCACTTACGAAGGAGATGTGGCGGATTTCGGATCGGTCCTACGGATATTTCCCAGGACGAACAAACGGATGGCGTTCGAAGTTAAAGTGATTTGTGAGGTTTAAGATTTTTTTGGTATTACAGGAGGGGATAAATCGTACAAACGAGGGGGATAAAAGGAGGTGGAGAGTCGATCTGTAAGCCGGGTTCTGTCGAGGACAGTCATTCCTCTACGATGGCCATCACTGGACATCTTTAGCAACCTACCCGGTTCCAGCGCGGGCCACGCCTTGGAACCCTATTTGGTCTTGCTCCGAGTGGGGTTTACCTAGCCACGAACTGTTGCCAGACGTGCGGTGCGCTCTTACCGCACCTTTTCACCCTTACCGGCACCGAAGTGCTTAGGCGGTTATTTTCTGTGGCACTTTCCGTAGGCTCACGCCCCCCAGGCGTTACCTGGCACTCCGCCCTATGGAGCCCGGACTTTCCTCCCCCCTTCATTGCAGAACAATGAAAGGCAGCGACTGTCCAATCGACTCTCCGCCGCCAAGGTTAATGGGAGGACGGCTCAAGAACAAGCTTTAATCGGCTCTCCCGCCATTTGCAGAGCTGCCCGCGACATCCCGTCACACGCCTTTCTGTTTATCCAGCGCCACCTGATAAAGCAGGTTCTTGCGTACGCCGGTGATCTCTGCTGCCAGTGCAGCGGCACGCTTGAGGGGCATTTCTTCCAGCAGCAGATCCAGCACACGCCGCGCCTCGGCGCCAATCACATCTTCGCCTTCGGGCTCACTCCAGCCCGCCACCAGCACAACGCATTCGCCGCGCTGCTGGTTACTGTCGCCTTCAACGAAAGCGCGCAACTCGGACAGCGGCAGTCCCTTGAGGGTTTCGAAGGTTTTCGTCAATTCGCGCCCGAGCACGGCGGGACGGTCCGGGCCGAAGATGTCTTCCATGTCCTGAAGGCATTCGAGAATGCGGTGGGGCGCCTCATAGAAGATAAGCGTGCGCGGTTCTTCTTTGACAAGTTCCAGACGCGCCTTTCGGCCCACCGACTTGGCCGGCAAGAAGCCTTCGAAGATAAAGCGGTCCGACGGCAACCCCGCCGCAGAGAGCGCCGCGATCAATGCGCAGGCGCCCGGAACCGGGATCACTTGAATACCTGCTGCCCGAGCCTGGCGCACCAAGTGGTAGCCAGGGTCGGAAATGAGCGGCGTGCCGGCATCGGAAATCAGCGCAACGTTATCGCCCGCCAGCAGCCGTGTAATGAAGCGGCTGCCCTCCTCGCGTTCGTTATGCTCGTGGCAGGCGGCCAACGGCGTCGGAATGCCAAAGTGCTGCATCAGCCGCAATGAGTGGCGGGTATCCTCGGCGGCAATCAGCGAAACATCGCGCAGCACCTTCAAGGCACGGGCGCTGATGTCATCCAGGTTGCCGATCGGCGTGGCCACCACATAAAGCGCACCTGTAGTGGAATTCGAAACACCCGGAGCAGTCAAAGCGCACACCTCATGTTGTGTAAAAGCCTGCATTGTACAGGCTGCGGCGCACAAAACAGGACGCTGCACCCCGTGAGACCTGAAAACGCAGTTCGAACGCCAGCATCAGGGCAGCGACCCCGCGAAAGACGTTTCAGCTCGGCTGACACGCCCGTAGACGACCCATATCGCCGCTTTAACGCCTTCAACGTCGCGCCCCGGCCAGTGCTTGGGTACACTTCCACGCTAATTTGCTCGAGTATCAGGAACATACACATGATCGCTTGCCTGCGGCTGTTCTCTGCCCTCTGCCTCGCTGCCCTTCTGGCTGCCTGTGCCGGTTCGCCCTCCTCCAGCCTTGGCGAATTGCCTCGCTCCCCCGATGCCAGCATCGAACAACTGCTCGAACAGGCTGCAGCGGCAAAGTCGCCTGATCAGGCTGCGCTGCTGAAACTGACGGCGGCTGATCTTGCAGCACGCCAGAACAACCCGAGCCGCGCCGCGAGCATCCTTGAGCAGGTGCAGATGGACCAGCTCAAGACCGACAAACAAATCTACGCCAACACCCTGTCTGCCGAACTGGCATTGGGTCGCAGCCAGCCGAAAGCCGCGCTGACCGCTCTCAACCACCCGAGCATGCAGCATCTGGGCGAAATGCCGGTTGATCTGCAAACCCGTGCTCACACTGTTCGCGCCCGTGCTTTTGAAGCAGACGGCCAGACCCTCGCCGCTGCAAGCGAGCGCGTGTTCATGGGCCCGCTGCTGCAAGGCGATGCCTTGAATGCCAACAACGACGCTATCTGGACGCTGGTTGCCGCGCTGCCACCCGAGCAGCTGCAAAGCTCGGCAAACGATGACATGGGCGGCTGGCTGAGCCTGGCCCGCGCGGTCAAGGGCGCCGGCACGCTGGAACAGCAACAGGCGGCCATCGACAACTGGACAGCGCAGAACCCGCAACACCCGGCAGCACGTCAGCTGCCAACCGCCCTCGCGCAGTTGCGTGATCTGAAGAGCCAGCCGTTGACCAAGATCGCATTGCTGCTGCCGCAAGACGGTCCGCTCGCCTCGGTATCGCGCGCTCTGCGTGACGGCTTCATGGCCGCGAACTATCAAGCCCAGCAGGCCGGCGAGAAGCCACCTGCGATCGAAGTGTTCGACAGCTCCCGCGTGACCTCTATGGACGCCTTTTATGCGCAAGCCAAGGCGGCGGGCGTACAACTGGTGGTCGGTCCGCTGGAGAAACCACTGGTTAAACAGCTGAGTGCTCGCCCTCAATTGCCAATTACCACCCTGGCGCTGAACTACAGCGATTCCGGCACCCAGGGCCCTGCCGAGCTGTTCCAGTTCGGTCTGGCCGCTGAAGACGAAGCGCGCGAAGTGGCGCGCCGTGCCTGGGCCGATGGCAAACGCAGTGCCGTTGCCATGGTGCCGAAGGGTGAATGGGGTGATCGCGTGCTGGAGGCCTTCCGCCAAAGCTGGCAGGCCAAAGGCGGCACCTTGCTGGGTGCTGAACGCATCGATCAGCCGGTCGCACTCGCTCAGCAGGTCGCCGATCTGTTCCAGCTGCGTAACAGCGAAGGCCGTGCCCAGCGCGTGCAAAGCGCCACTGGCACGCAGATGGCCGCTCAGCCTTCCCGTCGCCAGGACGTAGACTTCATGTTCCTGGCTGCAACGCCTCAACAGGCGCAGCAGATCAAGCCGACCATGGTCTTCCAGTACGCTGGCGATGTTCCGGTTTACGCCACTTCGCACTTGTTCACCAACAGCGGCGACCCGGCGATGTACAACGACCTGAACGGCGTGCGCTTCTGCGAAACCCCTTGGCTGCTGAACGCAAACGACCCGCTGCGCCAGCAAGTGACCGCTCAGTGGCCACAAGCTGCCGGCAGCCTGGGCCGCCTGTATGCCATGGGCATCGACGCGTACCGTCTGGCGCCACGATTGACTCAGCTGAAAACCCTTCCTGACAGCCGCATCGATGGCCTGTCCGGCAGCCTGGCGATCGGTCAGGGTCAACGCATCGAGCGTCAGCTGCCATGGGCAGAGTTTGTGGATGGCAAGGTCCAGCGCCTGCCGGACACCGCGCCTTGACCTCAGGCACCACCCGTCAAACTGCAGGGCGCGAGGCCGAAGCCTACGCCCTGCGTCACCTGCAACAGCATGGATTGCAGCTGATTACCCGCAACTGGTCATGCAAACGCGGCGAGCTTGATCTGGTCATGCTCGACGGCGATACAGTAGTATTCGTCGAAGTTCGGTATCGTCGCCACGCCGGTTGGGGTGGCGCGCTGGAAAGCGTCGATTTTCGCAAGCAGCAAAAGCTCACCCTGGCAGCTCAATCCTTTCTGCAAAGCGAGGTGCGCTGGGCCGATTCGCCGTGTCGCTTCGACGTCGTCGCGATCAATGGCGACCCCGGCACATCACCCGCGCTGAATTGGCTGAAGAACGCGTTCGATTGCTGAAAACGCGATGATTCCGTCGGATTGCAGCGTAAGATCGGCCGCCTTCCCTTTTGCAGGGCCGGCTTTAGCTTTGCAGGACCGGCTTCAGCTTTGTAGGACCGGCTTTAGCCGGGAAGCTTCTGGTGTTGCGCTTTATCCCTTACCACCCGACGAACCACCCTGGCTCTTTTGCTCTTTGCTTTGCGGGCTGCACAGTTTTGTGCCGGGACGCCGATGACTTATCGGACGCCGTCTCGACCAGCCGCCCCTATTAAGGTTTTCATAGATGGACATGCAATCCCGAATTCGCCAGCTTTTCCAGGCCAGCATCGACACCAAGCAACAGGCGATGGATGTTGTTGCACCCCACATCGAGCAAGCCAGCCAAGTCATGGTCAATGCCCTGCTCAACGAGGGCAAGATGCTCGCCTGCGGTAACGGCGGTTCGGCTGGCGATGCCCAGCACTTTTCCTCTGAGCTGCTCAACCGTTTCGAACGCGAGCGACCTAGCCTGCCCGCTATCGCGCTGACCACCGACACCTCCACCATCACCTCCATCGCCAACGACTACAGCTACAACGAAATCTTCTCCAAACAGATTCGTGCGCTGGGTCAGCCGGGCGATGTGCTGCTGGCGATTTCCACCAGCGGCAATTCGGCGAACATTATTCAGGCCATCCAGGCCGCACATGATCGTGAAATGATTGTCGTAGCCTTGACCGGTCGCGATGGCGGCGACGTTGCGTCGTTGCTGTTGCCGGAGGACGTGGAGATCCGCGTCCCGGCAAAAGTCACCGCACGTATCCAGGAAGTCCACCTGCTGGCGATCCACTGCCTTTGCGACTTGATCGACAGCCAACTGTTCGGGAGTGAAGAATGATATCCAAACGTCTTAGCCTGCTGGCCCTGACGCTCTGCCTGGGCATCAGCGGATGCAGCTCGGTGATCAACGCCAGCCGCGAAGCGCCGATCGATGATGATCGCGGTACACGCACCTTTGGCAGCAAGATCGACGACTCGCTGATCGAGACCAAGGTCTCGGTGAACATCGCCAAAGCCAATCCTGACCTGGACAACGCCTCACACATCGTCGTGACCAGCTTCAACGGTATCGTCCTGCTCGCGGGCCAGACACCGCGCGCGGACCTCAAGCAACTGGCCGAGCAAACCGCCAGCCAGGTGCAGAAGGTCAAGAAGGTCAACAACGAGCTCCAGGTCACCGGTCCGTCCTCGATGCTGGCGCGCAGCAATGACGCCTGGCTGACGAGCAAGATCAAAACCGAGATGCTCACCGACAGCGCCATCCCGGGCTCGCGGATCAAGGTCGTGACTGAAAACGGCATCGTCTACCTGCTGGGCCTGCTGACCCAGGCAGAAGCCACCCGCGCCACCAACCTGGTGCAAGGCGTCGGCGGCGTACAGAAGATCGTGAAGCTGTTTGAGTACATCGACTGACGGTGTGGCAAGAGCCAATCAGCACTTACAAAAAAGGCGATCCCTCCGGATCGCCTTTTTCGTTACGGCAGAAGCGACTTACTTGACCACTTTCAGACTTGGCCGGCCCGTAGGGCGCGGTGGCTCGTCGTTTGGTGGCGGCATGTCGTCTTCGACGTCCAGATCTTCGTCTTCATCCACAGCAGGCTCCAGGTCGAAGACCATGCCCTGCCCGTTCTCGCGAGCATAAATGCCCATGATTGCGGCAATCGGCACGTACAGGCTGTGGGGAACGCCACCGAAGCGGCCTTCGAAACTCACCGCGTCGTTGTCCATGTGCAGATGGCGAACGGCGCTCGGCGAAATGTTCAGGACGATCTGCCCGTCATTGGCAAACCCTTGCGGGACTTGAACCTTCGGGTAGTCGGCATTGACGAGTACGTGGGGTGTGCAATCGTTATCCACGATCCACTCATACAACGCGCGGATCAAATAAGGGCGACTGGAGTTCATCAAACGGCTCCTAAGGCCTTAGCGCATATCGCGTTCGACACCAGACAGACTTGCCTGAAATGCCTCACGCGCAAATTGGCGCTCCATATAATCAAGCAGCGGCTTGGCGGGCCGCGGCAATTCGATACCCAGAATCGGCAGGCGCCAGAGTATGGGCAATAGACAGCAGTCGACCAGACTTTGCTCGTCGCTCAGGAAAAAAGGCTTATCCGCGAACAACGGCGACACGCCGGTCAGACTTTCGCGCAGTTCCTTGCGCGCCTGAACACGTGCGGCTTCTTTGCTGCGCGGGTCCAGAATCAGATCCACCAGCCCGCACCAATCGCGCTGAATCCGGTGGATCAGCAGGCGGCTGTTGGCACGCGCCACCGGATAGACCGGGAGCAGCGGCGGATGGGGATAACGTTCGTCCAGGTATTCCATCACCACCGTCGACTCGTACAACGCCAGGTCACGATCGACCAGGGTTGGAACGCTGCCGTACGGATTCACCTCGATCAATTTGGGCGGATGACGGCCCGCAACAACTTCGATGATCTCGGCGCTGACACCTTTCTCGGCGAGCACAATGCGCACGCGATGGGAATAGTGGTCGGCGGGGTCGGAGTAACAGGCCAACCGATTGGTCACGCCCATGGCGGTCCTCCTCGCTTGTAGATATTCAAAAAGCAGAAATACGGATGCGCCGCGAGGGCGCTTTCGGCGACGTCCACGATGATCGGGTGTTCAACGCGGGCGACAAGATAGCTCATTTACTCGAAGTAGATTCTGCAATCTTCAGCCCGCCACTATACCTGCTCTCCCCTCATTACCTGAAACAGCGCAACGGCAAGCGGCGCAGACCCGCGAATCAGACGCCTGCTCAGTGGACGTCTTTCCAGAATTCGCGCTTGAGCAGCCAGGCCAGGATGAACAGCACGGCGAGGTAAAGCAGCACGTAGGTGCCGATGCGCCGGTGCTGCAGTGTGTTCGGGTTGGCCGAGTAAGCGAGGAAGGTGACGAGGTTTTTCACCTTCTCGTTAAACTGCGCTTCGGTCAGCGTGCCGGTATCAGGGATGATGACCAGTTGATCGCAGGCTTCGTGACTCAGGATCGCGTCGGTGTGTGTTTTTTTGTCTTCTACGCGCTGAACCTCCTTGCAGCCGAGCCTCTGACGCCCTTGAAGCCCTTCCAGCACATTGGGCATGCCCACGTTAGGGTAAATCCTGTTGTTCACGCCCCAGGGCCGCGTCGGGTCCTCGTAGAACGAACGCAGGTAGCCATAGAGCCAGTCAGTTCCGCGAACGCGTGCGACAAGGGTCAGATCGGGCGGTGCGGCACCAAACCAGTTTTTCGCATCCGCAGGCTGCATCCCGATGGTCATGTGATCACCGATCTTCGCCCCGGTGAACACCAGCTTCTCCAGCATCAGGTCGTGGGGGATACCGAGATCGTCCGCCACACGCTCGTAGCGCTGGAACCTTGCGCTGTGGCAACCCATGCAGTAATTGACGAACGTCCCCGCGCCATCCTGCAGGGCTGCCTTGTTCGAGACGTCAATGTCGACGCTTTCGAGATCAGCGCCCCGCTCTTCGGCGAATGACAACGCCGGCAACAGGGCAATGAGCAAGACGGCGAGGAGCGCTTTCATCAGCCTGTCACCCTGTCCGGCACCGGCTTCGTCCGCTCCATGCGTGTGTAGAACGGCATCAGGATGAAGTAGGCGAAATACAGGACCGTGCAGACCTGTGACAGCAGTGCGCGCCCGGGGCTCGGCGGCAATACGCCCAGCACCCCAAGGGTCACGAAGGACAGGCAAAACAACAGCAGCCAGAGGCGACTCAGCCGCCCCTTGTAGCGCATCGACTTGACCGGGCTGCGGTCGAGCCACGGCAGCACGAAGAGTACGGCGATGGCGGCGCCCATGGCCATGACGCCGAGAAGCTTGTCCGGGATGGCGCGCAAGATCGCGTAGAACGGCGTGAAGTACCAGACCGGCGCAATGTGCTCCGGGGTCTTCAAAGCGTTGGCCTGCTCGAAGTTGGATTTTTCGAGGAAGTAACCGCCCATCTCCGGGAAGAAAAACACCACCGAGCAGAAGATGAACAGAAACACCACGACGCCGAGCAGATCCTTGACCGTGTAGTACGGGTGAAAAGGAATGCCGTCCAAAGGGTTGCCGTTCTCGTCCTTGTATTTCTTGATGTCGACGCCGTCGGGGTTGTTCGAGCCCACTTCATGCAGCGCCAGAATATGCAGCACCACAAGCCCGATGATCATGATCGGCAAGGCCACGACGTGCAGCGCAAAGAACCGGTTCAGGGTGATGCCGGAGACCAGATAATCCCCGCGAATCCACTCGGCAAGGTCGTTGCCGATGATGGGAATCGCGCCGAACAGCGAAACGATCACCTGAGCCCCCCAGTACGACATCTGCCCCCACGGCAGCAGGTAGCCCGTGAACGCCTCGGCCATCAGCGCCAGATAAATCAGCATCCCGAAGATCCAGACCAGCTCGCGGGGCTTCTGATACGAGCCGTACAGCAGCCCGCGAAACATGTGCAGGTAGATGACGATGAAGAATGCCGACGCGCCGGTCGAATGCAAAAGCCGCAGAATCGAGCCGTATGCGACGTCACGCATGATGTACTCGACCGATGCAAAGGCCCCCTCAGCCGTGGGCGTGTAACTCATGGTCAGCCAGATGCCGGTGAGGATCTGGTTGACCAGCACCAGCAGCGCCAGGGCGCCGAAGATATAGAAGAAATTGAGATTCTTGGGCGCGTAGTACTTGCTGAGGTGGTTTTCCCACATTGAGGTCGCCGGAAAGCGCGCATTGATCCATTCCATGAGCTTGCTCATCACGCTTGCTCCTGATCGACACCGATGACGATGATTGAGTCCGACTCGTAGCAATGCGGCGGCACTGGAAGATTCAGCGGTGCAGGCTGAGACTTGTAGACGCGTCCGGCCAGGTCGTACCTTGAGCCATGACAGGGGCAGAAATATCCGCCGACCCAGTTCTTGCCCAAATCGGCGGGAGCGACCTCGGGGCGAAACGTGGGGGAGCAGCCGAGATGGGTGCAGATGCCGATCAACAGCAGGATTTCAGGCCGGATCGACCGGACCACCGGATCGACATAGGCAGGCTGGGTGGAATCCTTTGATTGAGGGTCGGAGAGCTCGCCGGTAAGCGTGCCCAGACTGGAAAGGATCTCAGGCGTGCGACGGACAATGAACACCGGCTGACCACGCCATTCAGCAATCATCTGCTGGCCCGGCTCAATCTTGCTGATGTTGACTTTGACCGGCGCTCCCGCCGCCCTGGCTTTGGCACTCGGAAACCATGAGCCCACGAACGGCACGGCGGCGCCGACCGCTCCAGCTGCGCCTACCACAGACGTGGCCGTCACAAGGAAGCGACGCCGGCCCGTGTTAACGCCGTCATTGCCCATTGAGCCCTCTCCCGTCAGCATCCGAGATCTCCTTGACCAGGCCCTCGAAATCGATAAACGACAGCCATAAAAGACAGCCATAAAAAAACGCCCAGCTTCGTATAGAAACTGAGCGTTCTTTTTGAACGGAAGCGAATTAACGCTTCGAGTACTGCGGACGCTTACGCGCTTTACGCAGACCGACTTTCTTACGTTCAACTTCGCGAGCATCGCGAGTGACGAAGCCAGCTTTGCGCAGAGCGCCACGCAGGGTTTCGTCGTATTGCATCAGAGCGCGGGTGATACCGTGGCGGATTGCGCCAGCTTGACCACTCACACCACCGCCGATGACAGTGACGTAGATGTCGAATTTCTCGACAGTCTGAGTCAGTTCCAGCGGCTGACGAACTACCATGCGGGCAGTTTCGCGACCGAAGAACGAGTCCAGGGAACGGTTGTTGATGGAGATGTTACCGGTACCCGGACGCAGGAAAACGCGAGCGGTTGCGGTCTTGCGACGGCCAGTGCCGTAATTTTGAGTCGCCGACATAATGAACTATTCCGTTAAAACTTCAGTTCTTGGGGCTGCTGAGCAGTATGAGGGTGTGCAGCGCCCGCATAGACTTTCAGCTTACGATACATGTCGCGACCCAGCGGGTTCTTAGGCAGCATGCCTTTGACCGCGGTCTCGATCACGCGCTCAGGAGCTTTGGCGATCAGCTTTTCAAAGTTGATCGACTTGATCCCGCCCGGGAAACCGGAGTGAGAGTAGTAGATCTTGTCGGTGGTCTTGGCACCGGTGACACGGATCTGCTCAGCATTGATCACGACGATGTAGTCGCCAGTGTCAACGTGCGGAGTGTATTCCGGCTTGTGCTTGCCACGCAGACGGCTCGCGATTTCAGTGGCCAGACGACCCAGGGTCTGACCAGCAGCGTCGACGACGAACCAGTCGCGCTTTACTGTTTCCGGTTTAGCGGTAAAAGTTTTCATTCTTTATAGCCTCAAAGGCCGCCCTGAAAAATAGACGGCGGAGCATACTCATTAGTACGGTCTTTGACAAGTCAAAGGCCGCCGGGCACGAACGCTATAGGGGGCTCGGGTCAGCGCGTTCGATCGCAGCGGTTTCTTTCGGCGCGGGGCATCACTCCAGCGACAAAGAGGAGCGGAATTATGCCGATTGCGAAAAAAATTTCAACCTGCTTTTATGGCTCTTTTAAACAGGAGAGCCAAATGGACTACCGCCAACTGGGCAGAACCGACCTCAATGTCAGTGCAATCTGCCTCGGCACCATGACCTGGGGCGAGCAGAACAGCCAGTCCGAGGCCTTTGCGCAGATCGAACGGGCCAAGGCCGCCGGCATCAATTTCATCGACACCGCCGAGATGTATCCGGTCCCGCCGAAGAAAGAAACCTACGCCAGCACCGAGACCATCATCGGCAACAGGTTCAAGCAAAGCGGCGACCGCGCCGACTGGATCCTCGCCAGCAAGATCGCCGGTCCCGGCAACGGCATCGACTACATCCGTGACGGTCAGCTGAAATTCAACCGCGATCACATCGTCGCGGCGCTGGATGCCAGCCTCAAACGCCTGCAGACCGATTATCTCGATCTGTATCAACTGCACTGGCCCGAGCGCAGCACCAACTTCTTCGGCAAGCTGGGCTACAACCACAGTGAGGAACAGTTCACCCCGCTGCTGGAAGTGCTTGAAGCGCTGGACGAGCAGGTCAAGGCCGGCAAGATCCGCCACGTGGGTCTGTCCAACGAAACGCCGTGGGGCACCATGAAGTTCCTCGCCGAATCGGATGCCCATGGCCTGACGCGTCCGGTTTCCATTCAGAACCCCTACAACCTGCTCAACCGCAGCTTCGAGGTGGGCCTGGCGGAAGTGGCGATTCGCGAGCAATGCGGCCTGCTGGCCTACTCGCCCATGGCGTTCGGGATGTTGTCCGGCAAATACGCCGACGGCGCCCGTCCTGCCAAAGGCCGCCTGAGCCTGTATAGCCGCTTCACGCGCTATTTCAATCCGCAATCGGAAGCGGCCTGCGCGCGCTACGTTGCGCTGGCCCGCGAGCATGGTCTTGATCCTGCGCAAATGGCCCTGGCGTTCGTGACCAGCCGCAGCTTCGTCACCAGCAACATCATCGGCGCCACCACGCTTGAGCAGCTGGAAAGCAACCTGGCGAGCGCGGAACTGGAGCTGTCGGATGAAGTGCTGGCGGGCATCGAGGCGATTCACAAGGATCAGCCGAATCCTGCGCCTTGATCGGTGATTAATTGTAGGAGCGCGCTTGCCCGCGAATCGCGTTTGATCAGTCACCGACGGCTTGGCTGACCTACCGCCATTTCGCGGGCAAGCGCGCTCCTACAGGCCTGTGTCGAGCTTCACAGCGACCGGGCAATGATCTCTTTCATGATCTCATTGGTCCCCGCATAAATCCGTTGCACCCGTGCATCCGCCCACGCCCGGGCGATCGGGTATTCCCACATGAAGCCGTAGCCGCCATGCAGCTGCACGCATTCATCCAGCACCTTGCATTGCAGGTCGGTTGACCAGTATTTCGCCATGGCCGCCGTTGGTACATCCAGCTTCCCTTCCAGGTGCAACTCCAGGCAGCGATCAATGAACGTACGACCAATCTGAACTTCGGTGGCGATTTCGGCCAGTTTGAAGCGGGTGTTCTGGAAGTCGATAATGGCCTTGCCAAACGCCTTGCGCTCCCGCGTGTAGTCGAGTGTCCACTGCAAGGCGGCTTCGGCGGAGGCAATGGCGCCGATGGCGACCGTCAGACGCTCCTGCGGCAGCTCCTGCATCAGATACGCGAAACCCATCCCGGCCTGACCCAGCAGGTTCTCTCTGGGCACTCTCACGTCCTGGAAAAACAATTCCGACGTGTCCTGCGCCTTCATCCCGACCTTCTCCAGGCGCTTGCCTTTCGCAAAGCCCGGCGAGCCCGCCTCCACGACAAACAGACTGGTGCCCTTCGCGCCTGCCTTGGGGTCGGTCTTCGCGACCACGATTACCAGATCCGCGAGAAACCCGTTGGTGATGAAGGTCTTCGAACCATTGATGACGTACTCGTCGCCATCCAGCACCGCTGTGGTCTTGACCCCTTGCAAGTCGGACCCTGCTCCCGGTTCGGTCATCGCGATGGCGGTCACCAGCTCCCCCGAGACCAGCTTCGGCAAATATTTGAGCTTCAGCGCCTCACTTGCGTAATGCAGGATGTACGGCGCGACGATGTCTGAATGCAGAGAAAAGCCGATACCGGTCAGGCCGAGACGGGAGATCTCCTCGATCACCACCGTGGTGTAGAGGAAATCCGCGCCCATGCCGCCGTACTCTTCGGGCAGGTGCGAACACAACATGCCCTGCTCCCCCGCTCGGTCCCACAAGGTACGGTCGATATGGCCCTGCTTTTCCCACTGGGCATGGAACGGCACCGCATGCTGTTCGAAGAACTTGCGGACGCTGTTGCGAAAGAGTTCGTGCTCTGAGCTGAAGAGTGTTCTGGCGAGCATGGGGCACCTGGCGTGAAGGATTGTCGGACAAAACCTCAGAAGAGCGTAGGCGCCGTCGTTTGACGGCGACACTGGACACATCCGACAAAAAATAAGACGATCACGCCGTTGATTGACCACTTTCCCATATAAGAACAAAAGACTATGTCTATCCAACCCAACACGCCGTTGCGGCGTGTCAGCATTCTCGCGATCGATGGAATTTTTGCCTCCACGCTCATGCAAGCCAAAGACTTCTTTCACCTCGCCAGCCTGCGCTACGGCAAGCAGTTGGGACAGGGCTTCAAGCCGGCCTTCGAAACCCGACTGGTCAGCCCTGACGGCAAGGAAGTCCGCAGTTTCAGCGACGTCGTCATCCCTGTAGACGGTGTGCTTGAACACAGCGACATCATCATCCTTCCCGCTTTCGTCGAAGATTTCGACACTCTGCGCGAGCGCTATCCGCAAATACTGCCGTGGCTGCGTGAGCAACATGCGCGCGGTGCCGTGCTCTGCGGTGAAGCCAGCGGCGTGTTCTGGCTTGGGGATGCGGGATTGCTCGACGGCAAGGAAGCGACCACCTACTGGCGGTTCTTCAACGAATTCGCCGAGCGTTTCCCTAACGTGCTGTTGAATCAGGAAAAGCACCTGACCGACGCCGATAATCTGTATTGCGCAGGCGGCACGATTTCAGCGTGTGATCTGTACATCTACCTGATCGAGCGCTTCTGCGGCGCCCATGTCGCGCAGACCGTCGCCCGCGACATTCTCTATGAAGTGCAGCGCAGCTATGCACCGGGACGGATTGGTTTTGGCGGGCAGAAACTGCACCAGGACGTGATCATTCTGCAGATCCAGCACTGGCTCGAAGAGCATTTCGCCGACAAATTTCGTTTCGAGGATGTGGCCCGGGAGCATGGCATGAGCATCCGCAACTTCATGCGCCGGTTCCAGACCGCAACGGGCGACAAGCCGCTGCATTACCTGCAACGCCTGCGCATCGAGACAGCAAAGGGCTTGCTGTCGGGCTCACGCAAGAGCATCAAGACCATCAGCTATGAAGTCGGCTACGACGATGCCAGCTTCTTCGCGCGGCTATTTCGTCAACACACCGACCTGTCGCCGAACCAGTACCGGCAGCAGTTTCAGCAGGCGGCCTAGAATCAGCTTCAAGCGGCAAGTTTCAAGCTGCAAGTCGTCACATGACCTCTTGCAGCTTTACCGCTTGAAGCTTGCAGCTGCTGGCTAGGGTTTATGCGCCCGCGACAGGAATTCGTGGGACTGCATTTCCAGTAATCGGCTGAGTGTGCGCTGGAATTCGAAGTTCAAACGGCCGCCGGTGTACAGGTCTTTCAATTCGACTTCCGCCGAGATGATCAACTTGACGTTGCGGTCGTAGAACTCGTCGACCATGTTGATGAACCGACGCGCGATGTCGTCAGTGGTCACGCTCATCTGCTCTACGCCGCTGAGCAGCACCGCATGGAAGATCTTGCCGAGTTCGATGTAATCGTTCTGGCTACGCGGGCCATCGCACAGCTCACGGAAGTCGAACCACGCCACGTCGTCGCAGGTACGGATCGCCTTGATCTGCCGATTCTCGATGATCAGCACATCGCTCTCGATGGCCTTGGTGCATTCCGGGGTCAGCGCACGGAAGCTCTTGCGCAGGCTCTCCTCTGCCGCTTCGTCCAGCGGGAAGTGGAACAGCTCGGCTTGCTCCAGGTGACGCAGCCGATAGTCGACACCGCTGTCGACGTTGACGATCTCGGTGTTCTGCTTGATCAGGGCAATCGCCGGCAGGAAACGCGCACGCTGCAGACCGTCCTTGTAGAGGCCGTCCGGGACGATGTTCGAGGTCGCGACCAGGGTCACGCCGTTCTTGAACAGCTCTTCCATCAGTGTGCCGAGGATCATCGCGTCGGTAATGTCCGATACAAAGAATTCGTCGAAACAGATCACCCGCGCTTCTTCGGAAAACTGCTTGGCGATAAGCGTCAGCGGGTTCTTTTCGCCCTTGAGGTTTTTCATCTCCTCGTGGACGCGCTTCATGAAGCGGTGGAAGTGCGTGCGGGTCTTGTCTTCAAACGGCAGCGCTTCGAAGAAGGTGTCGACCAGGTAGGTCTTGCCCCGGCCCACGCCGCCCCAGAAATACAGCCCCTTCACAATCGGGGCTTCTTTCTTGCCGAACAGCTTGCCCAGCAATCCCGGCTTGCGGTCATGGGCGGCGACCAGATCGTCGTACAGACGCTGCAAATGGCGCACTGCATTCTCTTGCGCGGCGTCGTGGAAAAAGTCCGGACGCTTCAGGTCAGCTTGGTATCGTTCTAGAGGGGTCATAGTCGCTTGCAAGGGAGCAAAAACGGGCCGTCACTGTAGCGACGGCCCATTGGAATGGCAATTAATCCTGTTGTGGCGCGAGCGCCAGTTTCAGGCTCTCGATCGCAGCGTCACGGGCGGCGGCATCGTCGAACGCCGGGCTGTCGGCGACACAGGCATCACTCAGCCACAGGGTGAAGGCATCGCCTTCGGTGCGGATGTCCAGCGCACCGCCCTGCTGCAGCTGTTTAGTCACGGCACCGGCCGCTTTGCCGTCTGCGAAGTGGCGCGACAGCAGCAGTTGCTCGCCATCGGCCGTCAGCAGCCGAAAGCGGAAACTGCCGTCGTCTTCACGGAAACTGACGAAGCGCGGGCCTTTGCTGGCCTTTTTCCTGGTCGCCGTGACGGTTTGCGCGGCGGTGCGGAATGAACGCAGGCCGACCGCTTCGCGCAGCTCGCCCAGAAACGGCGTGGCCACACGACGGGCCTTCTCGGCGCCCGCTTGCAGGATGTCTTCCAGGTCGGCTGGCCGCTCGATCAGGCGATGGTAATGCTCGCGTGCTTCGCCCAGTTCGGCGTCCAGCAACTGGAACAGGCGCTGCTTGGCATCACCCCAACCCAATCCCTGTAACAGGTCAGCGCGGAACTCGTCGCCTTGCTCCTTGCTGGCGAATGCCTGGTACAGCGTGAACAGGTGCGAGGTGTCCGGATCCTTGGTCTCGCCCGGCAGGCGTGAGTCAGTGACGATGCGCGAGATCGCTTCTTTCATGTCTTTGGCGCTGGTGAACAGCGGGACTGTGTTGTCGTAGCTTTTCGACATCTTGCGGCCGTCCAGGCCAGGCAAGGTCGCGACGCTTTCTTCGATCAGCGCTTCCGGCATCACGAAGAACTCTTTGCCGTTGCCGAACAGATGATTGAAGCGCTGACCGATGTCGCGCGCCATTTCGACGTGCTGGATCTGATCGCGGCCGACCGGCACTTGATGGGCGTTGAACATCAGGATGTCAGCGGCCATCAGCACCGGATAGCTGAACAGCCCCATGGTGATGCCGGCGTCCGGGTCTTCGCCGGCTTCGACATTCTTGTCCACCGAGGCCTTGTAGGCGTGGGCGCGGTTGAGCAGACCTTTGCCGGCCACGCACGTGAGCAGCCAGGTCAGTTCGGGGATTTCCGGAATGTCGGACTGGCGATAGAACGTCACGCGCTCGACGTCCAACCCTGCCGCGAGCCAGGTCGCAGCGATTTCCAGGCGCGAGCGCTGAATGCGCAGCGGGTCATCGCATTTGATCAGCGCGTGGTAGTCAGCCAGAAAGTAGAAAGAGTCGGCGTCGCTCTGGCGGCTGGCAATGATGGCCGGGCGGATGGCGCCGGCGTAGTTGCCCAGGTGCGGCGTGCCGGTGGTGGTGATACCGGTCAGGATACGAGTGGTCATGGCTAGTCGCTTATTTTGGGTGCTGCGATCAATTCGAAAGGCGCGGCAGAATCAGATCCTTGAGATCGGTCAGCTTGCCGTGAAAAAAGTGCCCGCATTCTGCCACTTTCAGCAGCTCATGGGGGCGCGGGAGTTTGTCGGACCAGTCGTATACGAGTTGTGGGTCAACGACTTCGTCGGTGTCGGGCTGAATGATCGTCAAAGCGCCCTTCTGAGCCAGGGCATCCACATTGGCGATGCGCATCACGGCAGGCGCGACCATGAACAGATGCTTCCAGGTTTCGCCCTCGGCCTCAAGGCGCCCGCCCAGGGTCGCCGCCACGAAACCGCCAAAGGAAAAACCGAATAAGGTCATGGGCAGATCGGGATGTTTATCCCGCAGCCACTTCGCGGCAGCCTGTGCGTCATCGACTTCACCCTCGCCCATGTCCGAGCTGCCGGCGCTGGCGCCAACGCCGCGATAGTTGAAGCGAAGCGTGATCAGACCGGCATCGCGCGCGGTGCGCTGCAGGGTCGAAATCACTTTATTGAGCATGGTGCCGCCCTGAACCGGGTTAGGATGGCATATCAGCGCGATGCCTCTGGCCTCGTCCAGATCGAGGTACAACGCTTCAAGTTGGCCCGCCGGGCCGTCGATGAATACAGGGGTCTCACGCATGAGCAAGAATGAACTCCGTGACCTTCAATTGGGTCGACTCGTCTAGCTGATTGTCTGTGGCTGGCATGCTGGCGACGCGTCGCCGCTATACAGCGCAGGTTCGAGCCGTTAACGTAAAGCAAAGCCGTTTATAGAGGAAGGACTCGTGGATTACTCGCTCTTAGTTTGGTTGCTGCCGACCATCGCCCTTGTGGTTGGTGTGATCATCGGTTTCTTCGTGGCGCGCGCGCTGCCCAATGCCGTGCCTAACGGGACTCAGCGCCAGCTGGATGACGTTCAGGAGCGTTTCGACACCTATCAGAACGAGGTGATCACTCACTTCAACAGCACGGCCAATCTGGTGCAGAAGCTGTCGCAAAGCTACCACGATGTTCAGGAGCATCTGGCCGAAGGCGCCAACCGTCTGGCCACTGACGACATCACCCGTCAACGCCTGTTGGCCGCGCTGCACCCGGACGCGCTCCATCCACACCGCGATCGCCTGACGCCACCGCGCACCGCCGCTGAACCGCCGAAGGACTACGCGCCTAAATCGCCTGACTCTCCCGGGATGCTGGATGAGCATTACGGTTTGAAGAAGTAAGCGTTCACGCTTCACCAAAAGCCCGCCCCTGAGGTGATCAGGGGCGGGCTTTTTTGTGGGCGTTCGGCTCATGGGAATCCGGTATGTACGAGTTCCACGTCAGCCATGTCATCCCGATACGAGGACGGATCAATGTAGGAGCGCGCTTGCCCGCGAAGACGGTGTGTCAGTCGGTATGGATGTTTCTGACACCACGCCTTCGCGGGCAAGCGCGCTCCTACACTGGAACTGCGCCAGGCACCCCATCTGCGAACCGCCCCAATCCGTAGGAGCCGGCTTGCTGGCGAACCGGTGTTTTCATCCAAAATGGTGGTCCACATGGCCGGGCAACAAAAAACCCGCCATCACAGGCGGGTTTTTTGTACAGCGAACAGCGTTTAGATCACACCACGGGTCCGCAGCAGATCCAGCACTTGCTTGACGCTTTCTTCGACATTCAGCGACTGCGTGTCGATGACCAGGTCGGCATCCAGCGGGACGTCATACGGGAAGGATTCACCCGGGATGTTGTCCTTGCCGGCGGCGTAGAGCCCCTGAGGGTCACGCTCGCGGCAGACTTGCGGCGACGCTTGAACGTACACGGTGATCAGTCGATCATCGCCGATCAGGGCCTTGGCATTCTGCCGACCGCCCGCGTCCGGCGCGACGAACGCCGCGAGGGTCAGCAAGCCCGCTTCGTTGAACTGACGCGCAACATGGGCAGCACGACGCCAGTTCTCGGTGCGACCGGCGCGATCATGCGGCAAGCCCTTGTTGAGGTCGTGGCGCAGATTCTGGCCATCAAGGACGAACACCCCACGGCCCATGTCGAAAAGCTTGCGCTCCACGGCATATGCCAGCGTGCTCTTGCCCGCACCCGACAAACCGCTGAACAGCACGGTCGCCGGTTTCTGGCCGAAGCGCTGAGCGCGCTCCTCTGTCGAGACATGGGCCAGCGCGCCGTGATGATTACCGCCACCCGCAACCAACGGTTTGGCGATGATCATGCCTGCCGCCACGGTGCCATTGGTCAAACGGTCGATGACAATGAACGCGCCTGTGGTGCGGTTGCTGTCGTAGCCGTCGAGGGCGATCGGCGCGTCCAGTGCGATCTTCACGCGGCCGATTTCATTCAGCTGCAGCGAACTGGCCGGGCCTTCTTCCAGGGTGTTCACGTCAACACGATGGGTGATGCTGGCAATCGAACCCGGCACGTAGGACGTGGCGCGTTTGATGTCGTATTTCTTGCCCGGCAGCATCGGCTCTTCGGCCATCCACACCAGCATGGCGTCGAAGGCGTCGGCCACCTGAGGGACATTGTCGGCATGCACCAACAGGTCGCCACGGGAGATGTCGATCTCGCCTTCCATGGTCAGCGTCACCGCCTGACCCGGGCCCGCATGCTCCAGCTCGCCTTCAAAGGTGACGATGGATTTCACCCGGCTGCTCTTGCCGGACGGCAGCACAACGACTTCGTCGCCCTTGTGCACGATACCGCTAGCCAGGGTGCCGGCGAAACCGCGGAAGTTCAGGTTAGGACGGTTGACGTACTGCACCGGGAAACGCAGGTCGGTGAAATTGCGGTCGTTGGCGATCTCGACGGTTTCGAGAATCTCCATCAGCGACTTGCCGGTGTACCACGGCGAACGCTCGCTCCGGTTGACCACGTTGTCGCCCTTGAGGGCTGACATCGGCACGAATTCCATCGTTGTCGGCTTCAGCGCAATGCGGTCGGCGAACGCCAGGTAATCGGCCTTGATCTGCTCGAAGATGGTCTCGTCGAAGCCATTGAGGTCCATCTTGTTGATGGCGACCACGATGTGCTTGATGCCCAGCAACGAGGCGATGTAGCTGTGGCGCTTGGTCTGGGTCTGCACGCCGTAGCGGGCGTCGACCAGAATGATCGCCAGGTCACAGGTGGAGGCACCGGTGGCCATGTTGCGGGTGTACTGCTCATGGCCGGGGGTGTCGGCGATGATGAACTTGCGCTTGGCGGTGGAGAAGTAACGGTAGGCGACATCGATGGTGATGCCCTGCTCGCGCTCGGCCTGCAGGCCGTCGACCAGCAATGCCAGATCGACTTCGTCGCCCGTGGTGCCGGATTTTTTCGAATCACGGGTGATGGCTTCCAGGTGATCTTCATAGATCATCTTGGAATCGTGCAGCAGACGCCCGATCAACGTGCTCTTGCCGTCGTCGACGTTGCCACAGGTCAGGAAGCGCAGCATTTCCTTGCGTTCGTGCTGGCCCAGATAGGCGAGGATGTCCTCGCTGATCAATTCAGATTGATGGCTCATTGGGTTCAAGCTCCAAGCTGTAAGCTTCAAGCGGCAAGCTCGTCGGCATACAGCTAGTCAGAAATTTTGTTGATCAGCCCGCATAGCATTTTTGAAAGCTCGCGGGTTTCAATTATCCAAGCGGCAGCAAGTGACTCGGAGATGTAGCCGATTTCTTTACCCACGATGAGCTGGGTTCTCAACTCACCGCAGGACGCTTTCGCTATCCATAAAAACCGGCACTTATCCTTTGCTGTGTAACGCTCCATGCCTTCCGCGATATTGCTGGGCACTGACAAAGCTGAGCGTGTGATCTGGCTCTTGAAAGCCAGATCTCTGCATGCAGCCAGCTCCTTGTAAATCATGACAGCTAGTGCTTTGGCTCTTTGCCAAACCACAAGTCGCTCGAAATCCATTTCGATCACCTCGTATTCGCTTTTGCTTAGAGCTTGCCACTTGAAGCTTGCGGCTGCTTGTTAGAAATAACCCTGACGTTTCTTTTCTTCCATCGAGCCGGCGCCATCGTGGTCGATGACCCGGCCCTGGCGCTCGGAAGTTCGCGTCAGGAGCATTTCCTGAATGATGTCGGTGAGGCTGGTGGCCTCGGACTCGACAGCGCCCGTCAACGGGTAGTCGCCCAGTGTGCGGAAGCGGACCTTTTTCTTGACGATGCGCTTCTTGTCCTCGTCGGACAGGTGATTACGCAGGCGGTCGTCGTCGATCATGATCCAGGTGCCGTTCATCTCGATGACTTCGCGCTCGGCGGCGAAGTACAGCGGGACGATCGGGATACCTTCGAGGTAGATGTACTGCCAGATGTCCAGCTCGGTCCAGTTGGAGAGCGGGAACACGCGGATCGACTCGCCTTTGTTGACGTTGCCGTTGTAGACGTTCCACAGCTCGGGACGCTGGTTTTTCGGGTCCCAGCGGTGCTTGGTGTCGCGGAAGGAATACACGCGCTCTTTGGCGCGGGATTTCTCCTCGTCACGACGGGCGCCGCCGAACGCGGCATCGAAGCCGTGCTTGTCGAGGGCCTGCTTGAGACCCTGGGTTTTCATGATATCGGTGTGCTTCGAGCTGCCGTGGGTCAGCGGGTTGATACCCTGCGCGACGCCGTCCGGGTTCACGTGCACGATGAGGTCCAGGCCCATGTCCTCGACCATCTTGTCGCGGAAGCGGTACATCTCCTGGAATTTCCAGCGGGTGTCGACGTGCATCACCGGGAACGGCAGCTTGCCCGGAAAGAAGGCCTTGCGCGCCAGATGCAGCATCACGGCAGAGTCTTTACCGACGGAGTACAGCATCACCGGGTTATCGAACTCGGCAGCGACCTCGCGGATGATGTGGATGCTTTCCGCCTCCAGCTGTTTCAGATGCGTCAGTTTGTCGACCATGGTTACTCACGGGATAACGTACGTGTAGGGAGAGCCTGCGGGCTCTATCGAGCGAGGCACTTTATCATGGGGCCTGATTCTATTCAGCGGCGTGGATAGATCGAAACGATCTATCCATATAGCTCAGGCTTTGGACGCGCAGGCATGCTAAATCGGGTTCGGGCAGTCGACGAACAGATGCTCCAGGGCAAAGCGTCGCGCCAGGTAATCACCCAGTGCCTGCACCCCGTAGCGCTCGGTGGCGTGATGGCCGGCAGCAATGAAACTGATGCCGTTTTCCCGCGCGCTGTGAAAGGTCTGCTCGGACGCCTCGCCACTCAAATACAGGTCCACACCGGCCAGCACGGCTTGATCGATGTAACCCTGCCCGCCTCCGGTGCACCAGCCGACCCGGCGAATCATGCCGTCGCCTTCGATCAGCAGCGGCTCGCGTCCCAATGCAGTCTGCACGCGATGGGCGAAATCCCGTGGGGTCATGGCCTCGCTGAGTGAGCCCACCAGCCCGACGATGCGTGGATTGTCCGGGTCCAGCGGGCCTTCGACAGTGATCTCCAGTTGCCGGGCCAACTGAACGTTATTGCCCACGTCGGCGTGAAGGTCAAGGGGCAAGTGATAGGACAGCAGACTGATGTCGTGCTTAAGCAGCGTCTTCAGGCGACGCTGCTTCATGCCGGTGATGCAGGGATTTTCGCCCTTCCAGAAATACCCGTGATGCACCAGCACCAGATCGGCGTTGGCCTCCACCGCCGCGTCGAGCAACGCTTGACTCGCCGTAACACCGGAGACGATGCGCCTGACCTGCGGCCGACCCTCGACCTGTAGGCCATTGGGGCAATAATCCTGAATCCGCGCGCTACCGAGATAGCGGTCCGCTTCTTCCACCAGGGTGCTCAGGGCAACGGCCATAAAAGTCTCCTAAATATGCAGTCCAGACCGTGTCGGTCCTCGTATAATGCCGCCCATTATGGCGCAGCTAGGCGCTTCTACCTTCAGGACTCCGCTCAATGTTCAAAGCGCTGCGTTTTCTCGGCTGGCCCTTGCTCGCTGGTGTGCTAATCGCTTTATTGATTATCCAGCGATACCCCGAGTGGGTCGGGCTTCCAAGCCAGGACGTGAACCTGCAACAAGCGCCCCAGCAGGCCTTCGTGCAACAGGGTCCGGTGTCTTACGCGGACGCCGTCAGCAACGCCGCCCCGGCCGTGGCCAATCTGTACACGACCAAGATGGTCAATAACAACAATAAGCCCAACCATCCGCTGTTCGACGACCCGCAGTTTCGTCGTTTCTTCGGCGACAACTTGCCTAAACAAAAGCGCATGCAGTCGAGCCTGGGATCGGCCGTGATCATGAGCCCGGAAGGCTACCTGCTGACCAACAACCACGTCACCTCCGGCGCCGACCAGATTGTCGTTGCGCTCAAGGACGGTCGCGAGACCATTGCCAAAGTGGTCGGCAGCGACCCGGAGACCGATCTTGCGGTCCTCAAGATTGACCTGAAAAACCTGCCTTCCATTACCCTTGGCCGTTCGGATTCCATCCGCATCGGCGACGTCGCATTGGCGATCGGTAACCCGTTTGGCGTCGGTCAGACCGTGACCATGGGCATCATCAGTGCCACCGGGCGAAATCAGTTGGGCCTCAACACCTACGAAGACTTCATTCAGACCGACGCGGCGATCAACCCCGGCAACTCGGGCGGCGCGCTGGTGGACGCCAACGGCAACCTGACCGGGATCAACACGGCGATCTTCTCCAAATCCGGTGGCTCCCAGGGCATTGGTTTTGCGATTCCCACCAAGCTGGCGCTGGAGGTGATGAAGTCAATCATCGAGCACGGTCAGGTGATTCGCGGCTGGTTGGGTATCGAAGTACAGCCATTGACCCAGGAGCTGTCGGAATCGTTCGGGCTGAAGGACCGCCCGGGCATCGTGGTCGCCGGGATTTTCCGGGACGGCCCGGCGCAGAAGGCCGGATTGCAACTGGGTGATGTGATCTTGAGCATCAACGGCGAGCCAGCCGGCGACGGGCGCCGTTCCATGAATCAGGTGGCGCGCACCAAGCCGACCGACAAGATCACCATTCAGGTCATGCGCAATGGCAAGGAATTGAAACTGACCGCCGAAGTGGGCGTGCGGCCACCGCAGACAACGGCGCCTGCGGCGGAGAATTGATCGGTTGCCGTTAAGCAACCCTCAACTCAGCTCGACAAATCTCCCAACGCCTCCACCAGCGCCTGATTCTGTTCAGGCGTGCCGATGGTGATGCGCAGGAACTGCGCGATACGCGTTTGTTTGAAGTGACGCACGATCACGCCCTGTTCCCGTACCTTGGCTGCCAGTCCGGCAGCGTCATGCTGAGGGTGGCGTGCGAAGATGAAATTCGCGGCCGAGGGCAGCACTTCAAAGCCCTTGCCCTCCAACTGCTCGACAAGCGCTTCACGGCTGGCAATCACGCGCTGGCAGGTGCGCTCGAAGTACTCACGGTCATCGAATGCCGCTGCAGCGCCAACGATAGCCATACGGTCCAGCGGATACGAGTTGAAGCTGTTCTTGACCCGTTCCAGCGCTTCGATCAGGTCGGGATGCCCCACCGCAAGGCCCACTCGCAACCCGGCGAGGGAGCGCGACTTGGACAGCGTCTGGGTGACCAGCAGGTTCGGATAGCGCTCCACCAGGCTAATCGCGGTTTCGCCGCCGAAGTCGATGTACGCCTCGTCGACGATCACCACCGAATCCGGGCTGTTCTTGAGGATCTGCTCGACGGCATCGAGTGCCAACAGGCAGCCGGTGGGTGCATTTGGGTTCGGGAAAATGATGCCGCCATTGGGACGCGCGTAATCTTCGACGCGAATTTGAAACTGCTCGTCCAGCGGCACGGCCTCATAGTCGACGCCATACAGGCCGCAGTACACCGGATAGAAGCTGTAGCTGATGTCCGGGAACAGCAGCGGTTTCTCCTGTCGGAAGAACGCGTTATAGGCGTGGGCCAGCACCTCATCCGAACCGTTGCCGAGGAACACGCGATTGGCGTCGACGCCGTAATAACGCGCTACGGCTTGCTTCAGCACGTCACTGTTGGGGTCGGGATACAGGCGCAGCTCGTCACTGACCGCAGCACGCATGGCATCGATCGCCTTGGGCGACGGCCCATAGGGGTTTTCGTTGGTGTTGAGCTTCACCAGTTTGGTTAGCTTGGGCTGCTCGCCCGGTACATAAGGCACCAGGTCGTTGACGAAGGGACTCCAGAATTTACTCATGCTCAGTTGCCCTCTTGTTCGGTGTCGACGATGCGGTATTCGGCGCTGCGGGCATGGGCGGTCAATGACTCGCCGCGCGCCAGCACAGAGGCCGTTTTGCCCAGTTCGGACGCGCCCTGCTCCGAGCAGTAAATGATCGATGAGCGTTTCTGAAAATCGTACACGCCCAGCGGCGACGAGAATCGCGCGGTGCCCGAAGTCGGCAACACGTGGTTGGGACCTGCGCAGTAGTCTCCCAGCGCTTCGGACGTGTGGCGGCCCATGAAGATCGCGCCGGCGTGGCGAATCTGCGGCAGCCAGGCCTCAGGGTCGGCCACCGATAACTCCAGGTGCTCCGGCGCAATCCGGTTGGCGACTTCAATCGCCTGAGTCATGTCGACCACTTTGATCAAGGCGCCGCGGCCATTGATCGAGGTCTGGATGATTTCCGCGCGCTCCATCGTCGGCATCAGTCTGGCGATGCTGGCCGCGACGCGATCAAGGAATTCCGCATCCGGGCTGACCAGAATCGCCTGGGCGTCTTCGTCGTGCTCGGCCTGAGAGAACAGGTCCATGGCGATCCAGTCCGGGTCGGTCTGGCCGTCGCACACCACCAGAATCTCCGACGGGCCGGCGATCATGTCGATGCCCACCTGACCGAACACATGACGCTTGGCGGTGGCCACATAGATGTTGCCCGGCCCGACGACTTTGTCCACCTGTGGAACGCTTTCAGTGCCATAGGCCAGCGCCGCAACCGCCTGCGCGCCGCCGATGGTGAATACCCGATCGACGCCGGCGATGCAGGCCGCCGCCAGTACCAGCTCGTTGAGCTCACCGCGCGGGGTCGGCACGACCATGACCACTTCGCCCACGCCAGCCACTTTGGCGGGAATGGCGTTCATCAACACTGAAGACGGGTAAGACGCTTTACCGCCCGGCACGTAAAGGCCGGCGCGGTCCAGAGGAGTGACTTTCTGGCCGAGGACGGTGCCGTCGGCTTCGGTGTAGCTCCAGGAATCCTGCTTCTGCCGCTCGTGGTAACTGCGCACCCGGTCGGCTGCTTTTTCGAGGGCCTGACGCTGGTCCGGCGTGATGCGGGTCAGTGCAAGCTCCAGGCGCTCACGCGGCAGAATCAGGTCCGCCATTGACGCAACGTCCAGGCCGTCGAAGCGGCGGGTGTATTCCACCAGGGCCGCATCACCGCGCTCGCGCACGTTCTTGATGATGTCCAGCACACGCTCATTGACCGAGTCGTCAGACACACTTTCCCAGCTCAGCAGATGATCCAGATGACGGGCGAAATCCGGATCGGCAGCGTTGAGTCGGCGAATAGCGTTGGGAGTGGTCATAGCGTGGGCCTCAATGATGGCGATTTCTCAGGTGGCGATGTCAGTTGCAAGGATAGGCAGATGCCTAAGCTAGCAAGCCATCCGCGCGGGCACCTGAGAAATTTGGCTATGACACGGATAGCTGGGCGTGATCCTGTTGAAGGTCACGCGATTCAGTCAACCGCGGTGTCGCGACTCCACGGCTGTGCGCAGGGTGTCGATCAGCGACTGAATGCGGGCGTGCTGCATTTTCATGGATGCCTTGTTCACCACCAGACGCGAGCTGATGTGGGCAATCATGTCTTGCGGTTCGAGGCCGTTGGCCCGCAGCGTGTTGCCGGTGTCGACGACGTCGATGATCTTGTCGGCCAGGCCTACAAGCGGCGCAAGCTCCATGGAGCCATACAGCTTGATGATGTCGACCTGACGGCCTTGTTCGGCGTAGTAGCGCTTGGCAACATTGACGAACTTGGTTGCAACACGCAGCCGACCCTTGGGTTCGACGGCGCCGACCGCGCCTGCGGTCATCAACTTGCACTGGGCGATTTGCAGGTCGAGGGGCTCGTACAGCCCTTGACCGCCGTATTCCATCAGGACGTCCTTGCCCGCAACGCCGAGATCTGCAGCGCCATGCTCGACATAGGTCGGCACGTCGGTGGCGCGCACGATCAGCAGGCGCACATCGGGCTGCGTCGTTGGGATGATCAGCTTGCGGCTCTTGTCCGGATTCTCGGTCGGCACGATGCCCGCCGCAGCGAGCAGCGGCAAGGTGTCGTCGAGGATACGGCCCTTGGACAGTGCGATGGTCAACATGGGAAACGTCAGTCCTTATCAGCAGCGCGTGCCGGGTCGCAACTGGCGCCCGACAACCTCGGGCTCAAGAAGCCAGAGTGAAACGAATCAGAAAGTCATGGCGCGATGGCCAGACACGTTGCCCAGGTCGATCTCATCGACCCGGGCGAACGCGCAGCAGCTGACTAGCCCGGGACGCGACGGATCTTCGCGCCCAGCATCTGCAGCTTTTCTTCGATGCATTCGTAACCACGGTCGATGTGGTAGATGCGGTCGATCAGCGTGTCACCTTCGGCAACCAGCGCCGAAATGACCAGGCTCGCCGAAGCACGCAGGTCGGTCGCCATCACTGGCGCGCCTTTGAGCTTGGTGCAGCCGGTGACGATAGCGGTGTTGCCCTCGACCTGAATCTGCGCGCCCATGCGGTGCATTTCATACACGTGCATGAAGCGGTTTTCGAAGATGGTTTCGATGACCGTCCCGGTACCCTCGGCAATGGCATTCAGCGAGATGAACTGGGCCTGCATGTCAGTCGGGAAAGCCGGGTATGGCGCAGTGCGCACGTTGACCGCTTTCGGACGTTTGCCGTGCATGTCCAGCTCGATCCAGTTGCTGCCGGTCGTGATCTCGGCACCGGCTTCACGCAGCTTCTCGAGAACCGCTTCGAGAATTGTCGGATCGGTGTCCTTGAGTTTCACACGGCCGCCGGTCGCAGCCGCGGCCACCAGATAGGTGCCGGTTTCGATACGGTCGGGCATGACGCGATAGGTCGCCGAACCCAGGCGTTTGACGCCGTCGATGGTGATGGTGTCGGTGCCGGCGCCAGAGACTTTACCGCCCATCGCGTTGATGAAGTTCGCCAGGTCGACGACTTCAGGTTCACGGGCGGCGTTTTGCAGGACGCTGCGGCCGTTGGCCAGGGCAGCGGCCATCATGATGTTCTCGGTACCGGTGACGCTGACGGTGTCGAAGAAGAAGTGCGCACCTCGGAGGCCGCCTTCCGGCGCCTTGGCCTTGATGTAACCGCCTTCGACGTCGATGATCGCGCCCATGGCTTCAAGACCACGGATGTGCAGATCGACCGGCCGCGAACCGATGGCGCAACCACCAGGCAATGCCACTTCGGCTTCACCGAAACGGGCAACCATAGGGCCGAGGACGAGGATCGACGCACGCATGGTTTTCACCAGTTCGTACGGTGCGACCAGGGTCTTGATGGTGCGAGGATCGATCTCGACGCTGAGCTTCTCGTCGATGATCGGCTCGATGCCCATACGACCGAACAGCTCGATCATGGTGGTGATGTCGTGCAGGTGCGGCAGGTTGGCGACGGTCACAGGACCATCAGCCAGCAGCGTGGCTGCGAGAATCGGCAGGGCAGAGTTCTTTGCCCCGGAGATGCGGATTTCGCCATCAAGACGAATGCCGCCAGTAATAATCAGTTTATCCATTGGAATCTCGACGCCGTTTTGGCTCAGGTGCGCTCGGCCCATGCAGCGCGGCTGAAAAATTTCATGGTGACCGCATGGATACTGCCATCGGCGATCCATGGGTTCAAATGCGTGTAGATCTGCTGCTGGCGCTTGACCGGGCTCAGTGCGGCCAGTTCGTCGCTGATCAGGTTCAGCTGGAAATTGCAGCCTTCGCCTTCAACTTCGACCTGGATGTCTGGCAACTTAGCTTCCAGGAAGCTTTTAACTTCTACGGCCTGCATGCTTAACCTCTATCGGCGCCCTACGCGCGCGGGTCGGCCATCATACAAAAAAGCCCTCTCGTTGCGAACCCTACTTTGCAAGGGACGGACGAGGGGCTTGATCGATGAAAGCAATTAATGGTGCTGCAACAGCTCGGTCAGCTCAGAGACTTTGGCGATTTCCTGCATGTCTTCAGGCAACGCCCGGACGGTGGCTGACTTGCCCGCCGCCTGAGCATCCCGCATGAAGGCGAGGAGCAATGAAAGGCCGACACTGCTGGACTTTTCGACACCGGAGCAATCCAGTGTCAGCGCCGGAGCAGTGCTTGCCTTGATCAGCGCCGCGCCCTGCTCACGCAAGGCGGGGCCGGTCCGATAGTCGATCACGCCGGAGAGCATCAGCTCTCCGCCGCCAGCGGCAGTGACGGACGCTTGACTCATTTGACAACCTTGTCGCTGGAGGCTTCCGAGGTCTGCTTGGCCTTGGCGACTTCGCCAGCCCAGCCGTCGATGGTTTTGTCCAGGTCGTTACCGTTGCGCTGCATGGCGTCAGCGAACTGATCGCGGAACAGCTTGCCGATATTGATGCCGTTGATGATCACGTTACGCACTTTCCACTCACCGCCAATTTTGACGAGGGTGTAGGAAACAGGGTAGACCGCGCCATTGTTGCCCTTGACCGACATGTCGACGGAAGTGCGATCAGCGCCTTCCTGCTTGGCAGGGGACACAGTGATGCCCTGGTTGTTGTACTCAAGCAGTGCGTTGCCATAGAACTGAATCAGGCTGCGCTTGAAGTTTTCCTGGAAGCGTTGCATCTGCGCCGGGGACGCATTGCGCGAATACTTCACGGTCATGATGCTTTTGGAGATGCCATCAGCGTCGATGACCGGGCCAACGATGCCGTTGAGTGCATCGTAAAAGGCTTGCGGATTGGACTTGTAGGTTTCTTTGTTGGCGGACAGGTCAGCCAGCAATTGCTTGGTGGTGCGATCAACCAGGTCGTGGGCGGAAGCATCGGACGCCGCTGCATTGGCAAACAAAGGCAGGGCGGCCAGCAGCACCAGAAGGCCACGGCGCAGAATCGAGATCATGAAAAAACTCCTCATTTGGCGTCTTTGCCCACTGAATTGAGCAGGAATTTACCGATCAGGTCTTCGAGTACCAACGAGGACTGGGTGTCATGGATGGTGCCGCCGTCTTTCAACAGTTGGTCATCGCCACCGACACTGATGCCGATGTATTTTTCACCCAGCAGGCCTGCGGTCAGAATGGAAGCCGTGGAATCCGAAGGCAGGTTGTTGACCCGCTTGTTCACTTCCATCGTCACGCGCCCTGTGAAGGTATCGTGATCCAGATCGATTGCAGTGACCTTGCCAATGTTCACACCGGCCATGGTCACTTTCGCTCTGACAGTCAAACCGGCGATATTGTCGAAATTTGCGTAAAGTTTATAAGTGTCGGTGTTGGCGCTGGCGCTCAGACCGCTGACGCGCAGGGCGAGCAGGAGCAAAGCCAGGATCCCGGCCAGCAGAAACAGGCCTACGCCGGTTTCGAGGGTGCGGTTTTGCATCAGAAGTCTCCAAACATCAAGGCGGTCATAATAAAGTCCAGGCCCAGTACGGCCAATGAGGCGTAGACCACGGTCTTGGTCGTGGCGCGACTGATCCCTTCGGACGTGGGCTCGCAGTCATAGCCCTGAAACACGGCAATCCAGGTGACGACAAAAGCGAACACGACGCTCTTGATGACACCGTTGAGTACATCATCGGTAAACGAAACGCTGTTCTGCATGTTGGCCCAGAAGGAGCCTTCGTAAACGCCCAGCCAGTCCACTGCCACCCAAGAACCACCCCAGATGCCGACCACGCTGAAAATCAGCGCCAGCACCGGCAGCGAAATGAAGCCTGCCCAGAGACGCGGCGCGACGATGTATTTGAGCGGATCGACGCCAATCATCTCGAGGCTGGACAACTGCTCGGTGGATTTCATGTTGCCGATTTCAGCGGTGAGCGCAGAGCCTGCACGGCCGGCGAACAATAGAGCGGTGACGACCGGGCCGAGTTCACGCAGCAACGTCAGGGCAACCATCTGCCCCACGGCCTGCTCGGAGCCATACTTGGCGAGAATGCTGAAGCCTTGCAGCGCCAGCACCATGCCGATAAATACGCCGGATACGACGATAATGGCCAGTGACATGACGCCCACCGAGTGCAGCTGACGAAGCAGCAGCTGGAAGCCACCACCGATTCCGCCGCGCCCAAGCAACGCATGAACCAGAAAAATCCCTGAACGACCCAGCACTGCAACCATATCGATCGTCGAACGCCCCATCAGGCGTACGCGATCCATTAAAGACTTTCTGCGCATCAGCGCTTCCCCAAAAGATCGTCGCGATAATCCGGCGCCGGATAATGGAAAGGCACCGGCCCGTCGGGATCACCCGTCATGAACTGACGTATACGAGGGTTATCCGACTGCATCAGTTCCTGCGGTGTGCCCTGCCCCAGCACCTGACCATCGCCGACGACATAGAGATAGTCGGCAATACTCGCAGTCTCGGCGAGGTCGTGGGACACCACGATACTGGTGATGCCCAGCGCATCATTGAGCAGCCGGATCAGCCGAACCAGCACACCCATGGCGATAGGGTCCTGGCCCACGAAGGGTTCGTCGTACATGAGGATCTGGGGATCCAGCGCGATGGCGCGCGCCAGTGCAACACGACGCTTCATGCCACCCGACAGCTCGTCGGGCATCAAGTCGACTGCACCACGAAGCCCCACCGCCTGCAGCTTGAGCAGAACGATGTCGCGGATCATGTCTTCAGGCAGCTTGGTGTGAACCCGCAGCGGGAACGCCACGTTTTCGAAAACGTCGAGATCGGTGAACAGTGCGCCGCTCTGAAAGAGCACGCCCATCTGCTTGCGCGCATCGAACAGATCGCTGCGCGAAAGCTTTGGCAAATTCTGGCCATTGACCCAGACTTCACCCGCGCTCGGACGCAGTTGTGCGCCCATCAACCGCAGCAGTGTGGTTTTACCACTGCCCGACGGGCCCATGATGCCGGTGACTTTGCCCCGGGGGATGCGGATGTCCACATTATTGAAGATGCTGCGCGCACCGCGCTTGAAGGAAACGCCCTTCAGCTCGACCGCGTAGGCGTTATCGGCACTCATCTAAACTCCTTGCGATGCAACCTGTCTCTCAGATGCCGCGTTCTTGACGAACGACACACTTATGGAGGGGCCGAACAAGCGGCGGACTATACCACCGCTGTCGCACGCCGCCCAAGCTCCAACGCGTCAAGTCGCAAACAAAGGACGGCATTAAGGACGGCGTGGAAATTTCGTACCCGTCGTCAGCCGTTATCACTCAGTTGCTGAAGGACGCGCCCTTTCATTAAACAAACAGCAACGATGAAGCGTGAGGCTTTTGAACATTGCCGCTATAATCCCCGGCTTTTGACCAAGCGACCCCTTCCGATATGTCCAATGCGCGCAATCTGATTGAATCGGCACAGAGCACCATCCGCCTTGAAATAGAAGCAGTGGAAGGTTTGCTTGCGCACATCAATGCCGATTTCGTCAGCGCGTGCGACATGATTCTGGGCAGCCAGGGCCGCGTGGTCGTGGTCGGCATGGGCAAGTCCGGGCATATCGGCAAGAAGATCGCTGCCACCCTTGCCAGCACCGGCACCCCTTCGTTTTTTGTGCACCCGGCCGAGGCCAGCCACGGCGACATGGGCATGATCACCAGCGCCGACATCATCCTGGCCCTGTCCAATTCGGGTACGACAGCCGAAATCGTCACATTGCTGCCTTTGATCAAGCGCCTGGGCATCAAGATGATCAGCCTGACCGGCAACCCGGAGTCAACGCTGGCCAAGGCCGCAGACGTCAACCTCAATGCACGGGTCGAAAAAGAAGCCTGCCCGCTGAATCTGGCGCCCACCTCCTCCACCACAGCGGCGCTGGTCATGGGCGACGCCCTGGCCGTTGCGCTACTGGACGCCAGAGGCTTCACCGCCGAAGACTTCGCCTTTTCCCACCCGGGCGGTGCGCTGGGTCGTCGGCTGCTGTTGAAGGTCGAGCATGTCATGCACACTGGCGTCGACCTCCCGCAGGTTGCGCGGGGCACGCCGCTTCGCGACTCGCTGATGGAAATGACCCGCAAGGGGCTGGGCATGACTGCCATTATCGAGAGCGATGGCCGCCTTGCCGGTATATTCACGGACGGTGATTTGCGTCGCACGCTGGATCGCCCGATCGACATACGCCAGGCAAGCATCGATGAAGTGATGACCGTCCACGGCAAGACCGTGCGCCCGGAAATGCTGGCGGCCGAAGCCCTGAAAATCATGGAAGACAACAAGATCGGCGCACTCATCGTGGTCGACGAGAACGATCGCCCGGTTGGCGCGTTCAACCTTCAAGACCTGCTCCGCGCAGGAGTCATGTAAATGAGCGCCGATATGAATGACCTGATGCAACGCGGCAAGAACATCAAACTGGCCATCTTCGATGTCGATGGCGTACTGACCGATGGGCGCCTGTATTTCCTCGAAGACGGCAGCGAGTTCAAGACGTTCAACACACTCGACGGTCAGGGCATCAAGATGCTCATCAACTCGGGTGTGACGACAGCCATCATCAGCGGGCGCAAGACGCCCGTGGTTGAGCGGCGCGCGAAGAACCTCGGCATCGCACATCTCTATCAGGGCCGCGAAGACAAACTCGTGGTTCTCGACGAGCTTTTGCAACAACTGAATCTAAGCTACGAGCACGTCGCGTATCTGGGTGACGACTTGCCTGATCTGCCGGTCATTCGCCGGGTCGGTCTGGGCATGGCCGTTGCCAACGCTGCCGGCTTTGTTCGCGAGCACGCCCATGGCACCACCCAGGCACGTGGCGGCGAAGGCGCTGCCCGCGAATTCTGCGAGTTGATCCTGAAAGCTCAGGGCAACCTCGAAGCGGCTCACGCCGCCTACCTATAGAAGTGCATTTATGCTGAGCAAAAAGTTTCGTACGTTTCTGCTGTTCGGTGTGCTGGCACTGCTGCTGGCAGCGGTCGGCTACTGGAACATCAGTCCGGAAAGCTTCCTCGATCAACCCAAGGCTGCCGTGGATGAAAGCGCTGTCGATTACTATGCGACCAACGCCCACAGCATTCAGTACCTGCCCGACGGGACCATGCAGTACGACATGACCGCCGACAAGGTCGAGCACTTGAAAGCCACCGACGTCACCCTGATGACCACGCCGGTGCTGCAGATGTATCGCGGCTCGACCTTCCCGTGGCACGTACAGAGCGTTCGCGCCGAAGTGTCGCCGGGGGGTGATCACGTCGAGCTGATCGACTCGGTGCGCATCAACCGCACCGACGAAAAGAATCGTACCACCATCATCACCAGCAGCCGCATGACTGTATTCCCGCAGAAGCAATATGCGGAGACTGCCCAACCCGTTAGAATCGACGGCCTTGGCGGTGTAACCACCGGCACGGGTATGAAAGCGTATCTGAAAGAAAGCAGGATGAACCTGCTATCCAACGTAAGAGGACAGTATGAGGCTCGTTAAAACCCTTCCTTTTTTGCTCGGCCTGGGCGCAGCACTGGGAAGCGCGAGCGCCTGGTCTCTGCCGACGGATCGCGATCAACCCATCCACATTCAGTCGGATGACGCGCAACTGGACGACAAGCAAGGCATCGCCACTTACAAAGGCAATGTCATCATCACCCAGGGCACGATGAAGATCACCGGCAACACCGTGACCATCACCCGAACACCGCAAGGCGACGTGGACGTGTTTACGTCCGTGGGCAACCTGGCTTACTACGAGCAGAAGCCATCGGTGGACAAGCCGATCGTTCAGGCCTGGGGCGTCACCATCCAGTACTTCGCGGCCCAGAACCGCATCGTGCTGATCGACAAGGCCAAAGTAGTCAACGACGGCAACACGTCCGAAGGCGAGAAAATCGTCTATGACACCGTCAAGCAGGTCGTGAACGCCGGTCGTGCCAATGGCACCAAGGTCACCGCCCCACGCCCTCGCATCGACATGGTCATCCAGCCGAAAAAGAAAACCGACCAGCAGAAGGCCCAGTAATGGCAACGCTGAAAGCCCAACACCTGGCCAAGGCCTATAAAAGCCGCCAGGTCGTACGTGACGTCAGCCTGTCCATCGAGAGCGGCCAGATCGTCGGCCTGCTCGGCCCCAACGGCGCCGGCAAGACCACCTGCTTCTACATGATCGTCGGCCTGGTTCAGGCGGACCAGGGTCGCGTCCTGATCGACGACCAGGACGTCAGCCACCAGCCGATGCACGGCCGCGCACGCGCCGGTATTGGCTACCTGCCACAGGAAGCATCGATCTTCCGCAAGCTCTCCGTCTCGGACAACATCATGGCGATCCTGGAGACCCGCAAGGAGCTCGATCGCGCTGCCCGCCGCAAGGAGCTGGAGAGCCTGCTGCAGGAATTCCACATCACCCACATTCGCGACAACCTGGGCATGAGCCTGTCGGGTGGTGAACGTCGCCGTGTGGAGATCGCACGCGCGCTTGCCACTTCGCCGAAATTCATTCTGCTCGACGAACCCTTCGCCGGTGTCGACCCTATTTCCGTAGGCGACATCAAGCAGATCATTCACCACCTCAAGGCCAAAGGGATCGGCGTGCTGATCACCGACCACAACGTGCGTGAAACGCTGGATATCTGCGAAACCGCCTACATCGTCAACGATGGGCAGCTAATTGCCGAAGGCGACGCCGAATCCATCCTGGCCAACCAGTTGGTCAAGGAAGTGTATCTGGGTCACGAGTTCCGCCTGTAACCGCAGTGATGACATGAGGTTGTGCGGTGCCCCGCAGCGCGCGCTATCGCCGACCTCGTTTTTTAATTGTCATCACACTCTAGGCAAACCCTCCAGCTTCAGGCATATAATTTGCTTAAGTTGGCGCCATCGGCGCCCTGGTAGTAAATGGCGCGCAGTGCGCCGGCGAATAAGGTGTTAAGCCCTGCCATGAAACCTTCGCTAGTCTTGAGAATGGGCCAGCAGCTGACGATGACGCCTCAGCTGCAACAGGCAATCCGCTTGCTTCAGCTGTCGACGCTGGATCTCCAACAGGAGATTCAGGAGGCGCTGGAGTCGAACCCGATGCTGGAACGGCAGGAGGAAGGCGACGATTTCGACAATGCCGACCCCTTGGCGGATAACGTAGAGCAAAAGCCCAACGCTGATGTTCAGGAGCCCACCTATCAGGAATCGGCTCCTACCGTCGACAATCTGGATGAGGGCGACTGGAACGAGCGCATCCCCAACGAGCTGCCCGTCGACACCGCGTGGGAAGACGTCTATCAAACCAGCGCCAGCAGCCTGCCCAGCAATGACGATGACGAGTGGGATTTCACCACCCGCACCTCTGTTGGCGAGAGCCTGCAAAGCCACCTGCTCTGGCAGCTCAACCTGGCGCCGATGTCCGACACCGATCGCCTGATCGCCGTGACCCTGATCGACTGCATCAACAACCAGGGCTACCTCGACGAAACACTTGAAGAATTGCTCGACGCATTCGATCCCGAACTCGATATCGAGCTGGATGAGATAGAAGCCGTTCTGCACCGCATCCAGCAGTTCGAGCCTGCCGGCATCGGCGCTCGCAACCTGAGTGAATGCCTCCTGCTGCAGCTTCGCCAGTTGCCGGCCAAAACCAGGTGGCTGGCGGAAGCCCAGAAGCTGGTCAGCGAATACATCGACCTGTTGGGCAGCCGCGACTACGCGCAACTGATGCGCCGCATGAAGCTCAAGGAAGACGACCTGCGTCAGGTCATCGAACTGGTCCAAAGCCTCAACCCGCGGCCCGGCTCACAGATCGAGTCCAGTGAAGCTGAATACGTCGTGCCTGACGTCATTGTGCGCAAGGACAACGAGCGCTGGCTGGTGGAGCTGAACCAGGAATCCGTGCCGCGCCTGCGGGTCAATCCGCAATACGCAGGATTCGTGCGTCGCGCCGATACCAGTGCCGACAACACCTTCATGCGCAATCAACTGCAGGAAGCCCGCTGGTTCATCAAAAGCCTGCAGAGCCGCAACGAGACGCTGATGAAGGTGGCCACGCAAATCGTCGAACACCAGCGCGGCTTCCTCGAGTACGGCGACGAGGCCATGAAGCCGCTGGTTCTGCATGACATCGCCGAAGCGGTCGGCATGCACGAATCGACGATTTCCCGGGTGACCACGCAGAAATTCATGCACACCCCGCGCGGGATCTACGAACTCAAATATTTCTTTTCCAGCCACGTCAGCACCTCCGAAGGCGGCGAATGCTCGTCCACGGCGATTCGCGCGATCATCAAAAAACTGGTCGCCGCGGAAAATCAGAAAAAGCCGTTGAGTGACAGCAAGATCGCTGGTTTACTGGAAGCACAAGGCATTCAAGTGGCCCGTCGCACAGTCGCCAAGTACCGCGAATCCCTTGGGATTTCGCCGTCCAGCGAACGCAAGCGGCTGATGTAAAGGCCACACGTCAAAGTGTTTCAGTGGCAGGCATTACGCCTGCCTCTTAATGCACTGGCAACGAAGGAGAAGCTGTATGCAAGTCAACATCAGTGGACACCAGCTGGAAGTGACCGAACCTCTGCGTACCTACATCGGCGAGAAGCTCGCCCGACTGGAACGCCACTTTGACAAGATCACGAATGTGCAGGTCACGATGGAGGTCGAGAAGCTCAAGCAGAAAATCGAAGCCACCTTGCATGTTCCTGGTGCTGAAGTGGTTGCCAACGCCGAACACGACGACATGTATGCAGCCATTGACCTGCTTGCCGACAAGCTTGACCGCCAACTCAAAAAACATAAGGAAAAACAGCAAAGTCTGCTGCAAGGCGCGACTGCTCGCTGACACTCCCCACTCATGATCCGACTTGAAAATATCCTGACCCCTGGCCGTTCACTCGTGAACGTGCCAGGCGGCAGCAAAAAAGCCGTACTCCAAAACATCGCCAACGTGATCAGCAAGCAAGTGCCTGATCTTGATGAGCAGGTGATGTTTGAAAGTCTTATTGCCCGTGAAAAGCTCGGTTCTACCGGATTCGGCAATGGCATCGCCATTCCCCACTGTAGGCTTAAGGGCTGTACAACGCCTGTCAGCGCCGTGCTGCATCTCGAGAAACCTATAGATTTCGACGCCATTGACGGCGCACCGGTTGACCTGCTGTTTGTGCTGCTGGTCCCGGAAGCGGCCACCGATGCCCATCTCGAACTGCTGCGCCAGATCGCCAGCATGCTTGATCAGGCCGAGGTGCGTAAGCGCCTGCGCGGCGCCAAGACAGGCGAAGAGCTCTACAACGTCGTGCTCGACGTCCAGAACGGTCACTGATCATGCGCATGATCATCGTCAGCGGCCGCTCCGGCTCCGGCAAGAGCACGGCCCTCGATGTCCTTGAAGACAGCGGCTTCTACTGTGTCGACAATCTTCCCGCCGGCCTGCTCCCTGAGCTGGCCGAGCGCGCGCTGATCAACACCGAGCTGGCTGAGCCTTTATTAGCTGTCTCGATTGATGCGCGCAACCTGCCCAGTCACCTGACACGATTCCCGCGCATGCTCGCCGAAGTTCGCGCCCGCCATATCCAGTGCGACGTGCTGTTTCTCGATGCCGATGAAGCAACCCTGCTCAAGCGTTTTTCCGAGACCCGACGTCGTCACCCGCTGAGCACGGCAACACGCTCGCTGGCCGAGGCGATTCGTGACGAGAAAACCCTGCTCGGTCCGATCATCGACCTGGCTGATCTGACGGTCGACACCACGCACCTGAATCTCTACCAGCTGCGCGACATTCTTAAACTGCGCCTGCTGAACAAACCCGAGCCGGGCACCGCCTTCCTCATCGAATCCTTCGGCTTCAAGCGCGGCATGCCCGTGGACGCCGACCTGGTGTTCGACGTGCGCTGCCTGCCCAATCCGTACTGGAAACCGGAGCTGCGCGAGCAGTCGGGCCTCGACAAGCCGGTTGCCGATTACCTTGCAGCTCAGCCGGACGTCGAAGAAATGTTCCAGGACATCTTTGCGTACCTCAACAAGTGGTTGCCGCGCTTCGCCGCCAGCAACCGCGCCTACGTCACTATCGCCATTGGCTGCACCGGCGGACACCACCGCTCCGTCTACCTGACAGAACGTCTGGGTCAGGTGCTGCAGCAATCGCTCAAGAATGTTCAGGTCCGCCACCGCGACCTAAGCTGAAAGGACCTCCATCGCGATGCCCGCTCTAGAAATCACCATCATCAACAAGCTGGGTCTGCACGCCCGGGCCGCCGCCAAGTTCGTGGGTGTCGCCGGCAAGTACCCGTGTCAGATCAGGGTTGGCCGCACGCCGGAAACCATGGTCGATGGCAAAAGCATCATGGCCGTCATGATGCTCGCTGCCGGCAAGGGCACCCTGATTCATCTGGCTACCGAAGGTGAAGACGCCGAGGCCGCGCTGGCGGGACTGGTGGAGCTGATCAACAACAAGTTTGACGAAGGCGAATAAGCTTACGCCTGGGCGACGCGTCCATTACCGTCAGAGATGAGCGATGCCACTGTCATTCACGCGGACGTTTGTGCGAAGGAGCAGGTCGGGGTCCGAGAAGATGCTCCTTCTGGGCAGCGTTCTGGCGGTCATGGCGATTATGGCAATCGTTGCGTGGCTGCTGTTCAGGGAGCTGGGCAGCGCCAACGAAGCCTCCGTGCGTGCGGCGAACAACGTCGTGCAGCTTATCGATGCTGACGTCCAACGCAATGCCGAACTTTATGATACCTCGCTCCAAGGGCTGATCTCTGCATGGCTGAGACCGGACCTTGGGACCATCTCGCCTGAGTTGCGTCAGTTGGTACTCTTTGATCGCGCTACTGCCGCGCCTTACAAGGGTGATCTGGTGTTGCTGAACGAGACGGGGAGCATCATTGCCGACTCGACCTCGTTGACACCGCGTCAGGATAACTTCTCTGACAGGTCGAGTTTCCAGCATCACCGGGACAACAATTCCCTTGCACTGCTGGTCGACGGACCGTTTCGTACCCGATGGGGCTTCAAAGACCTGTGCATAAGTTTCAGCCGCCGCATCCCTTCAAATGACGGCAGGTTCGTTGGCGTGGCCAGCGCGTCCATGAGGCTGACTTACTTCGACCAGTTGTTTCGCACGCTGGACGTCGGCCCGGGGAGCACCATCAACTTGTTAGGTGCCAACGGGATACTCCTCGCCCGGCAGCCTGAATCCAATGGTCGGACCTATGTAGGCCAGGACTTCAGCATGCGCCAGAACTTCAAACGCGTGCTGTCGGAGGTCAATGGCAGTTTCACCGCGGTATCCGATCTTGACGGCGTTCAGCGCCTGTATACGTTTTCTCGGGTCGGTGACCTGCCACTCATTGTGGTGGTGGCGCAATCGCGGGACGACGTCTATGCCGTCTGGCAGCGCAATGCAATGTTGGTGGCAGGCGCCACTGGCCTGCTCTGCATCGGCATTCTGCTGCTGTCCTGGCTATTGGGCCGTCAGCTGCGTCTGCGCCAAAACGCCGAGCGCGAACTGGCTGGCCTGGCATCTAGGGACGGGCTGACCGGTCTGGCCAACCGGCGCAGGCTGGATCAGGTGCTCAAGCAGGAATGGGCGCGAAGCATGCGTTCGGGAAGGCCTCTGGCATTACTGATGATTGATGTGGACCACTTCAAGGCCTTCAATGACCGACACGGACATCATGGCGGCGACGTTGCACTGCGCAGCGTCGCCCAGACGCTCGCCGCCAGCATCCGCAGGCCAGGTGACCTCGCCGCCCGGTATGGCGGTGAAGAATTCATGGTGGTGCTTCCAGAAACCGAAAAGGCAGGTGCCTGTGTCATTGCAGAAAAGCTGCGCCTTGCAATTGAAGCACTTCCGCCTTTCGCTGAGGACACAGTGCCCATCACGGTGAGCATCGGCGTCGCCACGCATCTGCCGGTAACCCACGATCAGCCCGAACTGCTGTTTCATGCTGCTGATCGTGCCCTGTACCGCGCCAAGAAAAACGGCAGGAACCGCGTGGAAGTCGAACCGTACGTTGCGCCCTTCGCGGAACAGCAGGCATAAAAAAACGCCAGACTGGCTGGCGTTTTTCCGAACTACCGCGAATTACTTGTTGGCAGCACGAACGGTGTTGCGCAAGGCTTTGACCTTGTCATGGTTCGCTTGCACGCCCTGCAGCTGACGCTGGATCAAGCTGGTAACGTTGACCGGCAGGTTTTTCTCAGTCGCTTTCTGCGACGCTTCTTTGTAAGCCTTCAGCGCGTGGTCTTCGCCGCTTTCGACTTCGTTGAGGACGGCTTCGTCGTTCTTGCCGCTCAAAGCGCTTTTCAGGTTGACCCACAGACGGTGTGCGCCGCCAGCAATGCTGGACGAATCTTCTGGATCGCCGCCCAGTGCGCGTACTTCAGCTTGCAGCTCGGCAACCGAAGTCTTGCAGCCAGAGGAGCGGGAAAGCAGGTAGGCCTTGATTTCCGGGTTCTTGGCGTCTTCAGCAGCAGTGTGAAAACCTTTCTCACCGTCAATGCTGGTCTCGATCAAGTCATTCAGAATAGAGATGGCTTCTTTGTTGATATCCGACATTTTGCGGTTCCTTTCTGGCAGGTTTATCAAAGGTTTGGTTAACGAAACACTCGATAAGGTAGATATTGCACTGTGCATGCCAGCTTTTGCTGATAAAGAATATCCTTAATTTTCAATGAGTTAATAATATCAAGCGACAGTCGCGCCGCGCTTTCTGCATGATCTGTGTGTTTGCGCAATTGCAGAATGCACGTATCTTTCAAGTTCACTCGAACGGATAAGCGGTTATTGGATGAATCCAGAGAAACTCAAACTATTGGTGGCTCGCGAAATGCCGTTCGGCAAGTATCAAGGGCGATTGCTGGCGGACCTGCCAGGTGACTACCTGAACTGGTTCGCCCGGCAGGGTTTCCCGGCAGGTGAGCTGGGCAGCCTGCTGGCACTGATGCACGAGATTGATCACAACGGCCTTTCGGCGTTGCTGGATCCGCTGCGCACCCGGCCTCGCGAACCTCTGCGGCCGGGCCCTTCGAAAACGCCCATTCGTTTCAACTAAAACGTCCATTTATAAAAGCGAGCCGCTTGATGAACAGCACTGCATACGCAATAACGGAATTGGCGGATGAACAGGCTCGGGACGAAGCGTTCTGGCAGCAGGTTGCGGCTCAGTACGACGTCGAGCCTGGGCCGGTCAATTTCGAATACGGCTATTTCGGCCGCATGACCCGCGCGGCACTCAAGGATTACGAGCAGAACCTCGCTTACGTCAATCGCAGCAACTCGGTCTATGTGCGGCAGAAGTTCGACTTCGAGGACAGCGAGGTGATTCGCGCCGATCTCGCCGATCTGCTCAACGTGCCAGCCCGCGAAGTCGCCCTCACCCGCTCCGCGTCGGAGTCGGTGCAAGCGCTGATTCGCAACTACAACGGCCTCGTGGCTGGCGACCAGGTGCTGGTCAGCGACCTGGACTACAACAGCGTCCAGACTGGCATGCGCTGGTTGGCGAAGAATCGCGGCGTGGAGGTGATTGAGGTCACTCACCAGCATCCCGCGAGCCACGACGGTCTGCTGCAGACCTACCGCGAAGCGTTTGCCGCTCACCCACGACTCAAACTGGTGGCGCTGACGTACGTCACCCACCGGACCGGGCTGGTGATGCCGGTGAAGGCCATCGCCGAGCTGGCTAAAGCCCACGGCATCGAGGTCATTCTGGATGGCGCCCATGCCTTGGGCCTGCTGGATTTCGAGCTTGCTGATCTCGGCGTGTCGTTCGCCGGCTTCAACCTGCAGAAATGGATAGGCGCGCCGCTGAGCCTGGGCTTTATTTATGTGAAGCAGGAACGCCTGAGCGCCATCGACCCCGACATGGCAGACGAGCGCTACGGTGCGGACGACATCCTCGGCCGCGTGCCGTACGGGACGCCGAATATCCCGGCGCTGATGACACTGCCCAAAGTGTTCGCCGACCATCGGGCCATGGGCGGTGCTCCGGCCAAAGGCGCACGCCTGGCTTACCTGCGAGACCTGTGGGTCACTCAGGCGCGCGCTATCGAAGGCATTGACGTGCTGACGCCGGACGACCCTCGGCTGTATTGCGGGATCACGTCATTCCGGTTCAGCCGTCACGGGGATCAGGAACTCATGGTCAAGCGCCTGCTCGATGAGCACGGTATTTTTGCAGTGACGCGAGAGGGCTCGGCCTGCGGGGCGTGCATTCGCATCACGCCGGGATTCACCACGTCGGCAAAGGACGTTGACCAGTTGGTGGCAGCGCTCCGCGCGCTGGCGTGAGGCCTGCACCCCCATTCAGCGCCGGGATCAAGGCCCCCGAAAGGACCGCAGAAAAAAAGACGGCGCCTTCATGACGAAGGCGCCGTAAATCCATCGAGAAACGAACTACAAAGGAGCGGCAAAGATAAGCGCTCCAGCCACTGCCTGTGCGGTACATATCTATTGCGTATGAACAGCGCAAAAAAAAACGGCGTTCCCGACCAAGGAACACCGTAAAAAAGCCATGCAACAACGACTTCTGCAGCAACGCCCCGAGGGGCGCCATAATCGGATCATGCTCAGCAGTTAACCAGCCCCCACTTGAACGGAGGCTGTCTAAGCGTACGCATGACCGACGGATCCAGACTCAGTCGAACAGCGCGATTGCTTCGGCAGTGGCGTCGGTAATCCGCTGCCAGTCGCCGTTCTTCACCCACGCGTTATCGATCATCCATGTGCCGCCGACGCACATTACGTTGGGCAGCGCCATGTAGTTTTTCAGGTTGGCCGCACTGACGCCGCCGGTTGGGCAGAAGCGCACTTCCGGGAATGGACCGCCCAGTGCTTTGATTGCACCAACGCCGCCACTGATTTCCGCCGGAAACAGCTTGAAGCGACGATAACCCAGCGCGTAACCGATCATGATTTCCGAAGCGCTGCTGATGCCTGGCAGGAGCGGCAATTCGCTCAGCGCGGCGGCTTCCAGCAGATCCTGGGTGCTGCCGGGGGTGACGATGAACTGTGAACCCGCCTCCTCGGCCGACTTGAGCATGTGGCGGTCGAGAATGGTGCCGGCGCCAACGCTCAGCTCTGGACGCGCATCACGCAGCATGCGAATGGCTTTGAGGCCGAACTCGGAGCGCAGGGTGATTTCCAGCGCATTCAGGCCGCCAGCGGCCAGGGCATCGGCCAGCGGCAGAACGTCCTGTTCACGGGCAATGGTAATGACCGGCAGAATCTTCGCTTTCGCGCAGAGTGCGTCGATCTGGGCAATCTTGCTCGCCATGCTATTCAACGGCTGTTTCACTTGGGTATTTTCCATGGCGGCTGATCCTTTGCTTATGGGCACCAGTAGATCTCTAGAGACGGGTTGAGGAACGCGCGCACGGGCATTTCGGCGAGGTCATCGCCTGCCAGTGCAGCGCGCAATGTATCGAGTTTGGCCTGGCCGGAAACGGACAGAAGGGTGGTCGCTGCCGACGCCAGTACCGGACGCGTCAGGGTCAGACGCTGATGCGGGACGGTCGGTGCGAGCATGGGCAGGCAGCGACGATCGCTGTTGAGGTCCAGGGCTTCCTTCAGGTGCGGGCTGTCGGGGAACAGCGATGCGGTATGCCCGTCATCGCCCATGCCCAGGATCAGCACGTCGATCTTCTGCAGCGCCTTGAGCGCCTCGTCAGTCGCCGCAGCAGCTTCATCAACTGTCGTGGTCGGACGATACAGACTGAAGAACTCCGCTTCCGCTGCCGGGCCCTGAAGCAGAAAACGCTTGAGCAGGCCTTCGTTGCTGTCGGCGTGCTCGGTCGGCACCCAGCGCTCATCGGCCAGACTCACGCAGACTTTCGACCACTGGAGCGGCTTCTGCGCCAGCGCTTTGAAAAACGCCACCGGACTTTTGCCACCCGACACCACCAGCGTGGCCGTGCCGTGGGGATTACTGGAAATTGCAGCCCCCAGGCGCTCAGCCACGTGATCGGCCAGCGCGTTCGCCAGCACTTCAGGATTATCGAATTCGTGGGCCTTCAGACCCGCCGGAAATTCAAGTTCACATATCGCCATACCAGGACCTCCCGTCACGCGTAATAAGAGCAATGGAGCTCATCGGCCCCCAGGAACCGGCCGGGTAAGGCTTGGGCGCGTCGCCCGCCTTTTTCCAGCCAGCGATCAACTGGTCGCACCATTGCCAGGCGTATTCGATTTCGTCTTTGCGGACAAACAGGTTCTGATTGCCACGCATGACCTCCAGCAACAACCGCTCGTAGGCGTCCGGCACACGGGCGCTGCGGTAGGCGTCGGAGAAGCTCAGCTGCAGAGGATTACTGCGCAGCTGCATGCCCTTGTCCAGGCCCTGATCCTTGGTCATCACTTGCAGCGAGATGCCTTCATCGGGCTGCAGACGGATGATCAGGCGGTTGCTGATCTGCAAGCGCTGCTCGGGGGCGAAGATGTAATGCGGCGGCTCTTTGAAGTGAATCACGATCTGCGACAGCTTTTGCGGCATGCGCTTGCCGGTCCGCAGGTAGAACGGCACGCCTGACCAACGCCAGTTACGGATGTCGGCACGAATGGCGACGAACGTTTCGGTGTCGCTCTGGGTGTTGGAGTTTTCTTCTTCCAGATAACCGGGCACCGGCTTGCCGTCGCTGTAACCGGCGATGTATTGCCCGCGCACCACTTGGGTGGCCAGACGCTCCGGCGTGAACGGCGCCAGTGCCTTGAGCACCTTCACCTTCTCGTCACGGATGCTGTCGGCGGACAGGTCGCTGGGCGGGTCCATCGCGATCAGACACAGCAGCTGCAGCAGGTGGTTCTGAATCATGTCGCGAAGCTGGCCGGCTTGGTCGAAATAGCCCCAGCGCCCTTCGATACCGACCTTCTCTGCCACGGTGATTTCCACGTGGGAGATGTGGTTCTGGTTCCACTGCGTCTCGAACAGACTGTTGGCAAAACGCAGGGCGATGAGGTTCTGCACCGTGTCCTTGCCCAGATAGTGGTCGATCCGGTAGATGCGGGTTTCAGGCAGGAACTTGGCAACGGCGTCATTGACGCGACGGGACGACGCAAGGTCGTGGCCGATGGGTTTTTCCAGCACCGCGCGGGTGCGGTCGGTCAGGCCGACCAGCGCAAGGTTCTCGCAGATGGCGCCGTAGACAGACGCAGGGGTCGCGAAGTAGGCAATCATGGTTGGCGCGTCGCCCACGGCTTCGGCGAGCGCGACGTAATCCTCGCCCTTGAGGAAGTCCACGTGCAGGTAACTCAGGCGAGCCTGAAAACGCTCCACGTGCTCGGTCTCAAGCTGCGCCTCGGGGACGAAGCGACGCAGGCTTTTATCGATGTAGGCCAAGTGCTCCTCGGGAGTGCCGGGCTCACGGGCCAACGCAATAATTCGGGTCTCGGCATGCAGCAGTCCAGCTCGATCAAGCTGGTACAACGCAGGAAACAGTTTGCGCACCGCCAGGTCACCCAAGGCGCCAAACAACGCAAAAGTGCACGGTTCAACCGTAATCGAGAGCATAATGTTGGTTCTTTTATCAAGTTAAGCTACAAATACCTTTTTTAAAGGCGTTACTCAAGGCCGAATGTAGTAATAACCACAACATTCCCACCAGAACCACATTAGAGTGGTGATCACCACAGGCCCTCAGTACGATAGGCCACCTTTGCGACAGGCTAAAGGCCCAAATTCCCACTCTGCAAATAAAGGCCTGTTCCCCGGCCTGTCGCCGTTTCATCAGAAGGACAAACAATGGACCGTGTACGCAATCTTCTGGAGCAGATCCAGAGTCGTCTGGAAGAGCTGAACAAGGCCGAGCGCAAGGTCGCCGAGGCGATTCTGAGCAATCCGCAGCAGGCCACCCGGTTCAGCATCGCCGCGCTGGCGCAGGCGGCAAAGGTCAGTGAGCCGACGGTCAACCGCTTCTGCCGCTCCTTCGATGTCAGCGGCTATCCGGAACTGAAACTGCAGCTGGCCCAGAGCCTGGCCAGCGGCGCCGCCTACGTCAGCCGGGCGGTGGAAGCCGATGACAATCCGGAAGCCTACACCCGCAAGATTTTTGGCAGCGCCATCGCATCCCTCGACAGCGTGTGCCAGGTGCTTGACCCCAACCTGATCAGCAAAGCGGTCGACCTGTTGATTCAGGCGCGGCAGATCCACTTCTTCGGTCTTGGCGCTTCGGCGCCGGTCGCACTGGACGCGCAGCATAAATTCTTTCGCTTCAATCTTGCCGTCACGGCCCACGCCGACGTGCTGGTGCAGCGCATGCTGGCCTCGGTGGCCCACACCGGCGAGCTGTTCGTGATCATTTCCTACACGGGGCGCACCCGCGAGTTGGTGGAGGTGGCGCGCATTGCGCGGGAAAATGGCGCGTCGGTGCTGGGCCTGACGGCTGCCGACTCGCCGCTGGCAAAAGCCAGCACGTTGAGCCTGAATATCCCGCTGCCGGAAGACACCGACATTTATATGCCCATGACGTCGCGAATCGTCCAGCTGACAGTGCTGGATGTGCTGGCGACCGGCATGACCCTGCGTCGGGGCGTCGACTTCCAGCCGCATCTGCGCAAGATCAAGGAAAGCCTGAACGCGAGCCGGTATCCGGCGGACGATGAGTTGAACTAAGGGAACGCCTCATTTGCAGGAGCGCGCTTGCGCGCGATGAGGCAGTCCGGACCGATACATCTCTGTAACGGGAACAGTTTTTCGCGAGCAAGCGCGCTCCTGCAGGGTTGCGGTGGTCGACTGACCGCAGTCGCCACCACCTCGCTCAATGGACCAACGTCGCCTGCAGGCTCAGACTGGCGTGCTGCCCGGGTGCCAGGCTCAGGCAATCATCGACACCCGACGCCGCCTCGACCCGCAAAAACCCCATGGCTTCATCGCCACCCACACCCAGCAACGGTCTGCTGCCCGGGTGCCAGACCACCGTGCTGTCGCTGTCGCCAGTGTCGATACTCAATCGCCGCTGCCAGGCGTCGTCCTGCAACTCAAGCATGCCGGCGTGCTCGAACACCCGCTGACAGCTGCCTTGCACGCGTAGCTCGCCCCTTTGCTCGCAGGCGCTGCGGCTGAGCTCATCGTAACCCTGCGCACCGTCGAGCCCCTGCAATGCGACGTCCGCCACATCGCTGATACGCCAGTAGGCGTGCAGACCATGGCCGAAGTGACACGGCTCGCTGTCGTCGTGACGCGTCTCTAGGCGCAGCTCCATCGCCTGCCCCAGTTCAGCGTAGAGATCGGCCTGCCAGTCCCACAGTTTGAGTTGCCAGCGCAAGGTCACGCCCGCCTCGTGTTCGTGGCTTTCGACCAGTTTCCAGTCGAGCAACCGACCCCAGCCATTGGCCGGCCAGCCGCTTTCCCCAGGATGACGTCCGACCCAGGGCCAACTGACCGGCACGCCGCCGCGGATCGCGCCGACCAGGGGCCAGTGCGCAGCGCACCACAGCCAGGGTTTCTGCCCGGAAGGTTCGAAATGCAGCAGCTGCGCGCCCTGCCGACTGAACACGGCCTGGCACTGCGCATGATTGATCACCAGCACATCACGCTGTTGGTAGCGTTCCCACTGAAAGGTCGGTTGCGGTCGCACCGAGGTGAAGAAACGCTGAAGAGGATGCTCGGTTGAGCCGGGGTCCCTGAAGGGCATCGTTGTGGCACTCCAGATAGCGGTCACTCGTCAAGCGAGAAAAAAATGCTCCGAAGGCGGAGCCATTGCTGCCGAATAAACAGCGCAAAAAAAACGGGCAGCCAGGCTGCCCGTAAAGCACACACGACCCTTGATCGTTAGTGGAGCGCGGAGGAGCGTCCGCTTTGACTTAGAACTTGGATTGCAGCTTGATACCCGCGACCAGCGCGTTGTCCACGTGGTCTGTGCCGCCTGGATGCATCACGTACTGCAAGTTGGGACGAATAGTCAGCCAATTGTTGACGTGTACGCCGTAGTAGATTTCCGAGTTGTATTCAGTGGTCTGAATAGGCAGGAAGTTCGGATCGTCGTAGTTATCCGCTCCGTTGACTTCGTTGAGCAGACGAGCACGATCACGAACGTCGCTGTTGACGTGGATACGCGACACGCCTACACCGATGTCGTCTTTAGGACGTGCATCGAACGGACCTTTGAACACCAGGCCGACGTTCTGGAAGTTGTCGACGAAGTTGGTGGCCTTGTCATGCACGGTAGCGTTGAAGAACACGCTCATGCCACGCGATGCGTCGCCGCCAACGGTGGTCAGCTGCTGCTGAGCCACAAACCACCAGCCGTGCTTGCTGCTGTGGGTTTTGAACGCAGCACCGGTAAGCGCTTGCGGCTGACCGTTGACATCTTCTTCGAGGTCGTTGGCGCTTGGGCTGCTGTAGTACCAGCCAAGACGGTATTCGCCCGGGAGAGAGTTGACATTTGGCGACCAGACCAATTCAACAGGAACCAGCGTGCCCTTGGCGCCGCTGCCACTGAGTTTGAAGCCGTTGCCGGTTTCCAGGTATGAAGGGTTCTGCTCGTACACACCGATCTGCGCATACACTTGCGGCGTGATGTTGTACTTCACGCGCACGGCCCACTGGCTGACCGGCCAGTTGTACCAAGTGCTGACGTAGTTCGCCGCTTGTGTGCCGCAGAAGGTCAAGTTCTGGAAGTCGCAAGGGAAGCTACCGAAATCTTCGCCCTCGCCCATACGGCCGGCTTTGATATCAAGTGCGCCGTCGAAATACTTCTGTTTGACCCACATCTGGGTCAGACGCCAGGTCTGACCGCGACCCCAGACTTCCTGCGAGGAGCTGAGCGTGCCCACGCGTGGGTCGCCGAGACGGTCATTGGAGATGTTCTTACCGCTACGCTCGGTGACGGTCAGCTTGAATTCGGCATCTTTCAGACCGAACACTTTTTCGAGGTCGATTTGCGTGCCAATCGCGAACTGGTCCGAATAACGAGCCGTCTTGTCAGTGTCGTAGCCACCTTTGACGTTGGCGCCCACCTCGCCGACGTACTCGACGTTGAAATCATAGCCCTTGTCGTGCAGCTCTTGACGAAGCCCGCCCCAGTCGCCAGTCATGTGTTCGCTGGCATTGAAAGGCTCAAGGGCAAAAGCCGAGCCCGACGCTGTCAACGCACCCAGAAAAGACAGACCACCGATCAAACGTAATTGGTTAAGCGACTTGCCTTGTAGCTTTTTCATCCCTTGGATCCTCGTTTTATTGTTATTAGCTTTTTGAACAGCGTTGTAACCACGTACATCGTGTGCATGACGGGTTTGGTACCGCAGACATCGACCCGTCACAGGTGCTCGTTTGTGCAGTGCTCCTGCACGAGGGGATCAGTTGCGGTTGAGCCGCGTGACATTCCCCATGTTTTCCACCGACTGACTCGGTGCCAGCACGCCAAGGCGTTCGCCGGTTTTGGCGTCAAACAGCAGAACCTTCGCCGGATCGAACTGCAACGTCAAGGTCTCGCCCACAGCGGGTGCAATATCCGGCGCCAGACGGCAGCAGACCTTGCTCTCGTTGAGGGTAACGAATACCAGCGTATCCGGACCGGTCGGCTCCGTCACCTGAACTTCGGCGCGAATGGTTGGCAGACCTGCAGCATCAGCGGACGCTAGCACGATCTGCTCGGGACGCAGGCCCAGAATCACCTCACGGTCCTCAAGACCCGCGTCATTCATGCTCATCGGCAGCTCGCAACGGGCCTGACCGCTGTCGAGCAGTGCGACGAGACGACCGTCCTTGCGTTGCAGGCGCAGCGGGATGAAGTTCATCGGCGGCGAACCGATGAAACTCGCCACGAACAGGTTCGCCGGATCGTTGTAAATCTGCTTCGGCGTACCGAACTGCTGAATGATGCCGTCCTTCATGACCGCCACTTTGTCGCCCAGGGTCATTGCTTCGATCTGGTCGTGGGTCACGTAGACCGTGGTGGTCTTCAGGCGCTGGTGCATCAGCTTCATTTCGGTACGCATCTCGACGCGCAGCTTCGCATCAAGGTTCGAAAGCGGTTCGTCGAACAGGTAGATCTTCGGACGACGGGCCAGCGCCCGGCCCATGGCCACACGCTGTTGCTGACCACCGGAGAGTTGCCCCGGCTTGCGGTTGAGCAGGTGTTCGATCTGCAGCAGCTTGGCGACCCGCGCCACTTCGGCGTCGATGTCGGCCTGGTTCATCTTGCGAATCTTCAGCCCGAACTCGATGTTCTCGCGCACGCTCATGGTCGGGTACAGCGCGTAGGACTGGAACACCATCGCGATATCGCGATCCTTCGGGCTCATACCGCTGACGTCCTGGTCACCGATCATGATCGCGCCGCCGGTAATGTTTTCCAGGCCGGCGATGCAGTTCATCAGGGTCGACTTACCGCAGCCCGAAGGGCCGACCAGAATCAGGAACTCACCTTCTTTGATGGAGAGTTCGATGTTCTTCAGGGTGTCCGGCAGACCGGCCCCGTAAGTCTTGTTTACATTGCGTAGTTCAAGCGTTGCCATGATTACCCCTTGACTGCGCCGGCCGTCAGCCCGCGCACGAAATACTTGCCTGCGACCACGTAGACCAGCAGGGTCGGCAGCCCGGCGATCATCGCCGCCGCCATATCAACGTTGTATTCCTTGGCGCCGGTGCTGGTGTTGACCAGGTTGTTCAGCGCGACCGTAATCGGCTGCGAATCCCCACTGGAGAACACCACACCGAACAGGAAGTCGTTCCAGATCTGAGTGAATTGCCAGATCAGGCAGACCATGATGATCGGCGTCGACATCGGCAGAATGATCCGGCGGAAGATGGTGAAAAACCCCGCACCGTCCAGTCGTGCGGCTTTCACCAGTGCCTCGGGAATACTCACGTAGTAGTTGCGGAAAAACAGTGTGGTGAACGCCAGACCGTAGACGACGTGGACGAACACAAGACCTGTGGTGGTGCTGGCCAGGCCCATTTTGCCGAGGGTGAAGGACGCGGGCAGCAGGACGGTCTGGAACGGCAGGAAGCAACCGAACAGCAGCAGGCCGAAGAACAACTGCGAGCCGCGGAAACGCCACATCGACAGCACGTAGCCGTTCAGCGCACCAATGGTGGTGGAAATCAGCACCGCCGGAACGGTGATCAGGAACGAGTTCCAGAAGTAACCCTTTACCGTCGCCCAGGCTTTGATCCAGCCAATGGCGGTGACTTCGGTCGGCCAGCTGAGCAGGTTGCCGCTGCCGATGTCTTCCGGCGACTTGAAGCTGGTCAACAGCATGACCACCAGCGGCACCAGGTAGATGAAGACCGCAACGATCAGCACCGCATAGATGGCGACGCGGCTCAGGCTCAGTGCAGGCTTGTTGGCGAGACTAGTCATTGCGCTTGGCCCTCAGCTCGGAATACAGATAAGGCACGAGGATGGCGAGAATCGCGCCAAGCATCAGAATCGCACTGGCGGAACCCATGCCCATCTGGCCACGGCTGAAGGTAAACGAGTACATGAACATCGCCGGCAAGTCAGACGAGTAACCCGGCCCACCGGCCGTCATCGCGGCCACCAGGTCGAAGCTCTTGATGGCGATGTGCGCGAGAATCATCACCGCACTGAAGAACACCGGACGCAGGCTTGGCAGCACCACCTTCCAGTAGATTTTCGGCATGCTCGCGCCGTCGATCTGCGCGGCGCGGATGATCGACTGATCGACGCCGCGAAGGCCCGCCAGGAACATCGCCATGATGAAGCCCGACGCCTGCCATACCGCAGCGATCACCAGGCAGTAGACAACGCGGTCCGGATCGATCAGCCAGTCCAGGCGAAAGCCTTCCCAGCCCCAGTCACGCAGCAGTTTGTCCAGGCCCATGCCCGGGTTGAGCAGCCATTTCCAGGCCGTACCGGTGACGATCATCGAGAGCGCCATCGGATACAGGTAAATGGTGCGGATAAAGCCTTCGCGGCGGATGCGCTGGTCCAGAAATACCGCCAGCAACACGCCAACCACCATGCTGATGCCGATGAACATGCCACCGAACACCGCGAGGTTTTTGCTGGCTACCCACCAGCGGTCGTTGTCGAACAACCGTGCGTATTGCGCCAGACCCACGAATTTATAGGTCGGCAGGAAAGTGGAGTTGGTGAACGACAGAACGAACGTCCACAGGATATAGCCGTAGAAGCCCACCAGTACGATGAACATGCTGGGCGCCAGCACCAGTTTGGGTAGCCAGCGCTGCAGTGCATCGAACGGCGAGGCTTTGCTGAACACAGCAACAGAACTCATGGTGAAAATCCAATAAAGAGTGAAAGCAGCCGCAAGTCGCAAGCCTCAAGCTACAAGTCATAAGCCAATCATCGATCAGCTTGAGACTTGCAGCTTGCCGCTAGTAGCTGGCCTTTATTTGGCAGACTTGATCGCAGCGCCCAGCTTTTTCGCGGCGTCGGCCGGATCGGCTTTCGGGTCGTTGATGAAGTTGGTCACGACGTCAAAGAAGGCGCCCTGTACAGCCAGAGTTGTGGCCATGTTGTGCGCCATGCTTGGTTGCAGGCCGCCGGTTTTGGCGTCAGCCAGGAAGTCCTTGGCAGCGGTCTGAGCGCACGAGTCGAAACCGTACTTGCCCATGTCAGCCAGCATGTCGTTGCGAACCGGGATTGAGCCTTTGTTGATGCTGAAGACTTTCTGGAAGTTTTCACCCAGCACGATCTTGGCGATGTCCTGCTGACCGGCAGCAGTGCCGGCGTCTTTCTGCTTGAACACAGCCAGGGAGTCGATGTTGTAGGTGAACGCCTTGTCGGTGCCCGGGAACGCTACGCACTCGTAGTCCTTGCCGGCGACCTTCTTGGCAGCGGTCCATTCGCTCTTGGCCCAGTCACCCATGATCTGCATGCCGGCCTTGCCGTTGATGACCTTGGCAGCTTCCAGGTTCCAGTCCTGGCCTTTGCCGTCGACATCCATGTAGGTGGCGACTTTCTTCAGTTCGGTGAGCGACTTGACCATCTCAGGGCCGGTCAGCGCAGCGTTGTCGAGGTCGACCAGTGCCTTCTTGTAACCGTCAGCGCCCATGACAGAGAGCACGACGGCTTCAAACACAGTGCTGTCCTGCCAAGGCTGGCCACCGTGGGCCAGAGGGATGAAGCCTGCCGCTTTGAGCTTGTCGCCCGCTGCGTAGAATTCTTCGAGGGTGGTGGGGGCTTTTTCGATACCGGCTTTCTTGAAGACTTCCGGGTTGATCCACAGCCAGTTGACGCGGTGGATGTTCACCGGGACGGCAACGTAATCACCCTCGTACTTCACGGTGTCCGAGACCTTCTTGTCCAGCAGGCTGTCCCACTTCTCCTCTTTGGAGACGTTTTTCAGCACGTCGGTATCAAGCAGGCCGGTAGAGGCCCATTCCTGAATGTCCGGGCCTTTGATTTGCGCAACACCAGGCGGGTTGCCAGCAACGGCGCGGCTCTTGAGCACGGTCATTGCGGTTGCACCGCCGCCACCCGCAACAGCGCCGTCTTTCCAGGTGAAACCGTCTTTTTCAACTTGAGCCTTGAGCACATCGACAGCGGCTTTTTCGCCACCGGACGTCCACCAGTGCACAACTTCGACAGTGCCTTTGGCATCAGCCGCCATGGCGCTCAGAGGGAACAACGAGGCGAGGGAAATAAGTGCAGCGAGACGGGAAATCGAATTCATATCTGACCTTTCTTGTTGTTATGCATGAGCAAGTCGTGGCGCTTGCGCTGCGTGGATTCTAACCAAGGGGTTAGAGCGGACGGTAACGAAGGGATGCGCGAATGTCACAACACTGTGACATTCGGATAGCCACTCAATCGACTGTAGGAGCGCGCTTGCCCGCGAAAAATCGCTCTCACAACAAAAGATGCGTTGAATTGACTGCCGCCATCGCGGGCAAGCGCGCTCCTACAGGGGGTTGAGGCGGCGGATTACTCTATGCCGCGCGGTAGGAAAAGCGTCACCCGCAACCCGCCCTCGCGCATGTTCTGCAACGTCACTTCGCCGCCGTGGCTATGGGCGATATTACGGGCAATCCCTAGCCCGAGCCCGTAGCCCTGCTGGTGTTTGCCGGCCAGCCGGAAATGCGGCTCGAAGACTTGTTCCATTCGCTGCTCCGGCACACCCGGCCCCTCGTCCTCGACGTGCAAAATGAACGCGTCGGCGTCGTCCTCCACAAGCAGGTGTGCACGGTCGCCGTACTTGATCGCGTTGTCGATCAGGTTGCCCATGCAGCGGCGCAGCGCCAGGGGCTTGCCGTAGTACATCGACATTGCCTTGCCCTGCAACGTGACACGGCCCGCACCGTCGGGAGAGAGATATGGTTCGATCAGGCAATCCAGCGCGTGATTGAGGTCGACCGGCTCGATGTTCTCGTGAATGTCGGTGTCCTTCACGCACTGCAACGCGCCTTTGACCAGCAGTTCAAGCTCATCCAGATCACGGGTGAATTTGGCCTGCATCTGTTCGTCTTCGAGCAGCTCGACGCGCAGCCGCAAGCGAGTGATCGGGGTGCGCAGGTCATGGGAAATCGCACTGAATAACTGACCGCGCTCGGTCAGGTAGCGACTGATGCGATCGCGCATGGTGTTGAACGCGCGGGTCACTTCCACCACTTCACTGCCGCCGCCCTCCACCACCGGTTCAACGTCAGCACCCAAAGACAGGTCCCGCGCAGCATGGGCGAGACGCTTGAGCGGGCCGCTCTGCCAGTGCACCAGCAGGCCGATGAAGACCAGCAGGAAAATACTGGTCAGGGCAATGAACCAGACTTGTTGCGAGGGCAGACCTTCCGACTCGAGCATGGTGTAGGGCTCAGGCAGCAGCGAGGCGATGTACAGCCATTCGCCGGGCGACAGCTCGATCTGCGTGACCAGCACGGGCGGGTTCACCGGTTCCAGGGTCAGCGCGTAATGGGCCCACGAGCGCGGCAGCTCGTCGAGCCTCAGGCCGCTGTTGAAAATGCGCAGGTCTTCAGGGCGAACAAAGCGCACGAGGATGTCCGGATCGGCGCCGAGGTTCTGCCGCAGCACCTGACCGACCACATCGATAACCGCCGTCTTGCGCGCAGTAGGCTCAAGCACCTGCATTTCCAGCGGACGATCATTGAGCGATACGAAGAACCGCGTGCCGCCCATGCTGCGCAGCTGATCGAGCACCAGCGGCCGAAACGCGACCGGCAGCGAGCGGAAGTAACTCACGCTCGCCGCCATGGAGAAACCCAGGCTGCGGGCGCTGGTGACCAGGCCTTCCATCTGCGTCGCGCGCAACTGCGACAGCCAGATAAGGCTGGACAGGGTCTGCGCCAGCAACACGGCGAACAAGGTCAGCAGGAGCATGCGCCCGAGCAGCGAGTGCGGCACCGGCAAGCGGCGTTTCTTGTCGGTCACCATCAAGGACTAGTAACCGTTGCCGGCTTGCGGCAGCACATTGGCTGCCAGCAGATAACCGCTGCCTCGTACGGTGCGGATCAATCGCGGCGCCTTGCCGGTGTCACGCAAACGCTGACGCAGGCGGCTCACCGCCATGTCGACGATGCGCTCCAGCGGCATCAGCTCACGGCCACGGGTGGCGTTGCCGATGGTGTCGCGATCGAGAATCTGTTGGGGGTTGTCGAGGAACAGCTTGAGCAGCGCGAAATCGGCGCCCGACAAAATCACTTCTTCGCCGTCGTTGTGGAACAGCCGGTGACTGACCATGTCCAGCCGCCATTCATCGAACACCAGCACTTCGCCGCCGCTGCGCTCCTGGCCGAACTGGGCGCGACGCAACAACGCCTTGATCCGGGCCTGAAGTTCACGGGGGCTGAAGGGTTTGGCCATGTAGTCATCGGCGCCGAGTTCCAGACCGATGACACGATCGGCCTCGTCAGAGCTGGCGGTGAGCATGATGATGGGGATATGCGGTTGACGCGGATGCTGCCTGACCCAGCGACACAGGCTGAAGCCGTCTTCATCGGGGAGCATGACGTCGAGGATCAGCAGATCGCTGGCCTCTTGGTTGAATGCCTGACGAAACTCGGCCCCATCGCCGACCGTGCGCACCTGAAAACCGGAACGGCTCAGGTAGGCTTGCAGCAACTCGCAAATCTCCTGGTCATCGTCGACCACCAGAATCGATTTACTGACAGCGTTCACATGGTCGTCCTTGTGAGCAATGGTGGGTAAGGCAGCTTCAAGCTTCAAGCTCAAAGCGGCCAGCGAGACGTACGCGGTCTTTGCTTGCAGCTTGCAGCTTATCGCTTGCCGCTAGCGCTCGTCGCATATTGATCCAGCGCCACGCCTGCGCCCATCAAGCCAGGGTACTCGGCCGTGACCAGCCAGACCGGCACGTCCTTGAAATAATCCTTCATCAATCCCTTCTCGGCGAACGCCTTGTTGAAGCCGCTCTGCATGAAGAAATCAACGAAGCGCGGGATCACGCCACCGGCAATATACACGCCGCCGCGCCCGCCGACAGTCAGTACGTTATTGCCGGCCACGCGACCGAGGAACACGCAGAACTGCTCAAGCACTGCGCTGGCGACAGGATCACCCTTCAGCGCCGCCGAGGTGATGGCCGCCGGGGATTTGAGTTCCGGCTCGATCTCGTCCAGCCCGCAGCTGACTTGATACAGCAACAACAGTCCGGCGCCACTCAGAATCGTCTCGGCGCTGACATGCTCATGGGTCGCCATCAAACGCATCCACAACAGGGCTTCGCGAGGCGTGCCGATCGGCAGATCAACGTGACCGCCCTCCCCCGGCACCGCAGTCCAACGCGCTTCGCCGCTGCGGATCAAGGTGCCGACGCCAAGCCCGGTCCCGGGCCCGATCACCACACGCGCACCCATAGGATCGCCCTTGCCATGGCGCACGGTCAGGTACTCGTCGTCCTTCAGGCGGGTCATGCCCAGGGCCATGGCCGTGAAGTCGTTGACCAGGATCAGGTGGTCGATCTTCAGTTCGGCGCAGAACGCCTGCCGGTTGATCTTCCAGTGACTGTTGGTGAAGTGAAAATCATCGCCGGTCACCGGCCCGGCCACGGCCAGGCAAAGGGAGGTGACATCACCGCGCTGCAATTCCAGGTCCTGCAGATAGACCAGCAAGGCCTTTTCAGGACTCGCGTAATCGACCGTTGCGAACACACGGATCGAATGCAACTGCTCGTCTTCCCAAATGGCAAAACGCGCATTTGTGCCGCCGATATCACCCACCATCGCCAATGTCACTTAAGCGTCTCCAGATTCGAAGTAAAGGCGCTGGCGCCCTTCTCTGCCGAGCTGAAGGCCATGCGCATGAAACCGAACAGTTCACGGCCGCTGCCCACGTTATGGGACAGGCGACCGATTGCCGGCTCTCTGGCGGCCAATTCTGCCGGTTCGACCAGAACTTGCAACGTTCCTTTCACGCCATCGACACGAATGAGATCCCCATCACGCACCAACGCCAGCGGCCCGCCGTCGGAGGCTTCCGGGCAAACGTGAATCGCCGCCGGGATTTTCCCGGAAGCGCCGGACATGCGCCCGTCGGTAATCAGGGCCACTTTGAAGCCACGGTCCTGCAACACGCCCAGAAACGGCGTCATCTTGTGCAGCTCAGGCATGCCGTTGGAGCGTGGCCCCTGGAAACGCATGACCGCCACAAAATCGCACTCCAGTTCACCGGCCTTGAAGGCGTCGGCGAGGTCCTGCTGGTCTTCGAATACTTTGGCGCGCGCTTCGACGATCTGATGCTCCAGCGCAACGGCAGAGACTTTCATCACGCCGCGGCCCAGGTTGCCTTCCATCACCCGCAGGCCGCCTTCGGCCGAGAACGGACGTGCGATGGGGCGCAGGACGTTTTCGTCGAGGCTTTCGATCGGCCCATCTCGCCACACCAGCTTGCCCTCTTCCAGGAACGGTTCCTGGGTGTAGCGACGCAGACCACGGCCCATGACCGTGTTGACATCTTCGTGCATCAGGCCCGCGTCGAGCAGCTCGCGGATCAGGAACGACATGCCGCCGGCGGCCTGGAAGTGGTTGATGTCGGCTTTGCCGTTCGGGTAGACGTGGGACAGGGTCGGCACGACCTCCGACAGATCGGCCATGTCCTGCCAGGTCAACTGGATGCCCGCGCACTGGGCAATTGCTGGCATGTGCAGCGTGTGGTTGGTGGAACCGCCCGTCGCGTGCAAGGCAACAATCGAGTTGACCAGCGAACGTTCGTCCACAATCTCTCCGAGAGGGATGAAGTCGCCGCTTTGTTTGGTCAGACGCGTCACCTGGAACGCCGCCTCGCGTGTCAGGGCATCGCGTAGCGGTGTGTAGGGATTAACGAAAGAGGCGCCCGGAAGATGCAGACCCATGACTTCCATGAGCAACTGGTTGGTGTTCGCCGTGCCGTAGAAGGTGCAGGTACCCGGACCGTGGTAGGACTTCATTTCCGAATCCAGCAGCTCTTCGCGAGTCGCCTTGCCTTCGGCGTATCGCTGACGCACATCGGCTTTCTCTTTGTTGGAGATGCCCGACACCATTGGCCCACCCGGCACAAAAATGGTCGGCAGATGACCAAAGCGCAACGACCCCATCAGCAAGCCCGGGACGATCTTGTCGCAGATGCCCAGCATCAGCGCGCCGTCGAACATGTTGTGGGACAACGCCACCGCCGTTGCCATCGCAATGACTTCTCGGCTGGCGATACTCAATTCCATGCCCGGCTCGCCCTGGGTGACGCCGTCACACATCGCCGGAACGCCACCGGCAAACTGCCCCACCGAGCCAATTTCACGCAGCGCTTTTTTGATCTGTTCGGGGAAGTGTTCGTACGGCTGATGGGCCGAGAGCATGTCGTTGTAGGAGGAGACGATGGCGATGTTGGCCGCATTCATCATGCGCAGGCTGTTCTTGTCATCGGGACCACATGCCGCCACGCCGTGGGCGAAGTTGGCACATTGCAGCTTGCCGCGCATCGGCCCGTCGCTCGCCGCACCCCGGATCAATTGCAGGTAGCGTTGACGGGTTTCACGGCTGCGAGCAATCAGCCGTTCGGTTACCTCAAGGACGCGGGGATGCATGTCATGGACTCCAGGCTAGCGGATGGGTCACCCGTTCAGGCGCTTTCACCAGGCTGCGATCAAATCCGGGGCTCAGACGAGAGCGGCGGCAAGCAATTGATTTTCAGCCAGTTGTGACGGCCAGACGGGTTTCTATTTGTAGATAAAACAAAATACTGCCACTAAAAGGGGTTGTTTTCTATTTTTATGAGAATAATCTTGTAATTCCAACAACAAATTCCTGAGGACGGGTGTATGACTCTCCGCATCGCAATCAATGGCTTTGGCCGAATCGGCCGCAACGTCCTACGCGCACTTTATACCCAAGGCTACCGTCAGGACCTGCAAGTCGTCGCCATCAATGACCTGGGCGACAGCGAGATCAACGCCCACCTGCTGAAATTCGACACCGTGCACGGGCCGTTCGACGGCACCGTGGAGCACGATCAGGAAAGCCTGACCGTCAACGGTGACCGCATTGCAGTCAGCGCTATCCGCAACCCGGCCGAGCTGCCATGGAAATCCCTGAACATCGACGTGGTGTTCGAATGCACCGGTCTGTTCACCGACCGCACCAAGGCCGCCGCGCATATCACCGCCGGCGCGAAGAAAGTGATTATTTCAGCACCGGCCAAAGGCGCCGATGCGACGATCGTCTACGGCGTCAACCATGACGTGCTGCGCCAGTCCCATCAGGTCATCTCCAACGCATCGTGCACCACCAACTGCCTGGCGCCGGTTGCCCAGGTGCTGAACCGTGAGTTGGGCATCGAGAGCGGTCTGATGACCACCATCCACGCCTACACCAACGACCAGAACCTGATCGACGTCTACCACACCGACCCGTACCGCGCGCGTTCGGCGACTCAGTCGATGATCCCGAGCAAGACCGGTGCTGCCGAAGCGGTCGGCCTGGTGCTGCCGGAACTGGCAGGCAAGCTGACCGGCATGGCCGTGCGTGTGCCGGTGATCAACGTGTCGCTGGTCGACCTGACCATTCAGCTCAAGCGCGATGCGACGGCCGAAGAAGTCAACGCGATCATGAAAGAAGCGGCGCAGCATTCGAAGATCCTCGGCTACAACACCCTGCCGCTGGTTTCCCACGACTTCAATCACAACCCGCTGTCGTCGATCTTCGACGCGAACCACACCAAGGTCAGCGGTCGCCTGCTGAAGGTGCTGGCGTGGTACGACAACGAATGGGGCTTCTCTAACCGCATGCTGGATAACTGCCTGGCGTTGATGAATGCCGACTAAGTAACGGGATCGCCCTGTGTAGGAGCGAGCTTGCTCGCGAAGACGGACTTCAGCCTCTGGATAGTCAGCGGATGCAATGATCTCTTCGCGATCAAACTCCCTCCCTCAGTAATGACTATCGTCCCCAGACAACGCCCTTACAATCTGTGCAAATCCCTGCCTTGACCTGACCTCCAGATGATAAGCATTATCATCTGCTGAATTCTGGTCGGGTGTCCCCGTGACTCAGTCGCACTTCAATACGGTCTTTCTCGCCCGGCGAACCATGCTGTTGCGCACGCTTCAGCGCATGGTGCGCAGCCACACCACGGCCGAAGACCTGCTGCAGGAAACCTATCTGCGTGTCACCCGCGCGCTCGCCGAGCGAGCCATCGACCACCTCGAACCCTTCGTCTTCCAGACCGCGCGCAATCTGGCCCTGGATCATCTGCGCGCCAGGCGCGTTCAAGCGCGCACCATCATTGACGATGCGCCGATCAGCGATATCCACAATGTCGTTGCCCCCGACGCCGCGCTGGAGGATGCCACCCACGCCAACCGTTTGCTGGAAAGCCTGACCGCGAGTCTGGAAACCCTGTCGCCCCGGCAGCAGAAAATATTCACCCTCAGTCGGCTCCACGGCGTGAGTTATCTGGAGATCGCCGAGCAGTTTGGGGTCTCTACCAGCACCGTGCAAAAAGAACTCAAGCTGGTCATGACGCTTTGCATGACGGTGGCAGCGCGTCTGGATCACTGAACTTCATCCGTAAGAATTCGTCAGTTGGTGCTTCAGAGTGACGCTACACTGCCGCCCAAACCGTGGACCCCGAGGACGCTGCTTGACGGACGCCCAATCACCCCGCCCCACTCCGGAGGAGGCGGCACGCGCCAGGACGATGGATCAGGCCCTGACCTGGCTGATCGAGCTGGAAATCGCCGATGCGGCAACGCATGCGCGCTTTCTTGAGTGGCTCGAAGCCGATCCTTCCCACGGCGAAGCCTTCGCCAGCGCCGAAGCCGTGTGGCACTCGCAACCGGTGTTCGATGCAGCTGCGGTACTGGCTGGGCGGAAAAAAACCTAGCGCCGGGTGATGTGCTGGCAAAAGATGTGTTGGCAGAACCAGCCGCGTGATTGCTCCAGAGCTGATGATCTCGCATTGACCGAAATTATTTTTACGCGATAGCCGCCCCCCGTACGTCTAGTCATAGCCAATGCAACTGATTCCTATTTGAATCATCTCGCAACAACTATGACGACCCGCACGACAGGGAGCGCTATCCATGCTGTCCAGCTTCAACCCCGCACCATCCGCCCCGCCCGCCACTACTCATCACCTCGGGCTTTCGTTGCTAACGATCGCCATTTTCGCCGCAGCGCTGCACAGCCCCGCCGCTGCCGCTGCCGCTGCCGCTGCCGCTGCCGCTGCCGCTGCCGCTGCCGCTGCCGAACAAAGTACCGCGTTGGAACTGCAGCAGATCACGGTCAGTGCCACACGTCAGGCGCAGTCGGTGGAGTCGGTCCCCGGTACGGTGACCGTCCAGGACCGCGGAGCGCTGGATCGACGCAACGTCAACAGCATCCGCGACCTGGTACGCGACGAGCCTGGCGTTTCCGTGGGCGGGGCCGGCCAGCGTGCGGGCACCAGCGGCTACAACATTCGCGGCATCGATGGCGACCGGATCCTGACGCAGGTGGATGGCGTTGAAGTGCCGGACAATTTCTTCCAGGGCCCCTTCGCCAACACTCACCGGAATTACGTTGATCCGGAGATGATCAAGCGCGTGGAGATCCTGCGCGGGCCAGCGTCGGCGCTGTATGGGAGCAGCGCCATCGGCGGCGCGGTGAGTTATTACACCCTCGACCCCGAGGACATCATCAAGCCGGGCAAGGACGTCGGCGCGCGCCTGAAAACCGGCTACAGCTCGGCGGACAACAGTTGGCTGAACTCATCCACGGTTGCCGGCCGGGCGGGGGACTTCGACGGCTTGTTGCACGTCAGTCAGCGCAACGGCCACGAGACCGAGTCCTACGGCGAGCATGGCGGGACCGGGCTGTCCCGCACGGCGGCCAACCCGGAAGACGCCCGCGCCACCAATGTGCTGGCCAAGCTGGGCTGGAACTACGGCGACAATGATCGCCTGGGGTTCACTTACGAGAAGTACAAGGACGACACCCATACCAATCAGAAGAGTGTGGTGGGTGGGCCTTTCAATGCCGGTGTTGGCTTCGGCTACTACGGTTCACGTGAAGGGAACGACGTCATTACCCGCGAGCGGTTTGGCCTGGAAAACAGCTTTGTGCTGGACAGCGTGTTGGCTGACAACGCCAAGTGGAGCTTGAACTACCAGATTGCTAAGACTGATCAAAATACCTTTGAAAGGTATCTGCCCTCTAACCCCAGAAGCGGGGCGGTTTTGCGAGATGTCTGGCGCACCCGCGACACCCAGTACAAAGAACGCCAATGGATCCTGGACGCACAGCTGGATAAAGCGTTCGACATTGGCGACACCCAGCACTTGCTGACGTACGGCACGACCCTAAAACAACAGAAGGTGACAGGGCTTCGAACAGGAACAGCCACCTGTGAGTCGGTCGTCGGAACCTGCCGCACCCTCGGGGCAGTAAGTGCCAGCGCGAACGACATCGTGGCACCCACCAATGACTTCCCGAACCCGACGATCACCACCTACGCGCTGTTTGCTCAGGATCAGATCAAGTGGGGCGACTGGACCTTCATGCCCGGCGCCCGCTACGACTACACCGCGCTCGACCCGCACGCCACGGATTCATTCCTGAAGAGCGTCAACCTGACCAGCAAGAGCGAGTTCGACGGCAGCACGAAAAAATGGCATCGCCTGTCACCCAAGCTGGGGCTGACGTATGCGTTCAACGACGCCTACACCTGGTACGGCCAGTACGCCGAGGGTTTCCGCACGCCGAGCGCAAAAGCATTGTATGGCCGCTTCGAGAACACCCGGGGCAATTACGTCGTGGAGCCCAATCCAGACCTGAAACCGGAGACCAGTAAAAGCTACGAAACCGGGCTGCGCGGTCACTTCGACGAGGGCATGTTTGATCTCGCGCTGTTCTACAACACGTACCGCGACTTCATTAATGAGGACGCGGTGATTCCAGCCAACGCCACCACCACGACCTTCCAGTCCAACAACATGAAGCACGCCACCATCAAGGGCGTCGAACTCAAGGGTCGTTTGAATCTGGACAGCTTCGGCGCACCCGAAGGCCTCTACACCCGGGGTTCGCTGGCCTATCTGTACGGCCGCAACAACGACACCGGCCAGCCCCTCAATAGCATCAACCCGCTGACCGGCGTGTTCGGGCTGGGTTATGACCAGAACACCTACGGCGGCTTGCTGAACTGGACGCTGGTGAAGCGCAAGACGCGGGTCGACACCAGCAACTACTACGCCCCCGATGGTGCAAACCGGTTCAAGACACCGGGCTTCGGTCTCGTTGACCTCACGGGTTATTACAAAGTCGCCCAAGACGTCACGGTCAGCGGCGGCCTGTACAACCTGGCGGACAAAAAATACTGGCTGTGGGATGACGTGCGCGGCTACGACAGCGTCGGCGAAGCAGGGGCCACCGCCCCCGCCAACCTCGACAGGCTGACCCAGCCCGGCCGCAATTTTGCCGTCAACGTGGTGTGGGACATCTGACCGTTCCCCGTTGCAGGAGCGTGATTTTTTTACGCGCCTGCAACGCTCGTTCGTCTTGTTAACAAGCGCCCCATTTCCAAGGAAGACCCATGACCGACAACTCGATTCGTCGCTCGCAACGACTGAACCAGATCACCCATGCTCCCCATGAACAACTGGACAAGGCGGTGAAAGCCAACGCGCCGTTCGAAACGCTAGCCAGCTACAGGCGATTCCTCAGCGCCCAATACCTGTTTCAGGAAGAGCTGAAGAAGCTGTACACGCACCCGCAGTTGGTCGAGCTGATTGCCGACCTGCCTGACCGATGCCGCGCCGAACAGGCCAAGGCCGATCTGCTTGATCTTGAGGCTGGCATACCTGCCCCTGTCGCGGGTGCCGTCGATGGGCCCAGCCTTGCCGAAGCATTGGGCTGGCTGTTTGTCTCGGAGGGCTCGAAGCTGGGCGCCGCCTTTCTGATCAAGCGCGCCGTGGCCTTGAACCTCAACGAGACGTTCGGCGCCCGCCATCTGGGTGAACCGTCAGGCGGTCGCGCCGACGGCTGGAAACGCTTCATCCGGATCATTGATGATCTACCGTTCAACGCCGAGCAGGAGCTCGAGATAGACCGCGGTGCGGTGGCGGCCTTCGAACGTTTTAACGCTCTGCTGCAACACGCTTATGCCCCCACGCCCGAAGCGGAACCCGCCTGATACCGGGCCTTTTGCGCCCGGCACTGATAAGCTGAGCGCCTTTTGCGGGACGTGAAAATCCCGCAACACCTGCTCACTCTGCATTACCGAGACCATGACCAGTACTCCACCCGGCAGCAAACTGTCCCGCATCCTGTTTGGCATCCTCGCCTATGTGAGCCTGACGATCGGCATCATCGCGATTTTCATTCCGGGCCTGCCCACCACCGAATTCATTCTGCTGGCGGCATGGGCGGCGACGCGTAGCTCGCCGCGCCTGAGCGCGTGGCTCGAGAATCATCGGGTGTTCGGACCGATGCTGAGCAACTGGCGAAACGGCAAGATGATTGCGCGCAAGGCCAAGATCAGCGCCACGGTCACCATGCTGATCTGCGCGGTCATGATGCTGGTGGTGCTGAAACACAATTGGTGGATCTACTTCGCGGTGGCCGGCATGGTGCTGGTCAATCTGTGGATCTGGTCACGGCCTGAGCCTTCGCAGGTTCAGCCGGAAAAGTGAGGTGTAGGACCGGCTTCAGCCGCGAAGAGGCCGGTTTGAACGTCCTCAATCCTGGGGCGTGACACCTGACGCCTTCCCGGCTGAAGCCGGTCCCACAAACAGCACTCGGCATATGAGCCTGAACCCGAGGCGGCCCCATGGGTCTGTCCTCTTACGTTCACCACCTTCTTCAGGAGCCATCGCCATGTTCGAGCCAGGTCATCTGCACATCGTCCACCCCGCTCTGCAACCACACGACGTCGGCTACGATCTTCATATCCGCTATGAGGTCAGCCAGACCGATTCGGGTCAGGGCATGCAGTTCACCCTGGAAGGCGACGTCAATGGCCAGGCGGTCAATGAAACGTTCGAACTGCCCAAGGACAAGGCCTACAACTTCGCCAGCGAGGCCTCGCGCAGACTGGAGAAGCATGGCCTGCCGAGAACCACCGACCTGCATGCGATGCACGGTGGATACGACCAGATGTTCGAAGACATCCGCCACAAGCTCGACATGAAGTCAGGTGATCCCGTGAAGCCGGAACATCTGGAATAGCCAGGCGCTCTTTCACGGTCTCGGGATGGGCGATGCGATTACTGGCATAATCGTCTCCCTCACTCCCGCGAACCCTTTCCCTCCCCATGCGCATTCACGTCACGTTCATTGACCGCGTCGGCATCACCCAGGAAGTACTGGCCATCCTCGGCGCGCGCAACCTGAACCTCGATGCCGTGGAAATGGTCCCGCCCAACGTCTATATCGATGCACCGACGCTGAGCCATGACGTGCTTGAAGAACTCAAGGACCGGCTGTTTCGCGTGCGCGGTGTCGAAGCGATCACGGTGGTCGACATCCTTCCCGGCCAGCGCCGTCACCTGCAACTCGATGCCCTGCTGGCAGCAATGACCGACCCGGTGCTTGCCCTCGACAGCGCCGGCCATGTGTTACTGGCAAACCCGGCGCTGGTTGCGCTGTATGGCCGGGAACCCGCGGGCGAGTCGATTGGCGAACTATTTTCCGATGCAGGCCTGCAATCGGCGCTGCTGGAAAACGGCTTTCGTCTGCCACTGCGCGAAGTGACTCTGAATGGCGAGGCCTTGCTGCTGGACGCGACGCCGATCACCGATGCGGGCGCATTGCTGACCCTTTATCAGCCAAGCCGGATTGGCGAACGCCTGTCGGCACTGCACCACGATCATGCCGAAGGTTTCGATGCGCTGCTGGGCGATTCCGCGCCGATTCGCACGCTTAAAGCCCGCGCACAACGGGTCGCGGCACTGGATGCGCCGCTGCTGATTCAGGGCGAAACCGGTACGGGCAAGGAACTGGTGGCGCGGGCGTGTCATGCCGTGAGCGCGCGCAATGGAGCGCCTTTTCTCGCGCTGAACTGCGCGGCGCTGCCGGAGAACCTCGCCGAAAGCGAACTGTTCGGCTACGCCCCCGGCGCCTTTACCGGTGCGCAGCGGGGCGGCAAACCGGGGCTGATGGAACTCGCCAACAAAGGCACCGTGTTTCTCGACGAGATCGGCGAGATGTCGCCGTATCTGCAGGCCAAACTGCTGCGCTTTCTCAACGACGGCAGCTTTCGGCGGGTCGGCGGCGATAAGGAAGTGCAGGTCAACGTGCGCATCTTGAGTGCCACCCATCGTGATCTGGAGAAAATGGTCGCCGAAGGCACCTTTCGCGAAGACCTGTTCTATCGCCTGAACGTGCTCAATCTGGACGTGCCGCCGCTACGTGAACGCGGTCAGGACATCCTGATGCTGGCGCGCTATTTCATGGAACAGGCCTGCACGCAGATTCAGCGACCGGTCTGCCGCCTTGCACCGACTACGTACCCTGCCCTGCTTGGGAACCGCTGGCCGGGCAACGTGCGCCAGTTGCAGAACGTGATCTTCCGCGCAGCGGCCATTTGCGACAGCTCGCAGGTCGACATCGGCGACCTCGACATCGCCGGCACGTCGGTGGCAAGGGGCAGTGATGGCGAAGTCGAAAGCCTGGAAGGTGCGGTCGAGGATTTTGAAAAGTCGCTGCTGGAGAAGCTCTACAGCCAGTATCCCTCGACGCGGCAACTGGCCGCGCGGCTGCAAACATCACACACCGCGATCGCCCATCGGTTGCGCAAGTACGGTATTCCCGGCAAAGCTTGAGACGCAGGTCTGTGTGGGCCTCACGTCAAGTGCTGCACGACGCCGGGCTGGGAAGAAATGCGTCCGTAGGAGCAGGCTTGCTGGCGAATGGGTCTAACATCCACAGATACTTTGACCGTCAACAACGGGTTCGCCAGCAAGCCGGCTCCTACAAATCGCATTCAACGCGATCCCTGGCACGATATCGAAACACCGTATCGAAATCATTCCGGTCGCTCAACGTCGATACCCGGTGCCGCGGCCCTAGGCCCAGCCCACCCATGCACCCTATTTGCGTATCGATTTCGTTCCAGCAGCTCTTAACGCACCCACTGCTCCTATCGCCACCGCCCAACGTTTCCGCGCCCCTGCGCACCTTGGCCGCAAACTTGCTATGCACTCCCTCCATCACGCCCGGGCATAACGGGCGATTTACCATCTGGGGAGATTCCATGAGCGAGTTGCGTTTTACCGAAGACCATGAGTGGCTGCGCGCCGAAACGGACGGCAGCGTTACAGTCGGCATCACCGCCTTTGCGCAGGACGCACTGGGTGACGTGGTTTTCGTGCAACTGCCGGAGCTGCAGTCCTACGACAAAGGCGCCGAAGCGGCCACCGTCGAATCGGTCAAAGCCGCCAGCGGCGTGTACATGCCCCTCGATGGCGAAGTCGTCGAAACCAATCCCGCGCTGGACGCCAACCCCGAACTGGTCAACGAAGATCCCCTCGGCCAGGGTTGGTTTTTCCGCTTTATTCCTTCCAATCCCGACGCTGTCGGCCAACTGCTGACTCAAGACGCCTATGATCGTCTGATCAAAGCCAACGCCGAAGCCTGAGGAGCGCGCAATGACTGACCGTATTGAATTGAGCACCGCCAACGAGTTCATCGCCCGCCACATCGGCCCGCGTGCCGCTGATGAGAAAGCCATGCTCACCACCCTGGGCTATGACTCCCTCGACGCGCTGACCGCCAGCGTCATCCCTGAATCCATCAAGGGCACCAGCGTTCTCGGCTTGTCCGCCGGGCAAAGCGAAGCCGACGCGCTCGCCGACATCAAAGCCATCGCCGACAAGAATCAGCTGTTCAAAACCTACATCGGCCAGGGTTACTACAACACTCACACGCCGGCGCCGATCCTGCGCAACCTGCTGGAAAACCCGGCCTGGTACACCGCTTACACACCGTATCAGCCGGAGATTTCCCAAGGCCGTCTGGAGTCGCTGCTGAACTTCCAGACCCTGATCAGCGACCTGACCGGCCTGCCGATCGCCAACGCCTCGCTGCTCGACGAAGCGACCGCCGCCGCCGAAGCCATGACCTTCTGCAAACGCCTGAGCAAGAACAAGAGCAGCAACAAGTTCTTCGCCTCCGCCCATTGCCACCCGCAAACCCTCGACGTGCTGCAAACCCGCGCCGAGCCGCTGGGGATTGAAGTGGTCGTTGGGGACGACGCTCAACTGACCGACGTCAGCGAGTTCTTCGGCGCGCTGCTGCAGTACCCTGCCAGCAATGGCGACGTGTTCGACTACCGCGAACTGGTCGAGCGCTTCCATGCCGCCAACGCTCTGGTCGCCGTGGCCGCCGACCTGCTGGCCCTGACCCTGCTCACCCCACCGGGCGAGTTTGGCGCTGACGTGGCCATCGGCAGTGCGCAACGCTTCGGCGTGCCGCTGGGTTTCGGTGGTCCGCACGCGGCCTACTTCTCCACCCGCGACGCCTACAAGCGCGACATGCCCGGGCGACTGGTCGGTGTGTCCATCGACCGCTTCGGCAAGACCGCCCTGCGTCTGGCCATGCAAACCCGCGAGCAACACATTCGTCGCGAGAAGGCCACCAGCAACATCTGCACCGCGCAGGTGCTGCTCGCCAACATCGCCAGCATGTACGCCGTGTACCACGGCCCACGCGGCCTGACCCGTATCGCCAACCGCGTGCATCACCTGACCGCGATTTTCGCCGAGGGCCTGAGCCAGCTGGGCTTGAAGGCCGAGCAGTCCTTCTTCTTCGACAGCATCACCCTGAACACCGGCGCCAAAACGGCCGACCTGCACGCCAAGGCCCGAGCCCACGAGATCAACCTGCGTGAAGTAGATGCCGAGCGCCTGGGCGTTTCGCTGGACGAAACCACCAAGCAAGCCGACGTCGAAGTCCTGTGGTCCCTCTTCGCGGCTGAAGGCCAGGCCGTGCCTGACTTCACCGCGCTGGCCGACAGCGTCGAAGCGCGCCTGCCCGCCGAGCTAAAACGCCAGTCGGCGATTCTCAGCCACCCGGTATTCAACCGTTACCACTCCGAAACCGAGCTGATGCGCTACCTGCGTCGCCTCGCGGACAAGGACCTGGCGCTGGACCGCACGATGATCCCGCTGGGCTCGTGCACCATGAAACTCAACGCCGCCAGCGAAATGATCCCGGTGACCTGGGCCGAGTTCGGCAACCTGCACCCGTTCGCCCCGGCCGATCAAAGCGCCGGATACCAGCAACTGACCGACGAACTGGAAGCGATGCTCTGCGCCGCCACCGGTTATGACGCGATCTCCCTGCAACCGAACGCTGGTTCCCAGGGCGAGTACGCGGGCCTCTTGGCCATTCGTGCTTACCACCAGAGCCGTGGCGATGAGCGTCGCGACATCTGCCTGATTCCATCGTCGGCCCACGGCACCAACCCGGCGACCGCCAACATGGCCGGCATGCGCGTAGTCGTGACCGCTTGCGATGCCCGCGGCAACGTCGACATCGAAGACCTGCGCGCCAAGGCCATCGAGCACCGCGAACACCTCGCTGCCCTGATGATCACCTATCCGTCGACCCACGGCGTGTTCGAAGAAGGCATCCGCGAAATCTGCGGCATCGTTCATGACAACGGCGGCCAGGTGTACATCGATGGCGCCAACATGAACGCCATGGTCGGCCTCTGCGCACCGGGCAAGTTCGGCGGCGACGTGTCTCACCTCAACCTGCACAAAACTTTCTGCATTCCCCACGGCGGCGGCGGCCCGGGCGTTGGCCCGATCGGCGTCAAATCGCATCTGGCGGCATTCATGCCGGGCCACGCCCGAATGGAACGCAAGCAAGGCGCGGTCTGCGCAGCACCGTTCGGCAGCGCGAGCATCTTGCCGATCACCTGGATGTACATTCGCATGATGGGCGGCGAAGGCCTCAAGCGCGCCTCGCAGCTGGCGATCCTCAATGCCAACTACATCTCCCGTCGCCTGGAAGAGCACTACCCGGTGCTCTACACCGGCAGCAACGGCCTGGTCGCCCACGAATGCATTCTTGACCTGCGCCCCCTGAAAGAAACCAGCGGCATCAGCGTCGATGACGTCGCCAAGCGCCTGATCGACTTCGGCTTCCACGCGCCGACCATGTCTTTCCCGGTCGCAGGCACGTTGATGATCGAGCCGACCGAAAGCGAATCGAAAGAGGAGCTGGACCGCTTCTGCGACGCGATGATCAAGATCCGCGAAGAAATCCGCGCGGTCGAAAGCGGCGCGCTGGACAAGGACGACAACCCGCTGAAAAACGCGCCGCACACCGCCGCTGAACTGGTGGGCGAATGGAATCATCCGTACAGCCGCGAGCAGGCCGTGTACCCGGTGGCGTCGTTGATCGAAGGCAAATACTGGCCACCGGTCGGTCGTGTCGACAACGTGTTCGGCGACCGCAACCTGGTGTGCGCCTGCCCGTCCATCGAAGACTACGCTTAAAAAAGCCACGAGCCTCTAGCCGCAAGCCACAAGTGAAAGCCGATCGGCTTTTTCTTGCGGCTTGTAGCTTGCTGCTTGCTACTGCTTCACCTCCCGGAACCCCATCATGTCGCTGAGCGTATTTGACCTGTTCAAGATCGGCATTGGTCCCTCCAGTTCTCACACAGTGGGCCCGATGCGAGCGGCGGCACGGTTTGCCGAAGGCTTGCAGCGCGATGGCCTGCTGGAAACCATCATCTGCGTCAAAGTCGAGCTTTACGGCTCACTCGGTGCCACCGGCAAAGGCCATGGCAGCGATAAGGCTGTGTTACTGGGCCTTGAAGGTGAGCATCCCGACACCGTCGACACCGAAACCGTCGCGGCTCGCCTGCAGCAGATCCGCAGCACTGAACGCCTGAACCTGCTCGGCCGGCACAGCATCGAATTCATCGAAAAGCATCACCTGGCGATGATTCGCAAACCCTTGGCCTTCCACCCCAACGGAATGATTTTCCGTGCCTTCGATGCCTCCGGCCTACAGGTGCGCAGCCGCGAGTACTACTCCGTCGGCGGCGGGTTCGTGGTCGATGAGCAAGCCGCTGGCGCAGACCGCATCGTGGAAGACCAGACGCAGCTGCTATATCCCTTCAAAACCGCACGGGATCTGATGGCGCACTGCACCGCCAGCGGGCTTTCGATCAGCCAGGTCATGCTCGCCAACGAAGCCGCGTGGCGCCCCGAAGCCGAAACCCGTCAGGGCCTGCTGCACATCTGGCAGGTCATGCAGGACTGCGTCGAAGCGGGTTGCCGCAACGAAGGCATCTTGCCGGGAGGCCTGAAGGTCAAGCGGCGTGCGGCAGCCCTGCATCGTCAACTGTGCAAAAACCCGGAAGCCGCGCTGCGTGATGCCTTGTCGGTGCTCGACTGGGTCAATCTGTACGCGCTGGCGGTCAACGAAGAAAACGCCAACGGCGGCCGTGTGGTCACCGCGCCCACCAACGGCGCGGCCGGCATTATCCCGGCGGTACTGCATTACTACATGCGCTTCATCACCGGGGCCAACGAGGATGGCGTCGTGCGTTTCCTGCTCACGGCAGCGGCCATTGGCATTCTCTACAAAGAGAACGCGTCGATCTCCGGCGCCGAAGTCGGCTGTCAGGGCGAAGTCGGCGTGGCCTGCTCCATGGCCGCCGGCGCGCTGTGCGAAGTCCTGGGCGGCAACGTAGAACAAGTGGAAAACGCCGCTGAAATCGGCATGGAACACAACCTCGGCCTGACGTGCGACCCCATCGGCGGGCTTGTTCAAGTGCCGTGCATCGAACGCAACGCCATGGGTTCGGTAAAGGCCATCAACGCGGTGCGCATGGCCTTGCGCGGCGACGGCCAGCATTTTGTCTCGCTGGATAAAGTGATCCGCACCATGCGCCAGACCGGCGCCGACATGAAAAGCAAATACAAGGAAACAGCCCGTGGCGGGCTGGCCGTGAACATCATCGAGTGCTGACATCAGCCCCCATTCATAGGGTCCCTGCCCCGCGCGGGGAACCCGGAACCGCTTTCAAGGAGTGACCCATGACCACCGAATTGCTGAAGACCCCGCTTAACGCCCTGCACCGTGAACTCGGCGCGAAGATGGTTGAATTCGCCGGCTACGACATGCCTGTTCAGTACCCTGCCGGTGTCATGAAAGAACACCTGCACACCCGCGATCAGGCCGGCTTGTTTGACGTTTCGCACATGGGTCAGATCCTGTTGAGCGGCGCGAACGCCGCGAAAGCGCTGGAAACCCTGGTGCCGGTGGACATCATCGATCTGCCGGTCGGCATGCAGCGCTACGCGATGTTCACCAACGACAACGGCGGCATTCTCGACGACTTGATGGTCGCCAATCTGGGCAACGATCAGCTTATGCTGGTGGTCAACGCGGCCTGCAAGAACGATGACCTGGCGCACCTGCAGCAACACATTGGCAGCGAGTGCGAGATCACGCCGCTGTTCGACGAGCGCGCATTGCTTGCGCTGCAAGGTCCGCAGGCTGTCACAGCACTGGCGCGGCTGGCGCCGGAAGTCGCGAAAATGACTTTCATGCAGTACACCTCGACGAAGATCGACGGCATCGACTGCTACATCAGCCGCTCAGGCTACACCGGTGAAGACGGTTACGAGATTTCAGTGCCGGCGGATCAGGCAGAATCCCTGGCGCGTCGACTGCTCGCTGAGCCTGAAGTGGCGCCGATCGGCCTGGGCGCGCGCGACTCGCTGCGGCTGGAAGCTGGCCTTTGCCTCTATGGCCACGACATGAATACCGAAACCACACCGATCGAAGCCAGCCTGCTGTGGGCGATTTCCAAGGCGCGTCGCGCCGACGGGGCGCGTGCGGGCGGTTTCCCAGGTGCCGAGAAGATCTTTGCCCAGCACCAGAGCGGTGCGGCGCGCAAACGCGTCGGCCTGTTGCCACAAGAACGTACGCCGGTGCGCGAAGGCGCTGAAATCGTTGACGCCGAGGGAACGACCATCGGGAAAGTCTGCAGCGGCGGCTTTGGCCCGACGTTGAGCGCGCCATTGGCAATGGGCTATGTCGACGCCGGTTTTACCGCACTGGAAACACCGGTATGGGCGATCGTTCGCGGCAAGAAAGTCCCGATGCACGTGACGAAAACTCCTTTCGTTCCGCCACGTTACTTCCGCGGCTAAGTAACATCGCCAAAAAATGCGGCACCGCAACAGTGCATTAAACTGTGCGAGTGCCGCAGTCTGGCGCCAGCGTTAAGTGCATACGAAACTGTCAAAATATTGAACTTCGATACCCTTCTAAACATTAAAAACTATCGATCTTGCGAGCGTGGTTAATGTTTTCAAAAAAGCCGAAAACCCCTATGAATACTGGCCCATACGGGGCTTGTTTTTTCGGCGAGAGTTAGCGTAGAGTTTCTCGACTGTGTTTGCATGGGTCGCTGGGATCGTGACCCGGGCAGTAGCGCCAAAAGCAATGCTACATCCCGCTCTACGTTTCTTCTTCCTGCAACCAGCCCCAGTACTCTTTCGTGCGAAAGAGACTGTCATTAATTAATGCTTCAAGGAATAAGAAAATGTCTACACGTCAGAGCGGCACCGTTAAGTGGTTTAACGATGAAAAAGGTTTCGGTTTTATCACTCCTGAAAGCGGTCCGGATCTGTTCGTCCACTTCCGCGCTATTCAAGGCAACGGCTTCAAAAGCCTGAAAGAAGGCCAGAAAGTGACATTCGTCGCGGTGCAGGGCCAAAAAGGCATGCAGGCTGACGAAGTACAAGCAGAGGCCTGATTAGCCGACGCAAAAAGCCCCTGATGGCCAACATCAGGGGCTTTTTTATGCCTGCGATTCCGTAAACTGCCCGCTCACGTGTGAACGAGCGCTGCCATGACCTCAGCTAACGATGACGCGCAGGTGTTACGTCCCCAGGGCGACTTTCCCGCTGCGGGATTGGGCCGGCGCATGGCTGCGATCAGCTACGACGCGCTGTTGTGCGTGGCGTTGCTGATGGTCACCACCTTTCTCTACAAGTTGGTCTGGATGGGGTTTGTCGGCGAAGCCAGACTGCGCGAGCTCTCCGATTCCGGCGCCCTTGATGCCGACCCGCTGCTGTCCTCGATTCTGCTGATCACGCTGTTCGGCTTCTTTGCCCACTTCTGGACACGCGCGGGCCAAACCCTCGGCATGCAGGTCTGGGGAATACGCGTGCAGAACGCCGATGGAACGGCCATCAGCCTTTGGCAGGCGCTGCTGCGCTTCATCGTCGCCATCGCATCGTGGCTGTGCGTCGGGCTGGGTTTCTTCTGGAGCCTGTTCGACAAACAGAAACGCTGCTGGCATGACCTTTATTCCGAGACGCAGCTGGTGCGCGTGCCCAGAAGGAAGTAAGCCCGCCCAGGGAAAGCCCACACTGCCACCGTTCACCTGATAGATACGGTCCGTAGGAGCCGGCTTGCTGGCGAAAGGTGTGGATCAGCCGACGTCAATGCCTCAGGAACAACGCGTTCGCCAGCAAGCCGGCCTCTAAGAGTTTCGCGTACATCCGGAGTTGATTACCCGCCGCAAATTCAGTGGAGAAACGCACTCGCGTACTCCCCTACCTGTGCAATGCCCACAAAAAAGCCGACCCAGGGGTCGGCTTTTCATACTCAGCAGGTATCAGCCCGCGCGGCGCAGCAACCAGATGCCCGCCAGGGCACACACACCCGCCGGCACCAGCACGGCGAAGAGTGGCGAGAAGCCGAACACAAGGCTCGACGGGCCCAGCAGATCCTGAGCGATGCGGAAGGTGAAGCCCACCAGTACACCCGTGAACACACGCTGCCCCAGCGTCACCGAGCGCAAAGGCCCGAAGATGAAGGAAATCGCCATCAGCACCAGCGCTACGGTGACCAGCGGCTGAAGAATTTTGGTGTAGAACGCCAGCCAGTACCGACCGTTGTTCAACCCCTGATCAGCCAGATAACGCGCATAACTGTAAAGGCCCGTCATGGAGAGCGACTCAGGCGGCAGGACCACCGTGCTCAGCAACTGCGGGCTCAGCGCGACGTTCCAGCGTTCTTCAGGTGCGGTGACCACTTCGGTGCGACCGTCATGAAACACCGTTGTGGTGACGTCCTTCAGCAACCAGTAATCGGTCTTGAAGTTGGCTTGCTTGGCAAAACTCGACGTCAGCATGTGGCGCTGGTCGTCGAAATGGTAACGGGTCACGCCATACAGCAGACCGTTCGGTTGCACCGTGTTGATGTGGATGAATTCCTCACCCTGACGGTGCCACAGACCGTGTTTGGCACTCTGGGCGTCGCCGGTGCCTTGAGCCAGCGAGCGCGCGGCCTGGGCCGAGGCTTCGGTCATCGGCGCGAGGTATTCGCCGATCAACAGCCCGGCCACCATCAATACCAGCATGGGTTTCATGACCGCCCAGACGATACGGCCGATCGACACACCGGCCGCACGCATGATCGTCAGTTCGCTGTTGCTGGCCAGTGCGCCGAGGCCGATCAGGCAACCGATCAGCGCGGCCATCGGCAGCATGTCGTAGAGCCGGCGCGGCGCCGTCATCACGACAAAACTGCCAGCATCCCAAAAGGTGTAGGTGTCGCTGATGTCGGCCATTTCGTCGATGAAGGCGAACAGCGAGGCCAGCCCGAGGATGATCCCCAGCACCGCAAGGATCGCCATGAACACGCTTTTGCCGATGTAGCGATCGAGCTTAACCATGAGCCACCCCCGACACGCTGCGGCGACTCGCAAGCTTCAGGCGCAGAGGCTCCCAGTAGAGCAACGCCAGTCCGATGGACAGGAACAGTGCATGCACCCACCACAGGCCAAGGCCCATCGGGATCTTGCCCTTCTCCAGCGCACCGCGCGCAGCAATCAGGATGGTGAGGTAAGCCATATAAAGAAGAATCGCCGGAAGAAGCTTGAGGAAGCGGCCCTGACGCGGATTGACCCGAGCCAGCGGCACCGCCATCAGCGTCACGATGAACACCAGAATCGGCAGCGAAACCCGCCATTGCAGTTCGGCCCGGTTGCGCAGGCTGTCTTCGCCGGTCAGCAGCTCGCTGGTGGAGATGGCATCGCGGTCAGTAATCTCGTCGCTGATGTCCGGCTTGGGCAGCAAGGCGCCGTAGGTGTCGTATTTGATCGCGCGGTAATCGGCCTGACCGGGGTTACCGTCGTAGCGATAGCCGTTGTCCAGAATCAGGTAGCGCGTGCCATCGGGCTTGATTTCCTGCCGGCCCTTTTCCGCGACCAGCACGGTGATGCCGTGGTCTTTCTTCTCGTCGAGCTTCTTCTCGGAGATGAATACGCCGCCCAGATTGATGCGATCGTCGCTCATGGTCTCGGTGTAGGTCACGCGGCTGCCGTCACGCAGCAGCTGGAAGCGACCCGGCACCAGCGTGTCGAACTCGGTCATCGCGTCCTGCTTGTTGATCAGCAGCTGAAACTGGGTCGCGCCCTGGGGGGCGAGGCTGAAGCTGAGCCAGGCCACCAGCAGTGAAACCAGCGCAGCCGGCGCCAGGGTGATCAGCAGCAGGCGTTGCTGGCTCATGCCGGTGGCGGCCAGTACGGTCATTTCGCTTTCGAGGTACAACCGGCCGTACGCCAGGAGAATCCCGAGGAATAACCCCAGCGGGAGAATCAGTTGCAAGAAGCCCGGCAGACGGAAACCCATGATCAGAAACAGCACACCCGGATCGAGTGCGCCCGATGCAGCCTGGGCCAGGTATTTGATGAAGCGGCCACTCATGATGATTACCAGCAGCACAGCACTGACAGCGCTCAGGGTAACCAGCACTTCTCGGGACAGGTAACGGAAGACAATCAAACCAGACACTCCAGGGTTGTCACGCTAAGGCGGCATGACAATGAAATGGATCAGCCATGATGCGCGCGACGGCGAACCACCAAAAAAATATGCGGCATTATCCTGTGATTGGGTGTGTCTGTCACTGCGCGCGCGGGATACTTCTGCAACCGGCACACACGCGCGCCCGGACGGGGTTGTCATCCATTGGCTCGCAGGGTCAAACTGCGGGCCTTGCCGCAGGCATGCCGGTGTAAATACTTCCGCGCCGCTGCCGAGCCGTGTGCTCAAGTGCGATAACTCACAGTTTATTCGGGGACCCCGACATGGAATTGGTTGTTAAAAGCGTCAGTGCAGAAACCTTGAAGACCGCCACGCTGGTGGTCGCCGTCGGTGAAGGCCGCACGCTGAGCGACACCGCGAGCACCCTCGACACCCTGAGCGGCGGCGCCATCAGTGCCGTCCTCAAGCGCGGCGACCTGTCGGGCAAGATCGGCCAGAGCCTGTTGCTGCACAGCCTGCCCAACCTGAAAGCCGAACGCGTATTGCTGGTCGGTTCGGGCAAAGAGCCGGAATTGAATGATCGTCAGTTCCGCAAAATCATCAGCGGCGCACTCAGCACCCTGAAAAGCCTGGGTGGCGTTGATGCCGGTTTCGACCTTGACCAACTGAACGTCAAGAATCGCGACGTCTATGGCAAGAACCGTCTGCTGGTCGAAACCCTGGCCGACGGCGAGTACGTCTTCGATCGGTTCAAGAGTCAGAAAGTCGATCCTCGCGCCCTGAAAAAAGTCACCCTGCTGACCGCCAAAGCCAACGTCGCCGACGTTGAACGCGCGGCCAAACATGCACAAGCCATCGCCGCCGGCATGGCCGTGACCCGCGACCTGGGCAACATGCCGCCGAACATCTGCCACCCGACCTATCTGGGCGAGCAGGCCAAGGCGATGGGCAAAGCCAACAAGGGTCTCAAGGTCGAAGTCTTCGATGAGAAAGACATCGAAAAGCTGGGGATGGGTTCGTTCCTGGCAGTTGGTCAAGGCAGCGCTCAGCCGCCACGTCTGATCGTCATGCAGTATTCCAACGGCAAGAAAAGCGAAAAGCCTTTCGTGCTGGTCGGCAAGGGCATCACCTTTGACACCGGCGGCATCAGCCTCAAGCCGGGCCTGGGCATGGACGAAATGAAATTCGACATGTGCGGCGCCGCGAGCGTGTTCGGCACGTTGAACGCCGTGCTCGAACTGCAACTGCCGATCAATCTGGTGTGCATCGTCGCGGCAGCTGAAAACATGCCGAGCGGCAACGCAACGCGCCCGGGCGACATCGTCAAGACCATGAGCGGCCAGACCGTCGAGATCCTCAACACCGACGCTGAAGGCCGTCTGGTGCTGTGCGATGCACTGACCTACGCCGAACGCTTCAAGCCACAAGCCGTGATCGACATCGCCACCCTGACCGGCGCTTGCGTCGTCGCGCTGGGCGGTCACACTTCGGGCCTGCTGGGCAACAGCGACGCATTGATCAGCCAAGTGCTGGAAGCCGGCAAACGCGCCGACGACCGCGCCTGGCAGCTGCCGTTGTTCGACGAGTACCAAGAGCAACTGGACAGCCCGTTTGCCGACATCGCCAACATCGGCGGCCCGAAAGCCGGCACCATCACGGCGGCCTGCTTCCTCTCGCGCTTTGCCAAAGCCTACGAGTGGGCGCACCTGGACATCGCCGGTACGGCATGGCTCAGCGGTGGCAAGGACAAGGGCGCAACGGGCCGTCCGGTTCCGCTGCTGACCCAATACCTGATCGACCGCGCTGGCGTTTAAGCCGCTGCACACGCGCCGGCCTCCGCGGTCGGCGCGTTCAGCGTTCTGGAATCACCCATGACCCAAGTCGATTTCTACATTCTGCCGAGTGCCGACCCCGTCGCGCGCCTGGACTTCGCCTGCAAACTCACTGACAAGGCCTGGCGCCTCGGCCATCGGGTGTACTTGCATTGCAGCGATGCCGGGCAACGCGAGGAACTGGACGCCCGACTGTGGCGCTTCCGGGGCGAAGCGTTCGTTCCCCATGGCGCGGTCGAAGACGACCAGGACGCACCCGTGGCGCTGGGTATCGGCAGCGACCCCGGCCAACATCAGGATCTGCTGGTCAACCTTGACCTGCGCATCCCGGAATTCTTCAAACGATTCGCGCGTGTCGCCGAGATCGTTGTCGAGGATCCCGCCATTCGCCTCGCGGCGCGCGAGAGTTTTCGCTTCTACCGCGAACAGGGCTATCCTCTGCAAGATCACCGGCTGCAGCGTCTTTGAGCACACGATGGATAATTCAAAACACCTGAAAGATTCAGCACACCTGCTGGATGACCTCGAGTCCATTCGCCAGCTGTTGGGCGATGATCCGGCCCGGCCGCCCCTGCTGACGGAGTCCGTGCACAGCGACGAGCAGATCCCGCTGCTGTTTGACGTGGTCACCGGCCAGGTCGTGACGGTCGATGAGCACGAAGCCAACCTCAACGACATTCCTCTGCTCACGCCCGAGCCGGTTGCTGCCGTGACACCTGCCGCACCCGCGGCCAACGCGTCAAGCGCCAAGGCGCCGAACGCTGACGCGCTGCTGCACCTGGACGCGGAACTGCGAGCCGCTGCGCAGTTGATCATGCAAGACGTGATCGACGACTTCGCCCCGCACATCGAGAACGAAATCAAACGCCGTCTGGATGCGCGGATGGAACGGCTGTTGAGTCAATACAACAGCTGAACCTGTCCTCTTTGCCGACCCGGGATCGCGGGCAAGCGCAGTCCTACAGATGCCCGCGACGATTCAGGGCATCGCCGCTCGTAGCACCCGACCTAGCGCTTGTAGCTTGACGCCGCCTTGAAAAGCTATACTCGTCGGCTTTTCCGACTCAAAGCAGATCAGGTTCCCGCCTCGCATGGACAAGACCTACCAGCCGCACGCCATCGAAACTTCCTGGTACCAGACCTGGGAGTCCGAAAACTATTTCGCTCCGCAAGGCGCGGGCGACTCGTACACCATCATGATTCCGCCGCCGAACGTCACCGGCAGCCTGCACATGGGCCACGGTTTCAATAACGCGATCATGGACGCCCTGATCCGCTTCCGCCGCATGCAGGGTCGCAACACCCTGTGGCAGCCGGGCACCGACCACGCCGGTATCGCCACGCAAATGCTGGTGGAGCGTCAACTCGAAGCCCAGGGTCAGAGCCGCCACGACCTGGGTCGCGACAAATTTCTCGAAAAAGTCTGGGAATGGAAGGATCAGTCCGGCGGCAACATCAGCCGTCAGATCCGTCGCCTGGGCTCGTCGGTCGACTGGAGCCGTGAGCGCTTCACGATGGACGACGGCTTGTCCGAAGCGGTGAAGGAAGCCTTCGTGCGTTTGCATGAAGACGGCCTGATCTACCGTGGCAAGCGTCTGGTCAACTGGGACACCAAGCTGCACACCGCAATCTCCGACCTCGAAGTGGAAAACCACGACGAGAAGGGGCATCTGTGGAACCTGCGCTACCCGTTGGCCGATGGTGCCAAGACCGCTGAAGGCCTGGACTATCTGATCGTCGCCACGACCCGTCCGGAAACCATGCTCGGCGACGCGGCCGTCGCCGTGAACCCGAACGATGAGCGCTACCAGGCGCTGATCGGCAAATTCGTCGAGCTGCCGCTGGTAGGCCGTCGCATCCCGATCATCGCGGACGACTACTGCGACCCTGAATTCGGCACCGGCTGCGTGAAGATCACCCCGGCCCACGACTTCAACGACTATGAAGTCGGCAAGCGCCACAACCTGCCGCTGTTGAACATCTTCGACAAGAACGCTGCCGTGCTGCCCGCTGCCCAGGTGTTCAACCTCGACGGCACGCTGAACGACACCGTCGACGGCACCCTCCCTGCCGAATACGCCGGCCTCGACCGCTTCGAAGCGCGCAAGCAGATTGTTGCCGCCTTCGACGCTGCCGGGCTGTTGGTCAGCGTTGACGACCACGCCTTGAAAGTGCCGAAGGGCGACCGCTCCGGCACCATCATCGAGCCGTGGCTGACGGATCAATGGTACGTGTCGACCAAGCCGCTGGCTGAGCCTGCCATTGCCGCTGTTGAAGACGGACGCATCGCCTTCGTGCCCAAGCAATACGAGAACATGTACTTCTCCTGGATGCGCGACATTCAGGATTGGTGCATCAGCCGTCAGCTCTGGTGGGGCCACCGCATTCCGGCCTGGTACGACGAGTCCGGCAAGGTTTACGTCGGCCGCGACGAAGCCGAAGTCCGCGCCAAACACAACCTGGGCCCTGACGTTGTTCTGCAGCAGGACAACGACGTGCTCGACACCTGGTTCAGTTCCGGCCTGTGGACGTTCTCCACGCTGGGCTGGCCGGAGCAGACGGATTTCCTGAAAACCTTCCACCCGACCGACGTGCTGGTGACCGGCTTCGACATCATTTTCTTCTGGGTTGCCCGGATGATCATGCTCACCATGCACTTGGTGAAGAACGAAGACGGCACCGCGCAGGTGCCGTTCAAGACCGTGTATGTCCACGGTCTCGTGCGTGATGGCCAAGGCCAGAAGATGTCCAAGTCCAAGGGCAACGTCCTTGACCCCCTGGACATCATCGACGGTATCGAGCTCGAAGCACTGGTGCAGAAACGCACCTCCGGCATGATGCAGCCCAAGCTGGCCAAGAAGATCGAGAAGCAGACCCGCGACGAGTTCGCCGACGGCATCGCCAGCTACGGCACCGATGCCCTGCGTTTCACCTTCTGCTCGCTGGCCTCCACTGGCCGCGACATCAAGTTCGACATGGGCCGCGTCGAAGGCTATCGCAACTTCTGCAACAAGATCTGGAACGCTGCGCGTTACGTGCTCGACAAGGGCGAAGACTGCGGCCAGAACGGCGAAGCGTTCGAACTCTCGCTGCCGGATCGCTGGATCATCTCGCAGCTGCAACGCACTGAAGCCGAAGTGACCCGTCAGCTGGACCAGTTCCGTTTCGACCTCGCGGCGCAGGCGCTGTACGAGTTCATCTGGAACCAGTATTGCGACTGGTACCTGGAACTGTCCAAGCCCGTCCTGTGGGACGAGACGGCGCCGATCGAGCGTCAGCGCGGCACCCGTCGCACGCTGGTGCGTGTGCTGGAAGTCGCTCTGCGTCTGGCGCATCCGTTCATGCCTTTCATCACCGAAGAAATCTGGCAGCGCCTCGCGCCGCTGGCCGGCATCGAAGGCAAGACCATCATGCTGCAACCGTGGCCGGTGGCGAACGATGCGCGCATCGATGTCGCAGCCGAAGGTGACATCGAGTGGCTCAAGAGCCTGATGCTCGGTGTGCGCAACATCCGTGGCGAGATGAACATCGGTCCGGGCAAGCCGCTGCAGTTGTTCCTGAAGAACGTCAGCGCCGAAGACCAGCGCCGCCTGAACGAGAACGAGCACCTGCTGAAGAAGCTGGCCAAGCTTGAATCGTTCACTGTGCTGGAAGCAGGCGCCGAAGCACCGCTGTCAGCGACCGCTCTGGTCGGTGAGATGGAAGTGCTGGTGCCGATGGCCGGCCTGATCGACAAGGACGCCGAACTGGCGCGTCTGGACAAGGAAATCCAGCGTCTGCAGGGCGAAGTGCAGCGAGTTGGCGGCAAGCTGTCCAATGCCGCGTTCGTCGACAAGGCGCCGCCTGAAGTCATCGCCAAGGAACGCGCGAAGATGGCCGAAGCCGAACAGGCGCTGGGCAAACTGGCCGAGCAGCACGCGCGGATCGCGAGTTTGTAATCCGATCAGATCAGCCGGCCTGAATCGCAGGCCGGTTGACGACCATGACCCCTGTAGGAGTGAGCTTGCTCGCGATATCGGTATATCAGTAACCCAACCGTTGCTGATACACGGTTGTCGCGAGCAAGCTCACTCCTACAGGGGTTGTGCTTTCACGAGAATGCATCACCGATGACCAGCGCCGACTCCCGCAACCCTCCACGCAATCCCCCACGCAAGAAAGCCAAGCCTGCGCAACAGGCCAAGCCTGCCGCACCGCGTGAGAAAGCCACCCTGCACCCGCGCAACCGCCATCAGGGTCACTACGACTTTCCGCGCCTGATCAAAACCAGCCCCGAACTGGGCAAGTTCGTAATCCTCAATCCTTATGGCAAGGAAAGCATCGACTTCGCCAACCCGGCGGCCGTGCGGGTGTTCAACCGCGCTTTGCTCAAGTCTTTCTACGGCATCGCCCATTGGGATATTCCGGCGGACTACCTCTGCCCGCCCATCCCGGGGCGCGCGGACTACCTGCACTTTCTGGCGGACCTGCTGGCGGAACGCAACGAAGGGGTCATCCCGCGCGGCGCGTCCGTCACAGCGCTGGATATCGGCACGGGCGCGAACTGCATCTACCCGCTAATCGGTCAGGGCGAGTACGGCTGGTCGTTTCTGGGCTCGGACATCGACAAGGTCGCCCTCGCCTCGGCGGCGACCATCGTCAAAGCCAACGGCTTGAACAAGAGCATCAGTTTTCGGGAGCAACTCAACCCCAAACACATCCTGACCCATCTGCTGCAGCCGGATGAGCGCTTCGACATCAGCGTGTGCAACCCGCCCTTCCACGCCTCGGCCGAGGAAGCATTAAGCGGCAGCCAGCGCAAATGGCGAGCCCTCGGCAAGGCCGACCCCAAACGCAAGTTGCCGGTGCTGAATTTTGGCGGCCAGGCGGCGGAGCTGTGGTGCGAAGGTGGCGAAGCGCGCTTTGTGACGCAATTGATCAGTGAAAGTGCTCAGGTGGCGACGCAGGTGTTGTGGTTCAGCACGCTGGTGTCCAAAGCGTCGAATCTGCCCCTGATCCAGAGCGCGTTAAAAAAAGCCGGTGCCGTTGAAAGCCAGACCGTCGAGATGGGGCAAGGGCAGAAACAGAGTCGCTTCGTTGCCTGGACCTTTCACGACACAGCTCGTCAGCAAGCCTGGCGAGAACAACGCTGGACCGCGCGCAGGCCCTGAGCCTCAACGGCAGTGTCATTTCTGTCAGTAGACGGCAAACGCCCTCGTTCATAAGCTGAATCCTCGTTGCGTGCCCCGGCACAAGGAGGTCAGCCATGCGCGTTTCAGCCTGCCTTATCTGCATGTTGATGGTCTGGAGCTGCCCGTCGTGGGCAGTTGAATTGAAGGCAAACCTTGATCCGGTCGAAACGGTCAAGCGCATCAACGCCAGTTACAACCGGATCGACAACCATTGCAAAGAGCCAGACACCGGCGCCGCGCGGGGCCATTACTACTGCAGCGGCATCACCTTGCGCATGGTCAATCACGGCAACTTCAATCCCTGGGATTACAGCCCCTACGCCCTGCAAACCGGGGCAACGTCCTACACCTGGATACGCCGGGACCTGAGCACATCAGTGCTTGTTCACCCCGCAGGCTTCATCCTCAGGACGCCAACGGACGGGCTCGCGCTGCAGCTTCCGGTCAAGCAGGAGGGCTGGGCCTGTATCTACACGTTCGATGGCTACACCGGGCCGGATCGCAAGTGGTACGGCTGCGGGCCCTTCAACGACGCTACCTTCGTTCCCCCGTCCGAACCGACAACGGCGAACAAGAACGCTCAATGGGCCTACGGCACCTGTGCCGGTCAGAACGTCAACACGGCCGAGCAGTGGCAACAGAAATATCAGGGCGGCGCCCGACAACCGATTCAGACGACGCAGTGCTCGTGGAACGCCGAAGTGCCTGCGCAGTGGGACGCGATGATTCAGGCCCATGAAGCCAGAGTGACCACCACCAACGCCGACCCTTATTCACGCAAGGACTTCTTCAACGAATTCATGCTCAAGAATGCCCCCGGCGGCAGCGACATCATGGATGACATCGATGCATTTATTTACCGGGGCAAGAACACGTTCAACTACCCCGTCCGAGGCGACAACGGTAAAGCGGCGGTACAGCAGGACGGCCTGGCCAACGCGCGCACCTTCCAGCGCAAACTCTATGATCAGGGCTACGCGGTGCCCATTCTGAATGTCGACTTCACTCGGCCGCCAGAGCAACGCTTCACTTACAGCGCGGCCGATCAAGGGGTCTCGCTTAACCTCAACCGCAACGTGACCGCTAAATACATCGCATGGAGCAACTGGGAGCAGCGCCTGGACCCCGGCACTGGAAAAGCGGAGTGGACGCTGAATGTGGTACTGACCGAGCTGGGCAAAAAAGTACAGGCCAGTCAGCAGCAAGACGTTTATCAGGAGCTATACGACTTGCGCGGATCGGACCTGCAGTGGCGCAATGAAGAAAGCGACTCAGGCAGCATGAAGCAGCAAATAGCCTGCATCGTGCGCAACTATCCGCAACGTGCCGACTGGAACCTGGAACCCTTCCGTCCGGTGGTATCCGAGGCAGCGGCGAAAGCGGCCGGCTGCAACCCCTTCAAGAAATAACGGGCACAAAAAAACCGTGTCCGGATCGCTCCGTCACACGGTTTCCTCAACCAAGCAGCGTTTTCGCTTACTTGTTGACCGAGTCAGTCAGCACTTTGGCTGGTACGAACTTGACCACTTTCTTGGCAGCGATTTCGATGGCAGCGCCAGTCGAAGGGTTGCGGCCGGTGCGAGCTGGACGCTCGGTGACTTTCAGTTTGCCGATGCCTGGCAGAGTGATTTCACTACCGTTTTCCAGTTGGTCAGCGACGATTTGACCCAATTGGTCGAGAGCGTTGCGCGCGGTGGTTTTCGGCGCGTCGATTGCTTCTGCGATATCGGCGATCAATTGGTCTTTAGTCAGAGCCATGGTGGTGTTCCTTCCCTATCAAATTCGAATGGTTTGCAGAGTGTGGTACAGACGCGAAATGTAGATACTGTAAACGGCCTTTGGTTCGGCCGAACGCCCACAAACTGCACGCCTGGCGCGCTTTGGCGCTCAGGACCGGGCAAAACTAGCACAGCGCAACGCAAATATCCGCCCCTACCTACCCATTTGGTCAGCTTTATCGCCCGAGAGGCGTAAAAAAGTCATATTAATGTGCCCAGGTCAGCGTTTTCGGCCCTTCCAGAGCGTTCCGCCTCCCGTCTGCGGTACACTTGCCGACTTTCGCACGGGCCTGGTCTGGTCCCGTTCAGTTCCCCTTCAGCAGCCGAGAAATCCATGCCGATCCGTCACGCCATCGTCCACCTGATCGACAAGAAACCCGACGGCACACCCGCTGTGCTCCACGCCCGGGACTCGGAGCTCGCCGAGTCGCAGGCCATCGAGAACATGCTGGCGGACCTCAACGAAAGCTATAACGCCAAACAGGGCAAGGCCTGGGGTCTGTTCCATGCCGAGTCCGGCGCGCACCCGTTCAGTGGCTGGCTGAAGGAATATCTCGATCAAGGCAAGGATTTCACCCAGTTCAGCCGCATCGCGGTCGAACACCTGCAGAAGCTGATGGAAGAGTCGAACCTGTCGGTCGGCGGCCACGTGCTGTTTGCGCACTATCAACAGGGCATGACCGAGTACCTGGCGATTGCGTTGCTGCACCACAGCGAAGGCGTGGCGGTGAACGAAGCCCTGGACGTGACGCCCTCCCGGCATCTGGACCTGGGCCAGTTGCACCTTGCCGCCCGCATCAACATTTCCGAGTGGCAGAACAACAAGGCGTCCAAGCAGTACATCTCGTTCATCAAGGGCAAGAACGGCAAGAAGGTGTCCGAGTACTTCCGCGACTTCATCGGCTGCCAGGAAGGTGTCGACGGACCGGGCGAGACACGCACCCTGCTCAAGGCTTTCAGTGATTTCGTCGAGAGCGAAGACCTGCCGGAAGAATCGACCCGCGAAAAGACCAAGGCGCTGGTCGACTATGCCAGCAGCCAGAGCAAAATGGGCGAGCCCATCGCATTGGAAGAGCTGTCCGGCCTGATCGACGAGGACCGTCCGCGCGCCTTCTACGATCACATCCGCAACAAGGATTACGGCCTGTCGCCCGAGATCCCGGCCGATAAGCGCACGTTGAGTCAGTTCCGCCGTTTCACCGGCCGCGCCGAAGGTCTGTCGATCAGCTTTGAGGCGCACCTGCTGGGCGACAAGATCGAGTACGACGAGGAGAAAGGCACGCTGATCATCAAAGGTCTGCCCACTCAGTTGACCGATCAGCTTAAACGCCGCTGAGCCCAGCCGAGGAGCCGAAACCGAATGTTCGTTCGTACCCTGAAGAAGTTCCTGCTCATTATGCTGGTGGTGGTCGTGTACCAGAACTGGGGCAAGATCGAAAACCTGGTTCACCCCTCCTCGGCTGTATCGGAGCACGCGCAGGCCAACGCGAAAGTGACGTTGTACGCCACCGACTGGTGCGGCTACTGCAAGCAGACGCGGCGTTTTCTCGACAGCCAGGGCATTCCTTACACCGAATTCGACATCGAAAAAGACGCTGCCGGGCGCAAAGCCTATGAGGCGCTCGGCGGTCGCGGCATCCCTCTGATCGACGTGAACGGCACGCTGATCAGAGGCTTCAGCGAAGAGCAGATTCTCGCTGCGCTGAAGTAACGCCAAACGCTTGGCCGCCCAGAGTCAAACCGGATTGCACCCCGCCGCCTCGGCCTTCTCTTCAGAGAGATCGGGGCGGAATGGCTCCAGATTGAATGCATCCTTATTCCGCGCAATGCTGAAGTGGCAGACCAACTGGCGACGCATGCCACCGCCATCATTCTGTTTCCACTGATAATCATTTTTGTACTTGCGGACCAGTTCGGCATATACCGCGTCAGAGCCTGAAGAGCCCGTTTGCTTCTTACCCAATTCGGTCAGCACGACCGACAGTGACCACTCCTCTTCTCCCGTGCCCGGGTCAGGGCGTAACGTCCACGTGGCGGACTGGATATAGCGATCGATTGTCTTGCCCGATTCAGAGACAGCCTGATCATCGGCATTACAGACAAACAGTGCGTCTTTAGAGGGGGAATCAGGAAGTGTCATTTCGATAATCGGCACCCAGACACCGGTTTGAGAGTAATAACGTTGTTGATCAAATCGGGCATCGTCTTTGCCGCCCCCAGGTTCGGGCAAATAGAAAAAGGCCTGAATGGGCAAGTTTTTATCAGGTGTTTCACTACTCCAGGTATCCAGCCTGAGTTCATTCTGCTTATTGAACGACGTCCTTCCCATCTCGCGCATGGCGCTCAAACTGGCATTGAAGTTGTCAGTTGCGTGCCGGTCCAGCGGATCGCGCACATCAAACCCGCACTCGTTACGGTTATCGCCTTTGGTCTGCGTCTTGTACTGCTCTGCCCACTGGCGACCGGTCTCGATCTTTTGAGAAAAGCACTCAGCGCCTTTGCCTGGCGCGCTCGCTGCCGGGGATGTGCCGCAGCCTTTGTCGATCCGCGAGTCAGTGCCGCCGTCCATCGGGAACGAGCACAGCACGTTGTAGGCGCTTTTGCCCGTCGGCAGCTCCTGAATCGGAAAGAGCACGTAGCCATTGTTTTCATACCGAACGAGCCGGGAAAATTTGGCGTCCTTACGCAGATAAGAGAACGACGTACCGCCGCTCTTAACCGAGGCAGGGCTCGGATCCCACGAGTTGTAGTCGTCCGAGGGAATGGTCGCCCTGAAGATAACGCCGTTGCACAAGAACGCGGGTGACGAGGCTTTGCCGCAGTTTTCCCTTGTATCGTGATAACGGCTTGCCAGTGCCCTGGCCGTATCAGCGCAACTGGCCGCATAAACATCAGCGCATTGCAGGGTAATAACAAGTAGCGATACCCCGAACGTATTGGTGTTGACCATGACGTGCTCTCCTATCCCTGGAAATAAGCCGTCCGATGTCACAGAGCATTGAGAATATCGCAGGCACGAGGGGGGCTCAGACGCTCTCAGGGACCGGACGACTTTTGTTCAAGTTGAAAGAAGAGAGTAAACCCCGTGGCTTTTTTAACAACTGTCACAACTGACAGTGACGACCACTCAGCGTTAATCCCTTAGATTGATGTGCAATTAAACCTAAGGGATTATTCAGCGTTGCGATAAAGCCCGGCGTTGCACCGGGCTCATTTCCACATTACAAATTCAAGCCGCCTTGATCTGAAAACCCAAGCGCGGGAAGTGCACATGCACGGTGCCCGCACGGTCGTCTTCGCGGCGCAGGATGATCTCTTCGCGCCCGCTGAACACCAACTCTCCCGCCACCGCGTCAACGCCGTAATCCACCGCAGACACGGTGACCTGCTGGCCAACGGTAAAACCATTGGGATCGGTAAACGCTTCGTCAGGCACCGCCGCCGGGGTGGCAGCACGCGCGATTTCAACGGCGTCACCTGAACTCAACTCACTCGGCGCGCCATGGCCGAATGCGATAACGCGCTCGTACCAGCTCAACACGGCCGGATAGGCATCCACGAGCGGGGACGTGACAGGTGTTTGTTTCAGGAACCACAGGGTGTGGGCCACCGAGAAATCAGCAATCGAGGGCGCGCCCAAGAGGAAATCACCGTTGCGCTCAAGCTGGGTTTCCAGACGCGCCATCAGTGTCGGCCATTGATGCTGAGCCACTTCCAGCGGCACACGATTGGCGCTGCCGCCATTGAACAAGGTGGCGCGGTCGGCAACGAATGCCTTCACAGCCTCAGGCGGGACCTTGGCGAAACGCGCAGCCATAGAGGCAGGTTGAAACACCAGGCTGACGGAATGCAGGAACAGTACTGAATCCGCCCACGCGGCCAGGCTTGCCGACGTGAACTCCTGACCTTCGGGGTAAAAGGTCGGTGAGGACTTTTCCTGCTCCAGCCGGCGGGCAATCAACGCGGTGTCGCAGTAGATGTCGGCGCCCACTTGCAGAACGGGGGTTTTGCGATAGCCGCCGGTGAGGGGCATGAGGTCGGGCTTGGGCATGATCGACGGGATGTTGACCGAGCGCCATGACAAGCCTTTGAAGCCCAGCATCAACCGGGCTTTTTCGGCGAACAGGGACATTGGATAGTGATGAAGAATCAAATCAGACATGCTTCGGGCCATCCGCAGGGGGAAAGCCCCAGCTTAGCCTCCTGCACGCTTACGGCAAACCCGCTCAGGCTGATGGCGCGGCATCACTTGGCTGGATGTAGCTGGCAGCCAGACATTCCTTGGCGCTTTTACGCAGTTTTTTGATCAGCCTCTCCTGCCGCAGGGCATCCCCCTTGTCGCGGCAAGCTTCGACATACACCAGCGCCACCGCGTGGCTGGAGCTGAAGAAGCGCGCGCCTTTGCCGCTCTGATGCTGAGCGAACCGGCGCTGCGGATCGTTACTGATGCCGCAGTACAACGAACCATTGGCCGCGCGCACCAGATACACGAACCAGGACTTGACCGGGGCGGCATCGGGTACGGGCGCGGTGGCGATTTCGGCGTCAGACATGCAGGACCGTGGAGCAGTAGCGAGGGGAACGGATTCTATCAAAGCCTCAGCGGCTGGCCTGAAAAGCCTTCAGCCCTTTCTGGCCCTGTGCACGGATGGCGTTTTGCACAAACGGCGCCCAGCCCAGTAAAGCGCCTCGTGTACCCAACGCCTGACGCGACCAGCGCCACAGATTGAAGTGGTCATGGTGCTCGCAGATCTTGCCGTCCCGAAAGACGAAGCGCGCCTGAATATCGTTGACCACCGTGCGACCGGTCTGGCTGAACAGATAGGTCGCGACCCAGTGCGCAGCGCCGGTCGTGGCGTCCGCACGGACGTGATCGAAAACCACCGAGAAGTCACGGGCGCGGGAGGTCAGCATGCGCCACATGTCGCCGGCATCCCGCCCGCGCAGCTCGCCAAACACCGGGTCGGAAAACACCACATCTTCGCTGTAGCACGCGGCCATTGCCTCAGCATCCAGACGACTGAACGCCTCGTAAAAGCGCGTGATCAGCGCGCTGTTGTGTTCGCTGGTGAAGGTTTCGCTCATGGGAACGCCGTCCATGGAAATAGGATGCCTGCACAATAAGCGGCTGCGCCCCGTTTTGCCACGGGCATTCCCATGGGAAATGCTGCCCCTCAGACTTTCTCGCTGGTCACGCCCACATAAAGCGCGCGCCCGGCGCCCAGGCCGGCGATGATCGCGGCAACGCCAATGATGCCGAAGATCCAGCCCACCGAGTCCCAGTTGCCGGTCCAGTCATGCACGACGCCTACCGCAAATGGGCCGAGGGATGCCAGGGTGTAACCGAAGCCCTGTGCCATGCTCGATAGATTGGCGGCGACGTGGGAGTCCCGCGAGCGCAGCACGATCAGCGTCAGTGCCAGGCTGAACGTCCCGCCCTGTCCCAGCCCAAGCACGATTGCCCAGGCCCACAATTGATCAAGCGGGGCATACAGGCAACCGAACAGACCGGCCAGGGTCAGCAGCATCACCAACACAATCGCAATCCGCTGATCCTTGCCCCGCGTGGCGAGCCACGGCGCAGTCAGCGAGCTGACCATCTGCAGCATGATCGACCCGGACAGCAGCAGCCCGGCTTCAGTGGCACTAAGGCCACGACCGATGAGGATCGACGGCAGCCAGCCGAACACGATGTAGGCCAGCGACGATTGCAGGCCCATATAAAGGGTGACTTGCCAGGCCAGGGGGTCACGGCGCAGACCGCGCACCCGGTAGGCCACCTGATGCTGACCATGGCGCTGACGTGTCTGCGGCCACCAGAAGATCGCGGCGAGAATCGCCGGCACGATCCAGAACCCCAGACCCAAGGTCCAGTCGCTACCATTGCCGTTGCCAAGCGCTTCGCTCAACGGCACCGTGGAGCCCGCCGCAACCGCAGCGCCCAGGCACAGCGCCATGGTGTAAACGCCCGTCATGGCGCCTGCCTGTTTGGCGAAGTCGCGTTTGACGATGCCCGGCAGCAATACCCCGATAATGCCGATGCTGGCACCGGCCATGATGCTGCCGGCAAACAGACCGAACTCGCCCATCGAGCTGCGCAGAATGATCCCGCACGCCAGGGTCAGCAGAATGCCCAGCACCACGCGCTCGCTGCCGAAACGCCGCGCAAGAATCGGCGCAAGCGGCGCGAACAGACCCAGGCACAACACCGGCAGCGTGGTCAGCAAGCCGGCCGTGGCCGCAGAAAGCCCCAGGCTTCGTGACACCTCACTCAACAACGGCGCCATGCTCGACAACGCCGGGCGCAGATTCAGTGCCACCAGCACCAGGCCTAATAACAGAAACCATGGCCGTTTGAGCACAGGGTGTTGCCGCTGCACTTGCTCGTCATCGGCTTCTGCGTCGATCAGCAGCTCGGTTATGTCGTGAGGGGTCGAAGGATTGGAACGGGGACTGCTCGCCGTCGGCGCCTTGGTCGTCATGGGATTCTCGTGGGGGCAGGAGGATGTAACAGCGCATTGCGCAAAGCACTAATCCTGTTGGAGATCGGCAGAGAACACAAGTTTTACGGGGATTGGGTACAGTTTTGTAGCCCACGCGAATCGACCGCCCACAAAAAACCCGGGCACAGGGGCCCGGGCTCTTTGTATAGCCGCTACTGACTCAGTGCAGAATCTGACTCAGGAACAGGCGCGTACGATCACTTTGCGGATTGTCGAAGAAGTCGTTTGGCGCGGCTTGTTCGACGATCTCGCCTTTGTCCATGAAGATCACTCGGTTGGCCACGGTGCGGGCAAAGCCCATTTCGTGGGTCACGCAGAGCATGGTCATGCCCTCTTCTGCCAGGCCGACCATGGTGTCGAGCACCTCTTTCACCATTTCCGGATCGAGGGCCGAAGTCGGCTCGTCGAACAGCATGATTTTCGGCTTCATGCACAGCGCGCGGGCGATCGCCACACGTTGTTGCTGCCCCCCGGACAGCTGGCCCGGGAACTTGTGCGCCTGCTCCGGAATACGCACGCGCTCCAGATAATGCATGGCGATTTCTTCGGCTTTGCGCTTGGGCATCTTGCGCACCCACATCGGCGCCAGCGTGCAGTTCTGCAGGATGGTCAGGTGCGGGAACAGGTTGAAGTGCTGGAACACCATGCCGACTTCGCGACGAATCGTCTCGATCTGCTTAAGGTCGGACGTCAGCTCGGTGCCATCGACCACGATGCGACCCTGCTGGTGTTCTTCCAGACGGTTGAGGCAGCGAATGGTGGTCGACTTGCCCGAGCCCGACGGACCGCACAACACGATGCGCTCGCCCTGACGCACGTTCAGGTTGATGTCTTTCAACACGTGGAACTGACCGTACCACTTGTGTACGCCTTCCATCCGGATCATGCCTTCGGCGCCCAGAGGCTTACTGATAGCTTCACTCATCACAAAACTCCTAACGCTTGTGGCCTGTGTCCAACTTACGCTCCAAATGCATGGAGTAGCGGGACATGCCGAAACAGAAGATCCAGAACACCAGGGCCGCGAACACGTAACCCTCGGTCGCCATGCCGAGCCACTTGGGGTCGGCGGCAGCTTGTTTGACGCTGTTGAGCAGGTCGAACAGGCCGATGATGATCACCAGACTGGTGTCCTTGAACAACGCGATCACCGTGTTGACGAGGCCGGGAATCACCATTTTCAGGGCCTGCGGCAGAATCACCAGACCCATGCGGCGCCAGTAGCCGAGGCCCATGGCCGCGGCCGCTTCGTACTGCCCCTTCGGAATGGCCTGCATGCCGCCCCGCACCACTTCGGCCACATACGCCGACTGGAACAGGATCACGCCGATCAGTGCGCGCAGCAGTTTGTCGAAGTTCATGCCTTCAGGCAGGAACAACGGCAGCATCACTGACGACATGAACAGTACGGTGATTAATGGAACGCCTCGCCAGAACTCGATGAACGTCACGCACATCACGCGGATCGCCGGCATTTCGGAGCGACGCCCCAATGCCAGAATCACGCCCAACGGCAAGGCGCCCGCGATACCCACCGTGGCGATCACCAGGGTCAGCATCAAGCCGCCCCATTGACTGGTCGGCACGTTCACCAGGCCGAACACCCCGCCATGGAGCAGGAAGTAGGCAATGATCGGGTAGATGAACAGGAACGACAGGCCGTAAATCGCCTTGCGCGGCATCACTTTGATGAACAGCGGCGCGACGCCGATGATCGCCAGCCAGACGGTCAGATCGACCCTCCAGCGTAATTCCTGCGGGTAGTAGCCGTACATGAACTGGCCGAAGCGCTGTTCGATGAACACCCAGCAGGCGCCTGCCTTGGTGCAGTCGGCGCGCGTGGTGCCGACCCAGTTGGCATCGAAGATGGCCCAGCTCAGCAGCGGTGGAACAACCAGCCAGATCAGATAGATCGCGAACAGGGTCAACAGCGTGTTGATCCAACTCGAGAACAGGTTCTGGCGCATCCATGCCACCGGGCCGAAGACTTTGCTCGGCGGTGGCATGTCGGGTTTGAAAGTATGGGATGTCATGCGCGTTTCCTCACCGCTCGATCAGCGCAATGCGCTTGTTGTACCAGTTCATCAGCAGGGAAATGCTGATACTGATCGCCAGGTACACGCTCATGGTGATGGCAATGACTTCGATGGCCTGACCGGTCTGGTTGAGCACGGTACCGGCGAACAGCGAAACCATTTCCGGGTAACCGATACCGGCGGCCAGCGACGAGTTCTTCGCCAGGTTCAAGTATTGGCTGGTCAATGGCGGAATGATCACCCGCAGCGCCTGCGGAATGATGACCTTGCGCAACGTCGGCCCTGGACGCAGGCCCAGCGAGCGAGCTGCTTCGGTCTGGCCATGGCTCACCGATTTGATGCCTGAACGCACGATTTCGGCAATGAATGCCGCCGTATACACCGTCAGCGCCAGGGTCAGTGCCAGCAGTTCCGGGATCAACACCCAGCCGCCCACAAAGTTGAAGCCTTTCAGCTCAGGCAGTTCCCAATGCACCGGTGCACCGAAGATCAGCGCGCAGAGCGCAGGGATCACGATGAACAGCGCAAGGCCCGCCCAGAACTTGTGAAACGGTACGCCCGTGGCTTCGAAGCGCTTGTTCGCCCAGCGCGTCATGAACACGATGGCGACAATGGCCAGTACCACGCTGATCACAAACGGCCACGCCGCATCGGTGGCAATCGCGGCAGGCATGTTCAGGCCACGGCTGCTGACGAAGAAGGACCCGAGAAACCCGTGGGCCGCCCGCGGACCCGGCAGGGTCAGGAACACCGCGAAGTACCAGAACAGGATCTGCAGCAGCGGCGGAATGTTACGGAAGACTTCGACGTAAACCGTCGCCAGTTTGTTGATGATCCAGTTGTTGGACAGACGCGCGACGCCGACGATGAAGCCCAGCAGGGTCGCGAGAATCACGCCAATGAACGTCACTAGCAGCGTGTTGAGCAAACCGATCAGGAAAACCCGCGCGTAGGTGTCCGACTCCGTGAACGGAATCAGGTGCTGCGCGATGCCGAAGCCGGCACTGTTTTCAAGGAAACCGAAACCTGAGGTGATACCCCGGTGTTGCAGGTTGGTCTGGGTGTTATCGAACAGATACCAACCCATCGCGACTACGGCGACAACCGTAATTATCTGAAATAGCCACGCACGCACTTTAGGGTCGCTGAGGCTGAGCCTCTGCTTGGGTGCGCTGATTTGATTTTGCATGGAGTGCCCCGGAAGAAATGCAACAAAGCGCCCGGCTGCGATTCACGCAGCCGGGTGCAGGTCAATCAACGCACTGGTGGTGCGTATTGAATGCCGCCAGCGTTCCACAGAGCGTTCTGACCGCGAGCAATCTCCAGAGGAGTGCCTGCGCCCAGGTTCTTCTCGAACATCTCGCCGTAGTTACCGACTTGCTTGACGATCTGCACGACCCAGTCTTTCTTCAGCTTAAGCTGCGGACCGTAATCGCCGTCGGCACCCAGCAGGCGGGCCACGTCAGGGTTCTTGGTGGATTTGGCTTTGGCTTCAACGTTTTTCGACGTGACGCCTGCTTCTTCCGCGTTCAGCAGCGCGTAGCCAACCCAGCGAACGATGGTGGTCCAGTCTTCATCGCCACGGGCGACAACAGGGCCCAGCGGTTCTTTGGAGATGGTTTCAGGCAGAACGACGTAGTCCTTCGGCGAGGCCAGCTTTGAGCGCTGTGCGTAGAGCTGGGATTTGTCGGAGGTCAGTACGTCGCAACGACCGGATTCCAGCGACTTGGCGCTTTCGTCGGAGGTGTCGAACGTGATCGGGGTGTACTTGAGGTTGTTGGCGCGGAAGTAGTCCGACACGTTCAACTCAGTGGTGGTACCGGCTTGAATACAGATGGTCGCGCCGTCCAGTTCCTTGGCACTTTTCACGCCCAGCTTGCTGTTGGCCAGGAAGCCAACGCCGTCGTAGTAAGTGACGAAGCCCGGGAACACAAGGCCCATGCTCGCATCGCGGGAGCTGGTCCAGGTGGTGTTACGCGACAGGATGTCGATTTCGCCGGACTGCAGCGCGGTGAAGCGCTCTTTGGCGTTCAATTGGCTGAACTTGACCTTGGTCGCGTCGCCAAACACCGCCGCAGCGACAGCGCGGCAGAAGTCGGCGTCGATGCCCTGGATCTTGCCGCTGGCGTCCGGAACCGAGAAACCTGGCAGACCGTCGCTGACGCCGCACTGGATAAAGCCCTTCTTCTGAATGGCGTCCAGCTTGGCACCCGCTTGAGCGAACCCGGTCAGGCCGAGCGCTGCAGCGGCGGCCACTACAGCCAGGGTGGATTTCAACATCTTCATTCGAACCTCCAGTTTGCTCTTTGTTGTGTAGGAGCCTCAGCCCCGTCGCACCCTTGTGAGGCATTCATGACCCGTGCTGGCTTGTTTTTGGGTCATGCGACGTTGAACCCGTTTACCGCCACCGACGCCAGGCATCTGGTCATCGCGTGTCCGGCATGTTGCGAGCCCAGCAGACTGAAGCCCCATGATGTCCTTGAACCCCGAGGTTCAAAGCGAATCGTGCCGGGAATCCTGCTCGATGATTCCTTGCTGCCTCTGACGCAACACTTGGCTGTCTGCTTGATAGCCTATTAGTGTTACCGCCCGAGGTGAGCGCCTTCACTCCGCGGGTTATGTAGCAAAGCCCGTACCACCATGCTGGCAATGTCGAATTAGCGACAGGTCAAGATCAAAACTTGTAACCTTGCGACATCCTGAATTCCACATTGACGGCTCGACGCACCGCCTTAAAGCGCTGCGCCAAAGGCACCGCACACTAATGGAGCACACATGACTGAACCGTTGATCATCGAACCGGAATTGGCAGTTGATGCCTGCGTGATCTGGCTGCACGGCCTCGGGGCTGATCGCTACGACTTCCTGCCGGTGGCCGAGATGCTGCAGAAGGCGCTGAAGACCGCGCGGTTCATCCTGCCGCAGGCACCGACGCGGGCCGTTACCATCAACGGTGGCTACGCGATGCCCAGCTGGTATGACATCAAGGCCATGAGCCCGGCCCGCGCCATCGACAGCGGCGAGCTGGAAGGCTCGGCGCAAGACGTCATCAAGCTGATCGAACAGCAACGAGACAGCGGCATCGACCCGGCGCGAATCTTCCTGGCGGGCTTTTCCCAGGGCGGCGCGGTGGTGTTGCACACTGCCTTCCTGCGCTGGGAAGGGCCCCTCGGCGGCGTGCTCGCCCTGTCCACTTACGCACCGACGTTCACCGACGAAATGAGCCTCTCCGCCAGCCAGCAACGCATCCCGGCCTATTGCTTGCACGGCAGCAATGACCCGGTGGTTTTGCATGGCATGGGCCGAGCGGCTTACGAGCACTTGAAGGCCCAGGGCGTCACCGTGACATGGCAGGAATACCCAATGGAGCACGAAGTGTTACCGCAGGAAATTTCCGACATAGGTGTCTGGCTCGCGGATAAGCTTCGCTAGTCCACTCATTTGATCCTTCCAATTGCGTTGCGGATTTGCTAGGACACTACGCTGCGCCGGGTTCTTGCTTTACACTCCCCGGCGTACATTCCTAAATCAATCGATGAGATGACCGTGCTCAAAGCACTTAAAAAGATGTTCGGAAAAAGCGAGGCTGAGCCGCTCGCGCCTGCTGCTCCCCTCCCCGTCCGCCAGCAACAGACCGAAAGCGTCTCGCGGGAACCGTCAGCAGCAGAAGTGCACGTGCCAACGTCCGAGCATTCGGCAGCCACCGCACCGGCCGTTACATCGCCCGTCAGGGCCGAACGCCCGCGCCGTGAACGTGCGCCCAAGCCCGTCGTCATTCCCTGGAAACCCGAAGACTTCGTCGTCGACCCCCAGGAAGGCAAAACCCGCTTCCACGATTTCCCTCTTGCCCCCGAACTGATGCACGCCATTCAGGACCTGGGCTTCCCGTATTGCACGCCGATCCAGGCGGGCGTTCTGGGTTACACCCTCAAAGGCCGCGATGCCATCGGCCGTGCCCAGACCGGCACCGGCAAGACCGCCGCCTTCCTGATTTCCATCATTACCCAGCTGACCCAGACGCCTCCGCCGAAAGAGCGCTACATGGGGGAACCCCGTGCGCTGATCATTGCGCCGACTCGCGAGCTGGTGGTGCAGATCGCCAAGGACGCCGAGGCGCTGACCAAGTACACCGACCTCAACGTAATGACGTTTGTGGGCGGCATGGATTTCGACAAGCAACTCAAACACCTCGAAGCGCGCCATTGCGACATTCTGGTCGCCACGCCAGGTCGCCTGCTGGACTTCGCCCAGCGCGGCGAAGTGCACCTGGACATGGTTGAAGTCATGGTGCTTGACGAAGCTGACCGCATGCTCGACATGGGCTTCATTCCCCAGGTCCGCTCGATCATTCGCCAGACCCCGCACAAGGGCGAGCGCCAGACGCTGCTGTTTTCCGCCACCTTCACCGAAGACGTGATGAACCTGGCCAAGCAGTGGACGACGGATCCTGCGATCGTCGAAATCGAATCGCTGAACGTCGCCAGCGACACCGTCGAGCAGCATATTTATGCCGTGGCCGGTGCTGACAAGTACAAGCTGCTGTTCAACCTGATCAATGATCACGGTTGGGAGCGGGTGATGGTCTTCGCCAACCGCAAGGACGAAGTGCGGCGTATCGAAGAGCGCCTCGTGCGTGACGGCATCAATGCCGCGCAGTTGTCAGGCGACGTGCCCCAACACAAGCGCATCAAGACGCTGGAAGGCTTTCGTGAAGGCAAGATTCGGGTGCTGGTGGCGACTGACGTTGCGGGTCGCGGGATTCACATCGACGGCATCAGCCACGTGATCAACTTCACCCTGCCGGAAGTACCGGACGACTACGTGCATCGCATCGGCCGGACCGGTCGTGCCGGTGCAGACGGCGTGTCGATCAGCTTCGCTGGTGAAGACGATTCGTATCAGCTGCCGTCGATCGAAGAGAAGCTGGGCCGCAAGATCAGCTGCGAGACACCGCCAACCGTGTTGTTGCGCCCTGTGGTGCGCGTGCAGCGAGTGATTCCTGCGGCGGAATGATGGCTATTTGTGGGGGCGCGCTTGCTCGCGAACGTGGTGGGTCAATTGGCCCACCTGTCACAGACATACCGATTCGCGGGCAAGCGCGCTCCTACAGTTACGTGCGTTTAGCCCTCCTGTTTCCAGCGATCCGCAGCCTTGTGATCGCTGGACCGCCCTTCAACCCAGCGCGGTCCTTCTGACGTGTTTTCCTTCTTCCAGAACGGCGCTCGGGTCTTCAGGTAGTCCATGACGAAATCGCAGGCTTCGAATGCCGCCTGACGATGGGCGCTGGCGGCCGCGACGAACACAATCGGCTCCCCCGGCTCCAGATTGCCCACCCGATGAATCACTTCCAGCTTGAGCAGCGGCCAGCGCTGCTGCGCTTCATCGACGATGTTAAGCAGCGCTTTCTCGGTCATGCCGGGATAGTGCTCAAGAAACATACCCGCCACCTCACGGCCATCGTTGAAATCTCGCACATAGCCAACAAAGCTGACCACTGCACCTACGCCAACGTTGGCGTCGTGCATGGCGTTGACTTCCGCACCGGGATCAAACGCTGCGGCTTGCACTCGCACGCTCATATCAGCCTCCGGTGACGGTCGGAAAGAAGGCCACTTCATCGCCCGGCTCAACGGCCGTGTCCAGGGAGCACAGCTCCTGATTGCGGGCGCACATGATGCCTTTCTCGCTCAGCACGTCCCACACACCGCCGCGCTCGAGCAAATGCTGGCGCACGGCGTCGACGGTGGCGAACGCGCCTTCGAGCTTCTCGCTCTCGGTGCCGAGGGTTTCGCGAAAACGCGCGAAGAACTGGACTTGCACGTGAATAGTCATTGGGCGCTCACCTGTTCGTCGGCGATGAAGTGTCCGCTTTTGCCACCGAGTTTTTCGAGCAGCCGCACGTGTTCGATGGTCATGCCGCGGTCCACCGCCTTGCACATGTCGTAGATGGTCAGGGCCGCGATGCTGGCGGCGGTCAGCGCTTCCATTTCCACACCGGTCTGGCCGGAGAGTTTGCAGCGGGCAAGGATATGCACGGTGTCAGGGCTTTCTGCGGTGAGTTCGACCTTCACGCCGGTGAGCATCAACGGGTGGCAGAGGGGAATCAGATCGCTGGTTTTCTTCGCGGCCTGGATGCCGGCGATGCGCGCGACGGCAAATACATCCCCCTTGGGATGTCCGCCTGCGACGATCATTTGCAGGGTTTCGGGCAGCATGCGCACGCGCGCTTCGGCCACGGCTTCACGGAACGTCACGTCTTTTTCAGTGACGTCGACCATGTGGGCGCGACCTTGGGAATCGAGATGAGTGAGCACGGGATGACTCCTGAACAGGAGCGGGGATTGTAGGGAGTTAGGGCTAGAAGCCACAAGCTGCAAGCTAACGACCCTGAGCGGACGTCGGCTTGCAGCTTGAGGCTTGAAGCTGCTGCCACGTTACAAATGGCTCTCCGCATATTCGGCCAGGATCGAGCGTGGAACACCTTGCAGACTGATGTGTACGCCGTTGGGGAAATCCTTGAAACGCTCCGTCAGGTAGGTCAGCCCCGAACTGGTAGCCGACAGATAAGGGGTATCGATCTGCGCCAAGTTGCCCAGGCAGACCACCTTGGAACCCGCGCCGGCCCGGGTGATGATGGTTTTCATCTGGTGCGGCGTAAGGTTCTGGCATTCGTCGATCAGGATCAGGCTCTGCTGAAAGCTTCGGCCCCGGATGTAGTTGAGGGATTTGAACTGCAGCGGCACTTTGCTCAGGATGTAATCCACGCTGCCATGGGTGTTTTCATCGTCCATGTGCAACGCTTCCAGGTTGTCGGTGATCGCGCCAAGCCATGGTTCCATTTTTTCTGCTTCGGTGCCGGGCAGAAAGCCGATCTCCTGGTCGAGCCCCTGCACGCTACGGGTGGCGATGATGCGGCGATAACGCTTGCTGACCATGGTCTGCTCGATGGCAGCGGCCAGGGCGAGAATGGTCTTGCCCGAACCGGCCGCGCCGGACAGGTTCACCAGATGAATATCCGGATCGAGCAGCGCAAACAGCGCCAGCCCCTGATAGATGTCACGTGGCTTCAGCCCCCACGCTTCCTGGTGCAGCAGCGGCTCTTGATGCATGTCCAGCAACAGCAGCTCATCAGGCTTGACGCCTTTGACCCAACCCACGAACCCCTGCTCATCGATGATGAATTCGTTGATGTGCACAGACGGAATCTGCTCGATCATCTGCACTTTGTGCCAGGTACGGCCGTGGTCCTGACGGGTATCGACTTTGCTCACCCGGTCCCAGAAAGAGCCGGTCATATTGTGGTAACCGCGGGACAGCATCGACACGTCGTCGACCAGTTGGTCGGTGCTGTAGTCCTCGGCTTCGATTCCACAGGCGCGTGCCTTAAGCCGCATGTTGATGTCTTTGGTGACCAGTACGATGCGCGTGTCCTTTTTCTGCGCATGCAGGTCAATCAACTGATTGATGATGATGTTGTCGTTTAGATTGTCGGGCAGCAGCCGGTTGGGTTCCTGCCGCTTGTTCATGAGGATGGACAGATAACCCTTGAAAACACCTGTACCGCGATCGATCGGTACGCCTTTTTCGACCTCCTCCGGGGTCGCTTCGCCGAGTGTCTTGTCAATCAACCGGATCGCCTGCCGGCATTCAGCAGCCACCGAATGTTTGCCCGCCTTGAGCTTGTCCAGTTCTTCCAGGACCGTCATGGGGAGTGCAACGTGATGTTCTTCGAAATTCAGAAGCGCATTTGGATCATGGATCAATACGTTGGTATCGAGCACGTAGAGGATTGGCTGGTTAGAGGAAGGGGTGCGTCCGTGGTCATCCATACTCGCTCACCTTTGTAGTAGCCAAGTGACGCAACACACAGCGATGCCGCGCCACGAAAAGGCCGCCTAGGCTTTCCCCTTGAGGCAGGAGAAAATTGCGCAAAGTGGGGTCTGGAAAGACGCCACCTGTGTTGCAGGTTTCGGCGGTCTGTTGTCGTAATACCGCAAAACCGATGACATAAAAACGCGTTTCGGCGCTTTTTGAAGTTTATTTTTCAGGGGGCAAATTAGCCCTTGGCGTATGGATCAGCCGCGTTTACAGTCGGAAGTCCGGTCTGGGACAAATCCCCGGAAATTTCCGACATCTGTTTTCGTTATTCCCTTTCTTTCGCCGCTGGCAACGCCTGATCAACAGCTGTATCGGGCTGCTCGGTCGGGTCTTCCGGGGCGTCATCGTCGGGCGTCTCAGCCTCCTCATCCGGCACATCTTCTTCATCTGCCAACTGCTGCGGGTAGATATGGCAGTCCTCCCATATCACGCCGCTTTGCGCGGTATTGGCCATCAGCCATGGCACCGCCTGCTGCGGCTTGTCCGTGCTGTCATGGAACACCACATTGCCGCGCCGCCAGAGCAGCATCAGCGTAAGCACCCGGTTGGCAGCCTGCTCGGCGCTGATGCGTCCGGTACTGTCCTGGGAATCGATGTTCCACAGCGAAACCCGCATCTGCTGATCGCGGAAGAACGGCGCGCTGTCGGCACGACGATGCCCGTAAGGCGGGCGGAACAGCGGCACGAAATTGTCCGGCAGCACCTGCTGAACCAGCGCGGCCGTACGCTCGATGGAGTCTTGCCAGTCGCGCCAGTGGGCATGGGACCTGAATTCCCAGCCCTGCAGGCCGACGCATTGCTGCCGGTAGACGTTCTGCAGCGCTTGGGGCGAGGTGCTGTCGAGACGACTTTGCAGGCTTTTGCCCAGGACGAAGAAGGTTGCGGTGATTTTCTGCTGGCGCATGAAGTCAGCCAGCCAGTCCGTCGCGCCATCAGCGACGGTAGGACCGCTTTCGAAATTGAGCAGGAAGGTCCGGTCCGGCATTTCCTCACCGCTGAGTTCGTCGGAGTTGTAACGCTCGATCTCGCTGCTGGTCTGCGGGAACAAGGCAGCCATACGCAACAGTTCGTTGAGATAGCGCTGGCTGAAAGCATCCGCGGGCGCTGCCCATTGCGCATAGAAGGAATCATCGGCCACTTTGTATTCCGCGGCGCGCTGGCGCAGCATCGGCACGTCGTCGACCAGCACGCAGAATGAGGCGTCGGCTTCACAGGTTTTTTCAGCGAACGTCCAGTTCTCGAACAGCCGCGTCCACAGCCGTGTGCGGATCAGGTTCACCGTCGGCAGGTTGATCTGGCGCAGGCCCAGACGCGCACCAAGCTGGGCATCGCTGAGCTTTTCGCTTTCCAGCAACTGATGGGCGAAGCTGAGAATCTGCGCGCGAGACGCGACGTCGAACAGCTGCGGCGTTTCCAGAGCCTCCGGCCAGACTGCGCGATCCAGCATCGCGATATCGCCCGTGGCCGCCTGTGCGTTGAGCCCCAGCAGACAGGCTCCGATCAATAACAGCATGCGCAAAACGACGTGCTCCCAATCCTTGATAAAGAGGCCGAAATCCGGCGAGGCACTATAGCGGATTTGCCCTGGGCCAGATTGCCGGATTCGGGCACCGCTTGCGCAGGATGGCGCCTATCGACACCATAGCTGGAGTGATCCGCACGCAACCCCTAGAATCGCCCGACGATTAAAGGAGACTTGCTCATGCTGATGGTGATTTCCCCAGCCAAAACCCTCGACTTCGAAACGCCGCCTACCACCAAACGCCACACCCAGCCGCAATTTCTGGAACATTCCCAGGAACTCATCAGCCAGTTGCGTGATCTGACACCGGCGCAAATCGGTGAGCTGATGCACCTGTCAGACAAGCTCTCGGGCCTCAATGCCGCCCGCTTTGGCAGCTGGAATCCGACGTTTACTCCCGAAAACGCCAAGCAGGCGCTGCTGGCCTTCAAGGGCGATGTATACACCGGCCTCGACGCCTACACCCTGAGCGGCCCCGATCTGACTTACGCCCAGAAGCACCTGCGCATGTTGTCCGGGCTCTACGGGTTGTTGCGCCCTCTGGACCTTATGCAACCGTATCGGCTGGAGATGGGTACAAAGCTGGCGAACGCCAGGGGCAAGGATCTTTATGCGTTCTGGGGCGACCGCATCAGCGAGTGGCTGAACGAGGCGCTGAAAGAGCAAGGCGACGACGTGCTGCTTAACCTGGCGTCGAACGAGTACTTTTCGGCGGTCAAGCGTCCGGCACTTAACGCCCGCGTGATCGAAACCGAGTTCCGCGACCAGAAGAACGGTCAGTACAAGATCATCAGCTTCTATGCCAAGAAGGCCCGGGGCATGATGACCCGCTTTGTGATTTCCGAGCGCATCAGCAAGCCCGAAGACCTGGCCCAGTTCGATGCCCACGGCTATCGATACAGCAAAGAGCTGTCCTCCCCCGACAAGCTTATATTCCTGCGCGATGAGCAGGACGCCTGAGTTGCACCGCCCCTTCCCTGCGCCCAAACGCCTGCCCGTCTCCATCCATTGACGGGCGTCGCCACGCTATTTCATCCCTGCTTCAGTGCACTTTTCAGTGCGCGTTCCTCGGTGTTTTAGTGCGATTAGCCAACACCACCATTCGAATGCGTCCATCCATCCAACCGAAAGCAAAGAAAACAGTGACGCTGTTCGCAAATTCCCACACTTACTTAGTTCATAAGCTACAGTTTGCGCGGACGAACGGTAGTGCTGCCAGCTAATTGGCGCCAACTAACAGTCGAAAACTAACCGCTCTTTTTTTTCTCAAAAATTTAACAACTTTTTTTGCAGATTTTGGCTCAAGAATTTGAACTAGTGGCAGACCACCCTGGTACTCGACCAAAGCCCCATAAACTAAGGCTCAAACCATCATCGCCACCCTGCTGGACCCCGCTAGAAATGGCCGGGTGTTACGAAAAATCTCAAAAAGAGGACGAGCGGCCCGGAACTTATGGGGAATGCCCACGCTCCTACATCCCGTAACAATTCTCGTCCCCCATGTAGGACATCTCTTACATGGCACATGGACAGATCTGGAAGTTGCTTCTCAACGAAGTTCGACCCACGGGTCAAGTGGTACGTACAAGGAGTCACGCACCAAACTAGTTGAAGTAAATTGAGCTAGCACCATTCGGGTGCCCGCAGTCGTGAACCGGGGCTGGTTCATCGGGAAACGGCCAAAAGCCTTGTCCTTGACCGCCTGAGCATGATGCGCAAATCATCCGTTGGAGTGCCTGCCACATCCCAGATCGGGAACCTATATAAATATGTATGGGCTACTCGACACTTTTGATCTGTAACATTCGGGTTTACCTTTCATCCAGGTAACTCACCCCTTAATTCTGCCTGTGCTTGTCACGCGACATTCATTTGCCGCGCATACGAGTGCGCGAAAGTTGTAAGACAGTTTTTTATATTCGGCCAACTAATGGCGTAAACATCGAGGAGATTACTATGCGTATCAGCATCTTTGGTTTGGGCTATGTCGGTGCAGTCTGCGCGGGCTGCCTCTCGGCGCGTGGTCATGATGTTGTTGGCGTGGACATCTCTGCCGCCAAGATCGATCTGATCAACAACGGCAAGTCGCCAATCGTTGAGCCAGGTCTGGGCGAGTTGCTGCAAACCGGTATCAAGACCGGCAAACTGCGCGGCACCACCGACTTCTCCGAAGCCATTCGCGACACCGACCTGTCGATGATCTGCGTCGGCACGCCAAGCAAAAAGAACGGCGATCTGGAGCTGGACTTCATTGAATCGGTCTGCCGCGAAATCGGCTTCGTACTGCGTGACAAGAGCACCCGTCACACCATCGTCGTACGCAGCACCGTTCTGCCGGGCACCGTCGCAAACGTTGTCATCCCGATCCTCGAAGACTGCTCGGGCAAGAAAGCCGGCGTTGACTTCGGTGTCGCGGTCAACCCTGAATTCCTGCGTGAAAGCACCGCGATCGCTGACTACGACCATCCTCCGATGACCGTTATCGGCGAATTCGACAAAGCGTCCGGTGACGTTCTGCAGTCCCTGTACGAAGAACTCGACGCACCGATCATCCGCAAGGACATCGCCGTTGCCGAGATGATCAAGTACACCTGCAACGTATGGCACGCGACCAAGGTCACCTTCGCCAACGAAATCGGCAACATCGCCAAGGCAGTCGGCGTCGACGGTCGTGAAGTGATGGACGTGGTCTGCCAGGACAAGGCTCTGAACCTGTCGCAGTACTACATGCGCCCAGGCTTCGCTTTCGGCGGTTCCTGCCTGCCGAAGGACGTCCGCGCCCTGACCTACCGCGCCAGCACCCTGGACGTTGAAGCACCACTGCTCAACTCCCTGATGCGCAGCAACGTTTCCCAGGTTCAGAACGCTTTCGACATCGTCGCTGCCAGCGACACTCGCAAAGTGGCCCTGCTGGGTCTGAGCTTCAAGGCCGGTACCGATGACCTGCGCGAAAGCCCACTGGTCGAACTGGCAGAAATGCTGATCGGCAAAGGCTACGACCTGAGCATCTTCGACAGCAACGTCGAATACGCTCGCGTTCACGGCGCCAACAAAGACTACATCGAGTCCAAGATCCCGCACGTTTCGTCCCTGCTGAACTCGGACTTCGACGCGGTCATCAACAACTCCGACGTGATCATCCTGGGTAACCGCGACGAGCGCTTCCGTGCACTCGCCAACAACGCGCCAGCCGGCAAGCGTGTGATTGACCTGGTGGGCTTCATGAAAGGCACCACCACCGAAAACGGTCAAATCGAAGGTATCTGCTGGTAACACACAGCGAGCTGCAAGCCACGAGCTGCAAGTTTCAGGCTTCATCCCTCCCGTCCCGGGCGTCAGCGCCTGCGACGGGAGGTTTGGAGCTTGCGGCTTGAGGTTGCAACTGACTTAGGGATACACACTATGCAAAGGCTGAAGCACGGCTTCCTCCAGGCCGCAGGTTGGCTGTTTTATCTAACTTTGCTGGCTGCCATTGCCATGGCGCTGCCTGCATCGCTGTTTGACTCGCACTCCAAAGATTTCATTTTCCTGATCGGTATCGTCGGCATCTGGCGTTACTCGATGGGCGCAACGCACTTCGTGCGCGGCATGATCTTCCTGTACATCGTCTACCCGCACCTGCGCCGCAAAGTGCGCAAGCTGGGCAAGGCAGCCGATCCGTCCCACGTATTCCTGATGGTCACCAGCTTTCGTATCGATGCGCTGACCACCGCCCAGGTGTACAGCTCGGTGATTCGCGAAGCCATCAACTGCGGCTTCCCGACCACCATCGTGTGCTCCCTGGTGGAAATGTCCGACGAGCTGCTGGTCAAGGCACTGTGGGCCAAGTACAACCCGCCGGAACACGTCAAGCTCGACTTCGTGCGCATCGCCGGTACCGGCAAGCGTGATGGTCTGGCGTTCGGTTTCCGCGCCATCTCCCGCCATATGCCGGACGACCGCTCCGTGGTTGCGGTGATCGACGGTGACACCGTTCTCGCTGAAGGCGTGGTGCAGAAAACGGTTCCGTGGTTCCAGCTGTTCGGCAACGTCGGCGGCCTGACCACCAACGAATTCTGCGAAGTACGCGGCGGCTACATCATGAGCGAGTGGCACAAACTGCGTTTCGCTCAGCGTCACATCAACATGTGCTCGATGGCCCTGTCCAAGCGCGTGCTGACCATGACCGGCCGTATGTCGGTGTTCCGCGCCACCGTGGTGACGGACCCGATGTTCATCGCTGACGTGGAAAGCGATTCGCTGCAGCATTGGCGTCTGGGCCGCTTCAAGTTCCTGACCGGCGACGACAAGTCCAGCTGGTTCAGCCTGATGCGCCTGGGCTACGACACGTTCTACGTGCCGGATGCCGCCATCAACACCGTTGAACACCCGCCGGAAAAGAGCTTCCTGAAGGCCAGCCGCAAACTGATGTACCGCTGGTACGGCAACAACCTTCGTCAGAACTCCCGTGCGCTGGGTCTGGGCTTCGGTCGCCTCGGGGTCTTCACCAGCATCGTGCTGTTCGATCAGCGCGTATCGATGTGGACATCGATCCTCGGCCTGACCGTCGCCATGCTGGCAAGCCTCAAGTTCGGTATCGAATACCTGCTGGCTTACCTGCTGTGGATCGGTATCACCCGCCTGATCCTGACCCTGTTGCTGTCGTGCAGCGGGCACAAGATCGGTCCGGCGTATCCGATGATTCTCTATTACAACCAGATCGTCGGCGCACTGATGAAGATCTACGTCTTCTTCCGTCTCGACCGACAGTCCTGGACCCGCCAGGACACAAAACTGAGCCGCGACATGGCCAGCTTCCAGGGTTGGTTCAACACCTGGTCGTCGCGGACCATGACTTTCTCGGCTGGCAGCATCTTCGTTGCCGTGCTGCTGACAATGGTCTGACCGGGCCTCTGACCGAAACAATGGATCAACTCGATTAATCAGGAATTACAACCATGAATACAGCCGTGAATGCCAATGTCGTACATGAATCCGAAGCCCAGCGTCAGCACGCACGGGTCAAGATCCCGGCCAAACTGCGACTGCTCAATGGTCAGCCGAACGCCCCGCTGGTGCGTGTCGAAGACCTTTCCGCAGGCGGTCTGAGCTTTGTCGCTCCTGCCAACCTGCGTCCAGGCGTCGGTGAGGTCATCAAGGGTCGTCTGCAGTTCCTGATCGATAACCTCGGTCTGGCAATGGACGTCGACCTGCAAGTGCGCACCATCGACTCGAGCACCGGTCGTGTCGGCTGCCAGTTCCAGAATCTGGAATCGCAAGACATCTCCACCCTGCGCCACCTGATCACTTCGCACCTGTCGGGCGATCTCATTAGCATGGGCGAAGTACTGGCCACTCTGCAGCGCGATAACTTCACCAAGGCACGCAAATCCAAGGACGGCGGCAGCGGCCTGAGCGCTTTCGGTCGTCTGCGCGCCGTCACCTTCAGCGTCGGTATCTTCGCCGTCGGTGTGATCGCGTTCGGCTTCGTCGCCAAATCGGTCTATGGCATGTACTTCGTCAGCCACTCCACGTCGGGCCTGGTCAGCGTACCTAGCCTGGATGTCACCATGCCCCGCGAAGGCACCGTGACCAGTCTGGTGACGCCGAACGGCAACGTCGCCAAAGGCGCACCGCTGGCGACGTTCAACACCAGCATGCTGGACATGTTGAAAGGCAACCTGGACCCGGACGAAATGCAGCCGGCCAAAATCGAAGAGCTGTTTGGTCGTCAACTGGCCGGCACCATGACCAGCCCGTGCGATTGCGTCGTGGCCAAGCAACTGGTCGCCGACGGTCAGTACGCAAGCAAAGGTCAGGTGATCTTCCAGATGGTCCCGCGCAACGTCGCCGCCAATGTCGATGCTCGCTTCACCTACCGTCAGTTCGCCGATGTACAGCCGGGCGCCCGCGTGACCTTCCAGGTCGCTGGCGAAGAAGGCGACCACACCGGCAAGATCGTCAGCGCCACGGCTCTGAGCCCTGCTGACCTGTCTTCCGACATCCGCGTTCAGATCCAGCCTGATGAAGCCATCAACAGCAGCCTGGCAGGTCGTCCGGTTGAAGTGGTGAGCACCCGCGGCCCGTCGCTGAACTGGTTGATCGATAAAGCCACGGCGGCAGGTTTCTAAACATGGCTAGCCCACTACGAAGCTTGTCAGCCCCTACATTGTTGAGCCTGGCGATTGCTATCGGTTTGGGCGGCTGTGCCGGCCTGCCCGATCAGCGCCTGGCCAACGAAGCCCTGAAACGCGGCGACACCTCGCTGGCGGAGCAAAACTATCGGCAACTGGCGGACCTGGGCTACAGCGATGCACAGGTCGGCCTCGCGGATATCCAGGTGGGTACCCGCGACCCGGAGCTGATCAAGCAGGCCGAGGCGACGTATCGCGCCGCGGCCGCCACTTCGCCTCGGGCGCAATCGCGTCTGGGCAAGTTGCTGGCGGTCAAGCCGAACTCCACCGAAGCCGAGCAACGTGAAGCCGAAGGTCTGCTGAAGAAGGCCTTCGCCAATGGCGAAGCCGGCACGCTGATCCCGCTGGCGATGCTCTATCTGCAATATCCGCACACGTTCCCGAACGTGAACGCGCAGCAGAAGATCAATGAATGGCGCGCGACCGGTTACCCGGAAGCGGGTCTGGCCCAGGTGCTGCTGTATCGCACCCAGGGCACCTACGACCAGCATCTGGCAGACGTCGAAAGCATCTGCAAGCAAGCGCTGCGCACCACCGACGTTTGCTACACCGAGCTGGCGACGGTCTATCAGAAGCGTGGCGAAGCCGACAAACAGGCTGCGCTGCTCGAGCAGATGCAAAGCGGTTACGCCATGGGCAGCGTGCCTGCCATGCGTGTCGACAGCGTCGCTCGCGTGCTGGCGGATTCGACCCTCGGCAAGCCGGACGAAAAGACCGCGCAATCGCTGCTGGAGAAAGTTGCCCCCGGTTACCCCGCTTCGTGGGTGAGCCTGGCGCAGTTGCTGTACGACTTCCCCGAACTGGGTGACGTCAACAAGATGATGGAATACCTCGACAACGGCCGTGCCGCGGATCAACCGCGCGCCGAACTGTTGCTGGGCAAGCTGTATTACGAAGGCAAGCTGGTCTTGCCGGATGCGAAGAAAGCCGAAGAGCACCTGACCAAGGCCGCTGCGACGCAAATCTCCGCGCATTACTACCTGGGTCAGCTATATCGCCGGGGTTATCTGGGCCATCCAGAACCGCAGAAAGCTGTCGACCAGCTGCTGACCTCCGCACGCGGCGGCCAGAACAGTGCCGATTTCGCCCTCGCGCAGTTGTTCTCGCAAGGTAAGGGTATCAAGCCTGATCCGGTCAACGCATGGGTCTTCGGCCAGCTCGCACTGGCTCAGGGCACGCCGCAAGCGACGGATCTCGTGCAACAACTGAACGAACAATTGCCGCCTGAGAAGCGCGCCCAGGCGCAGAGTCTTCTCCAGCGAGAACAGCAGGTCCGTGGCACAACCGCGCAAAACGCGTTGGCCTTGCAGACACTGCAAGAAGACAAAGACGGCGGGGACGCACCTCTATGAAGCTTAAGTTGAACCCTCTGATGGCGGCCGGATTCGGTCTGGGCTTCTCCCTGATCTGGGCCACGCCGACACTGGCGGCCCTGACCGACACTCAGAATTTCGGCATCGAAGTCAAAGCGACGGGCCAGATGGAAGACGACCGTGACCTCGGCACCCGCAGCGGTGGCGACGTCAACGGTGTCGGTCTGGATCTGCGCCCGTGGGCGTATGGCGAGTGGGGCAACTGGAGCGGTTACGCGATGGGCCAGGTCGTCACCGCGACCGACACCATTCAGACCGACCCGCTGGATCAGCAGGTCACTGACGCAAACGGCCAAAGTGCCCAGCGCTCACGCAGCACGTCGAACAGCCGCAAGGTGGATGACAGCTATGCGGCCCTGCGCGAATTCTGGATCGGCTACAGCGGTTTCACACCGTACCCTGGCGAGATCCTGAAGTTGGGTCGTCAACGTCTGCGCAATGACGACGGCCAGTGGCACGACGTCAATATCGAGGCCTTGAACTGGACCTTCGACACCACCCTGCTCAAGGCAGAAGTGGGCGCCGCCCAGCGCTTCAGCGAATACCGCACCGACCTGACTGAACTGTCCGCTCAGGATAAAGACCGCTCGCACATCTTCGGCGACGTCGAATACCAGTGGACGCCGGGCCAGTGGGCTGGCGTTCGTGCGCACCACAGTCATGACGGTGGCAGCCTGAAACAACAAGGCTCAGCCATCGATGACCTGGACAAGACCTCGCGTGGCGACCTGACCTGGCTGGGTCTGCAGGCCAACAGCGACGCGTACAACTACCGCAACCTGAACACCGTCAATTACTGGGGCAGCCTGACCTGGCTGACCGGCGATCGCGATCGCATCGGCACCACTTACAACGCGGCTGAAGATCAGTACGTGGCCGGTGAGAAGAACAACGAGAACGTCAACGGCTGGGCGACCGACCTGGGCCTGCGTTTCCGTCTGGACCCGATGTGGCAAGTGGGCGGCGCCTATTCCCGCGCCAGCAAGAACTACGAGCAGAACGGTCTGGAAAGCAATCGCTCGAACTGGACCGGTACCCGCTCGCGCGTGCATCGCTTCGGTGAAGCGTTCCAGGGCGAAATGGCCAACGTAGAGTCCGGCTCGCTGTTCGCCTCCTGGCAGATGCAGGACGAGTACGACGCCTCGCTGATCTACCACAAGTTCCGTCGTGTCGATGGCCATTCGGGTATCGGCGGCGCGGGTATCAACCCGGCTCAGGAAAACGTCGATGCCGACGGCGTCAGCACGTTTGCCTCGCTGCCGCTCGAAGACGGCCGCAAGGACCTGGGTCAGGAAATGGACCTCGTTGTGACCAAGTACTTCAAGCAAGGCCTGCTGCCGGCTGCGGTGAGCCAGTCGTTCGACGAGCCGTCGGCGCTGATTCGTCTGCGTGCAGGCGTGTTCAAACCGGGCGATGCGTATCACAGCGGTGTAGACAACTACATGCACCGCGCCATCGTCGACGTCATCTGGCGCTTCTGATGCAAGCCGCGATAGGAGTGCAATGAGATGAACAGTCAAGCAAGCAGATTGCGTCACCGGGCATGGCCGCATGCCCTGCTGGAAAGCTCTGTGCTGAAATGCGCGGTGTTGAGCAGCGTCATGCTGCTCTCCAGCACCGCGGCCATGGCCAACAACCCGTTGCCGGTGCCTGCCCCTGCGGCGCACCCGGCTGATGACAAGGAAGTGGTGGTCAAGGGCCTGCATCAGGCCAAGACCTACACCATCAGCAGCCCGCCCATCGAACCGCTGTTGATGGACAAGCCCAAGCTGCCTGACCTCTCGGGTTACACCCGGGAGGCCATGCAGAAGAAGATCGTGCGCAGCAAGCCGGGCAAGGTTGCGATCAAACGCATGATGCAGGAAGACTCGCTGAAGGAATTCATCGGCGGTGACAACAAGATGGCCGAATGGGTAGCCCGTCAGCACGGCATCCCACAGGCAATCTTCATCGAAGACGGCTACATGACGTTGCAAGACCTCGCGAAAAAGGTGCCTAAACAGTACCTGAGCGAGACCTCGCCGGGCGTGTTCCTGGCTCGTCTGCCGATCGTTGTTGGCAAGAACGGCATCCTCGAAGTCGACAAGAAAACCACCGAGCTGCGCCTGTCCCAAGACGCCGGTGCGTTTCTGGTCAACGACAACCTGCTGTTCATGTCGGACACCAAACTCACCGGCTGGAGCGAAAAAGCCAACGGCCCGTCGACGTATAAAACGCCGAAGGAATTCCGTCCGTTCCTGCTGTCCTGGGGCGGTACCCAGACCTACATGTTCAACACCAAAGTGGCGAGCCTGGGGTACAACAACAGCAAGTCGTACGGCATCAGTATTTCCCAGTACACGCCGAACATGAAGGCTCAGATGAACCGCGCCGAGCCGACCGGCTGGATCGTCAACTCTGACTTCTCGGACATGTGGTACGGCTTCTACTGCTATGAAACCCGTGACTTCGTGGTCAAGGGCAGCACCTACCACGACAACATTATTTACGGCATCGACCCCCATGACCGTTCCCACGGTCTGATCATTGCCGAAAACACCGTTTACGGGACCAAGAAAAAGCACGGGATCATCGTCTCCCGTGAGGTGAACGACAGCTTCATCATCAACAACAAAAGCTACGACAACCACCTGTCAGGCATCGTCCTTGACCGTAACAGCGTGAACAACCTGGTGGCGTACAACGAGATCTACCGCAACCACACCGACGGCATCACCTTGTATGAGAGTGCCGACAACCTGCTGTGGGGCAACCGTGTGTTCGCCAACAAGCGTCACGGCATCCGGGTTCGCAACAGCACCAACATCAAGCTGTACGAAAACCTGGCCATCGGTAACGGTTTGATGGGCGTCTACGGCCACATCAAAGACCTGTCTGACACTGACCGCGACATCAAGCTCGACCCGTTCGATGCCGAAGTCTCGCTGATCATGGTCGGCGGCGAACTGACCTCCAACGGTTCAGGCCCGCTGTCCATCGACTCGCCTCTGAGCGTCGAGCTGTACAAGGTGTCGATGCTCGCACCGACCAAAGCCAGCGGGATCAGCTTCAACGGTGTACTGGGCGACCGTCAGGACGAAATCCTCGATCTGCTGGTGCGCCAACAGAAAGCCGTGTTGATCGACCCGGTCGAAAGCCAGAAACAACTCCGGGACTGAGGAAGATATTTCTATGCACGCACATTTGATCAAACTGCTCAGCCTCTCGGGCCTGACCGCTGCACTGTTCGCCGCCAGCAATGGCGCGTATGCAGCGGACACCACTGCCCCGAGCTTCACGGCCGAGCCTTGCTGCAGTCTGTGCCCTGAAGCGCACGACGAAAAAAACTACGTCAGCCGCTACCAGCAGAACTTCACCACGCTGGTTCAGGCCCAGGGCGACTGGCTGTTCCGGACCCGTGAAGATCTGCGCACCGAATTCGACACCACGCCTGAAGGCTATCGCCGCATGCAAATGCTGCACGACGCCTTCAAGAGCAAGGGTGTAGAGCTGGTGGTCGTGTATCAACCCACCCGCGGGCTGGTTGATCGCAACAAGCTGTTCCCGGCTGATCGCGACAAGTTCGACTACAACACCGCGCTGCGCAACTACCAGGCCATGCTCGGTCGTTTCGCAAAAATGGGCTACACCGTACCTGATCTGTCGCCGTTGACCAACGAGCAACAGGCTCACGATTTCTACTTCCGCGGTGACCAGCACTGGACGCCGTACGGCGCTCAGCGCACGGCGAAAATCGTCGCTGACTCCGTGAAAAAGATGCAGGCCTTTGCCGGCGTTCCGCGCCGTGAATTCGAGACCCATTTATCAGGTCGCATGGGCAAGAAGGGCACTCTTCACAATATGGCTGGTCAATTGTGCGGCACGAGCTACGCCATCCAGTACATGGACCAGTTTGAGACGGAACCCAAAGGCGAAGCCGCCGACGGCGACCTGTTCGGTGACTCCGGCAACCCGGAAATCACCCTGGTCGGTACCAGTCACAGCGGCAAGAACTACAACTTCTCCGGCTTTTTGCAGGAATACATTGGTGCTGATGTGCTGAACGTCGCCTTCCCGGGCGGCGGCCTTGAAGGTTCGATGCTGCAGTACCTGGGCAGCGAAGACTTCCAGAAACACCCACCGAAGATTCTCATCTGGGAATTCTCGCCGCTTTATCGCCTGGATCAGGAGACCATCTATCGCCAGATGATGTCGCTGCTGGACAACGGCTGTGAAGGCAAACCGGCAGTCATGAGCGCCAGCACCACCCTCAAACCAGGGATCAACGAGTTGCTGGTCAACGGCAAAAACGGCATCAAGGATGTGCGCAACGGCAGTAATCAGATCGACATCAAGTTCGCCGACAACTCGGTGAAGACCCTTCAGGCGCGCCTCTGGTACATGAACGGTCGCCACGAAGACTTGAAGATCGAGAAACCTGAAACATCTGAAACCGACGGGCGCTTCTCCTTCGAACTGCGCGATGACAAAGACTGGGCTGACCAGCAATTGCTCGCACTTGAAGTGCAGGGTCCGGAAGCGGGCACTGCGCCACAGCAGGTCGAAGCGAAAGTATGCAAACGCAACGTGTTCCCGAATGTCGCGCATCAAACCGCGCAAGCCGGGTTATGAGGCTCATATGCACACTCCAAAACTGATGCTCCCTACCCTTCTGTCCCTGGCAATGATGTCCTCGGCACTGTTCGCCACTGGCGCCAGCGCTGCGTCGACACTCGTGCCGCCGCAGGGCTACTACGAAGGTGTCGAGAAATTCAAGACAGGCCAGGGCAAGTTCAGCTGTGACTCGATTCCGCAGCCTTACACCGGCCCGCTGCAGTTTCGCAGCAAATACGAAGGCTCGGACAAAGCCCGCGCCACGCTGAACATGGTTTCCGAGCAGGCTTTTCGGGATGCGACCAAAGACATCACGACCATGGAGCGCGCCACCAGCAAGGTGGTGATGCAGTACATGCGTGACGGTCGCCCGGAACAGCTCGACTGCGCGCTGAACATGCTGACGACCTGGGCCAAGGCCGATGCGCTGGAGTCCACCGACTTCAACCACACCGGCAAGTCGATGCGCAAATGGGCATTGGGCAGCATGTCGTCCGCCTATCTGCGCCTGAAGTTCTCCGAGTCGCACCCTCTGGCCACCCGCCAGCAGGAATCTCAGGTGATCGAAGCCTGGTTCAGCAAACTGGCGGATCACGTCGTCAGCGACTGGAACAATCTGCCGCTTGAGAAGACCAATAACCACTCGTACTGGGCCGCCTGGGCCGTGATGTCCACGGCAGTGGCGACCAATCGCCAGGACCTGTTCGACTGGGCGGTGAAGGAATTCAAGATCGGCGCCAATCAGGTTGACCCGCAAGGTTTCCTGCCGAACGAGCTCAAGCGCAAACAGCGTGCGCTGGCGTACCACAACTACGCGCTTCCGCCGTTGGCGATGATCGCGAGTTTCGCCCAGGCCAACGGTGTCGATCTGCGTCAGGAAAACAACGGTGCGCTCAAGCGTCTGGGTGATCGCGTGCTGGCTGGCGTGAAGAATTCAGGCAGCGAATTCGCCGCCCGCGATGGCGAAAAGCAAGACATGACGGACCTGAAGACCGACATGAAATTCGCCTGGCTGGAACCGTACTGCTCGCTCTATGACTGCGGCCCGGATGTGCTTGAGCAGAAACACAAGATGCAACCGTTCAAGAACTTCCGCCTCGGCGGCGACATGACCCGCACCTATGACCCGACACATGACAAGGGTGACAAGGGCGGTTCTTAAGACCGAAGGCTTCCGCTGGGTTTGCTGGGGTGTGATTCACAGCGAACCCACTGTAGGAGTGAGCTTGCTCGCGATAGCGGTGTATCCGTCAGAACGGCATCAACCGGACTGACATTTCGCGAGCACGCTCACGCCTACAGGGCGTCGGCAGATGCATGTTTTACCCCTCCATTTTTCGTGGGGGGTTTGGGGGGGCTTCGGCCCTTGATGCTGGACAAATGGAGAGATAAAGGATGGTTTTCTCATCCAACGTGTTCCTGTTCCTGTTCTTGCCGGTATTTCTCGGCTTGTACTACTTGAGCGGGCAACGCTATCGCAACCTGCTGCTGCTGGTCGCCAGCTACGTCTTCTACGCGTGGTGGCGAGTGGACTTTCTGGCACTGTTCGCAGGTGTGACGCTGTGGAACTACTGGATCGGCCTGCGCGTAGGCGCTGCCGGGGTCAGAACCAAACCGGCTCAGCGCTGGCTGCTGCTCGGCGTGGTGGTCGACCTGGGTATCCTTGGCTACTTCAAGTACGCCAACTTTGGCGTGGACAGCATCAACGCGATGATGACGTCGATCGGCCTTGAGCCGTTCATCCTCACTCACGTGCTGCTGCCGATCGGTATCTCGTTCTACATTTTCGAGTCCATCAGCTACATCATCGACGTCTACCGTGGCGACACGCCGGCAACGCGAAATCTCATCGACTTCGCAGCGTTCGTGGCGATCTTCCCGCACCTGATTGCGGGCCCGGTCCTGCGTTTCCGTGACCTCGTCGATCAGTTCAACAACCGCACGCACACCCTCGACAAGTTCTCCGAAGGCTGCACGCGGTTCATGCAGGGTTTCATCAAGAAAGTCTTTATTGCCGACACTCTGGCGGTGGTCGCCGACCATTGCTTCGCCCTGCAGAACCCGACCACGGGTGACGCATGGCTTGGCGCGCTGGCGTACACCGCTCAGCTGTACTTTGACTTCTCCGGCTACAGCGACATGGCCATCGGCCTGGGCCTGATGATGGGTTTCCGCTTCATGGAAAACTTCAAACAGCCGTACATCAGCCAGTCGATCACCGAGTTCTGGCGTCGCTGGCACATCAGCCTGTCGACCTGGTTGCGTGACTACTTGTACATCACGCTGGGCGGTAACCGTGGCGGCAAGGTCGCGACCTACCGCAATCTGTTCCTGACCATGCTGCTGGGTGGTCTGTGGCACGGCGCCAACATCACTTACATCGTCTGGGGTGCCTGGCACGGTGTGTGGCTGGCGATCGAAAAGGCCATCGGCCTGAACACCGCGCCGCGCACCTTCAACGTCGTTCGCTGGGCCTTCACCTTCCTGCTGGTGGTCATGGGCTGGGTCATCTTCCGCTCGGAAAATCTGCACGTTGCCGCCCGTATGTACGGCGCGATGTTCAGCTTCAGCGATCTCGGTCTGTCGGAACTCAACCGCGCCAGTCTCACCGGTCTGCAAGTGGCGACTCTGGTCGTGGCGTACATCACCCTCGCCTTCTTCGGCCTGCGTGATTTCTACCGCAATCGCGCGCCGGTCAAGCCGACCGACAAAGCCGTGCAGGCCGACGGCCCTGCCGCTGCCGAGCCAGGCCTGATCAAGGCCGTGCCGGGCGACAAGCCAGGCAGCATCCATCAACCGGGTTACATCGTCGGCACCGAAGCGCAGGTTCAGCCTGCCTACTGGACCGCCGACTGGTCGCGCTATGCCATGCGCGCCCTGATCCTGCTGATGTTCGTGGCATCGATCCTGAAACTCTCGGCGGCCAGTTTCTCGCCGTTCCTTTACTTCCAGTTCTGAGGAGCCTGACATGACCCGTTCATTACGTTTCCTCTACATCTTCCTGTTCCTGGCGATTCTGCTGGTGCTGGGCCTGTGGTCGCTGCGCAGCTTCAGCGGTTTCTCGACGTCGAAAGAAACCACCGTGCTCAATGGTCACTGGACCAAAGCGGTGGAGACCCACTACGACGAAGAATTCCCGATCAAGCGTCTGGGCACCAACCTCTGGGCCGCGCTGGACTACAAGGTGTTCAACGAAGGTCGTCCGGGCGTGATCCTGGGCAAAGACCAGTGGCTGTACACCGACGAGGAATTCGACGCCGTTGCCAACAGCGAGCAGAACGAAGCGGACAACCTGGCGATCATTCAGGGCGTGCGTGACACCCTGAAAAAGCAAGGCACGCAGCTGGTGCTGGCAATTATTCCGGCCAAGACCCGTCTGTACCCGGAGCACGTCGGTGACAACAAACCGGCAACGCTGCATACCGATCTGTATCAGCAGTTCCACGCCCAAGTGAATCAGGCCGGCATCCTTGCCCCGGATCTGCTGACGCCGCTGCAAAGCGCCAAGGAGAAGGGCCAGGTATTCCTGCGCACCGACACTCACTGGACGCCGATGGGCGCGGAAATCGTCGCCCGCCAGTTGGGCGACGTGATCAGCAAGCAATTGCCGCTGAACGTTGAACCGCAGAACTTCGTCACCGAAGCCAAGTCGACCGAACCCTACAAGGGCGATCTGACCAACTTCCTGCCGCTCGATCCGCTGTTCAGCAATCTGCTGCCCAAGCCGGACGACCTGCAACAACGCAGCACCAACCCGGCTCAGGCTAGCGCCGAGGGCGGGGACGCCCTGTTCGCTGACGACTCGGTTGCAGTCGGTCTGGTCGGCACCAGCTACAGCGCCAACCCCAACTGGAACTTCGCCGGTGCGCTTAAGCAGGCCCTGCACGCAGATGTCGTGAATTACGCCGAAGACGGCCATGGCCCGATCCTGCCGATGCTCAAGTATCTGCAGACCGACGCCTTCAAGAGCAGCCCACCGCAGGTGCTGATCTGGGAGTTCCCGGAACGCTATCTGCCCGCTCACAACGACCTGACCGAGTTCGATCCGCAGTGGATCGCTGAACTCAAGAAGGCCCGTGACGCCCAACAGAATCTGGCGGACAACGCCAACAACTCCAAGTCGCCCAACCGGGCGCAAAACTGAGAGGACTCTTTGACTATGACTTCGCAGAACCCTATGCCAGTTCGTTCGAGCAAAACCAATCTGCTGAAAACCTGCGTGCTGGCCGCGAGCCTGGGCTTCGTATCCCTTTCCGCATTCGCCGGTGGCGACGCCGCGCTGTACGGCCCTACCGCACCAAAAGGCTCGACCTTTGTGCGTGTTTACAACGCCAGCAGCAGCGAAATCTCCGCCAGCGTCGGCAACACCAGCCTCAACGAAATCGGCCCATTGGCCAGCAGCGACTTCGGTTTCATGCCACAGGGCGACTACACCGCCAAAGTCGGCAGCCAGTCGCTGCCGGTGAAACTGGCCAGCGATCACTACTACACCATCGTCAACAACACGTCCGGCTCGCCGCAACTGGTTGAAGAGCCGCCGTTCAAGAACAAGCAGAAGTCCCTGGTTCGCGTACAGAACCTGAGCGACAAGGCGCTGACCCTGAAAACCGCTGACGGCAAGACCGACGTGGTCAAGGCTGTGTCTGCCAAGGGCACCGGCGAGCGTGAAATCAACCCGGTCAAAGTCAGCTTCGCGCTGTTTGACGGCGACAAGAAAGTGGCTGACCTGAAGCCGGTTGCACTGGAGCGCGGCGAAGCCGCCGTGCTGTACGTCACCGGCAGCGGCAGCAGCCTGTCGCCAGTCTGGGTCAAGCGCCCAACGGGCACTCAGTAACAGATTTAAGTCTGGCCGAGAGGCCGCAGGCAGCGCGTGATCACCCGCGCGCTGCCACGGATTTACGGGATCAAGCGTTCGGCGTCAGGCACTGCGGAGCAAGCAGACAGCCAAGAGGGCGCCGAGCGATGCAAGACAAAAACCAGAAAGACCGAAAAGACCTACAGCCCATTCGAACGATTTTTGCTTAACGGAGAAACAAAATGATTCCAGTGATCTTGTCAGGTGGCAGCGGTTCCCGACTCTGGCCTCTTTCGCGTAAACAGTTTCCAAAACAGTTCCTGGCACTGACCGGCGAACACACCCTGTTCCAGCAGACCGTCGAGCGCCTGCAATTCGACGGCATGCAGCACCCTGTCGTGGTGTGCAACAAGGACCACCGCTTCATCGTCACCGAGCAGCTCGGTGCATTGGGTCTGGAAACTCAGGCCGTGATCATGGAACCGTTTGGTCGCAACACTGCGCCTGCCGTTGCCATCACCGCGATGATGCTGGCCAACGAAGGTCGCGACGAGTTGATGCTGGTGCTGCCAGCCGACCACGTGATCGACGATCAGAAAGCCCTGCAACGCGCACTGGCCCTGGCCACCGTTGCTGCAGAGCGCGGCGAAATGGTCCTGTTCGGCATCCCGGCGACCAAGCCTGAAACCGGCTACGGCTACATCAAGTCCACCGCGGACGCGCTGCTGCCAGAAGGCGTCAGCCGCGTTCAGCAGTTCGTTGAAAAGCCTGATGAGCAACGCGCCCAGGAGTTCGTCCAGGCCGGCGGTTACTACTGGAACAGCGGCATGTTCCTGTTCCGCGCCAGCCGTTATCTGGAAGAGCTGAAAAAGCACGATCCGGACATCTACGACAACTGCCTGCTGACCCTTGAGCGCAGCAAGCAGGAAGGCGACAGCATCTCCCTGGACGAGGCGAGCTTCGCTTGCTGCCCGGACAATTCCATCGACTACGCCGTCATGGAAAAAACCCAGCGCGCGTGCGTTGTACCGCTCGATGCGGGCTGGAGCGATGTCGGCTGCTGGTCGTCCCTGTGGGACGTGCACGCCAAAGACGAGAACGGCAACGTTGCCAAGGGCGATGTCGTTATTCAGGACAGCCGCAACTGCATGATTCAGGGTAACGGCAAACTGGTCACCGTGATCGGCCTGGACAACATCGTTGTCGTCGAAACCAAAGACGCCATGATGATCGTTCACAAAGACAAGGTTCAGGGCGTCAAGCAGCTGGTCAACACGCTGAACGAGCAAGGCCGCAGCGAAACCCAGAACCACCTCGAAGTCTATCGTCCTTGGGGTTCGTACGACTCCGTGGACATGGGCGGCCGTTTCCAGGTCAAGCGCATTTCCGTCAAGCCGGGCGCCAGCCTGTCGCTGCAGATGCACCACCACCGCGCTGAGCACTGGATCGTTGTATCGGGTACCGCTCAGGTCACCTGCGACGACAACGTGTTCCTGCTGACCGAAAACCAGTCGACTTACATCCCGATTGCTTCGGTTCACCGTCTGCGCAACCCGGGCAAGATCCCGTTGGAAATCATCGAAGTCCAATCGGGCAGCTACCTGGGCGAAGACGACATCGAACGTTTCGAAGACGTCTACGGCCGCTCCACCCCAGGCATCGAAGCCGGCGTGAAGACTCAGACCATCGCGCGTTAATACCGCTTCACCCAGTAGTACTAGCCCCCGTTAATCCTCTGCGTATTCCCCATCCGCAGAGGGTTTTCGGGGGCTTTTTTTTGCGTTCCATGCCAGCGAATCCAAATCAACTTAACCACCATTAGCCCAATCCCCTCCCCTTTCGGTACGATGCCCTCATCTGCAATCGCGAGATCGACACGATGATTTTCGGCGCCGTACTCCTGTTCACCTGGCTGGTCCTGCTTCTTCGCTATCCCTCCAAAGCCTTGCCCGTTTCCCTGGCAGCAGCGGTTGGTCTGGGCGTCGTGGCGGCGTTTGTGGTCTGGGAAGACAGCCGCGATGAGCAGCGCCTTGAGCGCCTGCAACTGCGCGTGAACTATGCGCCCCAACAATGCCCGACGGGTCGCCCGTTACTGGTGCTGATCGATAACGGCAACACCGTTTCGCTCACCGAACTGCGCTGGAAAATCGCGGCCTACGCGCCGGGCGACACCGTCAATCTGGCCGAAGACACCTACACTGCGCCGCGCTATCGCGGGCCGGGCGACTTGCTGCCCGGCAGCCAGTGGCAAGATTGCTTGCCCATGCCGCCGCTGCGCCCGGGTTATCGGCCGCAGACCCTCGAGTTTCGTGCCGAACGCCTGCAAGGCACGTTCTCTGGCTGAGCGCTGCTCCTCTCTTTTTTCAAGGACTGAACCATGTCTGTGGTGTTGATCACCGGGTGTTCCAGCGGCATCGGCCGCGCCATGGCAGATGCCTTCAAAGCGGCAGGCCACGAGGTCTGGACGACGGCACGCAAGCCGGCCGATGTGCAGGCGCTGACCACGGCGGGTTTTCGTGCTGTCACGCTTGACGTCAATGACAGCGCAGCGATTGATCGACTGGTCGCCGAGCTTGATCAACACGGCAAAGGGCTCGACGTGCTGATCAACAACGCAGGCTACGGCGGCATTGGCCCGCTGCTGGATGGCGGCGTCGAGGCCATGCGCAGGCAGTTTGAAACCAACGTGTTTTCCGTGGTCGGCGTGACGCACGCGCTGTTTCCATCGCTGCGCCGCAATAAGGGGTTGGTGGTCAATATCGGCAGCGTTTCGGGCGTACTGGTGACGCCTTTCGCGGGCGCGTACTGCGCGTCCAAGGCAGCCGTCCATGCCATGACCGACGCATTGCGCATGGAACTGGCGCCCTTCGGGATAAGGGTGATGGAAGTCCAGCCGGGGGCCATCGACACCCACTTCGCGCAAAACGCCAGCCACGAGGCCGAGCAAGTGATTCATCAGGCTTCGCCGTGGTGGCCGTGGCGGGAAGGCATCCGCGCGAGGGCCAATGCGTCACAGGGCAACCCGACGCCCGCCACCGATTTCGCCCGCGACGTACTCAACGCCGTGCAACGCAGCCATCCACCGCGTCTGTTGCGATCCGGCAACGGCAGCCGCGCGCTGCCCCTGATGGAACGGCTACTGCCCAAGGCACTGCTCGAATGGATTCTGAGCAAGCGTTTCAAGCTGGATAAAAAATACTGACTGCCACCGCCGGCTTCTGTAGGAGCGTGGCTTGTCCCGCGAACTGGCGCGAAGCGGCAGCAACCGCAAGCGCCTCAGTGTTTACTGACGCACCGCATTTGCCGGTCTTACTGTCGCTGCGCAACAGATCGCGGGACAAGCCACGCTCCTACCTCCCCCGGCGCGGCACAAATCTGGCGCATGGCGCAGCTCAAAGTGTAGGAGCGCGCTTGCCCGCGAAGGCGTCAGCATGGACGACAGAGATGCGTCGGGCGCACCGGCCTCTTCGCGGGCAAGCGCGCTCCTACAGGTGTTGTGTCGAGCCGACGCATCGCGTTCACCCAGTCACCGTCGCTGCGCAACAGA
>NZ_FOHW01000002.1:106366-115985 GCF_900111735.1 Pseudomonas graminis | reverse complement strand
ACCGGCCTCTTCGCGGGCAAGCGCGCTCCTACAGGTGTTGTGTCGAGCCTTGTGTTTCGGGATTCACAATCACCGTGCAGGTGATCCCCGCCGCCAGGACCACGCCTTCCGGCACGTGATCCAGGTGAATGCGTACCGGCACGCGCTGGGCCAGTCGTACCCAGTTGAACGTCGGGTTGACGTCAGCGATCAGTTCGCGGCTCTCAGGGTTATCGCGGTCGTAGATGGCGCGGGCGATGCTCTCGACGTGGCCCTTCATCACTTCCCCGCTCATCAACTGCATGTCCGCCGGATCGCCGATCCTGACGTGGGGCAGTTTGGTTTCTTCGAAGAAGCCGTACACCCAGAACGAATTCATATCGACGACGGCCATCTTGGCCTCGCCGATGCGCGCGTAGTCGCCGCGATGCACGTTGAGGTTGGTGACGTAACCATCCACTGCCGCCAGCACTTTGGTACGTTTCAGGTTCAGTTGCGCGGCGTCGAGCTGGGCGACCGCCAGTTGATAATCCGCCTGGGCAGATGTAGCGACATTCCCGGCGTCTTCGCGGCTTTCGGCGGAGATCACCAAGGCGTCCATGTCCTTGCGCCGATTGGCGTTGACCTTGCGCATCTCCCAGGTCGCCTTGCGTGACGCCACCATCGCCTCGGCCTGCTTCACCGCCAGCTGATAATGCTCAGGGTCGATCTGCATCAACAGGTCGCCTTTTTTCACCGGCTGGTTGTCCTTGACCGGCACGTCGATCACCACGCCGCTGACATCGGCGGCGACGTTGATCACGTCGGCGCGCACCCGGCCGTCGCGGGTCCACGGCGTGTCCATGTAATGAATCCAGAGCAGCCGGCCGATCCCGATGGCCAGGGCCAGAATCAACAAAGTTGCGATCAGACTGAAGAGCTTTTTCATCTCAACCAACGTGCCTCAACGGTAAACAGTGAGCGCCATGGCGCCGAAAATGCAGCTGAACAGGCTCAGACGCAGCAGCGCCGGATGCCAGAAAAAACGGTACAGGTCGAGCCCGGACATGAAGCGGTCCAGCGCCCAGGAAAGCACCATGGCGACCATAAACATGACGGTCACGGTCGGCATGTAAACGCCGTGGAAGGCGAGTTCACGAGGCATTGAGTTGTCCTTGGGGCGAGGCCACAGCCGCCCGCTCTGACGGAACGCCCGCCAGCGGCGATTGCGGGTCCAGCAGGCAGGTGCGGATGAAGTGCAGGTAGCTTTTTACCCGGCGCAGCGCCGAGGTGTCGAAGTGCGGCGCGAAGGGCTCGTCGGTGTTCTGCACGCAGACGATGGCGTGATCGACGGCCGACAGGCTGCGCGCCAGGTTATGGCGATCGGGCTGGATGAACAGACGAATCAGCGAGCGCCCCATGGCGCGAATCGCCTGGCGCCAAGGTTGCGATTCGGCATAACTCGGGTGCACCGGCAGGATGTCCTGCTCGCGGCGCAGCTCGATGATCGCGTGGCCGATCTCCAGCACCACGAACATCCAGCGCAGCAGATTGCGTTGCACCTCGGGTTTGCCGGCGGCCAGGCCGTAGGCCTGATGCATCAGATCGCGGGTGCGGCTTTCAAAACTGGAACGAATCCCGCGCAGCGGCGCGCTGATGGCAAAACTGACTTGTCGGCGCAGGTTGCCTTCCAGCCGCTGCCACAGCCAGCGACTGTTGGGCGGCAAAATGATCGCCCCCGCCGCCGCACACAACAGCATGCCGAGGACCATGGCGATGTAGTCATTGATGAACGCATACGGGTTGTAGACCGTGAGGTTGTCGGGCGCCGAACCAATGCTGAAGAAAATCAACAGCCCCAGCCCATATCCCACCCACTGCGGCCGCGTGGTCAGGAAGGTGCCGAGCACGAACACTGGCGCCAGCACCATGCACAACAGGGGAAAACCATCGATGCGCGGCAGCACGAAAAAGGTGATGAAAAAGCCCAGTACGGCGCCCAGAAATGTCCCGCAGGCCATCTGGAATGACATGCGCCTGGGGTTCGGCGTCGTCGCGGAAAGCGCCACGGTGGCGGCAGACACCAAGGTCATCGACGCACCGCTCGGCCAGGCCGTCGCGACCCAATACACCGACATCACCGCGAGAATAAACGTCGCGCGCACGCCGGAGGCCAACGAAGACAGCCAACTGGTGGTGGACACGAACGGCTCGACCCATTTCTCCCGCGCATGGCGGTGATCGGCCAGGGAGGCGTGGGTTTGAGCGTAGTCATGCATGTCGTCGACGAAGCGATACAGCAACTCATACGCGGTGTGGAAATCCAGTAGGTCGTCGTCGCCGGGCTCGGTCTTGACGAACTCGGCCCGCAGGCTGCGCACGTGTTCGGGCAAATCGGCCTTGTACACGCTCAACCGATTGGCCAGCAGCGCGGCATCGGCGTTGGTCAGCGCGCGCCCGGCGAAAGGCTCCAGCAATCGAGTCAGCGCATTCAGGCCCGGCTCGATGGCCTGAACCGCCGGGGTCACACCGCGCCGACGCAAGCGTTCGAGCAGTTGATGCAAGGCGTTGAAGCGCGTGGTGATGGTCATGAATTCGCTGTTCAGGCGATTCAACCGACCGTTGCGACGGCGCATGTGCGGGTCTTCGAACACGGTGACCGCGCGCAGACCTTCGAGCCCCACGGCGTCGGCGATGAAGCGCACATTGCTGGCTTCGAAGGAGGCCGGATCGCTCTCGCCGCGCAGGCCAGTGATGACGAACTGGGCGAAGGTGCCGAAGCGCTGGTACAAGGTATTACGCATCGCCGCGCCGGCACTTTGCGGCAGGATCGCGGCGCTGACCAGGGTCGAGCAGACGATGCCGAGGGAGATCTCCAGCACCCGCCACATGGCCGCCATGAACGAGGTGTCCGGGTGCGCGAGCGCGGGCAGTCCGGTCATCGCGGCGGTGTAGCCGGCCAACACAAAACCGTAGGCGCGGAAGTTGCGATAACGCGCGGCACCGGCGCAGCAGAAGCCGACCCAGATCGCCAGACTGCCGAGGAACAGCTCGCTGTTTTGCGCGAACAGCGCCATCAGCGTAACCATCACCACGGAGCCGGCGAGCGTCCCGAGCAATCGGTAGAAACTTTTCGCGAAGACCTGCCCGCTCTGGGGCTGCATGACGATGAACACGGTGATCATGGCCGTGCGCGGCTGCGGCAGTTCCAGGCGCATGGCGATCCAGTAGGTCAGGAACGCCGCCATCAGCACCTTGCCGATGTAGATCCACGTCACGCCATCGCTGCGCGCCCAATCGTTGAGGCCGCGGCGCCATTCGAGGGATTTGAGCCAGTTGAAACCCAAGTTCATCGCCAAGTCCTGTAGGAGCGTGGCTTGTCCCGCGAACTGCCGGGAACCGGCAGCAAGATCGGTACATGTGGTGAGTCTGGCCAAATCGAGTGGGCAAATTTGGCGACCGGTTCCCGGTCGATCGCGGGACAAGCCACGCTCCTACAGCCGGAGAGTTTCATTAATCAAACACCGCCAACGACACCGGCGTTTTCGGCGCAGCGGTCCTTTCCGGCGCAGGCGAGTCATGGCCCGCCATCAACCCGCCGCCCAGCGCCACCACCAGCTCCGCATGCACCGTCAGGCGCTCGGCCTGGACGTGTTGCTGCACCTGCTGCTGATGGAACAACAGCGTCTGCGCGTTGAGCACATTGAGGTAATCGGTCAGGCCGCGTTGATAGGCAACCATCGCGATGTCGTAGGTTTTCTGCGCGGCGGCCACCGACTGATCGGCGAACTGCTGTTGCTTGTCCATCGACTCGCGACGAATCAGCTGATCGGAAATGCTCTTCAGCGCCATCACCAGGGTCTGGTTGTACTGCGCGACGGCTTCGTCATAGCCCGCCGACGCCACGCCCAGCTCCGAACGCAAACGCCCGCCGTCGAAGATCGGCAGGGTGATCGCCGGGCCCACGCTGTAGTTGAATTTCTTGCCGGCGAGGAATTCCAGCATGCCGCCGCCAGTGGCCATGTAACCGAGGCTGCCCATCAGATCGACGTTCGGATAAAACCCGGCATGAGCGACATCAATGCCCCGCGCCTGCGCCGCCACCCGCCAGCGGCTGGCGACCACATCCGGACGCTGCCCCAACAGTTCGGCTGGCAACGCCGAAGGCAACTTCAACGCGGCGGTAAGCGACAGCGTCGGGCGCTGCAGACTCGCGCCCTCGCCCGGGCCTTTGCCGGCCAGCGCCGCGATCTGATTGCGGCTCAAAGCAATCGCCTCGTCCAGGGCGTCAATCTGACGATGGGTTTCGGGCAGCGGCGTTTCCGCCTGGCTGACTTCAAAATGGGTGCCGATGCCGCCTTTCAGGCGACGCTGGGCCAGATCAACGATCTGCTGCTGTTGCGCGAGGGTCGCTTCGGCAATGTCACGCTGGGCGTAGTTGAGCGACAGCTGGATGTACGCGCGGACGATGTTGTCCTGCAATTCCAGCTGCGCCTGACGCTCCTGGGCCGCACTAATGTGCGCCATGTCCAGCGCCTGTTCGGAGTGATTGCTCTCCTGGCCCCACAGATCAAGGGAATAACTCAGACCCAGCGAGGCGTTGTTGTCCCACGTGCTGGTGTTCGACAGTTCACCCGGACCGTAGAACTGATCCGTCGGCCAGTTGTGTCGTTTCAGGCTGCTGTCGCCGGAGACGTGCAGGGATTCCGCCGACTCCGCGATGCCCGCCATGGCCTTGGCCTGACGCACTCGCGCGGCCGCGATCGCCAGGCTGGGGCTGCCCAGTGCGGCCAGTTCGATCCAGCGATTGAGTTGCTCGTCGCCATAGGCCCGCCACCACTGACCGGCCGGCCAGCGGGCGTCTTTGTCGGCCGCCTTGATAGCGTCGTCAGTGGCCAGCGCGTCGGGCGACAACGCTGTGCCTTGTGGGGCAATTCCGCCAGTTCCGATGCAGCCGCTAATGAGTAACGTTAAAGCCCACACACTGAGGGGCTTGAGCCCTCTGACGAGACGACGCGGCACTGCTGCAATTACCTAATGGAGGGGGAATCGATGATGCGGCGATTCTAGGGGGCGTCTAGTCCGGCGATAAGCCGGGACTTCTGCGAATCTTTGTTACCGAACAGGAGATAATCCTTTGGTATGGCTGACATGGATCAGTTACTTCATGTCACAATTTGCCATCTCACCTGAGAACGGCCAATGGACACTCTGCAAAACATGCGCGCCTTCACTTGCGTGGCGCAAGCGGGCAGCTTCACCGCTGCCGCTGCGCAACTGGACACCACCACCGCAAACGTTTCGCGCGCTGTCTCCAACCTTGAAGCTCATCTGCAAACCCGACTCCTGAACCGCACCACGCGACGCATCGCCCTGACTGAAGCGGGCAAGCGTTACCTGCTGCGCTGCGAACAGATTCTCGGCTATGTGGAAGAAGCGGAAGCCGAAGCCAGCGACGCCCATGCGCGCCCGGCCGGGCAGCTGAAAGTCCATTCCATGACCGGCGTGGGCCAGCATTACGTCATCGACGCGATTGCCCGCTACCGGCGCAATCACCCGGACGTCTCGTTCGACCTGACCATGACCAACCGCGTCCCGGACCTGCTCGAAGAGGGTTACGACGTGTCCATCGTGCTCGCCAGCGAGCTGCCCGATTCGGGCTTCGTGTCCCAGCGACTGGGCATCACCTACAGCATCGTTTGTGCCTCGCCCGCCTACATTAAGGCGTTCGGCATGGCACACCGGCCGGCTGATTTGCTCAACCATGCCTGCCTGCGCCTGGTCAGCCCGGTGTTCCCGCTGGAAAAATGGGCGTTCGACGGCCCCGAAGGCCAGGAGACCGTGACCATCGGCAACTCACCGTTTCTGGTGAACTCGGCCGACGCCATGCAGGCCGCGATCAGCAGCGGCATGGGCATCGGGATTCTGCCGATCTACTCCGCCATCGAAGGCCTGCGTAATGGCACGCTGGTGCGGGTATTGCCGCAGTACCGTTCCCACGAGCTGAACCTGTACGCGATCTACCCGTCGCGGCAGTACCTGGATGCGAAGATCAAAACCTGGGTCGAGTACTTGCGCGGCTCGCTGCCGGAAATCATGGCCGCCCATGAAGCCGACCTGCAGACCCATGTGTTGCCCGCGACGGTTTAACGCTCTGCCAACTACTGTCCGCGCCTGACCTGGGCCGCATCCGGACGAAAGGATTGGGTCAGTCGGAACATCCGTGTCTGATACACCGCATTCGCGGGCAAGCGCGCTCCTACAACGGATCTCGATTACAGCCACAACCAGCGGCATATCCGCCTCACTCGCCAATCCCTCGGCAAGAATGTTAGCGTGCTACGCATTGCCCTTCTGACCTGCCGAGAGAAGCTATCCGATGAAAAAGACCGTCCTTGCCTTCAGCCGCGTGTCCCCGGAAATGGCCGAGCGCCTGCAGCAAGACTTCAACGTGATCATCCCCGACCCGAAAAAGGGTGATCTGAACGCGCAGTTCAACGAAGCCCTGCCCCACAGCCACGGCATGATCGGCGCCGGCCGCAAACTGGGACGCGAGCAACTGGAAAACGCCAAACAGCTGGAAGTGGTGTCGAGCATTTCGGTCGGTTACGACAACTACGACGTCGGCTACCTCACCGAACGCGGCATCATGCTGACCAACACCCCCGACGTGCTGACGGAAAGCACCGCCGACCTGGGCTTCTCGCTGATCATGAGCAGCGCCCGCCGCGTCGCCGAACTGGACGCCTACACCAAAGCCGGTCACTGGAAACGCAGCATCGAGGCGCCGCATTTCGGCACGGATGTCTACGGCAAGACGCTGGGCATCGTGGGGATGGGCAACATCGGCGCAGCGGTCGCGCGGCGTGGTCGTCTGGGTTTCAACATGCCGATCCTGTACAGCGGTAACAGCCGCAAGACAGCCCTTGAGCAGGAACTCGGCGCGCAATTCCGTACACTGGATCAATTGCTGGCCGAATCGGACTTTGTCTGTCTGGTGGTGCCGCTCAGCGAAAAGACCACGCACCTGATCAGCACCCGTGAGCTGTCGCTGATGAAGAAGAGCGCCATTCTGGTGAACATTGCTCGTGGTCCGATCGTCGACGAACCGGCGCTGATCAAGGCGCTGCAGGACGGCACGATTCGCGGCGCCGGCCTGGATGTCTACGAGAAAGAGCCGCTGTCCGAGTCACCGCTGTTTGCGCTGAGCAACGCGGTGACGCTGCCCCACATCGGTTCGGCGACGGACGAAACCCGCCAGGCCATGGCCGACCGCGCCTACGCAAACCTGCGGGCCGCGCTGCTGGGCGAGAAGCCACAGGACCTGGTGAATGCGCAGGTGTGGAAGGGCTGAACCGCCCTTTTGATGATCGTTCCCACGGTCCCCGTGGGAATGCCGCTCCGGGCGCTCCGCGCCATTCGAGCGGGAATGACGCGGAGCGTCACAGGCTGCATTCCCACGCAGAGCGCGGGAACGATCAGCTCTCTCAATCCAGTCTGTGATCGTTCCCACGGTCCCCGTGGGAACGCCGCTCCAGGCGCTCCGCGCCAGCCAGCCTCTCACGCCGGTTTCGCGCCCACGGGCACAATCACCCTCGGCTTCCTGAATACCAGCACGTTCCCGGCCATCACCAACACCAGCCCCATCAGCGCAGGGGCGGTCCATTGGTAGCCTTCGGCAAATGCCGACACATTTAACGCCACCACCGGAAACAGCACCGTGCAATACGCCGCGCGCTCCGGGCCCATGCGGCCGACCAGGGTGAGATAGGCGGTAAAGCCAATCACCGAACCCGGTATAACCAAATACAGCAACGAGCCGATGTACCGCGCATTCCACTCAAAGGAGAACGGCGTACCGCTCAGCAGGCAATACACGCAGAGCATCGTCGCGCCATACAGCATGCCGTAGGCATTGGTGGTCAGCGGGCGCAGGCCGGCCTTCTGTTGCAGGCTGGACAGCATATTCCCCGCCGAGAAGCACAGCGTGCCGAGCAGGGTCAACGCCAGGCCGATCAAGGTTTCGCGGCTGGCACTGTGCCCGGCCAACTCCGGCCAGAACAGGCACGCCAGACCGATCAGCCCCAAGGTGCCACCCACCAGCACGTTGCGTGCGATTTGCTGCTTGAAAAAGATCCGGGCGTTCAGCGCGTTCCATAACGTCGCGGTGGAAAACACCACCGCCACCAGACCGGTGGGGATCCACTGGGTGGCGGTGTAGAAGCACATGAAGTTGACGCAGAACAGGCAAAGCCCCTGCGCGAGGCAGATGAGCTGACCGCGACGATTGACCTTCTGCAGTTTCCCGGTCGCCAGCAACAGGGCGAAGATGATCAGTGCCGCGAGGCCAAAGCGGTAGACGATCGACACTGGAATGGCGACCTCGCCCAGTTGCAGTTTCAAGGCGATCCAGGTCGTGCCCCAAATCAAAACGGTCAGCAGATACAACGTGATGTTCATGTCGGGCTCCCCAGTGAAGCCTCAGTCTGGCGGCGCGGGTCTGCGCTCACTTGCAGAAACTTGCGCATTTGATCGTTACTCCGCTGGCAGGGGCCAGCGCTCGGAGTAGGATGCGAGGCGTAGAGGAGTCCCCATGTCGTCACTTGAAACCATCCAGGTCTTTCAATCCCTGAACAGCTCGCCCCACGCGCAGCTGGAGAAGTGCGCGCCCCTGGGTGACGGGGTGATGGCGGCGCTGTGGAACAACCGCCACGACGCGCAGAACTACCACGCGCCGACTCACCACACGTTGTCGTGCTACATCGATGGCGGCACCGGGACCTTCCGCCGCGATCGGCCGGACAGGAAAGGCGCCCCGGACAAGATCTGCACGCTGCCCGCCGGCCATCAGTCCTCCTGGGTGGTGAACGGTGAAATCCGTCTGGCGCATTTGTATATCAGCCCCGAACAGTTCGCCCTCAATTGCGTAACGCTGCTGGATCGCGAGCCGCGCCAGCTGGCGTTGCAGGAGCACACGTTCCTGGATGATCCGCTACAGGCCGAGCGCTTTCATCGCCTGATCCGCATGGACTGGAGCGAGCCCGGCGAACGCATGCTCACCAGCAGCCTGGCCCATGAGCTGCTCGATCACATGGTCCTGCGCCAGGTAGGGCTGCGCGAAGGGTTGCGCTTGAAAGGCGGACTGGCGCCGCACTTGCGCCGTCAGTTGGTGGAGTTTATCGAGCAGAATCTGGCCGACCCCTTGAGCCTCGGCCAGTTGGCGGGCCTGTGCGCGCTGTCGGAATACCACTTCGCGCGGATGTTCCGCGAAAGCTTCGGCCTGCCGCCCCATCAATACCTGCTCGCTCGACGCCTCAACTGCGCCCGGGAACTGCTGCGCTCGACGCACAAGCCGTTTGGCGAGATCGCCCTGGAATGCGGCTTCGCGAGTGCCAGCCACTTCAGCAACCGGTTCAAACAGTCAGTCGGCGCAACGGCGGGCGAGTACCGGGCTGCGTTTCAGTAAATGCTCTTCGTGCGTCACTAATATCTAACGGATCAAACCCATATCAAACTGTAGGAGTGAGCTTGCTCGCGAAGACGCCGGTACATCCAGTGATTTTCCGTGGGCTGAAACAAAGCCTTCGCGAGCAAGCTCACTCCTACAGGGTCAAGCGTCTACCGGCAGAACCGGGTCGGCACGGTAAATGCTGTTCGTGCG
>NZ_FOHW01000002.1:0-106346 GCF_900111735.1 Pseudomonas graminis | reverse complement strand
AACTGTAGGAGTGAGCTTGCTCGCGAAGGGGCCGGCACATCCAGTGATTTTCCGTGGGCTGAAACAAAGCTATCGCGAGCAAGCTCACTCCTACAGGGTCAAGCGCCTACCGGCAGAACCGGGTCGGCAATGTAACGGCTTAAAACTCTAGCGTCGTTGCCATTACCACCTGCCGCGAATCCCCCAGCGACACGAAATAACGGCTCACCGCCGAGCTGTAATAGGTGCGATCGAACAGGTTTTTCACGTTCAGCTGAAACTTCACTTTCTGCCCGTCCAGACGGGTTTCGTAGGTCGCGAAGGCATCGGCGACGGTGTAGCCCGGCAGATCAAAATCGTTGTCCGGATTGCCCGCGCGTTCGCCGACGTAATGGGCGCCCGCTCCCGCCCGCAGCCGGCTGGCGCCCAACACCGCGCCGAAGTCGTACACCGCCGAGAACGAACCGCTGTGCCGGGGCACGTTCTGCAAGCGCTTGCCCTTCAGCGTCGGGTCCTCAATCACCCAAGCGTCGGTGAAGGCGTAGCCGCCAATCAGGCTCCAGCGGTCTGACAGCTGCCCGCTCACGTCCAGCTCCACACCCCGCGAGCGCACCTGACCCGCCGTGGTGTACACCGTATTCGCCGTCAGTGAGTCGAAATTCGCCACCAGCACATTGCGTTTTCTGATGTCGAACAGCGCCAGCGTCGCACTGATGCCATCGGAGGAATCCCACTTGGCACCCAGCTCCCACGCTTTCGATTCTTCGGGCAGCGTTGCCGAATCCAGCACGGTGCCGCCCGCCAGGGTGGCGATGCTGGAGTTGGGCTTGAACGCCTCGGTGTAGCTGCCATACAACGACAGCTCTTCGCTGTAGCGGTAAACGAGGCCCGCTCGCGGAATCCACTTCTGCCCGTTCAAATCGGTGTTGCGCGTGAACGGCGAGCCTTTGCCAGCCTGCTGGTCGAACACTTGATAACGCGCGCCCGCGACGAAAATCCAGCGATCGGTGAGGTGCACGGAGTCCTGAGCAAACACCGAGTCGCTGCGCAGGATGTCGAGCTGATGGCTGTCCGCCGCACTGACCTGAGTGCCCTCCGCTTCCTGGCCATACACCGGATTCACGTAGCTGAACGTGCCCTGGCTTTTCTGGCGGATCAGTTCACCCCGCGCGATTTTGCGGTATTCGTCGTCGACGCCAATCAGCACCTCGTGTCGCAAGCCGGCCAACGAGGTGTCGCCGCTCAACGTTAGCGTGGTGAAGCGATCGGTGCTCAGGGCGCTGCCGGTGCCGTCGATGGAGCGGGTCAGTGTGCCGGTTGCCGGGGCGACGGCGGTCACGCGCACTTGGCTGGCGTCGTAGGTCTCGCGGTTGTAGCTGTAACCAAGGTGGCCTTTCCAGGCGTCGTCGAAGGTGTGGTCGACGTCGAATCGATACAGGTCCGAACGCCCTTCCATGTTGTTGAAGGGCTCGTCCAGGCGCCGGGTCGCGGGGATGTCCAGCGGGTGATTGGTACGCGGGTCGATTGCCGTGCCGCGATCAAACGGTGAGAGAAATTCGCGATGCTCGAAGGACGCCAGCACTTCGGTGTCATCGCCGTACCAGGCAAGGGACGGCGCCACCAGCGACTCGCGGTGCACCCCGTAATTGCGCCAGTACTCTTCGTCTTCGTGGTCGACGATCAAGCGGTACGCCAGACCGGTCGACGCCCCTTCAGCGCCATCAATCGCGCCAGTGCTATCGAACGTGCCGCCGCTGCCGTTCTTGCCTGCGCCGTAGCTTGAACCTCGGGCCGTGAGGGCGTTGGCCGACTGCAACTGCGGGCGCTTGCTGACCACGTTGATCACCCCGCCCGGGTCCTGAATGCCATACAGCAGCGAGGCCGGCCCCTTTAGGACCTCAACGCGCTCGGCCGTCGCATTCAGGTTGCGGCCCTGCACCACCGGCATGCCGTCGCGCATGATCGAACCGTCCCGGTTGTCGCCAAAACCTCGCTTCATCAGCGTGTCTTGTGTGCTGCCGAGGGTATTGCCCTGGGTCACGCCACTCACGTTGGCCAGCGCATCGTCGAGGTTGCGCGGCACCTGATCGCTCAGCGCTTGCGCCGGAACCACGCTCACCGCCTGGGGGTTTTCCAGCGACGGCGTCGCGCTGCGCATCACCGATGTCACAGCAGGCGGCTGATAGTTGTAGGAGCGCGTGGAATCGATCTGCGTCTCGCCAAGGGTGACCGCACCGTCAGCGGGCCGGGCTTGCAGCGTGAAGGTGTCGTCAGTGGCACGGCGGAACGTTAGGCCGGACGTGCTCAACAGTACGCCCAACGCCTGTTCCGCACTGAACGATCCCATCAACGCCGGGGCATCGACCGCGTAGGGCGCATCCTGGGTGTAAATCACGCCCTGCCCTGTCACTCGACTGAAATCCCTCAACGCCTGGGGCAGCGGTTTGGCCGGGATCGAAAAGTCGTAGGCCGGCGCGGCTGCCTGAGCGCACGCGCTCCACACCGCTACCACCGATAAGCCGAACCCACTTCTCACATCGATTAACCCCGCTTGACTGCGATACATGTCAACAGCTCGCCTGCGATCAACGGATCACAATGACCCGCCCGAACGCTTCGTACTGCTGGAAACCAACGACGGATTTCAACGCGGCCATCACGGCCTGTGGATCGCGACTGGGGAAGCTGCCGCTGACGGTCTTCGCGGCCAGTTGATCGTTAAGCAAAATGATCCGGCCCGGGTAATACCGGTTCAGGTCGTTGATCACATCGGCGAGGGGCGTGCGGGCGTAATTGAGCCAGCCCTGACGCCAGGCCAACTGGCTTTCGCTGTCGACAGACTGCGGAGCGCCGGTTCGCTCACGGTCATAACGGGCCTGCTGACCTGCCGTCAGGATCTGCTGCGGCGCATCGGCGGCGGCCTTCACACCAACCCGCCCGGAAAGCACAGTGACTTGCGCGCCGGCAGGTTGCAGGCGCACCTCGAACTGCGTGCCCAGCACCCGGGTCTCCCCGCGTCCGCCATCGACCACAAACGGCTCGCCAGTGTGGGTAACCTGGAAGAATGCGGCGCCACGGCGCAACTCGACATGCCGTTCTCCGTCGTCAAAATGCACGTCGATCGCGCTGTCGGCGTCCATCGTTACCTGCGACCCGTCTTCCAGGATGAACGTGCGGACCTGCCCCGGTGCCGATACATAATCGGCGCCCAGATCATCTGCCCAGCGCTGCGGATTCAATCCCATCGCGACGCTCACCATCAGCACCAGGCACGCCGCCATCGCCAGCGCCGCTCCCCCGTGCGGCAGCTTTCGCGCGGTAGGCGTGTCCATTTTTCGCAATAAGGCATCCAGCGCGGCGGCGTCCTCGCCGGCCAGTGTGGTGGCAGGCTCTTCACTGAGTTCCCACAGCACTTGTGCCTGAGCGTAGGCCTCGGAATGGGCAGGATCGGCGTGCAGCCAGCGGCTGAAACGCGCCTGATCGGCAATCGTGGGTTGGTTGTGCAAGACACTGAGCCAACTCAGGGCCACGGCGTGGTGATCGGCATTCGAATCAGCATTCGGATCAGGAAAGGCCTTCATGGACGACCACCTCCGGATCTCCGGACAAAGGGCACAACCCGAGGGACGTCCTGATTGACACTCGCCTTGCAGGCTTGCAGGGCGCGCATCATGTGTTTCTCCACCGCACTCTGCGAAAGCTCCATGGCCTTGGCGATTTCGGCGTATTTGCGCCCGTGGATACGGTTGAGCAGGAAGATCTGCCGGGTTTTTTCCGGCAATCCGCGCAATGCCGTTTCGATGTGGCGCAGATCATTGCTCGCCTCCAGCGCCGCCTGGGGTTCGTCAGTCTCGGGCCGATGCGCATCAGGCAGCAGATCCTCGCTGAGCCGGGCGCGGGTGCTCTCATTGCGCAGGTGATCAATGGCGATATTGCCGGCGCAGCGCAGCAGGTACGTGTTGAGCTCCTCGACCTGCACCAACGGACGCCGCCAGAACCTGAGAAACAGGTCCTGGACCAGGTCAGCAGCTGTCGCCCGGCAACCCACTCTTCGGCTAACCAGCGCCTCCATTTGAGGACGCTGGGACAGAAACACCTCCAGAAACCGCGCGCGCGCAGCCTTGGGCGCCTCGTGGTCGAGGTCCTGACACGCTGAGTTCGAGGACGGAGGTGGATCGATCATGATTAAGGCACGAGGTTGAGGGAGGATGCGAGGCGCGATATTAATGATAAATATTCTCATGCGCAAAAGATGTCCGACGAATCTCGCAACAAATCTGCAGCGGCTGAAATCAGGCGGTGAAAAGGCGCAGCCCAGCAAAACTGGACTTGCCGGTCGAGTTCCCGCATCGGCGAAATATATTCTCGGTTCCAAGGGGTTGAATTGTTCGTGGATCGGCGCCAACACTGTGAATGAGGGCAGACGAAAAACACCTCGTCCAGACTCTCCCGAGCAAGCCAAAGTAAGGGAAGAACTATGCAAATCCAGGTCAACAGCGATAACCACATCGAAAACAGCGTCCGTCTGGAGGAGTGGGTACGAACCACGGTTGAAACTACGCTCGAACGATACGAAGAGGATCTCACCCGCGTTGAAGTCCACATCAACGACGAGAATGGCGACAAGCCCGGCCCCCATGACATCCGTTGCCAGATGGAAGCCCGGCCAAAAGGACACCAACCTATTTCCGTGACCCACAAAGCCGATTCGATCGATCAGGCAGTGGATGGCGCAGCGGTCAAACTGGACCACGCCCTGGAACATCTTTTCGGAAAACTGCGCGGCAACAAACGCGGCGCGGCTCCGGTGATTGCAAGCGATCTGGACGACGAGCCCGTCAGCGCCGATGCGTTGCTCGAAGAAGAGTTTCTCGAGAAGGATGACGCGTTGCACGGCTGATGCAGCAGCCTTGAGACACTGAACTGCTGAACGAGGGGCGGGCCGGGAAACGGGCCCGCCCCTTTTTTTGCGCGGTCATTAAGGCCCAAGGGCTCGACTGAAGAGCCCCGCCAAACACGCGGCAAGTTCACTCGCCAAACTTACGCACACAAAGAACGCATGGGGCGCGCAAATGGTGCCGAGTGGGAATTGGCCAAGCAGTTGGCCAGCACGATTGGGACGCCGAAACCATGATCTGCTTCTCGATTCAGCGCACCACGGTCCACCTGTTGGGCGCATTTGCACCTTTCGTCCCTTGTGGCCCAAACCCTGCAAGCTTTGTATCGTCGAGCTTACACCTCACCTGTAAGCCGCAAGCCTGATGGCTTCCGGCTCAGTGACTCGCTCAATGAGACGACGTTTCAACGGACCACTCAGGGATACCACCGCGACTTCAGCGAGAGCGGCCAGGGCAGGAATCATTAACCGTTGATCGACTTCGAGAACTAAAGGGATTCACCCCCAGTCAATTCATGCAGATCGTTAATAGGTAACAGGCCATGGATAACCCTTTTCAACAGATCACCGATGCTTTCCATCCCGACTATCGGGTCAATCTGAGTATTCAGGGCCTCGACGGGACCATCATGCTGACCCTGTCGAATGAGTCAGGCGTCGTCGCCAAACGCTTGCTCAGTGCCGAGCAACGCAACTCGCCCAAGCGGTTACGTCGTTTGATCGAAAGCATCCAGTTCGGCATCGCCATTGAACAGGGCCACAGCGCCATCAAGATCCTCGCGGCCATGACCGACGGCGACCTCAAGCAACTTTCGCCGCCGCCCACCCGAACCAGCTTCCTCAGCCGTCCGCAGCCGACTGCCGGTCTCTGATGACTTGATGCCCATGGTATGAGGCGACACCTATCGCCTCTCCAGCGCAACCTCTTCGGGGCGTCATTCCCGATGCGCTCTGCTCCCCGCCGACGATCGCCAACTTCCCTGTAATGCCCGCCGATTCAGCCCCCAGACAGAAAGCACCTGTTACAACAAACCTGTAGCAAGCCGGCTGCCCCGTTAAAAAACGGCAGGCAGCAGAGTCTGGACAAGTCTGAGGTGACGATATGTCTCTACGATACATAGCGCTGATTGGCGCGCTGGCGCTCGCGACCGGCTGCGTGGAAGAAAGAGTGGTGCACGAGCGCCGAGTGGTCGACCGACCCGCGCCGCGGGCCGAGTACGTTGAAGTCGTCGCCCCGCAAGCGCCGCCCGTGCGCGTCATCGAAGAAGAACCCGCCCCGCGCCCGGGCTATGTCTGGTCCCGCGGCTACTGGCGCTGGAACGGAAACCGCTACGTCGCCGAGCACGGCCACTGGGAAGCGGTACGGCCGGGCTATCGCTATCAACATCCGTACTGGGAAAGCCGGGGCGATGGCTGGCATTACCATGTTGGGGTGTGGGTGAACTGACGGTTCTTTGCACATGAAAATGCCCCGTTGAGACGGGGCATTTTTTTGGATTCGCTGGTGGATAGGTCATCGAAAGCAGTTCATTGGTTGCAAGCGGTGATTACAAGGGAGAGGCAAGTTCGTACCGAACGACCATCCCATCTGGCAAAGTATCTCGGTCACCGCTGCAGCAACAACCTGCCAACTGCTTGAAGCCTCACTGGTCGTAGCGCTAATGGCGAAGGACAGGATCCACTCTCAGTTGTTTTATGGCGCCTGTAGTCCTAAATTAGCGGCATGCCGTGGTCCTGTCGGGCCACCATCTGGGCGTAATTGGCGCCCTCCAATGGGGACATAACCGCTAAATGGATTTTTTCGCTAATTTACCTAGCTGGGGCGACATCGAGCGAAACCTCGACCAAAAATTCAGTGAGCTGAATCAGGGCGTTGATGACGGCTGGAACGGCTTCACCCGCCGCGTCAGTAACGGCGCAACTCAAGCCTACGGGTACGTAGGTGGGCATAAGATAGATAATGTTCGCCACGCGCTGGACTTGTCCTCTCCCATCATGCAGATGAACATTCGGCGCAAATGGGCGTCGATCAACATTGAGGAAATTCTGCCGGAGCTGATTAAGCTGTTGCAGGAAGTGGTGATGATCGTAGGCGGCAGCGTCATGATGGGAGCTGCGATGGGTGGCGCAGCCGGCTCACTTGCTTTCGGTGCTGGAGCTTTGCCCGGTGCGGCAATCGGCGCAAGTGTAGGGTTGCAGGTTGGCAACTTGATCATGGCAGCGCTCGGATTATATGCAATCGCTGGTTATTTCTCGGCAGGTATAGGGCCATGCCTATCGACGATATACGAAGGTCTATGCACCGCTTGGCAAGCTGATGACGGCTTGACAAATCCAGGCCTCGATCCAACTGGCGGGGCCGCCGCGATGATTCAGGACCGCACAGAGCGCGCAGCTCGGCTGCTGGCCCAAGGGCAAGAGCAATTGGTGTTGCTATTACTAATGGCTATTGTCACTTATCTGACCCGTGGGGAGATGAGAGCGGGTGTATTCAACAGCTTGGAAAGTATCGCGACAAGAAGTGCCAGGCTGCGATCAGATATTTCCAGTAAACCGATCGTTGAATGGCTCACGAAAAATGAAGAGATTCTTTTGGGGCATCCTGAATTACAGATCAGGGGGGTCACTTCAGTCGAGCAGCTGGCGCGGGAAAGTAAGATGCGCAAGTTTTACGCCAAGCAAGACCCAGAGTTCGTGTCAGTCGAGCATAAACGAGACTCTGTGAAGACACTTGAGCCAAAGGGCTTAAGCGCCCAGCAGATCCATGATTACCTGCAAAGCGCTGACGGACAGAAATATATCGCTAAAATCGTAGCGGCAGATCCTAAGTTATCATCTACAGGCGTCATGGAAAGAGCTTTCAGCCATGTAGCATCAGGGAGTACCGTACCGGTCACCACCAGCATTACAACACCGCTTGTGAAAATCGTACCTGTGACCCAAAAAAGTGTCTCTGACTACTCACCATTCTTCACTACGATGGAAGAATTGCAAGCGGCGGCTAAATCCGATAAAACGCTAGCAGATGCACTCGGCTTACCGGTTACGAGTGAAAATGCCAGATATCATGTTTTTGAAATTACGCCACTTCAGCCCACCGAAGTATTCAAGAGCACGGTTGCACCAACAGTAGAGTTTGGCGGAAATGTCACTAGAACAGGCGGGGCGGCACAATATCTAGTGCCTAATAGGAAAGAATGGTCCGCAGCAAAGCTCATTGGCGAAATCGACAATTAGGAATCACCATGGATATTCTAGCGTTGAAACAGACCGCACTCGAATTGCGGAAGCAATTAGAACGATATAAAGAAAAAGAACCCGCAGCACTCGCGTTGTACGAACATATGGAGTGTTTAATATCGGCCGCCGAGCGAGGTGAGATTAATGCCCAGGTCGAACCACGAGACATACCTGGCCATCGAATCATGGATGAATCAAACCTCCGAAAATATCGCGATCTTTCTGAAGCTTACAGCAATTTTTATGTCGAACTTATCGAAGGTCGCGGCTCGGATACGCTCAAGATGATTGAAGAAATCATGAAAAAGGTCAGGAAGTAATCCAGGCCCGTCTGGTGATGCGTATGGATGGGAAAGGCCGTCGCCACGCCCCTGTCACCAGTCCTCGGCGGCGGCTGACAACTACATGCATACCAAACGCCAGGAACTAGGCCAGACAAACGTTGAATGAGTCCTTAACGATAAGGACTCGCCTCATCACTAATCCACTTTCTCCTGCACCGACGGATACCTCGACGAGGAATACCTCACGACCAGAATCGAGAACGCCAGCAACAGCACCCCGCCACAGACATAGATAATTCCCAGATCGGGCGCCTTATGGTGCGACACGTCGCTGATCAGCAAGCGAATCAAAGCGGTCACCCCGATGTAGAGCAAGAAGCGCAGCGGCATGTGGTTGGTCTTGAAATAAATCCCGACCATCGCGCCCAACTCAAGGTAGATGAACAACAGCAAAATATCATCTACGGCGATGTACTCCTGCCCAAGCATGCCGATGAAGGCTTTGATCGCGGCGTAGGCGGTCACCGCCCCAATACCGAACAGCGCCAGATAATGAAACGCTTCAACGGCCAGATTGCCCAGGCTGTTGGCGCCGCCGTGAAGCTTCGCCCGCATTCGATCTGCCCATCTCACACCCGCCATCCCTCACCTCCCCTGACCAAAACAAAAGTGTTCATAACGAGCGCTGCGATTGATCGCAGCAGTGGATCTGTCGACGCAGGGCTATGACCGCATTGATGTTCACGATGTACTTCCTTGGATGACCTGGACCGGATGATGCTCTACGCGCATGACGGTTTGCTCGTGCGCAGCCTGGTTGCAGGCAAGCATTAATAGGGCCATCGGCTAAGGTTGAGAACGTGACCAGATGTCGCAAGGCCGCGACTGGCAAAAAAAGTGAGCGCACACCCCCTACCCAAGCTGCGGCGATTCACCTATGCTGCGCACTGTATAAATACACAGTAAAAAGACAGAGTACGCTGTCTTTGCATCATCCGTCGGCCGAAGCGTTGAGCGCCCGGGCTGATCCCTTACAACTCTGGAAATGACGACGAGGCCAACAATGGCTGTTGAAACCCTTTACCGCAGTACCCGTGATTTGGAGACTACGTTCGTGGACCGCAAACTCGCCGATGCCCATGATCAGATGCTGGAACTGGCCGAACTGCTCACCGATGTGCTGATGAAGAACGTCGACGGCCTCTCCGAAAAACACGCAGAAGATGCCAGCATTTTCATGGCGAAAAACCGCGCCGTTTTCGCTGCCGCGTTCAAGAGCAATGCGCTGGCCCTCAACGAGCTCGCACCCGCGGCCGAGCCGGCAGAGTAATCAGGCCCGCGACTTCGGCTTCAGCCAGCTGAAGGCAAGCTTGCCACCCAAGCGATTCAGTCCATGTCCAGCAGCCGCTCTGCCAGCTCATCTGCAACCCGCGCGGGTGAGCGCTTTTCAGCTTGCGCATGGGCGAACACCTCGGTCAGCCGAGTGCCGATCTGAGACAGATGCGCGGTGATGTTGCCCGGGCTTTGCCCCTGATGATGCAGCGCGACATAAATCAGGCCGCCGGAATTGATCACGTAATCCGGCGCATACAGAATGCCGCGTGCTTCCAGTTGGTCGGCGATCGCAGCGCAGCTCAGTTGGTTGTTGGCGCCACCCGCGACGGCGGCGCAACGCAACTTGGTCACGCTGTGGCTGTTGAGCACGCCTCCCAGCCCGCACGGCGCAAGGATGTCGCAAGGCGTGCTGAGGAGCGCTTCGCTGGCAATCGGTTTGGCGCCCAATTGCTCCATGGCGAGCTGCACCTTGCCGCTGTCCAGGTCTGCAACCAACAACTCGGCGCCCGCTGCGTGCAGCTGTTCCGCAAGCGCATAACCCACATGCCCCAGTCCCTGAATGGCCACGCGCAAACCTTCGAGGTTGTCGCTGCCCAGTCTTGCCATGGCCGTGGTGCGAATCCCGGCGTACAAACCCAGCGCGGTGTGCGCTGACGGATCGCCGACCGCCGTGGTGCTGGTGACATGCTGGGTGGATTGGGCAATGCAGTCCATGTCTTCCCTTGAAGTGCCGCTGTCCATGGCCGTGACATAACGGCCGTCGAGGGTCTGCACGAACCGCCCGAAGGCCTCGAACAAGGCAGCCCGATCAGGCACGTGGGCCGGACGCATGATCACGGCCGTTCCACCGCCCAGTGACAACCCTGCAAGCACGGCTTTGTAGCTCATGTTCCGTGCCAGCTGAATGGCGTCCTCGATGGCGCTCTCTTCATTTGGATAGGAGAGGTAGCGACAGCCTCCCATCGCCGGACCTTTCTGGCTGCTGTGGATCGCGATCACGGCCTTCAGGCCGGTGCGCGGCTCAACCATCATGTGCAGTGACTGCACGCGAGAGCTTTGCATGAGTGCGAACATGGGCACTGCTCCGCTTTTTCGTACTGGCGAGTATAGGCGCTGATTGAAAAAAAGAAGGCCGGCCCCGGGCGGATCCGGACGAAGGACTGCCGTTGGCCACGCGGGATGAATCATCGCTGGACGAAGGCCGCGGCCAAGGCTAAAACAGAGTCATCCTGTAGTTCTTCTCAGCCGTCTTATCCTGCCGGAGAAGTCGATGAATCCGCGCCAGCAATGCATTGCCTGTCTAGAACGTAACCCGCCGTCTACCTTCGAAGCCGCTTCGTGGATCGCCACAGAGCACGACGGGCAAGTTGATTTTCAGGTTATCCGCGACCAGCTCACCGCTCTGGAACGCATCGTCAGCACCTCGCTTCCTTTGTTGCCGGCCGCAGAGCTTGCCCAGCCGTTGCTGCGGCAACTGGCGGCGCTGGGGTTCCAGCAGGACGATGCCGCTCAGCCCAAACCCCAGGCTGCCTTGATTCACAAAGTGCTTGAACGTCGTCGCGGCCAGCCGCTGGGCCTGGCACTCATTGCGCTGGAGATCGCACGGCGTCTGGAAATCCCCCTCGAGGGCGTTAACTTTCCCGGACACTTTTTGCTGCGCGTGCCCGGCGCCGACCATACGCTTGACCCTTGCGGCGGGCGCAGGCTCTATCCGAAAGACTGCCGGGAATTGTTGCTGCGCCAGTTTGGCGCGGACATGCTGCTCAAGGCCGAGCACATGAAAACGGCGACGCCAGCGGCGATGCTGCAGCGCCTGTCGCGAAACCTGCGGTACCTGCATCAGCTAAACGACGACTTGATCGCCGCACTCAAAGACGCGACCCGCGTGATGGAACTGGGCCAGGCCAACACCAGCGATTACCTCGCTCGTGCCAGCCTGTATCAGCATCTGGAATGCCCTCAGGCCGAACGGTTCGACCTGGAGCATGCATTGATGTTGAGTGATGACCCGGTTCAACGGATGCGGCTCACTCAGCGTCTGGTTCAGCTGCCCGGCATGGGCGCGCTGCACTGAAAATCAGGAACGCGCCAGCGAGCCGGTGGTGTTTTTCGCCTTTTCCAGCTGCTTCAACTTCTCGGCCTTGCGGATCGATCGTACCTGCCGGCCCGCCTTGAATGCACCGAAAGCCGCTTTGGCGAAATAGCCCCGCGCCCGCGCTCGGTCGCCATCCTGGTAAGCCTGAACGCCGCGATACAGATCCACCGAAGCGTGAAGGGCCGTCCACACCAGTTTAGTCATCGGGTTAAGGTCAGCCAGATAGCCGCCGTATTTACGTATGAAGGTATACGTGTTGAGCAAGCGCCGTTCGGCAACGCTTTCGGTTTGCGCATCGATATCAACGATCAAGTGCTGCACGGCGATACCGTGCAGCCCTTCCAGGCTTCTGATCGGAGTTGAATAGCCGACCGTATACGGCTTGCCGTCTACCTCCGGTGACATCTCAAGCTTTTGCATGAGCGTGCCAATGATGCGCTGGGCTCTGTAAGGGACCCGGTCGTAGTAATAACGACTCATACCTGGCCGGGCGACGGATCGCACGACGTCCTCTTCCTGACGGAACAGGTGGCCGTCCGGCGCCCCGGGGGTGTAAACCCATGCTCCCAGACGAGCATTGTCCTTGTCCGGTCTGAAGACGTAGATACCGGCAAAGGTTTTCTGCTCCATCATCAGGATATGGAGAGTCCCGGGCGTTTGAGCAGTATTTCCGACAATGCTGGTGTCCAGGCTTGCGGCCATTCTGACCAGCCACATGTACTGATCGGGCGTCAGCCGGCCTGCGATGTACTCGTTCAGCGCATCACGGCGCAGCTCATAATGTGTCTTGCGCGCGAACAGGGCGCGAACTCTGGGTGGCGGGGAGTTGGTCAGCCCTTGGGTATGCCGGCGCAACGCGGTGATGTACTTGTCGGCGTAATTGGACCCACGGATCATCTCATCCACGAACGCACCCGAAAGCCCGGACACATCCTGACCAATGGAGGAGTACACCGGCGCATCGGGGGCGAACGCGTAGTCTTCTTCCGAATACCCCACCATGAACAAGTCGGTCAGGCACCGGAGCGTTGTGTACCGCCCAAAATCCGGCTCCCCATTGCCCGTGCTGCCTTCCAGATCAAAAAACACCGTGTCCGGGTCGATGCGTCCCGGCACCCCCGAGGCTTTCAGATGCTTGTCGATCAAGCGCTCGCACTCCTGACGAGCAGCGGCGCGCCATGGCATGACGCCGAAACTGTCATAGGCTTTCTGCAGTGCCGAGATCCGCTGCTCCAACACCACGGCCGCCATCCGATCCTTCCGGGTGATGTGTGGCGCACGGGTGCTGGAGACGAATCGATTACGGCTCAACATCTGCTCGATCTTGTAGTGACTCAAGCTCGACAACGCCCCGTTGAACGAGGAAGCGTCGACGGTGACGAACAGCACACTGTCAACATTCCAGGCTGAAGGCTTCAACCGAAGGCTTTCAATGTAGGGCACCACGTGCTGATCAGCGTTGACCACGGTCTGATCCAGCAAATACTGGGCCCCGCGAGCAGTGGCCGTCCAGCCGCCGACTTCAAACGACAACTTGCGCCAGCTGTCGAAATCGAACATGTCGCGCCCACTCGGATGCCCCGGGGCGTAGAGCACATAAAAGGCGTCATCGCCGTTGGTCTCCCTGATGACCACAGCATCTTCCAGTCTGCGGTCGCCACCCTTGAGGTACAGGCCACCGACACTTAATGCGCGGGTACTGCCAAAGCTCGACTGCGCTCGCTCGATCAACGCCAGACCACGATCGGAAAGATGACCCTGGAGCTTTGCCGCCCACGCACTCAATGCAATGGTGCTGGCACGTAGTGCTGCCATGGCGTCCAGTGTGGCCTGCTCGCGATAACGGTGCTCCAGCTCGCTTTCGAAGCGTTGTTTCAGATCAAGGTCTTTCAGCAAACGACAGATGAAGTCGAAGTCCAGTCGCGGGTGTGAATAAGCGGGATCAACCTCGACACCGGGGCTAAATTGCTGATCGAGCTCCGGCAAGCCATCAAGGGCAAACCCTAACAATGTATGGGTGTACACAGCATTGAGCGGCCCGCTGGCGAACGCCATTTCGTCCGGCAGATTAATCGTCACTTTCGCCGGATCGAGGGTAAAGCCCAGATGCTTCATCAGATAAGCAGCGATTTCGCTGCGAGCGTAGATTTCGGGCGACTCGGTGCCGGCCATCTGCGCCTGCATGATCGCCTCACATCGTGACTGCTCGGCGGCGAGTGTGTCGTAACGATGACGATCTTCAGGGGCCGCGAACCGGATTCCATCGGGCAGACGTCGCTCCTGGATGATCGCCAGCAGCTCAAGGTAGCGGACGTTAAGGGCCTCATCCAGGTCATCAAGGCGGCTGGCATCATCGAACATTTGCAGCCGTGCCTGGGGTTCGGCATCTATCGATGGCGCGTAGGCGAGCAGGTGGTTGAGATCGCCCAGCTGTTTTTCACGCAAGCGAGTTATCCAGTGGCTCGCGGGCTTTTCTTTGAGCAGCGAGTACTCCACCTGCAACGCGCACCCCGGCGTGCTTTCCAGCGACGCCTGATCTTCAAGGGACAGGCACCCTGCCAGCATATACCGAGTGGAATCCTGCTCAAGACGGTGCATCAGCGCCGCGCTCATTGCACTGACTGTGGCGAACTTCTCCACCCCGGCCGCCGGGCTGAACAGGTAGACGCCCGCATGACTGCCATCGTCAGTCAGCGGCATGGCATCGACATCGTCCGCAGTCGCTGCGTAAACCCCTGCAAGGGGCAGCAGTGTGCCTTGTGAGGTGCGCAACGACAGGGCATAGCGACCCTTGGCCTCGGTGTCCCCGACAACGCGCGATAGACGTGTTTCGTCTTGAGCATCCAGCTCGCCGCGGCCCACGGCCAATCGAATGGAGTGCCCGTAAACCCAGGACTGCAGCGTCGCGAAGACCTCCTTGCGTGTACCGCTAATGGCACTCTCGCCGGGTATGGATTTGAACGTCGGCTCATCCACTTCCCAATACGCATTGAGGTTGAACTTCAAAATACCAGGCAGTTGAGTGATCAGGTCCTCGCACATTGCTCTGAACGCGCCAATGCCAAACCCCGGCAACGTATAGGCGACATGGGAGGAGTCTTTACGCGTAGAGAAAACGGCCTTTGGGTCATCCAGGTAAACCCTGTCTCCGATGAGGGCGTGCAGCAGGGCATCGGTCAGACACCGCGGGGCGGGATCTGCCTCTCCGGCATGCTCCCTGTGAATGAAGAGCGCGTCAGGGTTAGGGAATGGCCTGAGTTGGCGAAGTTGCTCGACCAGCAACTGCCTGGCAGCCTCGCGCAGTGTGGGGGCGTGACGCAGATGCGAAACGATCAACGCTGACAGCTCGGCCTCGTTATTGGCGTGATCGAGCAACGAGCCCGGGTTTGGGCGGGGATGATTGTTGAAAATATGATCAGTCATCTTTACAGCTCCATGATGACCGCCCGCGCCACCCAGGCATCCAGCCAAAGTGTGAAATACGTGAGCAGTCCAAAAGAGCTGTTATTAAAAGTGCTGCATCGCTCACCGATGGAATAACTATTGATGCCATGAGGCAACCTGCACCGACGAGCTATGCAGGAAAAAGCGTCATTCGCTGATAATCCGCCGCGCACTCCTACTGTTGCTGTGGCTGTAACACTGCTTGTCAAAAAGCCAACTGTTTCAGTAACAGTAAACCCCTTAACCTTCGCGCCATCTGAGCACAACCCCCAAGGCCTTCGCAGGAACGCTGTTTTTGCACGGACTGGATGTGCTCGCCCCTCGTCCCCGACGTTGTGTTTTGAAGCTCCTGGATTCAACGTCTTATTTGGCCGCTGCGATTGCAGCGGCTTTTTTTTGTGTTGACGGGTCGGGCCACAAAGGAAGGCTTAGGCGCGGATGTTCACCAGCGAGCGTTCGCGTGGCGTGTTTGCATACTCGGCAAGCGCCATCACCACAGACATGACCGTCTTTAATTCCACCAGTCCACCTTTGGCCACATCATTTTCCTGGGTCATCAGGTCATGAAGCGCGCCTAACTCCTTCTCGAAAAAGGCATAAGCATTCACTTCGCGCTCCATGTTGATTTCTTTTCCATCGGCGTCGAATTCGATATTGATGCTGGACATCGCATCAACAAGTCCTTCATCGATGAGTCCGCGCTCCGCCAAGACCGCACCGATCTCCCTCAACTGCTTGTTGTTGGTCCGGGTAGGGTCGAACCCGGCGATATCGAGATTAAACCCTTGTAATTTCTTGATGTTGGAAAGACTTTCATCTGCCCAGTACTGTCGGACTTTTTGTTTGACTGCCTGCTCTTCGGTACTTAGCCCGGAGCTGGCCTCGAAGCGTTTGTAGGGCGCGGCCATATACACACTCAGCCGCTCTTGCACCTTACTCAAATTGCCAATCATAAAACCTCCTGAAATCGGTTGATCCTCAGGAGTGTCGGGCGACCCTTGGTTGGGTTGAGGCTGAAAAAGTGAAGACGGAATCATTGCCTGATTCAGAGACCATTCCTACATCGCCGCAAGTAAGCCTCCTACAAAAACGGCCCGTTCGATCACCCGAACTGGCCGCTGATTGATAGAACACGGATCAGCCAAATGTCTGCAAGTTCGCCATCATTTCCTTGAGCGCTTCGACGTTGTCAGCCGGGTGTACCGCATCGCTGAAGTCACTGATCGTTTGCCACTGCGCCGCGACGTCCTCCGGTGAAAAGCCTGCGTGTGGGTCGAAGCCGGCGCCCAGACTGCGTTCCCAGCGGACTTTGCCGATCCAGCCGCCACCCACTTCATACAGGCCGGCGCTGTCCTGGCACTGCTCGCTGCCCAGATACACCACAAGCGGGCTGACCAACTCGGGCTTGAGCAGCTCGAACACGCTGGCCGGGATCAGGCCTTCGGTCATGCGGGTGCCGCCGGTCGGGGCGATGGCGTTGACGAGGATGTTGTTTTTGCGCCCTTCAACCGCGAGCGTGCGCGTCAAACCGTAAAGGCCGAGCTTGGCCATGGCGTAGTTGGCCTGACCGAAGTTGCCGTAGATGCCGGAAGTGGAGGAGGTGAAGATGATGCGGCCGTAGTTCTGGTCCCGCAAATGGGGCCAGGCGGCGTGGGTGACTTTGTAGGCGCCTTCGACATGGACGCGGTAAACCAGATCCCAGTCGGCGTCTTCCATTTTGGCAAAGCTTTTGTCGCGCAGGATGCCGGCGTTGTTGACCACGACGTCGACGCGGCCGAAGGCATCGAGAGCGTTCTGGACGATCTTGTCGCCGTCGGTGACCGAATCATGATTGGCAACCGCCTCGCCGCCTGCTTCACGAATTTCCGCGACCACCCGATCCGCCGCCGAGGCATTGGCGCCTTCGCCATGGGCGGAGCCGCCAAGGTCGTTGACGATCACCCGCGCGCCGTGTTGCGCGAACAACAATGCGTGAGCTCGCCCCAGTCCGCCGCCCGCTCCGGTGACGATCACCACTTTGTCTTCGAAACGCACGGACTCGCTCATGTTGCTCTCCTCAATGATGAAGCCGGCTCTGCACTCGCTGCCCTTGACTCATCAGGAGCCATCAGGTGTCAGCGAAAGCAGGAGCGGGCGTGATGTCATTGAGTGTCAACGACTCGGAGCAGGCTCACAATCAACACGGGACACGCTGAATAGTGGTCGATAACGTCAAGGGATGGCTTGGTCGTTTCCCGGTTCCACCACCGAGCCGTTAACGGGAGGTCGCGGCGACGGTGTCGTCAACCGCTTGGTCAGCTCCGAGCACGGGGCTCGCCGTTCAACCGTTCAGATGCCCGATAAACTCTGCCAGCCACGGCTCGGCATCACTTTCCGGGGTCACGGTTTCGCTGGCGTCCAGACGCAGCATCGCCTGCACCTCACGGATCCCCATCTCGCCGAACAGCTCTCGCATCAACTCGCCGCCCGCACAAAACGTATCGCCATAACTCGCGTCGCCCAACGCGATCACACCGCCAGGCAGCCCCCGCAATGCCGCAGGCAATACATCACGGATCTGGTGATAGAGCGGCTGAATGTTGTCCGGCAGCTCGCCCATCCCGGTGGTCGAGCTCACTGCCAGCAGGGCCTGGGGTGCAAAGGCTTGCAGATCGGCAAGGGTGGCGCGTGGATTGAACAGCACCTCGTGCCCTGCATCCTTGATGATCTGCTGGGCGTGGCGGGCGACCTCTTCAGCCGAGCCATACACCGAGCCCGCAATAATCGCGACTTTCATGGGTTAATCCTGTGACGGGTAAAATCGTGCGGCATTATGCCTCAGCTCGACGCGATGTCTTGGACTCCCGACCTTGAGCTGCCAAACGACATCTCAGGTGATGAGGCCGGCGTGGATGAAAATGAGTTTCAACGATGCTGCAAATCTCCTGTCCGATCTCTATTCGCTGGACTAACGTCAGATCAGCACTCCAATGCCGTCGGTGATCAGCCATACGCCCGGCGGAAAGAGGTCGAGTTAAATGCCGAACGGGCGCAAGCTCGGCTGGAGAATGAAATCCTGAAGGGGTAACATCTTGCAACTGACGAACGGTCGCAACCTAAAAGTGAACCATCTGTCTGCTCTTTCAATAACCGGTTAATCGAGCCTGGCCATGCAGCGCGACAATATCCTCACGCCTGATGAACTGGAGTTCATCCAGAACATGCAGCACAACCCCACGCTGAATCTGGGCGACAAGTCCAGCAGTCTGGTGGTGAACGGCGGCGTGCAGATTCAGGATCTGCTCACTCGTCTGGCGGCCCATGAGCAAGTCACGATCCAGGCCCAGTTCGATAATCAGCAAATGACCTTCCCGCTGCACCTCGTCGAAGACGAATTCCATGCACTGCATCTGGAGCTGGGCGCGCCGAGCATTTTCGAGGAAGGTCCGCGCATTCGCCCCTGGCGTCTGACGCTGCCTGAGCCGGTGCAGCTGGAGACCGAAAAGGGTTCGCTGACCGCACTCTGGGTTCATGAAATCTCGTTCAAGGGCATCCTGCTGGAGATGCGCAAGCAGACCAAGCCGCCGAAGTCCTTTGCCGCCTGGTTCACCCCCCAGGGCTATGCCCCAATCGCCTTGCGTGGCACCTTCGAACGTTTGAACCATCATGGTCTTGCGGCGTATCGGCTGAGTCAGAACAGCAAGGAAGACACTGAACGCCTGCGTCAGTACATTCTTCAGGAACACCGCAAGATTCACCCCTCGATGCACCTTTAGGGTTGTCTGATCAGGCGATCCCCTGCGACACCCTCCCCCATCCGACAAACGCCGCTGGCTTTATCGCAGGTTTCAGGAATAATCCTTGCTTGCTTTTTCCAGTGAAGCTGACGCATCGCCACCACCCCGGCGTCGCGTCATGTGATTTCCCTACCCGGGAAGCTCACGTGTTTATCGGAGATACACAATGTCTACCTCACCCGTCACGCTGATGGTTGCCCGTCGCGTCGCCCATGGCCGCTATCAGGAACTGATGGCCTGGCTGCAAGAAGGCGAACAACTCGCTACAGACTTCCCCGGCTATCTAGGGTCAGGCGTCCTCGCGCCGCCGCCAGGGGATGACGAATTCCAGATTATTTTCCGCTTTGCCGATCAGGCCACCATGCACGCCTGGGAGCATTCTGCCTCCCGACGCTCCTGGCTGGTGCGCGGCAGCGGCCTGTTTGCCAAAAATTCCGTACACCGCGTGAGCGGCATCGACGGCTGGTTTGGCGCAGTCGGTCAGCGCCCGCCGCGCTGGAAGCAAGCCGTTGCCATCTGGCTGGCGTTCTTTCCGGTGTCGCTGATCTTCAACTTCGTCTTGGGGCCGCTGCTCAGTCAGCTGGATCTGTTCCCGCGCATCATGATCAGCACGTTGATCCTCACGCCGCTGATGGTGTTCTGGTTCATTCCGCTGTCGACCCATCTTCTGGCGGGCTGGCTGAACACCAACACGCCTGCGCAGGTCAGCGGCACCGAGCCGGTGTCCAACAGCTAGCGCTCAGCGACAAGCGCTTTCCCGATCCGGGCGCCGCCGACCTGCCTTGCAATGCCCGGTCTTTCGCCGATTCAAAAACATGTACAGCCCTGCGGTATTGTACAAGAACCGACCGTTGGGGTAACTTTGCCCCACGGTCGTTTTCGATGGTGCACGCGAGCATCCACTGTTCGCCATTCAGCACCGACTCGCCCGACCTCTCTCCCCCGTTGATGAATGCGTGACGACCATGGCCTGCTTCCCTGCCCCTGTCTTGATCACTGGTGCCAGCCAGCGCGTCGGCCTCTATTGCGCCGAGCGTCTGTTGGCGGAAGGCCAGCGGGTGATCATCACCTACCGCAGTGAGCGGCCGGGCGTGCAGCGTTTGAAGACGCTGGGCGCGGTGGTACTTCAGGCCGACTTTTCGTCGGAGACGAGCGTGCTGGACTTCATCGCCCGGCTCAAAGAGCACACCGACAGCCTGAGGGCCATCGTGCACAACGCATCCGACTGGCTGGCCGAGACGCCTGGGGACGAGGCGGAGGTGTTCATGCAGATGTTCAATGTCCACATGCTGGCGCCCTACCTCATCAATCTGCACTGCGCCGAGCTGTTGCGGCGCTCGGAGACGGCCGACATTATTCACATCAGCGACGATGTCACCCGCAAGGGCAGTAGCAAGCACATCGCTTACAGCGCGAGCAAGGCGGGGCTGGAAAACCTGACCCTGTCCTTCGCAGCCCGGTATGCGCCCCATATCAAGGTCAACGGCATCGCTCCGGCCATGCTGATGTTTCAACCCGACGACGATGCGGCATACCGCGCGCGCACGCTGGAAAAATCGGCACTGGGGATCGAACCCGGCGCCGAGGTGATTTACCAGAGCCTGCGCTATCTGCTCGACAACCCATACGTCACCGGCACCACTCTGACCGTAAACGGCGGAAGGCACGTCAAGTAAGCCGCCCCGAGGAACCATTGATGACCCAGTCACTGCCACAGCATTACCGTGAAATCCTCGTCGGCCTGGGTGAAGATCCTGAACGCGAAGGCCTGCTGGATACGCCCAAGCGCGCCGCCAAGGCGATGCAATACCTCTGTCATGGCTACGCGCAGACGCTGGACGATATCGTCAACGGCGCGCTGTTTGCCTCCGCGAGCGACGAGATGGTGATCGTCAAGGACATCGAGCTGTATTCGCTGTGCGAGCATCACCTGCTGCCCTTCATCGGCAAGGCTCACGTCGCGTATATCCCCACCGGGAAAGTTCTCGGCCTTTCGAAAATCGCGCGCATCGTCGACATGTTTGCGCGGCGCCTGCAGATTCAGGAAAACCTGACGCGGCAGATCGCCGATGCGATTCAGGACGTGACCAAGGCCGCAGGCGTGGCCGTGGTGATCGAGGCTCAGCACATGTGCATGATGATGCGCGGCGTTGAGAAGCAGAACTCGACCATGAACACCTCGGTAATGCTCGGCGCCTTCCGCGAGTCGACGACGACCCGCATGGAATTTCTGCAATTGATCGGACGGAGCAAGTAGTCCATGGCAAGACTCGAACCCGGCACCGCACGCATCAGGGTCAAAGACCTGCGCCTGCGTACCTTTATCGGCATCAACGAAGCGGAAATCCTCAACAAGCAGGACGTGCTGATCAACCTGACGATCCTGTACGCGGCCCAGGAAGCGGTGCGCGACAACGACATTGATCACGCGTTGAACTACCGGACCATCACCAAGGCCATCATCCAGCACGTCGAAAGCAATCGCTTCGCTCTGCTTGAGCGCCTGACCCAGGAAGTGCTCGACCTGGTGATGACCCATGAAGAAGTGCAATACGCCGAAGTCGAAGTGGATAAGCCCCACGCGCTGCGGTTTGCCGAATCGGTGTCGATCACCCTGGCGGCAGCGCGCTGATTCCTGCGCTCGCCTTTGCGGGCGCGCTTGCCCGGCCTGACTGCCACTCTTATTATCCGCCCATCTTTACTTCCGACAGAGCACACCATGACCGAGCAACAACGTCTTGAACTTGAAGCCGCCGCTTTCCGCCGTCTGGTTGCGCACCTGGACAGCCGCAAGGACGTGCAGAACATCGACCTGATGAACCTCGCCGGTTTCTGTCGCAACTGTCTGTCCAAGTGGTACAAGGCCGAGGCCGACGAGAAGCAGATCGACATCACCCTGGATGACGCCCGCGAAGTGGTTTACGGCATGCCGTACAGCGAGTGGAAATCCACGTACCAGAAAGAAGCCAGCGCCGAGCAGCAAGCCGCGTTCGCCAAGGAACCGAAGCATGACTGACCTGAACGCCCTGCGCGCCAGCCTCGCCAGCGGCAATCACTCGTTCGCAGACACGCTGGCCTTCATCGCCGCGCATTACGATTATCACCCTCAGGCGTTCAGCAACGGCCCGATGGAAAACGCCGCTGGCCAGAACGAAGGCTCGTGCAAGACCCTCGGCCTGGCGCTGCTGGAAGGCCTGAGCAATGAAGAAGCGCTGCTGGCTTTTGGCGAGCACTACCGTTCTGTGCTCGATACACCGGAAGGCTCCGACCACGGCAACATTCGGGCGCTGATTGCCAACGGACTGGCCGGCGTGAAGTTCTCGGCCGAGCCGCTCAAGCCCAAGGCATGACCGCAGGTTTTTCGGCGACAAGGCGCGTTTGCCAGATATAAAAAAACCGGCTCAATAAGCCGGTTTTTTTCAGCTGGAGATCAGGTCAGAACGAAACGTTCGCCAGGCCGTCCAGATAGCGCTCGACGTCCAGTGCAGCCATGCAGCCTGCGCCAGCCGACGTGATCGCCTGACGGTAGACGTGATCCGCCACGTCGCCGGCAGCGAAAACGCCGTCAACGCTGGTGGCTGTCGCATTACCTTCGCGACCGCCTTGAACGACCATGTAGCCGTCTTTCAACGCCAACTGACCGTCAAACAGGCTGGTATTCGGTGTGTGGCCGATGGCGATGAACACGCCGTCGACGGTCACTTCAGCATAGCTGCCGTCGTTGTTCTTCAAGCGCGCACCGGTCACGCCCATGTTGTCGCCCAGGACTTCGTCCAGGGTGGCGTTGAGTTTGAGCTCGATCTTGCCCTCGGCAACGCGGGCATGCAGCTTGTCGATGAGGATCTTCTCGGCGCGGAAGGTATCGCGACGGTGAACCAGGGTGACCTTGCTGGCGATGTTGGCCAGATAGAGGGCTTCCTCGACGGCCGTGTTGCCGCCGCCGACCACAGCGACCGGCTTGTTGCGATAGAAGAAACCGTCACAAGTCGCGCAGGCCGACACACCCTTGCCCATGAACGCTTCTTCGGACGGCAGGCCAAGATAGCGGGCGCTGGCACCGGTGGCGATGATCAGCGCGTCGCAGGTATAAGTGGCATTGTCGCCCTTCAGGCTGAACGGCTTGCCGGCCAGATCCACTGCATTGATGTGATCGAAAACGATCTCGGTCTCGAAACGCTCAGCGTGTTCACGCATACGCTCCATCAATGCCGGGCCGGTCAGGCCATGGGGATCGCCCGGCCAGTTGTCGACTTCGGTGGTGGTGGTCAACTGACCACCCGCCTGCATCCCGGTGATCAGCAACGGCTTGAGGTTGGCGCGCGCGGCATAGACTGCAGCGCTGTAACCGGCAGGGCCGGAGCCGAGAATAATCACTCGCGAATGACGTACATCAGACATGACACACTCCTATTGACCGGCCATCGTTACGCGTGGTCGGAGTCACTGGATCTGAACCGGCGTACCGGTTGAGAGGATTGGGACTGACGGGGCCTGCGCCGCACGGGAGGCGCCCGCCGATCCTGAGAACATGAAGCTGCCACTCGGGGCACAGCAACGGTGAAAGTTGGCCGCAAGCTTATCGGGGCGGAGCACATTAAGGAAATATCGTTTCACAATCCAGCTCATAGGCGCGCCCTATGTGCGCCCTGTGCTTTGGACATTGCAGTCCTGCATAGACTTTACCGCTGCACGATTGTTTCAGCGAATGTCGCACCTGCGGCGGCGCTTCCGCCCTCGTCGCAAAGCCGGTAAGGTCGGCGCGATATCACTGCCTGGAGGCACACATGCCTGCACCCGTCCTGTCTGGCCCGCAATACCTGCGCGAAGGCCTGAAACTGGTCCTGAGCCCAAGCCTGCGCCTGTTCGTCATGCTGCCGCTGGCCATCAATCTGGTGCTGTTCAGCGCCATGATTTATTTCGCCGGCCACGAATTCAGACTCTGGGTCGACTCCTTCATGCCGACCCTCCCCGGCTGGCTCAGCTTTCTCAACTACATCCTGTGGCCGTTGTTCGTGGTGCTTGTCGCGCTGATGGTATTTTTCACCTTCACCATGATCGCCAACATCATCGCCGCGCCATTCAATGGCTTTCTCGCCGAGAAGGTGGAAGTGGTCCTGCGCGGGACGGACGATTTTCCTGCCTTCAGCTGGGCCGAGCTGGTCGAAATGGTCCCGCGCACCCTTAGCCGGGAAATGCGCAAACTGGGCTACTTCCTGCCCCGTGCCATCGGCCTGTTCATCCTTTCGTGGATCCCCGTGGTAAACCTCGTCGCCGCGCCGCTGTGGCTGATGTTCGGCGTGTGGATGATGGCAATCCAATACATCGACTACCCCGCCGACAACCACAAAATGAGCTGGCAAGACATGCTCGCCTGGCTGCGCGCCAAGCGATGGCAGAGCATGAGTTTCGGCGGGATTGTGTATCTGGTGCTGCTGATTCCTGTGGTCAACATCCTGATGATGCCGGCTGCAGTGGCGGGGGCGACGTTGTTCTGGGTGAGGGAGCGTGGGGCGGAGACGCTGGCGGAACGGATTCGCTGATTTGTAGAAAAGGCCTCGATCGAGGCCTTTTTTGTATTACATGTTTGCTGAGCTCAGCCAGGCATAGATCTGCACTAACAGTGTCCAATAACAGATGCCTGTCACCGCCCAGACCACATCCCAAAACGTGAAGCGGATCCTGCAACTTTCTCCGGACTTGCCGTCCAGCCGATTGATGAACGACTGAACCCTAAGCATGATTAAGAACTGGCCCAGCCCGGTAGTGGCGTAGACCGCCATGGTCGGGATAAGCCCTAGCGCTGTGGACGGACTGCTGCCCATGCCCGATGCGTACCCAGTGACAATCGAAGGGGTAAACGTAAGAAGGTAGATCCCTGCTACGTAGACGCCCCAGTAAGGGATACCGCCTCGACCCTTCTCTTTAAGCGCGGCATCTACCTTGCTGAACAGTGACGGGATGTAGAAAAAACAGAAAAGCGTGCGCACAGCCGGCCAGATCGGCTTCGCCGAATACGCTTTGTATCGCGACCAGTTTTTGTAATACCAGTAGAGCCCGTACAACCCGCAAGTGATAAACATCATCACCGTCAACTTGACCAGCGATACCGTATAAAACGGTGGGCCGCTCGTAGGCAAAGCCGTCAAATCGGCAGCAGGTGGTGTATTGAATTGTTCGGACACAGCGTTTCCCCCAGAAGTTGAGGCGACGCATGCTAAAGGCGGAAACACTGATTTAATCAACCTCGGGAAAATCAGGACCGTTCCTACAACACTATTCATAACGTCCCACAGCCTTCGTGTTTAACCATGGAAATGCCCACTCCGGGCGAGGAACCGAACGCCTACCTACTCTGGTTGGCGCACCACCACTCAAGGAGCATCCATGCGTATAAACCCTGTTTCTGTGTTCGCGCATACCTCAGTAGACACCGGCAATTCAGTTTCGAACAAGCCAAGCAATCCGCCCGCGAGCACGTTCGCGGGGGTCCTGCGAGAGGCAGCACCCAGATCCCCTGCTATTAGCGAGCCAGCTAGACTCGAAGAACGCGCGCAGGGGCGCGAACGATCGTTGGAAGTAGCGAAGGCTAATCCTGAAGAGGGCAAAAAAATAGCCCATGGGTATGCTTTTAACTATTTAGCTCACGCTTTGCTAGACGTATCGGACAGGCCCAATATCCGTTATTCCGGAACCGGAGAACTGGTAACGCCGAAGACAGAAGCTTACTTCGCTAAAATCAGCCAAGAGATGCAACGTCAGTGTGCAAACTTGTACCGACAAGAAATAAAAAAAGGCACATCTGCTGATCAGATTCTGGAAAAAATTTTTGAGTTTCACGACTCAATGCCAAAAGAATTCCAAGACATGCTTGGACTATAAAACGACCCGCGCTCACCTACGGTGAGTGCGGGTATAAGCTGTTACCTTACCAATCTACAGTAAGCTTTCCCAAGAGACCGGCCACTGGTACACGGCCAGGGTCGGACAACATAAACTCGTAGTAGAAAGGCTGGAAATGCTTAAACTTATTTGTTGAGCCTATACGTTGGCGGGAAACGTCAATGCACCTGGTAGGGCCTTGACAAAGCTGAACCTGAAGCCCTCGCGGCCATCCGTGCACATTCCAGTTCCAGCTAATACTTTTGATTGACTGCCCAGTGCGCAACCCAGAAGCTGTTGGCAGATGAGCAGTATATACATAATTTTTAGAATGCAGCGTTGGTAGTTTTACTGAAGAGTTGGAGCTTCCAGCCAGAGCCGGAGCTGACAACATAGTTGCCGAAAATGCAAAGCTTGCAGCAACAGCACCACCGTTCAACCATTTAAAGTTTTCATATAAATACTTCCTGAAATAAAGGGACGGATATCGAACCCAGCGTCAGTTCCGATAAACGCTTATCGATTAACAACTCATCAATAGATTTGAGGAGCTCGATCCCCTGACGTTATTCAGGACGGAGGCGTAGTCAACAGCAAAACCTGTAATAAAGAGCAACTAGGAAACATCCTACTGCCCTATCAGACCAATAATTCATGCGTACGCATATCGCTTATTATTACTTCCCTAACTTCTACCTAGTCCCTCTCGGCGTTTCTAGCAGTCACAAATCCATCACTCAACCGCCACACAAGCGCAACGACCCGCTCAGAAACTGACGTCATGAGTAAATCCCTGCGTATTACCCTGATCACCGAAACGTATGCCCCGGAAATAAACGGCGTGGCCAATACGCTCAGCCGTTTATGCGACGGTCTGCGCCTGCGGGGGCATCGGGTTGAGGTGATTCGGCCGCGGCAGAGCGACGATGAAATGCGCGCGGCCGGGGAAGATTTGATGCTGTGCCGTGGCTGGCCGATTCCAGGGTATCCCGGATTGCAGTGGGGGCAGTCGTCGATGCACAAACTGCTGCGCCGCTGGCAGCGCAACCGTCCTGACGTGCTGTATATCGCGACGGAAGGCCCGCTCGGTCTCTCGGCATTGCGTGCTGCGAGGCGGCTGGGGATCGCCATCGTCAGCGGGTTTCATACCAACTTTCAGCAATACACCCGGCAGTACGGGCTGAGCTTCGTCACTCGCCTGCTGACGACTTACCTGCGCTGGTTTCATAACCGCTCTAACGCCACGCTCGTGCCCAGTTTCACGCAGAAAACCGAACTCGAACGCCGAGGCTTCGAGCGATTGGAGTTGCTGTCCCGTGGGGTCGACTGCCAGTTGTTTCACCCGTCCAAGCGTTCGAGTGCGCTGCGTGAAAGCTGGGGGCTTGAACCGGGCGATACGGCTATCCTGCATGTCGGACGGCTGGCGGCGGAGAAAAACCTGGGGCTGCTGAAGACCACCTTTGACGGACTGGTCAGCACCTATCCCGAGAAAAACCTGCGGCTGGTGATCGTCGGCGATGGACCGGTCCGGCCCACTCTGCAGCGTCAGCTCCCGGACGCCATCTTCTGCGGCACCCAGCGCGGGGATGCGCTGGCGGCGCACTATGCGTCGAGTGATCTGTTTCTGTTTCCGAGTCTGACTGAAACCTTCGGCAACGTCGTGCTGGAAGCGCTGGCGTCAGGTCTTGGGGTGGTCGCCTATGACGAAGCGGCGGCGGCTCAGCATATTCGCCACGGCCACAATGGGGCGGTGGCGATGCCGGGGGATGCGGAAGGATTCATCGATGCCGCACGCTGGATGCTTGAGGATGAAGAAACGTTGCGCCGGGTCAGGCTGAATGCCCGCCAGCACGCGAGTCGTCAGGGATGGGCCGGAATTATCGACTCATTCGAGACTTACCTGCGCGCTGCGAGCGAGACGCGGGAAGGGGTTGTTCTGGGCGTGTAGTGGTCACAGAAGAGCCTCACACTGTCTCCAAACGCCATATGGGTGGGAATGAGCGTGCTCACGAAGACAGTATTTAAACCGCTGAATAGGCGGCGGATGTACCTGCCTCTTCGCGAGCAAGCTCACTCCTACAAAAGGTGCGACGCCTGTGGAATCTTTTACTCATGAAGACCGCGCCGGCTAAGCGACCGGATCATCACTCCAACCGGCCCAGGGCTTCGCGGCTGAACGGCAAAATGTCGTGCTCGCGGCCTTCCTTCACTTTCATCGCCCAGTCCGGGTCGACCAGCAACGCGCGGCCTACCGCGACCAGATCGAACTCCTCGTCACCCAGACGCTTGAGCAAGTTTTCAAGGCTCGCGGGCTGGGCGACTTTGTCGGTGTTGACCATGAACTGCAAAAACTCGCCGTCCAGTCCGACACTGCCCACCGTGATGGTCGGTTTACCGGTGAGCTTGCGCGTCCATCCGGCCAGGTTCAGGTCGGAGCCTTCGAACTCAGGCTCCCAGAAACGCCGCGTCGAGCAGTGGAAAATGTCCACCCCGGCGTCGGACAGCGGCTTGAGGAAGGCGTCGAGTTCTTCCACCGTTTGCACCAGCCGTGCGCTGTAATCCTGCTGCTTCCACTGCGAGTAACGAAAGATAATCGGATAATCCGGGCCCACGGCGGCTCGCACGGCCTGAATCAACTCGATGGCGAAGCGTGAGCGGTGCGCGAGGTCACCGCCGTATTCGTCGGTACGCTGATTGGTGCCTTCCCAGAAGAACTGATCGACCAGATAACCATGGGCGCCATGGATCTCGACGCCGTCCATGCCGATGGCCTTGGCGTCTTTCGCCGCCTGGGCGAACGCCGCGACGACCTCGTCGATGTCTTGCTTGCTCATGCCATGAACGACAACGTTACCGTCCTTGAGCTTCTCGGTCGGGCCATAGGCAGGCACCGTACCGTCGGGCTCCGTGCCCAGCCGCCGCACAGCGCCAACGTGCCAAAGCTGCGGCACGATCTTGCCGCCTTCTTCGTGAACCGCTTCCACCACTTTGCGCCACCCTTCCAGCGCCGCTTCGCCGAAGAACTGCGGCACGTTCGGGTAGCCATTCGAGGCCTTGTGCCCAACCGTGGTGCCTTCGGTAATGATCAAGCCAACGCCCGCAGACGCGCGACGACGGTAATACTCGATCACTTTGGCATTCGGTATGCCTCCGGGTGAAAACGAGCGGGTCATCGGTGCCATGACGATGCGCGTCGGCAACTCGAGGCTGCCCATATGGAAGGGTTTAAACAAGGCTTGAGCAGGCATGCAGGCGTCCTCGGCATTCTGGAAATATGATGAAGGTCATACAGAATGAGCCGAAGCGCGAGGGAGACGAAGCACTATTGACTGGAGTGATTAAGGCTAAGAAGAACCACAGTGAATCGAGGGACTAGGGCAGCGCCTTCTCGATCGCACTGACCACTTTGGCGTCATCCGGGAGCGTGCTTGGGGAGAAGCGTGCGAGAACGCGGCCATCCTTGCCGACGAGAAACTTCTCGAAATTCCAGGTGATGTCACCGGGAAACTCGGCGCCTTCGCCAGCGAGCATCTGATACAGCCGATGCCGGTGCGGTCCGTTGACTTCAAGCTTGTCGCCCAACGGAAAGGTCACGCCGTAGTTCAGTGAGCAAAACGTCTGGATCTCTTCCTGGGTACCAGGTTCCTGACCGGCGAACTGATTGCACGGTAACCCGAGAACGCTGAAGCCTTGATCCTTGTACTTCTGGTACAGGGTTTCGAGCCCGGCATATTGCGGCGTCAGGCCACATTTCGACGCGACATTGACCACCAGAACCACTTTGCCCTTGAGCGGCGCGAGGGGTAGCTCCTGGCCATCCAGAGCCTTCAACTTCAGCTCGTGAAATACACTCATGACAACTCCCCTAAAAACCCTTGGCCGAAAAAGGCGCCCTGTCAGACCGCAAAAACAAACGTTTTCACAAGACCGCGAGGACGCCTGGCCAGCTCACTCAGCTTAGCAGGACAATCAGTGGTGATGACCACCTTCGCCGTGCACGTGACCGTGGGCCATTTCTTCTTCGCTGGCATCACGGATGGCAACGATCTTCACATCGAAGTTCAAGCGTTGACCGGCCAGTGGGTGGTTACCGTCGACAGTAACGTCGTCGCCGTCCAGATCGCGGATGGTCACGATCTGCATCTGGCCGTCCGGCGCAGAAGCGTGGAACTGCATACCGACTTCCAGCTCGTCGACGCCTTCGAACATGCTGCGATTGAGGGTGCTGACCAGTTCGGCGGAGTATTCGCCGTACGCATCTTCAGGCTCGATGGCCACTTTCAGTTCGTCACCGACTTCCTTGCCATCCAGTGCCTTTTCCAGACCCGGGATGATATTACCTGCGCCTTGCAGGTAAACCAGCGGCGCGCCGCCGGCAGAACTGTCGATGACCTCACCAGCGTCATTGGTCAGGGTATAGTCGATGGAGACAGCCTTGTTGGCGGCGATCGGCATGGGGCGAGACCTTTTGCAAATAGATATGAGCGGCCAAGTCTAACCAAGCACTCGCGCGAAAGCGAACGCAACTCAGACGGACGGCCCCGATTGGAATCCCCGAAAGCCCCCTCCCCCCACTCAATCATTACCGGCTTTGTACAGGGCCGTGACGGTCATTGGGTGGTTGAGCTGTCCTGCGGCCACACCCAGCATTTGCGCCACGACCCGCCCTGGCAATCCCGGGCCTGGGTGGTTGATCCGGCGCAGCGCGAGGCAACAATCGGCCAGTCCTTTCACTGCGGCTGGTGCGCGTCGGGGTCAGATAACGATAACCTTGGGCCCCGTTGAGACGCTGCGACTGAACAGCGTCCTGGTTTATCCGGTTCGATGGCTGAACTCATAGCGCCATGACCCTTGCACTGCTCATTTTCGAGAAGCCCGCATGCAGACTTTCTTTATCGCGCCCACAGATTTTGGTGTGGGCCTGACGTCCATCAGCCTGGGGCTGGTGCGCACCCTGGAGCGCGCCGGGCTCAAGGTCGGTTTTTTCAAGCCGATCGCTCAGCCCCATCCCGGGGACGTGGGCCCTGAACGCTCGACTGAACTGATCGCGCGCACCCACGGCCTCAAGCCGCCCAAGCCGTTGGGCTTGGCCCACGTCGAACGCATGCTCGGTGAAGGCCAGCTCGACGAGCTGCTGGAAGAAATCATCAAGTTGTACCAAGAGGCCTCGATTGGCCGCGACGTGCTGATCGTGGAAGGCATGGTCCCGACCCGCAGCGCCAGCTACGCCGCGCGGGTCAACCTGCACATGGCCAAAGCGCTGGATGCGGAAGTCATTCTCGTATCGGCCCCGGAAAACGAAGTGCTGACCGAGCTTTCCGGCCGTGTCGAGCTGCAGGCGCAGATGTTCGGCGGCCCGAAGGACCCGAAAGTGCTCGGTGTGATCCTCAACAAAGTCCGCACAGACGAGAGCATGGAAGCCTTTTCGGCGCGGCTCAAGGAACACTCGCCACTCTTGCGCAGCGGTGATTTCCGCCTGCTCGGCTGCATTCCGTTTCAGGCCGACCTGAACGCTCCGCGCACCCGCGACGTCGCCGATCTGCTCGGTGCGCAAGTGATCAACGCTGGCGATTACGAGCAGCGGCGGATGTCGAAGATCATCATCTGCGCCCGCACGGTGCTCAACACGCTGCAGCTGCTCAAGCCGGGCGTGCTGGTGGTCACCCCGGGGGATCGTGACGACATTATTCTGGCCGTGAGCCTGGCGACGCTGAACGGCGTGCCGTTGGCCGGCCTGTTGCTGACCAGCGACACCCTGCCCGACCCGCGCATCATGGACCTGTGCCGAGGCGCGCTGCAGGCCGGGTTGCCGGTGCTGTCGGTGAGCACCGGTTCTTACGAGACCGCGACGCAGCTCAATCAGCTGAACAAGGAAATCCCCATTGATGACCGCGAACGCGCGGAGATCATTACTGATTTCGTCGCCAGCCATCTGGACGCCAACTGGCTGCATCAGCGCTGCGGCACGCCTCGCGAGATGCGCCTGTCGCCAGCCGTGTTTCGTTATCAACTGATCCAGCGCGCCCAGGCGGCAAACAAACGCATCGTGTTGCCCGAAGGCGCCGAGCCTTTGACCGTGCAAGCGGCCGCCATCTGTCAGGCCCGCGGCATTGCCCGCTGCGTGCTGTTGGCCAAGCCCGAAGAAGTGAATGCCGTGGCGCGAGCCCACGGCATCGAGCTGCCGCCGGGCCTGGAGATTCTCGACCCGGACCAGATCCGCGAGCGCTACGTCGCGCCGATGGTTGATCTGCGCCGCAGCAAAAACCTCAATGCGCCAATGGCCGAGCAGCAACTGGAGGACCCTGTGGTGATCGGCACCATGATGCTGGCCCTCGACGAAGTGGACGGGCTGGTATCGGGCGTCATTCATTCGACGGCCAACACCATTCGGCCTGCCTTGCAGTTGATCAAGACGGCGCCAGGTTGCACCCTCGTTTCATCGGTGTTTTTCATGCTGTTTCCGGAGCAGGTGCTGGTGTACGGCGACTGCATCATGAACCCGCACCCGACCGCCACCGAGCTGGCGGAGATCGCCGTGCAGAGCGCGGATTCGGCCGTGGCGTTTGGCTTGTCACCGCGGGTAGCGATGATCAGCTATTCCAGCGGCAATTCGGCCAGCGGCGAAGAAGTGGAAAAGGTGCGCGAAGCCACGCAACTGGCGCGCGAGACCCAGCGTGGTCTGTTGATCGACGGGCCTTTGCAATACGATGCCGCCGCCAACGAGCACGTCGCCCGGCAACTGGCGCCGGACAGCCCGGTGGCGGGTCGCGCCAATGTGTTCGTGTTTCCGGACTTGAATACCGGCAACACGACCTACAAGGCGGTACAACGCAGTGCGGACTGCGTAAGCCTCGGCCCGATGCTGCAAGGCCTGCGCAAGCCGGTTAACGATCTACCCCGCGGGGCTCAGGTCGACGACATCGTCTATACCATTGCACTGACGGCCATTCAGGCAGCCACGCTGCCGCAATAACATTGCGCTGCAATATCGCTTGCCCACAATAACCCCGCCGGAACCCACCGGCGGCTGACTGACCCGGAGTTCGATTCACATGGATTTCCTGCCCGCCCCTTTGCGCGGCGTCATCGCCTCGTTGCTGTTGGCGCTCAACACGATTCTCTGCTGCACGCCGCTGTTCGTCGTCGCTATCTTCAAGCTGTGCCTGCCTTTCCCGGCCGCGCAAAAGGTGACCGACTGGCTGATGAGCCACATCCACGAGGCGTGGATCAGCAACAACAACGCCTGGATGGACTTGCTCGGTCACACCCGCTGGCACCTGAGCGGGCTGGAAAGACTGGACTATCAGCATTCGTACCTGGTGACGAGCAACCACCAGAGCTGGGTCGACATCATGGTGCTGCAGTACGTGCTGAACCGGCGCATCCGCCCGCTCAAGTTCTTCCTCAAGCAGGAGCTGATCTGGGTGCCGGTGATTGGCCTCGCCTGGTGGGCGCTGGGCTTTCCGTTCATGAAGCGCTACAGCAAGGCGTATCTGGCCAAGCACCCGGAAAAGAAAGGCAAGGACTTGGCCACTACCCGCCGCACCTGTGCGAAGTTTCGTAACAACCCGGTAGGCATTTTCAACTTCGTCGAAGGCACGCGCTTCACCGAAGCCAAGCACGCACAGCAGAACTCGCCGTTCCGCTATCTGTTGAAACCCAAGGCAGGCGGCATCGCCTTCGTGCTGGACGCCATGGGCGAGCAGTTGGAATCCATCGTCAACGTGACCATTCATTACCCGGCCGGTCGGCCAGGGTATTGGGATTTGCTGTGCGGGAACGTTCGCGAAGTGGTCGCGCATTTTGAAGAAGTGCAGATCCCGCCGCAGTTCATTGGCAAAAGCTACGATCAGGACGATGCCTACCGCCTGGAGTTTCAGCAGTGGATCAACCGGCTGTGGGAAGACAAGGACGCGCTGCTCGCGCAGATGCATGAGCGCTACCCCGCCAGATCCTGAAGGCTGCATTGATACGCTGCTGTAGGAGTGAGCTTGCTCGCGATGGCACTCTGTCAGACGCTTATCAGTTGCCAGACACTCCGCTACCGCGAGCAAGCTCACTCCTACAAGGGATGGGAGAAATCTGCTCGGCAAATAAAAACCCCGGCTCACTGGCCGGGGTTTTTGGTTTCACGTCACGGGGTTACTGCTGTTGTTGGTACTGCTGGCCAGGAATCGGCTTGAGGTTGACCTCAACGCGACGGTTCTGGGCGCGGCCGTTGACGTCGGCGTTGCTGGCGATCGGCGAATCAGGACCTGCACCGCGCACCGAGAGGTGAGACGCATCAACGCCCTGGGAGGTCAGGTAGGTCGCAACGCTCTGCGCGCGCTGCTGCGACAGGTCCATGTTGTGCTGACGGCTGCCAGTGCTGTCGGTGTAGCCAACGATTTCAATCATGTTCTGGTTGTACTGCTTCAGCGAACCGGCCAGGTTATTCAATGGCGAGTAGAAGCTGCTGGCGATGGCCGACGAGTCAGTGGCGAACGTGATGTTGCCCGGCATCACCAGTTTGATGTTGTCGCCTTCACGTTGGACCTGTACGCCGGTGTTGGCCATGCTGGCGCGCAGTGCAGCTTCCTGCTTGTCGGCGTAGTAACCGTAACCGGCCGATGCCGCACCTGCCACCGCAGCGCCAATCAGCGCACCTTTGCCACGGTTGTTGTGGTCGATGGCAGCACCGGCAACGGCGCCGGCCAAGGCACCCAGGCCGCCGTACTTGGCGGTCTTGCTCATGCCGCCGGAGTTCTGCGCCTGCCCCTGATTGTCGTATGGATTCTGCGTCGCGCAGCCGGAAAGCACTGTCAGTGCGGTGGCAGCGATGATCAAACGGCGAAAGGTCAACATCAAGGAGAGCTCCTGTTTTGCTTTTCTACGGCCACACATAAAGGCCGACGATTTGTGCGATTAGAGCATGCTCCCCGTCAAAAATTCCTTAACGGGGGCTGAACCGCCTTTGTACGGCCAAAGGCAGGTCTCTTAAATAAAAAAACAAATATTTATGTGTTTTTTGAACATGCTGCTCAGCGTATTTATCCTTCGAGAAATCCGTCAAACAACGCGTTGTCAACGCATACAACCCTATGAATTAAATAGATATTGACTGGATAACCGGGCAGTCTGCTCGCGAAAATGTGCGCTATCTGCGACGTGTATGACGCGGTGACTTTAGACCGGCCCTACAAGAAGGGCTGGGACGCCGCACATGCCGATCAATCAGCTCAGTAATCCCAGCTCTTGCGCCCGAGCAACGGCTTGGGTCCGACGCTCGACGCCGAGTTTGCCGTTGATGTGGCTGGCGTGGGTTTTGACGGTGTGCAGGGAAATGAACAGGCGCTCGCTGATCTCTTGATTGGAGCAACCTTGCGCGATCAGCTGCAGCACGCCGAGTTCGCGGGCGCTGAGGTGGTCGCCGCCGTTGCCGGCGTTGCAGCTGGACGGCTCGCTGGTCATGCGCAGGCAAGGCAGCCCCTGGGCGGGCGCCGCTTCAGGAAGTTGCTGGAGCAGATAATCGACAAGCCGGCATGAGGGGCGTTTGTGCAGTTGCTCGCGCAACCAGTCGGGATGGCCACGGATCAGGCGCTGGAACGGCAGAACCGCACCCCCCGTGGCGAGCAGAAGGCTCTGTTGGAACAGCTCATCGGCCTCAGGGCCACGTGATGTGTCGAGCAACAACAGGATGTGCTGACTCGCTGCATTGAGACCGAGCAGCCCTGCACCGATCCGCTGGGCATACTCCACCAGACCGTGCAGCCGCGCCATCGCCTCTTCGGTGCGACCCTGAATGTGGTCAAGAACCGCCCGCAGGGTTTCGATCTGCTGAGGCAGTTGCGGCGAGCATTCGGGGGCGGCAGCGGGTTGCTGGCCGCCATAAGTCTGCCCCAGTCGCAGCAACCAGGCGTCGGCCAGGTCGATACGGCCCTGGGCCAGCCACAGCTCGCATTTGGCGAGGGTGATCATTGCCAGGTAATACACCGGCGGCACGTCCCAGATGTGCATCAGTCGCTCGGCCTCGGCCAGCTCGGCGAAGGCTTCGGCGTAGCGCCCTTCACGCCCCTCCATCCCGGCAATCACGCAGTGGCCGATAAGCACGCTGATGTCACGGCAAGCGCGCGCCTCGGCCAGCCCGGCATTCAAACGCTCGCGCCCTGCCTGCGGTTGAAGGAACTGCACCAGCAAATACCCTTCGTACAACGTCAGCCGCGCGCGCACCGCGTACAGCTTTTGCGAAGACAAGCCATTCAGACGCCGCAAGCCTTGGCGCACTTCCTCCATCGAGCGAAGCGTTTCGCCACGGGCCTGCAACGTGCGCGCGCGGTCGTAGTGCGCCAGCGCCTCAAACAACGGATTGGCCACCCGCTGTGCCAACTCAAGGGCATCACGGTTCAGCGCCCGGGCGCGCCATAAATCGCCATCGGCAATGGCCAGGTTCGCCAGCGTCGAAAGGCACAACAAACGCTGGCCATACCGCTTGGGCGGCAGACTGACCAACGCTTCGCTGCAATAACGCCGGGCGGTTTCACTGTCGCCGCGGCCCCGAGCGATGATCCCGCTGAGCGCAAGCCATTGCGCCAGCATCGAATTTTGCGCGGTCGCGGAAGGGGCTGGCAGAAATCGACTGAGGTGATTGCCCAGCTCCGCGGCTGCGTCCAATTGACACGCCAGGCCCAGGGCCCAGGCGTACAGCACGATCAACCGCGGCGTGCTGACCAGCAGGCTGTCGGGCAAGTCCATTTTCCAGCGCAGCAGCATGCCGACGTTTTGCTCGGCGAGCAGTTGCTCTTCGGACAGGTTCTGCACCAGGTTGGCGGCTACATCAAGATGCCCCGCACGCAACGCCTGTTCGATGGCTTCGTCGAGCATTCCCTGATCGCTGAACCATCGGCAGGCGTTCAGGTGCACGCGCCTTTGTTCCGGCGTGACACTGGGTCCGGCACGCGCGCGCAGCAGATCCGAGAACAAATGGTGATAGCGGAACCAGCGACCATGCTCGTCCAGGGGGACCAGAAACACCTGATGCGCTTGCAGGTACCCAAGCATTTCGTCGCTGTCATGGCTGTCACGTGCGGCATTGCACAGGGCGCCGCTGAAGCGCTCCAGACAGGCGGTCTCATAGAGAAAGGCCTGAACGTCAGCCGGCAGGCAATCGATGACCTCTTCGAGGAGGTAATCACGGATCAGCCCTTCCCCGCCGTTGAGCCCCTGGGTCAGCGCGTTACTCCCAGCTTCGTTGGCCGCCAGCAGCCAGAATCGCAGCCCGGCCACCCAACCCTCACTGCGTTGCAGCAAGGCGTGCAGTGCTTCATCGCTCAAGCCGTTGCGCTGTTGATCCAGCACCGCCAGCGACTCGTCGTCAGTCAGACGCAAATCCTGCTCGGACAATTCCAGCAATTGACGGGACAGCCGCAGCCGCGCGAGGTGCCAGTTGGGTCTCTGCCGGCTGGTAACCATGATGTTCATGCCCGCAGGCAGATGATTGAGAAGAAATTGCAGGCAGCGATCCAGTACGGGTCCCTGCACCAGGTGATAGTCGTCGAGCACCAGCAACAGCGGTTTGCTCAACATCAGGTGCATCGCCAACTCGTCCAGCAAGCCGTCCAGCCACTCTTCGAAGGCAAACGGCTGGTGACGCTGACGCATCTTCAGAAGGCCGAGCGCCTGGGTGCCGAGTTGAGGAAAGAATTGCTGGAGACCGCAGAGAAGACGTTCGAGAAACCGGCCCGGGTCGCTGTCCCTGTGGCTGAGACCCAGCCAGAGGTTCTGCCACTGATCGGGCAGGCTCTCGCAGAACTCCACCGCCAGCGAGCTTTTGCCGAAACCGGCCGGCGCGCTGATCAACAAGAGGCGGCCAGACAGACCCGCACTCAGGCGCTCGCACAATCGAGGTCTCGATACATAACCTTCAGGCAGGGGCGGACGGAAGAAACGACCTTCCAACGCAGTGACTGCGTGATTTGCGAATCCTTGCAAACGCGACAGATCAGTCATGGCCGGCTCTTGTTGGAGTGCTTGTTGTTCGGCGTTCAGATGTCGGGAGACTAGCGGCTATGTGGAACCTTTTGAACATTGTTAGACGAAAGACTGTAAGAAAACGTATCCCATCAACAGGGCGAATGTCGGTTTATATGTCTGGGAAGGTACATGTTTGCCCGTCCGCCGACGTTTAATCGGGGGTGCGGTCGAGCCTGAAGCGCGGCGGCAGCGTTGAATCCAGACGAAAAAAAACACCCCGACCACTCGGGGTGTTTTCTTGCTGCTCTATGGGGTTCAGCCATAGGGTGAAACAGCGGAGTACATCAGTGCGCTGTAGCTGTGATCAACATTGCACGCTCTCCGCTTATCCGGTCAGCCGTTAGCGCACGCCTTCCTGGCGCAGCGCGTTGGGCGAGAAGTCGCTGGCAGTGGCGGTGAAGCCGAAGTCGTAAGCCCTCTTCTCTTCGTTCTTCATGCCCAGCGCCAGGTAGCGGCCTGATTGCAGGTCGTACAAGGCTTCAAGGGCGTACCACGGTACCTGCTTGTCGTAGTAGTTTTCGGCATGGGCTTCCGCCACGCGCCACAGTTGACCACGGCCGTCGTAGTGATCGATGACCGCTGCCTGCCAGGTGTCTTCATCGATGAAGAAATCACGTTTGGCGTAGATGTGGCGCTGGCCTTCTTTCAGCGTAGCGGTCACGTGCCAGACACGACGCAGCTCATACCGCGCCAGGTCCTGATTGATGTGGCCGGCCTTGATGATGTCGGCGTATTTCAATTTCGGATCGTCGAGCTTGTAGCTGTCGGACGCGATGTACATCTCTTGTTTGCCGATCAGCTTCCAGTCGTAGCGGTCGGGTGCGCCGTTGAACATGTCAAGGTTGTCGGAGGTGCGCAGCCCGTCGGCGGCGGTGCCCGGCCCGTCATAGGACACTTGCGGCGCGCGGCGGACGCGACGCTGTCCGGCGTTGTAGACCCACGCCGCACGCGGCTCTTTGACCTGATCGAGGGTTTCGTGGACCAGCAGTACCGAGCCTGCCAGACGCGCCGGCGCCGTCACTTCCTGCTTGAAGTAGAACAGGATGTTGCCGGGATTCTTCGGATCAAAATCCTTCATCTTGTCGCGGAAGACAAACTCATCGTGGAAGTACACCGGGTTGAACGAGCCGTTGGTCTGCGGCGTGGCCTGGGTGACCAGACGCGAGACGCTGCCGCCACGATAACGGGTGATGTGGTTCCAGATCACCTCCAGGCCGTCTTTCGGAATCGGGAACGGCACCGCGGTCTCGAAATTCTCCAGGCCGTTACCGCCGCCCACCAGCTTGGTCTTGGTGGCGTTGTTCTTGATGGCGGCGAACACGTCAGCGGGCACCGTCGCGCCACGGTGGGACGGGTAGACCGGCATCTTGTAGGTGTCCGGGTAACGCTTGAACATCGCGTACTGGCCCGGGGCAAGCTTGTCCTTGTACTGATCCACGTTCTGCGCAGTGATGGTGAACTGCGCCTTTTCGTTGGCGTACGGGTTGGCCAGGAAACCTTTATCGTCCACGGCGCCGGCATTGGTCGGCATCGGGCTCCAGGCCGGGATGGTGTTGGCCGCGTTGCCGGCTTTTTCCGCGCCCATCGGCGTCAGCGTAGTGCCCAGCTTGGCGGCTTCGGCATCGGACACCGCCGCCATCACGCTGGTCGCCAATAACGACAGACCTAACACGCCAACCTGCAACAGACCCTTCGTGATTTTCATTTTCATTATTGTCCTTAGAAGTTCATGCCGAAGCTGAGCGCTACGAAGTCGCGGTCGTCCACGGTGGTGTACTTGCCGTCGAAGAAGTTGGTGTAGGAAAGGTTGGCGGTGTAGGTGTTCTGGTACTCGGCGTCGAGCCCCAGACTCACAGCCTTGCGACCTTCCTCGAAGTTGCCGCCAGGGCCCGGCGAGTAGCCGTCAACGTCGTGGGACCAGGCCACGCTCGGGCGCAGGTTCACGCCGGCGAAGACGTTGTTGTAATCCCAGATGGCACGAGCGCGGTAACCCCACGAATCGGTGGTGGTAAAGCCGTCGTTTTCGCAGTAGCGGCTGAGGTTGTTCTGCGCCGCACCGGCCAGGGTGCTGGCGTTGAGGGTCTGGCATTGACCACCCGGCAGCGGGCCGGGGCCATAGCTCGGGTCGCGGCCATAACGCAGTTTCGAGGTGCTTTCCAGACCGCCGACGTGGGTCCAGCCCACCTCACCCACCACGGTCAAACGTTCGGCGCCCATCACCTGATCAAAGAAGTGCGTGAAGGTGGTCTGCGCCTGGCTGATTTCCTTGCGGCGATAACCTTTCTGGTCCTGGCCGGGCGCGCCTTGGAGCAGCGACACGTTCGAGTTCAGCGGCGACAGGCCGGAATACAGAATGTCAGTGGTGTTCAACTGCACGGGTGCGTTCGGGCGATAGCTGAGTTCACCGCTCCATGCCGTGCCGGTGGGCAAGGTGGTGGAGAAGCTCAGGCCGAACAGGTGAATGTCTTCCGGGTATTCCACGTAGTAGCTGGAATTGCCGGCGACCACGACAGGCAACAGGGTTGGCGCAAGGGCCGCCGCAACGCCCCGAGGAACGCCATTGGCCGCCAGACCGCCCACCAGACCCGCTGCGCTGTACGCGCTTGCCGGCCCGCCCTTGCCGCTGAAGATCGGCAGGCGGCTGTGGTAGTTCATGTAATAGGCACCGAACTCGGTGTCCAGCGGCTCGAAGTTGTAGTGCATGGCCAGCCCATACTGGCCACTGTCCCGTGCATCGCGATCGGGCCCGCGGGCAACCACGGCGCCCTCGTCAGGATTGCCGAAGCTCACGCCACGGGCGGCCAGCGTTCTTTGAACAGGGCCACGCAACGCGGCTGGCAGCGCGCCATTGAGACTGTTGCGGGTGCGCAGCACGGCGAGGTTGCTGTTGCAGCCGTCCGCGATGACGTCCGGTTGCGAGAAGAAGGTGCCGCAGTTATCGACGACGGTCTGGTCCCATTCCAGCTGGTAAAAGCCTTCTGCCGACAGGTTTTCGGTCAGGCTTTGCGAGAGGTAGAACATGTTGACCGGAATCAGGCCTTCCTTGATTTCCGAGCCAGGGCGACGGAACGCGGACACGTCGACCGGGTTGATGCTGTTGATGCCGCCCTGGATGAAGGTACTTTCACCCCAGCTGACGACTTGCTTGCCCAGACGCACCGACCCCGGTTCATCGGCAATGGAATAGTTGTGATAGACGAATGCGTCGAGCAGCTCGAAACCTGAGGATTTGGCGCCTTCCTTGCGGCCGGAATCGCTGATGTCCTTGAAGTCGCGGCCTTCGTCCTTGAGCTCGAAGTCGTACCAGTACTTGCCCCGCAGGAACACACCGGTGTCGCCGTATTTCAGTTCAAGATCGTGGATGCCCTTGAAGATCTTCGAAAACGTTTCGCCGCTTTTGAAGTTCAGGTGACCGTCGTCGGAGGTTTGCGAAAGACCGTGACCGCCGTTGTTGGAGCCGATCAGGTTCTTGTTGGCATTCTGGGTGGACCAGCTTGCCCCCACAGAGAGCGACGAGTCGAAGTTACCTTCGATTTCTCCGATATTGAAACTGACGCCGAATGCAGGGCCGGCGAGCGTGGAAGCGAGGCTGACGGCCAAGGGCAATTTAGCCCGGCGCCAGAACTGGTTAGCTGATGTCATCGACGCTACTCCATGTGCTTTTATTTTTATGGCAGTGGGTGCTTCCGGAAACGACTCAGGCGGACGGGCCGCAGTGCCTGGTGTCAACGCTGATCGGGCAGCCAATCAACTGCGAAACGATCAATGCGCTTTTCTCCGGTATCAACCTACTGCCGACTATAGCCAGCAGGTGCTGCTGCTTGATCCCTCTAAAGTGTGATTTAAAGCGCCGACACCTCTGGCACGCCGACTCCAGAGTGGCAAATCACATCGCAGGGGGAGCATGGCTGAAAAAGAAGAATTGGCAAGGAAGACGCCGGAGTAGAGCCTCCGCGGCACATTTTCAACGTAATGACCGATGAAAATGGCCGCGAAGAAAAGCGTCAGAGGGTGGAGAGGAAAGCGCTGTTGCTGCCCTGCCATTCAAGGATGTTCTGGCGGATCTGCTTCTTGTCGAGCTTGCCGACACTGGTCTTGGGAATTTCGGTAACAAGGGCGATCTGGCTCGGAATCGCCCACTTGTTAATGTGCCCCTGTTCCACAAACGGCTTGAGGTGTTCCTTCAGGATCCTGGCATCCAGGACGTGACCCTCGCGGGCGACCAACAGCGCAAACGGGCGCTCGCCCCACTGCGGGTCAGCGATGCCCACTACGGCGACTTCCCGCACACCGGCATGGCGGCTGCAGAGATCCTCCAGCTGCAGCGAAGACACCCACTCGCCGCCGGTCTTGATGACGTCCTTGATGCGGTCGCGTATGTCGATCCCGCCCATACTGTCCAGCGTCGCCACGTCGCCGGTGTGCAGCCAGCCGCCAGCCCACAGTTCGGCACCCTTCTCCGGTTCGCGGTAATACCCTTCACTCAGCCACGGCGCACGCAGCACCAGTTCGCCCTGGGTCTCGCCGTCGGAAGGCAGGAAATTGCCCTCGCCATCGACAATCGCCGCCTCGACCAGCACACCCGGTGCGCCCGCCTTGATGCGGTACGTGATGCGTTCGTCTTCACTGGCCGCCATCAGGTCGTCGTTCAGGTGCGCAACGGACACCAACGGCCCGGTCTCGGACATGCCGTAGGCCGCAGACAGCTGAATGCCCTTGGCCTTGGCCGCTTCGTACAGCGAACGATTCAGCGAGCTGCCGCCGATGATGATGTGCCAGCCGGTGAAATCCATGTTCTGGGCGGCTTTGGCGTTGAGGACCATTTGCATGATGGTGGGGACGCAGTGGGAAAACGTGACCTTCTCTTTTTGCCAGAGCGCCACAAGCAGCTCGGGGTCGTAGCGGCCGGGATACACCTGCTTGGCGCCCAGCATGGTCGCGGCATACGGCACGCCCCACGCATGAACGTGGAACATCGGCGTGATCGGCATGTAAACCTTGTCGCCGCCGAGAATGCCTTCGACGCTGCCCATGATCGTCGCGACGGCCAGGGTGTGCAGGACCAGTTGCCGGTGAGTGAAATACACACCTTTGGGGTTACCCGTGGTGCCGGTGGTGTAGAACGTGGTCGCCACCGAGTTCTCGTCGAAATCCTCGAACTGATAGTGCGGACTCGCGGCGGCCAACAACGCTTCGTACTCACCGACCAGGTTGGGCAGGTCGGCAGTAGCGCCATCGGTGTCGGTGAGTAACAGTGTTTTTTCGACCGTCGTCAGTTGCCCGGCGATGGCGTTGTAGAGGGGCACGAACTCACTGTTGACCAGCACGAGTTTGTCTTCGGCGTGGTTCATGGTGAACAGGATCTGCTCGGGCGAAAGCCGGACGTTTATCGTGTGGATCACCGCGCCAATCATCGGAATGGCGAACATGCATTCCAGGTAACGATGGCTGTCCCAGTCCATCACCGCGACGGTGTCACCCGCCTTCACCCCCGCCGCCGTCAGCGCACCGGCCAGCCGGCAGATGCGCTCGTTGAGCATTTGATACGAATAGCGCGAGTGGTCCCGGTAAACGATTTCGCGGGTTTTTTCGTAGCGCACGCCGGACAGCAGCAGTCGCTTGATCAACAGAGGGTACTGGTACGCCCCTTCGGCGGGCGGAATCACGCGGGTGTGCAGCATAGGAATCCCTTTTCACGGTGCAGGTGCGGGCTTGAAAATATGCACTGTAGGGCCTTGGATCGTCGATCGGATCAGCCGAAGGGATGAATTGTCTGTCGGAAACGGTGCAGCCCGGCGCCGTCTGCCAAGGCGAATATCAGAGGCGCGGGAACGACGCGGATCGAAACTGTAGGAGCGCGCTTGCCCGCGATCTGGCGCGAAGCGGCAGCAAACCAGTGCATGCGGTGGGTCAGACATTACCAAGGCGTCTGGTTTACGACTGCTGCGCAGCCGATCGCGGGCAAGCGCGCTCCTACATTGATCGTCGTCTGGCGCGGAATCTGCGCACGGCGATACGCGGTTCGTGGTCTGGGGCGAAGTCTTCAGACCCTCCGCAAACTGTAGGAGTGAGCTTGCTCGCGATCTGGCGCGCAGCGGTAGCAAACCGGTGCATGCGGTGGGTCAGACGTTACCAAGGCGTCTGATTTACGACTGCTGCGCAGCCGATCGCGGGCAAGCGCGCTCCTACATTGGGCGTCGTCTGGCGGGAAATGTGTGCACGGCGATACGCGGTTGGTGGGCCGGGGAGAACCCTCGGACGCCCCCAATTCTTCTGATCACGCCGCCGCCCACCTCGATTTGCCTTCTATACCGCGCAATCAATGCATCTCCGTCAACGCCAGCTTCAAACCCAGCGCAACCAATACCCCACCCATCGCCCGATCAAACCAGTGACCCATCCGCGCAAAGCCCGCGCGAATCCGGGGCTGGCTGAACAGGCGTGCCACCAGGCAAAACCATGCGCCGGTCGCGAATGCCAGATAAACCCCATACCCGGCTTGAACCAGCATCGGCGTGTGGGGATTGATCACGACGGTGAACAGCGACAGGAAAAACAGCGTCGCTTTCGGGTTCAGCCCGTTGGTGACGAACCCCGCAGTGAAGGCGCCGCGCGCGGTGCGCTCGCCTTTGGGGATGTCCACGGGCGCATCCGATGCACTCGCAGGTTTGGCGCGCAGCGCTTTGATGCCGATGTAAATGAGGTAAGCCGCCGCGGCCCATTTCAAGGCATTGAACAGGACGATGGACTGCGAAACGATCAAGCCGATCCCCAGCAGCGAATAGCCGACGTGCAGAAAAATCGCGGTGCCCACGCCCATTGCAGTGTAGGTGCCGGCCTTGCGCCCGTGGGTCACGCTCTCGCGCACCACGACCGCGAAGTCCGGCCCAGGACTGGCGACGGCCAGCAGATGAATCAGCGCAACGGTTAAAAATTCCGTCAAGTACATTGAAGTTCTCCAGGCGTTATGGCGAGCGGCAGGCTCTGGTAGGCTCGTCACATTACCCTTCCCACCCACCGAGCAAAAGGTACAGCTGATGCCCAGTCAACGCCGAGCAGTTTTCCTGGATCACACCTCTCTGGATCTGGGGGATCTCGACCTCGCGCCGTGGCGTGAAACCTTCAGCGAACTGGTGCTGCACGCGAGCACCCCGGCCGATCAGGTGGCCGAGCGCCTGAAGGACGCCGACGTGGCCATTTCCAACAAGATCATGATCGATGCCGACACGTTCGCCGCCTGCCCGAATCTGAAACTGGTGCTGGTGACCGCAACCGGCGTCAACAATGTCGACCTCGATGCCGCGCGTAAACACGGTGTGGTGGTGAGCAATTGTCAGGGCTATGGCACGCCCTCCGTGGCCCAGCACGCAATGATGTTGCTGCTGGCGATGTCCACCCGGTTGCCTGATTATCAAAAAGCGATTCAACAGGGCCAGTGGCAAAAATCGAAGCAGTTCTGCTTGCTGGATTTCCCCATCGTCGAGTTGGAAGGCAAGACACTGGGGCTACTGGGCCATGGCGAACTGGGCGGCGCCGTCGCGAAGCTGGCGGAAGCCTTCGGCATGCGCGTGCTGTCGGGTCAGATTCCCGGTCGTCCTGCCCGTCCTGATCGCGTGCCGCTGAATGAGCTGCTGCCACAGGTCGACGCCATCACCCTGCACTGCCCGCTCAACGAGCACACTCGGGACATGATCGGCGCCCATGAGTTGAGCTTGCTAAAGCCCAAAGCCTTCATCGTCAACACTGCGCGGGGCGGCTTGATCAACGAGCAGGCACTGGCCGATGCACTGCGCAACGGCCATCTCGGCGGCGCGGCCACCGACGTGCTGACGGTCGAGCCTCCGGTGAATGGCAACCCGCTGCTGTCCGGCGATATTCCACGCTTGATCATCACGCCCCACAGCGCATGGGGTAGCCAGGAAGCGCGGCAGCGCATCGTCGGACAGATCAACGAAAACGCATTGGCGTTTTATGCAGGCGAACCCGTTCGGGTCGTGAGCTGACACGCAGCGCCTTGCAGCCCCGCACGCCGTTGCACAGGGCACGTGCGCAGCGTGACAGGCCTGTTAAACTTCGCCCTTTTTTTGAGGAGCCGATGATGGACCCGCGCAGTGAAGTGTTACTCCGGCAGGCCGATTTGTTTCAGGGCTCCTTGTTGCTGGCCGGCCTCCCCGCCGACGACTTGATGAGCACGCTGCCCAATGCACGCGGCTGGAGCTGGCACGCTGGCGACTTCGACACCCTCGGTTCGCGGTTTCCCGAGCGTGTGCACTTCGGCACCGAAGCACCCACCGAACACTTTGAAGCGGCGGTGCTGTTTTTGCCCAAGGCCCGCGACCTCGCCGATTACCTCATCAACGCGCTCGCTTCCCGCCTGGCCGGACGTGAGCTGTTTCTTGTGGGTGAAAAACGCGGCGGCATCGAAGCCGCCGCCCGCCAGCTGAGCCCTTTCGGGCGAACCCGCAAACTCGACAGCGCGCGTCATTGCCAGCTCTGGCAAGTCACTGTCGAGACGCCTCCGCCAGCCGTTGAACTCGACAGCCTGGCTAAACGCTTCGACATTGAAATCGAAGGCGGCGCGTTGAAGGTGGTGAGTCTGCCAGGCGTGTTCAGTCACGGCCGTCTGGACCGTGGTTCGGCGCTGCTGCTGGAAAACATCGACCGCCTTCCCACCGGCCATCTGCTGGACTTCGGCTGTGGCGCGGGCGTTCTCGGTGCGGCGGTGAAACGCCGTTACCCCGAAACGACAGTGACGATGCTGGATGTCGACGCGTTCGCCACTGCCAGCAGCCGCATGACCCTGGCTGCCAATGGCCTCGAAGCCGACGTGCTGACGGGCAACGGAATCGACGCCGCGCCGAGCGATCTGGACGTGATTCTGACCAATCCGCCGTTCCACACCGGCGTGCATACCGACTACGCCGCGACCGAGAACCTGCTGAAAAAAGCACGTGAACATCTGAGAAAAGGCGGCGAATTACGTTTGGTTGCCAACAGTTTCCTGCGCTATCAGCCGATCATCGAGTCGCATCTCGGGCCGTGCGCGATCATGGCCGAGGGCCAGGGTTTCCGGATTTACCGTGCGAAACGTGCGTGATAATTAGCACTTGCCGAACACGAGACGTGTAGGCAGAATCCGCACCGTCCTAGGGGAGTAGTCTCCCACGAGCGCCATGCTCGTCCGGCACGCATCAACATACTTGGTCCTCAGACCATGGTGCGTGCGACCCCAGATCCGCTCAGACGGATCGGTGGTTTGACAAGACCTATGACACGAACATCCTGACCCGGGGCGGGGAGGTTGTACGTGTCATAGCCGTGTTGACCCGCCCCTTAGGAAAACCCTGATGCTGGAATCCCTGTTGGTCCCCACCGCTGTCGTCGCACTGGCTGAAATCGGTGACAAGACCCAACTCCTCGCGCTCGTTCTCGCCGCCCGCTTCCGCAAGCCCTGGCCCATCATTGCCGGGATTGTCGCCGCCACGCTGGCCAACCACGCCGCAGCCGGCGCCGTTGGCGCATGGTTCAGCAGCTACCTTTCGGACGCCGTCCTGCACTGGATACTGGCTGCCAGCTTTACCGCCACGGCGCTGTGGACGCTGGTTCCGGACAAGCTGGACGATGATGAAGCCAGTACCAGTCGCAAGTTCGGCCCCTTCCTGACCACGCTGATCGCATTTTTCATCGCGGAAATCGGCGACAAGACGCAGATCGCGACCGTCATGCTGGCGGCGCAATACCCAAGCTTGTGGCTGGTAATCCTGGGCACGACGCTGGGCATGTTGCTGGCCAATGTGCCGGTGGTGCTGGCGGGGAATTTCGCCGCGGAGAAACTGCCACTGACGTTGATTCGTCGCCTGGCGGCGGGTGCGTTTTTCATTCTGGCGATCGTTGCGGTGTACAAGGCGATGCAGATCAGCGGCTGGGTGTAGTCACAAACCCCATGCCTTTGTAGGAGTGAGCTTGCTCGCGATGCTCTTCAATCGTTCCGCAGATACGCGGCGACTATTCGATGATCGCGAGCAAGCTCACTCCTACAGCGTTTCATGCACCAACCCGCTCCGAAAAACGGCGCGCCAGCTCACCTATCGGGATCAGGCGATGATCAGCCCTTCGGTGCCTGCTGATACAACGGCATCACTTTCGGGATCGCCGCCTGCAACGAGGCGATGCGGTTGGACGAGGCCGGGTGGGTGCTCATGAATTCAGGCTGCGACGCGCCGCCTTGGGCTTCCATCTTCTGCCACAGCGTGATCGCGGCGTTCGGGTTGTAACCGGCGCGCGCCGCGAGCTCGAGGCCCAGCAAGTCCGCTTCGTTTTCATTGGCGCGGCTGTTCGGCAGCGTCAGGCTGTAATCGACCACGGTATCGGCCAACGCCAGACTGTCCTGGCCCAAACCCAACAGTGCACCGGCGCCCTGCTTCGCCATCTGCACACCGTAGGCCTTGGACATGGCTTCACGGCCGTGTTCACGCAAAGCGTGGGCGATTTCGTGGCCCATGACCGCTGCCAGTTCATCATCGCTGAGCTTCAGCGTATTGATAAGGCCGCTGTACACAATGATCTTGCCGCCGGGACCGCAGTTGGCGTTCAGCTCATCGCTTTTGATCAGGTTCACGTCCCACTGCCACTGCGCCGCGTCGGGCCGCAATTTCGGCGCCTGAGCAATCAGTCGCTTGGCGATGGCCTGAACACGCTTGCCCTCGGCGCTGCTGTTGTCGAGCACGCCTTTGGATGACGCTTCGCTGACCGTCTGCTGATACGACTGGGCGTACATCTTGTTGACTTCGTCAGTCGACAGCATGCTGAACATGTATTGCTTGCGCTCGACACCCACCGAATCGCCGGTGGTGGTATTGACCGCCTGACACCCGGCCATCAACAAAGCTGCCGTCACACCACAAAGAGCAAAAATCCCGCGCATTTCGTATCTCCTTCGAAACAATCGCGCCATCCTAGGCAATACCCGGGCTGAGCACCAGATGCCAGCCGTCTGCCAGGCGAAAAGGCGCAGGAAAACGCGTCTGTGTAACAGGGAAGAAATAACGGGATCGCGGTTTATACCGCAAGAGACAGTGCTACAGCGGCGTCAGGCATTCCGGCGCGTTGAGCTTCGGATCATTCACCAGATTGGCCAGCGGCCGTTCGCGCAGTTGCGTCTGCGGGGCGGCGAGCAATGATTGCAACGTGATCAGCGGGCAGTCCGGATCAAGCCAGGCGCGTTGCCCTTCATCGTCGAGAATCAACGGTCGACGCTGGGTCATGGCCGACTGCGTGACCACCGCAACGCTCAGGTAGGTGTGGCCTTCTACGGGATAGGCTTCCCAGATCGCCGCGAAATACAGCGTCGACCCTTCGGCCGGCGTCAGCCAGAACGGCCGCTTGCGAACGCTGCCACGCCATTCATAAAAACCGTTGGCCGGCAGCAGACAGCGTCGCTCCCGAAAAGCCTGCTTGAACATCGGCTGCTCGGCCACGGTTTCAGCGCGGGCATGGGCCGGCGTGCGGGACATGTCGGTCAGCCAGGGCGGCGTCAGCCCCCAACGTGCCCGCGCCACTTCGCGTCCGCGCTCCGCACCCTCCTCGACCTCGCCCCCCGCCCGGACCATCAGGACAGTCGCAGCAGGAGAAATATTCCACTGCGCTTGCTGATCGCTCGGAAATCCGGGCAAGGCCGCAAAGGCAGGCGACCAACGAAACAGCGCATAACGTCCACACATGGGTTCAGCACAACTCTTTTGAAAAGCGAATGAGGCGCGCGCGAACCGGATTCAGCACAGCAACACATCGGGGTAGCTGTCCGGCTCGTCGCCGGGCAGCGGAAAGGCGGCATTGTACTCGGTGATCAACTGCCGCGCCCGCTCGGTCTGGTCGTCATCGACCGTCAGGCCCAGCAACCCGAACGCCGGCAGATCCCCAACGGCACCCAGCAGGTGCCGACCGGTGATGTGGGACTCGATGCCTTCACTGGCAAGCATGGCCTGCAACAGCTCGCCTTCCATCAGGTGTTCAGGCTCATAAATCTTGCGCATCACTCGTTCTCGCTGCGGACGTCCAGCGTCCACGTTTCCCCATCGGTCTGCAGACTGAAGTTGATCGGCCGGCAGCAGACGGGGCAATCCTCAATGTAGGTCTGATCGCCGCCGGACAAATCCAGCACCGCCTCCACCCGTTCGCCGCAATAAGGGCAGTCATAATCCTGTATTTCCTGCATACCAGTCTCCGGGCCCAGTTTTGCGTATAATCGCCCACTTGTTTGCGGGTCGAGCTTTATTCCTCAGCATCCGGGCATCAGCCTGAGTCGACACTTTTAGCGAAGCCGCCTTGTTGCGCGGCCGCCGCCCAGGCATCACGCCTGCGGTGTCGTGACTCGCTGCTGCACCGGACTCGACCTTCTTTACCTTAGCCGTTTCCGACAAGAGAGCATGATGGGCGAATTCGATGCCATCCGACCGTACGACGACAGCGAAGTAAAAGCCGTGCTTGATCGGCTGCTGGGCGACAAAGCACTCCTCGCGATCCTCACGCATTTCCGATTTCCGCGCCTGGCCGGCTCCCTCGGCTGGATTCTGCAACCGGCCATCGCGCGCAAGCTGCGTCGCCAGTTCGCCGGCATCGACACCGTCGCGGCCCTGCAGGACAAGGTCGAGCATTACGTCGATCACACCATCGAACGCGCCACTGACGGTGTGACCTACACCGGCGTTGAGCAGTTCAAGTCTGGGGTGGCGTACCTGTTTCTGGCCAACCACCGCGACATCGTGATGGACCCGGCTTTCGTCAACTATGCGGTTTACCACGCGGGCCTGCCAACGCCGCGCATTGCCATTGGCGACAACCTCCTGCAGAAGCCTTTCGTCAGCGACCTGATGCGCCTGAACAAAAGCTTCATCGTGCACCGCTCGATCATCGGCCGTCGCGAGAAGATGGCGGCCTACCAGTTGCTGTCGGCGTACATCAATCACTCCATTCGCAATGATTGCCAGTCGATCTGGATCGCCCAGGCGGAAGGCCGCGCCAAAGACGGCGATGACCGCACCGAATCGGCCATCCTCAAGATGTTCCACATGAGCCGCAAGGACGAGCCGTTTCGCGAGGTCATTCAGTCATTGAACCTGACGCCGGTGTCGATCAGCTATGAATACGACCCGTGCGATCACGCCAAGGCGCGAGAGCTGTATATCCGCGCCACTACCGGCAGTTACACCAAAGTGCCAGGCGAGGACGACGTCAGCATCGCACTGGGGATCACCGGCTACAAAGGCCGCGTGCACGTGAACTTTGCCCCGCCGATCACCGAACTGTTCGAGGACACCAAGCTACTGGCCATCGAGATGGACCGGCAGATCCTCGGCGGCTATCGACTGTTCCCGGTCCACTACCTGGCGTACGCGCAGTGGGCCGACGCCGAGCCGGCGCTGAAGGTGCCGAAGGCCGCTGACGTGTTTCCGGCGGACGAGCTGGACCGCGCCGAAGACGAATGGCAGCGCCGCCTCAATGGCTGCCCTGCCGAGCATCGTCCGTTTCTGATTCAGCAATATGCGATGCCGGTCCGCAACCAGTACAGAGTGAAGGCCGGGTTGCCGCTTTAAGCCCCCTTCCCTCCCCCGAATAAACGGCGCCCTCAAGGCGCCGTTTTTCGTTGTGCGCCTCCGTTGCCTTGGCGATATCAGCCTTCACAAATGTGTCACCGCTGACACACTCAAGCGTAAGACTTGCTCGCTAAGGTCGTCGCCTATCCAAACGAGTGAAGGCGTACGCTATGCGATCCAGCAAACCGGTTGCCCATGTCATGGTGTCTTCCCTGGTACTTTCAGTGCTCGCCGTGTCGGTTCAGGCAGCGAGCCGTTCGGGTGACAACACCATCAACGGTGTCGACCTGCTGTCCGGATTCAACACCCTGTGGACGACCGGCGCTACGTGGGACACGGGCACGCCGACCGCCCTGGGTCAGAGTCTGCTGAGGCGCAACCTGCAAATCGTGGTCGACCGTGCCAACACTCGGACACTCGCCCAGGAAACAGCCGCCTACTTCGATGACCGCCGAGACCAGAGCTACAGCGCCATCAGCGGCCTGGGCTCGTTGAGCGCTGCGTACAAGGCAGGTGCCGGCGCCTTCACGACCATCACTCAGTTCGACGACAGCAACAAAACCGTGAAGTACGACGACAAAGGCAATGGCGCAGGCAGTTCGTCTTCGGCGCTGGGCAAAGTCGTCGATCTGGTCGGCGCTGTACGCAACGACGCCTCGACCACGCCGGCCAAATCCCACTATTTGTATCCGCGACCATGGCGGCAGAGTCTGGACGGCCAAAGTCTGGCTTTTGTGGTTGCGCCCTCCCTTCGCCCGGCAGAAAGCACCACGCCGGCCAGCGACTCAGGTTTCCCCAGCGGTCATACCAACGCTGCCTACCTGTCTTCATACGCACTGGCGTACGCCATTCCCGAGCGTTTCAGCGAGTTGATGCTGCGCGCCTCGGAAATTGGCGACAACCGCATCGAAGCCGGCATGCATTCGCCGTTCGACGTGATGGGTGGGCGCATCACCGCAACCTATTTCGCCATCGACAACCTCTCCAACCCGGCCAACGCCCAACTGCGCGCCGATGCTCGCGCACAGGCACTGAGCTATTTCACGGCGCAGTGCGGCGGTGACGTCAACAATTGCATGGCCGCCATAGACCCGGCGACCGATCGCACGTCTCAACACGCTCAAGACAAGGCGCTGTTCACCTCGCGCATGACCTATGGCTTCGATCCGGTGGGCCCTACCAACCTGGCCGCCGTGGTGCCGACCAACGCCGAAGTGTTGCTGGAAACCCGCTTCCCGTACCTGGACGCCAGTCAGCGCCGCGAGATACTGGCGACCACCGAGATTTCGTCCGGCTATGCGGTGATTGATCAGTCAGGTGGCTACGGCCGTCTGAACCTGTACGCAGCCGGCGACGGTTATGCGGCGTTCAATTCCAACGTGACGGTCAACATGAACGCCAGCCTCGGCGGCTATAACGCCGTTGATGCCTGGCGCAACGACATCAGCGGCAGCGGCGCGCTGATCAAGAACGGCAGCGGTAATCTGATACTGACCGGCAACAACAGTTACTCGGGCGGCACGGTGATCAACGGTGGCGTGCTGACCGGCCATGCCAAGGCGTTCGGTAGCGGAACGATCACCGACAACGCGACGCTGGTCGTCGATCAGTCAACCAACGACACCCTCGCCAACACCCTCACGGGCAACGGTGCGTTAATCAAACGTGGCATTGGCTCGCTGAACCTCACGGGCAACAACAGCCTGTCCGGCGCCACGACGGTGCAAGCGGGTCGGCTGGCGGTCAATGGCAACCTGGGCAACTCCATCGTCAGCGTGCAGCAAGGCGCAACGCTGGGTGGCAACGGCACCGTTGGCGGCATCAATGTCGCCCAGGGCGGCGTAGTTGCACCGGGTAACTCGGTCGGGCAACTGAACGTCAACGGCGACGTCAACCTTGCTCAGGGCTCGGTCTACCAGGTCGAATCGGACGCCAACGGCAATGCCGATCGTATCGTCGCCAGCGGCCGCGCGACGCTCAACAACAGTACGCTTTCGCTGGTTGAAGGCGGCAACTGGCTGGCCGCAAGCCGTTACTCGATTCTCTCGGCAGCCGGTGGCGTCACTGGTGCGTTTGCCAGCGTGCAAACCAACTACGCCTTCCTCACCCCGACGCTGAACTACACGGCGACCGATGTCGGGCTGACGCTGGATCGTAACGCACAAACCTTCGCCAGCCTGGCGACGACCCGCAATGCCAGAGCCGTTGCTCAAGGGCTGGACAGCGCCGGGGCAGGCAACGCGCTCTGGCGTCAGGTGGTGCAGGACGACGCGTCGACCGCGCAGGCCACGTTCAAGGCGCTGTCCAACGAGCTGCATGCGTCGACCCAGTCCGCGCTGATCGAAGACAGCCGATTGGTGCGCAACGCGGTGAACGATCGCTTGCAGCAAGCGCAGTCGGCACCGGCACTGGGCAGCACGACACAGACCCTCGCAGGAGATGATTCCCGTGGCGTGGTGTGGACTCAAGCCATCGGCGCGACCGGCAAAACCGACAGCAAGGGTGATGTGTCGGGCCTCGACACGCACACCAGCGGCGTGCTGTTCGGCGCTGACGTGCCGCTCGACGAGACCTGGCGCGTGGGTGCGCTGGCCGGTTTCAGCAACAGCAGCTTCGACCTGCGCCATGCCTCCGGCTCCACTGACAGCGACAACTACCATCTGGGCGTCTATGCGGGCGCCAAGTGGGGCCAACTGGGCCTGCGCCTCGGCGCGGTCCGCACCTGGCACGAGCTGACGGCCAAGCGCACGCTGGACTTGCCGGGTGCTTCCGAGCGTTTCAAGGAAGATTACAACGCGGCGACCAATCAGGTATTTGGCGAACTGGGTTACGCCATCGAGCTGGGCAACGCGCAGCTTGAACCCTTCGCCAATCTCGCCCATGTGCGACTGGACACGGACTCCTTCGATGAGAACAGCAACGCGATCAGGCTGGAGAACAAGTCTCAGGACAATAACATCACCTTCAGCACCCTCGGCCTGCGTGCTGCCACTCGCTTGAACGCTGGCAGCGTCGCGATCAAACCCAACGCGACACTGGGCTGGCGTCGGGCCTACGGCGACGTGACGCCAGAGAGCCGCGCGGCCTTCAGCGGCGGCGACACCTTCGAACTCTCCGGCGCGCCGATCGCTCGCAACGCTGCAGTGTTGGGCGCGGGTGTCGATCTGGGCTTGAGCGACACACTGAGTGTCGGGCTGAGTTACAACGGACAGGTGAGCAGCGATGCGTCGGATCAGACGTTGAATGCGCGGGTGACGCTGGCTTTCTAAGCGATCACAGCTTCGTGCTCACCCACGACAGCAACAGCGCGAACGCCAGGCAGGCGGTGCCGAACCGGTAGCTAAGACGGATCATGCGGAGGGTGGGTACATCCATCAGGTGCATGGGCTCGTCGATCGGGGCTTGTTCGGTGAGGTGGTGCAGGTGGGCCATCTCCCGCTGTTCGCGGGTGCGCGTGGTCTGCAGCAGCCAGATGCCGGGGCCGGCGGCAAGCAATGCGCAGAGGTTGATGGCGAGACCGGGGGCGTGATGGATAAGCGACATGGTGCCTCGATGGCGCCGCATTGAAGGCGCCGCAGACTCTGTTTGGACCTGCCGCTCACACTAGTCGCTGTCACCTTAACGTCACCTGAACCGGGCACTGTGTGGGACCTTAAACCGACCCACTGCCACGGAGAGCGTCATGCTGCACGCCCACAACCAGGACCGCCTTTACCTCATCAACCCCAGCGACGAACAGGAAGCATTGATCGACGCACTGGCGTTCAACGTCCAGGACAGGCACTGGCTGGTGTATTGCGCGCTTGGCGGACATGCCCACAACGATCTGCCGGAAGTGGATCAGCAGACCGGTTTCAGTTTTCTGGATTTCTATCAGGCGGCTTGAGCCCCCTGAGCCTGAAGTCCCGACTGCCCCCCGCCGAATAAAAAGAGCCCCGGTTTCTCGCGAAACCGGGGCTTTTGTTTATCAGAATCAGGCGTTGAGCTTATTGGCCGAGGGTGCGGCCGATCGTCTGATCCTGGAACAGGCGAGTCAGGGCGTCGCTGAGTACGTCGCTGATCAGCTTGGTGTTGGTCTCTTCGTTTGGCGCCATGCCGAAGCGTTGATCCATCGAGGCCGCATAACGGCCGCTGTAGTTACGACCGCCATTCTGAACGTCAGCGCGGAACGTGGAGCTGATGTTGGCTTCAGTGACGTACAGGCCTTCTTTCGGCGACTGATACTTCAGGTCGGCCAGGGTGACGGTCAACTGCGGACCACTGCCGCTCGGCACGGGCGTGAAACCCAGCAACCGCACGCCAGCTTCAGCCTGAGCCTGCAACTTTGGCAGCAACTGCTGACCGTTGACGGTGATCGAACTGGTTTCCGGGTACAGGCCACCACGGGTGCCCAGTTGCTGCGACTGACGGCCGTCAACCACGCGCACGACCACTTGCTGGCCGTGACCAACCGGTGCCAGTTGAGCGTTCAGCTTGGGTTCCGGGGTGAGGGATTGCGGGCTGTGGGCACAGCCCGCCAGGGTCAGACTGCCAGCGGCAAGCAAACCGAACAGAACGCGACGCAACATGCTCATTTCTCCATGGGCCAAGGCACAAAATGTGCCGCAGTATAGCGACCTCCCAAGGCCGCTCACTAGGGTAAACATACGACAAAGTGCCATCGCGCCGGTTCCGGCCAGACGGGAATGCTCTACCGGGTCGAAATAAACACAATTGCGCAATCGCAACGTCACAGCGGTGTCATGCCTGCCGGCCATACTTTTTTCAACTCTCCAGCAAGGAGTCCTGCCATGGACTTTCTTTGGTCGTTGTTCTCGCTGCGTCGCCGTCATCGTCACTATGCTCGTCTGGACACCCACGGCACCTGCCTGGCGTTCAAGCACTGCGCAGAAACCCCTTGCGGCCAGGGCTGGGTCGAAGTCCACGAAGCAAACCTGTGCTGGCTTCAGCGCCCGCTCCCTGCCAGTGCGCGCGTGACTTCCCGGTCACGTTCGATTACCGCCCGGCATATGCTCAGCATCTGACCGAAAGGCGAATAAAAGTCATTTTTCCTGGATCATTTCTGCCCGTTTCATCGCTATAATCTTCCCCCGATTATAAGGACGTCTCCTGATCGGGCCTCGCAGCATCGTCGATAGACACTATCGACTCCTCCGTCCCGCCCACAGAGAGCCTTCCACACAGACATGTGCAGCCCGATGTGGCCGCGGCGCAGACGCCGGATCGTCGATTAATCCGAACGTCCTGCACCAGTCCTTGCCTCACATCGCGTATGAACCTGATCTGCCAGAGCTGCCATCGCGCAGCCCTTTTTGAGGTTCGCGTCTCCAAAAGAGCGTGAAAAAAACGGGTTTTCACAACTTCACAAGAGTGTGGCAAGCAAATGAATAGTTTCGCGTTTGTAAATGCACCGTTAGCGTCTGACCCAGCCCCCTTGCAAAGGACCGACCGCAACGCAGTCTCCGTCAAAAGAGCCTGAAGCCTGTCCACTACGGATTTGGTTGCACAACCGGACGCCTTGACGATAGTCGAATGGCTGCACGGGCCGAAAAATGCGTTCATGCTTGCTTTATAAAAGCATCAACCAGGCTCGTTCAGTGGCGTCCGCTGAAGATGCAAAAAATTGCGAAGAATCGGACATGGCGATCCCGGCCAGGTTGAACGAGGCACTGCGCGAACACCGCGCCGCCCGAACCTGGCGACTGACCACGGGAACACATGCCGTCAATTTGGTGCTGCAGATTTTGGAGACGCGTTAATGGCGTATAACGAAGCAGTCGACGTAGTGCTGGTCGGGGCAGGCATCATGAGTGCCACCCTCGCAGTGCTGCTCAAAGAGCTGGACCCGAACCTCAAGGTTGAAGTCGTCGAGCTGATGGATTCCGGTGCTGCCGAGAGTTCCAACCCCTGGAACAACGCGGGCACCGGCCACGCCGGGCTGTGCGAGCTGAACTACACGCCGGAAGCGGCGGATGGCTCGATCGATACCAAAAAAGCGATTCATATCAACACCCAGTTCGAGGTCTCGAAACAGTTCTGGGCCTACCTGGCCCGCAAAGGCACATTCGGCTCTTCGCGCTCGTTCATCACGCCGGTTCCGCACCTGAGCTTCGTGCAGGGCGAAAAAGGCATGGCGTACCTGAAAAAGCGTTACGAAGCGCTGCGTCCCCACCACGCCTTCTCCTCCATGGAATACACCGAAGACAAAGCCAGACTGGCCGAGTGGATGCCGCTGATGATGCCCGGCCGTCCTGCCGATGAGCCCATCGCAGCGACCCGGGTCATGCACGGCACCGACGTCAACTTCGGCAACCTGACCAACATGTTGCTCAAGCATCTGGCCAGCGCACCCGATGCGCAGGTCAAGTACTGCAAACGCGTCACCGATCTGAGCCGCAAGGGCGACGGCTGGACCGTCACCATCAAGGACGTGAACAGCGGCAGCACCCGCGACATCGACGCCAAATTCGTGTTCCTCGGCGCGGGCGGTGCAGCACTGCCATTGCTGCAGATGTCCGGCATCGAGGAAGGCAAGGGTTTCGGCGGTTTCCCGGTGAGCGGCCAGTGGCTGCGTTGCGACAACCCTGAAGTGGTCAAACGCCATCAGGCCAAGGTGTACAGCCAAGCGGCGGTGGGTTCGCCGCCGATGTCGGTGCCGCACCTGGATACCCGCGTTGTGGACGGCAAGAAGTCTTTGCTGTTCGGCCCTTACGCCGGCTTCACCACCAAGTTCCTCAAGCACGGTTCGCTCATGGACCTGCCGCTGTCGATCCGCGCGGCCAACATCGCGCCGATGCTGGCGGTCGCGCGCGACAACATGGACCTGACCAAGTACCTGATCAGCGAAGTGCGGCAGTCGATGGAGCAGCGGCTTGATGCACTGCGCCGTTTCTATCCGGAAGCCAAAGCCGAAGACTGGCGTCTGGAAGTCGCCGGTCAGCGCGTACAGATCATCAAGAAAGACCCGAAAAAAGGCGGCGTCTTGCAGTTCGGTACCGAACTGGTGTCGGCGAAGGATGGTTCCCTTGCCGCGTTGCTGGGCGCCTCGCCGGGCGCCTCGGTGACCGTTTCGATCATGCTGGATCTGATCGAGCGTTGCTTCCCGGACAAGGCCCGCACCGAATGGGCCGCCAAGTTGAACGAGATCTTCCCGGCTCGCGAAAAGGCACTGGAAACCGACGCGCAGCTTTACCAGCGCGTCAGTGCTCAGAGCGACGCCAGTCTGGATCTGGTGCAGAACAGCGAAGCGGCGACTTTCGCCTGACAGCCGGCCTGCTTCAATAAAGCTGCAAAAGAAAAACCCCGCCATCAGGCGGGGTTTTCTTTTTGGCATTAAGCGGGATCAGCTCTAACCGCAAAGCGGCTCTGTAGCAGAGCGCAGCATCAACATCACTTCATCACGAATCTCACGGAGTACGCCTGCATCGAGTTCGTGCCTTTGGTCACCGAAGCGATGCATTCCGCCGGGACTTTCCCGATCGACCTGCCCGTTGCGGACTTCTCCGGTGCCGGCGAGATCGAAACCCAACTGAAGGTCACTGAATGGGCTGCGGTGAACTCGCAGATTTTGCCTTCGCCGCTCACGCGGAAAGTTGCAGAATCATTGCGCGGGTTCTTCAGCGGGACCGACACAGCTGCGGTGGGTGCGTCAGCGGCAAAGCCGTAGCCGGTGTAATCGGTATTGGCCGGCGCCCAACTGGCCGATACCAGCGCGAGGTCGACGCCTGACTGATTCCACATTTCGATGTTGAGCTGGATTTTACTTGGATACGCCGCTTGAGCGGATACTGCCGCGGCCATCATTGCAATTGCGGCGATGGCGCGAGTGAAGCAAGTCAGTCGATTTTTCATTGCATGAATTCCCTTTCGATCATTAAAGCGAGCGTCCTGCTCGCGTTCCTGTGAGCGTTGTCACAGGGCTGAGTATGATTCAGCGCGTCGATTTCGGTAGTCGCAAACGCCGAAGGATACGGTAGGAAGGGTCTTTCGATTATGTAGTGGCAGCGCAGGAGCAGCGACTTGGTTAATGACGGGAGGGGAGCATCGGGCGCCGAAGGATGGCGCCCGGGAATTATGCGATTCAGCCTCTCGCCGTCTCGATCAGGTCGATGTATTCCTCGGCGTTGCGTTGATCCTTGATCAGCGTAACGAAGTCATTACCGTGCTCGTCTTTGCCGTCGAGGTCGTAACCGGCTTCCTTGAAGAACGTCAGAAACCGCCCGAAGTCATCGACGCGAAGGCCACGGTAGGCCTTGATCAGCTTGTGCAGCGAAGGCGAAGTGGCGTCGACCGGCTCGAAATCCAGGAACAGCTTGATCTGGGCGTCGCCGATTTCATCGCCAATCACCTGCTTCTTATCTTTACGCATTGCTGACTCCAACTGACTTGCGGGACATTTCTCGGGCGGGCAGTTTACCCCCCGCCCGGTCGCGGGCTCAACGCGCGCGTAAGCTGCCGGTGTGCAGGTCGGCCCAGACATGACCGTTGGCATAGCTGAGGAACTGGCAGTAGACCTTTTCGTTACGCAGCAAATCCATGAGCACGCGGTACTGCGTCGCCGGGTAATACAGCGTCAGCGTACGCGAAGGCTGGTCATAGGTCGGTTTCTTCAGGCTTTTGCTTTCGCCGTCGAAGTGGATCAGCACCTCGGTGACTGTGGCGCCCTTGTTCATGGGCTTGCCTTTGAGGCGCAGGATCAGCGGCGAGGTGACCGGGATCGGCTGCTGATTCGACTGGCGCTGACTGCCCACCACCACCGAATACTCGGTGATCTGCAGCAATTGCTGCTGCTCGGGTTCGCCCTCGCGCACGGACAGCTCGTCCGGCGGCAGGTACTGCGCATGCATGGGTTCGGCGAGTGCGGGGAGAGGCAGCGTCAACAGCAACATCAACGCAGCGGTACTTCGAAACGATAACGGCATGGGCGCCTCCCGAAAAATGGGGGCACTCTAGCATGTGGCGCCCGGCAGCATCTTTAGGAGCGCGCTTGCCCGCCAACGCGGTGGGTCAGGCTGCATCGATGGCGACTGAACGAATGCTTTCGCGGGCAAGCGCGCTCCTACAATAGATCTCGGGTATTACCCAAGATCTTCGTCAGACGCAGGCGCTGTAGAGCAGCATGCTGCGTCGTGTTACATGCCTTTGACGGCGTAGATCCCGGCAGCATTGCGCCAGTAGCCTTTGTAATCCATGCCATAGCCGAAGATGTAGCGGTCGATGCACGGCAGGCCGACAAAATCGGCTTTCAGGTCAGGACGCGCTTTGCGGTCGTGGTCCTTGTCGATCAGCACCGCGGTGTGAACAGCACGCGCACCGGCATGTTTGCAGAAGTCGATGATCGCGCCGAGGGTGTGACCTTCGTCGAGGATGTCGTCAATGATCAGCACATCGCGGTCAATGAACGAGACTTCAGGCTTGGCTTTCCAGAACAGGTCACCGCCGCTGGTTTCGTTGCGATAGCGGGTGGCGTGCAGGTAGGACGCTTCCAACGGAAAATTCAGATGAGTGAGCAGCTTGCCGGCGAAGATCAGGCCGCCGTTCATCACGCAAAATACCACCGGGTTACGGTCGGCCAGCACGCCATTGATTTGCTCGCCGACGCGGGCGATGGAGGCTTCGACTTCGGCCTCGTTGTAAAGGCAGTCAGCCTCGCGCATGACTTGACGGATATGCTCGAGATCAGCGGACATGACGCTCTCCAAGGGGGCTGTGTAAGGAAAAGCGGGCAAAGGTACGCATCCGCCGACATCAGGGCAAGTGTTTCTGGACTAACGTTGCACTGCCGTCCCAGAAATGTCGGCGCTCGAACCTAACCGTCAGGACAAGCTACAGCTGAATAGATTAATCTAAGCCGTTTTTTTTGCCCGCCCGCTGGAGCCTTTCCCCTATGCCCATTCGTGAGATCCGCCATCCGCTGATCCGCCACAAGCTCGGCCTGATGCGCCGTGCCGATATCAGCACCAAGAACTTTCGTGAACTGGCTCAGGAAGTCGGCGCGCTGCTGACGTATGAAGCGACCAAGGATCTGCCGCTGGAAACCTACGACATTCAGGGCTGGGCCGGCACGGTTCAGGTCGAGAAGATCGCCGGCAAGAAGATCACCGTGGTGCCCATCCTGCGGGCCGGCATCGGCATGCTTGAAGGCGTGCTCAGCCTGATACCGGGCGCCAAGGTCAGTGCCGTGGGCGTCGCGCGCAACGAGGAAACCCTCGAAGCCCACACATACCTGGAAAAACTCGCCCCAGAGATCGACCAGCGCCTGGCACTGATCATCGATCCGATGCTCGCCACCGGTTCCTCCATGGTTGCCACCATCGACCTGCTGAAAAAAGCCGGTTGCCGTGACATTCGCGCCATGGTCCTGGTGGCCGCGCCGGAAGGCATCGCCGCGGTCGAGAAAGCCCACCCGGACGTCAACATCTACACCGCGTCCATCGATCAGCAACTGAATGAACACGGCTACATCATTCCGGGCCTGGGCGATGCCGGTGACAAGATTTTCGGCACCAAGCAGAAGGAAGCCTGATGAAGCCGGATGAGTTCAACGATCCACTCTGGCGCACGATTTTGTCGGGTGCGCAGATGCTGTTCGTGGCATTCGGCGCGCTGGTACTGATGCCGCTTATCACTGGACTGGACCCCAACGTGGCACTGTTCACGGCAGGCCTGGGCACCCTGTGCTTCCAGGTGGTGACAGGTCGTCAGGTGCCGGTCTTCCTCGCGTCGAGCTTTGCGTTCATTACCCCGATCATTCTCGCCAAGGGCCAGTTCGGCCTTGCGGCGACCATGGGCGGCGTCATGGCAGCGGGCTTCGTCTACACCTTCCTTGGCCTGGCCGTGAAGATCAAAGGCACCGGTTTCATCGACCGCCTGCTGCCGCCGGTGGTGATCGGCCCAGTGATCATTTCCATTGGTCTGGCGATGGCACCCATTGCCGCCAACATGGCAATGGGCCGGACAGGTGACGGCGCCGCAGAGCTGATCCCGTACAACACCGCCATCATCATTTCGATGGCGGCGCTGCTGACGACCTTGATCGTTGCGGTATTCGGCAAAGGCATCTTCCGCCTGGTCCCGATCATCTCGGGCGTGCTGGTAGGTTTTGCGCTGTCGTTCTATTTCGGCGTGGTCGATGTGGCGAAGATTGCCGCCGCGCCCTGGCTGGCCTTGCCGCACTTCACGGCACCGGAATTCAACTGGCAGGCGATCCTGTTCATCGTACCGGTGGCGCTGGCCCCGGCCATCGAGCACATCGGTGGCGTGATTGCGGTGGGCAGTGTCACGGGCCGTGATTATCTGAAGAAGCCCGGCCTGCATCGCACGTTGCTGGGTGACGGCATCGCGACAACCGTGGCCGGCGCTTTCGGTGGCCCGCCCAACACCACCTATGCCGAAGTCACCGGCGCGGTGATGCTGACCAAAAACTACAACCCGAAAATCATGACCTGGGCGGCGGTTTTCGCCATTACCCTGGCCTTCATCGGCAAGTTCGGCGCGTTGCTGCAGAGCATTCCGGTGCCGGTCATGGGCGGTATTCTGTGCCTGCTGTTTGGCTCGATCGCGGCGGTGGGCATGAACACGCTGATTCGCCACAAGGTCGATCTGGCCGAAGCACGCAATCTAGTGATCGTGTCCGTCACGTTGGTGTTCGGCATTGGCGGCGTGCTGATCGGCACCGGCAACGGCCCTGATGATTTCGGTATGAAAGGCATCGCGCTCTGCGCCGTGACCGCGATCGTGCTGAACCTGATCCTGCCGGGAAATGACGCGTGGAAGAACAAGCATCTGGATGATCAGTTGCCGTAGTTCTAAAGCGTTATGAAAAGGGGGCATCACTCACGTGACGCCCCCTTTTTTGTCTGCTCGATTATGTAGGAGTGAGCTTGATCACGGAGGCGGCGCATCAGCCTCACCAATGGCGACTGGACGGACGTCTTCGCCAGCAAGCCGGCTCCTTGTGGATCTTGCTCACACCTGAGACAGTCGGCGCATGCCCAATCTGTAGGAGTGAGCTTGCTCGCGAACGCGGTTTCCACGTCACATCGACGGCGACTGAACAGAAGCCTTCGCGGGCAAGCGCGCTCCTACAGTGGATCTTGCTCACACCTGAGACAGTCGGCGCATGCCCAATCTGTAGGAGTGAGCTTGCTCGCGAACGCGGTTTCCACGTCACATCGACGGCGACTGAACACACGCCTTCGCGGGCAAGCGCGCTCCTACAGTAGATTTTGCCAACACCTGAGCTCGCGTTATTACAACGCCATCGCCGGTGCCTTTTCGCACAGTGTGTTCAGCGCCTTCGCCCAGTTCGGGTCGTCGTTCAGACACGGAATCAGCACCAGCTCCTCGCCCCCCGCTTCCCTGAACTGCTCGGCACCGCGATCACCGATCTCTTCGAGCGTCTCGATGCAGTCCGCGACAAACGCCGGGCACATGACCAGCAGCTTCTTGACGCCTTGAGCCGCCAGCTCGGCCAGGTGCGGTTCGGTGTAGGGTTCGATCCACTTGGCGCGGCCAAGACGCGACTGAAACGACACCGACCACTTGCCATCGGGAATTCCCATCAGCTTGGCGAACTCTACCGCTGAACGCATGCACTGCGCGCGGTAGCAGACGGCGAGCACCTCAGGCGACGCCGTTTCACAGCAGTTGCCGCTCTTGAAACAGTGATTGCCGGTCGGGTCGAGCTTGGTGAGATGCCGCTCGGGCAGGCCATGAAAACTCAGCAACAGATGATCGTAATCCTGCTGCAAATGCGGCCGCACGCTCGCCACCAGGGAGTCGAGGTATTCCTGCTGATTGAAGAACGGCTTCAACAGCGAGAAGTCGAAATTCAGCTTCTTGGCACTGACAACGCGTTTGGCTTCTTCAATCACCGTGGTCACGGTGCTGTCGGCAAACTGCGGATACAGCGGCGCCAGGGTGACCTTTTTGATGCCCTGGGCTGCCAGTCGCGTGAGCACGGTTTCGATCGAGGGCTCGCCGTAACGCATCGCCAGCTCAACCGGCCCGTGCTTCCACTCCTTGACCATGGCCTGCTGAAGTCGCTTGCTCAGTACCACCAGCGGCGAACCCTCTTCCCACCAGATCGAGGCATAGGCATGGGCCGACTGCTCCGGGCGCTTGATCAGAATCAGCGAGACGATCAGGCGACGCACTGGCCACGGCACGTCAATAACATAAGGGTCCATCAAAAACTGATTGAGGTAACGGCGCACGTCAGCCACCGACGTGGACGCCGGTGAGCCCAGGTTAACCATCAATAAAGCGTGATCGGTCATGCAACACCTTGATGTCAGTGGCGGCCCAGAAGGTTTTCCAGTGCCGCGCGCAGATCAGTGAATCGGAAAGTGAAACCCGCCTCTTGCAGACGGTCTGGCCGGGCACGTTGACCGCCCAGCAGCAAAATCGACAGTTCGCCCAGCAACAACCGAAGCGCGACAGCCGGCATTGGCATGAATGACGGGCGATGCAACACGGACGCAAGGGTCTTGGCGAAATCCCGGTTGCGGACCGGTGCTGGCGCGCAGGCATTATATGGACCACGTGCGTCATCCCGGTTCATCAGAAAATCAATCAGGGCGATTTGATCCTCGATATGAACCCACGGCATCCACTGGCGTCCGTTGCCGATCGGTCCGCCCATGCCCATCTTGAACGGCGGCAACAGGCGTTGCAGCATGCCGCCTTCGTCAGCCAACACCAGACCAGTGCGCACCAGCACCACGCGAATCCCCAACGTTTCAGCACGCTGCGCGGTCTCTTCCCAGGCAATGCACAGGCGACTGGCGAAATCTTCACTGACCGGTTGCGCGTTTTCGTCGAGTTCGCGCTCGCCGCCGTCGCCGTACCAGCCCACCGCCGAGCCGGAAATCAACACGTCGGGTTTCTGCTCACGGCGCTCAAGCCAGGTGACCAACTGCTCGGTCAGAGTGATGCGACTGTCCCACAGCAATATTTTGCGTTTGCGCGTCCAGGGGCGGTCGGCAATGGGTGCGCCGGCCAGATTGACCACCGCATCGACGTGCTGGCTGCCTACGTCATCGAAATGTGCAATCCCTCGAACGTTGGCGCCGCACAGCCGCGCCACTTCCTCGGGTTTACGACTCAAGACCGTCAGTTCATGGCCCTGCGCGAGCCAGTGTTTACACAAACGACGCCCTATCAAGCCTGTACCGCCGGTCAGCAAGATGTGCATGACTGAGTTCCTTACGTGGCGCTCATCGCAATTGCGGAGTCTATTTCTTCACAAGCCATAAGCTCGTGCGCGGAATGATCACTCAACTTTAGGTCAAGTTACGGCGCCCCACTCCACCGCTGTTCTTTAGGACAGCACGATCGTGCAGTTGAACGATTGAAGCAACGCGTCAGACTTGTCGGCGAGCCCTTGAAAAGGTCGCGTCCTGCCTATGCAGGGCGACAACTTATACCGAAAAACGGCATTGTACAGCTTTTGCCTGAGGCGTAGTCTGTGCAGACAAGGTAACGAGGCCCCTATGACTGTCCCCATCGCAATCATCGGTACCGGCATCGCCGGACTCTCCGCCGCCCAGGCGCTGCAAGCCGCCGGGCATAGCATTCACCTTTTCGACAAGAGCCGCGGCAGTGGCGGCCGGATGTCCAGCAAACGCAGCGATGCCGGCGCACTGGACATGGGTGCCCAGTATTTCACGGCCCGTGACCGCCGCTTCGCCGCCGCCGTACAGCAATGGCAGGCCGAGGGCCATGTGGCCGAATGGAAGCCGCTGCTCTACAACTATCATGGCGGAACACTCAGCCTGTCCCCCGACGAGCAAGTGCGCTGGGTCGGCGCGCCGCGGATGAGTGCGATCACCCGGGCCATGCTCGGCGACATGCCCGTGACCTTTTCCTGCCGCATCACTGAAGTCTTTCGCGGCGAACGACACTGGAATCTACTGGACGCCGACGGCCAAAGCCACGGCCCGTTCAGTCAGGTGGTGATCGCCATCCCCGCGCCTCAGGCCACTACGTTGCTGGCCGACGCACCAAAACTGGCGAGCGTCGTTGCTGGCGTGAAAATGGAGCCGACCTGGGCCGTCGCGCTGGCTTTCGACAGCCCGCTGGACACGCCACTCGAAGGCTGCTTCGTGCAAGACAGCTCCATCGACTGGCTGGCCCGCAATCGCAGCAAGCCCGGGCGCGACAGTCAGATGGACACCTGGATTTTGCACGCCACCAGCGCCTGGAGCCGTCAACATGTCGACATGCCAAAGGAAGAAGTCATCGATCAGTTGCACGGCGCATTTGCCGAGCTGATGAATTGCGCGATACCGGCCCCGGCGTTCACCCTCGCCCATCGCTGGCTGTACGCAAGACCTGCTGGCGGGCGCGAAGTCGGCGCGTTGTCTGATGCGGATCTGGGCCTGTACGTCTGCGGCGACTGGTGCCTGTCGGGCCGAGTCGAGGGCGCATGGCTGAGTGGTCAGGAAGCCGCACGGCGTTTACTGGAACACCTCAAATGAATCGTCTCAACCCGCGCAAGTTGCTGCTGTCGAAATGGACGGCAGCGTCCCCTCAAAACCGTGAAAAGCACTTTCTGGTCACTGAGCTGTTCTGTGATGAAGAAGGCACGGTGCTGGAGATTGAACTGCAAGCCGTGATGACCAAGCGGAGTCAGAAGCTGGCCTGGCAGACATTGCAGAATGACCAAGCCTGGCAAATGGGCTGGAAGTAGGCACCACCAAATCGTCACGCTACCCGTCAAATGCGGCTAAATCCGCGCATCTTGTCGTTTCACTTCCCGATCCTGTACAAATTATTTGACTTGCACTGCGACAAACCTATGATGGGCAAATGTTGTACAGAGAAACTCATCTGTATAAGAAGTTCATCGAGGGTTTGTCATGTCTGCTGTACTCGATCATTCATCAGAGCAAGCTTCCAAACCCAAGCTGGGCGTCAGCGCCTGTCTGATGGGCGTGGAGGTCAGGTTCAATGGCGGGCACAAGGAATCCCACCTTTTGACCCGAGCCCTCACCGAATATTTCGATTTCGTGCCCGCGTGCCCCGAAGTCGCCATCGGCATGGGCATCCCTCGCGAAGCCATCCGTTTGGTGGGTGACCCGGATCATCCTCAGGCGGTCGGCAGTGTCCACCACGCCATGAACGTGACCGAGCAGCTGGCTGATTACGGCGAACACATGGCCACCGAGATGAGCGACATCTGCGGCTATATCTTCATGCAGAAATCGCCGTCGTGTGGCCTGGAGCGCGTCAAGGTTTACCGTGATAACGGCGTGCCGTTCGAGACAGGTGGACGCGGCATTTATGCCCAGGCGTTCTGCGCGCGTCATCCTGATCTGCCGGTCGAAGAAGACGGCCGTTTGAACGACCCGGTGCTGCGGGAAAACTTCATCACCCGTGTGTTTGCTTATGCCGCCTGGCAGACGCTGCTGAAAAGCGGCATTACCCGTCGTGCGCTCACCGAGTTTCACGCTCGCTATAAATACCAACTGATGGCCAATGATCCTGTCCAGTACAAGACGCTGGGCAATCTGCTGGGGACCATGGGCCGAAATGACCCGGCCGAAATCGCCCCGCGCTATTTCAGTCAGTTGATGAGCGCGCTGAAGAAACCGGCCACCCGGCGCACCCACACCAACGTGTTGCAGCATCTGTGCGGCTATCTGCGGCAGACACTCACTGCGTCCGACAAGAAAGAAATCCAGGGCGTCATCAATCAGTACCACCAAGGCATCGTGCCGCTGGTTGTGCCGTTGACGCTGCTCAAACACCATTTCCGCCGACACCCCGATCCGTACATTGCGCTGCAGGTCTATCTGCAGCCTCATCCGGAAAACCTCAGTCTTCGCAACGCGATTTGACCATGACCCCCAACGAGCAAGAACCGCCGGAAGGCGACCCGCAAGACCCCGCGAGTGCCTTTGAAAACGGCTGGCTGCCAATTCGCGAAATCGCCCGCCTGACCGGCGTAAACGCTGTAACCCTGCGTGCGTGGGAACGCCGCTACGGCCTCATCGTTCCGCACCGAACGCCCAAGGGCCACCGGCTCTATAGTCACGAGCATGTGGACCGTGTGCTGACCATCCTCACGTGGCTGAACCGCGGCGTGTCGGTCAGTCAGGTCAAGCAGTTGATCGACGATCAGCAGGCGCCAGCGCCGAGTGTCGAGAACGACTGGGACATTCTTCGCCAGACCCTTCAGGACGCCATCGGCGCCCTGGCCGAGCGACGTCTCGATGATTCGCTCAACCGCGCGATGTCGCTGTATCCGCCGCGCACGCTCTGCGAACAACTGTTACTCCCGCTGCTGGCGTCACTTGAGCAGCGCTGGCAGGGCCAGTTCGGCGCGCAGTTGGAGCGGGTGTTTTTCTACTCGTGGCTGCGCAGCAAGTTCGGCGCGCGGCTGTACCACAACAATCGTCAGGTCAGTGGCGCGCCCCTTCTGCTGGTCAACCAGTCCGATCTGCCGCTCGAACCGCACTTGTGGCTGACCGCGTGGCTGCTCAGTAGCGCCGATTGCCCGGTGGAAGTGTTCGACTGGCCTTTGCCGGCCGGCGAACTCGCCCTGGCCTGCGAATACCTCAAGCCGCGCGCGGTGTTGTTGTACTCCAGCAAATCACTGAACGTCGGCCAGTTGCCTCGCCTGCTGCACAAAATCGAGTGTCCGAAGCTGATCGTCGGTCCCGCGGTGCGCATTCATTCCACGGAATTATCCGCAGCCGAGGGTGAAGTCTCCGGCCTCTCTCTTGCGGAAGACCCTTTGACCGCCCAGGCCGCTTTGCAGCGGCTGGGGCTTATCTAAGGAATAACTATGCAATTGATATGGCTGCGCAGCGATCTGCGTGTGCACGACAACACCGCGCTGAGCGCTGCCATGGAGCAGGGCCCGACTCTTGCCGTGTACATGATCAGCCCGGGCCAGTGGCAGAGCCACGATGATGCCCCGTGCAAAGTCGATTTCTGGCTGCGTAACCTCAGCGAGCTGCGCAAGGCGCTTGAAGCGCTGAACGTGCCGCTGCTGATTGTCCATGCAGACACGTGGGCGCAGGCTCCCAAGGCGATACTGGAGTTGTGTCAGCAACACGGGATCGAAGGCGTTCACGTCAACGACGAGTACGGCATCAACGAGACCCGGCGAGATCGTGAAGTGGAGGAGGCACTCGACGGCGCCGGCATTGTGTTTCGCCGCCACCTCGACCAGCTGTTTTTTCAGCCGGGCAGCGTGCTGACCAAAAGCGGGGGTTACTTCAAGGTTTTCACACAATTCCGCAAGGTCTGTTACGCCCGCTTGCATTACTCGATGCCGGCGCTGGTTGCACTGCCCAAGCCGCAACAGAAGCTGTCCATCAAAAGCGATGTCGTTCCGGATGCGGTCAAGGGTTTCGCCGCGCCGACCGAGGCCCAGCGCGCGCTCTGGCCTGCAGGTGAAGATGAGGCGCGTGACCGCCTGCACAACTTCACCGACGAGCAAGTGCATTATTACGATCAAGAGCGCGACTTTCCTGCCAAGCCAGGCACCAGCCAGCTGTCTGCGTACCTGGCGGCCGGCGTGATTTCGCCCCGCCAGTGCCTGCATTCGGCGCTGCGCAGCAACAATGGCGAGTTTGAAACCGGTAATCCGGGTTCAGTGACGTGGATCAACGAGCTGCTCTGGCGTGAGTTCTACAAGCATGTGCTGGTGGGCTTTCCCCGTGTGTCCCGTCATCGCGCCTTCCGCCCGGAAACCGAAGCGTTGAAATGGCGCCATTCGCCGAAGGATCTGGAAGCCTGGCAACAAGGTCGAACCGGTCTGCCGATTGTCGATGCAGCCATGCGCCAACTGCTTGAAACCGGCTGGATGCACAACCGCTTGCGGATGATTTCGGCCATGTTCCTGACCAAGAATCTGCTGATCGACTGGCGTGAAGGTGAACGCTACTTCATGCAGCACTTGATCGACGGCGATCTTGCGTCGAACAATGGCGGCTGGCAGTGGAGTTCATCAACCGGCACCGACGCGTCGCCTTACTTCCGGATCTTCAACCCGCAAAGTCAGTCGGAGCGCTTCGACCCTGAAGGTCGATTCATCAAGCATTGGGTGCCTGAACTGGCTGAGTTGAACAAGCGCGACATTCACAACCCCACTGCACTGGGCGGGCTGTTCAGCGTCGAAAGTTACCCCGCGCCTATCGTCGATTTGAAAGCCAGCCGCGAACGCGCGCTGCAAGCGTTCAAGTCGCTGCCACAGCGACAGGCCGAGACCCAGGAGATTGGGTGAGCATTGGTCACATCGGTTAGCGGTCTGCTGCGCGGTGATTTAAACTGCCGCCCATGACGACCGTTATCCCCTCGCTTCAACTCCCTGCCGAACCCGCTATCACGTGTTCAACTTGTGCGGCCTGCTGCTGCCAGCTGGAAGTCATGCTGATCACCGACACCGGCGTGCCCGAGCGTTACATCGACACCGATGACTGGGGCGGGGAAGTCATGCTGCGCCTGGACGATGGCTGGTGCGCGGCGCTGGATCGCGACACGATGATGTGCACGATCTACGACCGTCGGCCGTTGATTTGTAGAGAATTCGAAATGGGTGCACCGGAGTGTATTGCCGAACGAGAAGGGATTGCGACGGCGTATCTGTGATGACTGGTTTTTATGCGTCAGCCGCGTTGGCTGACACATCTGCGGCTGCTACGTTGCAATCGCGGTCAGGGCCGCGACTGCATTAACGCGATATAGCGATTAGAACGGCATCGTGTAGTGAATAGCGTAGCTTTCGATACCGTCGTTGTTGGTGGTCATGCCGCCGTTGGAGTAGTGAGTGGCGCGCAGGCCAACTTCATGTCCACCGGCAAAGCGCAGACCAAAACCCAAACGGTCTTCGAACTGGAACGCACTGCCCAACTTGTTGCCTTCCACTTCGGTACGCTGGAATACAGCGGCGCCGATGCCGGCCTCGATGTAAGGCTTGACGCTCTCACCCGAAAACTCATAGACGAATACCGGCGAGAACGACAGGCTGTTGTTGCTGGAGCTCTTGTCGCCTTCCCAGTATGTATAGGCGCCGCTCCAGTAACCCGTCAGGCGACCGACACCGGTTTGCCACCAGCTTTGATCCCAATCAAATTGCGCGCCCAGACGATAAGTCATCGTGGACTCGCCAGTGTGTCCTACGGACAACTCGACCCCATCAGCTTGAGCAATTGCGCTTTGCCCCAACAACGCAGCCGCAATCGCAGCCAAACAAAACAGTCGCTTCATCTGAAACATCCTATTTTCGAAAGCAGTTAAAAATTTTTATACCGACAGAAGTGCTGTAGAAGCCGGCGGCTGAACTTTAGTTCACCCACAGACGAAGCGATTCACGTTTTTTTCACGAAACGAAGCTTCGCACATTGTCGGAGTTGTTACAAAGCACGCGTAGGACGTTTCTGAAATCTTCTGGATCGCCGGTCGTCCAGAACTGAGCGGTCTGAGGATGACCGCTCGCCAACAGCTCGCGCTCGCTCAATAACCGCTGCAACTGCCGCGCTACAGCCGCCCCGGTGTCGATCAGCGTGATGGACGCAGGGATCATTTTCCGCAGCAACGGCTTGAGAAACGGGTAATGGGTGCAACCCAGAATGATGGTGTCGCAACCCGCCGCAAGCAACGGCGCGACATAACCCTGCAGCAATTGGCGAATCGTCGGGCTGACCAGGTCACCCGTTTCGATCAACTCGACCAGCCCCGGGCAGGGCTGCGTGATGACTTGCACGTCTGCCGCGAAGCGATCGAGCAATGCGGCGAATTTGGCGCTTTGCAAAGTGCCCGTGGTCGCCAGCACACCGACGACACCGGTTCGCGTCGCCGCGGCCGCAGGTTTGACCGCCGGCTCCATACCCACCAGCGGCCAGTCAGGGTAGCGGAGGCGCAAGTCAGCGATGCCGGCCACCGTCGCCGTGTTGCAGGCGATCACCAGGGCCTTGGCGCGCTGATTGTGGAAGAACTCGGCAATCGTCGCGCAACGTTCACGAATGAATTCGGGGGTTTTCTCGCCGTAGGGGATATGGCCGCAGTCGGCGACGTAAAGCAATGACTCTCGTGGCAGCAGTTGCTGTATTTCCGCCAGCACCGACAACCCGCCGACGCCGGAATCAAATACCGCCACCGGCGCGTCACTGTCTCTATTCATGCTCGGCGGAAGCTCGACGCCCGGTGCCGCACACGCTGCAGCCAGGATCGCGTTTGACTTTCAACTCGCGGAATCGCGTGCTCACAGCGTCGATCAGCAGAAGTCGCCCCACCATCGGTTCGCCAAATTCGGCAATGAGCTTGAGAGCCTCAAGGGCCTGCAAACTGCCGACCAACCCCACCAACGGGCCGATGACGCCGGCCTCGCTGCAGGTCAGTTCGGTCTCGCTGCCGTGCCCGTACAGGCAGTGGTAACAAGGGCTCTCCGGACGGCGCGGATCGAACACCGACAGTTGCGCTTCGAGGCGGATCGCGGCGCCGCTGACCAGGGGTTTGCACGCGGCAACGCAGGCAGCATTGACCGCCTCGCGCGTCGAGAAATTGTCCGAGCAGTCCAGAACCAGATCGACCTCGGCAACGGCTGCCGCCAGTGAGTCGACATCAAGGGCCGCGCGATGGGCAACCAGTGTTATCTGCGGATTGATAGCAGTCAGCCGGGTGATGGCTGAATCGACCTTGCTCAGGCCCACGCTCGGGGTGTCATGAAGGATCTGGCGTTGCAGGTTGGTCAGATCGACGCTGTCGAAATCCGCCAGATGCAGTTCACCAACGCCGGCCGCCACAAGGTACAACGCCACCGGCGAACCCAGTCCGCCGAGGCCGACAATCAACACGCGGCTCTGCTTGATGCGCAACTGACCATCGATGTCGACTTGTTGCAGAAGGATCTGCCGGCTATAGCGCAGCAGTTCCTCGTCCGTCAGCACGGCACTCGCCCGAAGGTGATGCGTTCATGGTCGCCCAGATCGCGGCGGGTCTTGATCTGTTCGAATCCGTGCTCAACCAACAGCTCGCGCACCGCCGCGCCTTGATCGTAACCATGCTCCAGCAACAGCCAGCCGCCGGCTTCAAGGTGCGCGGGCGCTTGCGACACAATCAAACGCAGATCGTCCAGGCCATCGGCGCCGGAGACCAGCGCACTGCTTGGCTCGAAGCGCACGTCACCTTCGACCAGGTGCGGGTCGTTGGAGGCGATGTAGGGAGGATTGCTCAGGATCAGGTCGAAACGCTGACCCTCGACCGCACCGAACCAGTGGCTGTGCAAAACCTTCGCGTTATCCAGATGCAGGCGCTGCCGATTGCGTTCGGCAAGCTCGACCGCCTCTTCAACGCGGTCTACCGCCGTGACGCTCCATTGCGGACGATCCTTGGCCAGCGACAGCGCGATGGCGCCGGTGCCAGTGCCCAAGTCGAGCAGCGTGTGGGGAATCGCACCGGGCAAAAGCTCCAGCGCGGTTTCCACCAGCATCTCGGTTTCAGGCCGCGGGATCAGCGTATGGGGCGCGACCTCCAGGTCGATGTTCCAGAACCCTTGCAGGCCCAGGATGTACGCGACGGGTTCACCGGTTCGACGACGCTTGAGATAGCCGTCAAAGGCGTGCGCTGCTTCGGTGCTGACAATACGCTCGGGCCAGGTGTGCAGGAAACTGCGCGGTTTGCCCAAGGCAGCGGCCAGCAACAATTCTGCATCCAGACGCGCTGTCGGAGAGTCCGGCAACTCGGCGCTTCTTAACAAGCTGGCGATGATGGTCATTTAATCACCCAGTGCCGCAAGTTGATCTGCCTGATACTCGGCAAGTAACGGTTCTATCACTGCATCGACCCCGCCGGCCAGAACTTCATCAAGGGAATAGAGGGTCAGGTTCACGCGGTGATCCGTGACTCGGCCCTGTGGAAAATTGTACGTACGAATGCGTTCCGAGCGATCCCCGGAACCTACCAGCAATTTACGCTCGCTGGCGATGGCGTTGGCCGCCGCAGAGGTCTGCTGATCATTGAGCTTGGCCGATAGCCAGGACATGGCCCGCGCACGGTTCTTGTGCTGCGAACGTTCTTCCTGACACTCCACCACAATGCCGGACGGCAAGTGCGTAATGCGGATGGCCGAATCGGTCTTGTTGACGTGCTGACCACCGGCGCCGGATGAGCGATAGGTGTCAACGCGCAAGTCGGATGGATTGATCTCGATGGTCTGCTGCTCGTCCGGCTCCGGCAACACCGCTACCGTACACGCAGAGGTGTGGATGCGTCCCTGGGATTCGGTTTCCGGGACGCGCTGAACACGATGCACACCCGACTCGAATTTCAGCTTGCCGTAGACGTTTTCGCCTTCGACCCGGGCGATGACTTCCTTGTAGCCGCCATGTTCGCCTACGTTCTCGGACAGGATCTCGACACGCCAGCCACGTCGCTCGGCATAGCGGGAATACATGCGGAACAGGTCCCCGGCGAAAATGGCGGCTTCGTCGCCACCGGTGCCGGCGCGAACTTCCAGAAACACGTTGCGGCCATCGTTTGGGTCCTTGGGCAGCAGCATTTTCTGCAGGTCAGCCTCAAGCACCAGCAATTGATCCTTGGCATCGCGTACTTCTTCGACGGCCATTTCGCGCATGTCAGGGTCGCTGTCCTTGAGCAGCGCCTGGGCGCCTTCGAGGTCGGCCTGCACTTTCTGCAGTTGCCGGTACACCTGAATCACTGGCTCGACTTCGGCGTACTCACGGGAGTACGCGCGAAATTTGGTCTGATCGGAGATGACTTCGCCATCGCCGAGCAGCGCGGTCAATTCCTCGAAACGGTCGCTGAGCACGTCCAGCTTATTAAGCAGTGAAGCTTTCATTGCGGGGATTTATCCGTGGAGCCCTCGTTGAGGGCAAAGAGTTCCTGGGCCATGGCCAGCGCATCGACGCGGCCTTCGGCGGACAGCTTTTTGAGTTGCACGCTGGGGGCGTGCATCAATTTATTCGTCAGGCCACGCGCCAGCGCCATCAGCACGTCTTCAGCGTTGCTGCCATTGGCGAGCATGCGCTGGGCCTTCTGCAATTCTTCGTCACGCAGGCGTTCGCTCTGCTGACGATACGCCTTGAGCACGTCGACCGCCGCCAGTTCGCGCAGCCGCGACATGAAGTCATCGACGCCCACGCTGACCAGCTCTTCGGCCGCCTGCGCCGCGCCCTGGCGACTCTTGAGGTTTTCAGCGACGACTTCGTGCAGATCGTCAACGGTATAGAGGTAGACGTCGTCCAGCTCGCCGACCTCGGGCTCGATGTCGCGCGGCACGGCGATATCGACCATAAAGATCGGCTTGTGCTTGCGCAGTTTCAGCGCGCTTTCTACCGCTCCCTTGCCCAGAATCGGCAGTTGGCTGGCCGTGGAGCTGATGACGATGTCGCTATTGACCAGCTCGGCCGGGATGTCGGCCAACAGCACCGCGTGAGCACCAAACTGCTCGGCGAGAATATTCGCCCGCTCAAGGGTGCGGTTGGCAACGACGATACGCTTGACCCCAAGCTCGTGCAGGTGACGGGCAACCAGAGTGATGGTCTCCCCTGCCCCGATCAGCAACGCCTGACTGCGCTGCAGGTCGCTGAAAATCTGCTTGGCCAGGCTGACGGCGGCAAAGGCGACGGAGACCGGGTTTTCGCCAATGGCGGTGTCGGTGCGTACCTGTTTGGCAGCGCTGAAGGTGGCCTGAAACAGCCGCCCGAGCAACGGCCCGACCGTGCCGGCCTCCCGGGCAACGGCATAGGCTGATTTCATCTGACCGAGGATCTGCGGCTCGCCGAGCACCAGCGAATCCAGCCCCGACGCCACGCGCATCATGTGACGCACCGCCGCGTCGTCTTGATGTACATAGGCGCTGGCCCGCAGCTCATCGACATTCAGGTGGTGATAATCCGCCAGCCAATGCAACACGGCGTCGGCGGTCAGCTGATCTTGCTCGATATAAAGTTCGCTGCGATTGCAGGTGGAGAGAATGGCCGCTTCCCGGCTCTGGGTCAGGCGGCAGAGCTGCTGCAGCGCCTCAACCAGCTGCTCAGGCGTAAATGCCACGCGCTCGCGGACATCAACTGATGCAGTCTTATGGTTGATACCCAGAGCAAGAAAGGCCATTCAAGGTCGCTGATGGTGACGTGAAGCCGGCAATTGTCCTACTTCACTAGAGGGAGGACAACCACCGCAATACATTCAGAACGTCCGCAGCACGCTATTGTCCCTATACAGGTTGCGTATCACCGCCTCCGGCCTGCGACAAAATGTCCGCGCGCAGGCTGTAGATTGAGCGTATCCAGATTTCGTGCGGGCTGTGGGTTTGCTCCCGGCCTTGTGTCATGATGCTTCCAAACCGCAGGTAAGCCGCCCCTCTTCTATATGAATAAATCCTCCGCGCTGTTCCTTGCCCTTGTCGCTCTGAGTGGCTGCCAGTCTACGGCCTCCGTTTCTACGGAGCCCTCCGCACCGGCGAAAGAAGCGCCGCCCGCACCCGAGGCCAAACCTCAGGTGTACGGCTCCTTTACTCAGGAAACTGTCGTCAGCCTGCTGACTGCCGAGCTTGCCGGCCAGCGCAACCGCTTCGACATCGCGCTTGATAACTACGTGACCCAGGCGATCCAGACCCAGGACCCGGGGATTTCCGAGCGCGCCTTCCGCATCGCCGAGTACCTGGGCGCCGATCAGGCAGCCCTCGACACATCGATGATCTGGGCCAAAAACGACCCGAGCAATCTCGAGGCACAGCGCGCGGCAGCCATCCAGCTGGCGCGGGCCGGTCGCTACGACGACGCCATGCGTTACATGGAGAAGGTGCTTCAGGGCCAGGGCGACACGCATTTTGACTTCCTCGCGCTGTCGGCGTCGGAAACCGACTCCACTACGCGCAAAGGGCTGATCACCAGCTTCGACCGCCTGTTGACGAAGTACCCGAAAAACGGCCAGCTGATCTTCGGCAAGGCACTGCTCCTTCAGCAGGAAGGCGACAGTGCCGCCTCCCTGAAACTGCTGGAAGACAACCCGCCGGGTGAAGGCGAAGTGGCGCCGATTCTGCTGCGCGCTCGCTTGCTGCAAAGCATGAACCGCGGCAAGGAAGCGATTCCGCTACTGGAAAAAAGCATTAAGAAGTACCCGGATGACAAGCGTCTGCGCCTGACCTATGCGCGCATGCTGGTGGAACAGAACCGCATGGAAGACGCCAAAGTGCAGTTCTCCAGCCTGGTTCAGCAGTACCCGGATGATGATGAGCTGCGTTACTCGCTCGCCCTCGTGTGCCTGGAAAACAAGGCATGGGACGAAGCGCAGGGTTACCTCGAAGACCTCGTCGCCCGTGGCAGTCACGTCGATTCGGCCCACGTAAACCTTGGCCGCATCTACGAAGAACGCAACGACCCACAAACCGCGCTGGCCGAATACGCCCAAGTGGGCCCCGGCAATGACTTCCTGCCTGCGCAGCTGCGTCAGGCCGATATTCTCATGAGCAACGGCAACACCGCCGAGGCCTCGAAACGGCTGGCTCAGGCCCGCGCGGACCAACCCGACTACGCCATTCAGCTGTATCTGGTGGAAGCCGAGACCCTGGCCAACAACAACCAGAGCGATCGCGCCTGGCAAGTGTTGAGTCAGGCGCTCAAGCAGCACCCGGACGACCTGAATCTGCTCTACACCCGCTCGATGCTGGCCGAGAAACGCAACGATCTGAAACAGATGGAGAGCGATCTTCGCGCCATTCTTAAACGCGAGCCGGACAACGCCATGGCGCTGAACGCCCTGGGCTACACGCTTTCGGACCGCACGACGCGCTACGCCGAGGCCAAGGACTTGATCGAGCGCGCGCACCAGCTCAATCCGGAAGACCCGGCAGTGCTCGACAGCCTGGGCTGGGTCAATTACCGCCTGGGCAATCTGGATGAGGCCGAACGTCTGCTGCGCCAGGCGCTGGAGCGGTTCCCGGATCACGAAGTCGCCGCGCACCTGGGCGAAGTCCTGTGGGCCAAAGGCGAGCAGCGTGAAGCCCGCAAAGTGTGGGCCAAGGCCCTCGAACAACAACCTGACAGCCCGGTCTTGCGCAGCACCATCAAACGCCTGACCGGCGCCGAGACCCTTTGAATTTATGCAATTGCGCCACGTACTCGTATTCAGCCTGATCGCCCTGCTCGCCGGCTGTGCCGGCATGTCCTCCCGCGAAGCCGTTCAAGGCAAGGGCGACGCCAATCAATGGCGTGTGAACAAAGAACAACTCAGCAGCCTCGACGGCTGGCAGATCAACGGGAAGGTTGGGATCCGCGCGCCCAAGGACTCCGGTAGCGGCACGCTGTTCTGGCTGCAACGTCAGGATTACTACGACATTCGCCTGTCCGGCCCGCTGGGTCGCGGTGCCGCTCGCTTGACGGGTCGCCCTGGCGCGGTGTCGCTGGAAGTCGCCAATCAGGGCCGCTACGACGCGCCGGATCCGGAAACCCTGCTCAAGGATCAGTTGGGCTGGAAACTGCCTGTGTCGCATCTTGTGTGGTGGGTGCGCGGGTTGCCCGCCCCGGACAGCAAAAGCAGCCTGACCCTTGACGGTGACAGTCGCCTGGCCAGCCTTGAACAGGATGGCTGGCAGATCGAGTACCTGAGCTACACCCAGCAAAACGGTTTCTGGCTGCCTGAACGCATGAAGCTGCACGGGCAGGATCTGGACGTCACGCTGGTCATCAAGGACTGGCAACCACGCAAACTGGGGCAATGAGCATGTTGCAAGCACGACTGACACTGCCCGCCCCTGCCAAACTGAATCTGATGCTGCACATCACTGGACGCCGTGCCGATGGTTATCACGAACTGCAGACGCTGTTTCAGTTTCTCGATTATGGCGACGAACTCAGTTTCGCGCTTCGCGACGACGGTGAAGTGCGCCTGCAGACAGAAATTGCCGACGTCCCCCACGACAGTAATTTGATCGTGAGAGCGGCCCGCGCCCTCAAAGATCAATCCGGTTGCCCGCTCGGTGTCGATATCTGGCTGAAAAAAATCCTGCCCATGGGTGGCGGTATTGGCGGCGGAAGCTCCGATGCGGCAACTACACTGCTCGGCCTGAATCATCTCTGGCAACTTGGCTGGGATGAAGATCGACTGGCGGCGCTGGGCCTCAAACTTGGGGCTGACGTGCCGGTTTTCGTGCGCGGGCACGCCGCTTTTGCCGAGGGCATCGGCGAGATCCTGACCCCTGTAACCCCCGAAGAACCCTGGTATCTGGTGCTGGTGCCGCAAGTATCTGTAAGTACAGCAGAAATTTTTTCAGATCCGCTGTTGACACGTGACACTCCTCCCATTAAAGTGCGCCCCGTTCCCAAGGGAAACAGTCGAAACGACTGCTTACCGGTTGTAACGAGGCGGTATCCAGAAGTTGGTAACGCTTTGAATTTGTTAGGTAATTTTACCGAAGCAAAATTAACCGGAACTGGAAGTTGTGTGTTTGGGGCCTTCCCAAGCAAAGCTGAAGCTGATAAAGTCTCGGCCCTTCTTACAGAGACCCTTACAGGGTTTGTAGCAAAAGGCGCAAACATCTCGATGTTGCACCGGAAGTTACAAGCGCTGCTCTAAAAGGAACCGAGTGCAAGGCACTCGTGCAACAGATACAGGGGCGTCGCCAAGCGGTAAGGCAGCAGGTTTTGATCCTGCCATGCGTTGGTTCGAATCCAGCCGCCCCTGCCATTTTCCTATAGTCATCCAGGCATACCCTAAGCCTCCAGGTACTGCGCGTGTCCAAGATGATGGTCTTTACGGGGAACGCCAACCCCGATCTGGCTCGGCGTGTCGTACGTCAGCTGCATATCCCTCTCGGTGACATCTCTGTTGGAAAGTTCTCCGACGGTGAGATTACCGCTGAGATCAATGAAAACGTTCGCGGTAAAGACGTCTTCATTATCCAGCCGACCTGCGCTCCGACCAACGATAACCTGATGGAACTCGTCGTGATGGCTGATGCCTTCCGTCGCTCCTCGGCTACTCGTATCACTGCTGTAATCCCTTACTTTGGTTATGCCCGCCAGGATCGCCGTCCGCGTTCTGCCCGTGTGGCTATCAGCGCTAAAGTGGTTGCGGATATGCTCACCGTCGTCGGTATCGACCGTGTGCTGACTGTTGACCTGCACGCTGACCAGATTCAAGGCTTCTTCGATATTCCGGTAGATAACATCTACGGCTCCCCGGTCCTGGTGGATGACATTGAAGACCAACGCTTCGAAAACCTGATGATTGTCTCTCCGGATATCGGCGGCGTCGTGCGTGCACGTGCTGTTGCCAAGTCTCTGGGCGTTGATCTGGGCATCATCGACAAGCGCCGCGAGAAGGCCAACCACTCCGAAGTGATGCACATCATCGGTGACGTTGAAGGCCGTACCTGTATTCTCGTCGACGACATGGTCGATACCGCGGGCACCTTGTGCCATGCGGCCAAGGCGCTGAAGGAACACGGCGCTGCCAAGGTTTTCGCGTATTGCACACACCCTGTCCTGTCGGGCCGTGCGATCGAGAACATCGAAAATTCCGTGCTGGATGAACTGGTGGTCACTAACACCATCCCGTTGTCCGCTGCAGCACAGGCCTGTGACCGTATCCGTCAACTGGATATCGCACCGGTAGTCGCTGAGGCGATGCGTCGCATCAGCAACGAAGAATCGATCAGCGCGATGTTCCGATAAGGGCCCTGCCCTGCCGAACCATCCGTTGACGAAAAGCGCCCCGCCCCGACACTCAATGCCGGGGCGGGGCTTTTTTGCCCATACCGTGTCAGGCGCTGGTCGCAAACGCCGCTCGGTCATGGCTATATTGGAGATGCAAAATGAACGAATTTACTCTGAACGCCCAAGCGCGTACTGACCTGGGGAAAGGTGCGAGCCGCCGCCTGCGTCGTCTCGCCGCCTCCGTCCCAGCCGTTGTTTACGGCGGTGGCAAGGAAGCGACTTCGATCACCATCGAAGCCAAAGAACTCGCCAAAATGTTCGAAAACGAAGCTGCTTACAGCCACGTTATCGAGCTGAACATTGCTGGCGCCAAGCAGAACGTCATCGTTAAAGCGATGCAGCGTCACCCTGCCAAGCAGTTCATCATGCACGCCGACTTCATCCGCGTCGTGGCTGGCCAGAAACTGACCGCTATCGTTCCAGTGCACTTCATCAACGAAGAAGCACCGGTCAAGAAAGGCGGCGAGATCTCGCACACCACCACTGAGCTGGAAGTGACCTGCCTGCCAAAAGACCTGCCTGAGTTCATCGAAGTTGACCTGGGCGCGCTGGAAATCGGCGACAAGGTTCACCTGTCCGATATCAAGGCACCTAAAGGTGTTGAATTCGTCGCTCTGGCCCACGACAAGGATCTGGACATCGCTAACGTCCACGCTCCTCGCATCGTCCAGGACGAAGAAGAAGGCACCGCAGAAGGCGAAGCAGAGTAATTACTACTCGCTAGCCGGTTGAACCCGTGATGATGTTTTCCATCATCACACTCGACCCAAGGAAGAGCCCCTGACGTGACCGCCATCCAACTGATCGTCGGCCTGGGAAATCCAGGCCCCGAATACGAACAGACCCGGCATAACGCAGGGGCTCTTTTCGTTGAGCGCATTGCCAGCGCACAGCGTGTCAATCTGACCGCTGACCGCAAATATTTCGGCCTGATGGCTAAGTTCAGTCATCAGGGCCAAGACGTTCGTCTGCTGATTCCCACCACCTACATGAACCGCAGCGGCCAGTCCGTTGCAGCTCTGGCGGGTTTCTTCCGGATTCCTCCGCAAGCCATTCTGGTGGCCCACGACGAACTCGACCTGCCTCCGGGCGTCGCCAAACTCAAACTGGGTGGCGGGCACGGCGGGCATAACGGGTTGCGCGACATCATTGCGCAGCTCGGCAACCAGAACGGCTTCCACCGCCTGCGGCTTGGCATCGGCCACCCGGGCGACGCCAGTCTGGTGTCCAACTTCGTTCTGGGTCGTGCGCCACGCGCCGAACAGGAAAAACTGGACGCCAGCATCGACTTTGCCCTCGGCGTGTTGCCGGATGTACTCGCTGGCGACTTCGCCAAGGCGATGCGCGTCCTGCACAGCCAGAAGGCCTGACATCACTCGAGGGGAAACACCATGGGATTCAACTGCGGCATCGTCGGCCTGCCCAACGTCGGCAAGTCCACCCTGTTCAACGCCCTGACCAAGTCCGGTATCGCGGCGGAGAACTTTCCCTTCTGCACCATCGAACCGAACACCGGAATCGTGCCAATGCCGGACCCGCGCCTGCAGGCCCTGGCCGACATCGTCAACCCGAAGCGCATCCTGCCGACCACCATGGAATTCGTCGACATCGCCGGGCTGGTTGCCGGTGCATCCAAAGGTGAAGGCCTGGGCAACAAGTTCCTCGCCAACATCCGCGAAACCGACGCCATTGCTCACGTCGTGCGCTGCTTCGAAGACGAGAACGTGATTCACGTCTCCAACAGCGTCGACCCAAAGCGCGACATCGAGATCATCGATCTGGAGCTGATTTTCGCTGACCTCGACAGCTGCGAGAAGCAACTGCAGAAAGTCACGCGCAACGCCAAGGGCGGCGACAAGGACGCAGTGGTCCAGAAAGGCCTGCTGGAACAACTCATCGCACACTTCACGCTGGGCAAACCTGCGCGCAGCCTGATGAAGAGCATGAACGCCGATGAGAAAGCCGTCATCAAGGGCTTCCATCTGCTGACCACCAAACCGGTCATGTACATCGCCAACGTCGCGGAAGACGGTTTCGAGAATAACCCGCACCTGGACGTGGTTCGTGCTATCGCCGAAGAAGAAGGCGCAATGCTGGTGCCGGTCTGCAACAAGATCGAAGCGGAAATCGCCGAACTCGATGACGGCGAAGAAAAGGACATGTTCCTGGAGGCCCTGGGCCTTGAAGAACCTGGTCTGAACCGCGTGATCCGCGCCGGCTACGAAATGCTGCATCTGCAGACCTACTTCACTGCCGGTGTCGAAGAAGTGCGTGCCTGGACCGTCCGTGTCGGCGCCACCGCGCCACAGGCTGCCGGCGTGATCCACACCGATTTCGAAAAAGGCTTCATCCGCGCCGAGTGCGTCGCCTACAACGACTTCATCCAGTACAAAGGTGAGGCCGGTGCCAAGGAAGCGGGCAAATGGCGCCTGGAAGGCAAGGATTACATCGTCAAGGACGGCGACGTTCTGCACTTCCGTTTCAACGTCTGACGCCCTCGTGGACTTCCACGAACTTCGTTGAACACCAAAGCCCGCACATCACTCAGTGATCCGCGGGCTTTGTGCTTTTAATGCGCCTCAGACGATCGGCTGTGCTGCGCGAAACAGCAGAACTACGCCTTCGCGCTTGAGCGTTACCTCGCGAAAATGAGTCCGCAAATGCGCCTCGAAACCGGCCTGGGTGTCCTGGCTGTTTCCGAAGATGCCTTTCTTGTTGTAAACCGCCATCAGCTTGCGACCGAAGCCATTGTGCCCCGCCTCGTCCCCCAGAATCGTTGCGCCAAACAATACGCCGTCAGGGTTCAGGTTGTGCTTGAGGTGAGCAAAGATCGCTGCCTTGGCGGCCAGCCGACCTGGCAGGCAATGCAGCAGGTAGAACAGCGATATCGAATCGAAACGCTCGTTGCCGGGGATCGGCGTCATCACATCGTGCTGAAGGGTGCGCGTGTCTGACCGGCCGATTCTGCGCTTGGCAGCGGCGAGGCTGCTGGGATTGAGGTCCATCAGGGTGATTTGGGTGGCCACCGGCAGCTTCGCCTTGGCCAGGTAATAACCCGTGCCGACACCGATATCCAGATGATGCGCGCGAACATTGGCGCGGAAGAACGGCAACAACACCTCGTCGGTCGTGCAACGCCAGGCATACCGATTGGAGATGCCCAACACCCAGGCGTCGTACAACGCTAACGTCAGGGGCGAATAAACCGCCGCACCTGCGGCACTGCTGTCGGTCATGGAGAAATCCCCTACGGCGATGGGTATCGAAATACCAAAAGAAAGCGACGGATCTTATACGTCGCCTTCCTTTCTTCTTTCAACCCGCGCCGTACGCTGCCCCATGATGGCGTGCACGCAATCGCGCGCCGGTCACCCTCACGCCTCGCCTGCGCAGCTCACCCCAAATGGAATCTCGCGGTGTTGTCACTCAAGGCCCGACTGCCTTTAGTCAGTGTGTCTGCGGCCTGATTGACCGCACGCGCGCCTTCAAGCAAACGGCCAGCAGCCTGATCAACCTGCTGGATGTTGCCGCTGACCTCGTCCGCCGTCGAGGCCTGTTCCTCAACCGCCGTGGCGATCTGCGCCAGCGTGTCAGTGACGATCTGCACCGCGCTGGCGATCTCTTCCAGCCGCTCGCCCAACCCGGTCACCGACTGTGCATCACTGACCGCCTGGCCACATGCCGCCTCCATCAGGCTGACGGCCTGACTGACAGTCGAACGCAGGCTGTCCACGGTCCCGGCGATTTGCGCGGTCGACGCCTGGGTCCGCTGCGACAAACTGCGCACTTCGTCAGCGACCACGGCGAAGCCACGGCCCTGCTCCCCCGCTCGCGCCGCTTCGATGGCAGCATTGAGCGCCAGCAGGTTGGTCTGTTCGGCAATGCCGCGGATGGTGTCCACCACGGACTGGATCTGCTGCCCCTGCTCACTGACTTTGCTCAACGCGTTGGCGGTGTCGGTTAGCTTCTGGTTCAGCTGCTGAATGCTCGCCGTGGTGCGTTGACTGTCGCGGCTGCTGTCTTCGGCGATGCGTCGGGTGGCCTGGGCGCTGCCGGATGCGGCTTCACAGCTGCGGGCCACACCAATGGACGTCGCGGCCAGCTCGGTGGCCGCAGCGGCGATCTGACTGATTTGCTGCTGTTGATCTTCAACTTCGTTGAGCGTGCTGCCGGACTGCGCATTGAGGGTCAGCACCGCAGAGCCCAGTTGCTGGGTTTCGTGGTTGACGCCCAGCAGACTGGTGCGCAGTTGCACCACCGCAACGTTGAGGGCGGTGCTGATTGCAGCGAGTTCGTCACGCCCCTGGACGGCGACTTCAACGCACAAATTGCCGTCACGCAGCGACTCGGCCAGGGTCGTAATGCCCTTGGCGCTGCGCTGGATCGACGCTTGCAGGCACATGAATAGATACAGCGCCGCGAGCGCAAGAATGCTGAAAATTGCGGCCACCGGAACGAACTGCAGAGTCGACTGCTCATGGTAATAATCGAGCCGACTGGTCAGTGACGACAGTGATTGCTTGCGCAAGGCAGCCAGTCCTTCACTGACGCCATCGACGCTGCGCTCGAAAGCAGCAGGGTCTAACTTGATGCTGCCGCCGAACACACCGTCGTCGAGCACTTTCAATTCGTTATCAAGGCGCTGAAGACTGTCTTCATACTGACGCGTCCAGACTTCCATGCCCGGATACGCTTTGGATTGGAGCGAACCCACGGCTTTGACCAGTTGATCCCGCGCGTCACCGATACGACTGCGCAGGTCGCGCATTTGAAGACGGCTCTGCAACGAGAACTGCCCGGACGCGATCGACGATTGGCCGATACTCGCCATCCGCCCTACGCGCTCGACCAGTTCCGGCGCCTGCTGCGTAGAGATTTGCATCAGCAAGTAGGTTTCAAGCCATGGATCGAGAATCAAGCCGCTGTCCATGGCGATCTGCTCTCGCAGACTCTGCAACGCTGTGAGGGCGGAGGTAAAACGGTCATAGCCGTCCGGCCACCAGCCAACGGTGCGCAGAGATTCCGAATCCATGCCTTTGACCGAAGCCTGCACCGCTTGATACCGCGTCATGATGTCCGCGCTGGCGTTCTGCGCTTTGAGTTCATCGCCCAGAGAAGCGAGGGTTCGGGTCAGGTCAGGGTTGGCGGCATCCAGCGCGTTCATGGCTGCCTTCGCGGCCGGCGTCGGATCACGAAGAATGTCGACGGCCTTCCAGCGCGCAGCGCGGTTGCGCTGGGCCGTCAGCTGCACATCCAGCGCATCAAGCGCCATGAGTTGGCGCACGCCGGCCTGTTCCTGAGAAATCACTTCCAGCTTGCTGCGGTAATCCTGCCCGATCATCCAGAGGCTGCCTGCGAGCGGCAAAATGAATAGAAAGAAGAGCACCTGAAACTTGCGTGCGAACCCGAGACGTCCGAGCAGGCGGATGCCTGGCGACAAAAGACTCTGCATAGCCGACTACTCCTCACCGACAACCGCTGCACGACCCATGATCATCGCTGCGCTGCCTTACATTTTTACCGGCAAAATGCCATGTCTGTGTTTTAAAAACGATAACCGTCCATCTTTTGAACCAGGGCCGCGTTAGGGCTTGTCGAAATCCGCAGCCACCTACATCCATATCGGCAGCGCTGCGGCAGGCATAAGCAAAAAACGGACCGATAGCACGAGGCCATCAAACCGGGCACGAGACCCGTCAGAGTGCGCGCCGGGTGCTCGAAAGTGGGGCAAAAGCACTCATCGTGAGCAGTGAAACTGTCACCGAGGTGCGGGGATGAAGGATGGTTGACGGTGCGGGAGGCTAACCGATTGATCGCGTGGATAATTTTTTTCAAAGAGACGCTTGACACATATTCGATCTGAGCGAATAATGCGCGCCACTTGGCTACATAGCTCAGTTGGTTAGAGCATAGCATTCATAATGCTGGGGTCCGGGGTTCAAGTCCCTGTGTAGCCACCAAGTACCTCAACAAAGCCCGCCTTGCGCGGGCTTTGTTGTTTCTGGCGTTTAGGTTTCAACCAGATTTGTCTCGGAACGTCATCAACCCTGCTCCGTGGTGCACCTTAAGGCCAACCTCCCCTCAACCAGCCCGAAACGCCCAGACCACTTCCACCAGTCTGGCAGCGATCAGCAGATAAACCAGCGACACCAGAATCTGAATCGCCACGTGGTAGCGCAGCTTGCCAAGCCTGCGAATGCCGTCGCTGACGTTCAGGAACATCAGCACGGCGGACACGCCAATCAGCCCCCATCCAGTAGCGCCGGACACCAGTACACCGATGAACTGGTGGTAATCCGCCCTCAACGCACTGGTGCCCGCCGCGAACAACAGCGCGCACACCAGCAGGTTTTTGATGTTGTCGAAGATTTGCGTGCTGAGATCGTGTTCCAGCAAATCGATGTAACGCACCCAGATTTTTCGCATGGTCCGGCGCCTGTGGCTCGATGAACTCATAGCGTAGCGCGCATGCGGCAAGACGGCTGGATGTTGCCCTGTGGCCCGGGCGAAGACGGCAATCCGTGACAACGGCGCTCTCGTCCAATAGATTACGCCCCTCGAAACGCCCCGGGCTTTTCGCGCCTCAAACCCAGTTAACGAAGCAGTGGATGTTCAATGTCTGATTCCCATACCGATCCGGCGGCAAACGCCGTGTCGTCGAAGCAAGCCTACGAAGAAGCCATCAACCTTTCACAACATGTGCCACAGGCCAAAACCATCAGCGAGATGGTGCTCGACGCGTTTCAGAGCGCCAAGGAAAGCGACCAGATTCGCGATCTGCGCCTGGCCATACGCGCCGCCCATGACCGATTCGATGATGACCAGGCCTACGAACTGATGGGTCAGCTTAAACAGCTCAAGGACGCCGAAGCCGCCGACATGGCCGCACTCGAAGATCTGAGCGCGAAGTTTCCGATCAGCCGGATTCTCTCCAGCTACAAGGACGACCCGAGTTTCCAGGAGCTGGTCTACAGCCTGGCGTTGAAAGTGCTCAACCAGACGCATCAAGCGGTCAGCAACCCGAGCGGCGGCAAGAGCAAAGCGGCACGGCCGAAGAAGGAAGCCGAGGTTTTCGTCATCAGCAAGGACGGCGCCAGCGTCACCCTGCCCCTGCGTACGCCGCGCTCGAAAGCCAACGCGGACCGGGAAGCCTTTGAATTCCTGGGTTTCTCGTTCGTCGGTGAAGGCGAGGAGGCCGAGCTGCAGAGCGAGGTGTTCGTGGACAAGGACGGTAACCAGCAGCCCGCCACGCGCAAGAACATCGTCAGCGCGATCCAGCAGCAAACTGCGTTTGAAGGATTCAGCGTCGTTCAGCAATAAGCTGCAGCAATAAGCGCGGCCAAAGGCGCCGCAGCAAGCTCAACACCCGGACCGGTGGCGATCGCAGCGCCATGAGGTAACCTCAAGGGCTGGCCACAGCGGTGCCAACTGACGGTCGCCGCCCTCGAGAGGTGTTGAGCAATGCAGATTCTTGGTGAAACGATCATCGGACAACGCGCTGTGCGGGGCCAGGCCGGAGAGGTTTTTGCCCTCGCCGCCGCCACGGGTGAACCCCTGGCACCGTCGTTTGGCGCCAGCACGCTGGAAGACGTCAACGCTGCGTGCGAACTGGCCGAGGCGTCATTCGATCACTACCGGCAATTGAGTGACGATCAACGCGCCGCCTTTCTAGAAGCCATCGCCCAAGGCCTTCTGGACCTGGGCGATGTGCTGACCGAGCGCGTTCATGTCGAAAGCGGCCTGCCCAAGCCACGCCTTGAAGGCGAGCGGATGCGCACGGTGAACCAGCTCAAACTGTTTGCCAGCCTGCTGCGTGATGGCCGCTGGCACGGTGCCGTGGTCGACACCGCAATGCCGGAGCGCCAGCCACTGCCGCGCGCCGACCTGCGTCTGCGGCGCATCGGCCTTGGCCCGGTGGCAGTGTTCGGCGCCAGCAACTTCCCCCTCGCCTTCTCGGTCGCCGGCGGCGACACCGCTTCAGCGCTGGCGGCTGGCTGCCCGGTCATCGTCAAGGCGCACCCGGCTCACTTGGGCACCAGCGAACTGGTGGGACGCGTGATTCAGAAAGCGGCGCGCGACACGGGCATGCCGGAGGGCGTTTTCTCGTTGCTGATCGACAAGGACATTGCCGTCGGCCAGGCGCTGGTCAGCCACCCATTGATTCAGGCGGTGGGCTTCACCGGCTCCCGCCGTGGCGGCCTGGCGCTCGTGGCAGCGGCTCAAGCGCGTCCGGTGCCGATCCCGGTGTATGCCGAGATGAGCAGCATCAACCCGGTGTTCCTGCTGCCGGCTGCTTTGCTGGCCCGTGCCGAAGCCATCGCCAAGGGTTTTGTCGAATCGCTGGTTATGGGCGCGGGGCAGTTCTGCACCAATCCCGGCATCCTGCTGGCACTGGAAAGCGACGCGCTGGAGACGTTCGTGTCGGCCTCGGCCAAGGCGTTGTCTGACAAACTACCGACCACCATGCTGACGCCAAATATCCACGGCGCTTACTGCAACGGCTTGAATAATCTGCACAGCGCGTCCGGTGTAACGCTGGTGGCGGAAGGTCAGGAGGCCGAAGGTTCATTCCAGGCACGCCCGGCTTTTTTCCGTACCGACTCGGCCACCTTCCTCGCCAACCCTGCGCTGGAGGACGAGAACTTCGGACCAAGCGCGCTGCTGATTGTCTGCACCGACGTTGCCGATCTGCAGAAGGTCGCTGCCAGCTTCGACGGGCAACTGACCGTGACGCTGCAGTTCGACGACGGCGACGAAGCCACCGCCCAGTCGCTCCTGCCGATCCTGGAGCGCAAGGCGGGACGGATTCTGTTCAATGACTTCCCGACCGGCGTCGAAGTGAGTTATTCGATAGTCCACGGCGGGCCTTTCCCGGCCACTTCCGACAGTCGCAGCACCTCGGTAGGCGCGACGGCCATTGATCGATTCCTGCGTCCCGTGTGTTACCAGAACGTGCCGGACTCGCTGCTACCGCCTGCGTTGAAAGCCGGCAATCCGCTGAATACCTGGCGGCTGGTGAACGGCGAACTGTCAAAGGACTGAGCTGCATCCACGTCCGGCGACGGAACCTGCGTCACCGCGCTCCTTCCAATCAGGGGCGCGGTCATGGCAAGCGAGGCATCATCAGTCGGCAGATCGCGGCAGCACCTTGCCCTCCACGCCATCGCCGATCACCAGAAAATGCCCGCCCGCGACATGGTGAATCGTCCGCAGCGCGTCATGCCCCTCGAAATGCCAGTGCCCTTCGGAAAACACGCGCTCATCCGCCCACGCCGCGACCACTTCGCCGATGAACAGATCGTGCGCGCTCTGGTTGTGCGGCTCGGGAATCAATCGGCACTCCAGCCAGCCTGCGCAGCCTTCCAGCAGGGGCGCTTCAACGTGGGAGCCCGCGAAGGTCTCCAGACCATAAGCCTTGAATTTATCCAGGCCTTGTTCTTGGGAGATGTCCAGCCCCGAGGTCGAGCCGACCGTTTCGACGATATCGATCTGGCTGAGGGTCGGCACGTTGATCACAAACGTGCCGGAGCCTTCGAGCAACTGCCGCGTCCATACGGACTTATCCAGAACGACAGTCACTTTCGGCGGCTGGAAGTCCAGCGGCATCGCCCACGCCGCCGCCATGATGTTGCGTTGGCCGTCGTGGGCAGCGCTGATCAAGACCGTCGGGCCATGGTTGAGCAAGCGGTAGCATTTGGCGAGAGGTACCGGACGCCGGTGAGAAACGGTCATGGAGATTATCCTGGCAAAGAGAAAAGTGATCGAAAACTACAGGGTTTATCGCAGCGGTGGAACGCCACCCTCCCGTGCATGAAGGAAACTGTCGCCTGCCTGAAACTCACCCAAATCGCGCTTTGCAGATCAAGCCAAAGGTGATGTAATACTATAACAAAGTATTTCAGGCAGTCCTTTACGTGAAACGCGACTCTCGGCTTTCCCCCTCCCTTGCAACGTCCGCTCTGGCTCAATCGGCTGGCAAACGCGTGATGATTTCCCTCGCCGTGCTGGTGCTGCTGTGGATCGGCGTTGCCTGGGCGGTGGCGATTCCATGAGTGCCGCCATTGACCTCCACGACCTGACGCTAACCTATGAGCGCCGGCCAGCGGTGCACCACGCGAACGGCCGATTCGCGGCGGGCAGCCTGACGGCGATCGTCGGGCCGAACGGCGCCGGTAAATCCACGCTGATCAAAGCCATCGCCGGGACGCTCAAACCCGCCGCGGGGCGCGTCGAGCGCAACCAGCTGGCAACGCGGCACATCGGTTATCTGCCACAAGCTGCCGAGATCGACCGCAGCTTTCCGCTCAGCGTGGCCGACACAGTGATGATGGGCGCATGGCGCAGTATCGGCGCGTTCCGCGGCGCCACGCGCAAGCACGCTCAACAGGCACAGGAGGCTTTGGGGGCAGTAGGTTTGGCGGGGTTCGAGCAACGCAGCATCAGCTCGCTGTCGTCGGGTCAGTTTCAACGCGTGCTGTTCGCCCGGCTTCTATTGCAGGACGCTTCGGTGATTCTGCTCGACGAGCCCTTCACCGCCATCGATGCACGCACCACGCGGGACTTGCTGGAATTGATCCGCACTTGGCACGGCCAAGGGCGCACCGTCATCGCCGTCCTGCATGACATCGAGCAGGTGCGTCAGCATTTCCCGAGCACGCTGCTGCTGGCCCGGGAAATCATTGCCTGGGGCGACACCGCCGACATCCTCAACGACGACAACCTGCGCCGCGCCAAGAACATGGCCGAACACTGGAACCCTGACGCACAGCCGTGCGACGCCGATGGGGAGCAAACGCTGTGACGCTCTATAGCCTGTTGATCCAGCCCTTCGTCGATTTCGGTTTCATGCGCCGCGCCCTGGTGGCGTGTCTGGCGCTGGGCATCGGCTCCGGTCCGGTCGGTGTGCTGCTGATGCTGCGGCGCATGAGCCTGGTGGGGGACGCCATGAGTCACGCGGTGTTGCCGGGTGCTGCGGTGGGGTTTCTGTTCGCCGGATTGTCACTCCCGGCGATGGGCTTCGGCGGCCTGATCGCAGGTCTCGCCGTGGCGTTGCTCTCAGGATTGGTAAGCCGTTACACCACGCTTCGCGAGGACGCCAGCTTCGCCAGCTTTTACCTGACATCGCTGGCCGCCGGCGTGCTGATCGTCTCACTGCACGGCTCCAACGTGGACCTGCTTCACGTGCTGTTCGGCACCATTCTGGCGATCGACGATCAGGCGATTTTCATGGTCGGCGGCATCGCCTCATTCACCCTGATTCTGCTCGCGCTGATCTACCGCCCGTTGATCCTCGAATGCTTCGACCCGGGTTTTCTGCGCGCTGTGGGGGGCCGGGGTTCGCTGTATCACGTGCTGTTTCTGCTGCTGGTGGTGCTCAATCTGGTGGCGGGGTTTCAGGCATTGGGCACGCTGATGGCCGTCGGCATGATGATGCTGCCCGCCACCGTCGCGCGGTTCTGGGCTCGCTCGCTCACCGGCATGATCGTGATTTCGACCGTCGTGGCGACGCTCTCGGGCTTCATCGGCCTGATCGTCTCCTACCACGCCAGCGTCGCTTCGGGCCCGGCCATCGTGCTTACCGCCAGCGTCTTTTACGGGTTCTCACTGTTCTTTGGACGCAGCGGCTTTGTACGCCGGCTGTTCCCGAGGGTTCATCTGTCCGGCTGATCGTCCTCTTACCGCAAGGAAACCACCATGAAACGTTTCACACTTCTGACCGCCGCATTGGCGTTGTCGGGCCTGGCCAACTTCGCCCAGGCAAAAACCCTGGAGACCGTCGCCTCGTTCACCGTCATCGCCGACATGGTGCACAACGTCGGTGGCGATCACGTGCACGTGACCTCGCTCATCGGGCCCAATGGCGATCCTCATGTCTACGAGCCCACGCCAAATGATGCCCAGGCACTGAAAAAAGCCGACGTAGTATTTGTCAGCGGCTTGCATCTGGAGGGCTGGCTGGATCGGCTGATTACCGCCTCCGGCTACAAAGGCCAGCCTGTCGTGCTCTCTGACGGGATCATGACCCGCAGCATGGAAGAAGACGGCAAGAAGATCACCGACCCCCATGCCTGGAACAGTGCGGTAAACGGCGTCGTTTACGTCAGAAACATTATCAAGGCCCTGCAGAAAGCCGACCCGGACAATGCCGCCGATTACAAAGCCAACGGTGAGAAATACATCGCCCAACTGCAGGACATGGACGCCTACGCCCGCACGCAGATCGGCACCATCCCGGTCGCACAACGCAAGGTGCTGACGTCCCACGACGCCTTTGGCTATTTCGGCGACGCCTATGGCGTGACCTTTCTCTCGCCACTGGGCTTTTCCACTGAAACCGAAGCCTCTGCTGCTGACGTCGGCAAGCTGATCAATCAGATCAAAAAGGAGCACGTCAGCGCCTACTTCTTCGAGAACTCCGGCGACCCGCGCCTGGTGCAGCAGATCGCCAAAGCCAGCGGCGCGCACCCGGGCGGCGAGCTGTATGTGGAATCGCTGTCGCCCGCAGACGGCCCGGCGGCGACGTACGTGACGATGTTTCGCTACAACGTGGACAAGCTGACAGCGGCCATGAAAAGCCAGTGATGCAACGCCGCAACGGCTGACTGATCTCTGCTGCGCGATGTGCGTGGCAGAGATCAGCGAACCGGCCGCGCTGGTGCGGGTCAATCTGTATGCTGGCGCACCGTCCGCCGACATCGACAGGATGATCAATGACCGCTCTCTCATTCGCCCCTTTTCAGTCCCTCGCCGACCTGCTGATTCCCCACACCGTGGCGGAAAGGCTTGACGGCTCCCACGACGTTTCCCACCTGCACCGAGTCTGGAGCAACGTCTGCGCCATTCGTGACACGGAGGGCGGTGATCATCAAATCCTGCTGGCCGCCACCCTGCTCCACGACTGCGTTTCGGTGGAAAAGAACTCGCCCTTTCGCGCAAGCGCCTCGCGTCTGGCCGCGGCAAAAGCGACCGAGCTACTGGCCGAAATGGGCTGGGACGAGGAGCGCACCCAGGCCGTCGCACACGCCATCGAGTCCCACAGCTACTCGGCCAACATCACACCCACCACGCTGGAAGCAAAAATCCTGCAGGACGCCGACCGTCTCGACGCCCTTGGCATGGTTGGCGTGGCGCGGCTGTTCTACGTGTCCGGGCGGATGGGCAGCCACCTCTACGATCCGGTCGACCCGCAGGCGCAACAGCGCGACCTGGACGACAAACGCTTCGCCGTCGATCACTTCACAACCAAAATCTTCACCCTGGCGCAGGGGTTTAAAACGGCCGCGGGCCGCCATATGGCGCAGGTCAGGCATGCACGGGCGGAGCGGTTCTTGATGGAGTTTATGGAGGAGATTGGGGCTTAGGGTGCCTGGAAGGTCATAGCGATATTTCAGATGGCTTATGGGTTTTTAGCCAGTCGACCAGCGCGGCATTCATACGCGTTTGCCAGCCCGGCCCTGACGCACGGAATTGCTCCACCACGTCATGTTCCAGGCGAATGGTAATCCGCTCTCGCAAAACCGCCGCACGAGGTCGGCCACGCTTGACCAGCTGTTCTCCCATGTACTCATCAGCATGATCGAAGTATGCATCTGACAATTCGGGGGCATCGTCGGGATCAACCCAGTCGATGCCGGTAGAGGTTTTGTTCACGCTCATTGGCTTTTCTCATGGAAATGATACGGCGAGCCGCGCCGCGCGGCGTCCAGACCAACACCACCATACGTTCTGACAACACACCGATCGTGATGTATCGGGTTTCCCCGTAGTCCTGCCGGCAATCTTCGCTGGTCAAATGCCTGCCGGCGAATACCAACCCGGCATCCCCAAAGTCGAGGCCACGCTCTAAAAGGGTGATGTCGCGTTTCGCGATGTCGAAGATTATCTGCATTGAATTATTGTATGTACAGAAAATAACGCAACAAGGTCTCCGAGACACGTAAGGACGTATCCCACAATCCGCGCTGCCAGTGCCTACTCGTATCCCCGCCGACGTCATGCTCGCTTTCATCAGCTGACCCTACCGCAACAATTCCGAAACATTCCCGGCAATGTCACAAAGACATCACGGAACACCTCTATAACCATTTCTCCGGTGTTTTCGTCGATGGGATGGGTGGCAGTGAAAAGGTTATTGCGTCGTGTAGTCCGTCCTTCTTCCAGGCCTGCTTTCCTGCGTCGCTTCAGGATTACCCAGCGGTTGGTGCTGTGCTTCGGCGTGACTGCGCTGCTGCTGGTCGCGCTCGGTGTGTTTTGCCTGTTGCAGATGCAGAGCATCCGCGATCAGGGAAAAGCGGTTGAGAGTGGGTCGTTGCCCAGCATTGCCATGGCCGACGCAATCGCCATCGACCTGATCAAATTGCGCGGCGAGAGCGCCAGGCTGATTGCCAATGCCGACGACCCCGGCGCGGTGGTTACCAGCAAGATCAATGTCGAGCAGTTGAAGAACGAAGTCGAAAAAGGCTTCGTCGATTATCTCGCCCACGCCACTGACAGCACCGAGCGGGACTCCATCAAGGCGCTTCAAGACGCCTATGGCGCCTTCATGCCGGGGCTACACGACGAAATCGCGCTGATTGAACAACGCAAACTGGACGACGCGCGCATGCTGCTCAACACCACGCTGAGCCTGCAGGGTGACCTGATGGACATGCAGGTGCAGTTACTGCGCGAGCTGAACAAGCAAAGTGCGGCGGGCGCCGTCGATGCCGCCGGCGCGCGCTTCCAGCAGACCCGCATCATCGCCGTCAGCGCCATCGCGGTGGCGCTGGTGCTCACTTTGTTGCTCGCGTGGCGACTGAGCCTGAGCATCATCCGCCCCCTGCGTCAGTCGCTGCACATCGCCAGCACCATTGCCCAGGGAGATCTAAGCCCGCAGCCGATTCCGGAAGGTAAGGACGAAACGGCTCAACTGCTGAAGACCCTGAGCCTGATGCGCGCCAATCTGCATGGCACGATCGATCAGATTTACGCCGCCGCGGGCCAGCTAAGCCAGTCAGTTCAGGAGATGGGGGCGATCGCAGAAGCCAGCGCGAGGAATCTGCAATTGCAGAACGATGAGATCGAGCAGGCGGCGGTTGCCGTGAACCAGATGAGTCAGGCTGCAGGGGAAGTCGCCGACAACGCCAGCAGCACATCGATCGAATCGAAGGCGTCCAACGAAGCGGCCGCCGAGGGGCGCCTGCGCCTGACCGGCACCATCGATTCGATCAAGGAATTGACCGACAACGTTCTTGATTCCTCTCACCAGGCCGATGGTCTCGCCGAGCGCACGCTGAGCATCAGCAAGATCCTCGAAGTCATTCGCGCGATTGCCAACCAGACCAACCTGCTTGCACTGAATGCCGCCATCGAAGCTGCACGGGCGGGCGAAGCAGGTCGCGGATTCGCTGTGGTCGCCGACGAAGTGCGCTCACTCGCTCAACGCACCAGCGCGTCGACCACCGAGATCGAAACGCTGATCAACGATGTACAGAAAAGCACTCAGGAAACCGCGCAAACGTTACGCGTCACCGCTGCTCAGGCCAATCTGACTCTGGAGCAGGCCGCTGCCACTGGTCACGCACTGACCGTCATCATCAGCGCAACCTCGACCATCAGCGACCGGAACATGCTGATCGCCAGCGCCGCCGAACAACAGGCGCAAGTGGCTAACGAAGTTGATCGCAACCTGAGCAGCATTCGCGACCTGTCAACGCAATCGGCGTCGGGGGCGCAGCAAACCACGGTGGCGAGCAATGCGCTGTCGATGCTGGCAACCGACCTGAACACGGTGGTTCAGCGGTTCGTGTTGTGAGGCGGGCGCCATTGAAAAATGTCACCGCGGCCTTCCCAGCCCATTCCCAGCCTTGTCCAAGTGTTTCATTATCGAAACACCACCCACGCAGAGGGGTGTTTACGCCAACAAGGACATGAGCATGAAGAAAACAGCTGCACTGAGTATCGCCCTTACTGTACTGACGCTGAGCCTCAACGCTCAGGCTGACGTCAACGTGAACCTGGGGAGCAAGGAGCGCGTCACGCACCTGTTTGCCTACCCGAATAATTGCAATGTCATCTGCTTCCGAAACTGGACGCTGGAACAGACCATCGAGCACTACCTCACGCAAAGCGTGCAGCGTGATGGCTACGGCGCGGCCCAGGTCGCGGTGCACAATGACAACGATGTGATCTACGCCGACATCACCGGCGTACCGGACGGCTACGACAAACCACTTTCAGCGCTGCTCGACGCCGGCGACCTGGCCTACGCCGGCGCAAGCAAACTCAACGCCGATGGCAAATTCGCCTACAACTGGTATCTGTTTTTGCCGCTGGGCATGGCGCTGGAAAACCGCAAGAGCGTCGAGCTGCTGCATTTCCCTCCGGACTACTCGCTGACTCAGGCTCAGGACTATCTGTTCTCGGCCACTACCGACCGCTGGTCTGAGCTGCTCACGGAGAACGGCATCGCCAAGGAGCAGACGCCGGCCTATCAGACCATCATCGACATCGCGCCGATTGCTGCGCCCTCCAACGCCGGCAAGGACCTCGAAAACGTTTACAGCTATTTTACCGATTACCAGACCAGCATGGTGAAGCAGCTCACTCAAAGCACTGCGGGCACATCGCTGCCGATGGTCGCGTTCGGTGCCCCGGTGCGCGCCTGGCTCAAGCAGCAATACAACGTGACGGTGCCGGTGTTGGGCCTGGCGAGCATCAGCCCGGCCAGTGGGCAAAGCGTCGCCGTGCTGGGTTCGAATCACCCGAGCTATATCTGGAATGCAGCGGACAAAAGCAATTACGGCGGGGACGAAGCCAAGGCGGATGAAGCCGGTTTGAAGGTCATGGGCCAGGACCTGAGCGCGGCGTGCTGGCAGGCCGGCATGGGCCAGAAACCGGCAACCGATCCGGCGGCGCTATTGAACCAGTGCACGACCAACTGGCAAGTGACCAACAAGGTTCAGACCTGCAAGTCGTTCTTCACCACGGTCCGCAAGTTGACGCCGGATCAGGCGGCCGCGAAATGCCGGACGGGCGAGGTGTCGCGGCAGATCAAGCAACTGCAGAAGCCGCTGCCCCAGATGAAGAGCGCTCAGCTTTAACGCATCGATCCTGTAGGAGTGAGCTTGCTCGCGATGTCCTCAGCGCACACAGATGTGACTGGACTGACGCTATCGCGAGCAAGCTCACTCCTACACCTTGATGGACGCTTGCCCTACTCGATCACTCCCCCTGCGGACGCAACCGATACTGCGGCGGCAATTGCTCCGGGCCGCTGATGGTCGCGTTCAGACTTTTCCAGCGCCCGTCCTTGATGCCATAGATGCAGCCGTGGACGGACAACTTCTGCCCGCGATGCCAGGCGTTTTGCACAATGCTGGTATGGCCAACGTTGGCGACCTGCTGAATCACGTTCAGCTCGCACAACCGGTCGACCTGTTCTTCTTCAGTCGGCAGTTTCGCCAGCAGCTCGCGGTTTTCGTAGTACAGGTCGCGAATGGTGCGCAACCAGCCGTCGATCAGGCCGAACTGGCGATCCTGCATCGAAGCGCGCACGCCGCCACATCCGTAGTGACCGGTAACGAGAATGTGTTTCACCTTCAGCACATCGACGGCGTACTGAATCACCGACAGGCAATTAAGGTCGGTGTGCAGCACTACGTTAGCCACGTTGCGGTGCACGAACAGATCGCCCGGCAGCATGCCGACGATTTCATTGGCGGGTACACGGGCGTCCGAACAACCGATCCATAGGAATTCCGGCGTCTGCTGGCGCGCCAGCTTGGCAAAGAACTCGGGGTCTTCTTCCTTGATGGCGGCAGCCCAACGTTCGTTGTTGTCGATCAAGTCTTGTAGTTCGTTCATGCGTTGATGCCTCGGAAATGATGCTCAGCTATGACTGGGTCTCGGCGCTTCAGGTCACGCGCGGTGATCGCCCCATCGGCGGCACCGATCAGGAAGTGGATGGAATCTTCGCCATGTCGTCCGGTCCACCCATTAGGACCGACATTACTGAGGATTTGCCATGAACGATTCACGCCGTCCATTCGATGCCACTCAACCTGAGCCCATCGATGACAACGAAGACCGCATGGGATCAATGGAAGAGCTCAACTTCAACGACAACAATGAGCCGAGCGGGCGCATTGGCGATGTCATCCCTGAAGATGAGCTGGACACGTTGATTCCTGATGAACGTGCACGTGAAGCCGGTTTGACCGGTGCCTCTACCGAAGATCACAACCCGACCGACGACGACATGAGCCCGGAAACATTGATCCGTGAAGACGGCGCGCGCTCGCCCCGTGAAGCCGGCGAAGATGGCCCGGCTGATCTGGACCTGAGCATTGTCGATGAAGATGACATCGGCGGTGGCGATGGCCTGGATGAAGAAGAAATGGCTATTCTCGATCCGCTGGATGGCAAGCCTGGCGTCTGATCAGCGGCTTGAGTGTTGTGGGAGCGAACCTGGTTCGCCCCACGACGGCCTCTGATTTATTCGAACAGCGTACAGGCCATGACGACCGCGTCCTCACGCCCGCCCACTGCTGGGTAGTAATCCCGACGTCGGCCTATTTCGTTGAAGCCATAGCGCTCATATAAGCGATACGCCGACCGGTTGCTGTCTCGCAGCTCAAGAAAACATTCCCGGCCATTTATTTCGTAGGCGCGCTTCATCAGGTGCTCAAGCAGCACCAGCCCCAACCCACGTCCCTGGCTCTCTGGCTTGACCGTAATGTTGAGCAAGTGCGCCTCATCAATGATCACGTTGATCACACCGTGCCCTACTTGCTGACTGCCTTCGAACATCAGCCAGACTTCGTATGACTTCAGCGCATCGAGGTAAATGCCCCGCGTCCAGGGATGGCTGAACGCGGCATATTCGATCTTCAGGACGGCATCAAGGTCAGCTTCAGTCATGCGGCGAAACGTTACTGCGTCATTCATCTACGGTCTTCCAACGGCCCATCAACTGACGCATGGAGCGCCACACTTCGGCCTTGCGCTGCGGCTCGTCCATCAACAATTCCAGACCCGGCAGCGCCCAGGCCAAGCCCAGGCCGTCGACCTGGAGTTCGAGATTGAAAGATTCAGCATCCGTTTCAGCCGCAAACCGCAGCGCCGGAAGTCCGATCAGCCACAGGCAGGCGCAGGGTTGTTCTTCGACGCGTGCATAAAGAAAGCCCTGGACGAAATCCCGCGCGGCTTCCGGCCCTTGATCCATTTGCCCGCGCACCAATAGCGGCCAGCGCACAGGCTCACCGATGATCTGAGGGCTGTCCGGCAAACCGGCGGCGCGCAGCATGTCTTTGAGCAACAGATAGGAAGGGTCGCGGCTCTGAAACGGCTCGCCGGTCACCAGCTCTACAAGCAGCAGGCAGCTCCCGGCGCGCAACAGCTGAAGGGCAAAACGTGGAGGCGGGACAACCGGCGCTTTCACCACGGCCGGCGCAGGTTCTTCTTCCTGCACGACTTTTGGCTTGGGCGCACTGGATGGTCGGGGTATATCGATCTTCGGCCGCTCGACTGTACGCGCAACAAGCGTGGGGGCAGCGGGTGGCGAGTCGCGTTCCGGCGCGCGTGGCGCATCCGCCTGAATAACCGGCGCGGGCGCATCCACTACCTGCGGCACGGGCGCAAGCAGCTCGGGGCGCGACGGCGCGGCGAAAGGCAATTCAGTGCGCGGCAGCCAGCTGACCACCTGCATGGCGGTCAGATAAGCGCGACGGCGAGGCTCGTTGAGCAAAGGTCAGCTACCTGTGGATAAAGTCAGGCGGGAGATTCTACAGGCCTTCACTGCTTCCCGCCGCTGTTGATCGACTGAGGGTGAAAAACGAGCCCGGCGATGCAGTACAATCGCCGCTTTTATTTGCCAGTCAGCGACCATCCGATGATCGAACCTAAGCGCGTCCTGCGCGCCCTTGCCGAACACTGGGCGCTTCTCGAGCCACTCTGCGAGCACTTCGACCAAGGCACTCTGAGCCTGAGCGAACTGCGCTTGCAGCTGGCGGCCCAGCAATTGGAGAGCACGCCCCAGGACATCACCACTCTGCTGGACGTCTGGATTCGGCTCGACATTCTGGTCCCGGTGGCGAAAAGCCCGAACCGTTTCGAGCTGAATGCGCAGATCCACGATTTCCTCTCGTACCTGCGCCGCGAGCATCGGCTGGGCTTGTGCCTGGAAATCGAAGCGTACCTGCGCCACCTCGAACGGCTGGCTGGCTACATACAGGAAGCTTTCGACGCCCGCGACGCCAATGACCTGGCGCGGCAACTGCGCCTGCTCGACATGCGCGTGCGCGATGTACTAAAGAAGCTCGCCAACGATGAGCAGGCGCTGGTGGCCGTGGCAGAACGCGCCAAGACCAGTGATCGACAGATTCCGCTGCGTCAGCGTTACGCGGAAGTACTGGCGACTTGGGATGAATACGTCGAGCCGATGATCCAGCTGGTGAACGCTGATGGCGCCTTCGAACAGGGCGTACGCAAGGTAGAGAACGTGCTGCTTCGCATGCTCACCGACCAGCAGCGTCTCGGTCATCTGGTCGACGACGACATGCTGCTGCGTACCCACGCGCGGATTCTGGAAATGCAGACCAGCGCGCAACTGACCCTGCGTCATGCGCGTGAATTGCTGCTGCCGCTGCGTGAAGAAGCGCGTCGCCACAATGCCGTGACCCGGGGCGCAGCGCTGGCGCTGTCGGCGATTCGTCGGCGGGGGATCGACGCGGTGCCGCAAGCGGCTATGCCGATGTTCACCCGTCCGCAAAGTACGTTCCTCGGCAGTGCCAATCAGGTTGAAGCGTACGTATATGCGCTGGCGCGCTTCGAGCCTAAGCCCGCGCACTTCCCCAAGGCCAACATCACCCGCAAGGGCGAGCCGCCTCGCGCGCCGCGTACGGTCAAAGAGATGGTCGAGCGCTGCGAAGACGCCCTGCCGATGCCGGATCTGATGGTCTGGCTGCTGGAGCAGGAGCCCACCGGCGCGACCGACGAATTGCTGTACTGGTTTTCGCGCCTGTCGCGGGACAAACGCTTCACGCGCGAGCGCCTTGAGCGCCGCGAATACCTGACACAGGAGCACCGCGTCAGCCTGCGCTCCTTCGCACTGCTCTCGAGCAAAGACGCCACCACAGAGAATTCCGAGGGCACCGCCCATGCATCTTGATCTATCCGAAATGACCCAGCTGGCGCCGATCTTCCGCGAGCTATTCAAGGGCTACCACGTCAGCCGCCGCGACCCCGAGCTGTACGCACAACTGTCGAATCTTCAGGACCAGTACCGCGGCCTGTTCAAGGCGCTGGGCTTCGAACTGGTCTGCGACACACGTGGGTTCTACTATTTCGTGCCTGATCTGGCGGCCGCGCAGGTCAACAAGACGGCCCAACGTCTGGCGCTTTTCACATTCATCCTCGTCGAGCACCTGGCCGACCAGGGCCGCGACCCGGTTGCCGTGCTGGATGGCGGTAGCCTGGGCCGTGACGAATTGCCCTCGCTGCTGGAAAAGTACCGCGATCTGTTCCTGCAAGCTGAAGTACAGACCCAGGAAGAGCTGGAAGAAAAAATCATGCGGCGCATGACCCAGCTGGGATTCGCTGCAGAAGAAGTGGGCATCTATCGGTTCCTGCCGCCCATGCATCGCTTCCTCGACGTCTGCCTGTCCGTGCAACAAGACCGTGATCTGGCCGCCAGCCTGCATAGCGCCCTGCCGTTACCGGCCCCGGTGTTGATCGACGAAGACAGCGATGAGCGACTGCTGGAAACCGACGATCCGCTGGACCTCACCAAATTCGATGAATCCGCAGAAACCGAAGAGCAAGCGCTAGCCCGGGCGATCGCTGAAGAACAGGAGCATGACGCATGAGCCAGGAACGCTACGGCATACGCCGCTTCGCGCTGCTGAACACGGCCGGTTACAGCCTCGGGTTGTTTCCACTGGAGCATCCGCTCTCGGTCTATGGTGCGAATAACCTGGGCAAGAGTGCGTCGATCAACGCTCTGCAGTTCCCGATTCTGGCGCGCATGTCAGACATGAGCTTCGGCAAATACAGCCTTGATCAATCGCGCCGCTTCTATTTCGCTTCCGACACCAGCTACATCCTCGTCGAAGTCTCCCTGCCCCACGGCCCCCATGTCATTGGCGTGGTCGGTCGCGGCCCGGGCGGCGGTTTCGGTCACCAGTTCTTCGCCTATGCCGGCAAGCTGGACCTGGCTCACTACCAGAAGAACGACACCTGCCTGCGCCAGAAGGAGCTGTTTGCCAATCTGGAAAGCCAGGGCCTGAAAGCCTATGAGCTGAAGCCCGATGAACTGCGCCGCTTGCTCGTCGGTGGCCACACGTCGATTCCGCTGGACCTGACGCTGATTCCCCTGCGCTCGACCAGTGAACAGAGCCTGAAGACCTTCCGCGCGCTGTTCATCAACCTGCTGCACATGCGCGAGATCACCGCTGCCAAATTGAAGCAGCTGTTTCTCGACGCATTCGAACACAGCCTGCGTTCCGGCAGCGTCGATTACATCGCCGCATGTGAAGAAGCCTTCCGCGATGTACGACGCATGGAGCAGGACTACAACGCACTGGTCCTCGCCGGCCCGCTGGTCGAAGCACTGGCCAACGGCGTCAGACAGCGCGACATCCTGCGCGGCAAGCTGCATCGCCTGTCGCCGTTGCTCGACTCGTTGCTGGGCACATGGCAGGACTATTCCAATGCGCGCAAAGAAGAGCTGGTCATTCAGAGCGAGCACTACCGTAACGAACAGGATTCGCTGCAGAACGATCAGCGTGGCGGCACGCAAGAATTGATGCGCCTGGAGCGCGAGATCAGCAACATCCAGCGCTGGATCGGCGAACTGGCAGTCCTGAAGAACCGCTTTGCGCTGGTCGACGACGTAAGAGTTCTGGAACAGCAGCTACTGGCTGCCAAGGATGCCCATGATGAGCTGGCCGGCGCGCTTGCGCAGTCGCGCCAATTCAGCGCCGAGGATCTGGATGAGCGCCTGCGCGATCTGGAAAAACGCCTGAAATCAGTGAAACAACAGCTCGATCATGCGGACAACAACAGCTATGCCCGCCTGCGCGAAGAGTTCTCGCAGCCTGATGTAGAGCGTCTGATGCGCCTGTTCAACAGCGCGCTATTCAGCCTGCCACTGGGTGAGCAAGGCATCGCGCTGGATGATGGCGATGCGTGGGTCAAATCCCTCGAAGCGATTCTCGACGGGTTCAAAGGCGAGCGCTTCGAAGTGCCCGGCCTGACGGTCAATCTGTCGAACATCGAGCCCCCTGCCCTGCAAGCGCTGGCCGATCGCGCCGCGCTGCGTGATCAGAAGGAGCGCTTGGAGAAAGAGCTCAAGCAACTGAAGACGCAACAAGCCGTCGCAGCTGACCGCGCGGCCAGCAAGACCCAGACGGAAGCGTTGTACCAACAGGTGCTGGATGCGCAGAAGGCGCTCGAGGACTTCCGCCGCGCTCAAACATTGAGCGCCGAAGAGGGCGAGAAGCTTGAGCAGTTGGCTCAGATGGAAGCGGCGCAAGACGAACTCAAACGGGCCAGTGATGCGTTCACCGAGCGCGTTCAACAGCTTTCAGCCAAGCTGCAGCTGATCGGTCGTCAGATCGGTGATCTCGAATCCAAGCAACGCACATTGGATGACGCACTGCGTCGTCGTCAGCTGCTCCCCGCCGATCTGCCATTTGGCACACCGTTCATGGAGCCGGTCGACGACTCACTGGAGAACCTGCTGCCGCTGCTCAATGATTATCAGGACAGCTGGCAGGGACTCTTGCGCTGCGATGGTCAGATCGAAGCGCTGTACGCGCAAGTACGTTTGAAAGGCGTTGCGAAGTTTGACAGCGAAGACGACATGGAGCGGCGTCTGCAGTTGCTGATCAACGCGTACGCGCACCGTACTGATGAAGCGCTTACTTTGGGCAAGGCGCGGCGGGCTGCTGTGACCGACATCGCGCGGACGCTACGCAACATCCGCAGCGACTACGACAGCCTCGAACACCAACTGGCTTTGTTCAACCGAGAGATTAACCGCCGGCAGGTGTCCAACCTGGAGAGCTTCCGCATTGTCCTCGCGCCGAACAAGGAAGCGCTCAAGCACATCGACCAGATCATCCACAGCGCCGGTCAGTACGAAGAGGGCGAGACACTGTCGGTGTTTGATCTGAGCCAGAGCGCCGAGCAGGACAACAAGAACGAAGAAGCCAAGGAGTATCTGGCACGCCTGGTTGCGGCTAACCACAACCAGCTCGGTCTTAAAGACTTGTTCGAGCTCGCGTTCGAGATCACCAAAGTCAACAGCCAGCCGGTTATCCACACCGACATTGATGGGGCGGCGTCCAACGGGACGACCATGACCATTAAGGCACTGACCAACATGTACCTCTTGCTGCACCTTATGGATCGTGAGCAGGCCGGACGGATTCGTCTGCCCTACTACCTCGACGAAGCCGCTGACATTGATGAAAGAAACCAGGCCGCGCTGCTGGAGACAAGTTTGCAGCTGGGCTTTGTACCGATTCTGGCGAGCGTTAAGCCACAAGTGTCGGCACATGTGGCCATTGACCTGGAAGGCGGCAGCGGCCCTGCCGGGATCTATATCGACGAGGCAGACTGGAAGTACATTCAGCGTCGTGATGAGGCAGCTTCGGTAAACGTAGCCCAAGCAGTTGAAACCCTTAGCGAGTAATTAAACCACTCGAAAGCAAAAAGCCTCGCAGCGATGAGGGGCTTTTTTGTGGGCGCTGATTGGCGGCGGTTGGCGGTTGGCGGTTGGCGGGGCCAGGAACTTTTCGAGCACAAAAACAAAACCCCATCTGCTTTCGCAGATGGGGTTTTGGAATTTAATCTTGACGATGACCTACTCTCACATGGGGAAACCCCACACTACCATCGGCGATGCATCGTTTCACTGCTGAGTTCGGGATGGGATCAGGTGGTTCCAACGCTCTATGGTCGTCAAGAAATTCGGGTACTGAGTCGTTCTCTCGAACGCTTCAGCAAATCGGGTATGTGATCAAGGTACAGCTTGTGTGTTCGCAAACTTTCGTCTTCATGCGTCTTCACACACCGCAACCTGCTGTCTTTCTGCAGATTGCTTGGGTGTTATATGGTCAAGCCTCACGGGCAATTAGTATTG
>NZ_FOHW01000006.1 GCF_900111735.1 Pseudomonas graminis | reverse complement strand
CCGATGGTAGTGTGGGGTTTCCCCATGTGAGAGTAGGTCATCGTCAAGATTAAATTCCAAAACCCCATTTGCGTAAGCAGATGGGGTTTTGTTTTTTGTGCGCGAAAAAACTGGCAACCACTTCTGCGCAACTCGTCAGCCCCCAAGTGCGGGTTGGCGTCCGACGCAACAAGATCGACCGTTAACCAAACCTCTCCCTCTGTTAGTCTTCTCCCTCTTTTGAAAGACCAAGGGACGCAGCTATGCCGGTGACATCCAATCTCAACCCCGGGTTTATGGTGGTCCATGGGAATCGCCTGGATGAGCTGCGTGGCCTTGTAGTGTCATGGATGCGGCGTTACCCCCTCACTCCACTCGAGAACGAAGTGGCGCTGGTACAGAGCAACGGTATTGCTCAGTGGCTGAAGCTCGCTTTGGCAGAAGATGCGCAGGACGATGATCAAGGTGGTTGCGGCATCGCCGCTGCGATTGATGTTCAGCTACCTGGCAGCTTCATGTGGCAGCTGTATCGCGCGGTGCTGGGCAAGGCCGAGATTCCGGAAACCTCGTTGCTGGATAAAGCTCCGCTGACCTGGCGTTTGATGCGGTTGCTCCCGGGCCTGATCAATCAACCGCACTTCGAGCCGCTGCAGCGGTTCCTGACGGCTGACACCGACCTGCGCAAGCGTTACCAGTTGTCCGAGCGTCTTGCTGACCTCTTCGACCAATATCAGGTGTACCGCGCCGACTGGTTGGAAGATTGGGCCGCTGGCAGGCATCAACTCAGGACCGGCAGGGGAGAGGCAAAGCCGCTGAAAGCAGAGAACTGCTGGCAAGCCGAACTGTGGCGTGCGCTGCTCCATGATGTCGGTGCAGAGGGCATGGCCCAGAGCCGGGCTGGCGTGCATCAGCGTTACATCGAGCGCATCAATAGCCTGGTCGAGGCACCGGCCGGTTTACCGGCGCGAGTGATCGTTTTCGGAATCTCCTCATTGCCAGCCCAGGCACTGGAGGCGCTTGCCGGGCTGGCCCGTTTCAGCCAGGTTCTGCTTTGCGTTCACAACCCTTGCCGCCATCACTGGGCAGACATCGTGGCTGACAAGGATCTCCTGCGTCACGAATACAAACGTCAATCGCGAAAACCCGGCATGCCAGTGGTGCTAAACCCTGATGCACTGCACCAGCATGCTCATCCGTTGTTGGCTGCGTGGGGCAAGCAGGGTCGCGATTACATCAATTTGCTCGACAGTCATGACGACCCCAACAGCTACCGGTCGATCTTTCGCGACGGGCGCATCGACTTGTTCAGCGAGAGTGAGCCCACGACCCTCCTGAATCAGCTTCAGGACGATATCCTTGAGCTGCGCCCTTTGAGCGAGACCCGCCAAGTCTGGCCGCTCGTAGACATAAAGAGCGATCGCTCGATTCGCTTTCATGTTGCCCACAGTGCCCAGCGCGAAGTTGAGGTGCTGCACGATCAACTGCTCGCGCGTTTCAGTAAGGATCCTGACCTTCGTCCGCGGGACGTCATCGTCATGGTGCCGGACATCGACAGCTACGCCCCCCACATTCGCGCAGTGTTTGGCCAACTGGATCGTGACGATCGCCGTTTTATCCCCTTCACCCTCGCAGATCAGGGCCAGCGTGGCCGTGATCCGCTGCTGATCGCCGTCGAGCACTTGCTGAAGATTCCGGACAGTCGATTCCCTGTCAGTGAAATCCTCGATCTGTTGGACGTTCCCGCATTGCGTGCGCGGTTCGGCATTGATGAGCGTGACCTGCCAACCCTGCACCGCTGGATTGAGGGCGCGGGTGTGCGATGGGGCCTCAACTCGTTACAGCGTGAAGGGCTGGGTCTGCCTGAACAGCTTGAGCAGAACAGCTGGCATTTTGGATTGCGTCGAATGTTGCTGGGTTACGCCGTCGGTGCGGGTGCGGCCTACGAGGGCATTCAACCGTATGACGAAATCGGCGGACTGGATGCGGCCCTGATTGGCCCGCTGGTGTCCCTGATCGACGCGCTTCAGGTCGCGCACAACGAACTCTCCCAGCCCGCCACGCCTGCGATGTGGGGCGCGCGCCTTCAAGCGGTCATGCAGCTGTTCTTCATGGCCGACAGTGAGCACGACGACTACCTGCTCAGTCAGCTGGAAACCCTGCGCGAAACCTGGCTGCAGACCTGCGAGACCGTTGCCCTGGAAGAAGAGCTGCCATTGACGGTCGTGCGTGAAGCCTGGCTGGCCGGGCTGGATCAGGGCCGATTGTCCCAGCGTTTTCTGGCTGGTTCGGTCAACTTCTGCACGCTGATGCCGATGCGCGCCATTCCGTTCAAGATCGTCTGTTTGCTGGGCATGAATGACGGCGATTACCCGCGCGCGCAACCGCCGCTGGATTTCGATCTGATGGGCAGCGACTACCGACCCGGCGACCGTTCCCGGCGCGAGGATGATCGTTATCTCTTGCTCGAAGCGCTGCTGTCCGCCCGTGATCAGCTGTACATCAGTTGGGTGGGGCGTAGCATTCGCGACAATTCCGAGCGGCCGGCTTCGGTGCTCATCGGGCAGTTGCGCGATCATCTGTCCAGTGGTTGGCGGCTGGCCGAAGCCATCGAGCCCGAGGACGATAAAAAACGTGATCCGGGTCAGCAGTTGCTGCACAAACTCACCGTTGAACATCCGCTGCAGCCTTTCAGTGCCAAATACTTCCAGGAGAACCCGGAGTTCTTCAGCTTTGCCCGCGAATGGCAGGTGCTGCACGAGGCCGTCGCCGAAGCAGGTGAAACAAAATCGCTGCAAAAGCACCAGCAGGAAGAACCCTTGAGCCTGATGCAGTTACAGGATTTTCTGCGCAATCCGGTCAAGCACTTCTTCAGTCAGCGCTTGAAGATATTCTTCGAGGTTGCCGAAGCGCCATTGGCGGACGAGGAGCCTTTCGTGCTCGACGCGCTCGAGCGCTATGGCCTTAGCGACAGCCTGTTGCAGGCGGCGCTCACTGACCCCGAGCACATTCACGAATCGCTCCATGCTCAAGCGACGCGCTTGCAGGGCAGCGGCTTGTTGCCGATGGCCGGGTTTGGAGCGTTGCTGCAGGATGAACTGATCGAACCGCTGCCCGACCTCGTTGCCCGCTACCACGAGTTGCTGATTCGCTGGCCGGTGCGGCTGCACAGCGCGCTGCCGGTCAGTTATCAGCACCAGGGCGTCGAGCTAGACGGCTGGGTCGATGGGCTTTATCAGAACCCTCAGAATGAATTACTGGCGATCACCGCTATCCCCAATGCCATCGCCAGCAAGAAGACGCGCAAGTGGCACCGTCTGACCAAGCCGTGGGTAAACCATCTGGTCGCCTGCGCGTGCGATCTGCCGTTGACTACTGCGCTGGTGGCCAGCGACGAAACCCTTTTGCTGCCGCCGCTGGACAAAGACACCGCCACGCGGACGTTGAATGATCTGTTGCTGGCCTGGCATCAAGGCATGCAACGACCACTGCCGATCGCGGTGAAGACGGCATTTGCCTGGCTGGGCCAGAACGATGAAATCAAAGCTGAAGCTGCCGCGCGCAAGGCCTATGAAGGCGATGGCCAGAACAGCAAGGGCGAGCGTGCCGAAAGCACTGCCCTGGCGCGCCAGTTCCCGGACTTCGATGCGTTGCTGGGCAGCGAGGAATTCGTGGGTTGGTGCGAGGCGTTATACAAACCGATTTTTGAAGCGCCCTGGCAGGCACTTTCTCGCGAGGAGGCTGGCGCATGACTGATGCACAACAACCCCTGGCGCTTCGCTTCCCGCTCAAAGGCAGCCAGCTGATTGAAGCCAGCGCTGGCACCGGCAAGACGTTCACCATCTCGGCGCTGTACCTGCGTCTGGTGTTGGGGCATGGCAGCGAGGACTCGGGTTTCGGCCGTGAGCTGTTGCCGCCGCAGATTCTGGTGGTGACGTTCACCGACGCAGCGACCAAGGAGCTGCGCGACCGTATTCGGACGCGACTGGCCGAAGCCGCACGGTTCTTCCGTGAAGAAATCGAAGCGCCCGATGCGTTGATCGCTGGTCTGCGGAACGAGTTCGCGGTTGAGCAATGGCCCGGCTGCGCCAGTCGTCTCGACATCGCGGCACAGTGGATGGATGAGGCGGCAGTGTCGACGATTCACAGCTGGTGCCAACGCATGCTGCGCGAGCACGCCTTCGACAGCGGTAGCCTGTTTACCCAGAGCCTGGAAACCGATCACACCGATTTGCTCAGCGAAGTACTACGCGATTACTGGCGCAAGTTCTGCTACCCCATGAACGGTGACGCGCTGCTTTGGGTGCGCGACAACTGGGGTGGCCCTGCGGCGTTGCTGCCAAGGGTGCGCGCGTTGTTCGGCAGTGAGCGGGCAGGCGTGACGCAAAGTCCGACGCAGATCATCGAGCAGTCGATTCAGGAGCGGCGCGAAACCCTCCGCCAGCTCAAGGCGCCCTGGGCCAACTGGGCCGCCGAGCTGCATGCGATCTGCATCGACGGCGTGGCGTGCAAAGTGGTCGATGGCCGCAAAATGCAGGAACGTTATTTCAGGCCCTGGTTTGACAAGCTGATTGCCTGGGCCAATGACGACGAGCAGGAGCAACTCGACCTTGGCACCGGTTTCACCCGGCTGACGCCCGACGGCATTGCCGAAGCGTGGAAGAACAATCCGCCATCGCACCCCGCGTTCGAGGCGATGGTTGAGCTCAAGGTTGCGCTGGACACGCTGCCAACGCCCGATGCGGCGGTGCTCGAACACGCTGCGCAATGGGTCGGTGCCCGCTTTGAAGAAGAGAAGCGGCGCCGTGCGGAAATGGGTTTCGACGACATGCTGCTGCGGCTGGACGCTGCGTTGCGAGGCAGCGGTGGCGAGCGCCTGGCGACCCTGATCCGCGAGCAGTTTCCGGTCGCGCTGATCGATGAGTTCCAAGACACCGACCCGGTGCAGTACCGCATTTTCGACAGCATCTATCGGCTTGAAGCCAATGACGAAAGCACCGGGCTGTTCCTCATCGGCGACCCGAAGCAGGCGATCTACGCGTTCCGTGGTGCCGACATCTACACCTACCTGCGCGCCCGTCAGGCCACCACCGGGCGCTTGCACACGCTGGGCACCAACTTCCGTTCCAGCCACGCGATGGTCGATGCGGTGAACCACGTGTTCACGCGCGCCGAAACGAGCGAGGCCGGCCGCGGTGCGTTCTTGTTCCGCACGCCTGAGGACAATCCCGTGCCGTTTCTGGCAGTGGGGTCTCAGGGGCGTAAAGAGACGTTGCAGGTCGACGGTGAGATGCTTGCGGCGCTCAACGTCTGGCAGCTGGAAACCGATCAGCCGGTGTCGGGCACGGTGTATCGAGCGCAACTGGCGGCGAGCTGTGCCAGTGAGATCGTGCGTTTGCTCAACGCCGGTCAACAAGGGCAAGCGGGCTTTGCCAAAGCAGGCGAGCCGCTGAAAAAGCTGCTGCCCGCCGACATCGCGATTCTGGTGCGTGACGGCAAAGAAGCGCAGGCGGTGCGAGGCGAGTTGTCGGCCCGTGGCGTGCGCAGTGTGTACCTCTCGGACAAGGACTCGGTATTCGCCGCTCAGGAAGCCCATGATTTGCTCGCTTGGCTCAAGGCCTGCGCGGAGCCTGACGCCGAGCGAACCCTGCGCGCGGCCTTGGCCTGCATCACCCTCGCGTTGCCGCTGGCCGAACTTGAGCTGCTGAATCAGGACGAACTGGCGTGGGAAAACCGCGTCATGCAGTTCCGCGATTACCGACGCATCTGGCGCACCCAAGGCGTGCTGCCGATGCTGCGGCGGTTGCTGCACGACTTCAAATTGCCCCAGGCTCTGGTTCAGCGAACCGATGGCGAACGCGTACTGACCAACCTGCTGCACCTGAGCGAACTGATGCAGCAGGCCGCCGCCGAGCTGGATGGCGAGCAGGCGCTGATTCGTCATCTGAGCGAGCATCTGGCTTTGTCCGGCCAAGCGGGGGAAGAACAGATCCTGCGCCTCGAAAGCGATGAGCAGCTGGTCAAAGTGGTGACCATCCACAAATCCAAAGGCCTGGAATACCCGCTGGTGTTCCTGCCCTTCATCTGTTCGACGAAGCCGGTTGACGGCAGCCGATTGCCGCTGCACTTCCACGACGCCGCCGGCCACGCGCAGATCAGCCTAAAACCCACGCCTGCGCTGATCGAACAGGCGGACGACGAGCGTCTGGCAGAGGACCTGCGCCTGCTGTATGTGGCCCTGACCCGCGCTCAACATGCGTGCTGGCTGGGCGTTGCCGATCTCAAGCGCGGCAGTAACAACGCTTCGATAGTGCACCGTTCGGCGCTGGGCTACTTGCTTGGCGGCGGGCAGAAGCTAGCTGAGTCAGTGGGATTGGGCCAATGGCTGCGATCCTTGGCAGACAACCACCCGGCCGTGCAGGTGGAACCCGTTCCGTTACCCACCACAGAGTCCTTCAGCGCGCCGCGCAACGAGGTCGCGTTGAGCAAGCCGCGCGTGCCCCGGCGCAGCGCACGGGAGAACTGGTGGATTGCGTCCTATAGCGCGCTGCGCATCGGCGACACCATCACCGACAGCGGCGATCAGTCGCCGGACAGCCCGCAAGCGCAGAAGCTGTTCGACGATGAGCGTCTCGACCCGGATGCGCCGCGAGAGGTCATGGTCAGCGGCGGCGATATCCATCGATTCCCGCGTGGTCCGAATCCCGGCACCTTTCTGCACGGCTTGCTGGAATGGGCGGGCGAGAAGGGCTTTGCCGAAGCGGCGGCTGATCCGCTGTCGCTGGAGAAAGTCGTCGCCCAACGCTGCAACCGTCGAGACTGGAAAGGCTGGATCAACACGCTGACCGACTGGCTGCAACATCTGCTGACCCTGCCGCTTCGTCTGGGCACAGAGATGCAGCCCATGGCCTTGTGCGAGCTGGATCAGCCGAACCAGTACCGCGTCGAAATGGAATTCTGGTTCGCCTGCTCGAAGGTCGATGTGGCGCAGATGGACGCGCTGGTGCGCCGCTACACCCACAACGGCGCGCCTCGCGCGGCGGCAGAAACGGTTTCGCTGAACGGCATGTTCAAGGGCTTCATCGACCTGACGTTCGAGCACGAAGGTCGTTACTTCGTTGCCGACTACAAATCCAACTGGCTGGGCGTCGACGACGATGCCTACACCGAGCAGGCGATGGAAAACTCGATTCTGGACAACCGCTACGACCTGCAATACGTGCTCTATCTGCTTGCCTTGCACCGTCAGCTCAAAGCACGTCTCGCTGATTACGATTACGACCGGCACATGGGCGGCGCGGTGTACCTGTTCGTGCGCGGCAGCCGCGCGGCGAGTCAGGGGGCGTGGTTCACCCGGCCGCCCCGTGAGTTGATCGAACGTCTCGATCTGCTGTTTCAGGGCCGGGCGCCGATCACGGAAGACGTGCTGTCAGGAGACCTCGTATGAATCGCACCTTCGCTCACTTGATGCCCACGGCGCTGGACGCCGACAGCCTGGCCGACCTGAAACCCCTCAGCCGCGTGGAGGATTTGCTGCTGTTGCTGCAGCGCTGGGTCGAGCGCGGCTGGCTGCGTGCGCTGGACAAGGCCTTCGTGGCGTTTCTGGCTGACCTTGATCCCGCGGCCGACTCGTTGGTGTTGTTGGCGGCCACGTTGACCAGTCACCAGTTGGGGCATGGCCACGTCTGCCTGGACCTCTACGAAACCCTGAAAGAGCCGGATTTCGCCCTGTCGCTGCCGCCGGAGGGTGATGTGTTGTCGACGCCGATGCTGTTGCCGTCCTCGCTGCTTAAATCGCTGGACGGCGCAACGTGGTGCAAGGCGCTGGAAGCGAGCGCGCTGGTTGCTCACGCTGGGGATGTCAGCGAAGCGGCGGCGCAGAGGCCGTTGGTTTTATCCGATCGGCGCCTGTACCTGCGCCGGTACTGGACCTATGAACGGCGGATCGATGCGGCGTTGCGTCGTCGACTGGCTCAGGTGGAAACGGGGTTCAGCGATTTGCCCCAACGTCTGGATGCGCTGTTCGGCCCGGCCAATCACGCGCCTGACGCATTGATCGACTGGCAAAAGCTGGCCTGTGCGCTGGCGACACGAGGCGCGTTCAGCATCATCACCGGCGGCCCCGGCACGGGCAAAACCACCACGGTCGTGCGTTTGCTGGCGCTGCTGCAATCGCCAGCGGTTGAACGCGGCAAGCCGCTGCGCATTCGTCTGGCGGCGCCGACCGGCAAGGCCGCGGCACGTCTGACCGAGTCGATCAGTCATCAGGTGCAGTCGCTGCAAGTGCCGGAAGACGTGCGGCAGAAAATCCCCAGCGAAGTCACGACGGTTCACCGTTTGCTGGGCAGCCGTCCGGGCACACGGCATTTTCGTCATCACGCGGGCAACCCGCTGCCGCTGGACGTGCTGGTGGTCGATGAGGCTTCGATGATCGACCTGGAAATGATGGCGAATCTGCTCGATGCGCTGCCGCCCCACGCGCGGATGGTGTTGCTGGGCGACAAGGATCAACTGGCGTCGGTTGAGGCCGGCGCGGTGCTGGGCGATCTGTGCCGTGACGCGGAGGCGGGCATGTACAGCCCGCAAACCCAGGCGTGGCTTGAATCGGTCAGCGGCGAGGATCTTTCCGGAAGCGGTTTGCAGCACGGCGACGATCAGCATCACGCGTTGGCTCAGCAAGTGGTGATGCTGCGCCACTCCCGGCGTTTCGTGGCTGGGAGCGGCATCGGTCAGTTGGCCAAGCTGGTCAATCAGCAGCAGGACAAGGACGCGCGCGCGTTGCTCGCGGCTCGCCAGTACCCGGATTTGTTTTCCCTGGTGCTCAAAGGTGAGCAGGACCGTGCGCTGTCACGGCTTTTGCTCGACGGTCACGGCGACGGTCCGCAGGGTTACCGCCATTATCTGGGCGTGATGCACGCGCAGCGGCCGCAAGACCTGACGCAGATCGAAGACCCGCGCAGCGTCGAGTGGGCGCGGCATGTCTTGAATGCGTTCGATGAGTTCCAGCTGCTATGTGCGGTGCGCAAAGGGCCGTGGGGCGTGGAAGGGTTGAATCGACGGATCACGGAAACGCTGTTCAGCGCCGGGCTGATCGAGAGTGATCATCAGTGGTACGAGGGGCGCCCGGTGTTGATGACGCGCAACGACTACGGGCTGGGTTTGATGAACGGCGACATTGGCATTGCCTTGCGTCTCCCCGAGGGGCCGGTCGAGGAGAACCGTCAGGCGCTGCGTGTTGCGTTCCCGCGTAACGACGGCAGCGGCGGCGTGCGTTTTGTGCTGCCCAGTCGGCTCAATGACGTGGAAACGGTATACGCGATGACAGTGCACAAGTCCCAGGGGTCGGAGTTCGCACACACGGCCTTGATCCTACCCGAGGCGTTGAACCCGGTGCTGACCAAGGAGTTGATCTACACCGGCATCACCCGGGCCAAGCACTGGTTCAGCCTGATCGAGCCGCGTCAGGGCGTGTTTGAAGAAGCCCTGCGGCGCAAGGTCAAGCGCCTGAGCGGGTTGATGTTGGGGTTGTGAGGCTCACGCCTCTTTGAGCGTCGGCGCTTGTTGCGTAACGGCGTGATCCAGCCCCATGAACCTGCGCACACGCTCGCCGCACTGATCGGCAAGAATCGTCTGCGGCGCGGCGTCGACCTGTACGATGCCGTTTTCCATGAAGATCACCCGGTCGGAAATCGACAGGGCGAAGTCCATCTCATGGGTCACGATGAGCATCGTCATGCCTTCCTTCGCCAGCTCGGCGATGACCTTCAGCACGTCGCCCACCAGCTCCGGGTCAAGCGCAGAAGTCGGCTCGTCGAAGAGCATGATCTGCGGGTCCATCGCCAGCGCTCGGGCAATCGCCACGCGCTGTTGCTGACCGCCGGAGAGCTGATGCGGGTATTTGTGCGCGTGGGCCAGCAGCCCGACCTTGTCGAGCAGGGCGTAGGCACGCTGCTCGCTGACGTCGCGGTCGCGGCCGTGATAACGCGGCGCGAGGGTCACGTTGTCGAGAATGGTGCGGTGGGGGAACAGGTTGAAGTTCTGAAACACCATGCCGATGCGCTGCACGCCACGGCGAATCTGCGGCGCGTTGGGGTTGTCGCCGGCGTGAATGTAGCCTTCGCCAAACAGGATGATCTCGCCCTTGTCGATGGTCTCCAGGCTGTTGATGGTGCGAATGAGCGAGGTCTTGCCCGAACCTGATGGACCGATGATGGAAATCACCTGACCGGCGTCCACCTCCAGGTTGATCCCCTTGAGCACTTCATGTTGCCCGTAGCTTTTGTGGATGTTGACCAGTTGTAGCGCTGGCGCCGACCCCGGTCCTGTTGTCGGCTGGCGTACTACCGCGGGCTGCGCGACCAGGCTGGCGCGCAGGTGAGTCAGGGCAGTGTCGTCGAGGGTCTGCGGCTTGCGATTGCTCAGCTCAAGGTGCTGCTCCAGCCAGTGAAACAGCCAGCCGAACACCGTCACGATCATCACGTAATACACCGCGACGGCGGACAGCGTTTCCATCACCAGGAAGTTCTGCGCATAGAGACGCTGGCCCACGGTCAGCAGTTCGGTGAGGGAAATCACTGACACCAGCGAGGTCAGTTTCACCACGGTGATGTATTCATTCACCAGCGTTGGCAGGGAGATACGAAATGCCTGGGGGATGACGATCAGACGCTGCATGCCGATCAGCCCGACGCCCAGGGCGCGGCCGGCTTCTTTCTGGCCTTTCGCGACGGAGATCAGGCCGCCGCGGTGAATCTCCGCCATGTACGCCGCTTCCGTGACCACCAGCGCGAGAAGGCCGGAATAGAAGGGGTTGGAAAGGACGTCACGGGTGACCGGAAACATCTGCGGCAGGTTGTAGGTAAACACCACCAGCACCAGCAGCGGAACACTGCGGAAGAACCAGATATAAATCGACGCCGGAACGCTGATCCAGCGCGCGGTCGACAGCTTGGCCGAGGCCAGCAGGAAACCCAGCAGCATGCCGATGAACCAGCCCAGCGCGCTGAGCTCGATCACGGTGATGCAGGATTCCCAGAAGTCAGCGACCGAGAACAGAGAAAAAAAGTAGGACCATTCGAATTGCATACACACCTCAGCAGGGCGGGGCCCGGCGGGATTCTCTTATCAAACACGATCCCTGTAGGAGTGAGCTTGCTCGCGATGACTTCGGTACAGCCGACACACCTTCATCGTCTGGTACGACCAATCGCGAGCAAGCTCACTCCTACACGGGATGAAGCATCAAGCCGTCAGTTTGCGGGCTCTTCCAGGTTGTATTTCTTCAACAGCGCCGCGTATTCACCGGATTTTTTCGTCTCGTCGAAAGCTTTGAGCAGCGCCTGATACAGCTCGTCATTGCCCTTCTTCACGTAGATGCCAAGCGTCTGCTGATAGATGGAATGCTCAGTGCTGACCACCACGCGGCCCTTGGTGCGTTCGGCGATCATGCCGGCGGCGCCGTCGATCTCCACTTGCGCCTGAACGTTGCCCGACAGCAGCGCCTGGGTGACTTCCGGTGCAGACGGAAATTCGCTGACGGCGACCGGGCCTTTGCCCTTCGGCACGCAGTATTCGGCGGAAAGCTTGTTGAACTGGGTGACCCACGTGGTGCCTTTTTCCAGCCCGACTTTCAGCCCGCACAGATCTTCCGGCACCTTGGGTTTGAGCGGACTGTCCTTGAGCACCATGATTGCCGCGCCCGTTACGGCGTAGGGGATGGTCTGGGCCTGGGTCTGGCGCTCCGGTGTGATGTACATGCCCGAAATGATCGCGTCGTAGTGCCCGGCATTAAGGCTAAGGATCAGGCTGGAGAACTTGGTGTCGACAAACTCCGCTTTGAGGTCCATGTGCTTGGCGAGCAGGCGCGACAGGTCAGGGTCGGCACCGACGACGTTCTTCTTCTCGTCATAGGACTCGAACGGCGGGTAGGTGATCTCCATACCGACCTTGAACTGCCCGGGCGTCACCGTGGTGGCAGCCTGCGCGGCGGTTGCAGCAACGAGGGATGCGCCGAGCACGGCAGAGGTAAGCACGGTCAAGCTGACAGCAGTGTTCAAAGTGTTGCGCATCGTCGGCGACTCCACGTCAGAAAGGTAGGGCTGGGTGTGTTGAGTATTCGGGTGGAACAGGGGGACGCATCGCATCACGATGGGTCCTGTGTCTGGCTCTTCAAATGGCCGAAGCTCGACGGCTTGCGCGCCTTTTCGTACAGCTTGAGTTCGCCGTTCTCGACCTTGCGCCGCAGGTATTGGTAGGTCTGCAATGCCTGACCAAACATGTGCTCGCCGATGGTGATTTCTTCGTAGTCGGCAGTGCCCTTGTCGAACTGCGCAAGGGGCTTGATCTGGGTGTGGAAGTCGCAAGCGAAGAACAGCGGAAACGAATAGCGCTCCTCGCTGACCGTGCGTACCCGGTGAGCCGTAGCAACGAACGTACCAGCGGTCATGACCTCCAGCATGTCGCCGATGTTGACCACAAACGCGCCGTCTACCGGCGGCGCGTCGATCCACTGCCCAAGGTTGTTCATCACTTCCAGCCCGGGTTTGTCGGCCAGCAGCATGGTGAAGCACTCGTAATCGGTGTGCGCACCAATTCCGGGCGCATCCTGCGCGGCGCCGTCGAACGGGTAATGAATCAGACGCAGCTTGGAGGGCGGGCGGGTGACCATCGCCTCGAAGTAGCCTTCCTCCAGGCCCAGCGCCAGCGCGAAGCCGTCGAACAGACGGCGGCCCAAGGCAAACACCGCCGCGTAATACGCTTCCACCGCAGGGCGAAAACCGGGCAGGTCAGGCCATTCGTTGGCGCCGATCAGCGGGGTTTTGGCGATCACCAGCGGGTCGTCATCGCCCACTTCAAAACCGATATCGAAGGCCTCTTTATGGTCTGGCTTGCCCTTGGCGTACACCTCTTCGCCCTCGGGCACGAAGCCTTTGTGGCTTCGCGAAGTGCCGATGTAATGCTGCATTTTGTAGTCGAGGGGTTGGGCGAACAGGTCCTTGGCCGCTTGACGCAGACCGTCGATCAACGACGGCGCGATGCCGTGATTCCTGACGTACAGAAAACCCACTTCCCGCGCCGCCTTGCCCAGTTCGTCAGCGACGGCCTGACGCAGGGCGATGTCGGGGCTGAACAGCTCGGCGATATCGACCACCGGGATGCTGCTGAAATTGGCGACCTTCGGGGCTGCCGCGTGCGACGGATCTGGCATGACGAAACGCTCCTTATCGGCTTGTTGTGTGGTTGAAGCGCTGGAAATGTTCGCGTTCGGTCTGGCCCATCCACACGTTCAGCGACCAGAGATCGGCCACCGGTACATTGGTGAAGGGCAGATGATGCAGATAGCCGTCGGCGCCGAATTCGGGCGTCATTGTGCTGACCTGATAACCGCGTGCCTGCTGGGATTTCCACACGGCTTCCCAGTGCTGCTGATGGAATGCCAGCTCTCGGGCGTACTCGGGGGCAGCGGGATGGGGGACTTGCGGACCCTGGTCGTAACCGACCCGGGCCTGAATGTGATGAACGCGCTCGACGAATGCGCTCAGGTCGTCTTCCGGGTCATCGAGCAAACGCTCGCAAGTGACGATCCAGTGGCTGATGTCGCTGGTGAAACGTAGATCGGGCAGTTGGCGGATCAGCTCAAGGGTGACCCACGGATTGAACAGCGAGCGGGCGCGGTGGGTTTCGAAGGCCACTGTCTGGCCATGCTTGCGCGCCACCTCCAGCGCCTGACCAAAGAAGTCCACCTGCTGCGGCAATTGCCAGCGGTCATTGCCGGCCAGCACGTTGACGAAGCGCGGCGCCAGCTCGGTTGACCAGGCGAGCTTCTGCTCCAGATCGGTGAGGTGTTCTGCTGTGGTCGCTGATTGTTCCGGGAGGACGTCGTAGGCGGTGAACACGGTGGCGATGTAAGGCACGTGATTGGCGCGCAGGAAGGCACCGAATTCCGCGCGCTCCACAGGCGTCAGCGGCAGACGTGCTTCCATGCCGTCGAACCCGGCTTCCAGCAGCTCATCCAGCGCCTGGGCCTTGCTGGCGCGGTAGCCCCAGAGCGTGCGGAAGATTTCCAGTTTCATCGAGCGTCCTCAAAGATTGCGTCGTGCGGCTGACGTGCCACCCAAGACAGGGCTCCGCCACGGCCCAGGCCTAGACGGGTACAGCGGCAGTCACATCAGAAAAGGCAATCTTCGGGCCGGGTCTCTAATGGACGGGCTCCTTTATTGGGGCCGATCTTAGATTCGGCCGATGAACGGAAAGAATAGGAAAGCTCAAATGCATAGTTCAGAGATTTCTGAACTATGGCGGGGAGGGGCAGAGCGGACGGTCGGACCTGTGTAGGAGCGCGCTTGCCCGCGAATACGTTGGTACAGCTTCAACAAATTTGTCGGTGGAAACATTGCATTCGCGAGCAAGCTCACTCCTACAGATCGCGTTGCGCCGAGCACCCCAATCTGCCGCCGACTTAGCATTCAATCCACAAACGCCATCCGATCTGTCTTGCCCAACAGAAACCCCTGATTGCGCTCGGTCGCCTCGCGGATGTAATCCCACAACAACGTAATCCGCTTGAGCTTCCTCAAATCCTCCCGGCAGTACATCCAGAACTGCCTCGTGATATCCACCTCGCTCTCCAGCACCGGCAGCAGTCGAGCATCTTGCGCCGCCAGAAAGCACGGCAGAATCGCCAGCGCTCGGCCCTGCAGCGCGGCGACGTATTGGGCGATGACGCTGGTGCTGCGCAGGGTGGCGTGGGCGCCGGGGAGGAGGTTGCTGAGGTAGAGCAATTCGGAGCTGAAGGCCAGGTCGTCGACGTAGCTGATGAACGGGTGGTCGGCAAGGTCTTCGGTCTTGTGGATCGGCGCGTGGTTGTCGAGATAATCCTGGGTGGCGTAGAGCCTCAGGCTGTAGTCGCACAACTTGCAGCACACGTAAGGCCCGTGCTCCGGACGCTCCAGCGCGATGACGATGTCCGCCTCGCGCTTGGACAGGCTGATGAAATGCGGCAGCGGCAGGATGTCCACCGAAATAGCGGGATACGTGTCGGTGAAGTGACTGAGTTGCGGGGTGATGAAGAAGCTGCCGAAGCCTTCTGTGCAACCCATGCGCACATGCCCCGACAACGCGACGCCGGAGCCGGAAACCTGCTCGCAGGCAATATGCAGCGTGCTTTCGATGGACTCCGCCGCGCCGAGCAATCGTTGGCCTTCCGCCGTGAGGATGAACCCGTTGTTGCGGGATTTCTCGAACAGCAGCGTGCCCAGTGACGTCTCTAGCGAGCTGATTCGGCGCGACACCGTTGTGTAGTCCACCGCGAGGCGTTTGGCCGCAGAACTGGCCTTGCGCGTGCGCGCCACTTCGAGAAAAAACTTCAGGTCGTCCCAGTTCAGCGCGCTCAGGGACGTGATGTTTTTTTGCATGTTGAACCTGCTTTTATGTGCGTTCTTATTAGAAGTTTGCACATCTATACTCCGAAGCGCGGCTGGATCCAACCGCTGCAGCCCCGGCAACGACACAGCATGTAGGAGCCGGCTTGCTGGCGAAAGCATTCTACCCGGCGCTGCTGCGGTGGATGATTAACCGAGTTCGCGGGCAAGCGCGCTCCTACAGTTGATCTACGCCAACTGCGAAATCTGCGACGTACGCGAAACCTGGAGCCGGCTTGCTGACGAACACGTCGGGTCAGCGACAGCGATGTTTGATGACACAACGCGGTTCGCCAGCAAGCCGGCTCCTACGGAGTCAGTGATCCAGCGAGGACGAGTTCCAGGTTCAAATACATCCAGAAAACACACGCCATAACACCCTGCACAACAATAAATAAGCGGAGGAGTTTATGAAGAACGCTATTACGGCGGACGCTGGCGCACTCGATGCCAGCCCCGTGAAAAACGCCCGATCCTACCGGCTTGCCGGCGCGGCGAGCATGGCTGGCACGACCATCGAGTGGTACGACTTTTTCCTCTACGGCACGGCTGCCGCCCTGATCTTCAACAAGATTTTTTTCCCTGCACTGGACCCGATCATCGGGGTGCTGGCGGCGTTCGCCACCTACGCCGTGGGCTTTCTCGGCCGGCCGCTGGGCGGCATCGTGTTCGGCCATTTCGGCGACAAGATCGGGCGCAAGTCCATGCTCTTGTTTACCCTGATGCTGATGGGCATTCCGACCATCATCATCGGCCTGATTCCCACCTACGAACAGATTGGCTACTGGGCCGCGGTGCTGCTCGTAGCGATGCGGTTTCTGCAGGGCATGGCCGTCGGCGGTGAATGGGGCGGGGCGGTGTTGATGGCGGTCGAACATGCGCCCGAAGGCCGTAAAGGTTTCTACGGCAGCCTGCCGCAAACCGGCGTTGGGGCAGGGCTGGTGCTGGCCTCGTTGGCCATGGGCATGGTCGCCAAATTGCCGGAGGCCGACATGCTCAGTTGGGGCTGGCGGATTCCGTTTCTCGCCAGCGTCGTGCTGTTGGGCGTGGGCTGGCTGATTCGCCTGAAAGTCCCGGAGTCGCCCGATTTCGAGAAGCTCAAGAAAGACAACATCGCCGTCAAAGTGCCGCTGTTCAAAGTCTTCCGCGACCATCCGAAAGAAACCCTGACCATCATCGGCGCGCGCACTGCCGAGAACGCCTGGTTCTACATGTCGGTGACCTTCGCGTTGGCGTACGCCGCCAATCAGTTGCTCATCCCCCGCGCTGACGTGCTGAGCGCGATCACCGCCGGCGCTGCGCTTTCTCTGGTGACCATGCCGCTGTGTGGGCACCTGTCCGACAAGGTCGGTCAGAAACGTCTGTATTTCGCCGGGCTTCTGCTGCTCTGCGCGTTCGTTTATCCCTTCTTCGCCATGCTTGGCACCCGCGAACCGCAGATGGTGTGGTGGGCGATGGTGCTGGCAGTAGGCGTGGTCTTCCCGATCCTGTATGCGCCGGAATCCCTGTTGTTCGCCCGGCAGTTTCCGGCGGAAATTCGATACAGCGGCATCTCCGTCTCGGTGCAGTTGGCGGGTGTTCTGGGCGGCGGATTTGCGCCGATGATCGCCACGCAATTGCTGGCCATGGGCGGCGGCAGTCCGCGCTACGTGATCGCGTACCTGATCGGCATGGCGCTGGTCGCACTGGTCTGCACCGCGCTGATGAAGCGTGATCCCCCTCGCCATCGCGCGGCCTGAAATCGACTTTTTTCAGCGCGCCCACGCCGGCGCGCTGCCTTGAATGGAGCAATGGGCAATGAACGTGTCGCTGAACAAAAACAACACCACCGTGGCCCGCGTGAAGCTGCTGATCGGTGGTGAATGGGTTGAGTCGCAAACCACCGAATGGCTGGACGTGGTGAACCCTGCCACGCAGGAAGTGCTGGCCCACGTGCCGTTCGCGACGGCCGCTGAGGTCGATGCCGCTGTCGCCGCCGCGCAGAAGGCGTTCACCACTTGGCGGCACACGCCGATTGGCGCCCGCATGCGCATCATGCTCAAGTTGCAGGCGCTGATCCGCGAACACTCCAAACGCATCGCCGTCGTGCTCAGCGCCGAACAGGGCAAGACGATTGCGGACGCCGAGGGCGATATCTTCCGCGGCCTGGAAGTGGTCGAGCACGCGTGCTCCATCGGCACCTTGCAGATGGGCGAATTCGCCGAAAACGTGGCCGGTGGCGTTGACACCTACACGCTGCGTCAGCCCATCGGCGTCTGCGCAGGCATCACGCCTTTCAACTTCCCGGCGATGATCCCGCTGTGGATGTTCCCGATGGCCATCGCCTGCGGCAACACCTTCGTGCTCAAACCGTCCGAGCAGGACCCGATGTCGACCATGCTGCTGGTGGAACTGGCGGTCGAGGCCGGCGTGCCGGCGGGCGTGCTCAACGTCGTGCACGGCGGCAAAGAGGTGGTCGACGGGATCTGCACCCACAAAGACATCAAGGCGGTCTCCTTCGTCGGCTCTACGGCGGTAGGCACTCACGTTTACGACCTGGCGGGCAAACATGGCAAGCGCGTGCAGTCGATGATGGGCGCTAAGAACCATGCCGTCGTGCTGCCGGATGCCAATCGCGAACAAACCCTCAACGCGCTGGTCGGTGCCGGTTTCGGTGCCGCGGGTCAGCGCTGCATGGCGACGTCGGCGGTGGTGATGGTCGGCGCGTCGAAGCAGTGGATTCCCGATCTGAAAGCGCTGGCGCAGCAGCTCAAGGTGAATGCGGGAAGCGAGGCAGGGACCGATGTCGGCCCGGTGATTTCGAAGCGCGCGAAGCAGCGAATTCTTGATTTGATTGAAAGCGGCGTTCGGGAAGGCGCCACCCTCGAGCTGGACGGGCGCGACATCACGGTGGCGGGTTTTGAGGAAGGCAACTTCGTCGGGCCGACGCTGTTCACGGGCGTGACTACTGAAATGCAGATCTACACTCAGGAAATCTTCGGGCCGGTGCTCGTGGTGCTGGAAGTCGACACGCTGGATCAGGCCATCGCGCTGGTCAACGCCAACCCGTTCGGCAACGGCGTCGGGCTGTTCACCCAGAGCGGTGCGGCGGCGCGCAAATTTCAGAGCGAAATCGACGTGGGGCAGGTCGGCATCAACATCCCGATTCCGGTGCCGGTGCCGTTCTTCAGCTTCACCGGCTCACGTGGTTCGAAGCTGGGGGACCTGGGGCCGTACGGCAAACAGGTGGTGCAGTTCTACACTCAGACCAAGACCGTTACCAGCCGCTGGTTCGATGACGACAGCGTGAATGACGGGGTGAATACGACGATCAATTTGCGTTGAGTTCGACGCCCTGTTTTAGGAGCGCGCTTGCCCGTGAAAACGATCTGCCTGTGACGGGTGGGTTGAGAGACATGACGCCATCGCGGGCAAGCGCGCTCCTACAAAGATCGTATTCCGTCAGTTGGTTTGAGCTGAGTTTTGAACAAGGAGAACAACCATGAAAATCGCATTCATCGGTCTGGGCAACATGGGTGCGCCGATGGCGCGGAACCTGATCCGTGCCGGGCATCAGTTGCATTTGTTCGACGTCAACCAACAGGTCTTGGCCGAGCTGGCCGAATTGGGCAGCCGCATCAGTGAGTCGCCCAAACATGCTGCTCAGGGTGCCGACCTGGTCATCACCATGCTCCCGGCGGCGGCTCATGTTCGCGCGGTGTACCTGAATGACGACGGCGTGCTGGCGGGCATCAGCGCAGGGGTGCCGGCGGTGGATTGCAGCACGATTGATCCACAGACCATCCGCGATGTGGCGGCGGCAGCGGCGAAACAGGGCGTGATGGTGGGCGACGCGCCGGTGTCGGGCGGCACTGGCGGGGCGCAGGCCGGGACGCTGACGTTTATGGTCGGTGCGAGTGTTGAACACTTCACGGTGCTCAAGCCGGTCCTCGCGCAGATGGGCCGCAACATCGTCCATTGCGGCGACGTCGGCACCGGTCAGATCGCGAAGATCTGCAACAACATGCTGTTGGGCATTTCCATGATCGGCGTGGCAGAAGCCATGGCACTGGGCAACAGCCTGGGCATCGACACCGGCGTGCTGGCGACCATCATCAACAGCTCGACCGGGCGCTGCTGGAGCTCGGAAATGTACAACCCGTGGCCCGGCGTCGTGGAAACCGCCCCGGCGTCGCGCGGCTACACCGGAGGGTTTGGCGCGGAGCTGATGCTCAAGGACCTGGGCCTGGCAACCGAGGCTGCCAAGGCCGCCCGCCAACCCGTGATTATGGGCGCGCTGGCGCAGCAGCTGTATCAGGCAATGAGCCTGCGCGGCGATGGCGGCAAGGACTTTTCGGCGGTGGTTGAGGGATACATCAAGAAGGAAAACTGATGGCGCACACCCCGGCCTCTTCCCGGCTAAAGCCGGTCCTACAATGTGCGCGCGGTCAGTCAGTGGGACTGGCTTTAGCCGGGAAGAGACCAGCGCGAACACTCGCGATTTCGCGGCGTGACATCCGACGCCTTCCCGGCTAAAGCCGGTCCCACAATGTGCGCGCGGTCAGTCAGTGGGACTGGCTTTAGCCGGGAAGAGGCCAGCACGAACACCCGCGATTTCACGTCGTGACATCCGACGCCTTCCCGGCTAAAGCCGGTCCCACGATGTGCACGCGGTCAGTCAGTGGGACTGGCTGCGCGCAATTAACCCCGCGGGCCGTTGTAGTCCTTGGCCCATTGCTCTTGCGCCACCAAGTGCTGTTTAAACCGCGCGATTTGCTCGGCCACCCGTACCGGCGACGTGCCGCCCCAACCGCTGCGCGCCGCCAGTGCGGCTTCCAGCGTCAGGCTCTCCAGCACCTCCGGCGTCAGGCGCGGGTCGGTGTCAGCGAGCATCTTCGGCGTCAGCTCTGGCAGCCCGATGTCCTGCGCCTCACACAGCTGAACCAGCTGCCCGGTGATCTCGTGGGCTTCCTTGAACGGCACACCGCGAACGGCCAGCCAGTCCGCAATTTCTGTCGCCAGGGTGAAACCCAATGGGGCCTGACGCAGCAACTCGTCCTTGCGTACCTTCATCGTGCGGACCATGCCGGCAAAGGCGGGCAGCACCAGATTCAGCGTGTCCAGGGCGTCGAAGATGGCGTGTTTGTCTTCGCTCAAATCCCGGTTGTACGACAGCGGCTGTGCCTTGAGCACCGACAGAATCGCTGTCAGCGAACCGATCAAACGACCGGATTTACCCCGGGCCAGTTCGGCGATGTCCGGATTCTTCTTCTGCGGCATGATCGAGCTGCCCGTGGCGTACGCATCGTCCAGCTCGACCCAGCGAAACTGCCGCGACGTCCAGATGCAGAACTCCTCGGCCATGCGCGAAATATTGATCCCCAGCATGCTCGCGCAGAACAGAAACTCGGCCACGTGATCGCGGCTGGCGACGGCGTCGATGGAGTTCTCACACGGCCCGGCGTAGCCCATTTCCGCCGCCGAACGTTGAGGGTCGCGGGCGATGGCTGAACCCGCTATGGCGGCGGCGCCGAGGGGCGATAGATTGAAACGCTGATCCCAATCCTGCAGGCGCTGGATGTCACGATGAATCGCCTGGGCATGGGCCATCAAATGGTGACCAAACACAATCGGCTGCGCCTGTTGCAGGTGAGTAAAGCCGGGCGCGATGGTCTCGATATGCGCTTCGGCCTGACTGACCAATGCCTGCTGCAGATCGAGAATTGACAGGGTCAGCACGCGAATCCTGTCACGGAGAAACAGCCGCATGTCATTGGCGGTCTGATCGTTGCGCGAACGTCCGGCGCGCAGCTTGCCGCCCAGTGTGCCGAGGCGTTCGGTGAGCAGGCGCTCGATGAATGTGTGCACGTCCTCATCGGCGGGAATGGGCTGAATGCTGCCGGCGGCAAAGTCCTCGTCGATCGATTGCAGCGCCTCGATGATGCGGCGGGTTTCGTCGGCATCCAGCAAACCGGCGCGCTCAAGCTCGTGGGCGTGGGCCTTGGACCCTGCGACGTCATAAGGCGTCATGCGGAAATAGACGGCGGGCGAGCGTGACAGGTTGGCCATCGCTTCAGCCGGCGCTGACTTGAAGCGCGCCCCCCACAGACGATCCGTTGCATCGGACATATGCATTCCCCCTCAAACACGTGATTGCTGGCGAGCCAGGCGTCGACGACGTCAGGGGATCCTAGAAAAAACCGGCTGCCGGTGAAACGTTACAAATGGCAAGTCGGGTTGGCAGAAATGGAAAGCTGCCTGGTTCGGCCTGCTGAGCAGAAGCGTGGTAGCGACTATTTTTCTGTTACCCCAGGTGCCTGAATGTGGTGAAGTGGCGCCGATTGCACAATCCGATGTTCCCCTCGTCGACCTATCGCAGGATGCGCCCATGGATGGTTTCCTATCGCTTTATCAACACCTCGGCTGGACCTTGTCAGTGCTGGTGATGCTGACGTTTCTGTTGGCGGGGACGGTCAAGGGCGTCATCGGCATGGGGTTGCCGACCGTGGCGATGGGCTTGCTCGGCGCGATGATGCTGCCGACCCAGGCGGCGGCGCTGCTGCTGATTCCCTCGACACTGACCAATCTCTGGCAGCTGGCAACCGGCGGGCATCTGCGGGGGCTGTGCGCGCGATTGTGGCCGCTGCTGCTGACCATCGTCATCGGCACAATACTTGGCTCCTACGCGCTGGGGCTTGGCAACGGGCACGGCATGGCGAAGGCGCTGGGCGGCGCGCTGTTTGTGTACGCGCTCTGCGGCCTGTTTCTGCCGACGCTCAAAGTACCGCCCGCTGCCGAGGGCTGGCTCGGGCCGTTGTGCGGATTTATCACCGGCCTGGTCACCTCGGCCACCGGCGTTTTCGTCATTCCGGCGGTGCCCTACATTCAGAGCCTGGGGCTGGATCGCAACGAATTGGTGCAGGCATTGGGGCTGTCGTTCACTGTCTCGACCCTGGCACTGGGTGCTGGTCTGTTCTGGAACGGCGCAGTCGGCAGCGCCGAAATGGGCGCCTCGCTGCTGGCGCTGGTTCCGGCATTGCTCGGCATGATGTTCGGCCAGTGGCTGCGTCAACGCATCAGCGCCATTGCGTTCAAGCGGATGTTCTTCATTGGCATGGCGCTGCTGGGCGCGCACTTGATGATTGCTGGCTGATTACGCGGTGTCCGGCCCGCATTCACGCGTTAGGCCAATCAACGTAAATTCATCAATAGCCGCCTGACTCGTGATTCAGGCGCAAATGTATTTTGCCCCTCTGCGGCTTATTCCCCTCTCGCCTGATCGATATTCTGCCGTCCATTCCAATTGAAGATCCTCAATCCGGCACCGCTAAACAGCGGGCTGCATTGACGACGGACGAGGCTTGATATGAAAAAAGTACTGTTTCTCAACGGCGGCAAACAATTCGCCCACTCCGACGGCCGCTACAACACCACGCTGCATGAAGCCGGCCTGGCGCTTCTGGATCGCGCCGGGTTCGACGTGCAGCAGACCTTCATCGACGGTGGCTACGACGTGGCCGAGGAAGTGCAGAAGTTTCTCTGGGCGGACGTGATCATCTGGCAGATGCCAGGCTGGTGGATGGGCGCGCCGTGGACGGTGAAAAAGTACGTCGACGAAGTCTTCACCGAAGGGCACGGCAGCCTGTACGCCAACGACGGTCGCACCCGTTCCGATGCCTCCCAACGGTACGGCAGCGGCGGCTTGCTGCACGGCAAGCAGTACATGATTTCCGCTACCTGGAACGCGCCCCAGCAAGCCTTCGACGACCCGGCGGATTTCTTCGAAGCCAAGGGCGTGGATGCCGTGTACTTACCGTTCCACAAGGCTAACCAATTCCTGGGCATGACCGGCCTGCCGACCTTTCTGGCGGTGGACGTGATGAAGATGCCGAACGTGGCCGCGGACGTTAAGCGGTATGAGGCGCACTTGGCCTCGGTGTTCGGGATCTGAGCGCGAGGAGCGAGTTACTAGCTTCAAGCGGCAAGCGGCAAGCGGCAAGCGGCAAGTTTAAAGCTCAATGCTGGCCGCTTGTGACTTGCAGCTTGCAGCTTGCAGCTTGCAGCTTATAGCTTGCTCCCAAGAGCGCTAATATCCGGTCTCTTGTGAGCGGGAGACAACAGTGAAAGCCAGGTCGGATGAGTTGCAGGTGTTTGTCACGGTGATCGAAAGCGGCTCGATTTCCGCTGCGGCCGAGCAGGTCGGGCAGACGCCCTCGGCGATCAGCCGCACCTTGTCGCGACTCGAAGGCAAGCTGGGCACGACGTTGATCAACCGCACCACGCGGCGCATGGACCTGACCGAGGAGGGCAAGTATTTCCTCGAGCGGGCCAGGCAGATTCTGGATCAGATGGAAGAGCTGGAAGAGCGCATGTCGGTGCGCCAGCAGACGCCGTCCGGTCGTTTGCGGATCAATGCGGCCTCGCCCTTCATGCTGCATTCCATCGTCCCGTACGTCGCCGAGTTTCGTGCGCAGTACCCGGACATCCAGCTGGAGCTGAACAGCAACGATCTGATCATTGATCTGCTGGAACAGAGCACCGATGTGGCGATCCGCATTGGCGTGCTGGCCGATTCCACCCTGCATGCCCGGCCCCTCGGCAGCAGTCCGCTGAACATCCTCGCCAGCCCGGAATACCTCAAAAAACACGGTACGCCGAAAACCGTGGAGGCGCTGAGCGGACATTCACTGCTCGGCTTCACCCAGACAGAAACGCTCAATCACTGGCCGTTGCGCCACGCCGACGGGGATCGGTTGTTCATTCAGCCGACGGTCTCGGCATCCAGCGGCGAGACGTTGCGCCAGTTGGCGTTGGCGGGTGAGGGCATCGTTTGCCTGTCGCACTTTATGACTCACGAAGACATCCGCCAGGGCCGCCTCAACGTCATCCTGCCCCAGGCCAACAGCGGCTATCGCCAGCCGATCCACGCCGTCTACTACCGCAACTCGCAGCTGGCATTGAGGATTCAGTGCTTTCTGGATTTCATTCAGAAAAAGCTGGCGGTGTACGCGGCTTGAGGCTGCTTACTTGGCACTGCATCTTTCGCACTCACTTCCTACCGCAGAAGTTTGCTCGCGCACGTCCATTGTAGGAGCGCGCTTGCCCGCGAACGCAGTGTGTCTATGACGAAAATGCAATCTGACCCACCGCCTTCGCGGGCAAGCGCGCTCCTACAGTGTGTCGTGTGAACCTTCAAGATTTCGGAAACACCCGAGGCATTCGACGTCTTGTTCATCCAGCTGGATGCGCGTGGTCGATTGGGTTTCGGTGCGCCGTCAATCTTGGGCCACCCCGCTGAATTCCGCCCGCAACATCTCCACAAACGCCTCCCGCGCCGGGTGATGCTCGGCGTTCTCGTGCCAGTAAAACAGGTTATCGATGGAGGTCAGTTCAGGGAATTCATAACCGACCCAGCCCGAGCCTTTCCGGTACTGCTCGTAAACCCCTTTGGGCACCAGCGCCACGCCTGCCCCGGCGCTGACGCAGCCGACGATGGTGCCGTAGTTGGCAATGCTGACGATGGGCTGAGTCTGGCCGTCGTGCTGCAACCAGCGCTCCAGCGCCGCGCGATAAGGGCAGCCTTCGGGCCACATGAAAATCGATTTGCCCTGCAGATCCGCGGCGCTGCGAATCGGCCCCATCGACTCGGCGGCAATCAGTACCAGATCCTCCCGGTACATCGATGTGCGCTTGAGCCGTGGGCGTTTGACGTCGATGGCAACAATGGCGCCATCGAGCTTCTGGTTGAGCGTCGCGTCGAGCAGTTGCGTGCCGGTGCCCGTCGTCAGCTCCAGTGACACCTGCGGATAACGCGCATGAAAGCGCGCCAGCAGTCGGGGTAGCCGCGCGGTGGCCGAGGATTCAATGGCGCCGATACGCAATGGCCCGGAGGGCGCGGCATCGGGATGCACCGCGCGCTTGGCTTCGTCGGCCAGGCTGAGCATCTTGCCGGCGTAGGTGAGGAAGATTTCCCCCGCCGGGCTGATGCGCAACCCGCGCCCCTGACGGTAGAACAGGTCGGTGCCCAGTTCCGCCTCAAGCGCCTTGATCCGCGCGGTGATGTTCGACGGCACGCAATGCAGAACTTCAGCAGCGCGGGCAATGCTGCCGGTGTCGACCACGGTCTTGAACATGCGAATCTGGGCCAGTTCCATGCATCACCAAAAGTGAGTGTTTACGTCATTATTGTTCGGTTGTGGTGAGCATAAGTTGTTTCGATACTCGCAGCCATGGGCAGGCGTCGGGCCTGTCCGCAGGAGTTATCGAAATGAGCGTGGTGGCAGAGCCAGTTTGCAGTTCGGATACACCGGTGAGTGCTGCGGTGCCGTGGGAAGGGATGAAAGTTGCCCTCGCCACGTTCTTCGTGGTCGCCTGCTGGGGCTTTTCGCCCACCGGCATTCGTATCGGTTTGCAGGCCTATGAGCCGGGGCATCTGGCGCTACTGCGCTTCCTGATTGCATCGGTGTTCATGCTGTTGATCGCCTCATCGCAACGCATCGCGTTACCGCGCCTGAAAGACGTGCCGTTGCTCGCGGTGCTGGGTTTCTTCGCCGTCAGCCTGCACCACATCGCGCTGAATTTCGGCCAGGCTGGCGTGAGTGCCGGGGCGTCCAGCGTGCTGGTGCAATCAACGCCTTTGTTTACCGCGCTGCTGGCGCATTTCGTGTTCAAGGAGCGGGTCAGCGCCTGGCGTTGGGGCTGTGTTGCGCTCGGGCTGGTGGGCGCGGCGATTGTCGTCACCGGTGATCGGGGCATTGGCCACATGGACGCGCGCGGGCTGCTGATTCTGCTGGCGGCGTTTTCATGGAGCGTTTATTTCTCGCTGCAGAAGCGTCACAGCCATCGGTACGACGGCCTGACCATGGTCTGTTATACGGTCTGGGCGGGCACGGTGTTCCTGCTGATTTACTTGCCGGGTCTGATTGGGGAAGTCTTCAACGCGCCGCTGAGGGTCAATGTGGCAGTGGGTGTGCTGGGGCTGTTCCCCAGCGCACTGGCGTATCTGGCTTGGGCCTACGTTCTGAAGCACATGGACGTCAGCCGCGCGTCCATGAGTTTGTACCTGACACCGCCGATGGCCATCGCCATTGCCTCGGTGATGCTGGGCGAGATGCCTTCCCCGCAGGTCATCCTCGGGTCGATTGTGGTGCTGGCGAGCGTCCTGGCCCTGAACCTGCGGCGGGAGCGGGTAAAGCTGATCGAGGCGAGCTGATCGTACCCGGCTGATCGTACGAAGCTTAGGGCTGAAACCTGGTGCCGCTATTGGCTGTAGTATTTTGAAATGCTCTGCTTAGTCAGCTCCAGCACGCGGCGGTTGTCAGCGCTCTGAGCGTCGCCCATAGGGACGCCGTTGTAGCGCAGATCGGGATTGGACCAGGCGTTCAGGACTGGGCAACCACTCGACCATGGCACGCAGGGATAAGCCATGAGTGTTCTCCATTGTGCAGCGTCAACTGTGTAGCGATATCCATGGGCATAGGAATACGGGCCCTGTCCTGAGTCGTTTTCAGGGTTGTGGCGAGCAGACTGTAAATGACCCAGCTCATGGGCGAATGTCTGGTTGAAGATGCATCGATAGTTCACGGCAGCGACTGCTGTAGCGGCAGTCGAGCCTACCTGTTTTGCCAGGCCGCAAAGATAATCGCCCTCAATAACGCGGCCGTAATCATCAATCAGCATGACCACGTCGCTGAAGGACTCCTCCCTGATGACCATACTGTCGTCCATGTACCCATCCTTGGGATCCATCAGGCGATTCATGTCCAAATCCAAAAAGTTGGATGAGCTGTAGTTCGTCACTTGGTATGCACTCAACCTGAGGCTGATGCCGATATCACTGTTGATATAGCTTTGGTTCGCCTGAGCGACTGCCAGCTGCATCAAGGCGAGCATGTCGCCGTCATAGGCGTCCACGGCTCTCTGCATGATGACGGTGAATACGTCTATAACCACATTACCCGCCGATTCGGTCGGTGATGATTTTTCCAGGACAGCCCCAGATCCAGATGGCATGGGGGCATTACCCTCATCGGGCATTTTCGACTCGTCCAGTTCCACGATGAGGTGCTTGCCATCTTTCATAGGCCGTAGCCAGAAGAGTCTGGCGCCATGACGAATGACGCCCGTTACACCGGTCTTAGACTTAACCAGCGTGATTGAATTGAGAGGATCCTGTCGTGCTGCGTTGAACGGCTCAATGTTGATATGCGGCTCTAGATTTCCGTACCAGACAGTCATGTCTGACACGTCCTTTTCGCGCGCTTCATCACGCGGAACAGACACTTTGGAAGGCTGGTTCAGTTGTTCACTGCGAACGAATGTGGCCAGCAGCGTTGCTCCATCCATCTCCAGCGCCAGAATCGAATGATCTTTAATCTGACTGGCGTCGATATCCGCTTCGCTTATCTTGATGGTCCCTGGGAATGAATGCTGCGCTTTCAACGTCGCTGATGCGTCGAAATCTCGCTCATCAAGTGGCCGGCCTGATTTCAGAAATGGCGTCTCAGCGGCCGTTGCCGGTGTGGCCGCCGCCAGGGGGATTAGGAATACTAACCAGGCCAATATCCTTATCACGGTGGTGCTCCGTTCTGGTTAAACGCCCAGTGGCTTTAATTGATGGTAGGTATTTCAAGACGCTGTATTAGATTCGTTGGCGATGCAGACAAGGGCTGTTATTGCGATTAATTTCGGACCGCAGGGATGATGTGGGGCAGGTTGAATCAGGTATCGAGTGCTTCAGGTCAGACCACGAACGGCGTTACACCACAGGACTGGCCAAACTCATCACGGGGCAAGCCGGTTACCCGCGTGTGGCCGTTTGCGTTTGCGGCAAGTTTCATCATTAATGTGCAGCGGGACCGTTAGTCTCTTCAGCCTCCAGACAGCACATCAGTAACAAGCTGTCGTATTTGTCATCAAGGAAGCCCCATGCGTGCAGTGATCCTCAAAACCCTTGCCCTGTCGGTGATCTTCGCCGCGAGTTCGCCGGTGTATGCGGTAGTGCTTGAAGGCGGCGCCGTCGCGTCTCCCGATCAATACGGTGCTCAGGTCGCTGCACAGATTCTCAAGAAGGGCGGCAACGCCGTCGATGCCGCTGTCGCCACGGCGTTCACGCTGGCGGTCACCTACCCCGAAGCGGGCAACATCGGCGGCGGTGGCTTCATGACCCTGTTCATGAACGGCCGGCCTTACTTTCTCGACTACCGCGAAGCCGCGCCGAAAGCGGCCACCCGCAACATGTACCTGGACGACAAGGGCGAGGTCATTCCGGGCATGAGCCTGGTCGGCGCGCGTGCATCGGGGGTGCCCGGCACCGTCATGGGGCTGTGGGAAGCCCATGAGAAATTCGGCAAGCTGCCGTGGGCCGAGCTGCTGACGCCGGCCATTGGTTATGCCAAAAACGGCTTCAAGGTCGCCGACAAGCAATACATGTATGGCGCTGAAGCGATCAAACAGCTCAACGGCAAGACCAATTTCGCGGATTACTTCGGCGACATGAAGACCGGTGAGACCTTCCGGCAACCGGAGCTGGCCAAGACCCTGGAACGCATCGCCAACAAAGGCGCCAACGAGTTTTATCAGGGCCAGACGGCCGACCTGCTGGTGGCGCAGATGCAACACGACAACGGCCTGATCACCAAAGAGGATCTGAAGGATTACAAGGCGATCTGGCGCAAGCCGTTGCACGTCAACTTCAACGGCAACACGCTCTACACCGCCCCGCTGCCCAGCTCCGGCGGCATCGCGCTGGCGCAGTTGATTGGCATGAAGCAGCAGCTGGCTGATGACTTCAAGGACGTGCCTCTTAATTCGGCGAGATATATCCATCTGGTGGCAGAAATCGAAAAACGGGTGTTCGCCGATCGCGCCAACTACCTGGGCGATCCGGACTTTTCCGTGCCGCCGGTGAGCCAACTGACTGACAACGCCTATCTGGCCAAGCGCGCCCATGAGGTCAACCCGACGGCGATTTCACCCACGGAAAACGTGAAGGCCGGGCTTGAATCGCACCAGACCACGCACTTCTCCATCGTCGATGCCAAGGGCAACGCCGTCAGCAACACCTACACCCTGAACTGGGATTACGGCAGCGGCGTGGTGGTGAAGGGCGCAGGCTTTTTGATGAACGACGAGATGGATGATTTCAGTTCCAAGCCGGGCGTTGCCAACGCGTTCGGTGTGGTGGGCGGGGATGCCAACGCCATCCAGCCCGGCAAGCGCATGTTGTCGTCGATGAGCCCGAGCCTGGTCACCCGCGACGGCGCGGTCACACTGGTGCTGGGCACGCCGGGCGGCTCACGGATTTTCACCACGGTGTTTCAGGTGCTGAACAATATCTATGACTTCCACATGCCGCTGAAAGACGCAGTTGCCGCCCAGCGGGTCCATCACCAGTTGCTGCCGAAAGACACGATCTACACCGAGAAATTCGCACCGCTGGCGACCCCGGTGGCTGACGAGCTGACCAGCATGGGTTACACGCTGAAGGACCAGGGCTGGTCGATGGGCAATGTGCAAGCGATCAAGATCGACGGCACGAAAGTCGAAACCGCGTCCGATCCGCGTGGGCGGGGTGTGGGGATGGTGGTGAAATAGGGGGGTAACTGATCGTTCCCACGCTCCGCGTGGGAATGCATCTCTGGACGCTCCGCGTCCGCAGTCCAATCGCGCGGAGCGTCAGCAGCGGCGCTCCCACGCAGAGCGTGGGAACGATCACTCGGAGGAGTGAGCCTTAGTGATGCTCCCGCGTTGCGCGGAATTTCACGTCAGGCCAGCGCTCTTCCATCAAGGCCAGGTTGACCCGGGTTGGCGCGAGGTAGGTCAGGTGACCGCCGCCGTCCACTGCCAGGTTTTCCACCGCCTTGTTCTCGAATTCTTCGAGCTTCTTCTTGTCGCTGCAATCGATCCAGCGGGCTGACCACACAGTGATCGGCTCGTAGGCGCATTCGACTTTGTATTCTTCCTTCAAACGGCTGGCGACCACATCGAACTGCAGCACACCGACGGCGCCGAGGATGATGTCGTTGCTGCGCTGCGGGAAGAACACCTGAGTGGCGCCTTCCTCGGCCAGTTGCTGCAGACCCTGGCGCAGCTGCTTGGATTTCAGCGGATCCTTCAGGCGTACGCGGCGGAACAGCTCCGGGGCGAAGTGCGGGATGCCGGTGAAACCCAAGGCTTCGCCTTCGCTGAAGGTGTCGCCGATCTGAATTGTGCCGTGGTTATGCAGGCCGATGATATCGCCGGCGTAGGCTTCTTCCAGCTGTTCACGCTCGCTGGAAAAGAAGGTCAGCGCGTCACCGATTCGCACGTCCTTGCCAGTGCGCACATGGCGCATTTTCATGCCTTTATCGTACTTGCCCGAACAGATGCGCATGAACGCGATGCGGTCGCGGTGCTTGGGGTCCATGTTCGCCTGGATCTTGAACACGAAGCCGGTGAATTTCTCCTCGACCGGCTCCACCGTGCGCTCGTTGGCGACGCGGGCCAGGGGCTCCGGCGCCCAGTTCACCACCGCATCAAGTACGTGGTCGACACCGAAGTTGCCCAGCGCTGTACCGAAGAACACTGGCGTCAGTTGGCCGTCGAGGAATTCCTGCTGGTTGAATTCATGACAGGCGCCTTGCACCAGTTCCAGCTGATCGACAAAGCGATCGTACTCATCACCCAGGTGGGCGCGCGCTTCATCGGAGTCCAGCTTCTCGATGATTTTTACCTCGGTGCGCTCATGACCGTGACCGGCGGTGTAAACGATGATGTAGTCGTCGGCGAGGTGATAAACGCCCTTGAAGTCGCGGTAGCAACCGATCGGCCAGGTAATAGGCGCGGCCTTGATCTTCAGGACCGCTTCGATCTCGTCGAGCAGCTCGATCGGGTCGCGAATGTCGCGGTCGAGCTTGTTGATGAAGCTCACGATCGGCGTGTCGCGCAGGCGGCAGACATCCATCAGTGCGATGGTGCGGGGCTCAACGCCTTTACCGCCATCGAGCACCATCAGCGCCGAGTCGACAGCGGTCAACGTGCGGTAGGTATCTTCGGAAAAGTCTTCGTGGCCCGGGGTGTCGAGCAGGTTGATCATGTGATCGCGATACGGGAACTGCATCACCGAGGTGGTGATGGAAATGCCGCGTTGCTTCTCCATTTCCATCCAGTCGGAAGTGGCGTGACGGTCGGATTTACGCGACTTCACCGTGCCGGCGACGGAAATGGCCTTGCCCATCAGCAACAGCTTTTCGGTGATGGTGGTCTTACCCGCATCGGGGTGGGAAATGATGGCGAAAGTGCGGCGTTTCGCGACTTCGGCGGCCTGTCTGGTCATGGGAAATCGCCCGAGAGGTGATTCAAAAAAAGGGCGGCGATTATAGCCCAAACCAGAGCAATAACCGAACCGTTCAGTCAATAAAGGGTGGCCAGATACCATCGCACGTGGGAACCTTTGCGGTTAAGGAGACGTCCATTCCCTGGTATCGCTACATGCCAAGGGTTGCAAAATCAGCAAGTTAGCTTGACGAAGCTGCGCTCATGGCTTGTGTTTTCGCCGAGGTATCAACCTTTCCGGCGACCCACCCGCTGCTCTTCGCGAACGTTCGCGTGCTGCCTGAAAAGGCCGGTTCCACGCCAGACGTTTGCCGACTGAAATAAGGAGTCCGCCCGTGGCAAATCGCTATGGCAAGGGGCTGTTGGGAGGTGTGATTGTCATCGCACTCCTGGCCCTGCTGGTCCAATGGATCGGCATCAGTACCATCAGGCAATATCAGGACGATCTGCTGTTTTATCTGCAAGCCCACGTCTGGCTTGTGCTGGCTTCGATGCTGGCGGCACTGGTAGTCGGGATCCCGACCGGCATTGTCCTCAGCCGACCTAACATGGTTGGCCGCGCCGAACGCTTCATGCAGATCTTCAACATCGGTAACACCGTTCCTCCTCTCGCCGTATTGGCCATCGCTCTGGGCATCCTGGGCATCGGCAGCGGTCCGGCGATCTTCGCTTTGTTCCTCGCTTCGTTATTGCCCATCGTGCGCAACACCTACGAAGGCCTGAAAAACGTTCAGGGTTCCCTTAAAGAAGCCGCGCGCGGCATCGGCATGACACCGCGTCAGGTGCTCTGGCGTGTCGAATTGCCCAACGCCGTGCCGATCATCATCGGCGGTGTGCGCGTGGCGTTGGCGATCAACGTCGGGACCGCGCCACTGGCGTTCCTCATTGGCGCGAACAGCCTGGGCAGCCTGATTTTCCCCGGCATCGCCCTGAACAATCAGCCGCAACTGGTGCTGGGCGCCGCGTGTACCGCGTTGCTTGCGCTGCTGCTCGATGGCGCCGTGACCCTGGCAAGCCGTCTCTGGCTGGAACGCGGCCTGGCTCGATAAGTCGAGCCCCGCTGAGAAAGGAATTGGTATGAAGAAGTTATGCACATTAATCATGGGCGTCGGGATGTTGCTGTCCGGTTTCGCCCAGGCCGCGGATGCTCCGGCTGAAATGCCGGTGCTGCGCATCGGCGCGCGGGTGTTCACCGAGCAGACCATGCTGGCCGAACTGACGGCGCAATACCTGCGCGACAAGGGCTATCAGGTTCAGATCACCGGCGGCCTTGGCAGTAACCTGGCGCGCAGTGCTCAGGAAAGCGGCCAGCTGGATCTGCTGTGGGAGTACACCGGCGTGTCGCTGGTTGCCTACAACCATGTTGATGAGAAGCTCGACAGCGAGCAGACCTATCAGCGCGTCAAGGAGCTGGACGCCAAGAAGGGGCTGGTCTGGCTATCCCCCTCCAAGTTCAACAACACCTACGCGCTGGCGCTGCCGGACAAGATTGCCCAGCAGTATCCGCAGGTCAACACCATGTCTGACCTGACCACGGTGCTCAAGGCCGAGGCCGACAAGGGCCACATCGTGGCGCTGGACACCGAGTTCGCCAACCGTTCCGACGGTCTGGTGGGCATGGTCAAGCATTACGGCATGAACCTGGGGCGTGAAAACACCCGTCAGATGGACGCGGGCCTGGTCTACACCGCGCTGCGCAACGGGCAGGTTTTTGCAGGGCTCGTTTACACCACCGATGGCCGCTTGAACGCGTTCAAGCTCAAGGTGCTAGCGGACGACAAGCACTACTTCCCGGACTACACCGCTGCGCCGGTGATCCGCAAGGAGTACCTGGACAAGCACCCGGAACTGGCCGATTTGCTCAAGCCGCTCGCCGCGCTGCTGGATAACCAGACCATGCGTACGCTGAACGCGCGCATCGACGTCGACCACGAAAGTCCTACCGTAGTGGCGGCTGAATTCCTGCGCGAGCATCCGATCAACCCTTCCGCCGACAGCGTGCCGGTCCCGCCGACGCCGGCGGCAAAACAGGAGGAGAAACCATGAGTTTCCTCAGCGCTTTCTCCCATCTGGACTGGAATCAGGTCATGCACCTGACCCTGCAACACATCACTCTGGTCGGTATCGCAGTGACATTGGCAATTGTCGTCGGCGTTCCACTGGGCGTGTTGATGACGCGCTTTCCGACCCTTGCCGGGCCGTTGCAGGCCAGCGCCACCGTGCTGCTGACCATTCCGTCGATTGCCTTATTTGGCTTGCTGCTGCCGTTTTATTCGAAGTTCGGACAGGGCCTTGGCCCATTGCCAGCGATCACAGCGGTGTTCCTCTATTCGCTGTTGCCGATCATGCGTAACACCTATCTGGCCCTCACGGGCGTTGATCCAGGTATCCGCGAAGCCGCGAAAGGCATCGGCATGACTTTCGGCCAGCGTCTGCGCATGGTTGAACTGCCGATCGCCGTGCCGGTGATCCTCGCCGGTGTACGCACCGCCGTGGTCATGAACATCGGTGTCATGACCATCGCCGCGACCATCGGTGCCGGTGGTCTGGGTGTACTTATTCTTGCTTCTATCAGCCGCAGCGATATGTCGATGCTGATCGTCGGCGCCGTACTGGTCAGCATTCTGGCCATCTTCGCCGACCTGCTTCTGCAATGGCTGCAACGCTCGCTGACTCCAAAAGGATTGCTCAAATGACTGTCAAAACCATGATCGAACTGCAAAACCTGTCCAAGACCTTCCAGAGCAACGGCAAGGAAGTGAAGGCCGTCGATTCCGTGAGCCTGACCGTCAATGAAGGCGAGATCTGTGTGTTCCTGGGTCCGTCGGGCTGCGGCAAAAGTACGACGCTGAAAATGATCAACCGCCTGATCATGCCGACCTCCGGCAAAGTGCTGATCAATGGCGAGGACACTACAGGCCTGGACGAAGTGACCCTGCGCCGCAACATCGGTTACGTGATTCAGCAGATCGGCCTGTTCCCCAACATGACCATCGAAGAAAACATCGTGGTCGTGCCCAAGCTCCTCGGTTGGGACAAGCAGAAATGCCACGACCGCGCCCGCGAACTGATGAGCATGATCAAGCTGGAACCCAAGCAGTATTTGCATCGCTACCCGCGCGAGTTGTCGGGCGGTCAGCAACAGCGGATCGGCGTGATCCGTGCGCTGGCCGCAGACGCGCCGCTGCTGCTGATGGACGAGCCGTTCGGTGCGGTCGACCCGATCAACCGCGAGATGATCCAGAACGAGTTTTTCGAGATGCAGCGCGCGCTGAACAAGACCGTGATCATGGTCAGCCACGACATCGACGAAGCCATCAAGCTGGGCGACAAGATCGCCATCTTCCGCGCCGGCAAACTGCTGCAGATCGACCACCCGGACACGCTGCTCGCGCACCCGGCGGATGATTTCGTCAGTAACTTTGTGGGCCAGGACAGCACGCTCAAGCGTCTGCTGCTGGTCAAGGCCGAAGACGCGGCGGACAACGCACCGTCCGTGAGCCCGGAAACGCCCGTCGCCGATGCGCTGGAAATCATGGACGAAAACGACCGCCGCTATGTTGTGGTCACCGATGCTGAAAACAAGGCAATGGGCTACGTCCGCCGCCGCGACCTGCACCGTCAGGCCGGCACGTGCGACCAGTACCTGCGCCCGTTCAACGCCACCGCCGCCTACGACGAACACCTGCGCATCCTGTTGTCGCGCATGTACGAGTTCAACCGCTCGTGGCTGCCGGTGCTGGATGCCGAAAACGTGTTCCTGGGTGAAGTGACGCAGGAATCCATCGCGGCTTACCTGAGTTCCGGCCAGTCGCGCGGGATGAAGACCAGCATTGTCTCGCCGGCGGATTTGGTGGAGCAGGCTGCGCTGAGTTGATGTGAAGGGCCCGGGCGCTTTGGTGCCCGGGCTGGCTCTGCGTCAATGAACTCGCTTCTACAGGTAAAATGCACTGTCCTGTGGAAGCGGTTATACACGGTGGGGGCAAGCAATTGTGGTGGGATTTATACTAGTCCCTCGTTGCGCTACCAAGTTGCGTCAGCGTAATCCGATAACTTCTTAACTGATCTCCTTCAGTAACATACTCTTCACTGAAATAGAGGTAGACCGCACCTTTCAGCGTTATGGCTACGCCATCGGGTGTTTCTTGAATTACTACGTTTTCCAAAGCGCTGTCCGTGATCAGGAATTCACCCCCTTTATTAAGTTTTTTGAGTAAGTCTGCATCATTACCGTCAAGCGGCTTGCTGATAAAGAATCGTAAAGTGTCCATGTCAGTGACCATCGCACCGTAACGGGTGATATATAGCCAGTCGCCCTGAGGGAGCTGCCGTTTCAAAACCACCTCATCAGCGTCGCTTCCGAATTCAAAAAAGTCGCCGAACGATGCATTGAAAATCAAAACCGCTACAAGCAACCAGAATGCATGTTTGTAGGTGAACCCAAGATTCGTATCGCTTACGGTATTCATAGATTTTTAAGGGGGCGTAGCAACGGATTCGCCCGAGATTGGTTAGGCGGGTTGCAGGTCAATGGCGACGCACTCGTCATGATTATGATTCAGTAGATTCGCACTGATACCGGAGAATCATGCGTTTCGGTGAGTTCGTAAATTTGCTTGCACTTGTGAAAGTCGTCCATCGTATTTATGGGAGTATCGAAACCTACGTAATATTTGCAAAAATCGATGGCGTACTGTCGCTCCTTGGTCTCCAGATATCCATTCCAGTTATCCTCATGATCACTGCGAAATACATTGATAAAGCTGATTTTGTAGGTTGGGCGTTTTTTAATGAAAAATGTCAACTGATCGTCTTCTATCCATCGTGTTTGGTAAAAGCCCAAAAAAAAGGAGTGGTGGAATTAATAACGCGATTATGAGCGAGATTTTTTTCATGCTTCAGGGGGGCTGTTCAAGGAAGTTTTGAGTCTAATTAAATTGACGAGAATCATCCCAACATTTCCCGGACAGATTTTCCCATTGGCTTTCTGGCGTGGAAATTCTTTATGACCACCCAGTCGGGTGATGTTGAAAACGCTTTTCAACGCATTGACGAGATTTAGGGTCGCATCAGCCTGTTGGAGCGGGATTTCATTGGTGGTACTAAACCCGATGGCGTCCAGCACGCTTCTTCCCCATGCAGTGGAGCCTCCTCCTTCTTCGGTCGTGGTCAGGTTGTTGAGCAATACAATGCTGATCACGGCAGTGTTGTATAACTCAACACCCGATGCTTTAAATCGAATATCTCTACCCTCATAAACAATGCCCGAGCAGTCGATTCCAAAGTGATAGCCGATGTCATCGAATTTTTTCTCCTCAAGATGTGTTCTTAGCGCTTCTTGCATTTGGTTCGCACCCTCCCCGCAGGAATAACTCCTCCCTGCGTGATGAAGCGCGATCATTGTGTAGTCCCAGTCTCGAACCAAAGCCTTTTTAGGCGGCTGCGCATGCCACTCCGACCGCTCAACAAACCCATGCCCCAACTCACGCACCTTCCGAATGATCGCCTCGCGCGTCGCGGCCCGATCATTCACGGTGATCACCATGGGCTTGGGCGTGTCCCCGTGGATCAACGTCTCGACCCGCGTCGTAGTGGTCACTTCCCGCGTCGTCATTCCCGCAAGCTCGTTCAACTCGCGCGCAGGCGAACGGAACATGACGTGGAGGGAAACGACAGAATCTGCTGAAGAACCCTCAACGCGCGCCATTCCGTTGCTGTCGGTAGTCCCTGACTTTTGCTGACCATCCACCGTCGCCGTGAATGTCCGGTTCGCGAGGGGCTGCCCCGTTTCGCTGTCGCGGATGGCGAACGCACGGGCGAAGATTTTCCCCGGCGCCGGAGTGGTGTGTGGATAAAGAGAAGACGGGGTATTCGGCGTGGGCATAATGGGGTGTGGCGCCGCAGCGGCGTCCGGTGTCGCTCGACTGGCCCCCGCGCGTTCTGACCGCGAGGCAATCAATCGATTGGTGCCCGGCGGACATGCGCACAACACAAGCGCGTCGTGCACGGCGGTCGGAATGCCATCCCACGTGAAGCTGTCGTCCCCTTCGACAATTTCGCCAACTTGCCCACACACGCCGCAGGAGCTGGTCTTGTCGCCGAGCCGCAATGCCATGCGGCCATCTTCCAGCGAAGTTTGAACAAGGCTGGCGTGGCAGATGGCGCCGGTGGTGGTTAGGTCACCGTCGAGGCCTTGCTCCCGGCCGTTGATGTCGAAGATTGTCATGCTTCAACTCTCCACGTCGGACAGAAAGTCATCCGGCCAGGCGACATCCTTGCGCTGGAGCAGAAGAAGAGAACCCTGCGGCGTATTGATGATCTCGTCGCCGTTGCTCAAGCGGCTGCCCACCAGCGCCATTTGGCTGTTCGCCTTTCCTGCACCCGTGACGACCTGGGCCATGGTGCCGTCGGGATAAACGGCGCAGTCACCGACGCTAGCACCTGCGACCTTGCTTCCGTCCGCCAGTCTGAACTCCACGCCAAGGGCGCCTCTCACGATCACACCGCCATCGCGGGTCTGGCTGCCTTCCGCCGCCACCCGGAAAATGCCGGTGCAGGGGTGGGCTTGCTAGTAAGCCTCACTCTCTCTCACCTGAGCCAGCGCTGCCGGACTGAACGTGGTCAGCGCCTCTTCCGAAAAGGGTGGTCGATCCAGATCACGCAGGTACTCGAAGGTGACGTCATTGTTGTACGGCGGGGAATAGGCAGTCTTGTTCATGACTTTGATCCTTGGTCAGGTTGATTCAGCGCCTCGTACAGTTCGAGCGAAGCGAATGGACGCCAACCCTAGTGATCATGATCAGTGGGATACGTGGGGGAGAGAGATCCGGTGCGTAGGGCATTTCGGGTGATCAGGTAGCCGACGTCTGACGGACAGGTGGCTTTCGTGACGGATTGCCCATTTGCCGCCCACCGGGAACATCACCCTGTCACATCGGTCGGTTACTACGGGTTGATTGAACGCGCGTGGATTCCCGTCTGGCAAAAACGGGCAGAAACGCGACATTTTTAGTTGATCTCCGGCCCCTCAGGTCCTACAGTTCGCGCCGAACGTCCATGCTGGAAACGATCCATCCGGCTCAAGTACTGACGACGAGACAGCAAGGCCAACCGTGGTGTGTCACCGGATGGCCTTTTTGCTTTCGGCCGAGCAGCCTTGGGAAGTAGGCGAACCAAAGTGGGGATACGGAGGACGTTCACGAGCCGCGCGCTCACACCCATTGTTTTTTACCGTTTGCCAACAGGAGTCCCCGCATGTCGATCCAGGTCGAAGACTATTTCGAGAAAAGCACCTTCGAAAAAATGAAGGCGTTTGCCGACAAGCAAGAAACCCCATTTGTGGTCATCGACACCGCGATGATCGGCAAGGCCTACGACGACCTGCGTGCAGGCTTCGAATTTGCCAGCATCTACTACGCCGTGAAAGCCAACCCGGCCGTTGAAGTCATTGACCTGCTCAAGGAAAAAGGCTCCAGCTTCGACATCGCCTCGATCTACGAGCTGGACAAAGTGATGGATCGCGGTGTCAGCCCGGATCGCATCAGCTACGGCAACACCATCAAGAAATCCAAGGACATCCGCTACTTCTACGAGAAGGGCGTGCGTCTGTTCTCCACCGACTCCGAAGCGGACCTGCGCAACATCGCCAAGGCCGCGCCGGGCTCGAAAGTCTACGTGCGTATCCTCACCGAAGGCTCGACCACGGCTGACTGGCCGCTGTCACGCAAGTTCGGCTGCCAGACCGACATGGCGATGGACCTTTTGATCCTCGCCCGCGAACTGGGCCTGGTGCCTTACGGCATCTCGTTCCACGTCGGTTCGCAGCAGCGTGACATCAGCGTCTGGGACGCCGCGATCGCCAAAGTAAAAGTGATCTTCGAGCGTCTGAAAGAAGAAGACGGCATCGTTCTCAAGCTGATCAACATGGGTGGCGGCTTTCCGGCCAACTACATCACCCGCACCAACAGCCTGGAAACCTACGCCGAGGAAATCATTCGCTACCTGAAAGAAGACTTCGGTGACGACCTGCCGGAAATCATTCTGGAGCCGGGCCGTTCGTTGATCTCCAACGCCGGCATTCTGGTCAGCGAAGTGGTGCTGGTGTCGCGTAAATCCCGCACTGCCGTCGAGCGTTGGGTGTACACGGACGTGGGCAAGTTCTCCGGCCTGATCGAAACCATGGACGAAGCCATCAAGTTCCCGATCTGGACCGAGAAGAAAGGCGAAATGGAAGAAGTGGTCATTGCAGGCCCGACCTGCGACAGCGCCGACATCATGTACGAAAACTACAAGTACGGCCTGCCACTGAACCTGGCTATCGGTGACCGCCTGTACTGGCTGTCCACCGGTGCGTACACCACCAGTTACAGCGCTGTTGAATTCAACGGTTTCCCGCCGCTGAAATCGTTCTACGTTTAAGCGTTTGCTGTAGCAATAAGCGGCTCCCGGTAGGGTGCCGCTTTTCTTGCGCTTCAAATACTGAATCGAAGAATGTTGTCGAAGGTGTAATCAATCAGGCGCTGGGCCTCGCGTGCCGAGCTGGCCGCTGATTGACTCGACACAGTCATGCGCCGCGCGGGTTGATTGGCCTTCAGCATGCGGATCTCCAGGACGGTGGCGTTCAAGAGGCCGGAGAGCCGCGAGCAATAGGCCCCCATATTCCCCGCCGAGAGGATCGCCGTGTTGTAGGCGCGACGATGCCATTCAAGGCTGCTTCTTGCCGAAGCGAGGCTGCTCTCGTCGGTCACCGCGCTGTTAAACGTTCCCGGTACGTTACTGGATTTTCCTTTAACCAGCAGCCCTTTGCGTTCCGCGTATTCATAGGCCCTCACGTGCATGAAGTCCATGAACCGGGGAATGGTCTGCGTGGCGCATTCGATGATGCGGTCGCATTCTGCCTGTTGCCGCTTGAACTCTGCTTCGTGGCGCAGCATATCCTGCGTGAGCTGCGCGATTTGGCTGTCAAAGGGATTGCTGTCCAGCAGTGCGATCATGTCGGTCAGTGTCTTTTGGGTGTCCTGATGGAGCGCGCGAATCTGCTTCGCGCCAGTGCGCCACAGCGAGCTGCCTTGCCGCGCGGTGGCAACGACCTGATCCATCACGGGTTCTTTGTATTTACCGTACTCGGCCTCAGGCACCAAACCGAGTTTGATTTTGAAGGCTTCAATATGTTGGGGAAGCTCTTCCAGGTAGCCGATGTTGAATCCCAGATAAGCGACGTCGTCGTATTCGATGAGATGTGTTGTCATTTTCCGCCCTCCATGGCGTTACAGCGCGAACCCGATGCGTTGCCACTGCAAGGTGGCCTGGCATTTTGCGTGATCCTGAATATTCGAATTCGCTAGGTCATTGATGTCCATGATTCTTGCGGAAGTCACGGTCTGCTTCTTTGAACACCTTGAGTAAGGTGTCTGCGTCGCGTTTTATTTGAGCCCAGGGTTGGGCCACGAGGTTGAAAGCATTCAAGAGGCGACGCAGGGACAGTGCGCTGTCGATTCTTCCTGCTTCCTGAACCGAATGAGTCAGGTAGGTATGTAGGCCGTTCCACACAACAACCATGTTTTGAGTAGCGATGTCTGCATCCAGAATGACCCGTGTCAAGTCATGCCAATCACTGCGAACGCGATGAAGTGAGCCGTGAATCCTGTTTTTCTGCTCAAGCAGAATAACGCTGGCCTCCTGTTGCTGACGCAGTGCGCTTATCTGTTTGCGCACTTTATCTGCCTCGCTGCTGCGATAAAGCCCCAATGCGGGTACAGAGATACTGTCACCGGCGGACTTTTGGACCAGCGCCGTGTATTCACGCTGCTTCTCTTCAATGTCAGCACTCCGTCTATCGACGACGTCTATCAGCGCTTTAATGTCGGTTGGCAACTGACTGGTGTCGATGCTCCGTAGCTTGAGCCGTACCTCGGGCATCACTTCGGCCGACAATTCTTGAGCGAAGGCATTGAGCCGGCGCTTGAGTAACTCGGTTACATTTCGACGCTGCAGAACGAGCGATGCGACCTGCAGGATGTACTGCAGAAACTCCGCCTGATCTTCCGGATCAAGCTTTTCAGACGACTTGGCCTTGATCTCGTTATAGAGGTGTCGTACGCCGTTTGCGTACACCAGCATCTGATCGGCGAAAACCCAGAGTTCGCTGCCGACATTCATCAGATCGGTGCGAAGCGGGTTCCATTGCAACGCATGTTGATGAATACGATTGAAAGTCGTCTGGAAGTCCCGGGCTTCCAGATGCGGGCCCGCGCCGGTCTCGTAGCCAAGGTAAAAAATGACATCGTTGAGTGCCGTTGGAAGTGCGAGACCGCGGCTTTCATAACGCTTCAAATCAATCAATTGCTCTTTCGTGAGAATGAGCCCAGGCGCACGAACGGTGCCTTCTGACGTGCCCGCTGCAGCGGAAATCAACGTGCCGGGCAGCCGCTCTGCCAAGTCAAGTCTCTCATCGCGAATGGGGGCGTTATCCAGTGGTTCGGATGATTTCATGTCGTTAATCCTTTAAAGAAATGAGGTGCGCCGGAGAGCGCTGTTATGACCAGCACACTCCGGGCATGAGGCCGGGATGAACATCCTTGAACCTCCCGGCCGCAGTGTTGCGCATTATCGGGGATGAAATCAGGCCATGACCTTCAAATGTTTCGCCAGCGACAGTACGTCCGCGGCAAATTGAGCGACCCCGTCCTGATCGGCGCCATTGACGTTGCTATGGGTACTCAGGAAGGAGCGGGAAGCCGTGACGCACTTTTCGTATTCGGCAACGTACTGCGCTCGGTGGTCGTCGAAACGATGGGATTCGGTCACCAGATCTTTTTTCCACGAGACCAGACGCAGCTCTTCTTCCTTCGCAAGCGCGCGCTCGATCAGGTCATTGATCTGTTTGCGCAGCCTGTCACGAGCTTCAATCATGCCCACATAATTGATCAGGCTCTCGGCCCTTTCCAATACCTGCAAAGCCACATTAATAGCCGCCTCTACCGCCATCACTTCGGGCGTGGCCATTCCCAGTTTGGTGATTTCCTGAGCGCTCAGCGCTGTATCTTTGGCGATCTGGGTGAAGCCTTTGGCTTCGATCAGCGCCATCGCTTCCGTCAGCGCCTTGCGTTTTGCGTCCAGCGCGTTCTGACGTTCTGTGATTTCAAGTACTTCTGTCGGCAGGCGTGCCAGATCCGCTTCGAACTGAGTGATGTATTTGTCCGTGGCCGTGCGATCAATCGGGGCGGCCATGGCAGGAATCAAGCTTTTGAGTACCCGCTCTTTTTCGCTTACGTACCCTATGATGGTCTGGACCCGTTGACCAATGTCTTCGATGATGTCTCCATGGTCGGACTCAGGTGGGTTGCGTAACTCGGATTGCAGGTATCGAAGCGCATCAACCTGCCTGTTTGTTTCGCTTTCCAGTGAGTTGACGGTCTCACGCAGCTGGAAATCAGCAGTCCGCAGCGCCTGGTCCTGGCCAGAGATTCGGCTGTGCAAAGACGGGAGGTACTGTGTCTGAATGAACAACCTTTTAACTTCAATGGTTGCATCATTGGCCTTGGCTTTCGCCTGTCGAAACGCTTGCGGGTTCAGCATTGGGTATTCGATGCTGCCTGGGAATTGAGCAATAGTGTTCATTTTAAACTCCGTATTCTTCTTTGAATTCGCGGTCGGCTGCTGCAAACACGTCTTCTAATTTTTTGGCATCGACTTTGATGGTTTCCCAAGGTTTGACCACCAGGTTGAATTGGTTACGGAATCTGCGCATGGAGAGCCCATCGTGGATACCCTTGATTTCGGTGGCGGAAGCAGCGATGAATGTGTGAAGCGAGTTCCAGACGGTGATCAGGTTTTTGGTGGCGATGTCGGCATCGATCACAACCAGATCCAGGTTTTGAAAGTCCATTCGTACACGACCCAGCGACGCCAGAATCCTGTTTTTCTGGTCCATCAGCGCGATGTCCTTCTCCTGTTCATTGGAGAGCCTGTTACGTTCCTTTCGGATTTTCTCAGCCTCGACGCTGGAGTAGATCAGCATGGCCAAATTGCCGAAGACAGAGCCGACGGCTTGCATCACAAGTTCTTTGTATTCTTTGTTCTTCTCGTCGATGGTCATTGAGCGTTCATCAATTTTTACCTGCAGCGCTTTGATTTCGCTGCCCACGGAATGGTTGTCCATGAGAGACAGTTTTTGCTTGATGTCACCGAGCACTTCCCCGTCTAATGCCTCGCCGAATTTTTTCAGACGCTCTTTGATTCGAGTTGCTTCGATTGCCTGCTCCTTTATTTTTTCAAGTATTTGATCCAGGAAATAACCGAGATCACTGCGGTCTAGTGCTTTGATATCGGGGAATGTTATCCCCGAGTTGATTTCGAATTTGCGCAGATCTTCAAGTGTGTTGATACCGTGTTCGTCGACCAGTTCCAATGCCTTTATGCTTTTGAAAACGTCCTCCATGGCCTCGTGATAGGTTCCAACTGAGCCGGCGAACACCGCCAGTTTGGTGTTGACGGTCAGCATATCCGTGCGCAATGGATTCCACAGTCTGGCGTGACCATTGACGAGTTGGAACGTCTCCTGAAAGTCCGTGGCCTCCAGGCCCTTACCAGCACCGCTTTCATAGCCCAGATAGGCGATGACGTCTTTTAGTTCGGTCGGAAGGGCCAGTCCGGCGATTTCATATTTCTTGAGACTTTTGATCTGATCTTTGGTCAAGATCAGACCGGTGTCCCGAGTATCGGTTTCAGGTGTTGCAACGGATGAACTGAAAAGTGCCTCAGGCGCCGTCGCTGCGACGGTGATAAGGTCTTGTTCTGATTGAGACATATCATTATTCCTTTAATGATGTCGCGTTACTGTTCCGGGGCTTCTTGCACTCCGGATGCAGGCGGGTAAGTTACCTGCACGAAGAAGAGAGTAAGTTGTACTCTTGGGGAGGTCAAAGTGGAAAAGTAGTTTGAATCTGTAGGAAGATTCCAGCGGCTCACAGGTTACTACTGACTAACTCCCTGAAACCAGCACGTTCGAAGCGTTGCGAGGGTTTCATTGGGCTGTATTAGAAAGCAGAACTTACAATTGCCCACTAAAGAGCGTTCAAGAGGTCACGATAGGTCGCAGCGTCCGTTTCGTCCCCAAGGTGTGCCGCTTTGGCATGGTAATCCAGCGCCAACCTGTGAATTTCCGGGTGGACTGCGTGCAAGAGGACCTGGCGACTGACGCGCAGGAATTTAAGATTGCCAATGCTCAACGCGGTTTGGAGCCATTTGACGGCCTCCTGGATACGACCTTGTTCGGCCAATACTGCGGCGTAACTGAACTGCCCGCGAAAGTCGCCGCCTTCGGCCGAACGCTGGTACCAGTCGTAAGCGCCAGCCAGATCCTGATCGCAGCAAAGACCCTCTTCCAGATAACGCCCCACCAGGTTCATCGACTTGGCATGGCCCAGTTCTGCCGCCTTGCGATAGCACGCCAGCGCGCGAGCCTGGTCTTTATTGACCCCACGGCCGGTCGCCAGAAGATTGCCGTAGTTATAAAAGCCCCAATCCAGACCATCCTCGGCGGCGAGGCGATAATGCTCGGCTGCCTTTGCGGCATCCGGCTCACAGCCCCACCCATGCTCGTGGCAACGGCCGGCCATGTTCTGCGCCATGGCGTGTCCGCGACGGGCCGCAATCTGAAACCAGACCAGCGCCAGCGCCGGATCGCATTCGATGCCGCTACCGTCGAGCAATATCTGTCCGAGCAGCGCCTGGGCGTCGACGATATTGGCCTGCGCCGCAATCAGAATCGCCCGTGCGGCACTGGCCGGGCTGTCTTCAAGCATGGCGCGCAACTGGTCGCCATCGAGCACCTCTTCACGTCGCAGATTCCAGGTCATGACTCAGACCTCGACCCACTGCCGCAGCAGGTTGTGATAGGTGCCGGTCAGCTGAAGCAGCGAGGGGTGATCAGGCACATCGCGGCCGAGTTGCTGGATGGCCGCGTCCATTTCGAACAGCAGCGTGCGGTGGCCATCGTCACGCACCAGGCTCTGGGTCCAGAAGAACGAGGCGTACCGCGCGCCCCGTGTCACGGGGTTGACCTTGTGCAGACTGCTGGCCGGATACAGCAGCAGGTCACCCGCCGGCAGCTTGACCTGACGGGTGCCGAAGGTGTCCTGGATCACCAGTTCGCCACCGTCGTAATCCTCTGGATCGCTGAAGAACAGCGTCGATGACAGATCGGTGCGCACACGCTCGGCGCTGCCCTTGGCCTGACGCACGGCGTTGTCGATGTGGAAGTCGAAACTGCCCCCGCCGGTGTAGCAATTCACCAAGGGCGGGAAGACTTTGTGGGGCAGGGCGGCGGACATGAACAGCGGGTTCTGCCACAAGCGTTCGAGCATCGCCGCGCCAATCTCCACGGCAAGCGGATGGCCTTCCGGCAATTGCAGGTTGTGCTTGGCTTTCGCCGACTGGTGCCCGGCGGTGATCTTGCCGTCAGCCCATTCAGTTTCTTCCAGCGCCTGACGGATGCGTCGCACCTCCTCGGGTGAAAACAGACCGGGGATATGTAGGAGCATGAATCGCGACCTGCGAGAAGAATGAGGCGGCGGATGATAGTGATTCTTATTGATCGTGTAAAACACCATCCGCGCGCGTGAATGGGTGGATGTGAAAATTGAGTAATGGGAAAGTGTAAAGAATGTAAGTTTTCTGCGAATGCGAAACAGTCTCAACTATATTCCGCCGCCTTATTGTTTCCTTGGGGAAGGAAAATGTCGCGCCAAGCACAACCGGTTACCGCTCATTCACAGCGTTCCATCGTCAGCGCCGTCAGCGTCGCCCTTGCCGCGATGTCAGCCGCCCATGTGGCGCAGGCTGCGGAACCTGCATCGGATGCTCTGAATCTGGGGGCCACCAACATTGACGGAGAGCGAGCCGACACGGCTTACAAGACCGAAGAGTCTGCCTCGAAAAAGTACACCGCGCCCCTGCGCGAGACGCCGAAAAGCGTCACGGTGATCCCGCAGCAAGTCATCCGCGACACCGCGGCCACGAGCCTGGCCGACGCTTTGCGCACCACCCCCGGCATTACGTTTGGCGCGGGCGAGGGCGGTAACCCGAATGCGGATCGCCCGATCATTCGTGGCTTCAACGCAGAGAGCGACGTGTTCATCGACGGCATGCGCGACGTGGCGGCGCAGAGCCGGGAGATTTTCAACGTCGAATCGGTCGAGGTCAGCAAGGGCCCGGGCTCGGCGTTCACCGGCGCAGGCTCCACGGGTGGCAGCTTGAACCTCGTCACCAAAGGCGCCCATCTGGGCGATGACTTCAACGGCGGCTACACCTTCGGTTCGGACCAGACCCAGCGCTACACCCTCGACGTCAATAAGCAGATGACTGACACCTCGGCCTTCCGCCTGAACCTGATGAAGCATGACTCCAACGTCGCTGGCCGCAACTATGTCGACAACAGCCGTTGGGGCGTTGCGCCTTCGTTCGCATTCGGTCTGGGCACCGACACGCGGCTCAAAGTCGATTACTACCATTTGTCCACGGACGACATGCCTGACTACGGCATCCCGCTGACCAGCACCCCCGGTCGCAGCAAGTACTTGGTCGACAAGCCGGCCCACGTCAACGAAAACAACTTTTACGGCCTGACCGACCGTGACTACCGCAAGAGCGTCAACGACAGCGGCACGATCCGCCTCGAACACGACCTCAACGATAACCTGACGATCTCCAACAGCTTCCGCATGTCACGCTCGACGCTGGACTACATCGTCACCAACCCGGACGACAGCCGCGGCAACGTCGCCAGGGGCCTCGTCTCGCGCTCGGCGAAGAGCCGCAATTCCACCTCCAGCGGCTTCGTCAACCAGACCGACCTGCAGGCGAAATTCGACACCGGTTTCGTTCAGCACAGCTTGGTCACCGGTCTTGAGTTTTCCTATCAGGACACCCACAACCGCGGCTACAACGTGCTCAGCGCCAGCGGCGGGACCATCGGATCGACCTGTAATGCAGCGCTGCTGGCGTCGGGTGACTGCACCAGCCTGGCCAACCCGTCGCCGAAAGACGACTGGAACGGCACCATCACCGACAGCCTGGCGTACACCGATACCGACACCAAGACCAGTGCGGCGTATGTGTTCGACACGCTGAAATTCAACGAGCAGTGGTCGTTGAACCTGGGCCTGCGTTATGACGATTACGACGTGCGCTCCAGCGGTTTCAGCACCGGTGGCCGAGGCTCGGTCGCGGGCAGCTTCAAGCGTGAGAACACCAGTCAGCTGTGGAACTACCAGGTCGGCGTGACCTACAAGCCGCTGCCGAACGGCAGCATCTACGCGGCATGGTCGACGTCCAGCAACCCGTCGGGTGAAACCAGCGGCAATGGCGGTCTGGAAATCGCGGCGAACAACGCCAACCTCGATCCGGAGAAGAACCGCAACTATGAACTGGGCACCAAGTGGGACTTCTTCGACGACAACCTGTCGCTGACGGCTGCGCTGTTCCGCACCGAGAAGACCAACGCACGGGTGACCGATCCTGACAACGCGACGTTCCAGGTGCTGGACGGCGAGCAGCGTGTCGATGGCCTGGAGCTGACCTACAGCGGCAACATCACCGGCAAATGGAAAGTCTACGGCGGCTACACCTACATGGAGAGCGAGATCGTCAGCGCGACCAGCAAGGCGGACGAGGGCAATCACATGCCGAGCACGCCGCGTAACAGCTTCAACTTCTGGTCGACCTACGAGCTGATGCCGAAGCTGACCGTGGGCGGTGGCGCAACCTTCGTCGATTCCCGTTTCGGCAACGAAGCCAACTCGGTGGAAGTGCCGTCCTACTGGCGCTACGACGCCATGGCCACGTACGCGCTGACCAAGAACGTCGACCTGCAGCTGAACGTGCAGAACCTGACCGACAAGCGTTATTACGACCAAGTCTTCACCACCCACTACGCGCACATGGCAGCAGGCCGTACCGCGCTGATGAGTGCCAGCTTCCACTTCTGATCCGGATGCGGCACGTCACTCCTACAGAATTTGCGCTGGCCGCACAGTGGTGGCGTGTCAGTACCGGTAGGAGTGAGCTTGCTCGCGAAGGCGGACGCTCGGCCGCTGGATATCCAGTGGATGTACCAACCTCTTCGAGCAAGGTGGAGCGCCATCCCGGTCGCTCCCACGGATTTTGCATTAAGAATCAGCCACAGATGAGAATGCATGCCGTTTGTGCGCATAATGCGCGCCGTAGCGGGTGAGTGAGGTGTCGAGGGTGTTGAAGAAAGTCCTGTTTCAAGTGCACTGGTTCTTCGGAATCACGGCCGGTCTGGTGCTTGCCCTGATGGGGATCACGGGCGCGCTGTATTCCTTCGAGGACGAAATACTCGACGTGCTCAACCCCGATGTGCTGTTCGTGCAGCCCCAAGGCCGTCAACTGTCACTGGCCGAAATGGTCAGCAAGGTGGAAGCCCAGGGCAAAGACAAGGTAGCGATGTTCCGCATCGATGTCGGCGGCGACCGGATCGCCCAGGTCTGGTTCACACCGCCGCCGGGCCAGCGTCGCGGCGAGATGCACAACTTCAACCCCTACACCGGCGCGTTCACCGAGGACGCGATGGGTCAGGACTTCTTCGGCTTCATCCTCAACCTGCACCGATTCCTTGCCGCAGGGGAGTACGGCAAGCAAGTCACCGCGGCCTGTACACTGATCCTCGTGTTCTTCTGCCTGTCCGGACTGTATCTGCGCTGGCCGCGCAAGCCGCTGAACTGGCGCGTCTGGCTGACCATGGACTGGGCGAAGAAGGGACGCAGTTTTAATTGGGACCTGCATTCGGTGTTCGGCACCTGGTGCCTGATCATCTATTTGCTGCTGGCGATCACCGGGCTGATGTGGTCCTACGACTGGTTCAGCAACGGCATGACCAAGCTGATTGGCGATCCTCCCGTGGCGGGCGAACAGCGCCGTGGCGCAGGGCCGCGTCCTGGCCCGGCCGTGAAAGAGGCACCCAAGGCAATCACGGCCTCGGCGCCGGACTATGACGCCATCTGGCAGACCATCCAGAGCGCTGCCGGCCCGGATCTCAAGACCTACAACCTGCGCATGCCCCAGGCCCCGGGCCAGATGGCGACGGTGTTTTACCTCCTTAAAACAGGGCCGCACCCCCGTGCGTTGAACCAGATGACTCTCGATCCGGCCGACGGCGCGCTCAAGGCGGTGTCGCGCTATTCCGAAAAAAGCTTCGGCGCGCAGTTGTTGGTCAGCAACTACGCGCTGCACACCGGGAGCTATTTTGGTCTGATCGGGCGCATCGTCGTGACCGTTGCCGCGCTGCTGATGCCGCTGTTTTTCATCACCGGCTGGTTGCTGTACCTGGACCGTCGTCGCAAGAAACGCGAGATTCGCAACGCTCGCGGTGAAGTGTCAGCAACGACCGGCGAGCAGGGCGCGGCTTGGTTGATCGGCTTCGCCAGCCAGAGCGGGTTCGCCGAGCAACTGGCCTGGCAAACCGCCGGCCAGCTGCAAACTGCCGGTGTGCCGGTGAAGGTGCAGCGTCTGGGTGACATCACCGAGCACGACCTGCATCAGAGCCGCAACGCGCTGTTCGTCGTCAGCACCTTTGGTGACGGCGAGGCACCGGACAGTGCCCGTGGTTTCGAGCGCAAGGTATTGGGTCGGCCGCTGGCGCTGGAGAACCTCAACTACGCGGTGCTTGGGCTGGGCGATCGTCAGTATCAGCAGTTCTGCGGTTTCGCTCAGCGGTTGCACGGCTGGCTGGCCGAGCGCGGCGGACGCACGCTGTTCGCACCGGTGGAAGTGGACAGCGGCGACGGTGCGGCGCTGCAACACTGGCAACAGCAACTGGGCCAGTTGACGGGCTCGACGCCAGCAACGGTCTGGCAAGCGCCGGAGTATCAGAACTGGACGCTGGTGGCCCGGGAATGGCTGAACCCCGGAAGCGCAGGATCGAAGGTGTTCTTGCTTGGGCTGACGTGCGATTCGGCAATCCGTTGGGAGGCCGGCGATCTGGTGGAGGTGTTGCCGCGCAACCCGGCCTCTGCGGTCGAGCAGTTCCTGTCCGGTCTGGGCATTGCTGCTGACACCCAGGTCACCGTCGATGGCTTGAGCGAGACACTCGGCCAAGCCTTGTCGACGCGTCAGTTGCCGGTCAATCGGAGTCATCTGGTGGGCTTGCACGCGCAAGCGCTGATCGATGCGCTGGTGCCGCTGGCGATGCGCGAATATTCGATCGCGTCGATTCCCGAGGACGGTGTGCTGCAGCTGATCGTGCGCCAGGAGCTGCACCCCGATGGCAGCCTTGGGCTGTGTTCGGGCTGGTTGACGGAGCATGTCGCGGTGGGCGGGGCGATCAGTCTGCGGGTGCGTCGCAACAGTGGTTTCCACCTGCCGACCGAGTCGGTGCCGATGATTTTGATCGGCAACGGTACGGGAATGGCAGGCCTGCGCAGCTTGCTCAAGGCGCGCGTCGCAGCAGGTGAGCCGCGCAACTGGTTGCTGTTTGGCGAGCGCAACAGTGCGCACGATTTCCACTGCGCCGATGAGCTCAAAGGGTGGTTGGCCAGTGGCGATCTGGCCCGGCTGGACCTGGCGTTTTCCCGGGATCAGGCGGAAAAAATCTATGTGCAGGACCGGTTGCGTGAGGCGGCTGTTGAGCTGCGTCGGTGGCTCGCTGAGGGCGCTGTGATTTACATCTGCGGCAGCCTGGAAGGCATGGCAGCCGGGGTGGATGCGACGCTGAACGCGTTGTTGGGTGAGGACGCGGTGCGGGATTTGATCGAGCAGGGTCGGTATCGGCGGGATGTTTATTGAGGTGGTTCTTTCTACGATGGAAGCGTTTCATTCCCGGCTAAAGGCGGTCCCGCTAAATGCACGCGATTCCCTGTAGGAGTCAGCAAGCCGGCTCCTACAGTGAAGTGGCGTGCATTCAGTAGGACCGGGTTCAGCCGGGAACAACTCATCCGTTATCGCGAAGCCGTGGTTCAGACGCCACAAAATCAAGCCACAAAAAAAGGCCGTTGCGCTCACACGCAACGGCCTTTTGCTTACTCAACCATCACGCCACAAACTGTTCCGCGTAATGGCAGGCGACCTGACGGTTGTCGACCCAGCGCAGCTCCGGCACTTCGGCGGCGCAGCGTTCGGTTGCGTACGGGCAGCGCTTGTGGAACGCGCAGCCCGACGGCGGGTTCAGCGGGTTGGGCAGCTCGCCGACGATTTTGATCTTCGGCTTCGACGGGTCAGGGTGGATCGTCGGAGTCGCCGACAGCAGCGCCTGGGTGTACGGGTGCAGCGGACGGTTGTAGATCTCGTCCTTGGGACCCATTTCGGCCGGGCGACCGAGGTACATCACCAACACCGTGTCGGCGACGTGACGCACCACCGCCAGGTTATGGGAGATGAACACGTAACCGGTGTTGAACTCCTGCTGCAGGTCCATGAACAGGTTCAGCACCTGAGCCTGAATCGACACGTCGAGGGCAGACGTCGGTTCGTCCGCCACCAGCACTTTAGGCTGCAGCATCATCGCCCGGGCCAGCGCGATACGTTGACGCTGACCGCCGGAGAACATGTGCGGGTAGCGCTGGTAGTGCTCAGGACGCAGACCCACCTGAGCCATCATCGCCTGCACTTTCTCGCGACGTTCGGCGGCGGAAAGGCTGGTGTTGATCAGCAGGGGCTCGCCCAGTTGATCGCCGACTTTCTGCCGTGGATTGAGCGACGCATACGGGCTCTGAAACACCATCTGCACGTCTTTGCGCAGCTGCTTGCGTTGCGCTTTGGTCGCGCCGGTGACTTCCTGACCGGCGATTTTCAGCGATCCCGAAGAAGGCTCTTCGATCAGCGTCAGCGCGCGGGCCAGCGTCGACTTGCCGCAGCCGGACTCACCGACCACCGCCAGCGTCTTGCCAGCTTCGAGTTCGAACGACACGCCATTGAGCGCGCGCACGGTTGCATGGGGCTTGAATAGCCCACGGGACACATCGTAGTGACGAGTAAGGTCACGAGCGGTCAGTACGATTTCGCTCATCACGCCACCTCCTGATTCAGCGGAAAGAAGCAACGCGCCAGACTATGGGCTTTCGGGTCGAGGCCCGGGCGTTGCTGGCGGCATTTGTCCTGGACGTAAGGGCAGCGCGGCGACAGCAGGCAACCACTTGGGCGGTCGTAGCGACCCGGAACGATGCCCGGCAGCGTCGACAGGCGCGCGGCGCCCATGCTGTGCTCGGGAATCGCCGCCAGCAGTGCTTCGCTGTACGGGTGCGCCGGGACGTCGAACAACCCCGGCACCTGACCCACTTCCACGGCTTGGCCGGCGTACATCACGCAGACCCGCTGGGCGGTTTCGGCCACCACGGCGAGGTCGTGAGTAATGAGCACCAGCGCCATGTCCTGCTCTTTTTGCAGGGCCAGCAGCAGATCCATGATCTGCGCCTGAATGGTCACGTCCAGCGCGGTGGTCGGTTCGTCGGCGATCAGCAGCTTTGGCTCGCCGGCGATGGCCATGGCGATTGCAACACGCTGGCTCATGCCGCCCGAGAGCTGGTGCGGGTAAGCGTCCAGACGCTGTGCGGCGCCCGGGATTTCCACCTTCTGCAACAGCTCCAGTGCGCGCTGATGGGCAGCACGGCCGGACAGGCCCAAGTGCTGCTTGAGCACTTCCTTGATCTGGAAGCCCACGGTGTAGCTCGGGTTCAGCGCGGTCATCGGGTCCTGGAAGACCATCGACATGTCTTTGCCGACGATCTTGCGACGCTGGCGCGCATTGAGCGTCAGCATGTCCTTGCCGTCGAAGACCAGAGCGTCGGCGGTGACGATGCCGGGGTGCTCGATCAGGCCCATGAGCGCCATCATGGTCACGGATTTACCCGAGCCCGATTCGCCCACGATCGCCAGCACTTCGCCCTTGTCGACGGCCAGATCCAGGCCGTCGACCACCGGGGTGGCCGTGGCGTCGCCAAAGCGCACGTTGAGGTTCTTGATGTTTAAAAGAGACATTCGGACGTCCTCAGGCGGCGTTCTTGAGTTTCGGGTCCAGCGCATCGCGCAGACCGTCGCCCATCAGGTTGATTGCCAGCACGCTGAGCAAAATGGTCAGACCCGGGAGGCTTACCACCCACCAGGCACGTTCGATGTAGTCCCGGGCCGAAGCGAGCATGGTGCCCCACTCAGGCGTCGGCGGTTGTACACCCAGACCCAGGAAGCCCAGCGCCGCAGCGTCGAGGATTGCCGAGGAGAAGCTCAAGGTGGCCTGAACGATCAGCGGCGCCATGCAGTTGGGCAGCACGGTGATGAACATCAGGCGCGGCAGCGTTGCGCCGGCCAGACGCGCGGCGGTCACGTAGTCACGGTTCAGTTCGCCCATGACCGCTGCACGGGTCAGACGCACATACGACGGCAGGGAAACGATGGCGATGGCAATGACGGTGTTGATCAGGCCAGGGCCGAGGATCGCGACGATGGCCACAGCCAGCAGCAGCGACGGCAACGCCAGCATGATGTCCATCAGACGCATGATGGTCGGGCCGAGGATTTTCGGGAAGAAACCGGCCAGCAGACCCATGAGGATCCCCGGAATCAGCGACATCACTACGGACGACAAACCGATCAGCAGCGACAGGCGCGAACCCTGTATCAGACGCGACAGCAGGTCGCGGCCCAGTTCATCGGTGCCGAGCAGGAACTGCCATTGACCGCCTTCAAGCCAGACCGGCGGGGTCAGCAGGAAATCGCGGTATTGCTCGCTCGGGTCATGGGGGGCTACCCACGGCGCGAACAGGGCGCAGAACACGATCACCAGCATGAAGGCCAGGCCTGCGACGGCGCCTTTGTTCTTGGCGAAGTGCTGCCAGAACTCTTTGTAAACGGACGGGTAGAGCAGGCTTGGATCGACTGCTACTACGGGAGTAGGTGTGCTCATAAAAAGGGATCTCAGCGCTGATGACGAATGCGTGGGTTGGCAAAGCCGTAGAGGATGTCCACCACGAAGTTGACCAGAATCACCAGGCAGGCGATTAGCAGGATGCCGTTCTGCACGACAGGGTAGTCACGGGCGCCGATGGCTTCGATCAGCCACTTGCCGATGCCCGGCCAGGAGAAGATCGTTTCGGTCAGAACCGCACCGGCCAGCAGCGTGCCCACTTGCAGACCAAACACCGTCAGTACCGGGATCAGCGCGTTGCGCAGGCCGTGAACGAACACCACGCGAGCCGGCGACAGGCCTTTGGCACGGGCGGTGCGCACGTAGTCTTCACGCAGGACTTCGAGCATCGAGGAGCGGGTCATCCGGGCGATGACCGCCAGCGGGATGGTGCCCAGCACGATGGCCGGCAGAATCAGGTGACGCAGAGCGTCCATGAACGAACCTTCTTCATCGCTGAGCAGCGTGTCGATCAGCATGAAACCGGTTTTGGGGGGAATGTCGTAGAGCAGATCGATACGACCCGATACCGGGGTCCAGCCCAGCGATACCGAGAAGAACATGATCAGGATCAGGCCCCACCAGAAGATCGGCATCGAGTACCCCGCCAGGGAGATACCCATGACCCCATGGTCGAACAGGGACCCTCGCTTCAATGCCGCAATCACACCGGCGAGCAGCCCGAGGATGCCTGCGAAGATCAGCGCCGCAATCGACAGTTCCAGGGTTGCCGGGAACAGCGAAGTGAATTCGGACCACACGCTCGTGCGCGTACGCAGCGATTCGCCCAGGTCGCCATGGGCGAGCTTGCCGACGTAATCGATGTATTGCGCATAAAGGGGTTTGTTCAGGCCAAGACGTTCCATGGCTTGGGCGTGCATTTCCGGATCGACCCGGCGTTCACCCATCATGACTTCGACAGGGTCGCCAGGAATCAGGCGAATCAGGGCGAAGGTCAGCAAGGTGATGCCGAAGAAGGTGGGTATGAGCAACCCCACTCGGCGAGCGATAAAACTAAACATCTTCTCGTGTACCTCATCAGGTACCGGCGGGTCTCTGGGTAGCAGAGCCCGCCGGATTCTTCTTCTACTTCACTTGGGTGGTAGCGAAGTTATTAGTGGTGAGAGGGCTGATGTGGTAACCCTCCACGTTGTTGCGCATTGCGGTGAACATCTTGGTGTGGGCCATGCTGATCCACGGCAGGTCCTGATTGAAGATCACTTGAGCCTGCTCGTAGAGCGACGCGCGTTCGGCCGGGTCGGTTTTTTCCCGAGCCTGATCGATCAACGTCTGGAACTTCTGATTACACCAGCGCGCGTAGTTTTCGCCGTTTTTGGCGGCCTCGCAACTGAGGTTCGGGGTCAGGAAGTTATCAGGGTCGCCATTGTCACCTGCCCAGCCGGCCGACACCATGTCGTGTTCGCCGTTTTTGGCACGTTTGAGCATTTCGCCCCATTCCATGACGCGTATATCTAACTTAATGCCGACTTTGGCCAGGTCGGCCTGCATCATTTGTGCGCCGAGCATCGGGTTCGGGTTGGTCGGACCGCCGCCGTTGCGTGTGAACAGCGTCAGCACGGTGCCTTCAGGAACGCCGGCTTCCTTGAGCAAGGCGCGGGCCTTGTCCAGATCATGGGCAGGGTTTTTCAGGTCTTTGTTGTAACCCAGCAGGGTGTCCGGGTACGGGTTCACCGCGACGGTGGCGTTGCCTTTGCCGAATAGCGCGTTGACGTAGGCTTCTTTGTCAAACGCGATCTCGATCGCCTTACGCACCCGCACGTCGCTCATGTATTTGTGCGTGGTGTTCATGGCGATGTACGCGGTGGTCATCGCGTTCAGCTCATCAACCTTGAGGTTGGTGTCTTTCTTGATGCTCGGGATGTCGTCCGGCTTTGGATACAGGGCGATCTGACACTCGTTGGCCTTTAGCTTCTGCAGGCGCACGTTGTTGTCCGTGGCGATTGCGAAGATCAGGGTGTCAGCCGGCGGCTTGCCACGGAAATAATCCGGGTTGGCCTTGAAGCGAACCTGAGCGTCCTTGGCATAGCGCTGGAAGACGAACGGACCAGTGCCGATGGGCTGGCTGTTGAGGTTGTCGGTCTTGTTGGCCTTGAGCAACTGATCGGCGTATTCCGCCGAGTACACCGAGGCGAAAGCCATGGCGACGTCCGCCAGGAATGGCGCTTCGCGGCGAGTCAGGGTGAACTTGACGGTGCTGTCGTCGACTTTCTCGACGTTCTTGAGCAGCTCTTTGAAACCCATGCTCTCGAAGTACGGATAGCCGACCATCGATTGTTTGTGCCAAGGGTGGTTGGGGTCCAGTTGACGCTGGAAGCTCCAGACCACGTCATCGGCATTCATGTCACGGGTCGGTTTGAAGTATTCGGTGGTGTGAAACTTTACGCCTTTGCGCAGATGGAACGTGTAGGTCAGTCCGTCATCGCTGATCTCCCACGTCTCAGCCAGCGCCGGAACGATGTCTGTGGTGCCCGGCTTGAAATCCACCAGACGGTTGTAAATGGTTTCCGCCGACGCATCGGCGGTCACGGCGGTGGTGTAGAGCGCCGTGTCGAAACCTTCCGGGCTGGCTTCGGTGCAGACCACCAGAGGCTTGGCCGATACGCCGACCGCAACGCTGAATACCGCCAGTGCGATCGCGCTGCGCAATGTTGCGAGTTTGAATGTTGATTTCAAGTAACACACTCCGCAAGTGATGAAGCCATTAGTGAGTCGGTATCGGGCCCCGAAGTTCGGTCTAAACCGCACCTTGGGGCCCGATCGTGCTGATTACATGATGTTGAACGGAATCGTGGTGACCACACGGAACTCGTTGATGTTGCCATCAGCCTGGTTTTCGCTCGCGCGGTGGGTGGTGTAGGTCGCACGCATGGTCGAGGCTTTCAGCGGGCCGGACTGCAGGGTGTACGACGTGCCGACACCGTATTCGTAGTGCTTCTCGCCGTCCATTCCGCGGACATCGTAAGCGGTGCCTTTGTAATGAGTGCCGTCGATGTCGAACCCGCGAGCCTGGTAGATGTTGAACTTCAAGCCCGGCACGCCATAGTCGGCCATGTTCAACAGGTAGCCCAATTGCACCGACTTCTCGTTAGGTCCGTTGAAGTCCGACAGAAGGGAGTTGGACAGGAAGATGGCGTTGGTGTCGTGCAGGTAATCGAAATACGTGTCGCCGAAGACTTGCTGGTACGCCACGCTGAAGCTGTGGGCTTTGTGAGTGGCGGTCAACGACAGACTGTACGTGTCGTTGTCGATCTTGCCCATTTTAGCCTGACCGGAATCCTTGGTCTTGTAGTAGTTCAGGTTGGTGCTCAGGCCCAGTACGTCGGTATCGCCTATTTCGTGCAAAGCCGAGAAGTAGTACTGATGCCAGAAGTCCTGGACATTGGAGCCGTAGAAGCTGGTGGTCAGGCTTTTGAACGGTTTGTAATCCACACCTGCGATGTCAACGCGGTCAGCGGTGGCGGTGTTGTTGGTGTACTCGGAGCGGAACTTGGTCAGGCTCTGCTCGGTACGTGGCGACACGCGATCAAAGCTGCCGGCCTGGAAAGAGATGTTGTTGAACTCTTCGCTCAGAATGCTCACACCTTCGAAGCTCGAAGGCAGCGCACGGTTGCCGATGTAAGCCAGCACCGGGGTGTTCATCGACTGGCGGCCGGCGGTCAGGGTCGTGTTGGAAACGCGCGCCTTGATGTTGGCCAGGCCCATCTTGCTCCACTGCCCGACAGGGTCGCCGTTGTTCTCGGTCAGCGTACGGTTGGCGCCGCCCATCAGGTCGTCTTTGTCACGGTCCAGCGCAACGGCGTTGTAGACCGCCATTTGCGTGGCAAAACCGACAGTGCCCTGGGTGAAGCCCGAGCTGTAGTCAACGATGGTGCCCTGAACCCAGTTGATCCGGCGCGGGTCGCTGTCGACCACGACGCCGTTCTCTTTGCGGGTGAACTCGCCGCCACGACGCAACAGTTCGTTGGCGTACCAGTTCTTGGTCGAACCGGTCAGTTTCGAGTCTTCCAGAAAGCCCTTGGCTTCGCCCTGAAGGTTGCTGGTGGCCAGTGTGGTCGGAACGAATTCCTGACTGGTCGGCTCTGCCTGGGCCGCGACGCTGATGGCGAGGACGGATAAGGCGAATACAGCGGTGCTGGCTTTTTTCACGTTTGAAGCTCCCGATTGCTGCTTTTTTAGAGGCGGGCTTTTTATGGTGTAGCCCGCTCGGTGGTGCGGCCCATGGGCCAGTTTCTTGCCTATCCGGCGAAACGCGGATAAAGCAATGCCAAAGGGCGTGGTTGCGCCCCCAGGCATGTTTTTGAATCAGTCGGCGATGCTGACGCCCGAGAAGTTGTTGCGGTTGAACGGGCTTACCAGGAAACCTTGCACTTCCTTACGCATCGGCTGGATCACCGTCGAGTGGGCAATCGGCGTAATGGGTACCTGTTCTTTCAGGTAATGCTGAGCTTGTTTGTACAGCGCAATGCGCTGGTCCTTGTTGGTGTTCGAGACGGCGGCCTTGACCAGTGCGTCGTATTTTTCGTCGCACCACATCGAGTAGTTATTGCCGCCGATGGAAGCGCAGCTGTACAGCGTGCCCATCCAGTTGTCCGGGTCGCCGTTGTCACCGGTCCAGCCGATGAGCGAAATGTCATGTTCGCCATTCTTGCTGCGTTTGAGGTACTCGCCCCACTCGTAGCTGACGATGGTCGCCTTGATGCCCACTTTGGCCCAGTCGGCCTGAAGCATCTGGGCCATCAGCTTGGCGTTGGGATTGTAGGGGCGCTGGACCGGCATGGCCCAGAGGGTCAGCTCGGTGCCTTCCTTGACGCCGGCGGCGCGCAGCAACTCGCGGGCTTTTTCCGGGTTGTAGGGTGCGTCCTTGACCGTGTCGTCATAGGACCACTGCGTGGGCGGCATGGAGTTCTGGGCCAGTTGCCCGGCGCCTTGATACACCGCGGCGATGATCGCTTTTTTATCCACCGCCATGTCCAGCGCCTGGCGAACCTGCAAGTTGTCCAGCGGGGCGTGGCGTACGTTGTAACTGATATAACCGAGGTTGAAACCGGGCTTCTCGATGACCCGCAGGTTTTTGTCCGCCTTGATCGACTCAACGTCCGCAGGGCGCGGATTCAAGGTGACCTGACACTCGTTCTTTTTGAGTTTTTGAACGCGCACCGACGCGTCTGTATTGATCGCAAAGATCAACTGATCAATCTTGACCCGACTCGGGTCCCAGAACTGTTTGTTTTTTACGTAGCGAATTTGCGAGTCTTTTTGATAACGCTGAAAGACGAACGGGCCGGTGCCGATGGGCGCCTGATTAATATCGCGCGCGTCGCCCGAGGCCATCAGTTTGTCAGCGTATTCAGCAGACAGGATGGACGCGAAGTTCATGGAAACATTCTGGATGAACGCCGCATCAACGTTGTTGAGGGTGAACACCACGGTCATCGGGTCGGTTTTTTCCACCGACTTGATGTTCTTGTCCAGACCCATGCTGGTGAAGAACGGAAACTCCGTCGGATAAGCAACGCGGAAAGGGTGGTCCTTGTGCAGCATGCGATTGAACGTGAACAGCACGTCGTCGGCATTGAAATCGCGCGTGGGCGTGAAGAGCTTGTTGCTGTGGAATTTGACGCCTTCGCGCAGATGGAACGTGTACGTCAGGTTGTCAGGGGAGATGTCCCAGCTCGTTGCGAGAGCAGGCACCACGCTGGTCTCACCGCGTGCGAACTCGGCGAGACGGTTGTAGATCGGCTCGGCGGCATCGTTGTCAGTGCCGGAGGTGTACTGACCGATATCAAACCCGGCCGGGCTGCCTTCTGAACAAAAGACCAGACTTTTACTGTCGGCCTGAACAACGGGCGTCATCGCCAGAAGGCTGACGGCGATAAGCGATGGCACAACGATATTCGAACGCATGATATTCCTTATCGTGAGAAGCGCATTAAATGCGACTGCCTGCGCAATCCATGGCAATCGTTTGCGCAAATGGAGAGTCAACGCCTGATACATCTCACTGTTCAAGATAAACAACGGACTGTATTTACGGCTTGTCAGAAGGTATGTCTCTGGCGCCGCACAGTCCATAGTTACGCGTGCTTCAAAGTTTGTAGGAAAAGTGCTTATCGTTAGTAGGCAGAGACTTTCAGGCAGGCGCTAACGGCCAGTCGCTACGCATCTAACGATAGTCAATTTCATTTAACGATCGAGCACATGACAACGCGATCGCGTCGCCCTTGGGCAACGCGACCGAGTGGTCATCTGGAAGTATTACTTGCCGCTGACGCTGACGCCGTAGAACGAGTTCAGACCGAACGGGCTGATCTTGAAGTCCTGAACTTCCTTGCGCATCGGCTGATAAACAGTCGAGTGGGCAATTGGAGTCATAGGCACGGCATCTTTGAGCAGGTGTTGGGCCTGCTTGTACAGCTCGGTGCGCTTGGCCTGATCGGTGGTTTCCTTGGCCTGGTGGATCAAGGTATCGAACGGCTTGTCACACCATTTGGCGAAGTTGTTGCCGTTGAGGGCGTCGCAGCCAAACAGAGTACCCAGCCAGTTGTCCGGGTCACCGTTGTCGCCGCTCCAGCCAATCAGCATTGCGCCGTTTTCGCCGGCCTTGGCGCGCTTGATGTACTCGCCCCACTCGTAGGAAACGATCTTGGCGTTGATGCCGATCTTCTTCCAGTCGTTCTGGAGCATCTCGGCCATCAGCTTGGCGTTCGGGTTGTAAGGACGCTGAACCGGCATCGCCCACAGGGTGATCTCGGTGCCTTCCTTCACGCCTGCCTGTTTGAGCAGCTCCTTGGCCTTGGTGATGTCGAACGGTGCATCTTTGATCGTGGTGTCATAAGACCATTGGGTCGGAGGCATGGCATTGACTGCCAGTTGGCCTGCGCCCTGGTACACGGCGTCGATGATGGCTTTCTTGTCGACAGCCATGTCCAGCGCCTGACGTACTTTCAGGTCAGCCAGTGGGTTCGGCTTGTCTTCGCCCTTGATCTTCGGCATCACGTTGTAGGCGATGTAACCCAGGTTGAAGCCGGCCTGATCAGGCATTTTCAACGCAGGGTCGGCTTTCAGCGTAGCGAGGTCAGCCGGACGCGGATAAGCAGTGATCTGGCATTCGCCCTTCTTCAGCTTCTGCACTCGAACCGAGGCGTCAGTGGTGATGGCAAAAATCAGGTTGTCGACTTTGACGTCTTCAGGCTTCCAGTAGTCCTTGTTCCCGGTGAAGCGGATGTTGGAGTCTTTCTGGTAGCTCTTGAACACGAACGGGCCAGTGCCGATCGGCTTCTGGTTGATGTCTTCCGGCTTGCCTTCTTTGAGCAACTGCGCAGCGTATTCAGCGGACTGAATGGACGCGAAGCTCATTGCCAGGTTCTGGATGAACGCAGCATCAACGGTGCCGAGGGTCATCTTGACGGTGTGATCGTCGACCTTCTCGATCTTGGTGATGTTGGTGTCCATCGCCATGTCGGTGAAGTACGGGAATTCGGTCGGGTACGCCTTACGGAACGGGTCGTCCTTGTTGATCATGCGGTTGAACGTGAACAGCACGTCATCGGCATTGAAGGTACGCGTCGGCTTGAAGTAAGGGGTGGTGTGGAATTTCACACCTTCACGCAGGTGGAAGGTGTAGGTCAGGCCATCCGGAGCAACGTCCCAGCGGGTGGCAAGGCCTGGAATGACAGCAGTGCCGCCACGTTCGAACTGGCTCAAACGGTTGAAAACGGTCTCGGCCGAAGCATCGAAGTCGGTACCGGTGGTGTATTGACCTGGATCGAAACCAGCAGGGCTGCCTTCGGAGCAGAACACCAGATTCGATGCTGCATGGGCGAAGGGAGCGCTGGCGATCAAACCTGCGCCGAGTAGAAACGGAATGACCGCTTTTTTGAGCATGGTGGCCTCAGTTGTTGTCATTTTTTGATTGAGGGTACGGCCTTTTGGGCCTGTCCCACGGATACTTATGCAGGCGCCATACCCAAAGCAAGATGTTGGCGCCAGCAAGGCGACAAACAGTGGCACGAACGTACACGAATGTCGCATAAGTGTAATTTCTGACGCTGTTGAACGTTTGCGTGTCGCATATCGATATCTTTGCAGCACCAAAAGGGTGCATCGCAACGTGACGATTGCACCCGCTTCGGTCAACAAGTGTTACTTCGCTGTTGGTTTGAGCTGATTATTTGGAAAGGCTCACGCCGTAGAAGGGGGTCAAGCCAAACGGGCTGAGTTTGAAATCCTGAACCTCTTTGCGCATCGGCTGAAACACTTTGGAATTGGCGATCGGGGTGATCGGCACGTCGTTTTTCAGAATGTTTTGCGCCTGCTTGTACAGCTTGATGCGCTCATCGCGGTTGCTGGTCAGCTTGGCCTGGGTCACCAGCTTGTCGTAGGCCGGGTTACACCACTTCGCGTAGTTGCTGCCCTTCACCGCCCCACAGCTGTACAGCACGCCGAGCCAGTTGTCGGGGTCGCCATTGTCACCGGTCCAGCCGTAGATCATCACGTCATGCTCGCCGGCCTTGGCGCGCTTGATGTACTCGCCCCATTCATAGCTGACGATGTTCGCCTTGATGCCGATCTTCGCCCAGTCCGCCTGGATCATCTGCGCCGACATGCGCGCATTCGGGTTGGAGGCGCGCTGAACGGTCATCGCCCAGAGGTTGATCTGAGTACCTGGCGCAACGCCCGCTTCCTTGAGCAGCTGCTTTGCCTTCGCTGGATCGTGGGGCGCGTCCTTGATGTTCGGATCAAAGCTCCATTGCGCCGGTGGCAGAGCGTTCTGTGCCAGCTGCCCGGCGCCCTGATAAACCGCCTTGATGATGGCCGGCTTGTCGATGGCCATGTCCAGCGCCTGACGCACCTTCAACTGATCGAGGGGTGGATGGGTCACGTTGTAAGCGAGAAACCCCAGGTTGAAACCGGCCTGGCTCAGCACCTTGAGGTTCGGGTCCTTCTGCGCTTCTTCGATGTCCTGCGGGCGCGGGTATCCGCTGATCTGGCATTCGCCGGTCTTGAGCTTCTGCAGGCGGGTGGCGGCGTCGGTGTTGATCGAGAAGATCAGGTTGTCGAGCTTCACGTCCTCCGGCTTCCAGTATTGCGTGTTGCCGACGTAACGAATCTGCGCGTCTTTCTGATAGCGCTTGAACACGAAGGGCCCGGTACCGATCGGCTTCAGGTTGATGTCGCCGGCCTTGCCCTGCTTGATCAGTTGCGCGGCGTATTCAGCCGATTGAATCGAGGCGAAGCTCATCGCCAGATTCTGGATGAACGCGGCATCGATGTTGTTCAGCTTGAAGCGGACGGTCTGATCGTCGACCTTTTCGACCTGCTTGATGGTGGTGTTCATGCCCATGTCGGTGAAGTACGGCGACTCCGACGGGTACGCCTGGCGGAACGGGTCGTCCGGGTTAAGCAGGCGGTTGAAGGTGAACAGCACGTCATCGGCGTTGAAGTCGCGGGTCGGTTTGAAATAGTCCGTGGTGTGGAATTTCACGCCTGGCCGCAAGTGAAAGGTGTAGGTCAAACCGTCGTCAGACACGTCCCATTTGGTTGCAAGGCCGGGCTCGACGTCCGTGCCGCCGCGCTTGAACTGAGTCAGGCGATTGAAGACGGTCTCTGCTGACGCATCGAACTCGGTGCCGCTGGTGTACTGGCTGGGATCGAAACCGGCAGGGCTGGCTTCCGAGCAGTAGACAAGGGTGCTGGCCGCCTGCACCGAGGGAACGCACAGCGCCATTGCGGCCGCCAGGAGCAGGGGTTTGAAGGTGGTGTCCATGTGAACCTCATAAAGTGCGGCACTCATGCCTGAATTCATCGACGGGATGATAGACCGTCAAGAATGCCGCACAGCTCACTTGAGCAACAAGCCACGGAAATTCATAAGCTTATTACTTGATGAGCGTTTGCAGCTCTTTCCACCAGGGTGTGTTGGCAACCAGCTTAATGAATGCTTGCTCAAGATAGCCCTGAAAGTCTGACGGCTGCGGATCCTTGCTGTTAAAAACGTAGTCCAGATAACGCTGACTGTCCTTGAAGAGTGTGGTCTGGATGGCGCGAAGTTCGTCGATCGCCTCCTGCTGGGTCTTGTCCAGCTCGCTCTTCGATTCACTGCGGGCGATTTCCGCCGGATTGCTGTCCGCCCATGCCGTGACGATCGGGTACTGCCATTCGCTGTCGGCGGGATGGCAGAAGAATGCCGACGCGACGGCGACCGGATCGGCCCCGGGTTTGCCAGCCCAGTAATCGACCATGGACTGGGCAACCTTGCGCACTGCCTCGGTAGCGAGCAGCGCCGCCAGATCGTGAAGCGGGTGTTCGGCGTGATCTTTGGAAAGTTGCGAATGGCTCGGTTCAAGGTCCGCATCGACGTTCGGGTCACTGCCCAGCAGCGTTTGCGCGTCGTCGACACTGTTGCCGATCCAGGTCAGAACACCTTGCGCCGCACTGTTGTAGGCGTTCAGCAGAATGCCCGCCGGGGTATTGATCAGCCAGCGATAGAACTTGAGGGTGTCTACGCCCATTTTCTTCGCAAGCGTCACCAGGCCGTCCCTGGCCGTCAGCAGCGCGTTGAATGCATTTAAGTAATCCTGATCAGGATGTTCGCTCAGTAACACCAGCATTACTTTATCCCGGTCCGAACGATAGCCTGGCTGAGTGAGCTCGAACTCGAGCTCCCGGGTGGAAAAGAGGATTTTGCCCAGCGGTCCCGCCAGACTGGCGATCACGTCGGTGGCCCCGAACGTGCCCGTGACCAGCGGCAGATTCCATTTGACGTGTGTAGGCGTTGTCCAGGGCAGAACCCTGACATGCCCGGCTTTTATCAGGCTCAGCTCTGCAAAGTTTGAATGGGCGAACAGGTCTTCGAGCACATGCAGCGCGGCGCCGAAGCTGCGCAGTCCGTCAAGGGAACGGCCCTGCTTCATCGCCAGACGCAGCTCCTTTTCCATGTAGCCCACTGCGTTGCCGATGTAACGCTTCATCGACGTGTCTCGGTCCGCACCCAGGGATGGGTCGCCGGGAAGCACCCAGGCTTCGAAGTCCGGGTCGCGCACTTTCGGGTCCGGGAAAGGCGGGTCGATGGCCAACGGATTGTCGATGTGCTCCGCCGGACGATAAACACCAAGCTTGTGCGGCGTGACCTTCATTTCGTTCGGATAGCGCATCCGCAGGTCGAAGAATTTTTTAGCGGCCAGCACATCGACGAGGTCGGTCCAGCTCTCGCGGGACAGGGTCGCGGGAAATTCTTTTGGCATGTCCGCTGCGCGGGTGATCTTGGGATCGACGACCTGGGAGTAGTCCCGCAGCCAGTTGCCGAAGTAAACCGCGTCTATCTCGTTCTGACTGAAGTTGAAATCCCGAAGGACCCATTCAATCGTCTGGTGAGTGCTGCCCTTTGCCTCAGCGTTGCCGGCTTCGAAGGCTTCACGATCGCAATGGCTGTGGGATGGCTCGAAGCGCAGATCGGTCGAGGCCAGATAATCGCGAATGGCTTGGCAGGCTTGCTGCCAGGAAATCGCGTAATGATTGACCGGGCCTGTAGAGGTCACTTCGGAATAGGTGGCGAAGGTCAGATCGTCCTGGCTCGGGCGGGCAGCTTCGGTGAGCCACAAGGTGAACAGATGGCCTTCTTCGAAGGGCGCGTCGGTTGCGGCGGACGGTTGCTCTTTGCTCAGTTCTCGACGCAGAACATTATCGATGTGGTGGCCGAACTCGTGGATCAGCGCGGTCGCCAACCACCAGTAGTGCTGCGGATCGACGGTCGTGCGTGCGAAAAATGCCCAATCGACGCGGATGACCCGCTCGCGGTTGTCATAGTCGGCTTCGAAGCCCAGCTCCCATGCCAGCAGTATCTCAGGGTTGACCACTTCACCGGCCTGCAGCTTGTCCTGCAGTTTCAGGTAGAGGTGAGGCGGGATGTCGTTGCCGAAGACGTTGCTCATTTCCAGGGCAAAAGCGTCTGGGGCAAGGTTTTCGGCCACTTGGGTCAGCAGGTCCAGCGCGAAGGTACTGCATAGGGTGCGGGCGGTCATATCGACCGGCATTACGGGTTGTGCTTGAAAAGGCATGATTGGATTCTTCCTTGAATCATTAGCTGCGCACGGCCGTGCACTTAAATTACAGGCGGCCTTGAGTGCGCGTTAAGTGTGTGTTTCCGAGGACAATTCTATTTATTCCGGCCAGCGTGAAAATCGGGCGAATCGCCCTGAGCCGTAGGAGAAGGGTGCCGCGCTGATGGGGAAGGGGCGACGGGATCGCCGGAAAAAGCGGGGGGAGGGGGAGGGAGAGAGCGGCAGCCATCGGCTGCCGCCGTGTACATCAAGGGATAGCGACTTCGATGACACCGTCGGCTGCCACGCTGACCTGACTGGTGCCAGCTTCGACATCCGGAGTCGGCGCGGCGTCGGCACGCTCGGCCTTCATCATCATGACCGGCGCTCGCAGGTAAGGCTGCGGGAAACCTGAGGTGTTGAGGTTCAGGTTGACCAATTTGTAGCCAGTGCCGCCCAGGGCGTCGGTGACCAGTTTCGCGCGGGCGCGGAACGCGGTGACGGCATCCTTGAGCAGCGTGTCCTCGCTGGTCTTGCGCGCAGGGTTGGAAATGGAGAAGTCCATGCCGCCCATCTTCATGTCGCCACCCAGCAGGTCGCCGGTCAACTTCGACAGTGCGGCGAAGTCAGCGCTTTCCAGGCGGATTTCGGCATGCTCACGCCAGCCGGTGATCTTCTGGCCCTTATCGTCGTAGATCGGGTAGCTGTTGCGGCTGCCCTGACGAATGTTGATGTCCTTGACCTGACGCGCTTCGCCCAGGGCCTTGTTCAGGGTTTCAGTAACGCCGGCCGCCAGTTTGGCAGGGTCGGTGTTCTGCGCTTCGGTGTAGAGGGTGACGGTCATCAGGTCGCGCTGCACCTCCTGGCTGACCTCGGCGCGGACCGAAACCTGGTTGTAGTGAACGTCGTCGGCGAGGGCGGGGGTGCTGGCCAGCGCGAGTGCGCCGAGGGTGAACAATGTGGCAGTAGGGCGAAGGCTGAACATAAAAACTCCTTGTTTGGCGAACCGTCGCGGGGCGTGTTGCAATCCCTTGGCCGACGGATGCCCATGAGACTGTGAACCCGGAGGCTTGTTCCTGAATACGCCTGCGGACCTCAAATGGATGTGGCGCTTTGACGCACTTTGACGGCAACTGTTGTCCCATTGGTTATACTCGCTCCGATTCGCCTGGAGCGCTCATCAGGAGAGCTCATGCTCGCCCCCTTGCAACTGCTTTCCGCTACCCGTCAGAACCTCTGGCGCCTGACGTTCATCCGCATTCTGGTGCTGGGTGCCCAGGCCGGCTCGGTAGGCTTCGCCTATCTGTTCGATCTGCTGCCGCTGCCCTGGCTGCAGCTCGACATCACATTGGGTTTCTCGGCGATCGTCTGCCTGCTGACGGCCATTCGATTGCGCACCTCGTGGCCGGTGACCGAGCTCGAATACGCGGTGCAACTGGCGTTCGACCTGTTTATCCACAGCGCGCTGCTGTACTTCTCCGGCGGCTCGACCAACCCGTTCGTTTCCTATTACCTGGTGCCGCTGACCATCGCCGCCGTGACGCTGCCTTGGCGTTACTCGCTGATCCTGTCGGGCATCGCGCTGGCCTTGTATACCCTGATGCTGGCCAAGTTCTTTCCGCTGAATGCCTTCGTGGCCCGCGAGAACATGCAGATCTACGGCATGTGGCTTAGCTTCGCGCTGGCGGCCGGGGTCATCACTTTTTTTGCTGCGCGCATGGCCGAAGAGCTGCGCCGTCAGGAACACATGCGTGCCTTGCGCCGCGAAGAAGGCGCCCGCGATCAGCAATTGCTGGCGGTGGCGACCGAAGCCGCCGGCGCCGCCCATGAACTTGGCACGCCGCTGGCGACCATGAGCGTGCTGCTCAAGGAAATGCAGCAGGACCACAAGGACCCTGCGTTGCAGGAAGATCTCTCGGTGCTGCAGGATCAGGTCAAGCTGTGCAAGGAAACGCTGCAGCAACTGGTGCGTGCCGCCGAAGCGAATCGTCGGCTTTCGGTCCAGGAACAGACCGTCACACACTGGCTCGATCAGGCGCTCAATCGCTGGCACCTGATGCGCCCGGAAGCCACTTACCGCTTTCAACGACTGGGGCAGGGCGACGTGCCGATGCTGGCGCCGCCGCCGGACCTGACCCAGGCACTGCTGAACCTGCTCAATAACGCCGCCGATGCCTGCGCCGAAGGGCTCGAGGTGAATCTGGACTGGACCGCCACCGAGATTCGCCTCAGCATCCGCGATCATGGCGCCGGCGTCCCGTTGGCCATTGCCGAGCAGATCGGCAAACCCTTTTTTACCACCAAGGGCAAAGGCTTCGGCCTTGGCCTGTTCTTGAGTAAGGCCAGCGTGACCCGCGCGGGCGGCTCGGTGAAACTCTATCCTCACGAGGAAGGCGGCACGCTTACCGAGCTGCGCCTGCCCCGTGACGCACGAGGAGATGAAGCATGACTGACGAAATCCAGGTTGAAGGCGAAGAATTGCCGCACCTGCTGCTGGTGGACGACGATGCCACTTTTACCCGCGTGATGGCACGGGCCATGGCGCGCCGTGGCTTTCGCGTGAGCACCGCCGGTTCCGCCGACGAGGGCCTGGCCCTCGCGCAGCAGGACATTCCGGACTACGCCGCCGTCGATCTGAAAATGGAAGGCGACTCAGGGCTGGTGCTGTTGCCCAAGTTGCTGGAACTGGACCCGGAAATGCGCGTGCTGATCCTGACCGGTTATTCGAGCATCGCCACGGCGGTCGAAGCGATCAAGCGTGGCGCCTGCAACTACCTGTGCAAACCCGCCGATGCCGATGACGTGCTGGCAGCGCTGCTCTCCGAGCATGCCGACCTGGACACACTGGTGCCGGAAAACCCGATGTCGGTGGACCGCTTGCAGTGGGAGCACATTCAGCGCGTGCTGACCGAGCACGAGGGCAATATCTCCGCCACGGCGCGTGCCTTGGGCATGCATCGGCGCACGTTGCAGCGCAAGTTGCAGAAGCGCCCGGTCCGTCGTTAAGCAGGGACTGCTTCTTAAAGATTTATTCATGGAAGATCGTCTGTGGCGTCTGGCACATTGGCGCCAAACGCCTATAACTGCCCGCTGCCGAGCTTTTTGCCATGAATTTTGATGTAGACGAATCCAGGGTCAATGACGCTGTAAACGGGAATTTCTTTTCCCGGGTCTGGAAGTTGGTGACGCCTTACTGGCGCAGCGAAGAAAAAGGCATGGCCTGGGTGCTGCTGATCGCAGTGATCGTGCTCTCGCTGTTCAGCGTGTTCATCTCGGTACTCGTCAACAGCTGGTACCGCGACTTCTACAACGCGCTGCAGAACAAGGATCTTGGGGCCTTCACGCACCTGATCCTGTACTTCTGCGGCATTGCCGCCATCGCCATTCTCGGCGCGGTGTATCGCCTCTATCTGACCCAGATGCTGACCATCCGCTGGCGTCGCTGGTTGACCGAGCAGCATTTCGCCAAATGGCTCGCGCACAAGAACTACTACCGCTTGGAGCAGGGCGGTTACACCGATAACCCTGACCAGCGTCTGTCCGAAGACCTCAACAACTTCACGTCCGACACCCTCAGCCTGAGCCTGGGCCTGCTGCGTACGGTCGTCAGTCTGGTGTCGTTCTCGGTGATTCTGTGGGGCGTGTCCGGCAGCATCGAGCTGTTTGGCATCACCATTCCTGGCTACATGTTCTGGGCCGCGCTTATTTATGCAGCGGTCGGCAGCTTGCTGACCCACCTGATCGGCAAACGCCTGATCGTCCTGAGCAACCAGCAACAGCGTTACGAAGCCGACATGCGTTTCTCGCTGGTGCGCGTTCGCGAAAACGCCGAAAGCATCGCCCTGTCCGACGGCGAGGCCAACGAAAATCAGCGCCTGAGCGCGCGCTTCGGCATGGTCTGGAGCAACTTCTGGACGATCATGAAGGTGCAGAAGCGCCTGACGTTCTTCACCGCCGGTTACTCGCAGATTGCCATCGTATTCGCCTTTGTCGTGGCCGCGCCGCGTTATTTTGCCGGCAAGATCGAACTGGGCGAGCTGATGCAGATCAACTCGGCGTTCGGCAACGTGCAGGAGAATTTCAGCTGGTTCATCGACGCGTACACCCAGCTGGCGTCGTGGCGCGCCACCTGTGATCGTTTGCTCAGCTTCCGTCAGGCCATGGACGAAAACGAAGCGCGCGTACCGGCCATCAAGGTCAGTCATGACAGCGACGCCTTGCAGCTCCAAGGCCTGGCGCTGTCCCTCGCCGGCGGTCGCCAGCTCCTGAACAACGCCAACATCAGCATTGCAGCCGGCGAGAAGGTCATGCTCAGCGGCCGCTCCGGCAGTGGCAAAAGTACGCTGCTGCGGGCGATGGGCGGGTTGTGGAAAGACGGCCACGGTGCGGTGAAATTACCGTCCAGGCGTGCGTTCTTCCTGCCGCAAAGACCGTATCTGCCCATTGGCACGTTGCGGGAGGCGTTAAGTTATCCACAGGCGCCCGAGGTCTATCCTGCCGAACGCTTTGCGCAAGTGCTGGAAACTTGCCGCCTCGGTCATTTGATCCCTCGACTGGACGAGAGCGAACATTGGCAGCGCATGCTGTCACCGGGTGAGCAACAACGCGTCGCGTTCTCCCGCGCCCTGCTGTTCGCGCCGGACTGGCTGTACCTGGATGAAGCGACTTCAGCGATGGATGAAGAAGATGAAGCCGCGCTGTATCAGGCGTTGCTGGACGAGTTGCCGGGTGTGACCTTGCTCAGTATCGGCCATCGCAGCAGCCTCAAGCGCTTCCATCGTCGGCACGTGCGCATCGACGGCGGTCAGCTGCATGAGCAGCCGCTGACTGAAACGGCACTTTAAGCGTAAAGTGCCGTAAAACCCGGCGCCTCATCGGGGTTGTTGTGTGATCACACAACCCGGTGAGCTATCATCAGCGTTCAGCGTATTTAGAGATGCATGTTGGATATGGAAAATCAGAGCGCTCCGCCTCGCGCCCGCCGAAAGCACCGCAGTCTTGCGCAGGAATTGGTCACCGAACTCTCCGAGCGCATCCGTAGTGGCGGACTCAAGCGCGGCGATAAGTTGCCCACCGAATCTGCCATCATGGAAGAGCAGGGCGTCAGCCGTACCGTCGTACGCGAAGCCATCTCGCGTCTGCAGGCGTCCGGGCTGGTGGAAACCCGGCATGGCATCGGTACCTTCGTCCTCGACACGCCAAGCCCGAGCGGTTTCCGTATCGATCCCGCGACCATCGTGACACTGCGTGATGTTCTGGCGATTCTTGAGCTGCGCATCAGCCTGGAAGTCGAGTCGGCCGGCCTTGCCGCTCAGCGCCGATCCGCCGAACAACTGGCCGACATGCGCGCCGCCCTCGATGCGCTCAACGAAAGCGCGGCCCATGCCAGCGATGCCGTTGGTGCTGATTTCCAGTTCCACATGGCAATCGCCCTGTCGACCGGCAACCGCTACTTCACCGACATCATGAATCACCTGGGCACCAGCATCATTCCCCGCACCCGTCTGAACTCAGCGCGCCTGGCCCACGACGACAACCAGCATTACATGAGCCGCCTGAGCCGCGAGCACGAGGAAATCTACGACGCCATCGCGCGTCAGGACTCCGATGCCGCCCGCGCCGCCATGCGCCTGCACCTGACCAACAGCCGCGAACGCCTGCGCCATGCCCATGAAGAGGCTGAATCGCAGCGGGCTTGAGGTGGATTGATTGATAGGGGATCGCATTGCTGCGGTGCCCTTGATCGAACAAGGTTATGGCTGGGTTATTCGACGTTTGGATCGATCGGTGCGCGTCTCCATTTTCGCAGGGCCTTGGTGAGCGCTACGCATGTCAGCGTTGAAGCGATAAGCGTCACGCTGAGCGTCAAGAGAATGAGCATGTCTTCGCCGTCCTCCAGACCCTCCAAATTGAAGAGCGTTAGTAGCCATACATAAGCATTCATCCCGGTTTCAGTGTGAAGTATCCATTTCATCGGTCCGCCAATCATCACCCAGCGTTCGAGGAATATTGAAAGCGTAAGTGTGAAGATGATTTGCAGGAATATCGCCAGCATTCTAATCATTTGGCCCCCTGAGAGTTTTCCAGCACATCCAACACTCCGAAGTATTTGATTCCTGTGCTAGGCAAGATTTCCCCTGGCAGATTTCTCAAGGATCGACGTAGCTCATCGAATGCCAACTTCGATGTCATGGTCACGCAGCCCTGGCTAATTCCCTGTGGTCCAAGCGGATGAATCCGGAACGCGCTTCGCTGAATGTTGTTGATAGCCGTCTGGTCGTCTACTTCGCCGTCGTCTCGGTAAAGGCTGAACCACTCGCTCCTGTCAGTTCCTGCAAATACGTCTTTAACTGGTTGTCTGATCCAGCCCAGCATGCCACCAGATTCTCGGTCTAATATGTAATACCTGCCGAGGGGCAAAGGCCCCTCCTTAACTACATCCTGATAGCGTGCATTATTAACGTACGTCGCAACATCTCCGGAAAACGCTTCGTAACTTCTTCCCTCACACGTCAACTCACTCAACGGCTCGCCGTTGAGTACACAGGTGCAGTAAGCAATATTCGGGTTCCGCTCATTTTTACCAGCCATGTCAGCTATCCTCCAACGGGTCGGCGTTACGCGTATACCTTGTTCGCAACACCATCCCAGCCCCCGACTATCTGGCCGCCGCCTGATCCATCGGAGCGCTTCTGCTGTATGTAGGGCATCTTGATCCGTGCGTAATTCAAACGGACTGTTTCAGTGGGGAAACCGGTTTCTTTGCTGCCGTTGCCATTCAGCGAGACTGACGAAACAATCACTTCCTCAAGCTTTATTTCCAAGTACTTGATCTTGTCGTTGCCCGCCCGATTTAACGCGATGGTCACTTCTTTGAAGTGCCTGCCACTGCAGCAGGCTTCGTGCAGCTTAGGTGTTGCTTTATCGACAGCTTTTCGGAAGTACAAATCACTCATTTTCGCGCGGCCACTGCTGGCCCCGCCCGAGCTCGTCGTGGTTGCGGAGGCTGACTGGCTGGCGCCGACATCAAAGTCTTCCATCTCAATCCAGTCTTTGAACTGGGCATCCAGTGACTCACCCGGGATGTCAGCCATTTTCAAAAATGCATCAATTGCCATTTCGTTTCGTTCCTTGCGGTTCGCGGTGATTAAGAATTTGAATTTGAACCGCAACGACTTTAGCGACGTGCTGCGCCCTGCAGAAGGTTTTCCAGGCAGGTGCGCGAGCAGTTTCAGAGAAGGACTACAACGTCTGGATCACTGGACTACGGAATAATCCGAGAGGGCGGTGAAAGCGGTTGATTTTGGCCATATGCCGTAGGAGTGGGCTCGCTCGCGATCGGCTGCGTAGCAGTCGTAAAGCTGAAGCTGCAGTTCGTTCCGACATGCCGCATTCACAAGAATGCTGCCGCTTCGCGCCAGATCGCGAGCAAGCTCACTCCTACAACCTGCGACGAGTCGCGGATCCGCAGGCGACGCTGATCAAATGTAGGAGCGCGCTTGCCCGCGAATGCGGCGGGTCATTCAGCGCAGCGGTGTCTGGAGAAATGCGTTCGCGAGCAAGCTCACTCCTGCAAATCGCGCCATTCAGCGCAACCCCTGCAGCGACTTCGGCATCTGATAATCAGGCGCCGCTGCCCATGGCCACATCAGCCAGGCACCACTCATCCTCGCCCGTCATAAATATTTCAAAACGCTATTGAGTGATCTCCCTACCAGTTGTACGATGACTTACGACATCAGCACAGGACTGGTGCTTCATCCACAAAAATAGCTCCCCAGGGTGTTCGAATAATGAATCCACAAGAACTGAAGTCCATCCTCTCTCACGGTCTGCTGTCCTTTCCGGTTACCGATTTCAATGCCCAGGGCGACTTCCACCGCGCTGGCTACATCAAGCGTCTGGAATGGCTCGCTCCTTACGGCGCCTCCGCTCTCTTCGCCGCGGGCGGCACAGGTGAGTTCTTCTCCCTGACCGGCGACGAATACTCCGAAATCATCAAGACTGCCGTCGACACCTGCGAAACCAGCGTGCCAATCCTGGCGGGCGTCGGTGGCCCGACTCGCCAGGCCATTCAGATGGCTCAAGAAGCCGAGCGTCTGGGTGCCAAGGGCCTGCTGCTGTTGCCTCATTACCTGACTGAAGCCAGCCAGGACGGCGTTGCCCTCCACGTTGAAGCGGTCTGCAAATCGGTCAAGATCGGCGTCGTCGTCTACAACCGTAACGTCTGCCGCCTTACGCCTTCGCTGCTGGAGCAACTGGCCGAGCGTTGCCCTAACCTGATCGGCTACAAAGACGGCCTGGGTGATATCGAACTGATGGTTTCGATCCGCCGTCGTCTCGGCGACCGCTTCTCGTACCTGGGTGGTCTGCCCACCGCAGAAGTCTACGCCGCCGCCTACAAGGCGCTGGGCGTGCCGGTCTACTCCTCGGCGGTGTTCAACTTCCTGCCGAAGATGGCGATGGACTTCTACCGCGCCATCGCCAAAGACGATCACGAGACCGTCGGCAAGCTGATCGACGATTTCTTCCTGCCGTACCTCGACATCCGTAACCGCAAACACGGCTATGCCGTGAGCATCGTCAAGGCCGGCGCCAAGCTTGCCGGTTACGACGCAGGTCCGGTCCGCGCTCCGCTGACTGATCTGACGTCGGACGAAGTGGACATGCTGGCTGCACTGATGGACAAGCAGGGCAAGCAGTAACCGCCCAGTCGCCGCAAAACCGCTGAGTGATCAGCGGTTTTTTGCCCTCGGGGTTTCGCTAACGGATACCTGGCAGCACCGCTTCAAATCGCATCTGTTTTAGGGGCAGGGGCGAGCAGCACACACATAAGATCGTTTACCCGCACAAAAAAATAATTAGTGGGAGTTTCGAACATGCAGAAAACCAAGCCGACGCACGTCCGCTATTTGATCTTGCTCATGCTGTTTCTGGTGACCACGATCAACTACGCCGACCGTGCAACCATCGCCATTGCGGGCTCCAGCCTGCAAAAAAGCCTCGGCATCGACGCCGTTACCCTCGGTTTTATCTTCTCCGCATTTGGTTGGGCGTACGTCGCTGGCCAGATCCCCGGCGGCTGGCTTCTGGACCGCTACGGTTCAAAGAAAGTCTATGCACTGAGCATCTTCACCTGGTCACTGTTCACCGTGCTGCAAGGCTATGTCGGTGAATTCGGTCTCTCCACCGCCATCTTCCTGCTGTTCGCCCTGCGCTTCATGGTCGGCCTCGCCGAAGCACCGTCGTTCCCCGGCAACGCCCGTATCGTGGCGGCCTGGTTCCCGACGTCTGAACGCGGTACAGCCTCGGCGATCTTCAACTCGGCGCAGTACTTCGCCACCGTGCTGTTCGCCCCGATCATGGGCTGGATCGTTTACACCTTCGGCTGGCAGCACGTGTTCATCGTGATGGGCAGCATCGGCATCCTGTTCTCGCTGATCTGGCTGAAAGTTATCCACAGCCCGCGCAACCACCCGAAAATCAACAAGGAAGAGTTCGATCACATCGCCAACAACGGCGGCATGGTCGACATGGATCAGGACAAGGGCAAAGGCTCCGCCAGCGGTCCGAAATGGGACTACGTGCGTCAGTTGCTGACCAACCGCATGATGCTCGGCATCTATCTGGCTCAATACTGCATCAACGGTATCACCTACTTCTTCCTGACCTGGTTTCCGGTGTACCTGGTTCAAGAACGCGGCATGACCATCCTCAAGGCAGGTTTCATCGCTTCGCTGCCGGCCATCTGCGGGTTCATCGGCGGCGTGCTGGGCGGGATAATCTCCGATTACCTGCTGCGCAAGGGCCACTCGCTGACCTTCGCGCGCAAGGCACCGATCATTGGTGGCTTGCTGCTGTCGACCTCGATCGTGACCTGCAACTACGTCGACATCGAATGGGTCGTGGTGGGCTTCATGGCACTGGCCTTCTTCGGCAAGGGCGTGGGCGCACTGGGCTGGGCGGTCATGTCCGACGCATCGCCGAAACAAATCGCCGGTTTGAGCGGCGGTTTGTTCAACATGTTCGGTAACATCGCCTCCATCACCACCCCGATCGTCATCGGCTACATCATCAGCACCACCGGTTCGTTCAAATGGGCGCTGGTGTTCGTCGGCGCCAACGCGCTGGTGGCGGTGATCAGCTACATCTTCATCGTCGGTGAAATCAAACGTGTAGAACTCAAGGAAACCCCAAAGAAGGGTGCCTTGCCGGCCAGTGAAGCCGAGCTTTCTCAAGCGAAACTCTGAGGAAAAACCGTGATGAACTTGATCCAGCATGCCGACTCGCCGCGTTACATCCGCCTGCATGCGCTTGATAACGTCGTCGTCGTGGTCAATGACCAGGGCGTTCCCGCGGGGACTGAATTCGATAACGGTCTGGTGACCGTCGACAACGTGCCGCAGAGCCACAAGGTGAACACCGTGGACATCGCCGAAGGGGAGCCGATCATTCGTTACGGCCACACCATCGGCTATGCGCTGCAGCCGATCCCGAAGGGCAGTTGGGTCAAGGAAGATCAGCTGCGCATGCCGTCAGCGCCGGAGCTGGACAGCCTGCCGATGTCTGATGCTGTGCCGGTCAGGGGTGAGCCGCTGGAAGGCTTCACCTTCGAGGGTTACCGCAACGCCGACGGCACCGTCGGCACGCGCAACATCCTGGGCATTACCACGACCGTACAGTGCGTCACCGGGGTTCTGGATTTCGCCGTCAAGCGTATCCGCGAAGAGCTGCTGCCCAAATACCCGAACGTCGATGACGTGGTGGCGCTGACCCACAGCTACGGCTGTGGCGTCGCCATCACCGCCAAGGACGCGTACATCCCGATTCGCACCGTGCGTAATCTGGCGCGCAACCCGAACCTGGGTGGCGAGGCGCTGGTGATCAGCCTGGGCTGCGAGAAGTTGCAGGCCGATCAGGTCATGCACAGCGACGACGCCTCGGTCGATCTGAGCGAACCCTGGCTGTATCGCTTGCAGGATTCCAAGCACGGCTTCAACGAAATGATCGAGCAGATCATGGAATTGGCCGAGACGCGCCTGAAGAAGCTCGACCAGCGCCGCCGCGAAACCGTGCCGGCGTCGGAATTGATTCTGGGCATGCAGTGCGGCGGCAGCGATGCGTTTTCCGGCATCACCGCCAACCCCGCATTGGGTTATGCCTCGGACTTGCTGCTGCGCGCGGGCGCGACCGTAATGTTCTCGGAAGTGACCGAGGTGCGTGACGCCATCTACCTGCTGACTTCACGTGCCGAAAACATGGAAGTCGCGGAAGGACTGGTTCGCGAAATGGACTGGTACGACCGTTACCTGGCCAAGGGCGAGGCGGACCGCAGCGCAAACACCACGCCGGGTAACAAGAAGGGCGGGTTGTCGAACATTGTGGAGAAGTCCCTTGGGTCGATCGTCAAGTCCGGCAGCAGCGCGATCAACGGGGTGCTTGGCCCTGGCGAACGGGTGACCCGCAAAGGCCTGATCTTCTGCGCAACGCCGGCGAGCGATTTTGTCTGCGGGACGTTGCAGCTGGCGGCCGGGATGAACCTGCACGTGTTCACCACTGGACGCGGTACGCCGTATGGTCTGGCGATGTCACCGGTGGTGAAAGTGTCGACCCGCACCGAGCTGGCCCAGCGCTGGCCGGACCTGATCGACATCGATGCCGGGCGCATTGCGACCGGGCGCGCAAGCATCGAGGACTTGGGATGGGAGCTGTTCCACTTCTATCTGGACGTGGCCAGCGGCAAGAAAAAGACCTGGACCGAGCACTACCGTCTGCACAACGACATCACCCTGTTCAACCCGGCGCCGATTACCTAAGCAATCCGCGCGACAACGCCGTGGGAGCCGGCTTGCTGGCGAACGCATAGGGTCAGACGACACTTTCGTTGCTGACCCACCGCCTTCGCCAGCAAGCCGGCTCCTACGGATCTTCATACAACTCAGACGCCAGGTTTGACGCATACCCACTGTAGGAGCGCGCTTGCCCGCGAATGCGCAGACTCAGGCAACACTGCCATCGCTGAACCACCGCCTTCGCCAGCAAGCCGGCTCCTACGGATCTTCATACAACTCAGACGCCAGGTTTGATGCCGACCCACTGTAGGAGCGCGCTTGCCCGCGAATGCGCAGGCTCAGGCAACACTGCCATCGCTGACCCACCGGCTTGCTGGCGAACGCGTCAAACCATACAACGCAAATATTGTTGACCAACCCATTCGCGAGCAAGCGGCTCCCACAGTATGTGAGCCCTGGCGCATCAGCGGCTCGTCACCAACTCTCCCTTCTCCTCACCCGCCTCAGGCTCCGGCTCCGGAAACGCCTCGGTGTGATCAAACTCCACGCCTTCGCCCATTGCCATGTACTTCTTGCGAAGCGCGTGCAATTCCCGCTGGTTGAGGTTATCGAGGCTCAGCACGGCGTTCTGCGCGTCTTTAGTCACGCGCAGCAGTTCGTCGATCTTGATATGCATCTGATCGGTGTCGCGGTTCTGGGTGTTCTGAATCAGAAAAACCATCAAAAAGGTGATGATGGTCGTGGACGTGTTGATGATCAGCTGCCAAGTGTCGTTGTAGTGGAATAACGGCCCGGTCACAGCCCACACACAGATCAGCGCAATCGCCACGAGGAAGGTTCGTGGGCTGCCGGACCACTGCGACAGAGCCTGCGCGAACTTCGAGAATTTCATTAACGGGTTTCCTTCGTTGACCAAGAGAGATACCCAAGGGACCACGCTAAGTCTTTGAAATTTCTTCTTACAACATGAAATTGGCGACAAGTTTCAGTCCCAGCCGAACACATCCCGCGCGTTGCTGGTGCTCGCCGCGGCCAGCGTGTCGGCAGGTATGTTCATGAGTTCGGCGATGGCCGCGCAGATATCGGGAAGATGCTCTGGGCTGTTGCGCATGCCTGGAAACATCGCTGGCGCCATGTCCGGTGCATCGGTTTCCAGCACCACGCTCTCCAGCGGCAGGTCGGCGATCACCCGATGCATGCGCAAAGCCTGCGGCCACGTCGCTGCACCCCCCAGCCCCAGCTTGTAACCCAGCTTGATGTACTCGCGCGCTTCCTCGCGGCTGCCGGCGAAGGCGTGAACGATGCCACAGCGCTTGAGCCTGAAACGCTTGAGCGCAGCGATGGTGTCGGCGTGGCTGCGGCGCACGTGGAGCAGGACCGGGAGGTTGAAGTCGGCGGCCATTTGCAGTTGTTGGTCGAGCAAGGTCTGTTGTTGCGGGCGGTCGAGGGATTCGATGTAGTAATCCAGGCCGATCTCGCCCACGGCGCACAACTTGGGATGCCCGGCCAGCCGCGTCAGCCAGTCGCGCAATTGCTGCACATGCTCGGGCTGATGCTCTTCAAGGAAGACCGGGTGCAAGCCCAGCGCGGCATACACCGAAGGCTCGCTGAGCGCCAGATCCCACACTCGCTGCAGATTGCGCTGATAGACGCCCAACACCACGATGCGCTCGACACCCAGCTGCATGCTGTTGGCGAGGACTGCATCACGGTCGGCGTCGAAATCGTCGAAATCCAGGTGCGTGTGGGTGTCGATCAGTCGCACGTTGCTTACGCCTCGTGAATCCGCTGCTTGAATGTCCGCACAATGGCATGCACGCCCGGCTCGTACTGATCCTGCTCGATGGCCGACAACGCCAGCGCGAGCGCCTTTTCGGCAATCAGATGATGCTGCTGAGCCATGGCATTGACCGGCAACGGCAGGAAATCCAGCAGCTGAGTGTCACCGAACGTGCCCAGGTGGAGTTGGTCCGGGTTCAGGCGGCGCTGGTGCAGCAAGTCGAAGACCCCTTGCAGCAGGACGTAGGAGGTCGTGATCAGTGCATCGGGGAAATAACCCAGGCGATCGAGCATAACGCTGGCCAGTTGCAGGCCGCAGTCACGGCTGAACGCGTCGCCGTGTTCGATGATCACCGAGCCTTCGAAACCTTCCAGCGCGTCTTCAAAGCCCTTTGCCCGGGCCTTACTGACACTCAGCTCCGGCTGCGCGCCGAGCAGGGCGATATGTCGAGGTTTTATCTCCAGCAGGCTGCGGGTCAGTTGCTGGCTGGCGTCGTGGTCATCGCTGACCACCGAACAGAAGTGCGCCGGGTCCATTTCGCGGTCGATGGCGATGACCGGAACCCCTTGCTGCTGCAGCGCACGGTAGCTGTCATCGCTGGCCGGCAGGCAACTGGCGACGAACAGCGCATCGCAGCGTCGCGCACGAAAAAGCTGCAACAGCTGCAACTCGCTGATGGGATCGTCGTCTGAACTGGCGATCAGCAATTGGTAACCGCGCGCGCGGGCCCCCTGTTCCAATTGCTTGGCGATGCGCGCGTAACTGGGGTTTTCCAGGTCGGGCAGGATGAAGCCCAGTGTTCGGGTATGTCGGCTGCGCAGCCCGGCAGCCTGTGGGTTGGGCCGGAAGCCGTGGGCGTCGACCACCGCGCGCACGCGCTCGACCGTTGCACTGCTGATGCGTTGCTGTTCGGCCTTTCCGTTGATCACGTAGCTGGCCGTGGTCACAGAAACACCGGCCAGACGCGCAATATCGCTGAGTTTCAAGCCGGGCATCCTTTCGTGATGAGAAGCAAAAGTGGGAGCTGAACTACCGTGGCAGGGATTTTCACCGATTAACAGCCATCATGACAGCAGAGCGTCGCCTCGTCGGAAGCATGTAGGCCGTGCGGGATGTTTCCTACACGATTCGACCGGATGAGCTTCAAACCGCCGGAATTATCAAGTAACGTGCGCGGCACTTCAGATTAAACGATTCAGCAGGCCTGTTTATGGCACTTTTTGCCCAATCGGACCTCTGAATGCCGCATTCAATATTCGCAAACCGTCAGTCATCGGTGTGTACGACCGGTCCTACAACAAGAATCTGGCGCGACCCCGCGCAGCACAGGAGAACGCAATGCTCGAGCTGACCATAGAGCAAATTTCCATGGACCAGTCGGCGGTGGACAAGCCCGCCGCGTTGCAACTGCTGGCTGACTTGCTCGTTGCCGACGGCTTGGTGGCTGCCGGCTACCTTGCAGGCTTGCAAGCGCGTGAGCAACAGGGCTCGACCTTTTTGGGGCAGGGCATTGCCATTCCCCACGGCACGCCAGAGACCCGCGACCAGGTGTTCGCCACCGGCGTGCGCCTGATGCAATTCCCCGAAGGGGTGGACTGGGGCGACGGGCAAATGGTCTATCTGGCCATCGGCATCGCCGCCAAGTCCGACGAACACCTTCGCTTGCTCCAGCTACTGACCCGCGCCCTCGGCGAGAACGACCTGGGCGAAGCGTTGCGTCAGGCCAAGGATCCCGAGTCGCTGCTCAAACTGCTGCAAGGCGCGCCCCAGGAACTGGCCCTCGATGCGCAGATGATCAGCCTGGGCGTCATGGTCGATGATTTCGAAGAACTGGTCTGGCGCGGCGCCCGTCTGCTGCGCAAGGCGGAGTGCGTGAACAACGGTTTCGCGGCGGTGCTGCAGCAGGTCGAGCCGCTGCCGTTGGGCGAAGGCCTCTGGTGGCTGCACAGCGAACAGATGGTCAACAAACCCGGCCTGGCGTTCGTCACCCCGGACAAACCCATGCGTCATCTGGGCCAGTCGCTGACCGGCCTGTTCTGCCTCGCCAGTCTGGGCGAGTCCCACCAGGCACTGCTCGAACGCCTTTGCGCGTTGTTGATCGAAGGTCGCGGCCACGTCCTGGGTGAGGCGACCAGCAGCCGCGCCGTGCTTCAGGCATTGGGCGGCGAAGTACCGCCGGACTGGCCGAGCGAGCGAGTGACCCTGGCCAATGCCCACGGCCTGCATGCGCGTCCGGCGAAAATCCTGGCGCAGTTGGCGAAGGGTTTTGATGGCGACATCCGTGTGCGCATTGTCGACGGCACCGAGAATCCGGTGTCGGCCAAGAGCCTGAGCAAACTGCTGAGCCTCGGCGTGCAGCGCGGTCAGACCCTTGAGTTCATCGCCGAGCCGACGATTGCTGCCGACGCCTTGCCTGCATTGATCGCCGCGGTCCTCGAAGGCCTGGGCGAAGACATTCAACCGTTGCCGACCCACGCCGAAGCCGCAGCCGCACCGGCAGTTGTGGAGAAAACCCTCAGCGCGCCGGCTCCAGGCGCACAGATTCAGGCCGTTCCTGCAGCGCCCGGCATCGCCTTCGGCCCGGCCCACGTGCATGTTCTGCCGGTGTTCGATTACCCGGCCCAGGGCGAATCGCAAAGCGTCGAACACGAACGTCTGCACAGCGCGCTGGCGCAGGTGCGCATCGACATCGAGCAATTGATCCAGCGCAGCACGGCGAAGGCCATTCGCGAGATTTTCGTCACCCACCAGGAAATGCTCGCCGACCCCGAACTGGTCGACGAAGTGGCGCAGCGCTTGAAACAAGGCGAAAGCGCCGCTGCGGCATGGATGAACGTCATCGAGGCCGCCGCCCGTCAACAGGAACAGCTCAAAGATGCGCTGCTGGCCGAACGTGCCGCTGACCTGCGGGATGTAGGTCGCCGCGTATTGGCGCAGATCCTTGGCGTCGAGGACCTGCTCGAGCCGGAAGAACCTTACATTCTGGTGATGGACGAAGTCGGTCCGTCCGACGTCGCCCGTCTGGACCCTGCCCGTGTCGCAGGTATTCTCACCGCGCGCGGCGGCGCAACGGCCCACAGCGCAATCGTTGCCCGGGCGTTGGGCATTCCCGCGCTGGTCGGTGCGGGCGATGCGGTGTTGCTGATCAAATCCGGCACGCAGCTGTTGATCGACGGCCAGCGCGGGCGTCTCGACGTCGCGCCGGACGAAGCGACCCTGCAGCGCGCTTTGCGGGACCGCGACACCCGCGAGCAACGCCTCAAGGCTGCCGCCGCGCTGCGGATGGAGCCGGCGATCACCCAGGACGGCCATGCCGTTGAGGTCTTCGCCAACATCGGTGACAGCGCCGGTACGCCGGCAGCAGTGGAGCAGGGCGCCGAAGGGATTGGCCTGCTGCGCACCGAATTGCTGTTCATGGCCCACAGTTCCGCGCCGGATGAAGCGACCCAGGAAGCGGAATACCGCCGCGTGCTCACTGATCTCGACGGCCGCCCGCTGGTGGTTCGCACCCTGGACGTCGGCGGCGACAAACCGCTGCCGTACTGGCCCATCGACAAAGAAGAAAACCCGTTTCTCGGCGTGCGCGGCATTCGCTTGACCTTGCAGCGCCCGGACATCATGGAAAGCCAACTGCGCGCGTTGTTGCGTGCGGCGGACAATCGCCCGTTGCGCATCATGTTCCCGATGGTGGGCACCGTCGAAGAGTGGCGTCAGGCCCGCGACATGACCGAGCGTCTGCGTCTGGAGATCCCCGTTGCCGACCTGCAATTGGGCATCATGATCGAAGTGCCGTCGGCGGCGTTGCTGGCGCCGGTGCTGGCCAAGGAAGTGGACTTCTTCAGTGTCGGCACCAACGACTTGACCCAGTACACGATGGCCATCGACCGCGGTCACCCGACCCTTTCGGCTCAGGCTGATGGTCTGCACCCGGCGGTGTTGCAACTGATCGACATCACCGTGCGCGCGGCCCATGCCCATGGCAAATGGGTGGGCGTGTGCGGCGAATTGGCCGCCGATCCGCTGGCGGTGCCGGTGTTGGTCGGTCTGGGTGTGGATGAATTGAGCGTCTCGGCGCGGAGCATCGGCGAAGTCAAAGCCTGCGTCCGTGAATTGAATCTGATCGAAGCCCGGAAACTTGCGCAGGCGGCCCTGGCCGTTGGCAGCGCGGCGGACGTGCGTGCCCTCGTGGAGGGGCTGTAATGGCGAAAATTCTGACATTGACCATGAACCCGGCGCTGGACTTGACCGTGCAGTTGGGCCCCTTGCAGATCGGCCAGGTCAACCGCAGCGACGCCATGCTCAGCCACGCGGCAGGCAAGGGCATCAACGTCGCGCAGGTGCTGGCTGATCTGGGGCACGAGCTGACCGTCGCGGGCTTCCTCGGCGTCGATAACCAGCAGCCGTTCGAAACCCTGTTCGCCAAGCGCGGCTTCGTCGACGAATTCGTGCGGGTGCCGGGCGAGACGCGCAGCAACATCAAGCTGGCGGAAAGCAGCGGGCGCATTACTGACCTCAACGGCCCGGGCCCGGAAGTCAGCCCGCAGGCGCAACAAGCGCTGGCCGCTCGGGTCGAGCAGATCGCGTCGGGTTTTGATGCGGTAGTCGTGGCCGGCAGTCTGCCCCGTGGCGTCACCCCCCAGTGGCTGAAAACCCTGCTGCTGCGCCTCAACGAGATGGGCCTGAAAGTGGCCCTGGACACCAGCGGCGAAGCCTTGCGCGCCGGACTGGAAGCGTCGCCGTGGATGATCAAGCCCAACACCGAAGAACTGGCCGACGCCCTTGACGCGCCGATCATTTCCATCGCCGCGCAAGCGGAAGCGGCGGCGGACCTGCGCCGGCGTGGCATCGAGCATGTGGTGATTTCCCAGGGCTCGGAAGGCGTTCACTGGTTCAGTTCCAACGTGGCGTTGCAGGCGTTGCCGCCCAAGGTCACCGTCGCCAGCACCGTTGGTGCGGGGGACTCGCTGCTGGCCGGGATGGTTCACGGCTTGCTGTCTGGGCACAAACCCGAGCAAACCTTGCGGACTGCCACGGCCATTGCGGCCATGGCCGTTACTCAGATCGGCTTCGGCATCAATGATCCGGCGCAATTGAAACGTCTGGAAAGCGGCGTCAACGTCCGCGTCCTGACGGCATAACAAGAGAGGAAGTGTGATGAAGTTAGCCATCGTTACGGCCTGTCCGAACGGCAAAATCAGCAGCGTCCTCAGTGCCCGTCTGCTGGATGCGGCGGCCCAGCGCCAGGGTTGGAGCACCAGCGTCGAGATTCACGACCCTCGGCATCCTGAGAAGCAACTGTCGCCGGGCGACATCGAAGCGGCCGACTGGGTGTTGGTGGTCAACACCGGCACGCTGGACCTGGCGCGCTTCTCCGGCAAGCGCCTGTATCAGGCCACGCCCGCGCAGGCGTTGCAGGACGCCGATGGCTTTCTGCGTTCAGCAGCGGCGCTGGCGACCGAGCACACCGCGACGTCCGCCCCGTCTGCTACGCCTAGCGCGCAGCCGCGTCTGGTGGCAGTGACGGCGTGCCCGACCGGCGTCGCTCACACGTTCATGGCCGCCGAGGCGATTCAGCAGGCGGCGAAAAAGCTCGGCTATGACCTGCAGGTGGAAACCCAGGGCTCGGTCGGTGCGCGTAATCCGCTCAGCGCCCAGGCCATTGCCGACGCCGATGTGGTGCTGCTGGCGTGTGATATCGAAGTCGCCACCGAGCGTTTCGCCGGCAAGCGTATCTATCGCTGCGGCACCGGTATTGCGCTCAAGCAAGCTGAAGCGACGCTGAAAAAGGCGCTGGCGGAAGCTGAGGTCGAGTCCACCGCTTCGGCATCCAAAGCGTCCTCCAAAAAGGAAAAGACCGGCGTCTACAAACACCTGCTCACCGGCGTGTCGTTCATGTTGCCGATGGTGGTGGCCGGCGGTTTGCTGATTGCGCTGTCGTTCGTGTTCGGCATTCACGCGGCAGAGGAACCGGGGACGTTGGCGGCGGCGCTGAAACAGATCGGCGCGGGCGCGGCGTTCCAGTTGATGGTGCCGTTGCTGGCCGGTTACATCGCTTATTCCATCGCGGACCGTCCGGGCCTTGCGCCGGGGATGATCGGCGGGCTGCTGGCGAGCACCCTGGGCGCCGGCTTCATTGGCGGGATCATCGCGGGATTCTTGGCGGGCTACAGCGCCTGGGCGGTCAATCGTTACGCGAAGCTGCCGGCCAGTGTCGAAGCCTTGAAGCCGATTCTGATCATTCCGCTGCTGGCGAGCCTGTTCACCGGGCTGGTCATGATTTACGTGGTAGGCAAGCCTGTCGCCGGCATGCTCGAAGGACTGACCCACTTCCTCGATACCATGGGCACGGCGAACGCGGTGCTGCTCGGCGTGCTGCTGGGCGCGATGATGTGCGTGGATCTGGGTGGGCCGATCAACAAGGCGTCCTATGCATTCTCCGTGGGCTTGCTGGCCTCCAGCAGCGGCGCGCCGATGGCCGCGACGATGGCTGCCGGCATGGTGCCGCCGATTGGTATGGGTATCGCGGCGTTGATCGCCCGACGCAAGTTTGCGCAGAGCGAACGTGAGGCGGGCAAAGCGGCCTTCGTACTGGGGCTGTGCTTCATCTCCGAGGGCGCGATTCCGTTTGCGGCGAAAGACCCGCTTCGGGTGATCCCGGCGAGCATCGTCGGTGGCGCGCTGACCGGTGCGCTGTCGATGTTCTTCGGCTGCAAACTGATGGCGCCCCACGGTGGGTTGTTCGTGCTGCTGATCCCGAATGCGATTAACCATGCGCTGCTGTACCTGCTGGCGATCGTGGCAGGCAGCGTCGTGACCGGCGTGCTGTACGCGCTGCTGAAACGGCCTGAAACCGCAGAGCTGGACGCGGTGCCTGCCGGCGCCTAAATGCTGACCGTACCAGCCTCTTCCCGGCTAAAGCCGGTCCTACAACTGCGCGGTCCGGCCGGCGGAGAGGTGTTGGATGTTTGTGCCTCTTCGCGAGCAAGCTCACTCCTACAGGGGGCTAAGTGCGCCCCGGAATTCCGCGGCCGAACACGATCAATTGTAGGAGCGCGCTTGCCCGCGAATGCGATATGCCTGGCGCTGAAGATGTGTCGGATGTACCAACCTCTTCGCGAGCAAGCTCATTCCTACAGGAGGCTAAGTGCGCCTCGGAATTCTGCTGCCGAACACGATCAATTGTAGGAGCGCGCTTGCCCGCGAATGCGATATCCCAGGCGCTGAAGATGTGTTGGATGTACCGGCGCCTTCGCGGGCAAGCGCGCTCCTACAGGTTTGCGTTAAGCCCTCCGTCTAGTTCCCTGTCATCTCCCGCAAACAATCCGCTGCTAGCTTCCTCTCTTTGGCATTCGCTTGAGGAGGATAAACATGTCCCGGTTCGACCTGACTCGCCGCCGTATCATCCAGGCCGCTGGCGCCGGATTGTTGTTGCCGGGGCTTGCGCCGGCGGTCATCGCCTCAGTCAAGGACCGCCCGAAGATGACCGACGGCGTGCAGTCCGGCGACGTGCTGGGCGATCGCGCCCTGGTCTGGAGTCGCAGCGACCGGCCCGCGCGCATGGTGGTGGAATGGGACACCCGCAGCATGTTCACCAACCCCCGCCGCACGGTCTCGCTGCTCGCTGACCAGCGCACTGACTTTACCGCACGCGTCGAAGTGACCGGCCTGCCGGCTGATCAAGCCATTTTCTACCGCGTGTTCTTCGAAGACGCGCAGACCAGCGTCGCCAGCGAACCCTGGTTCGGTCATCTGCGCAGCGTACCGGTCAATCGCCGCAACATTCGCTTCGTCTGGAGCGGCGACACCGTCGGCCAGGGCTTCGGCATCAACCCCGAGATTGGTGGCATGCGCATCTATGAAGCCATGCGCCTGCGCTTGCCGGATTTCTTCATCCACAGCGGCGACACCATTTACGCTGACGGCCCGGTACCCGCCGAAGTGGTCACCGAAGGCGGGCGCGTCTGGCGCAACATCACCACCGAAGAGAAGAGCAAGGTCGCGGAAACCCTCGACGAATACCGGGGCGCCTACCGCTACAACCTGATGGACGAGAATATGCGTCGCTTCAACGCCGAGGTCCCGCAGATCTGGCAGTGGGACGACCACGAAGTGACCAACAACTGGTCACCGAGCAAGCAGCTCGACGACCGCTACAAGGTCAAAGACATCCAGCTGTTGGCGGCGCGCGGGCGTCAGGCGTTCCTCGAATATGCACCGATGCGCCTACAGAGCTCCGACAACGGCGGGCGGGTCTATCGCAAGATCGCTTACGGCCCGATGCTGGACGTGTTCGTGCTCGACATGCGCAGCTACCGTGATGGCAACGACGCCAATCTGGCCGACAAGGCCGGGCCGACCACCGCGTTTCTCGGCCGCGAGCAACTGGATTGGCTCAAGCGCGAACTTCAAGCTTCCGGCGCTCAGTGGAAGGTCATTGCCGCCGACATGCCCATCGGCCTCGGTGTGCCCGACGGCGAGATCAGCCCCGGCGTGATGCGTTGGGAGGCCATCGCCAACGGAGACGACGGCGTGCCAAAAGGCCGCGAACTGGAGGTCGCCGAACTGCTCGGGTTCCTGCGCCAACAAAAGATCCGCGACACCGTCTGGCTGACCGCTGACGTGCATTACTGCGCGGCTCACCACTACCACCCGGATCAGGCGGTGTTTCAGGATTTCGACCCGTTCTGGGAGTTTGTCGCCGGGCCGCTGAATGCGGGCAGTTATGGGCCTAACACCCTCGACAAGACCTTCGGGCCTGAGCTGGTATTCCAGAAGGCTCCGCCGGCGCAGAACACCTCGCCGTTCGCTGGCTTCCAGTTTTTTGGTGAGGTGAACATTGACGGCCAAAGCGGGGAGATGACCGTGACGCTGCGGGACCTGGACGGGGTTTCGGTGTTCGAGAAGAAGCTGCAACCGGCCAATCAGGCCTGACGCCAATCCGTGTAGGAGCGCGCTTGCCCGCGAAATCGGTATTTCAAACACATTGATGGTGACTGACACGACGCATTCGCGGGCAAGCGCGCTCCTACAGTTTAGCGGTGCCCCGCCATTCCGATCTGAATGACGAACGTTGCGGTTGTACGATGACCTGAATTGCCGGTAACACTTCCCTCGCCGCTGGCCTATCATTAGCCACCTAACGACGGCTCAGGGTTTGGTGTGCATGCTGGCAATCTTTCTGGAAACCCTGAACATCACGGCGCCGGTCTTCGCGATGCTGTTTCTCGGTGTGTTGCTCAAGCGCGTTGGCTGGATCGACGACAGTTTTATCCACACCGCCTCCTCGCTGGTGTTCAACTGCACCATGCCGGCGCTGCTGTTTCTGGGGATCATTCACGCTGACCTCCACGCGGCGTTTCAGCCGGGCGTTCTGATCTACTTCATCGTCGCCACGCTGGCGGGTTTTGCGCTGTCGTGGGGTTGGGCCATTTACCGCGTGCCGTTCGCCGAGCGTGGCACTTACACCCAAGGGGCGTTTCGCGGCAACAACGGTGTCATCGGCCTCGCCCTGGCCGCGAGCATGTATGGCGATTACGGCATTTCCCTCGGTGCGATCCTTGCCGCGCTGGTCATCCTTTTCTACAACACCCTGTCCACAGTCGTGCTGGCGGTCTACAGCCCGGTCATCAAGTCCGACCCGTGGAGCATCACCAAGAGCGTCATGGCCAATCCGCTGATCATCAGCATTGTCATTGCCGCGCCGTTCGCCTACTTCCAGATTCCGCTCCCGAAATGGCTCGACACGTCCGGCAGCTACCTGGCGCAGATGACCCTGCCGCTGGCGCTGATGTGCATCGGCGGCACGCTGTCGTTGAAGTCGTTGCGAGAGAGCGGCACGCTGGCGATCAGCGCGAGCCTCATGAAGATGGTCTGGCTGCCGCTGATCTGCACGCTGGGCGCTTGGTTGCTGGGCTTCCGTCACGCCGAGCTGGGGATTCTGTTTCTGTACTTCGGCGCGCCGACGGCGTCCGCCAGTTTCGTCATGGTCCGCGCGGCCAATGGTAACCACGAACTGGCGGCCTCGATCATCGTCATGACCACCTTGGCCGCGGCGGTGACGACCAATGTCGGGATATTCATTCTGCAGTGGGGCGGGTGGATTTAACTCAGACCTGTAGGAGCGCGCTTGCCCGCGAATAGATTTCGTCAGTCGGCGCATTGTCTGCTGATCCACCGCAATCGCGGGCAAGCGCGCTCCTACAATTTGTCAGTGCTCAATGCTGACGCCGCCACGCCCGCACCGTCCCCACGACGACACACAGCGCAATCACCGGCAGCGCGTAGTGAATCATCAAACGCTCCAGCCGCTCGGCCAGGGGCATGCCCGTGGTAAACGAAACGATGTGCAGCCCGTACACCGCGTAAAGCCCGAGCAGCAACAGCCCCTCCAGCCGGGTGATTCGATACCCCGAATAGAACAGCGGCACGCATAGCGCCGCGACGCCCAGCATCACCGGCAAATCGAAATCCAGCGCATTGGGTGAGATCGACAACGGCCCGGTGGAAATCAGCGCCGTGATGCCGAGCACCCCTAGCAGGTTGAACAGGTTGCTGCCGATGATGTTGCCCACCGCGATATCCCGCTCGCCGCGCAATGCCGCGACCAGCGACGTCATCAGCGCGGGCAGCGAGGTCGCGACCGCGATCACGGTCAGGCCGATCACCCGCTCCGACAGGCCCAGATCCAGGGCCACCGAAACCGCCGCGCCGACCAGTAGATGACTGCCCAACGTCAGCAGCGCCAGGCCGCAGGCCATCAGCGCGAGTCTGCCCAGCAACGGCCAGATGCGCCGGCGCGGCTCAAGGTCGGTTCTCGGCACATGCCGCGCGCCGTGGGCGAACTGACGGACCACGACGAACAGATACGCCGCCATACCCAGCAACAGCACGACGCCATCCAGTGCGCTCAGCTCGCCATTCCACGCCAGCGCCGCGACCAGCGCGGTGGCCACGATCATCAGCGGCAGATCAACGCGCACCAGTTGCCGTGCCACGCGCAGCGGGATGATCAGGGCAGACAGCCCCAGGGTCACCAGCACGTTGAAAATGTTGCTGCCGATGACGCTGCCGACCGCAATGTCAGTGCTGTCAGTGAACGCCGCTTGCAGCCCGACCGCCAGTTGCGGGGCACTGCTGCCCAGCGCGACGACGGTCAGGCCGAGGAACAGCGGGCGGGTTTTGAGCAGGGCGGCCAGGGCTACAGCGGCGCGCACCGACAGTTGCGCGCCGATGATCATCAACAGCAGGCCGCAGACCAGCTCGATCAGCGTGGGCAGGGGCAGATTCGTTAGGGCGAGAATTCAGGGCACCAGTCAGTCGTCGAGGGCTTGTACCCGCACTTGGGCGGTTCCGCTGCGCAGCATACCCAATTGTGCGGCGGCTGCACGTGACACATCGATCAGCCGCCCCCGGGTGTGCGGGCCGCGGTCGTTGATACGGACGATAACCTTGCGGTCGTTGTCCAGATTGGTGACCTGCACGCGCGTGCCGAACGGCAATTGCCGGTGCGCGGCGGTCAGGGAGTTGGCGTCGAAGCGTTCGCCGCTGGCGGTGCGCTGACCGTGATGTTGCGCGCCGTAATACGAGGCGCCGCCGGTGGCGTTGTAACCGTGCGGGTCGATGATGCCGTCACTGGCGCAGCCGGCCAGCAAGGAGAGCAGGGCGCAAGCGCCGAGGATTCGCCGCATGGGGGAGGGTCCCTACAAAAAGTGTTGATCGTTCCCGTGCAGATCGCTGATCGTTCCCACGCTCCGCGTGGGAACGCAGCCGGTGACGCTCTGCGTCGCATAACGAACACGGAGCGTCCAGACAGGTGTTCCCACGCGGAGCGTGGGAACAATCATTGCGGGGAATGCACTCAGCCTTCCAGCTTGCGCTTCAGCAGTTCGTTGACCTGGCCCGGGTTGGCCTTGCCTTTCGATGCCTTCATCGCTTGCCCGACGAAGAAGCCGAACATCTTGCCGCGTTTGGCTTCATCAGCCGCTCGATATTGCTCGACCTGTTCGGCGTTGGCGGCGAGGACGTCGTCCAGCATCGACTCGATGGCGCCGCTGTCCGTAACCTGCTTCAGACCGCGCTGATCGATGATCTCATCGGCGCTGCCCTCACCATTGGCCATGCCCTCGAACACCATCTTCGCGATCTTGCCGGAAATGGTGTTGTCCTTGATGCGCAGCAGCATGCCGCCCAACTGTTCGGCGGTGACTGGCGACTCGTCGATCTCGACGCCTTGCTTGTTCAGCAACGAACCCAACTCGACCATCACCCAGTTGGCCGCGAGCTTCGCGTCGCCGGAAATGCTGACGACCTTCTCGAAGAAGTCCGCTTGTTCGCGGCTGGACGCCAACACGCTCGCGTCATACAGCGACAAGCCGAACTGCGACTGAAAGCGCTCGCGTTTCTGCGGTGGCAGTTCCGGCAGGGTGGCGCGGGTCTGCTCCAGAAACGCGTCTTCGATGATCACCGGCAACAGGTCAGGATCGGGGAAGTAACGGTAGTCGTTGGCTTCCTCTTTGCTGCGCATGGCGCGGGTTTCGTTGGTGTTCGGGTCGTACAGGCGGGTCTGCTGAATGACCTTGCCGCCGTCTTCGATCAGGTCGATCTGGCGCTGGATCTCGCTGTTGATCGCCTTCTCGATGAAGCGAAACGAGTTGACGTTCTTGATCTCGCATCGCGTCCCGTACTCGACTTGGCCTTTCGGGCGAATCGACACGTTGCAGTCGCAGCGCAGCGAGCCTTCAGCCATGTTGCCGTCGCAGATGCCGAGGTAGCGCACCAGCGCATGCATCGCCTTGACGTAGGCGACGGCTTCTTTGGCCGAACGCATGTCCGGCTCGGAAACGATTTCCAGCAACGGCGTACCGGCGCGGTTCAGATCGATGCCGGTCATGCCGCTGTAGTCTTCGTGCAGGCTCTTGCCGGCGTCTTCTTCAAGGTGAGCGCGGGTCACGCCGATGCGCTTGATGGTGCCGTCTTCCAGGGTGATATCCAGATGCCCCTTGCCAACGATCGGCAATTCCATCTGGCTGATCTGATAGCCCTTCGGCAGGTCCGGGTAGAAGTAGTTCTTGCGGGCGAACACGTTGTGCTGACCGATCTCGGCGTCGATGGCCAGGCCGAACTTGACCGCCATCTGCACGGCTTCCTTGTTCAGCACCGGCAACGTGCCGGGCATGCCCAGGTCGACGAGGCTGGCCTGAGTATTCGGCTCGGAGCCGAACGTGGTGGCGCTACCGGAGAAAATCTTCGATTGGGTGGTGAGCTGGGTGTGAATCTCCAGCCCGATGACGACTTCCCATTGCATGTGTTTTCTCCTTAGAAGCCAGCCGGCGAGCGGGTGTGCCAATCGGTTACTTGCTGATATTGATGGGCAACGTTCAGCAAGCGGCCTTCCTGGAAATACGGCGCCAGCAATTGCACGCCTACCGGCAGGCCGTCGGCGAAACCGGCAGGCATCGACAGGCCCGGCAGGCCCGCGAGGTTAGCGGTGATGGTATAGAAGTCTTCCAGATACTCGGCGATCGGGTCGGCATTCTTGGCGCCGATTTTCCAGGCCGGGTTCGGCGTGGTCGGGCCAAGGATCACGTCGACTTCGGCGAACGCGTTCATGAAGTCGTTCTTGATCAGGCGGCGGATTTTCTGCGCCTGCAGGTAGTAAGCGTCGTAGTAACCGGCTGACAGCGCGTAGGCACCGACCATGATCCGGCGCTGCACTTCAGGGCCGAAGCCTTCGCCGCGGGAGCGCTTGTACAGATCGGTGAGGTCTTTCGGGTCTTCGCAGCGATAGCCGAAGCGTACGCCGTCGAAACGCGACAGGTTGGAAGAAGCCTCGGCCGGCGCGATCACGTAGTAAGCCGGAATCGCGTGTTGCAAGTTCGGCAGGCTGATTTCCTTGACCACGGCGCCGAGCTTTTTCAGCGCTTCGACGCTGGCCATGACCAGATCGGCGATGCGCGGGTCGAGACCGGCGCTGAAGTATTCCTTCGGTACGCCAATGCGCAGGCCTTGCAGCGAGGCATTGAGGCCTGCGCTGTAATCCGGCACGGGCTCGTCAATGCTGGTGGAGTCGTTGACGTCGAAACCGGCCATGCCTTGCAGCAGCAACGCGCAGTCTTCAGCGGTGCGCGCCATCGGGCCGGCCTGATCAAGGCTGGAGGCATAGGCGATCATGCCCCAGCGCGACACGCGACCGTAAGTCGGCTTCAGGCCGGTCAGGTTGGTCAGCGCAGCAGGCTGGCGAATGGAGCCGCCGGTGTCCGTGCCGGTGGCGCCAGGCAGCAGACGCGCCGCGACAGCCGCCGCCGAACCGCCGGACGAACCGCCCGGGACGTGTTGCAGGTTCCACGGGTTTTTCACCGCGCCGTAATGGCTGGATTCGTTGGCCGACCCCATGGCGAACTCGTCCATGTTGGTCTTGCCCAGGGTCACGGTGCCGGCGGCGGCGAGCCTGGCAACCACAGTGGCGTCGTAGGGCGCCTTGAAGTTGTCGAGCATCTTCGACGCGCAACTGGTGCGAATGCCCTTGGTGCAGAAGAGGTCCTTGTGCGCCAGTGGGGCCCCCAGCAGTGCGCCGGTTTCGCCTGCCGCGCGACGGGCGTCAGCAGCCTGAGCCTGGGTGATCGCCAGGTCCTCGGTGACAGTAATGAAGCTATTGAGCTGCGGATCCAACTGAGCGATGCGCGCCAGCAGATTGCGGGTCAATTCTTCGGAGGAAAACTTTTTATCGGCGAGTCCGCGAGCGATCTCTGCCAGAGTCATTTGATGCATTGCAGGCACATTCCCTTAGTCGAGGACTTTCGGAACCAGATAAAGGCCGTCTTGGACCGCTGGTGCGATGGCTTGATAGGTATCGCGATGATTGATCTCGGTAACGGCGTCTACACGCAGGCGTTGCGAGGCTTCAAGGGGATGCGCGAGGGGCTCGATGCCGGAGGTATCGACCGCCTGCATCTGGTCAATCAGCCCGAGAATGCTGTTCAGTGCTTCAGTAGTACGCGGGATATCGGCGTCATTGAGGCCCAGTCGGGCCAGATGAGCGATTTTTTCCACGTCGGAGCGATCAAGCGCCATGGGGTTCTCCAGTGGAATGCGCACGGGGTGAACCGTACGTCAGATTGCGGAACACTACGCCCTTTAAACGGTCATAAGGCCGCGATCTTCGAGGGTAGTGCTCGGAAAACCGCCAATTTAACATATTGGCTCCTTGCCCAAAATCCCTGTCGTTGTTAGAGTTTGCCGCACTTTTTTACCCACGCGTTGCCTAGGGTCCTTTCCCCATGTTCAAGAAACTGCGTGGCATGTTTTCCAGCGATCTTTCCATCGACCTGGGCACTGCCAACACCCTTATTTACGTGCGTGAGCGCGGCATTGTGCTGAATGAGCCATCAGTTGTGGCCATTCGGACCCACGGAAATCAGAAGAGCGTTGTTGCTGTCGGGATGGAAGCCAAGCGGATGCTGGGCCGTACCCCGGGCAACATTGCTGCCATTCGCCCGATGAAAGACGGCGTTATCGCCGACTTCAGCGTCTGCGAAAAAATGCTTCAGTACTTCATCAACAAGGTTCACGAGAACAGCTTCCTGCAGCCAAGCCCCCGAGTGCTGATCTGCGTCCCGTGCAAATCGACCCAGGTCGAGCGTCGCGCCATTCGCGAATCCGCTCTGGGCGCCGGCGCACGTGAAGTATTCCTGATCGAAGAACCAATGGCCGCAGCCATCGGTGCCGGTCTGCCGGTCGAAGAGGCCCGCGGCTCGATGGTTGTCGACATCGGTGGCGGTACCACTGAAATCGCGCTGATCTCCCTGAACGGCGTCGTGTATGCCGAATCCGTCCGCGTGGGTGGCGACCGTTTCGACGAAGCGATCATCACTTATGTGCGTCGCAACTACGGCAGCCTGATCGGCGAATCCACCGCCGAGCGCATCAAGCAGGAAATCGGCACGGCGTACCCGGGCGGCGAAGTGCGCGAAGTCGACGTACGCGGTCGCAACCTGGCTGAAGGCGTGCCACGTGCTTTCACACTGAACTCCAACGAAGTGCTGGAAGCGTTGCAGGAATCCCTTGCAACCATCGTTCAGGCCGTGAAGAGCGCGCTGGAACAATCCCCGCCAGAGCTGGCTTCGGACATCGCCGAGCGCGGTCTGGTGCTGACCGGTGGTGGCGCGTTGCTGCGTGACCTGGACAAGCTGCTGGCCCAGGAAACCGGTCTGCCGGTGATCGTGGCCGAAGACCCGCTGACCTGCGTCGCGCGTGGCGGTGGTCGTGCGCTGGAAATGATGGACAAGCACACCATGGACCTGCTCTCCAGCGAATAAGTCGCCGGAACGCAGCATGTTGCGCTTAACGGGCAGCACCTCACCGTGCTGCCTGTTCGTGTCCGACCTGTTGACGTCGCGCAGCGATGTTGCAAGTCTGACGCCCTGCATTTCCATCAATCCGCATCAGGCCGGTTTCATGTCGCATGAATAAGCACAGCAAGATTCACGCATCTCTGGAAGGAGCGGCCCATTAAACCGCTTTTCTCCAAGGGCCCGTCCCTGGGCGTCCGTCTACTGGTGCTGGTCGTGCTGTCTGTGGCCATCATGGTCGTGGACGCACGTTTCACCCTGCTCAAACCTGTCCGCAGTCAGATGTCGCTGGTGCTGATGCAGTCTTACTGGATTGCCGACCTGCCCGAGCGTCTGTATCAGGGCGTCGCCAGCCAGTTTGGCAGCCGCACCGAGCTTGCCGCCGAAAACGAAAAACTCAAGACCGAGAACCTGCTGCTGCAAGGCCGCCTGCAAAAGCTGGCTGCCTTGACCGAGCAGAACGTTCGCCTGCGCGAGCTTCTGAACTCGTCGGCACTGGTCAACGAGAAGGTCGAAGTCGCCGAGCTGATCGGCATGGACCCCAACCCGTTCACCCACCGGATCATCATCAACAAGGGTGAGCGCGACGGCGTGGTCCTCGGTCAGCCAGTGCTCGATGCCCGCGGCCTGATGGGGCAGGTGGTCGAGTTGATGCCCTACACGTCCCGCGTGCTGCTGCTGACCGACACCACCCATAGCATTCCGGTGCAGGTGAACCGCAACGGGCTGCGCGCGATTGCCAGCGGCACCGGCAACCCGGAACGTCTCGAGCTGCGCCATGTGGCGGACACCGCTGACATCAAGGAAGGCGACCTGCTGGTGAGTTCCGGTCTGGGTCAGCGCTTCCCGGCGGGTTATCCGGTGGCGACGGTGAAGGAAGTGATCCACGACTCCGGCCAGCCCTTTGCCATCGTGCGAGCGGTGCCAACGGCGGCGCTGAACCGCAGCCGTTATCTGTTGCTGGTGTTCTCGGACGGCCGTTCCCCTGAAGAGCGCGCTGCCGACGCTGCGCAGCAGCAGGAATCGCTCGATCGTCAGGCGGCTGACCCGGCGGCGGTGCCATCGGCCACTGTGCCGGGTGCCGCTCCTGCTGCCACGCCGAACAAGGCGGTTGTTCCCGCGACCGTGCCCAAGCCTGCCGGGCACAGTGCTTCGTCGACGCCGGCCAACGCCAACGGCGCACCGGCTCCGGCGACCACCGCACCGGCGGCGACCACGCCTGCCAAACCCGCGACCAGCAAACCGTCCGCCAAGCCTGCGGCGAAACCTGCCGCCACCCGACCGGCGACGCCTGCTGCGACCCCGGCCGCTCCACGCGAGAGGGAAGAATAATGGCGCGTCATGCTCCCGCACGAAACGGCTGGGTGGTCTGGCTGACCTTCGCCATCGGCCTGCTGCTCAGCGTTTCGCCGCTGCCGCAGTTCATGGAAATATTTCGCCCGCTGTGGCTCGCATTGCTGCTGGCCTTCTGGGCACTGGCGTTGCCGCACAAGATCGGCATGGTCACGGCGTGGATGCTGGGGCTGGCCGAGGACGTGCTGTACGGCACGTTGCTGGGACAGAACGCGTTGATCCTCACGCTGATTACGTTTCTGGTGCTGTCGTTGCAGCAGCGGTTGCGCATGTTCCCGATGTGGCAGCAGTGCCTGGTGCTCCTGGTGATATTCGGCCTCGCGCAGCTGGTGCAGCTATGGCTCAGTGCCCTGACCGGCAACCGCCAGCCGACCCTCGCGCTGGTATTGCCGGCGTTGGTCAGCGCATTGCTCTGGCCATGGGTCAGCTACGGCCTGCGCGGATTGCGTCTGCGTTTGAAGATCAACTAAGCAATACCATTCAGTGGGACCGTTTTTGGTCTGTTTTAGTGGGACCGGCTTGAGCCGGGAAGAGGCCGGTGTGAGCGCCATCAGTTCTGCGGTGTGACACCCGACGCTTTCCCGGCTGAAGCCGGTCCTACAAGGGAAGAAGCTGGTGTGACCACCATCACGTCAGCGGTGTGCACCAAGGCTACGCTTGTGATCAACGACACGGAGACGTCCCATGCCCCAACTTCTTCTGGCCTCCGGCTCCCCGCGCCGTCGTGAGCTTCTAACCCAGATCGGCGTGCCGTTCACGACCCTCAGCGCCGACATCGACGAAACCCCTCTGGCCAACGAACCCCCTGCCGCGTACGTCCTGCGGCTGGCCCGTGGCAAGGCGGACGCCGGGCTGCTGCATCTCGCCAACGATCCTGCCTACCCGACCGCCTGCGTCCTGGGCGCCGACACCGCCGTGGTGCTGGACGGCCGCATCCTCGGCAAGCCGGCGGACGAAGCCGAGGCGCTGGCGATGCTCGCCGCACTGTCGAACCGGGAACACGAAGTCCTGACCGCAATCGCGGTGGTGCACGAAGAGCGCTGCGAAACCCGAACCGTTACCAGCCGTGTCCGCTTCCGGGCGATCCCGGAGGATGAAGCACGCCGCTACTGGGCCAGCGGCGAGCCCTGCGACAAGGCCGGCGGCTACGGCATTCAAGGCCTGGGCGCGGTGTTCGTGGAAAACCTCAGTGGCAGTTATTCCGCCGTGGTCGGCTTGCCGTTGTGCGAAACCGCAGAAATCCTCCAGCGTTTCGGCATACCCTGTTGGCAACGCCCGGAAGGTGACAAGTCATGAGTGAAGAGATTCTGATCAACATCACGCCGATGGAATCGCGCGTGGCGGTCGTTGAGAACGGGGTGTTGCAAGAGGTGCACGTCGAACGCACCCAGCGTCGCGGGATCGTGGGCAATATCTACAAGGGCAAAGTCGTGCGCGTGCTGCCTGGCATGCAGGCGGCGTTCATCGACATCGGTCTGGACCGTGCGGCGTTTATTCACGCTTCGGAAATCTCCATGCGCGAAGGCCCGGCCGTGGAGACCATCAGCTCGCTGGTCCACGATGGCCAGAGTCTGGTGGTGCAAGTCACCAAGGACCCGATTGGTAGCAAAGGCGCACGGTTGACGACCCAGCTGTCGATCCCGTCGCGCTACCTCGTATACATGCCGCGCACGGCCCATGTCGGCATTTCCCTGAAAATCGAAGACGAAGCCGAGCGCGAACGCCTGAAGCAAGTGGTCAGCGATTGCGTCGCCAAGGAAGGGATCAAGGAGAAGGGCGGGTTCATCCTGCGCACGGCGGCCGAAGGTGCGGGCGCCGACGAGATCATGATGGACATCCGCTACCTGCGCAGGCTGTGGGACCAGATTGGCGAGCAGATCAAAACCATCAGCCCGGCCAGCGTGATTTACGAAGACCTCGGTCTGGCGCTGCGCACGTTGCGCGATCTGGTCAGCCCGCGCACCGAGAAGATTCGCATCGATTCCCGCGAGACCTTCCAGAAGACCACCCAGTTCGTCGCTGAGCTGATGCCGGAAATCGCCGATCGCCTTGAGCATTACCCCGGCGAGCGGCCGATCTTCGACCTGTACGGCGTCGAGGACGAAATTCAACGGGCGCTGGACCGCAAGGTACCGCTCAAGTCCGGCGGCTATCTGGTCATCGATCCCGCCGAAGCCATGACCACCATCGATGTGAACACCGGTGCGTTCGTCGGTCACCGCAACCTCGAAGAGACCATCTTCAAGACCAATCTTGAAGCAGCGACTGCCATTGCCCGGCAGCTGCGGCTGCGCAATATCGGCGGCATCATCATCATCGATTTCATCGATATGGAAGACGCCGAGCATCAGCGACAGGTGCTGCGGACCCTCGAAAAGCAGCTTGAGCGTGACCACGCCAAAACCAACATCATCGGCATCACCGAACTGGGCCTGGTGCAGATGACGCGCAAGCGCACCCGGGAAAGCCTGGAGCAAGTGCTCTGCGAGCCGTGCAGCAGTTGCCAGGGCCGTGGCAAGCTGAAGACCCCGGAAACCATCTGCTACGAGATATTCCGCGAGATTCTGCGCGAAGCCCGGGCTTATCAGGCGGTGGGCTACCGCGTGCTGGCCAATCAGAAAGTGGTCGACCGGTTGCTTGACGAAGAATCCGGCAATGTGGCCGAACTGGAAGTGTTCATTGGCAGGACCATTCGCTTTCAGGTCGAGACCATGTACTCCCAGGAACAATATGACGTCGTGCTGCTCTGAGAGTGCGTGATGCGCCGTGCTGCCGAGTGGCGGTGCAGTTGAATACAGAAAACAGTGCCCTTGAGGCAGACGGAACGGATGCCGTCCAAAGAGAACAACGCGTGGCGATTGAGCACAACCTGGACGTACCCGCACCTGCACGATTGGGCCGGATGCCATATGCAGGCAGTTTTTGCGGAGGCGTAGCGACATGGAGCGTCTGACCCGGTTTCTGGCTGTGCTGACCCGTTGGGGGCTGAGCCTGTGCGCCCTTTTCGTGGTGCTGGTTGCGCTGTACGTGAGTGTCGGCCGTCAATTGGTGCCGATGGTGGCCGAATACCGCGCCGACGTTGAGGCGAAGGCGCAGACTGCGCTGGGCATGCCGGTGAGCATTGGTCGGCTGGAAGGCAGCTGGAGCGGCTTCGCCCCCATTTTGGTCGCGCGCGATGTAATGATCGGTGAAGGCGGCAATGCCGTTCGGCTCGATCACGTGCGGGCCATGCCTGACCTGCTCGCCAGCCTGCGTACCCGCGAAGTGCGCCTCGAACGGCTTGAGCTGGACGGCCTGCAGATCGGCCTGAAGGAAGACCAGACCGGCCACTGGGCACTGCAAGGGCTCCCTGTTCAAACCGACAAGCCCTTCGACCCCGAGCAAATCCTCAATCAGATGCAGATGGTCTCGCACCTGTCGCTGTTCGACAGCCAGATCACCTTGCAGCCGTATGACCATTCCCCCCTGACGCTGACCTACGTGAGCCTGACGCTGAAGACCGGCAGTCTGCATCAGCGCCTCGACGCTCGCCTGAACCTGCCTGACGGCCAGCCGCTGTCGCTGAACGTTCGCTCCACCGTGCGCGCCCACGAATGGCGCGATGGCGAGGCCCAGGCCTATTTGAGCTTGCCGCAAAGCGAGTGGTCGCAATGGTTGCCGAAGAGCCTGACCCGCGACTGGAAGATCCAGAAGCTCAAGGCCGGCGGCGAGCTGTGGCTGAACTGGGGCAAGGGCAATGTGCAAAGCGCCGTTGCCCGCTTGAACGCGCCGCAGTTCAAAGGCGCGTACGCCGACCGCAAGCCCGCGCGCATTGACAATCTGGCCCTCAATGCGTGGTTTGTGCGCGACGAAAAAGGCTTCAGCGCCACGCTCGATTCGTTGGCGATGGACCTGAACAGCAAGCGCTGGGAAAGTCGCGTTGATCTGCAGCAGACCGCTGCGACGGCCGACGCCGAAGAGCTGTGGCACGTACAGGCGGACCGTCTTGATCTGACGCCGATTACGCCGCTGCTGGACTCACTGGCGCCGTTGCCCGACAAGGTCATGGTGGCGGTCGACCGCCTGAAAGTCACTGGCGGCCTGCGCAATGTGCTGGTCGATTACCGACCGCAGGCCGAGGCGCCCAAGCGACTGAGCTTCGCTGCCAATCTCGACAAGGTCGGTTTCGACGCTTACCACGGCGCGCCGGCGGCGGGGAACGTCAGCGGTGCCATCAGCGGGGATCTGGGCCAGGGCGAACTGCGCCTCGACACCGATGATTTCATGCTGCACCTGGACCCGATCTTCCGTAACGAATGGAAGTACCGGCACGCCAATGCAAAGCTGACCTGGTCGCTGGATGATCAAGGCTTCACGCTGATTGCGCCCTACATCAAGGTCGAGGGGGAGGAGGGCAACATCGCCAGCGATTTCCTCATTCGCCTGCACTTTGATCACAGCCAGGAAGACTACATGGACCTGCGCGTCGGGCTGGTCGACGGCGACGGTCGCTACACCTCCAAGTACCTGCCCGCCGTGCTCAGCCCAGCCCTCGACCAATGGCTGCGCACCGCGATTCTGGGTGGCAACGTCGATCAGGGTTTCTTCCAGTATCAGGGTTCGATCAACAAAGACGCGCCTGACGTGGCGCGTGTCATCAGCCTGTTCTTCAAGGTGCGCAACGCGAGCCTGGCCTTTCAGCCGGGATGGCCGCAGCTGAACAATGTCGACGGTGACGTCTTCGTTGAGAACAGCGGCGTGCGCATTCGGGCCAACAAGGGTCAGCTGCTGAACACCCAGGTCAGCAATGTCGCGGTGGACATTCCCCATGTCCCGGCGGGCCAGTCCAGCCATCTGTTGGTGGACAGTGACTTGAAGGGCAGCCTTCAGGACGGCATGAAGATTCTTCAGGAAGCGCCGATCGGCACCGCCCAGACCTTCGCTGGCTGGCAGGCGGAAGGACCGCTGCAGGGGCACCTCAATCTGGATATCCCGCTGGTCAAGGGGCAGGAGCCCAAGGTCGTAATGGATTTCAGTACCGACAATTCGCGTCTCAAGCTCGCCGATCCGGTGCTGGAGTTGACGCAATTGCGCGGCGACTTCCGCTTCGATTACACCAAGGGCCTGAGCGGCAAGAACATCAAGGCCGTCGCCTTCGACAAGCCGGTGAACGCCGAGATCTTCGCCGAAGGCAAACCGGGGGCGCCGGTGACGCGTGTGACTGCCAGCAGCCAGATCGCCAGCAAGCGCCTGACCGATTGGCTGGGCGTGACGCAGCCGCTGCCGATCTCGGGTGATCTGCCCTATCAGCTGCAGCTGACATTGAGCGGCAACGCCAGTCAGTTGCAGATCAACTCGAATCTGAAAGGTCTGGCAGTGGATTTGCCAGCTCCGTTCGGAAAATCTGCTGATGACGCGCGCGACACCGATTTCCGCATGAACCTCCAAGGCCCGGAACGGCGCATTGACGTCGGCTACGGCAATATCGCCAATCTGGCGTTCGCGTCGCCGCCGGGCAAGTTCGCCGATGGGCGTGGCGAGCTATTCCTCGGTGAAGGCGGGGCGATCGTGCCGGACGCCAAGGGATTGCGTGTTCGCGGTTCGCTGTCGGAGCTGGATATCGCGCCCTGGCAAGCCATGGCTGAGCGTTACGCCGGGAATGACCCGGGGGGCAGCGCCAAGCAGTTACTCAACAGCGTCGATTTGCAAATCGGCAAGCTGACTGCGATGGGGACGACGCTGGAGCAGGCGGGGGTTCAGCTCAACCGCAGTGACACCGCGTGGGCGCTGTCGCTGGACAGTTCGAAGGTGAAAGGCACTGCGACGTTGCCGGACAGCAAAACCGCGCCGATCGACATCAATCTGTTGTACGTGCGTTTGCCCGCACCAGACCCGAACGCTGCGGTTGTGGAAAACCCGCCGGACCCATTGGCGGACGTCGACCCGCGCAAGATCCCCGCGCTGAACATCAAGATCACGCAGCTGTTTCAGGGCGATCAATTGATGGGTGCGTGGTCGCTCAGGATCCGCCCGACGCCGAACGGTATCCAGATGGCCGACATGAATCTGGGCCTCAAAGGCATTGCGCTGCTGGGTAATGGGGGGTGGGAAGGTACACCAGGGACGACCAGCAGTTGGTTCAAGGGCCAGGTGAGCGGCAAGAATCTTGCGGATGTGCTGAAGGCTTGGGGTTTCGCGCCGACGGTCACCAGTCAGGAGTTCGAGCTGAACGCTGACGGACGCTGGCCGGGCTCGCCCGCCTGGGTGGGGTTGAAGCGTTATTCCGGCAACCTGGATGCGACGCTGAAAAACGGCCAGTTCGTTGAGGTCGAGGGTGGCGCGCAGGCATTGCGGGTGTTCGGCCTGCTCAACTTCAATTCCATAGGCCGGCGTCTGCGTCTGGACTTCTCCGACCTGTTGGGCAAGGGGCTGAGCTACGATAAGGTCAAAGGACTGCTGGTGGCGAGCGATGGCGTGTATGTCACTCGCGACCCGATCACCATGACCGGCCCGTCTACCAACCTGGAACTCGACGGCACGCTGGACATGGTCCGCGACCGTGTCGACGCCAAGCTGCTGGTGACCCTGCCGGTAACCAATAATTTGCCGATTGCCGCGTTGATCGTCGGCGCACCGGCGATTGGCGGCGCGTTGTTCCTCGTCGACAAACTGCTGGGCGATCGCGTATCGCGCTTCGCCAGCGTCCAGTACAAGGTCGAAGGGCCATGGAAAGAACCCAAGATCACCTTCGACAAGCCGTTCGAGAAACGGCAGTAATCACTGCCTTGGCGTGACGCCCGACCCTTGCGGTGTGTCTTCCGACGCCTTCCCGGCTAAAGCCGGTCCCACTAGTGAGCGCGGTGTCAATGGAATCGGCTTCAGCCGGGAAGAGGCCAGTGGGTGCCACGAGCGTTCACTGTCTGCCGCTGATCGGTGTAGGAGCGCGCTTGCCCGCGAAGAGGCCGGTACATCCGACGCATTCGGGTCGTCCGTACCTACGCTTTCGCGGGCAAGCGCGCTCCTGCATTCTGATCTGCGGCTCTTCAATTGCTCTGCGGTGTGACACTTGAAAGATTCCCGGCTAAAGCCGGACCCACGGGATGAACGCGCAGCCTTAGTGGGACCGGCTTCAGCCGGGAAGGGTGGTGCAGTGACGATGAATTCGAGCCGCCGGGCGAGCCCATCATCGGTGCTTGGAGTAGAGTGCAGTTCTATCGATCAGGGAGCGCGTATGTCCTTCGCAGTCATTCAGATGGTCAGCCAGAGCGACGTGCTCGGCAATCTGGCCCAGGCGCGCAGGTTGCTGGAACAGGCGGCTGCGTCGGGCGCGAAACTGGCCGTGCTCCCGGAAAACTTCGCCGCAATGGGCCGTCGCGATGTGGCCGCCATCGGCCGCGCCGAGGCCATTGGCGAAGGTCCGATCCTGCCATGGTTGAAACTTGCCGCTCGCGACCTCACCTTATGGATAGTTGCCGGGACATTGCCGCTGCCCCCTGAAGGCCAGCCTGATGGCAAAGTCACGGCGTGTTCGCTGCTGATTGACGATCAGGGCCAGCAGGTCGCGCGTTACGACAAGCTGCACCTGTTCGACGTCGATGTCGCCGATGCACGAGGGCGGTACCGGGAATCCGACGATTACGCCCACGGCAACAACGTGGTCGTGGCCGATACGCCGGTCGGACGGCTGGGGCTGTCGGTGTGTTACGACCTGCGCTTTCCCGAGCTGTACACTGCGCTGCGGGAAGCGGGGGCTGAATTGATCACCGCGCCGTCGGCCTTTACCGCCGTGACCGGCGCGGCGCACTGGGAGATTCTGCTGCGCGCCCGGGCCATCGAAACCCAGTGCTACCTGCTGGCGGCGGCGCAGGGCGGAATTCATCCGGGGCCGAGAGAAACATTTGGGCACGCGGCGATCATAGATCCATGGGGCCGCGTGCTGGCCGAGCAGGCGCAGGGTGAAGCCGTGCTGCTGGCCGAACGAGACAGCGTAGAACAAGCGTCCATACGGGCGCGCATGCCGGTAGCGAATCACCGGCGATTTTTTTCGCAGGCCGCCGTGCGACCTGCCAATACCCCGGAGTGAATATGAGCCACTTGTCCTCTGTCAGCGAACACCTTCTGGCACCAGGCGGCCTGAGCATCGACAGCCTGCAATCGGTGCTCGGCGAGCTGGCCGGCCCAGGCATCGACGCCGCCGACCTGTATTTCCAGGGGCAGATTTCCGAGTCCTGGGCACTGGAAGACGGCATCGTCAAAGAAGGCAGCTTCAACCTGGACCAGGGCGTCGGCGTACGCGCACAGTCAGGCGAGAAAACCGGCTTCGCCTACAGCAACGCCATTACCCATGAAGCCCTGACCCAGGCGGCCCGGGCCGCTCGCTCGATTTCCCGCGCTGGCCAGGAAGGGCGGGTTCAGGCGTTCACCACCCAGGACGTCGCCCAGCTTTATGCGCCGGACAACCCCCTGGAAGTCATGACCCGTGCCGAGAAAGTCGAGCTGCTCAAGCGCGTCGACGCCGCCACTCGTGCGCTTGACCCGCGTATTCAGCAGGTCACCGTGAGCATGGCCGGTGTCTGGGAGCGCATTCTTGTGGCCTCGACTGACGGCGGTCTTGCTGCCGACGTACGTCCCCTGGTGCGTTTCAACGTCAGCGTGATCGTCGAGCAGAACGGCCGTCGTGAGCGCGGCGGACACGGCGGCGGCGGACGCACCGATTACCGTTATTTCCTCAACGACGACCGCGCCATGGGCTATGCCCGTGAAGCCCTGCGTCAGGCGCTGGTCAATCTCGAAGCGATTCCGGCGCCGGCGGGCACCTTGCCGGTGGTACTGGGCTCCGGCTGGTCCGGCGTGTTACTGCACGAGGCCGTCGGCCACGGTCTTGAAGGCGACTTCAACCGCAAGGGCAGCTCGGCGTACAGCGGTCGTATGGGCGAGATGGTCGCGTCCAAGCTCTGCACCATCGTCGATGACGGCACGCTGGCCGATCGCCGCGGTTCCCTGACCGTCGATGACGAAGGCACCCCGACCGAGTGCACCACGCTGATCGAAAACGGCGTGCTCAAGGGCTACATGCAGGACAAGCTCAACGCACGGCTGATGGGCGTCGCGCGCACGGGTAACGGTCGTCGCGAGTCCTACGCGCACCTGCCGATGCCGCGCATGACCAACACCTACATGCTCGGCGGCCAGAGCGATCCGGCGGAAATCATCGCCTCGGTCAAGCGCGGCATTTACTGCGCCAACCTCGGCGGCGGACAGGTGGACATCACCAGCGGCAAGTTTGTGTTCTCCACCAGCGAGGCTTATCTGATCGAAGACGGCAAAATCACCGCGCCGGTCAAAGGCGCGACGCTGATTGGCAACGGTCCGGAATGCATGAGCCGTGTGTCGATGGTCGGCAACGATCTGTCCCTGGACAGCGGCGTCGGCACCTGCGGCAAGGACGGTCAATCGCTTCCGGTAGGCGTGGGTCAGCCTACGCTGAAGATCGATGCGATCACCGTTGGCGGCACAGGCGCGGCGTGATGGTCGAGGGGGTGCGCCGGTTGAGTGATTCAAACGGCGCAGCAGTTCTAGCGCAGTCCGCGTTTGCTTTCGTCTAGCTCGCGGATGTATTTGAAGATTTTGCGGGTCGCGGTAGGGGCCTTGTTCTGCGCAGCTTCGTGCTGAGCCTGACGGATCAGCGAGCGCAGTTGCTGACGGTCGGCGTCCGGGTATTCGCTGACGAACTGCTCAAGCACGTCGTCGGTACCGGTCACCAGGCGATCACGCCAGCGTTCCAGATTGTGGAAGCGCTCGTTGTACTGGCGCGTAGAGGCGTCAAGCTGATCGAGCAGCACCAGGATTTCATCCAGATCCTGATCGCGCATCAGCTTGCCGATGAATTGGATGTGGCGTTTGCGCGCAATGTGCGCGGTGTGCTTGGGAGCATCAGCCAGTGCCCGACGCAGAGGGTCGGTCAGAGGCAGCTTGGCCAGCACATCGGGCTTGAATGTCGTCAAGCGTTCGCCCAGCTCCACCAGAGCGTGAAGCTCTCGTTTGACCTGGGTTTTGCTTTTCTCTCCGTCGAAGGAGTCGTCGTAAGAATCAACCATGGGGGCCGTCCGCAAATAAACGCCGCCATGATAACCAGTCAGGGCCCGGTTGTCCGGCCCGGCTGCTGAAATCAGAATTTGATGGAGAACGTCATGAGTGCATCAGAAAGCGTCGGCCCGCAGGCTTTGCCGGCATTGCAGCAGCAGGTCGAGCAGATCGTCGCTGAAGCCAAACGTCAGGGCGCGACCGCGTGCGAAGTCGCTGTGTCGCTGGAGCAGGGCCTGTCCACCACGGTTCGCCAGCGGGAAGTCGAGACAGTCGAATTCAACCGTGACCAGGGTTTCGGCATCACCTTGTATGTAGGCCAGCGCAAGGGTTCGGCCAGCACGTCGGCGAGCGGGCCTGATGCCATTCGCGAGACCGTGGCTGCGGCGCTGGCCATCGCCAAACATACGTCGGAAGACGAGGCCTCGGGTCTCGCCGACGCCGCATTGATGGCGAAAGACCATCGGGATTTCGATCTATATCACCCGTGGGACATCACCCCCGAGCAGGCCATCGAACGCGCGCTGATCTGCGAAGCCGCTGCCTTCGACGCCGACAGCCGGATCAAGAACGCCGACGGCACCACGCTGAACGTCCATCAGGGCTGCCGCGTGTATGGCAACAGCCACGGTTTCATCGGCGGTTACGCGTCGACCCGCCACAGCCTGAGCTGCGTGATGATCGCCGAAGGCGAAGGGCAGATGCAGCGCGACTACTGGTATGACGTTAATCGTCGTGGCGAGCTGTTGATGGACGCCCGATTGATCGGCCAGAAAGCCGCCGAGCGCGCCGCGAGCCGACTGGGCGCACGGCCGGTGCCGACCTGCGAAGTGCCGGTGCTGTTCTCGGCGGAGCTGGCGGGCGGTCTGTTCGGCAGTTTGCTGGGCGCGATTTCCGGCGGCAACCTGTACCGCAAGTCATCGTTTCTCGAAGGCGCGATCGGTCAGCGCCTGTTCCCCGAGTGGATGACCATCGACGAGCGCCCGCATCTGGTCGGCGCCATGGGCAGCTCCGCGTTCGACGGCGATGGCCTGGCGACCTATGCCAAGCCCTTCGTCGAAAACGGCGATCTGGTGTCCTACATCCTCAGCACCTATTCGGGCCGCAAACTGGGCCTGCCGAGCACCGCGAACGCAGGGGGCGTGCATAACCTGTTCGTCAGCCACGGCACCGAAGACCAGGCGGCGCTGATCCGCCGCATGGGACGCGGGCTGCTGGTCACCGAGTTAATGGGCAGTGGCCTGAACATGGTCACCGGGGATTATTCCCGCGGTGCGGCGGGTTTTTGGGTCGAGAACGGCGAGATCCAGTTCGCGGTTCAGGAAGTGACCATTGCTGGCAACATGCGCGACATGTTCAAGCAGATCGTCGCCGTGGGCAGTGATCTGGAGATGCGCAGCAACATCCGCACCGGTTCCGTGCTGATCGAGAAAATGATGGTGGCGGGGAGCTGATCACACTCTGAGTTAACGCTTCACCCCCAAGGCCTGCCCCGATTCCGGTGCGGGCCTTTTTTGTGGGTGTTTTTCGATTCATGTCACACCCGAATCCTGTAGGAGCGCGCTTGCCCGCGAATGTAGGTGTGTCAGTCACAGAAAATGAAGCTGATCCTCCGCCATTCGCGGGCAAGCGCGCTCCTACAGTTGAGTGTTCTTGAGATCAGAGCAGGGTCTCAATCCATCAGTGGGGGTTGTGTTGATTCTTAAACTCATTTAATAATGAATCTCATTCGTTAGATGGGCCTCGGTCATGGGTACTGTTCTGCACGAGTCGCCTTACCTGGAAAACTGGCGCGCATTGAGTCTGCGGATTCGCTGCGCGCTGGATCCGGACGAGCCGCGGCTCATCGAGCACTACCTTGCGGAAGGTCGCTATCTGGCGCGCTTCACCGCCACGCCCAAATCCCTCATCTGTGAAAGCACCTTTCGCCTGCTGGTCGACACCGCCAGCGACACCGCGCTGCCCTGGCATTGGCGTTGTCTGTGCCTGGACCAGGCATGGCGACCGCTGCGTGACATGCAGGCGCTCGCCGAATCCGCTGCGCAACAGCAACGCGTTCAAGCCTTCGCCCAGCGCCTGGCAACCTGCGCACTGCTGCCGTCGATTCCGCTGACGGAACCCGCGCCATCGAATCCGCAAAACGCCCTGCCGACGGCTTCTGGTCGCCGGCGCCACTCGTGAGGACCTGCGCCATGGAGCAATGGAAACGTACCATCCTGAGCGGTAACAGTTGCTTCAACCGAGGCGACCTGATCGATGGGCGCGAGCTGTACCTGCAGGCCCTCGCGCTGGCGCAAGTGCTCTTCGACCGCTGGAGCGTCGCCGATGAGGCCGTGGCGGCGTTGGTGATTTCGCACCACAACCTGGCGGATCTGCACCTGAGCCTGGGTCAGCCGGAGGAGAGCGCCGAATACCTGTGCGCCGTCCATCAGCGACTGTTGAATGTGATTCAGGACCCGCAAATGACGCCCGCCCTGCGACAGGCCGCGCTGCGTCACAGCAATAAAACCTACAGCGAACTTTTGGGTTTCGTCGGCCAATACGGCGAGTACCCACGCACCCGTGGCCTGCTCAACAGCAACGGCGAACATTCTCGCTCGGCGCTACAGCTCCACGCCGCCCGCGCCGGCACCCTTTCGTATGGAGTCCACTGACATGCCTTTTACCTTGCCTGCCTTGCCCTACGCCTACGATGCGCTCGAGCCACACATCGACGCGCAGACCATGGAAATTCACTACAGCAAGCACCACCAGACCTACATCAATAACCTCAATGCAGCCGTTGAGGGCACTGAATACGCGGAGTGGCCGATCGAGAAGCTGGTTGCCAGCGTAGCCGAGCTTCCGGAAAAGCTGCGCCCGGCGGTGATCAATCAGGGCGGCGGTCATGCCAATCATTCGCTGTTCTGGGACGTCATGAGCCCCAAGGGCGGCGGTCTTCCAGGCGGTGCGCTGGCGACGGCGATCGACGAACAGGTAGGCGGATTCGAAGCGTTCAAGGACGCTTTCACCAAAGCGGCGCTGACCCGTTTTGGCAGCGGCTGGGCCTGGCTGAGCGTTACCCCGGACAAAAAACTCGTCGTGGAAAGCAGCGGCAATCAGGACAGCCCGCTCATGAACGGCAACACGCCGATCCTCGGTCTGGACGTCTGGGAGCATGCCTATTACCTGCGCTACCAGAACCGTCGTCCGGAATACATCGCCGCGTTCTACAACGTCGTCAACTGGGATGAAGTTGCCAGGCGCTACGCAGCGGCGATCGGCTGAAACCTCCCAGAACTCGGATAAGGCGATTTATGCGCTCGGACATACTGGCTCTCGGCAGCGTGCGTTTATTGCGGCTGGCATTGGGCTCGATGCTGGTCCTCGTCGGGGCCGGTCTGCTGGTGGCCCAGGGACTTACATGGGTGGCGCTTGAGCCCCGAATGTTGCGCGCGCTTGAAGGCGGTGCCCTCTGCGCATTGGGTACCGCTTTGGGGGCTGTGCCGGTGCTGGTGATTCGCGGAATGCCGGTGGCGGTGTCCGACGGCCTGCTGGGTTTCGGCGCCGGCATCATGCTGGCGGCGACAGCGTTTTCGTTGATCGTGCCGGGCCTTGGCGCGGCCCACGATCTGGGCTTCACCCCGTGGGGCGCCGGTGCGTTGATCAGCTTCGGGATACTGCTCGGCGCGGCCGGTTTGTTTCTGGTCGACACGCTGGTTTCCAGAGGGTCGCCGTTGTCGGAGGTGGCGGGGAAGCCGGCCATTCCTTCGAATATTTGGCTATTTGTCATCGCCATCATTGCCCACAACATTCCGGAAGGCATGGCAGTGGGCGTGTCGGCGGGTGGCGGTCTGGCCCACGCCGACAGCCTGGCGATGGGTATCGCCATTCAGGACGTGCCGGAAGGGCTGGTCATCGCGCTGGTCTTGGCGGCGGCCGGCATGTCCCGGTTCAAGGCGTTTCTGATCGGCGCGGCGTCCGGATTGGTCGAGCCGGTATTCGCGGTGCTCTGCGCCTGGCTGGTGGAAGTGGCCGCATTACTGTTGCCGGTGGGACTGGCGTTGGCGGCCGGGGCAATGCTGCTGGTGGTGACCCACGAAGTCATCCCCGAATCCCGCCGAAACGGTCACGACAAAATCGCCAGTTTCGGATTGCTGGTCGGGTTCTGTTTGATGATGGTGATGGACACGGCGCTGGCCTGAGGTGGAGGGCGGCTGCCTCAGGCCAGCTTCGACAGCGTGACGGCATCCGGCTTGCCGTCGAAAAACGCGTCAAGCACCTGCTGGAAAATCGGCGTATCAGGCGCGACCGCTGCAAACAGCGTCATGCTTGATCGCAGCTTCATGTCATCCGGCGAGCCCATGACCTGCATGGCGCTGCGGTCTTTCCATTCAAGCAGCGCCTCGCAACAGCGCGCCAGCCGTTCGCCCAATACCGGATGTTGCACATAGGCAATCGCCTCGTCGCGCCCACTGATGCCGTACCGCCGGGCCATGTCACTGTGGCCCAAACCCGCGAGTTGCGGGAACACGAACCACATCCAGTGGGACTGCTTGCGCCCGGATTGCAGCTCCGCCAGTGCGCGTTCGTGCGTCGGCGTTTGCGCCTCGACAAATCGCTGCAGATCAAATGGATCGTTCATTGCTGACGCCTCGCCCTGATCGCGGCACCTCGCCGCACTTGCGATTGAGACTACAGCAGCGAGTGATGTTTCCAGCACTTTCAGGCGCCTGCTCCTCAACCGCGTAAAAACCCTTATAATCCTGCGCCTATTCCTCTGATGCGAGATCCGCCGTGAGCTTACCGCCGTGCCCAAAATGCAGTTCCGAGTACACCTACGAAGATGGCAGCCAGTTCGTGTGCCCGGAATGCGCCCACGAATGGTCGGCTGACGGGGCCAGCGCCGAAGCGGGCGATGACACCAAGGTGATCAAGGACGCTGTGGGCAACACGCTGCAGGACGGCGACACCGTCACGGTAATCAAGGATCTCAAGGTCAAAGGCTCGTCGCTGGTGGTCAAGGTCGGTACCAAAGTCAAAAACATCCGCCTGGTGGACGGCGATCACGACATCGACTGCAAAATCGACGGCATCGGCGCGATGAAGCTGAAGTCGGAGTTTGTGAAGAAGGGTTGATCACCACGAGGATCGTTCCTCACGCTCCGCGTGGGAATGCCGCTCATGACGCTCCGCGTCACTGGAGTGCGGATGGGGACGCGGAGCATCCCGGGCGGCGTTACCACGCGGAGCGTGGAACTAACATCGTGGGGTGACACGCGTCCCACTTAACTCGGCAAATTAATCCCGAACGTATTCACCCCATGCTCGCTGCGCACGAACACCGTACCGCCGTGCATCAGGGCGATGGCTTTGACGATCGCCAAGCCAAGCCCGTGATTGGCGCCGCTGTTGCTGCGAGAGGCATCGACGCGGTAGAAGCGCTCGAATAACTTGGGCAAATGCTCCCCGGCGATCGGCGCGCCGGGGTTGGTCACGCCGATGCTGACGTGATCGCCCTCATCGCGAATATCCACCTGAATCAACTGCCCCGGCGAGGTGTGCTGCACCGCGTTGTGCAGCAGATTGATCAGCGCCCGGCGCAAGTGCGCGGTTTCGATCGGCGCGTTGGCATCCCCACGCACTTCAACCTGCACCTGGGCGTCTTCCATAATGAAATCCAGGTAATCCAGGGTCTTCGCCACTTCCTGAGCGAGCGAGGCCTGGGTCAGTTGCGTGGCCTTGCTGCCCTGATCGGCGCTGGCGAGAAACAACATGTCATTGATGATCGAGCGCAGCCGTTCGAGTTCTTCGAGATTGGATTGCAGCACCTCGAAGTAATGCTCGGCCGATCGCCCTCGGGTCAGCGCCACCTGGGTCTGGCCGATGAGATTGGTCAGCGGCGAGCGCAACTCGTGGGCAACGTCGGCATTGAACGACTCCAACCGCGAATAGGCCTGTTCGACCCGGTCCAGCGTCGAGTTGAACGACGTCACGAACTGATCCAGCTCTGGCGGCAGCGGCGACAACTTCAGGCGCCCACTCAGTCGTGGCGGCGTCAGCTTGCGCGCCTCCAAGGACAACTCCGTCAGCGGTTTCAGGCCGATACGCGCCACCCAGTAACCCAATGCAGACGCGAGCAGGATGCCGATGGCCGCCAGACTGATCAGCGCGACGAGCAGGGAATGCTGGGTCTGCCAGAAGGTTTCGGTGTCGACCGCTGTCAGAAAACGCAGCGGCGGGCGTTGGTCTTTCGCCGGGAACTGACTGACCAAAACTTTGAACGGGTACTCATGGCCGCTCAGGTTCAAGTCGCGCATGCCCAACGGGCCCTTGGCGAAGGCGCGGATCTCGGCGTCCGGATTACCGAATTCATAGGTCGGATTGTCGCTGACTACCCAAAAGCGCAGGCGTTTGTCCTCCTCGCTGAGCAGCTTGAGTTTGGTGTTGATCTTGGCCCAGTGCTCGGGCGTTCCGTAACGCTGGACCGCCGATTCGAGGACGCTGTAACGGGCGTCGACTTCGGCTTCCGGTAACAGCCCCAGCCCCTTGTCCACTTGCAGGTAGAGCGCCCAGCCGATCAACATAAACACCAGCAGCGCCACGAGGGCGAACATGCCGCTCAGGCGCAGGGCGATGGAATTAGTCGACACGACGGCTCTCCAGCACGTAACCCATGCCGCGTATGGTGTGCAGCAGTTTTTGCTCGAACGGCCCGTCGAGCTTGGCGCGCAGGCGTTTGATCGCGACTTCGACGACGTTGGCATCGCTGTCGAAATTCACGTCCCAGACCATCTCGGCAATCGACGTCTTCGACAGGATTTCCCCCTGGCGCCGGGCCAGCACGCTGAGCAGCGAAAACTCCTTCGCCGTGAGGTCCAGACGCACGCCGCCCCGCATGGCCTTGCGGCTGATCAGGTCGATCCATAGATCGGCGACGCTGATCTGCACCGGCTCGTGGCCGCCACTGCGCCGGGTCAGGGCTTGCAGACGCGCGACCAGTTCCAGAAACGAGAACGGCTTGCCCAAGTAATCGTCAGCGCCCTCGCGCAGGCCGCGAATGCGATCGTCGACGTTCTCTCGGGCGGTCAGCATGATCACCGGCGTTTGTTTGCGCGCACGCAGGGCCCGCAGTACGCCATAGCCATCAAGGCCGGGCAGCATGACGTCGAGAATGATCACCGCGTATTCGCTTTCCAGCGCCATGTGCAGGCCTTCGATGCCTTCGCGCGCGACGTCGGTGGTGTAACCCTGCTCGGTCAGGCCCCGGTGCAGGTAATCGGCGGTTTTCTCTTCGTCTTCGATAATCAGGACACGCATCGGTCCACGCTCACTTTTTCACTGCTTGCTTATTGGGTACGTGGTTTCAACGGCTTACTTTTCAGTGGCCAGTTCCGCAACCGCCGGCTTACCGGATGCTGCCGGGCCAGACGCTATCGAGTCAGCCGCTGTCGAGCCAGGCGTCTGACGCGGGCGGTGGAAAAGACGCTCCAGTTGCAGGTAGATCACGGGCGTGGTGAACAGCGTCAGCGCCTGGCTCACCAGCAACCCTCCGACAACGGCAATGCCCAACGGCTGACGCAGCTCGGCGCCGACACCATAACCGAGCATCAAGGGCAGCGCGCCGAGCAATGCGGCCAGGGTGGTCATGATGATGGGCCGAAAGCGCGTCAGACAGGCTTCATAAATGGCGTCGCGCGGGGACATCCCGCGATTGCGCTGAGCGTCCAGGGCGAAGTCCACCAGCAGAATGCCGTTCTTCTTGACGATGCCGATCAGCAACACGATCCCGATCAGACCCATGATCGAAAAGTCCTGCCCCATCAGCCACAGCAGCAACAGCGCACCGATACCGGCGGAGGGCAGGGTCGAAATGATCGTCAGCGGATGGACGAAGCTCTCATAGAGCACGCCCAGAATGATGTACACCGCCACCAGCGCCGCGAGAATCAACCACGGCTGGTTGGCCAGCGAACTCTGGAACGCCTGGGCCGCGCCCTGGAAGTTTCCGATGATCGAGGCCGGCATGCCGATCTCGTTCTTCGCCTGATCGAGCAGCACCACCGCATCCCCGAGCGCCACGCCCGCCGACAGGTTGAACGACAGGTTGGCGGCCGGGAACATGCCGTCATGGCTGATCGACAACGGTCCCATCTTCGGCGCGCCGACCTTGGCCAGCGCCGACAACGGCACCATTTCATTGGTCAGCGGCGAGCGCAGGTAAAAGTAGTTCAGGCTTTCGGCCTTGCCGCGCTGTTGTGGCTCCAGTTCCAGAATGACTTTGTACTGGTTGATGTCGGTCTGGTATTCGTTGATCTGCCGCTGACCAAAGGCGTCGTACAGCGCCTGATCGACATCCGCGGTGGTCAGGCCGAAGCGCGCGGCGGCGCTGCGGTCGATGTCCAGATGGGTCACGCTGCCGCCCAGTTGCAAGTCATTGGAAAGATCGCGAAAGGCCGGCAGGGTCTTCAGTTTGTCGGTCAGCTTCTGCGTCCAGACATTCAGCAGCGCGCCGTCGTTGCTCTTGAGCACGTATTGGTACTGCGCGCGGCTCGGCCCGGAACTCAGGTTGATGTCCTGCCCGGCCCGCAGGTACAAGACGATGCCGGGGATCTGCGCCAGTTTCGGCCGGATCCGGTCGATGAACTGACTGGCCGTGACATCCCGGTCTTCTCGGTCCTTGAGGGCGATCCACACCCGACCGTTGGCGATCGTCTGGTTGCTGCCACTGACGCCCACCGAATGGGAAAACGCCTTGACCGCCGGATCGGCCGCGATGATTTTCGCCAGCTGTTTGTGTTTCTCGATCATGTCCGGGAAGGAAATATCCGCCGCCGCCTCACTCGTGCCCAGCACCATGCCGGTGTCCTGAACCGGGAAGAAACCTTTGGGGATCAGCACATAGCCGGCCACCGCAAACACCAGAGTCAGGCCGAAAATTCCCAGCATCAATCGCTGGTGGGCGAGGGCGAACCGCACGCCGCGGGCATACCGCGCGAGCAATCGTTCACCGAAGCCGGGCTTGGCGTGGGGATCGTGTTTCGGCGCGCGCATGAACAGCGCCGCAAGGGTCGGCGCCAGCGTCAGCGAGACCACCACCGAAATCAGAATGGTCGACGTCGCGGTCAGTGCGAACTCCTTGAACAGCCTGCCCACCACGCCGCCCATGAACAGCAGCGGAATGAACGCGGCGATCAACGAAAAGCTAATCGACACCACGGTAAAGCCGATTTCGCTGGAACCCTTGATCGCCGCATCGCGCATGCTTTCGCCGGCTTCCAGGTGTCGGTGGATGTTCTCCACCACGACAATCGCATCGTCGACGACAAACCCCACCGCCACCACGATGGCCACCAGGGTCAGGTTGTTCAGGCTGAAACCGAGCACGTACATCAGCGCGAAACTGGCAACGAGGGACACGCCCAGCACGGCGGTCACGATCAGCGTCGCAGAGAGCTGGCGCAGGAACAGCGCCATGACCGCAATCACCAGCGCGATGGCGATCAGCAGTGTCATTTCAACTTCATGCAGCGACGCACGAATGGTTTTGGTGCGGTCGCTGAGCACCGAGACGTCCACCGACGCCGGGAGCATTTCCTGCAACTTGGGCAACTGGCCGAGCACGCGATCGACCGTCTCGACGATGTTCGCGCCGGGCTGGCGGAACACCACGATGTTCACCCCCTGCTGATCACCGGACCAGGCCCGCACGTAGGCGTTTTCCGAACCGTTGATGACCCGCGCCACGTCGCGCAGATGAACCGGGGCGCCATCTTTGTAGGAAACGATGAGCTGTTCGTAGTCCTTCGCCTGAAACAGTTGGTCGTTGGAGGCCAGGGTGGAAATGCTGTCTTTGCCGTACAGCGCGCCCTTGGCCAGGTTAAGGCTGGTCTGCTGCAGGGATTCCCGCAAATCGGCGAGGGTCAGCCCGATGGACGCGAGTTTCTCGGGCGCTGCCTGGACACGGATCGCCGGACGTTGCTGGCCGGTGATGTTGACCTGTCCGACGCCATCGATCTGACTCAACTGACGCGCCAGCAGGGATTCGGTGACGTCGCTGAGTTCGGTGCCGGGCATCAGGTTCGAGCTGACACTGAGGATCAGCACCGGGCTGTCCGCCGGGTTGACCTTGCGCCAGGTCGGCAGCGTCGGCAGGTCTGCGGGCAAGCGCCCGGCCGCCGTGTTGATGGCCGCTTGCACTTCCTGCGCGGCGGTGTCGATGCTTTTATTGAGGGTGAATTGCAGCGTCAGGTTGGTGGAGCCCAGCGCGCTGCTCGACGTCATCTGGGTCATGCCGGGAATGGCGCTGAACTGCACTTCAAGGGGCGTCGCCACCGAGGACGCCATGGTTTCCGGGCTGGCGCCGGGCAACTGGGCCGCAACCTGAATTGTCGGAAATTCGGCTTCCGGCAGCGGCGCCACCGGGAGGCGAGGGAAGGCGATGCAGCCCAGCAGCACCAGCGCGAACGTCAGCAAAACCGTGGCGATCGGGTGATTGACGCACCAGGCGGAGATAGAACCGCGGCCGTTCATTTCGCCGCCCCGGTGGAGTCGGCCAGTGTGTCCACAGGATCACCCTTGACCACCTCGATGTGCGCACCGTTTTTCAGGCGCGACTGACCGTCGCTGACCAATACGTCATTGACCTCCACACCGCTGATCAGCATCAGGTCGCTGTCCTGATACAGCACCTTGACCGGCACCACCTCGGCTGTGTCGCCTTTGACCCGATACACGTAATGCTGGTCGATGCCCCGCTGCACCACCTGCGGCGGAACCTTCAAGGCGTTGCGATCGATGGCGGTCTGAATGCGCACGGTCACCAGTTGACCGGGCCACAGCTTCTCGTCCGCGTTGTCGAATATCGCCTTCGCGCGGATGGTGCCGGTGCTGGCCGCCACCTGATTGTCGATCAACAGCAACTTGCCCTGGCCCAGCAACGTGCCGGTCGCACCTTCGCCGAGGTAGGCGTTGACTGGCGCGGGCGTGCTTGAGGCAATGAGATCATGGAGCGTGGGCAGCATCTGCTGCGGCAGGGAAAACTCGACCGCTACCGGGTCGATCTGCGTCACCGAGAACAGTCCGGTCGCATCGCTGACCCGCAGAAAGTTGCCTTCATCTACGTTGCGGATGCCGACCCGACCTGTCACGGGCGAGCGTATTTGGGTGTAGGAAAGCTGTACCTGCGAGGCATTGATCGACGCCTGATTACCCAGCGCCGTGGCCTTGAGTTGATCGACCAGCGCTTGCTGCTGATCGTATTGCTGCCTGGAAATGCCGTTGTCGACGGTCAGCAGCTTGTAGCGCTTGAGGTCGACATTGGCCACGTTCAGCTGTGCCTGGCTCTGGGTCAACAGCGCCTTGGCCTGTTCGAGGGCGGCGCGGATCGAGCGATCATCGATGGTTGCCAGCAGATCACCCGTCTTGACCTGCTGGCCTTCCTTGACCAACACCTTGGTCAGGATGCCATCCACCTGAGGGCGAATCACCACGCTTTGCAGCGACAGCACCGAGCCGATCCCGGTGACGTAACGCGGCACGTCTTCCTGCGTCACGTTGATCACGCGCACCGGCACGGCAACCGGGGTGCTGACCTTCTTTGCCGCGGGGCGGGTCACTGCCCAGACGCCTATCACTACGACCACGACAAACAGGGTCGCGAGCATCACCACTTTGTTCTTCTTCTGCATACAGGGACAGGGCCAGCCAGTGAGTGAGGGGCGTAATCGAGAGCGCTCTTTATAACCCTTTGACCCGGTCAGCAAAATGACTGCTGCCTGTCAATATTGTCAGGTGAATAACGGCAGACGATGAACGTGGGTAAAGAAAGAACGCCGCAGGGCGATACCCAAATAGAAGCCACGAGTTTCGATGAACGAGTTCTACTGTGACGGGGAAAATTCCTACATAAACGTCGTGAGTTCTGAATGCTTGTTCACAAGGGACTGTGACTGATTTCGGTCAGCCGGTTCCTACTCCGGAGTAGTGCGATGAAAAGCCAAAAGGCTGTTTCGCTGTTTTTCTCGATCGCGGTCGTTGGTGCGTGTGCAATGACGGCGCCTGCCGCCTGGGCTGCCCAGGGCGCGCTTATTTTCCATGGCAGCGTCGTCAATGCGACATGCGACGCGCAAGCCTTTAGTGCTCCGTCGACAGCCCTCCCGGTTAAAACCCTGCAAGCGAGCGCTCATGTCAGTGTGGGTTTGAGTCGCGCTGACGACGCTTGCGGCCAGATGGCCTTGCCCGTGCAGGCCAGTTACGCCGAGCTTTCTACAGGTGGGGCGGATACTCACGCAGGCATTGTCACGCTGACTTACCAATAAGCGCTTTCTCCCTCACCAGAAACATCTGCTGACGAACCCGGCTCAATCGAGCCGGGTTTTTTGTGCGTGTGTGACCACTTTGCAGGTGCCCATCCCCGTCCACGCGCGCCGGCGTGTCGTGCAAACGTTCGTCCCGGCTTTTGCGAGGGGTTAAAGCTGCAAGCCCCAGCCTAAGGGCTCTGCGAAATAAAAGCGTCATCTCCTACCGAAAAATCCGACGCGCGCCACTGTCTTTTCAGTCCACAGGAAGTAGAACGCCTGACAGCCGACATTGCAGACGCTGCTTATAGTTCCTCTCGTCCTTTTGGGCACACACGAATCGACACAAGGAACGTCGTTATATGAAAAAGCTTTCTCTTACCCTGGCTATCGTGGCCGCAATGGGGCTTGGCATTTCCGGGACCGCGAATGCTGCCAACAACGGCAAACTTGTTTTCACTGGCACCCTGACCAACATCACGTGTGACATCGGCGCTGGAACTGGCGCTACTCCTGGCAACAACCCGGGCGAAATCAACGTAGATCTGGGCAACGTCTCGTTTTCCGACATCGGTCTCTTCGCCGACAACAAACTCGAAACTGCTTCGCCCATCCAGCTGTTGGTCAATTGCACCGGCGGCGCCGCTCAATACAACACCGTGAACATGCGCTTCGTCGCCCGTCAGGGCAGCGGTCTGGATAACCTCGACCAGAAACTGCTGCGGGCTACCGGCGCGGCGGACGGCGTGGGCATCGGCCTGCTCAATGCGTCCAATCAGTTGATGGACCTGAGCGGTAACGAAACCATCGACACGCCGCTGGTCAAGGACGGCGCCGACGGTGCGACCGCCGAGATCAACTTCGGCGCCGTTTACGTCCTCAACGGCGCGCCAACCAACCCGGGTAATGCCGACGGCTTCCTGCCGTTCGTAATGGATTACCTGTGATGTAACGGGCGAGCGGGCAATGGCTCGCTCGCCTTCCTGGCGTGTCCACCTCACAGCCCAAGACGGTCTCACCATGTTTCCTTACTTCATTCGCTGCTCGGCCCTCTGGCTGGGTCTGCTTCTGGCTGCCCCGGCGCAGGCGGGTATCGTGCTCAACACCACGCGTGTCATCTACCAGGCCACGGACAAGGAGGTCAGTCTGGTTGTGAACAACAGCGGCACGGCTGACATTCTCGCCCAGTCATGGCTCGAAGCGCAGAGCAATGCCGAGAATCTACCCTTCGTCGTGACCCCGCCGTTGGCGCGAATGGCAGGCGGCGCCCGGCAAATGATTCGGGTGATCTACGCCGGCGAAGGTTTGCCCGAGGACCGCGAGTCGGTGTTCTGGCTCAACGTCCAGGAGATCCCGCAATCGGCGAAGGACAACCAGCTGCAGATCGCGATTCGTCAGCGCATCAAACTTTTCTACCGGCCCGCCGGTTTGAGTGACGATCCGCTCGAGGCTGCCAAAAACCTGCAATGGCGCGTGCATCACGGCCAGCTGGAAGTCAGCAATCCGACGTCGTATCACGTGTCGATGATCCAGATCGACGCCCGACAGCAGGGCAAGACACTGTTCGCTGCGGACAACCGGATGCTTGCGCCCGGGCAGACCGTTCAATTGCCACTCAAGCAGTTGGCCAGCGGTCACGCGGTAGACCTCAGGTTCATCAGCATCAACGATTTCGGCGCTCAGGAGCCGTACAGCGCGCAAGTGTCCGGCGGGCAGACGACTCAAGCCATCAAGGCCACCAGCGTCATCACCCGAACCGAGTAGCCACTCAGCCGCAGGTCGGATTTTACCCAGGTCTTTCTTCGGTCGCAGTCATGCGGCTCCAGCGCCTTGCGCCTGCCAAACATGATTTGCCAGCGCGTCGGAATCGAGAACACGAGTGAAACCAGCCAATGGAACCCCGAGATCACACCAAGGGATATGCACGGATCGCAGCATGCTCTTCCCCCATCGACCGCAGACATCTGGTGCATCAGCCGCTGCGCATCAGCCCGTTGGCGAGGGTCATTATTGCCTCCGCAGGATTGGCGCTGGCGTCGTCTGCGGCGGCAATGACCCATCAGAGCAATGATGCAGCCGATGTGAAATTCAATACCTCGTTCATTCAGGGCACCGATCAGCCCGCCGATCTCGCGACGTTTTTGCACGGCAACAGCGTGGTCCCTGGAAGCTATCGGGTGGATGTGTACGTCAACCGTGTCCTGAGCGGGCGGCGTGACATCAGTTTCATCGCCAACCCTGCAAAAGGCACTGTCGAAGCCTGCCTCACGCTGGACATGCTTCGCCAATTCGGCATGAATCCGGACGCTGTGCAAGCCGGTGACGCTTCGCCGACGGAATGTTTCGATCTCCCGGCGCGGGTCGAATTTGCCCGCGTCGACTACCAGCCGGCGAGCTTGCGCCTGAACATCAGCATCCCTCAGGCCATGATGTCGCGCAGCGCTCGCGGCTATGTCCCACCGGAGTTATGGGACGAAGGCGAGACGGTGGGTTTCGTGAATTACAACTTCAGCGGCGCGCGCCGTACTCGCAGCGGCCAAGGTCGATCCCAGGCACAGGATCAGTATTACCTGAGCATGCGCAACGGCGTGAACCTTGGTGCCTGGCGCTTGCGCAACGAATCCTCGCTGACTTATGGCAATGACCAGCCTTACCGCTTTCGCAGCAACCGGACGTTCATGCAGCGCGACCTCACTGCGTTGAAAGGCCAACTGACCCTGGGTGAAACCTTCACCGATTCGCAAGTCTTCGACAGCGTTCGATTCCTCGGCGCCATGGTGATGTCCGACGAAGGCATGCTGCCCGACAGCGAGCGGGTTTTCGCGCCGGTCATTCGTGGCATCGCCGACACCAACGCGTTAGTGGAAGTGCGGCAGAACGGTTTCATGCTGTACAGCGGCAACGTCTCGCCGGGCCCGTTCGAAATCACCGGCATCTATCCCAGCGGGTCGAACGGCGATCTGGAAGTCACGGTCGTCGAAGCCGACGGCAGCAAGCGCGTGTTCGTCCAGGCCTATGCATCGCTGCCGATCATGGTGCCGAAAGGCGCATTGCGGTACAGCCTCGCAGCAGGCCAATACGACAGCAACACCGAAGACGGTCTTTCTCCCGGCTTTACCGCTGGCACGCTGGTCTACGGCCTGACCGAGCAGCTGACGGCAGCGGGCGGCGTGCAAATCGCCGAGGATTACCAGGCCGGCAACATCGGCGCGGGGGTCAACACCGGGCTCGGCGCGGTGTCGCTGGACGTGACCCAGTCCCTCAGCCGACAGCGCGAGCAACGCTACAGCGGACAGAGCCTGCGGGTGCGCTACGCCAATACGCTGGACCTCACCAACACCACCCTCGCCGTGGCCGGCTATCGCTATTCAACGGATCAATACCTGACCTTCGATGACCATATCGATGCGTTGCAAGCTCGTGACGGCTCAGCCAGCGCGCGCGCCAAGGATCGCCTCGAGATCAGCCTGACCCAATCGCTGCCGGAGCAGGCCGCGTCGCTGAGCTTTACCGGGTCCGAGCAGCGTTACTGGGACAGGGGCAGCAAGACGCGCCAGCTTTTTCTGTCGTGGCACTCGGCCTGGCGCAGCCTCAGCTATAGCGTATCGGTCGAGCGCAACCAGACTTTCGAGCGCAGCGGAGAACGTCAATCGGACAACCGCATCGCGCTGACAGTGAGCCTGCCGCTGGGGAGCGATTCCGGTTCGTCGCGGGTATTCGGCAATGCCGTTCGTGACAGCTTCGGCGCCTCCAGCATGCAGTCGGGGCTCAATGGCCAGATCTTCGACGACCGCGACAGCTTCTACTCGGTACAGGCGGGACACGACAGTGAGTCGGGGTCTTCAGGGTTCGGCAAGCTCAGCACCACTACGGCCTACGGGCGTTTCGACGCGGGCTACGGGCAGGGCAGGGATTATCAGGCACTGAGCATGGGCGCTGCAGGCTCGGTGGTTGCTCATGCCGACGGGGTGAACTTTGGTCAGCCCCTGGGCGATACCTTCGCTCTGGTGCAGGTGAAGGGCGTCAGCGGTGCGCGATTGAGCAATTTCAGCAACGTCGAAACCGCCGACAACGGCTACGCGATCCTGCCTTATGCCCAGCCGTATCGAACCAACTGGGTCAACCTCGATACCCGTGGGTTGGGTGCCGATATCGAGCTGGAAAATGCCGTGGATCAAGTCGTGCCTCGACGCGGCGCTGCCCCCCTGATCAGCTTTCGCACGGCAATCGGTCGGCGTGTGCAATTCGAACTGGTGCGAGCCGATGGCAGCGGCTTGCCAATGGGCGCGGCGGTGGAAGACGAACAGGGCAAGCCGCTGGCAACCGTCGACCCTAGCGGGCGGGCGCTGGTGTTGAGCGAGCGGGAAAGCGGCGAGCTCATCGTCAAATGGACCGATCAGCAGTGCCGCGCCGCGTTCGCTCTGCCGCCCAAAGAAGCCCAGCGCAGTTACGATCGCCTGAAGGTGCAATGCCTGTGAAACGTGCCTGTCTGTCAGGGTTATTTCTGGCCGTGATCGGCGGAATGGCCCAAGGCGCGGTGTCGCTGTCAGGCACGCGGTTGATCGTTGACGGTGGCGACAACGAGGCGACCATTGAGGTCAGCAACCGCAGGGACGCCGAGACCCTGATTCAGGCTTGGCTCGATGCGCCCCGTGGCGACGATCAACCCGCCGATGGGCGCGCCGCTGATCTGCCGTTCGCGTTGACCCCGCACTTGGTGCGCATCCCGGCCAAGGGCAAGCAGACGCTGCGCCTGCTGTATGAAGGCATCGGCATGCCCCAGGACCGGGAATCGATGCTGCACCTGTTTGTGCTGGAAATCCCTCGGCGCAGCCCGGCGGCTCAGCAGTTGAGCATCGCGATTCGCCAGCGCATTAACGTGTTTTACCGCCCGGCGGGGTTGGTCGGCGACCCGGCAGACGCGGCGCAAAGGTTGCTCTGGCAACGCGCCCCCTCGGCGGACGCCACGCTTTCGGTGCGCAACCCGACCCCGTATCACGTTTCGCTGGTGGACCTGCGCGTCAATGGAATCGAGATCGCAGATCACCGGTTGCTGTCGCCTTTTTCGGACGCATCACTGGCCGTGCCTGTCCTCGGCACAAAGCTCCCAGTGCCCGACACCTTGAGCTTCAAGGCCATGACCGATTACGGCGGTCAACGCGATTACTGCGCGCCGCTTCAGGGAGGGCAGCCATTCACGGTGCCGCTGCGCACGCCCGATTCACACTCACCCATAGGGAAATGCTGACATGAAAAGACCCATCCTCCGAGGGTGGCTGACGTCGCTGGCGACGCCGCTGCTGATGCTGTTGATGCCCGGCTGCGCACTGGCGCTGACCTGCAAAACCCAGGGCGCTGGCGATTCAGTGGTTCGCGCGGACCTCGGCAGCACCGTCGCCATCCCGGCTAATCTGCCCGATGGCAGCGCAGTCTGGCGCTCGGAGCGACTGAACCTTGCCGTCGAATGTGCGAGGGACGAACCGGGCGGCCCCGAGGATGTGTTCATTGATCTGAACCCTGACAACCTGCAGATCGGACAGGGGATTCGCGCCGGGCTCACGTTGAGTGGCGTTGATTTCGTGCAAACCAGCGGACGCATTCCCACGCAGCAGCAAGCACCGGCCTGCATCGACGCAAGCTCGGCGTGTCCGAGCGTCACGTTCAACCTGCCGTTTTCAGTGTTCATCCAGAAGTACGGACCGACCCCGCCCTCCGGGGTCGCGAGTGGCCTGCACGACTATCGGATGTTCCAGCTCGATGGCAGAAGCGGGCAGAGTCCGGGGCCTGACCGCACGCTGAGCTACGTCATCAACAACCTTGGGGGATTGCGATTCGTGGCCTGCGACGCTGAATTGCGAGTCATGCCCGAGACCGTGGATTTCGGCGACGTCGCCATCCGAAACGTACGGGTGGGAGAAGTCGCCACCTTTCAACGCTTCGCTCTGGCGACCAGCCGCACCTGCGAATCACCTTTCAGCCTCAATGCGCGCATCACGCCGGTGTCCGGGATACTCAAGGGCGACGTACTGGTGCCGGTCAACAACGACAGCATCGGCGTTCGCATCACCCATGCCCGCGACGGCTCGCCTGTGCCGTTCCTCGAACCCTTCCACCTGACCGACCTGCTGGAGGGCAATTACTCGGAGACGGCGGACTTCAACGCCGAACTGCTGTGGCAAACCAGCACGCCGACCGCGGGCCCGTTTTCAGCGGAAGTGATGGTGGATCTGTTCTACAAATAGGTGCGCGCAGTCGGTCTGTTGGCAGAAGCGATCCGTTGGCGATTCAGGTATGCTGCGCGGCCCTCGGGCGCCGCCCGTATTCTCGACCGTCTGCTATCCCGGAGCTTCCATGACCACCCCCGAACACACGCCTGCTCCTGATGATCGTGAATCGCACGCTTCGGTCGACGCCAACGCTGCGGCGACAGATACAAAACCTGCGATCCCGGCATTCAGCTTCCCGTTCAAACCGGGCGAGCTGTTGCAGGCGAAGAAGGATCAGCAGCACTACAAAGGCTCTGGCAAATCCAACCACGACAAGCGTCCGGGCGTTGCGCCATCAGGCACGCGTCGTTCGATGGGCAAGCGCTGATTACATTTTCGCTGGCGCGCGCTGCACGAACTCCGCAGGCGTGACCTTGGCCGATGTCATCAACTCGCGGTCGCGCACATAGATGCGATCAGGCACGCTCCAATCGGAAGGGGGGGCTCGGAGGCGACGGTTGCTGTGGGATTCATCCCGCCTTATTAGCTCAAGTCGCGAACGCTCCGAGCGCAAGTCGCCTTACTTTTTCGGCAACGTGGTGACGTTATCCCACTCGGTAATCAGCGCTTTCTTGTTCTTGCGGTCATAGAGGCACAGCTCTGTGCCGGTCTTGTTCTTCATGAACGCCTGCTTGTACTGGCCTTTGATCAACAGTGCGTTGAAGCCGACGCTGTCATCGAAAGCCGCATCGGCGCCGGCGGGTTTTGCGTTCTTTAAAGAGCTGGCGCTGATACAACTGTCGACCAGGGTTTTGTTGAAGGCGGTCCAGGCGTCCGGGCTGGAGGCATTGGCCTGGCCAGCAGCGCAGGCGGTTAGAACGAGTAACAACGCGGTGTGCATCTTCATGGGTGGGGCTCTCCATGGCATGAGGGGGAAACACGTCTCGGCGCAGATTCAGCGCGGTTCGAGTTCGTGGCGCTGAATATATTGCATACCAGCGCGCTCATACAGCCGGCGTGCACCCAGATTGCTTTCCATCACCTTGAGATCGACATAGCCTTCGCCGCGCTGGCGGAAGACCGCGAACAACTGGTTCAGCAAAGCCAGTCCCAAGCCCTGACGGTGCGCGCGCGGGTGAACCACCAGATTGCGAATGAACGCGCTGGTCCAGCATTGCGCAACGGCCACGACGCCCAGAGCATCCTCCACAACGAAGCACAGCGCCTGATCAAACTCGGGATCAGTCTCGAAGGCATTCAGCCAAGTGGCATAGTCCGCGACCTGCCCGCCGCTGTACTCGCGTCCCAGCGCCAGCAATTGATGAACCGCCAAGGCGTTCTGCGCAGTGAGCTCAACGAGGCGCACGGGGCCGGGCCAGCGCGGATCATCGAGGCCCGGGCCGAGTTCGCGGCGCATCAGCCAGTAATGCGCGGTGGAGGCATCGCCTGCGGCAGGTCTCAGATTCCCTGAGCTTCGACCGTGCGGGCGGCTTCGATCAAGCATCGTGTCAGCTCGGGCGAGGAGAACTTGGTCAGAACAGCGTTGGCGCCGGCAGCATTGGCTTTCTCGGCATTCATCGCGCTGTCCAGTGAGGTGTGCAGCAGCACGTACAGCTCCTGGAAATCCGGGGTTTCCCGAAGTGTGCGGGTGAGCGCGTAGCCGTCCATCTCCGACATCTCGATGTCGGACACGAGAACGTTGATCTGCTGTGCGGTGCCTTGCAGTTCAAGCAGTTGATCGATGGCCTCGCGCGCGCTTCGGGCGGTATGGCATTCAAGGCCCAGATTCCGCAGGGTGATCACCGATTGTTGCAGCGCCACTTGGCTGTCATCAACCACCAGGATGCGCGCTTTGGCCAGCACTTTGGCGTCATCGGCACTCAGTTCGGCGCGTTCGGCGACGATCCGCGCCGGGGCGATGCCGTGAATGACCTTCTCGATATCCAGCACCTGAACCAGTGTCCCGTCCACCTGCGTCACGCCGGTGATGAACGACTTGTTGCCGGAGCCAAAGGGCGGCGGGCGAATGTCAGTAGTCAGGCAGTGAACGATCTTGCTGACGGCCTGCACGTGCAACCCCTGCTTGGAGCGGCTGACGTCGGTAACGATCAGGCAGCCGCCGTCCGGGTCGACCAACGGACGCTCGCCAATGGCGCGGCTCAGGTCAATCACCGACAGCGGATTGCCACGCAAGGTCGCGACCCCTTTGACGTGTGGGTGAGACTCCGGCAGACGCGTGAGGGGAGGGCAGGGAATGATTTCACTGACCTTGAGCAGGTTGATCGCCATCAGCTTTCCGCTGCGTAACGTGAACAGCAGAAGCGAGAGTGAATCTGCGCGGACGTTCTTTGACATATAAACCTTCTGTGATGCGTTGCCTGGCCGTGTGGGTTCGGCCAACAGCTTTCGATGACGGTTTATCGACCTGCCGATGTCAGGCTTTAACCCTTTAGGCCTGAAGGCTCATTTCGGTGCAAATCCTGCCCGGTCAAATTGACCACGTCAGGGTCATTTTGACATGCAATGCCAGGAGTCAAAATGACTTGGTATCGTCGCGGTGGCCGGTTTCAGGGCCTCGCGCAACTGGCACGGTTCATGAACTGCTGAGGTATCGCTTTTTCATCACATCTCAGGAGTTTTCTATGTTGTCTGCATCGGATCGTGCCATCGTCAAGTCGACAGTGCCACTGCTGGAAAGCGGGGGAGAGGCGCTGATTACTCACTTCTACAAAATGCTGCTCGATCGATATCCGCAGGTACGTCCTCTGTTCAATCAGGCGCACCAGGCCACTGGCGATCAGCCACGCGCATTGGCCAACGGCGTATTGATGTATGCGCGGCACATCGATCAGCTTGATGAGCTAGGCGATCTGGTTGCCAGGATCATCAACAAGCACGTGGCTTTGCAGATCCTGCCCGAGCACTATCCTCTCGTCGGGGAATGCCTGCTTGAGTCCATTCGCGAAGTGTTGGGTGCCGAGATCGCCACTGACGAGGTGATTACCGCGTGGGGCAACGCTTACGGCCAACTCGCCGATATTTTGATTGGCGCAGAAAAAACCATCTACGACGATAAGGCCAGGGCAGTGGGTGGCTGGCGTGGCGCGCGTGAATTCAAGGTCGTCGGCAAAACACCGGAGAGCGCAGAAATTACCTCGTTCTACTTCGCGCCATCAGACGGCGAGCCGATTCTCCAATTCACGGCCGGCCAGTACATCGGTCTGCAGTTGCAGGTGGAAGGTGAAGAAATCCGCCGCAACTACTCGCTCTCAGCGCTTGTGGGGAACAATCAGTACCGCATCAGCGTCAAGCGCGAGCCTGGCGGCGTTGCCTCCAATTACCTTCACGATCACCTGCAGTTGGGGCACAGCATCAATCTGTTTCCGCCGTCAGGCGAATTCACCCTGACCGACAGCGACAAGCCGCTGGTGCTGATCAGCGGCGGCGTTGGCATCACCCCGACCCTGACGATGCTGGAGGCCGCGCTGCAGAGCCAGCGCCCGATCCATTTCATCCACTGTGCGCGCAATGGCTCGGTTCACGCGTTTCGCGACTGGATCGAAAACCTTGCCACTCGGCATCCGCAGCTCAAGCGTTTCTATTGCTACGCGGAAGATGATGGCGTAAGCCCCGCCCCTCATGGGACAGGGCTTCTCGATCAGGCGCGGCTGGAACAGTGGCTTCCGCAGAACCGGGATGTTGACGCCTACTTTCTGGGGCCCAAAGGCTTCATGGCTGCGATCAAGCGTCAATTGAAAGCGGCGGGTGTACCCGATGTGCAAACGCATTACGAATTCTTTGGTCCTGCCTCAGCGCTGGAATGATCGCTGCGACAATTAGACGCATCCTACATATATATAGAAGGAGTCAATGTGGCGATCTGCGTCTGCGACAAAAAGCCGCACTCTTCTATATATAAGGAGGGTGCAAGGCCGGGTGGGTGGGCTTTGTATTGGAATGTTAACGCTCAGGTAATGCGCGAGTGTTCACCATTGCGCCGGTTGCAGTGCCCGGGTGGGGAGCCGCTGCTTTTCTGCGACAACGGCGGCTCTGTGAACGGGGAGGTACGACGATGGTAGAATCGCTGCCTTTCCGGGGCGTCCGGGCCGCAACACAACGCATCCGTCGATCCGGATGACTCCAATTCAAAGGATATGTGAATGACTGACGAGATGTTGTACCTGCGGCGTGAAAAGCAGTTTCTTGTGTTGCTGGGAATCATCTGCCTGGCGTTGATCGGCGGCGCCTTGTACATGCAGGTGGTATTGGGCGAGGCGCCTTGCCCGCTGTGCATACTGCAGCGTTATGCGCTGTTGTTCATCGCGGTGTTTGCTTTCATCGGCGCAGCAATGCCGGGTCGTTTGAGCCTGACGATCTGTGAAGCGCTGGTGACCTTGAGCGCAGTCGGCGGGCTCGTTGCCGCCGGGCGTCATGTGTACATCCAGACCCACCCGACCGAGAGTTGCGGCATCGACGTGCTCCAGCCGATTGTCGACGGTTTGCCCCTTGCGTCGCTATTTCCGCTAGGCTTTCAGGTAGGTGGTTTCTGCGAGACGCCATATCCGCCAGTTCTCGGTTTGTCTTTGGCGCAATGGGCGTTAGTGGCGTTTGTGCTGACCGTAGTGCTGGTTCCGGCCGGGGTTATTCGTAACCGGATGAAAGCACGCTGATTACAAAGTGTTGCGTAACAAAGCGCCCCGAGATCGTTCAAGAGAACCGGGGCTTTGCGCCGTTTCAGGGTGCGGCATAACACCGCATTTTTACCGATTTCGAAATTAACTGTTGCGCAGAAACTTATAGTCAATAAAACTTTACGTATCTACAATCGCCCCCAATTCACGCCCCCCCTCATTTGCGGGACGGTGTAAATCGAGGTTATTGAGCGTCTTTTCGCTCTAGTAGACGCGGTTCGAATGGCCTCCTGAGTCACGTTCTGAATGTCTGCGCCAAGGGATAGGGTCCGCATAAGCGGGTGCCACCATTCGAATAAGAAACCGAAGCTCAACCCGGATTTGTTGTGAGGCCCACATGCTTCCTGACAGGCCCCTTTTCAATCCAAGCATTTGCCAGCACCTGGCAGGGTGAAGTGTTGGCGGTCGAAACCCAACTGCGATGCGAAAGCTGCTTTTAGAGGTCGTGAGATGAGTAAAAAAAGGTACCCCAGGTTTTTTGGCTTCTTGGCCCTTTTCAGCATGCTCCTGCTCAGCGGGTGCGATTACACCCTGCTGGATCCCAAAGGGCATGTCGGCGTTCAAGAGCGTGACCTGATCATCACTGCTACCTTGCTGATGCTTCTGGTAGTGGTGCCGGTCATTTTCATGACCATCATCTTCGCCTGGAAGTATCGCGCTACTAACAAGAGCGCGACGTACACGCCTGACTGGGCGCATTCGACCCGGATTGAACTGGTGGTCTGGCTGGTTCCATTGGCCATCATCATTGTGCTCGGCTATGTGACCTACAAGTCCACCCACGCGCTGGACCCATACCGCCCGCTCGAGTCGGACGTCAAGCCGCTGACCATTGAAGTGGTCGCACTGGACTGGAAATGGTTGTTCATCTATCCGGAACAGGGCATCGCCACCGTCAACAAGATCGTGTTCCCGGCCAACACGCCGATCAATTTCCGTATCACGTCCGATTCGGTCATGAACTCGTTCTTCATCCCTGCACTGGGCGGCCAGATCTACGCAATGGCCGGCATGCAGACCAAGCTGCACCTGATCGCCAATGAAAACGGCGAGTTCGATGGTATCTCCGCCAACTACAGCGGCGCAGGTTTCACCGGCATGAAGTTCAAGGCGACTGCTACCTCACAGGCTGATTTCGACACCTGGGTTGCCGACGTCAAGAATTCACCTAAAACACTGGCAACGGCCGAATACGCCGCGCTGGCCAAGCCCAGCGAACGTAACCCCGTTGAACTCTACTCCTCGGTCACTCCGAACCTGTTCCAGATCATCATCGACAAGTATGAAGGTATGAAGCCGGGCAAGATTGTCCATGAGAAGAAAGAAGTAGCAGGTACGGAAGGGATGGACATGGGTAAGCAGTCAGCTGCGCAGGCAGAGGAGTAAACAATGTTTGGTAAATTAAGTCTGGACGCGATTCCGTTCCACGAGCCGATAGTCATGATCACGGTCGCCATGATCGCGATCGGTGGTGTGGCGCTGGTGGGCCTGATCACGTACTTCAAGAAGTGGACTTACCTCTACACCGAGTGGCTGACGTCCGTCGACCACAAGAAAATCGGTGTCATGTACATCATCATCGCTATGGTCATGCTGCTTCGTGGCTTTGCCGATGCCGTGCTGATGCGCTCGCAGTTGGCCATGGCCACCGAAGGCTCGCCCGGCTATTTGCCGCCTGAGCACTATGACCAGATCTTCACCGCTCACGGTGTGATCATGATCATCTTCATGGCGATGCCGTTCTTCACCGGCCTGATGAACATCGTCGTGCCTCTGCAGATTGGCGCTCGCGACGTTGCCTTCCCGTTCCTGAACTCCTTGAGCCTGTATCTGCTGATTTCCGGCGTGATTCTGGTCAACGTGTCTCTGGGCGTCGGCGAGTTCGCGCGTACAGGTTGGGTTGCCTATCCGCCGCTGTCGGAACTGGGCTATAGCCCGGGCGTGGGTGTGGACTACTACATCTGGGCACTGCAGCTGTCAGGACTGGGGACAACGTTAACCGGGGTGAACTTCCTGGTCACCGTTCTGAAGATGCGTACCCCTGGCATGAAACTGATGGACATGCCGATCTTCACCTGGACCTGCACCTGGGCCAACGTCCTGATCGTGGCTTCGTTCCCGATCCTGACCGGCACCCTGGCGTTCCTGACCCTCGACCGTTACCTGGACTTCCACATCTTCACGAACGAGTTGGGCGGTAACCCGATGATGTACGTGAACCTGTTCTGGGCATGGGGTCACCCTGAGGTTTACATCCTGATTCTGCCGGCGTTCGGGGTCTTCTCCGAAGTCATCTCGACGTTCACCGGCAAGCGCCTGTTTGGCCACCACTCGATGATCTACGCCTCCGGTGCGATCTCGATCCTGGGCTTCATGGTATGGCTGCACCACTTCTTCACCATGGGTTCGGGTGCAAGCGTCAACGCCTTCTTCGGTCTGGCGACGATGCTGATCTCCATCCCGACGGGTGTGAAGCTATTCAACTGGCTGTTTACGATTTACCAGGGCCGTCTGCGCTTCACCGCGCCTGTCATGTGGACCCTGGGCTTCATGGTGACCTTCTCCATCGGTGGTATGACCGGCGTACTGCTGGCTATCCCGGGTGCCGACTTCGTTCTGCACAACAGCCTGTTCGTGATCGCGCACTTCCATAACGTGATCATCGGTGGTGCTGTGTTCGGTTACATCGCCGGCTTCGCGTTCTGGTTCCCTAAAGCGTTCGGTTTCACGCTGAACGAGAAGTGGGGCAAGGCAGCGTTCTGGTTCTGGATCTCGGGTTTCTACGTCGCCTTCATGCCGCTGTACGCATTGGGCTTCATGGGCATGACCCGTCGTCTGAACACCACTGACAACCCGGACTGGACGCCGTACCTGCACGTCGCGTTCGTTGGTGCGTTGCTGATCGCTATCGGTATCGCCTGTCAGTTGATCCAGATCTTCGTGAGTATCCGTGACCGCGAGCAGAACCGCGACCTGACCGGTGACCCATGGAATGGCCACACTCTGGAATGGTCCACTTCTTCGCCACCGCCTTTCTACAACTTTGCAGAAATGCCGAAAGCCAACGAGATCGACCCGTTCTATGCCGCCAAGCGTGATGGCGAGGCGTACAAGGTTCCGGCCAAGTACTCCGACATCCACATGCCGAACAACACGGCGACGGGCATGGTGATGGGCCTCCTGCTGACCGTCTTCGGTTTCGCGATGATCTGGCACATCTTCTGGCTGGCTGCCGTCAGCTTGATCGGTACCATCGTGTACTTCGTGATTCACGCTGCACGTGACGATCAGGGCTACATGGTTCCTGCATCCGAAGTGGCACGCATCGAAGGCGAGCAACACGCGATCCTGGCTCAGGTTCGCAATGGCCAGACAAACTCTCCTGTCAACAAGCTGGAGCAGGCATAAACAATGTCGAACTTAGTATTTGATGGTGCGAAGGGTCACGACCACGGTCATGACCACGAGCACGACCATGGTCACCATGACGCCGGCGAGATGAAGATCTACGGTTTCTGGATCTACCTGATGACCGACTGCATTCTGTTTGCGTCGATCTTCGCCATTTACGCGGTACTGGTTAACAACGTAGCGGGTGGTCCTGCGGGCCACGACATCTTCGAACTGCCATACGTGCTTGGCGAAACCGCTTGCCTGTTGCTCAGCTCGATCACCTACGGCTTCGCCATGCTGGCGATGCACAAGGGCAACAAGTCGGGCGTTCTGGGCTGGTTGTTCGTGACCTTCCTGTTCGGTCTGGGCTTCATCGGCATGGAGATCAACGAGTTCCACCTGCTGATCTCCGAAGGCTACGGTCCTAACCGCAGCGGTTTCCTGTCGGCGTTCTTCACGCTGGTCGGCACCCACGGTCTGCACGTGACCAGCGGTCTGATCTGGATGGCGATCATGATGTATCAGGTCTCCAAGCACGGCCTGACAGGGACCAACCAGACTCGCCTGAGCATGCTCAGCCTGTTCTGGCACTTCCTGGACGTTGTCTGGATCTGCGTGTTCACCGTTGTCTATCTGATGGGGACCATTTAAATGGCGAATTCACATCACTCAAATGACGCTGCCAGCCATGAACCTGCCGCCCACGGCAGCTTCAAGTCGTACATGGTCGGTTTCGTATTGTCGATCATCCTGACCGCGATTCCTTTCGGTCTGGTGATGTTCCCGACGATCTCGAAAGTGGCCACGCTGTGGGTCGTTCTGGTCTTCGCAGTGGTGCAGGTTATCGTTCACCTGGTGTACTTCCTGCACCTTGACCGCTCGGCAGCGCAGCGCAACAACGTGATCGCGTTTGCTTTCGCTGGCCTTGTGATCGTGCTGCTGGTGGGCTTGAGCACCTGGATCATGTTCAGCATCCACACCGCCATGATGGCGAAGTGAGGAAAACCTGATGTCACTGAAGCACTTTATCCAAATCACCAAACCGGGGATCATTTTCGGTAACGTGCTTTCGGTGGCAGGTGGCTTTTTTCTGGCTTCCAAGGGACACGTCGACATCGGCTTGTTCCTGGCAGCGGTGATCGGGACTTCACTGGTGGTGGCTTCTGGCTGCGTGTTCAACAACTGTATCGATCGCGATATCGATGTGAAGATGGAGCGCACCAAGAATCGGGTGCTGGTGCAAGGGTTGGTGTCAGTGAAACTGGCACTGATTTACGCCACTGTGCTGGGCGTTGTCGGCGTCGGCCTGCTTTACACCAAGGCCAATGCACTGGCGGCGCTGTTTGCCGTGATCGGCTTCGTGATCTACGTCGGCTTCTACAGCCTGTACCTGAAGCGCAGGTCGGTTCATGGCACGTTGGTGGGCAGCCTGTCGGGCGCGATGCCTCCCGTGATTGGTTACGTCGCGGTCAGCAACACCTTCGACCTCGCGGCGTTGACCTTGCTGGTGATGTTCAGCCTGTGGCAGATGCCTCACTCGTATGCCATCGCGATTTTCCGCTTCAATGACTATCGGGCTGCCTCGATTCCGGTCCTGCCGGTCAAGCGTGGTATCCGGGTCGCCAAGCGGCACATCCTGATCTACATCCTGGCTTTCCTGCTGGCGACCTTGATGCTGACCTTCGGCGGCTACGCCGGGCTCAATTATCTGGCCGTTGCAGCGGCGATGGGCATGTACTGGTTGTACATGGCCTGGACCGGCTACAAAGCCAAAGACGACACCGTTTGGGCACGCAAGCTGTTCGTGTTCTCCATCTTCACGATCACTGCCTTGAGCGTGGCCATGTCGCTGGATTTTCAGGTAACTAAGGAGCTGTTGGTGACATACGCAGCGCCTTAGTCGCTTGAATGAAACGCAAAAAACCCGGTTGCTCGCGAGAGAAACCGGGTTTTTTTTCGAGCTGGAGAAAGTCTTCGTATTAGATAGCCGGACCTTTTGAAGAAGTCTCCTCAGCGTCTTTCGAAGGCCCAAGCACGATGGCCAGATGACGCAAGTCTTCGATCTCCACGCTGACGCTCTTCCCGGAAGGGCTGGCGACCAGTTTGCCCAAGGCAAAGACCGTGAAGAATCGCACCTCGTCAGCGTGACTCAGCAGCTCACTGAGATAGCGGCTGGAGCGGTAGGCCTGCATCTGCGAGGGTGACACGTACAAAGTCACCAGCTTGCCTTGCAGGCGATCGAAGAACTTGAACTTGAAGCCTGTCCCGTAGCGCTCGACGAGGCCGCCACCGTACAGCACACGACGCTCGTCATTGAGCTGCGCGAACTTGATGTGGCGGAAATAAGCGCGCAACGACACCTCGCCCTGACCCGGAATGCGCAGGGTCAGCAGTGCGAGTTCTTCCTTGGTCAACGAGGCTTGGGCCTGACGAAAGCTGTCGACCAGACGCTCCAGATTGCTGGTGCGGTTCTGCTTGTCCTGTTTGGCTTTCATTGTCTCGACAGGGAGCGCGATGTCTTCGGTCTTCTCCGGCGCCGCGTCGTCAGGCGTGCCTCTGGGTGGCCCGGATTTAACGCGGTCGTTTATCGTCGGCTCAAAGACGTCGATGTAATCATCGAGCTTGCGCTTGACCTTGCGCAGCTCGCTTTCTGCCTCGCTTTCGGCTTCCTGCCCAACCGCCGTTTCGACCGCTTCATCCACCCATTCGCAATCGGCGTGATGTTCGTAGTTCGGGTTGGCCCGGTAGTGCGCGGCGACGAAGGTCGGATGCTCCTGGGGCTTCACGTCATAGCGAACCCCGGTGATTTTCACACCGAGGGCGCGGCACGGCTCGGACGAGCACAGAAAGTTGAAACGCGCCCGAGGGAGCTCTTGAGAAAAGTACTCCCGTCGAGCCGCCACAATGGAAAGCTCTTGCTGCAGCTCGACGCAAAACGCGCGAGTGATGGTTCTGTTGGTTTTCATGGATACGGCGGGGTCCTGTGCCGAAGTCTTGCGGGCATGCTGCTCACGGTCACTCTGCAGGCATCGCCAGCCATTCGCCGACTACCTTCTTGTACACGCCGGTGGCCTTTGTGAGGTGCAGCCATTGATCAACATAGGCCTTCCAGGCCACGTCATCCCGCGGCAGCAGATAGGCCTTTTCGCCGTACTGCATGTAATTCGACGGATTGACCGTACACAGGCCAGGCATGCGTTTCTGTTGGTATAGAGCTTCGGAGGCGTCGGTGATCATCACGTCGGCTTGCTTGTCGAGCAGCTGCTGGAAAATGGTCTTGTTGTCGTGGAAGGCCAGGCTGGCGTTGGGCAAGTAGGCATGGGCAAAGGCTTCGTTGGTGCCGCCCTGAGGTTCGATCAAGCGAACGCCGGGCTGATTGATCTGCTCGAGGGTCTGGTACTTCGACTCGTCTTCGCAGCGCACCAGCGGGACCTTGCCGTCGATGTCCAACGTGCTGCTGAACGCCGCCTTCTTCTGCCGCTCAAGGGTGACCGAGATGCCGCCGACGGCGATGTCGCATTTGCCGGCCGTGAAATCGGTCATCAGGGTTTTCCAGGTGGTCGGGACCCACTCGATCTTCACGCCCAGGCTCTGCGACAGAGACTGGGCCAGCTCGATGTCGATGCCTTCGTACTGGCCGTCGGGCCTGAGAAACGTGTAGGGCTTGTAATCGCCGGTGGTGCAAACGGCCAGTTGGCCCTTCTGCATGACGGTGTCCAGGTGCGACGGCGTCTCAGCGGCCTGAGCCTGAACGATGCTGACCATGCTCAACAGCAAACCGGCGGTGATGCGTGTGTTCATCGAGTCGATCCCTCTGCGTCAAATGCCTGTCTGCCGTTATAGAGGCGGTCGCCGCAGATGGGAAGCGTTATCCCGCAGAGGAGGGCGGGACGTCTTTCGCTCGCTTGGCCGCTTGGCGGGCAGGGCGGGATTTCGCCCGACGGTGCCGATACAACGCGACGGCCGCGCCCAACACGACCACGCCCAGGAAGATCGGCATTTTATAAGGTTTCAGGTTGCCGAGCATGTTCTCCAGGAAACCGCCCGCCCAATAGCCGGCCGCGAGAAAGAGGCTTGCCCAGACAGCGGCGCCAAGCAAGTTGATGATCGCGAAACGGATGGGCGACAAGCGACTCGCGCCAATGACCAGAGGTCCGATCAAGCGCATGCCGTAGAGAAAACGCACCGAGAAAATGGACGCCGTGGGGTAGCGCTTGATCAGGTCGGACACGCGATCGATGGTCGCTTGCTGGCGGTGCAGACGAGGCAGCAGGCGTGGCCCGAAGTAGCGCCCGGTCCAGAACAGAATCTGATCGCCGAGCATCCCGCCCAACGTGGCGTAGATAAGCACTTGCTGCCATTGCAGTACGTGCTGGTGCGACGCCAGCCCACCGAGGATCAGGATGGTTTCCCCTTCCAGCAGACAGCCGATGAATACGGCCCAGTACCCGTAGTTTGCAAGCAGATAGTTGAAGTCGATGTGTTCGAACATGGAAGGCCGGTGGTTTTAGGTGAATGGCTGACCGCTGGAGCATCCAGCAGTGTGCGCGCCTCTGGGGCATCGCACGGCGTTCGACCGAAGCCGGTCGTCATCGGTTCGGTCGCTGTAAGTCGAATCCTCCGTCGCTGCGCCGTCAGGGGAAGGTCTGCGGGTCTCCCAGACACTGGATCAGATGATCGTAGACAATTCTCACCCTGCTCGGCACCGGTCCTGACTGCGTTCGGTACACGGAAAGGTCCATGGGCGGCGGCGCGGCATTAGGCAACACCTCGATCAGACGCCCGTCGCGCAGGTGCGCCTCGGCCAGGTAATGGGGCATCTGCGCAAACGTGACGCCCGCCAGCACAAATTCCAGCTCAGTCTCCGGGTCATCACAACTGAAGGCGGGGGAGCGCGGCAAATAGCTCTGGCCTTCCGACAGAAACCACGGCCAGGGTCGTCCGTTGTTGCGATCGATCAGCGCCGACAGCGGCAGCTCTTTAAGCTCGTCGAGCGAGGCCGGCATGCCAACTGCCGCTATCAATGCCGGCGAGGCGACGATCTTCAACGGCACATGCGCGACTGGCCGGGCGATGTAGCGCCTGTCCCGAACCGTGCCGATACGAATGCCGATATCGATCCTCGACCCGACAGCATCGGTGAGTTGGTCATCCAGGCTCAATTCGATACGCAGGCCGGGATGTAGCTGCATCGGAGGCTGGAGGAAACCGGCCAGATACGGCGAAGCCATCGGGCGGCATTTGGCAAAACTGGGCGCCAGGGTCGTCCTCGGCGCACGCCGACAAGATCGACATCAACATCAATGGCGTCCTCTACGGCATCGCCGCCGCACTGCCGAAGTTCGAAGCCCAGGGCTCCGGCCACTTCATCAACATCTCATCGGGGGCTGGCATCAAAGTCTTCAGCCCGGGCGGCTCCGTCTACAGCGGCACCAAATACGCCGTTCGCGCGATCTCCGACGGCCTGCGGCACGAAGTCGGCGGCAAGATCCGCACAACCACCATTGAACCCGGAGCGGTGGATTCCGAGTTGAAACTGGGCAGCGGCCATCAGCCGAGCGCGGATGTGGTCAAAGAGTTCTACAAACAAGCGATCCCGGCAGAGTCCGTCGCCCGCGCGATTGCCTACGCGATCGAACAGCCAAGTGATGTGGATATTAACGAGATTGTGCTGCGGCCGACTTCGCAGGACTTTTGATGGGGGCGGGTATCGCGGCTGAGGTAGCTAGGTCGCAATGCCGCTGTACCTCCTGTCGGGTGGGGGGGGGCACGTGATCTGTCCCACTAAAAGCGTGCGTTGTGTCAGTGGGACCGGCTTCAGCCGGGAAGAGACCGGTTTGCTCACGCGCAGGGAACAAGCACGCTGCTGAAGGTAAGAAAGGCGGCTACCAGCCTCGGGCATCGGTCTTCCAATGCTCGGGAAATCCCATTCGCTGGAAGTGAGCAGCGCCATACCGCTCCTCCATTGAACCCAGCCTGGCTTTGAAGTCGCCGTTGAAGGCAGTAGCGTTTAACAGTACATGGATGACTGTAAGCGAGGCATAAACTGTCTTGTTGTCAGCGAATTTAATCTGTTTGAGCTTCAGATTGGTTGGAGAAACTCAAATTCTGACTTCTATGAATCGATCGTGGTGAGCAGCCATGTTCCGAAGAACTGTCAGCGTGTGCAGCCAGCTCTCAAATACTTCTACCTGCGTTATACCGAACTTCGAAGAGATCACCTTTCGATCAGTCGGGTCTCTGAGCATCGCAAAAATCTTTGACCAAGTGCCCAGCGTTACGCATTCACTCATCGCCCAACTGGGAGGGAGATACGGATCGTCGTAGTTGTCGTAATAAGCCTTGATGTACAGCCTGGAAGACGCTCGTTCGACCTCCCCCTCAATCTTGGAAAGCATTTGTCCCAGGCCGACTTTGCCTTTGGGCGCGAAGATCTCCGTTTTCAGATACCAATGCGGGGAGTACTTCAGGCTTAGCAGATTGCAGATCACAGTGCGTACTGCAACCTCGAGCCTTTCCACCGACTCCATGATGATGGCTCGGATTTCGCGGTCGCATTCGTAACGCTTAACAACATGTTCAAATGTCGTGCTGGGCAGAAAGTTTTTGCTAGCTGCGTCCTGCAGTGGGTACCAGTACCCTTTGAGGCGAAAGTGACCAACATAAGAAATGTATTTGAGGGCGATTTTGTCATCGTTGATGACCAATCCCTGAGTTTTGAGCTTTGCGAGCAGCGCCTGCGGGGTAAACGCACTTTTCGTGAACGGTGGCTTGGTGACGGGGGTCTTCCTGACCATGCTCTAACTCCAGGCGAAAAAAACTCGCCTTTTGCACGCCTGCTGTCGGGCAGGACCCTACCCGTTGGGTAGGACGTGTGGCGAGTGTGTTGTGGGCAGGCTACCGGGGGCTATTCGCCGGGTCAACCCGCTTTGGGGGGAGGCTCATTTCCTGCCATTTCAGGAGGCATGCTTTAGCTGGGAAGAGGTGAGTGTGCGACGCTCAACTCTGCCGCGCGACACTCCACGCTTTCCCGGATAAAGTCCTGCTAGCACACGCGTTGTGTCAGTGGGACCGGCTTCAGCCGGGAAGGGCCGGTTTGAGCTCTATCAGATTTACAGCGAACGCATACCGCTTTCTGCGACGCCCGTGATGAGTCAAAGGCAGCGCCATTGCCCCGTCCCTCCCTGCATCCACCAAATCCCGCCCACAAAAAAACCGGCTCAAATCTGGCCGGTTTTTTTGTGCTTCAAGTCACGTAACCACTTGAAGGTGTTGCTGTTTGGTGCCCCGAGGGAGAATCGAACTCCCACTTCTTTCGAAAACGGATTTTGAATCCGCCGCGTCTACCAATTCCGCCATCAGGGCTCAATGGCGGCGAAGTATAGAGACGAGCCTACCGTTGGTCAATCATGTTTCATGGTCAATTTTCACTTATTCGGCTAAACTTCCCGGCCCTGCTAGACGAACCCCATCATGCGTGTCGCTGACTTTACCTTCGAGCTCCCGGATTCATTGATCGCTCGCCATCCTTTGGCGGAGCGACGCAGCAGCCGTTTGCTGACCCTCGACGGGCCAAGCGGCGCGCTGGCACACCGCCAATTCACTGATTTGCTGGAGCATTTGCGCCCTGGCGATCTGATGGTCTTTAACAATACCCGGGTAATTCCGGCGCGGCTGTTCGGGCAAAAAGCCTCGGGCGGCAAGCTGGAAATCCTCGTTGAGCGCGTTCTCGATCAGCACCGTGTGCTGGCCCATGTGCGCTCCAGCAAGTCGCCCAAGCCGGGTTCGACGATTCTCATCGATGGCGGTGGCGAGGCCGAAATGGTCGCGCGCCACGATGCGTTGTTCGAACTGCGTTTTGCCGAGCTGGTACTGCCGCTGCTCGAGCGCGTCGGGCACATGCCGTTGCCTCCTTATATAGACCGTCCGGACGACGATGCCGATCGCGAGCGCTATCAGACCGTGTACGCCCAGCGCGCGGGTGCGGTGGCGGCGCCGACGGCAGGTCTGCATTTCGACCAGACCATGATGGACGCGATTGCCGAAAAGGGCGTCGAGACCGCATTCGTGACGCTGCACGTCGGCGCCGGCACGTTCCAGCCGGTACGCGTCGAGCGCATTGAAGACCACCACATGCACAACGAGTGGCTTGAAGTCACTCAGGAAGTGGTCGACGCCGTGACCGCCTGCCGCGCACGCGGTGGTCGGGTGATCGCCGTCGGCACGACCAGCGTGCGTTCGCTGGAAAGTGCCGCACGCGATGGCGTGCTCAAGCCCTTCAGCGGTGACACCGACATCTTTATCTACCCGGGTCGACCTTTCCATGTGGTCGACGCGCTGGTCACCAACTTTCATTTGCCGGAATCGACGCTGTTGATGCTGGTCTCGGCATTCGCCGGTTACCCCGAAACCATGGCGGCCTACGCGGCTGCGGTGGAGCACGGTTACCGCTTCTTCAGTTACGGGGATGCCATGTTCATCACCCGCAATCCCGCGCCGACCGCGCCCGGGGAATACACCCCGACGGAATCGGCCCCAGAGGATCAAGCATGAGTCGCACCTGTCGTATGTCTTTCGAGCTGCTGGCCACCGATGGCAAAGCGCGTCGTGGTCGTCTGACCTTTCCTCGTGGCGTTGTCGAAACGCCTGCGTTCATGCCGGTCGGCACCTACGGCACGGTCAAGGGTATGCTGCCTCGGGACATCGAGGCCACCGGCGCTCAGATGATCCTCGGCAACACCTTCCACCTGTGGCTGCGGCCGGGCACTGAAGTCATCAAGGGTCACGGCGACCTTCACGACTTCATGCAGTGGAAAGGCCCGATTCTGACCGACTCCGGCGGTTTCCAGGTGTTCAGCCTGGGCGCGATGCGCAAGATCAAGGAGGAGGGCGTGACCTTCGCCTCTCCGGTTGACGGCGCAAAAGTGTTCATGGGGCCTGAAGAGTCGATGCAGGTTCAGCGCGACCTTGGCTCCGACGTCGTGATGATCTTTGACGAATGCACGCCGTATCCTGCGGATGAAGAGGTTGCGCGCACCTCCATGGAGTTGTCACTGCGCTGGGCCAAGCGCTCCAAGATCGCCCACGGCGAAAACACGGCGGCGCTGTTCGGCATCGTTCAGGGCGGCATGCATGAGAACCTGCGCATGCGCTCCCTCGAAGGCCTGAACGAGCTGGACTTTGACGGTCTGGCGATCGGCGGCCTGTCGGTCGGCGAGCCCAAGGACGAGATGATCAAGGTGCTGGACTACCTGCCGGGCCGCATGCCGGCTGACAAACCTCGTTACCTTATGGGTGTAGGCAAGCCCGAGGACCTGGTTGAAGGTGTGCGCCGCGGCGTCGACATGTTCGACTGCGTGATGCCTACGCGCAATGCGCGCAACGGTCATCTGTTCATCGACACCGGTGTTCTGAAAATCCGTAATGCGTTCCATCGTTACGATGAGTCGCCGCTGGATCCGACCTGCGATTGCTATACCTGCAAAAACTTCTCCCGCGCTTACCTGCATCACCTGGACAAGTGCGGCGAAATGCTGGGAAGCATGCTCAATACGATCCACAATTTGCGCCATTACCAGCTGCTTATGGCTGGTTTGCGCGAGGCTATTCAACAAGGTACATTGGCCGCCTTTGTCGACACGTTCTATGCCAAACGCGGGCTTGCGACGCCGTTATTGGCCTGAGCGATATCCGGTCTTTCGCTTCCTATTATTAAAATATGCAACTGGAGTGTTAAATGAGCTTTTTCATATCTTCCGCTTTCGCGGATGCGGCTGCCCCTGCCGCTGCAGGCCCTATGGGCGGTGGCTTCGAGTGGATTTTTCTGGTCGGCTTTCTGGTCATCTTCTACCTGATGATCTGGCGTCCACAGGCCAAGCGCGCCAAAGAGCAAAAGAACTTGCTGGGCAACTTGCAGAAGGGTGATGAAGTCGTCACTACCGGCGGTATCGCGGGCAAGATCAACAAAGTGACTGATGACTTCGTTGTTATCGAAGTGTCCGACACCGTAGAGCTGAAGATCCAGAAGGGCGCAATCGCTGCCACCCTGCCCAAGGGCACTCTGAAAGCCATCTGATTCCAGTCTTTTACCAATCGACGGGGCGCGCAAGGCGCCCCGCGTTATAAGCAGGCGGCGTGATGTTGAACAAATACCCTCTGTGGAAATACATCCTGATCCTGGCAGTGCTGGTGATCGGTTTTATTTATTCCGCACCCAATCTCTACCCTGATGACCCGGCGATTCAAGTCACTGGCGCAAGCACTGCGCTGCAGGTCAATCAGGCTGATCTGGATCGCGTAAGCAAGGCGCTTACCGATGCTGGCATCGCGGTCAAGGGCGCTTCTCTGGCCGAGAATGGCAAGGGCGGTTTGTTGCGTCTGACCAAACAGGAAGACCAGCTGCCAGCCAAAGATGTCGCACGCAAGGCGCTGGGCGACGATTACGTTGTCGCGCTCAACCTGGCTCAGACCACGCCAAAATGGCTGCGCAGCATTGGCGCTACGCCGATGAAGCTGGGTCTTGACCTGTCCGGCGGCGTGCACTTCCTGCTTGAAGTCGACATGGACAAAGCGCTCAGTGCGCGTCTGAATGTCTACGAAGGCGAAGTGAAGAGCCTGCTGCGCAAGGAAAAAGTCCGTTATCGCAGCCTGCCTCAAGACAACGGGGCTATCCAGCTGGGCTTCAGCGATGCTGATACCCGCGAACAGGCCCGTGCGCTGATCCGCAAGGACTATACCGATTTCGATATCACCACGAGTGATCGCGGCGAAATGCCGATCCTGCGTCTGGCCATGACGCCAGCCAAGATCGCTGAAATCCGCGAATACTCGATCAAGCAAAACCTGACCACCGTGCGTAACCGGGTCAACGAGCTGGGCGTCGCCGAGCCGCTGGTTCAGCGTCAGGGTGCCAACCGCATCGTGGTCGAGCTGCCAGGTGTTCAGGACACCGCCGAAGCCAAGCGTATCCTCGGCAAGACGGCCAACCTTGAGTTCCGTCTGGGCGCAGGTCCCGACGACAGCAAAGCCACCACCGAAATGTTCGAGTTCCGCGAAGGCGGTCGTCCTGCGGCGCCGGTCGAGCGTGGCCTGATCATCACCGGTGACCAGGTGACTGATGCCAAGGCCGGCTTTGACGAGCACGGCCGTCCTCAGGTGAACATCAAGCTGGACGGCCATGGTGGTGACCTGATGAGCCGCGCCACCCGCGCGAACGTCGGTCGCAGCATGGCGGTAATCTTCATCGAGCAGAAGCCGACTACCACTTACACCAAGCAAATGGTTAACGGCGTCGAGAAAGACGTGCCGGTCCAGACGTTCAAGGAAGAGAAGAAGATCATCAGCCTGGCGACCATTCAGTCGCCGCTCGGTGCTCAATTCCGCATCACCGGCCTGAACGGCGCAGGTGAGTCTTCCGAGCTGGCGCTGCTGCTGCGTGCCGGTGGTCTGGCTGCACCGATGTACTTCGCTGAAGAGCGCACCATTGGCCCGAGCCTGGGTGCCGACAACATCACTAAGGGTATCGATGCATCCCTGTGGGGCATGCTGTTCGTGTCCCTGTTCATCCTCGCCATCTACCGTTTCTTCGGTCTGATCGCGACGGTGGCGCTGGCCTTCAACATGGTCATGCTGCTGGCGCTGATGTCACTGCTGGGTGCAACGCTGACCCTGCCAGGCATCGCCGGTATCGTCTTGACGATGGGTATGGCGGTCGATGCCAACGTGCTGATCTTCTCGCGGATTCGTGAGGAGATCGCCAACGGCATGACGGTCCAGCGTGCGATCAACGAGGGCTTCGACCGCGCGTATACCGCGATCCTCGACGCCAACCTGACGACGCTGCTGGTTGGCGGCATTCTCTTCGCGATGGGCACAGGCCCGGTAAAGGGTTTTGCGGTCACCATGTCCCTCGGGATCTTTACCTCGATGTTCACAGCCATCATGGTGACCCGCGCAATGGTCAACCTGATCTTTGGCGGTCGTGACTTCAAGAAGTTGTGGATTTAAGGGGCTGCCATGAAACGTACGATCAACTTCATGGGCGTTCGCAACATTGCGTTCGCCATTACCATGCTCCTCACCGCTCTGGCGCTGTTCAGCTGGTTCTCTAAAGGACTGAACTTCGGTCTGGATTTCACCGGCGGTACGCTGATCGAGCTGACCTACGAGCGTCCTGCCGATCTGCACAAGGTGCGCGAAGAGCTCGTTGCGTCGGGTTATACCGAAGCGGTCGTGCAAAGCTTCGGTGCGACTACCGATCTGCTTGTTCGTATGCCGGGTGAAGATCCGCAGCTGGGCACTCAAGTCGCTGAAGCGCTGCGCAAGACCGGCGCCGATAACCCGGTGACCGTCAAGCGCGTCGAGTTCGTCGGTCCGCAAGTGGGTGAAGAACTGCGTGACCAGGGCGGCCTCGGCATGCTGCTGGCGCTGGGCGGCGTCCTCGTCTACCTGGCGTTCCGCTTCCAGTGGAAATTCGCGGTGGGGGCCATCGTCTCGCTGATCCACGACGTGGTGGTGACGATGGGCATCCTGTCGTTCTTCCAGGTGACCTTCGACCTGACTGTACTCGCTGCGGTGCTGGCGATCATTGGTTACTCGCTCAACGACACCATTGTGGTATTTGACCGGGTTCGCGAGAACTTCCGTCTGCTGCGCAAGGCTTCGTTGATCGAGAACATCAACATCTCCACCACGCAGACGTTGCTGCGGACCATGGCTACCTCTATCTCCACATTGTTGGCCATTGTCGCGCTGTGGATCTTTGGCGGCGACAGCCTGCACGGTTTCTCGGTGGCGCTGTTCATTGGTGTTCTGGCAGGTACCTACTCCTCGATCTACATCGCCAACGTGGTGCTGATCTGGCTGAACCTGCGCAGCGAAGACCTGCTGCCACCGGTCACCGTCGACAAAGTGGATGACCGTCCGTAACCGATACTGGTAACCGGCCATCACCTAAAAAGGCGCGAGTATGAACTCGCGCCTTTTTTTGTGCTCCAAGGCTGGGAGTAGCGCGAGCAATCGCGCTGAATATCGTCAGGAGGTTCACGTGAACAAGTCGTTGCTTATCGGTGCAGTATTGGGTGCTGTCGGTGTAACCGCCGGCGGTGCTTTGGCCACCTATAGCCTCGTAAAACAAAGCGGCCCAGAGTACGCAGACGTACTTGCCGTCGAGCCTGTTAAAGAACAAATCAAAACCCCGCGACAAGTCTGCAAAGACGTTGCCGTCACTCACCGAGCGCCGGTGAAGGACGAGCACCAGATCGTGGGGAGTGTCATCGGTGCCGTAGCGGGTGGCCTGCTCGGTAACCAGGTGGGTGGCGGTAATGGCAAGAAGATCGCCACGGTCGCCGGTGCGGTGGGTGGCGGTTATGCCGGTAACAAGGTTCAGGAAGGCATGCAGAACCGCGACACCTACACAACCACGGAGTCGCGCTGCAACACTGTCAACGACATCAGCGACAAAGTCGTCGGCTACAACGTGAAGTACAAGCTGAACGACAAGGTCGGGCAGGTACGTATGGATCGTGATCCGGGCAGCCAGATCCCTGTCAACAAGGAAGGTCAGCTGGAGTTGAGCCAGGCGGGTCAGTGATAGGCGGATCCACTCATAAAAAAAGCACCCTCGGGTGCTTTTTTATCGCCCGAATGATAAGAAGTCGGGCACAAAAAAAACCGGCACATGGCCGGTTTTTTGTACAGCGCGCTGGGCTTAACGCTTCAGCGAAGCTGGCACGAAGGGAGCGATCGAGGTCAGCACTGCTTTGAAGCATTTAGTGTTGCCGGCGACGATGTGGCCCTTTTCAAGGAAGTCGTGACCGCCGTTGAAATCGCTCACCAGACCGCCTGCTTCCTGAATGAGCAGGGCGCCTGCGGCCATGTCCCACTCCGACAGGCCCGACTCCCAGAACGCATCGAACCGGCCCGCAGCCACGTAAGCCAGGTCCAGGCTTGCAGCGCCGGCGCGACGGATGCCGGCAGTCTGGCCAACCAGCGAACGGAACATGTTCATATAGTTGTCGAGGTTATCGAGCTGGTTTTCGCGGAACGGGAAACCTGTGCCGAGCAGGGCGCCTTCAAGGCTCTTGCGCGGGCTGACGCGCAGACGACGGCCGTTCAGGGCAGCGCCACGACCGCGGCTGGCGGTGAATTCTTCCTGGCGGACCGGATCCAGAACAACGGCGTGTTCCAGGCGGCCGCGGTATTTGCACGCGATGCTGACGGCGAAGTGAGGAACGCCACGCACGAAGTTGGTGGTGCCGTCGAGCGGATCGATGATCCAGAGGTAGTCGGTGCCTTCGCCGCTGCCTTCGTGCAGGCCGCTTTCTTCGCCAAGGATGCCGTGGGTTGGATACGCCTTGCGCAGTGCAGTGATGATGCTCTGCTCGGCGGCGCGATCGATTTCAGTCACGTAATCTTTCGCGTCTTTTTCGTCGACCTTGATGGTATCCAGGCGCTCGATGGAGCGGAAAATCAATTCGCTGGCGCTGCGGGCGGCGCGCAGCGCGATATTCAGCATGGGCTGCATGGATGGATCACCTAGGTCGTTAAAGAGAGCCGGCCATTCTATTGGTTCTCTTGGATGATTTCCAGCGCGAGTGCAGACTTTGCCGCGCGTCCGGTCGGCTTGGCGTGGGCAAATCGACGGTGCCCCGTCTCCTTTTAGTGGCGTATCCGGTGCGTCGGGCGCAAGGTTCGTGGCGTTGCAGCAAGCGCTTCTGTAACATTCGTCCCCCTTTTCACCTGCTAGCGAGACTTCACCAGTGCTGCAAAATATTCGTGTCGTCCTGGTCGGTACCAGTCATCCCGGAAATATCGGCGGCGCCGCGCGTGCCATGAAAAACATGGGCCTTTCGCGTCTGGTGCTGGTTGATCCCGCCATGTTTCCTCATCACGAAGCCGATGCACGGGCGTCTGGCGCGGGCGACATTCTGGAAGGCGCGCAGGTCGTGGCGACGCTGGAAGATGCGTTGGCAGGTTGCAACCTGGTGTTGGGCACCAGCGCACGGGATCGCCGTATTCCCTGGCCGCTGCTCGACCCTCGCGAAGCGGGCGTCAAGACCGTCGAACATGCCGCGCTGGGCGAAGAGATCGCACTGGTGTTCGGTCGTGAGTACGCCGGCCTGACCAATGAAGAGCTGCAGCGCTGCCATTACCACGTGCACATTCCTTCGGATCCGGAATTCAGCTCGTTGAATCTGGCTGCCGCCGTGCAGGTGCTGAGTTACGAAACCCGCATGGCCTGGCTCGCGGCGGATGGCCAGGCGAGCAAGGTGGAGAAGTTCGAGGTCAATTCGGTGCGCAGTACCGAGCTGGCGACCATGGATGAGATGGAAAAATTCTATGAGCATCTGCAGTCCACCCTGGTCACCATTGGTTTCCTTGATCCCGAGAAGCCGCGTCATCTGATGGCGCGGCTGCGTCGTCTGTACGGGCGCTCAGCGGTGAATCGATCCGAGATGAGCATCTTGCGCGGCATTCTCACCGAGACCCAGAAAGCGGCCAACGGCGAACCCTATAAGCGGAAGGATCAGTGATGTTCGAGCGTTTGCGGGAAGACATTCAAAGCGTGTTCCATCGTGACCCGGCGGCTCGAAATGCGTTTGAAGTGCTGACCTGCTACCCCGGCATGCACGCGATCTGGTTGCATCGATTGTCCGGCTGGTTGTGGCGCAACGAACTCAAATGGCCCGCGCGCATGGTGTCCAACTTCGGTCGCTGGCTTACGGGGGTCGAGATCCACCCGGGCGCGAAGGTCGGTCGGCGCTTTTTCATCGATCACGGGATGGGCATCGTCATCGGCGAAACTGCCGAGATAGGCGATGACGTGACCCTTTACCAGGGCGTGACCCTGGGAGGCACCAGTTGGAACAAGGGTAAGCGTCATCCGACCCTGGAGTCCGGCGTGGTTGTCGGAGCGGGTGCAAAGGTGCTCGGCCCCTTCACGGTGGGCGCCGGGGCAAAGGTCGGTTCAAATGCGGTGGTCACCAAGTCTGTACCGGCGGGTGCAACCGTGGTGGGCATTCCAGGGCGGATCATCGTCAAGTCTGACGACGAGGCCGAAGCCAAGCGCAAGGCGATTGCCGAGAAGCTCGGCTTCGATGCGTATGGCGTCAGCGAGGACATGCCCGATCCCGTGGCGCGCGCGATCGGGCAGTTGCTCGATCATCTGCAAGCGATGGATATGCGCGTGGAAGACATGGGCAAGGCATTGAAGAGCCTGGGCGGCGAGTATCGCGAGAAAGAGCTGCCGGAGCTGCATCAGGAAGTCTTCGACTGCATGAAGGAGCGTTGCGAGTCTGATGCTCCCCGCCGCTGAAGCAGCGCGCGGCGGCAGACGGCACACGTGCCAATCCCTGGCGCGCTTTGCTATGATGCTGCCGCTCTTTTGCGGGTAATCCCGACTGTTCCGCTAGGTCTTATAGTTGACTTAAATACTCGGGAATAGCATACTCGCCCTCATTCCGAACCTCCGCGGTACACGTCATGCGACTGACTACAAAAGGCCGATACGCTGTCACTGCCATGCTCGACCTGGCATTGCATGCGCAGCATGGGCCAGTGTCTCTGGCCGATATCTCCGAGCGGCAAGGGATTTCCCTTTCCTACCTCGAGCAACTGTTCGCCAAGCTGCGCCGCGGCAATCTGGTTTCCAGTGTGCGTGGACCGGGCGGCGGTTATCAGCTGGCCCGTCACATGCAGGGGATTCAGGTCGCTCAGGTGATTGACGCAGTCAACGAATCGGTTGACGCGACGCGCTGCCAGGGGCTCGGTGATTGCCATGCTGGCGACACCTGTCTGACCCACCACTTGTGGTGTGACCTCAGTCAGCAGATTCACGAATTTCTAAGCGGTATCAGCCTGGCCGACCTCGTCACTCGCCGTGAAGTGCAAGAAGTCGCCCAACGTCAGGATCTGCGCCGATGCGGTAGCAAGACGCAGCCACTGGACAAGATTGAAACATCCGCCGTTGAGTGAACGCAGATGAACGCGCGGCGCGCCTGCCCGATAGGAGATATTCAATGAAATTGCCGATATACCTCGATTACTCCGCGACGACCCCGGTCGACCCGCGTGTTGCGCAGAAAATGAGCGACTGCCTTCTGGTAGATGGCAACTTTGGTAACCCGGCGTCGCGCTCCCACGTTTTCGGCTGGAAGGCTGAAGAAGCGGTAGAGAACGCCCGTCGTCAGGTTGCCGATCTGGTCAACGCCGATCCGCGCGAAATCGTCTGGACTTCCGGTGCTACCGAGTCCAACAACCTCGCGATCAAAGGCGCTGCGCATTTCTATGCCTCCAAAGGCAAGCACCTGATCACCAGCAAGATCGAACACAAAGCCGTTCTCGACACCATGCGTCAGCTTGAGCGTGAAGGCTTTGAAGTCACCTACCTCGAACCGACCGAAGATGGCCTGATCACTCCGGCCATGATCGAATCGGTCATGCGCGACGACACCGTTCTGGTCTCGATCATGCACGTCAACAACGAGATCGGTACGGTCAACGACATCGCTGCCATTGGCGAGATGACCCGTTCCCGCGGTGTGCTCTTCCACGTCGACGCAGCGCAGGCGACGGGCAAGGTTGAAATCGACTTGGCCAGCCTCAAAGTTGATCTGATGTCGTTCTCGGCCCACAAGACCTACGGTCCGAAGGGTATTGGCGCATTGTGGGTCAGCCGCAAGCCACGTGTCCGCATCGAAGCCGAAATGCACGGTGGTGGTCACGAGCGTGGTATGCGTTCCGGTACGCTGGCGACGCACCAGATCGTCGGCATGGGCGAAGCGTTCCGTGTGGCCAAAGAAGACATGGCTGCCGAGAACGTTCGGATTCAAGCCCTGAGCGATCGCTTCTATCAGCAGGTTGCGCATCTGGAAGAGTTGTACGTCAACGGCAGCATGACTGCCCGTGTGCCGCACAACCTCAACCTGAGCTTCAACTATGTAGAAGGCGAGTCGCTGATCATGGCGCTCAAGGACTTGGCGGTTTCGTCCGGCTCCGCGTGCACCTCGGCTTCGCTGGAACCTTCGTACGTACTGCGCGCCCTGGGCCGTAACGACGAGCTTGCACACAGCTCGATCCGTTTCACCTTCGGTCGCTTCACCACGGAAGAAGAGATCGACTACGCCGCGCAGAAAGTCTGCGAGGCAGTTACCAAGCTGCGCGCCTTGTCGCCGCTGTGGGACATGTTCAAAGACGGTGTCGACATCTCCAAAATCGAGTGGGCGGCGCATTAATTCAAAGTCGCCACACCCTGCGGCACTTTGAAAACAGGTTTTCCGAGTGCCGCGAGAGCGACGTGTTGTAACTGATGAGGAATTGCACCATGGCTTACAGCGAAAAGGTCATTGACCACTACGAGAATCCCCGCAACGTCGGCAAGATGAACGCGGAAGATCCTGATGTCGGCACCGGCATGGTCGGCGCGCCGGCATGCGGCGACGTCATGCGTTTGCAGATCAAGGTAAACGAGCAGGGCATCATCGAAGACGCCAAGTTCAAAACCTACGGCTGCGGCTCTGCCATCGCGTCGAGCTCCTTGGCCACCGAGTGGATGAAGGGCAAGACTCTGGATGAAGCAGAGACCATCAAGAACACTCAGCTGGCTGAAGAACTGGCCCTGCCGCCAGTGAAGATCCACTGCTCCGTGCTCGCCGAAGACGCCATCAAGGCGGCCGTTCGCGACTACAAGCAGAAGAAAGGCCTGCTCTAAGCAGGGTCTGTTCCGCTGCGTTAAGTAACTTGCGTGAGGTAAGGAGTTCCGATGGCTATCAGCATGACCGAAGCGGCCGCCAACCATGTACGCCGCTCCCTCGATGGGCGTGGCAAGGGTGACGGCATTCGTCTGGGCGTTCGCACGACCGGTTGTTCCGGCCTTGCCTATGTGCTCGAGTTCGTCGATGAGCCGGAAAGCGAAGACACGGTGTTCGAGTATCACGGCGTCAAGGTGATCATCGACCCCAAGAGCCTGGTTTATCTCGATGGCACCGAGCTCGACTTCGTCAAGGAAGGGTTGAACGAAGGCTTCAAGTTCAACAATCCCAACTCGCGCGGTGAATGTGGCTGCGGCGAAAGCTTCAACGTCTGAGGCTTATCGTGGGTACTCCTTGTCACTTTGCTTTATTCGACCTGCAGCCGGGCTTCAATCTGGATCTCGACCTGCTGGCGACGCGTTACCGTGAGCTTGCCCGGAGCGTGCACCCCGACCGTTTTGCCGACGCCCCCGAGGCCGAGCAACGGGTTGCGCTGGAGCGTTCCGCCAGTCTGAACGACGCCTACCAAACGCTGAAGAACGCGCCGAAACGGGCGCGTTACCTGTTGGCGCTGAAGGGTGAAGTTCCGCTGGAAGTCACTGTGCAGGATCCCGAGTTTCTGATGCAGCAGATGCAATGGCGCGAAGAGCTCGAAGATCTGCAGGACGAAGCGGACCTGGCAGGCGTTGCGGTATTCAAGCGCCGGTTGAAGGTTGCCCAGGAAGAACTGAACGAAAGCTTCGCTGCCTGTTGGGACGATGCTGCACAGCGTGATCAGGCTGAAAGGCTGATGCGCCGCATGCAGTTCCTCGACAAGCTCTCCTACGAAGTGCGCCAGCTCGAAGAGCGCCTCGACGATTAACCCCGCGCCGTCCTTCTGGGGCGGCTCGCCAGTGATATCAGAAAAGCAATGGCTCTACTGCAGATCGCCGAACCCGGCCAAGCTCCAAAACCTCATCAGCGTCGCCTGGCTGTCGGGATTGACCTCGGCACTACCAATTCGCTGGTGGCTGCCCTGCGCAGCGGCATCAGTGAGCCGCTCCCCGACGCCAACGGTCAGGTCATCCTGCCGTCCGCCGTTCGCTATCACGCCGATCGCGTTGAAGTCGGCGAGTCGGCCAAGGGCGCCGCAGCGACTGATCCGCTGAACACCATTATTTCCGTCAAGCGCCTTATGGGGCGCGGGATCTCCGATGTGAAGCATTTGGGTGGGCAGTTGCCTTACCGCTTCACTGGTGGTGAGTCCCACATGCCGTTCATTGAAACCGTGCAGGGCCCGAAGAGTCCGGTCGAAGTATCAGCCGACATTCTCAAGGTGCTGCGCCAGCGCGCTGAAGAAACCCTGGGTGGCGAGTTGGTCGGCGCGGTCATCACCGTTCCTGCCTATTTCGATGATGCCCAGCGTCAGGCCACCAAAGACGCCGCGAAGCTGGCGGGCCTCACCGTCCTTCGCCTGCTCAACGAGCCCACTGCGGCTGCCGTGGCCTACGGCCTGGACCAGAACGCAGAAGGCGTGGTCGCCATCTATGATTTGGGTGGCGGCACCTTCGACATCTCGATCCTGCGCCTCACCGGCGGTGTGTTCGAGGTCATGGCCACCGGCGGCGACAGCGCGCTGGGCGGCGATGATTTCGACCACGCCATCGCGACCTGGATCATTGCTGAAGCCGGCCTGTCTGATGATCTCGATCCGGCTGCCCAGCGCCGCCTGATGCAGACGGCGTGCTCGGCGAAAGAGTCCCTGACTGATGCCGATTCGGTTGAAGTTGTCCATGGCGATTGGCAGGGCGTACTGACCCGCACGGCGTTCGATGCCCTCATCGAGCCAATGATCGCCCGCAGTCTTAAAGCCTGCCGTCGCGCCGTTCGTGATTGCGGCATTGAGCTGGATGAAGTCGAAGCCGTGGTCATGGTGGGCGGTTCCACCCGTGTCCCGCGAGTTCGCGAAGCGGTGGCCGAGCTGTTTGGCCGTCAGCCGTTGACCGAAATCGACCCGGACCAGGTCGTCGCCATCGGCGCTGCGATCCAGGCCGATACGCTGGCAGGCAACAAGCGCGATGGTGGCGAGCTGTTGCTGCTCGACGTGATCCCGTTGTCCCTGGGGCTGGAGACCATGGGCGGCCTGATGGAGAAGGTCATTCCGCGCAACACCACGATCCCCGTGGCTCGTGCCCAGGAATTCACCACTTACAAAGACGGCCAGTCGGCCATGATGATCCACGTGCTGCAAGGCGAGCGTGAGCTGATCAGCGACTGCCGTTCACTGGCGCGCTTCGACTTGCGTGGCATTCCCGCGATGGTCGCCGGTGCTGCGAAAATTCGCGTGACCTTCCAGGTCGACGCCGATGGCCTGCTCAGCGTGTCTGCCCGCGAGCTGGCGTCGGGCGTGGAGTCGAGCATTCAGGTTAAGCCTTCGTATGGGCTGACTGACGGTGAAATCACCCGCATGCTCAAGGATTCATTCCAGTACGCCGGTGATGACATGGTGGCTCGCGCGTTGCGTGAACAGCAGGTCGACGCCCAGCGTCTGCTTGAAGCGGTCGAAGGTGCGTTGCAGGCCGATGGCGAGCGCTTGCTCGATGCCGAAGAGCGCATGGTGATCGACATGCAGATGGAAGAACTTCGTGAATTGATGAAGGGCGATGACGGCCCGGCCATCGAGCTGCAGACCAAGCGTCTGTCGCAGGTGACTGATGCGTTCGCCGCCCGCCGCCTGGACTCGACGGTGAAAGCCGCGCTGTCAGGGCGCAACCTGAATGAGATTGAGGAATAACTGATGCCGCAGGTTACATTTCTGCCACACGCCGAGCATTGCCCGGACGGGATGGTTGTCGAGGCCGAAGTCGGCAAGTCGATTCTGGAACTCGCCCACGATCACCACATCGAGATAGAAAGCGCATGCGGCGGCGTCTGCGCCTGCACAACCTGCCATTGCATCATTCGTGCGGGGTTCGACTCCCTCGAAGAAGCGGACGAGCTGGAAGAGGACTATCTTGATCGTGCGTGGGGTCTGGAAGCGCAGTCCCGTCTGGCGTGCCAGGCTAAGGTCGGCACTGAAGACCTGACCGTCGAGATCCCGAAATATTCGCTTAACCACGCTGCCGAAGCGCCGCACTGATCGAGAAGCTGTCATGAGTTACGGTTGGAATGACGTACAACGCATCGCTGAAGAACTCGCCGAGGCTCACCCCGGCGTTGACCCTTATTCGGTAGGGTTCACCAAGCTGCAACTGATGATCAAGCAGCTCCCGGATTTCGACGACACCTCTGGCCGCGTCGGCGAGAAAGTGCTCGAGGCGGTCCAGACGCTCTGGGCCGACGAAATCGACTGATCAGATTTGCACGTTAGGCAATAACATCAAACCCGCGTATAATTCGCGGGTTTAATTTTTCGCAATAATCACTGCTTCTGGAGTTACACCATGGCTGTTCAACGTACTTTCTCGATCATCAAGCCTGATGCTGTTGCCAAAAACGTCATCGGCGAGATCACCACCCGTTTCGAAAAAGCCGGTCTGCGCGTTGTCGCTTCGAAACTGAAGCAACTGTCCAAAGCCGAAGCAGAAGGTTTCTACGCTGAGCACAGCGCCCGTGGCTTCTTCGGTGATCTGGTTGCATTCATGATCTCCGGCCCGGTTGTCGTACAGGTTCTGGAAGGCGAAAACGCTATCGCTCTGAACCGCGAGCTGATGGGCGCTACCAACCCTAAAGAAGCTGCTGCCGGCACCATCCGTGCTGACTTCGCTGATTCCATCGACGCCAACGCTGTTCACGGCTCCGACTCCGAAGCCGCCGCTGCTCGTGAAATCTCGTACTTCTTCGCTTCTACCGAGGTAACCACTCGCTAAGCTATTGCTGCGAGTGAGGGTGAATCCATGACTGAATCAACTGGCAAAATCAACCTGTTGGGTCTGACCCGGCTGGAAATGGAAAAATTCTTCGAGTCTATCGGGGAGAAACGCTTCCGTGCCGGTCAGGTCATGAAGTGGATTCACCACTTTGGCGTCGATAACTTCGACGCCATGACGAATGTCGGCAAGGCCCTGCGCGAAAAGCTGCAGAGCCGCGCCGAAATTCGGGGTCCTGAAGTCGTCAGCGAGGACATCTCCACCGACGGCACCCGTAAATGGGTCGTCCGCGTAGAGTCCGGCAGCTGCGTCGAGACCGTTTATATTCCGCAGGGCAAGCGCGGCACGCTGTGTGTCTCGTCCCAGGCGGGTTGTGCGCTGGATTGCAGTTTCTGCTCCACCGGCAAACAAGGCTTCAACAGCAACCTCACCGCCGCCGAAGTCATCGGCCAGGTGTGGATTGCCAACAAATCTTTCGGCAGTGTCCCGGCTACCGTCGACCGTGCCATCACCAACGTGGTGATGATGGGCATGGGCGAGCCATTGCTGAACTTCGACAATGTCATTGCCGCCATGCATCTGATGATGGATGACCTGGGGTATGGCATTTCCAAGCGCCGGGTGACGCTGTCCACCTCCGGCGTGGTGCCGATGATCGATGAGCTGTCCAAGCACATCGACGTCTCGCTGGCCCTTTCGCTGCATGCGCCCAATGACGCGCTGCGAAATCAGCTGGTGCCTATCAATAAAAAGTACCCCCTGAAGATGCTCCTTGAGTCCTGCCGCAACTACATGGCTGCGCTGGGCGAAAAACGCGTGCTGACGATCGAGTACACGCTGCTCAAGGACATCAACGACAAGCCCGAGCACGCGATCGAGATGATCGAGCTGCTCAAGGACACCCCCTGCAAGGTCAATCTGATCCCGTTCAATCCGTTTCCGCATTCGGGCTATGAACGCCCCAGCAACAATGCGATCCGTCGTTTCCAGGATCTGCTGCATCAAGCCGGCTTCAACGTCACTGTGCGTACCACGCGTGGTGAGGACATCGATGCTGCCTGCGGCCAGTTGGTCGGGCAGGTAATGGACCGCACCCGTCGCAGCGAACGCTATATCGCTGTTCGGGAGCTGAGTGCCGATGCCGACGTGGTGCAGGTCGCTGCCGCTCGCAATTGAATGCGAATCTGACTGAGAGGATCTCTATGTCCCTGCGCGTTGCGCTGCTGCTCTGTTTTGCCACGCTGCTGGTCGGTTGTGTGTCCACCGGCAACGTCGATCCGCTGAGTACCAGCAAGGGGCGTGAGGAAGCTCGTCAGGCTTACGTGCAATTGGGGTTGGGTTACCTTCAGCAAGGTCAGATGGAGCGTGCGAAGGCACCTCTGAAAAAGGCACTTGAGTTGAACGGCTCCGATGCGGACGCCAATGCCGCGCTGGCCTTGGTGTTTCAGGCCGAAATGGAGCCGGAACTGGCGAACCAGTATTACGAGAAAGCGCTGTCGGCACGTTCCAAAGACGCGCGAATCCTCAACAATTACGGCAGTTTTCTCTACCAGCAGAAGCGCTACAAGGAAGCTTACGAGCGCTTCGAGCAGGCCGCCGAGGATAACCTATACGCCGAGCGCGCCCGAGTGTTCGAGAACCTCGGCATGACGGCTGTGATGCTCGGCAATCGCGACACCGCCCGTGAGCATTTCGACAAAGCCCTGCGCCTGGATCGTCAGCAGCCACGCGCGTTGCTGGAAATGGCTGAGTTGTCGTACGAAGACAGGCATTATGTGCCGGCGCGCGATTACTACGAGCGTTTCAGCCAGTTAAGCGAGCAGAATGCGCGGAGCCTGTTGCTCGGTACGCGGCTGGCGAAGGTGTTTGATGATCGCAACAAGGCAGCCAGTTACGGGCTGCTTCTAAAAAGACTCTATCCCGGTACGCCGGAATATCAGCAATACCTGTCGGAGCAATGATGAAAGCGGCGCATCCCGAAGTTGTAGCAGCCACTCGCACGAACCCAGGCGAAACATTGCGACAGGCCCGCGAAAGCAAGAACTGGTCGCTGCCAGATGTGGCGTTGAGGCTGAACCTCACTGTGACGTCCCTGACTCATCTGGAAGCGGGCGATTTTGACAAGCTTCCCGGCCACACCTTTGCCCGCGGTTATGTCCGTGCCTACGCCAAGCTGCTCGACCTGGATCAGGCTGCATTGGTCAGTGCGTTCGATCAGTACACAGGCACCGACGGCAAGGGCAGCAGCGTTCATGCTCTCGGCCGAATCGAAGAGCCGGTACGCCTGTCTCACAATATTCTGCGCATCGTCAGCCTCTTGCTGCTCATCGCATTGATCGGCGGCGGCTTCGTGTGGTGGCAGGATCAAGCTACGCTGCGCGGCAAGGAACCGACCAATCTGGGCATGGAGCATGTCGAAGTCGAAAGCGCCGACGGCACCACCCAGATCCATCCGCTCGACGAGCCGGAAGATCAAGCTGTCGCTCAAGGCCAGACCGCGTTGCCGTTGAACAACGCCGAGCCTGCGTCCGCGCCTGATGCACCTGCTTCCTCCAGCACCGCACCCGCCAGCACCGGCACCGCCGTTGCAGGCGCTGTAGTTCCTCACAGCACATCAACCACCGCCCCGGTAACACCTGCGCATGCAGCGTCGACGCCGACCGCGCCTGTCACCACTGTGGCGCCAACGCCTGCGACCACCGCGCCAGTCAACACCGCGCCGAGCGCAACGGCCGACGCCGCGCCTGTACCGGCAGGTGCCGGTCGCGTGCAGGTTCAGTTCGTAAACGATTGCTGGACCCAGGTCACCGATGGCAACGGTAAAGTGCTGATGAGCGGCCTCAAGAAAAAAGGCGACAGCCTCGACGTCAACGGCAAGCCGCCGCTGACCCTGCGCCTGGGCTTTGCTCGCGGCGCGCAGGTGAGCTACAACGGCCAGCCCGTTGATGTGGCACCTTTCACCAGTGGCGAAACTGCTCGCCTGAAGCTAGGGCAATAAGTCATGCACGGCGAATCTCCGATCAAACGTCGCGAATCTCGTAAAATCTGGGTCGGCTCGGTGCCGGTCGGGGGCGATGCCCCGATCGCAGTGCAGAGCATGACCAATAGCGACACCAATGACGTCGCGGCCACCGTGGCGCAGATCAATCGTCTGGAAGCCGCTGGCGTGGACATCGTCCGCGTATCGGTGCCGGACATGGACGCTGCCGAGGCCTTTGGCCGTATCAAACAGTTGGTCAAGGTCCCGTTGGTCGCTGACATTCACTTCGACTATAAAATCGCCCTGCGCGTGGCCGAGTTGGGCGTCGATTGCCTGCGGATCAACCCGGGCAACATCGGCCGTGAAGACCGCGTCCGCGCGGTGGTCGAGGCGGCCCGTGATCGCGGTATTCCGATCCGCATCGGCGTCAATGCCGGTTCGCTGGAAAAAGACCTGCAGAAGAAGTACGGCGAGCCAACGCCCGCTGCCCTGGTCGAGTCCGCGCTGCGGCACGTCGAGCATCTGGACCGTCTGGATTTCCAGGACTTCAAGGTCAGCGTCAAGGCCTCCGATGTGTTCATGGCGGTCGAGGCTTATCGCCTCCTTGCCAAACAAATCATCCAGCCGTTGCACCTTGGCATCACTGAAGCGGGCGGTTTGCGCTCAGGCACAGTGAAATCAGCCGTCGGCCTAGGTATGCTGCTCGCCGAAGGGATCGGCGATACCATTCGGATTTCCCTGGCTGCCGATCCGGTTGAAGAAGTGAAGGTCGGTTACGACATCCTCAAGTCGCTGCGCCTGCGTTCCCGTGGTATCAACTTCATCGCCTGCCCGAGTTGCTCGCGGCAGAATTTCGATGTGGTTAAAACCATGAACGACCTGGAAGGGCGCCTTGAAGATTTGCTGGTCCCGCTGGACGTTGCGGTAATCGGTTGCGTGGTAAACGGTCCCGGCGAGGCGAAAGAAGCCCACGTCGGTCTGACCGGTGGCACGCCGAACCTGATCTACATCGATGGCAAGCCGGCGCAAAAGCTGACAAATGACAATCTGGTGGATCAGCTTGAACGCTTGATCCGTCAGAGAGCGGCCGAAAAGGTCGAGGCCGACGCAGCGCTGATCGCGCGCGGCTAACCCAGTCTCCAAGGAATATTTGTGAGTAAGTCTCTGCAAGCCATTCGTGGCATGAACGACATCCTGCCGGACCAGACGCCGCTGTGGCGCTACTTCGAAGGCACGGTCTCGCGTTTGCTGGATAACTACGGTTATCGCCAGATCCGCATGCCGATCGTCGAGTTCACCGACCTGTTCAAACGCTCCATCGGCGAAGTCACCGACATCGTCGAGAAAGAGATGTACACCTTCGCCGACCGCAATGGCGATTCGCTGACCCTGCGCCCTGAAGGCACAGCGGCCTGCGTTCGTGCGGTCCTCGAACACGGCATCACCGGCGGCGGTCAGGTGCAGAAGCTTTGGTACATCGGCCCGATGTTTCGCCACGAGCGTCCGCAAAAAGGCCGTTATCGTCAGTTCCACCAGATCGGCGTCGAGGTGTTCAACCTCGATGGTCCGGACATCGATGCCGAGCTGATCGTACTGACCTGGCGTCTCTGGGGCCTGCTGGGCATCCGCAATGCCGTCAAACTGGAACTCAACAGCCTGGGCACCAGTGAGGCGCGCGGTCGTTATCGTGAAGCGCTGGTTGAGTATCTCTCGGCGCGTCACGAGCAACTGGACGAAGACAGCCAGCGCCGCCTGAAGACCAACCCGCTGCGTGTGCTCGATACCAAACACCCTGAAACCCAGGCTGTGCTGGTCGATGCACCCAAGCTGGCAGATTACCTGGACGACGAATCCCGGGTTCACTTCGAAGGCCTGAAGGCGCGTCTCGACGCGGCGGGTATTCCTTACGTGATCAATCCGAAGCTGGTTCGCGGCCTGGATTACTACAGCAAAACCGTATTCGAGTGGGTCACTGACCAGCTCGGCGCTCAGGGCACTGTCTGCGCGGGCGGCCGTTACGACGGTCTGGTCGAGCAGATGGGCGGCAAGCCGACATCGGGCGTGGGCTTTGCCATGGGCATCGAACGTCTGGTGCTACTGCTGGAAACCCTCGAGCAGATTCCCGAAGAAATCGCCCGTACTGTCGACGTTTACGTCTGCGCGTTCGGCGAGGCCGCCGAGCTGGCAGCGCTGACCTTGTCCGAGCGCTTGCGCGACCAGGCGCCGAACCTGCGTCTGCAAGTCAACGCCGGGGCTGGCAGCTTCAAGAGCCAGTTCAAGAAGGCCGACAAGAGCGGCGCGCTGTACGCGCTGATCCTTGGCGACGAAGAGCTGGCGCGCAAGGAAGTGGGCGTCAAGCCGTTGCGTGGTCAGGGCGAGCAACAAAATATTGCCTGGGATGCTCTGTCCGAGCACCTGGCCACCTGCATCTCGCAGGGTTGAAGCTGATAAAAGCCGATTTAGCGAATAGGAGTATTGGGGTGTCGAGTACCGATGATGATGAGCTGGTTGCCGTAAAGGACTGGTGGCAGCGTAACGGCAAGCCTTTGGTCACCGGCGGCCTGCTGGCAGTGATTGTGGTGTTGGGCTGGCAAGGCTGGCAGCGCTATCAGAACAACCAGGCGCAAGGTGGTTCGGCGCTGTATCAGCAATTGCTGGAAACCGCACTGACGCCCAGCGGCCAGGCCGATGCAGGCCGTGTGGCCGAGATCGCCGGCAAGCTGAAGAGCGAATTCGGTGGCACCGCGTACGCCCAGTACGGCAGCCTGTTCGTGGCCAAGGTGGCTGTGGACACGGGCAAGCTGGATGATGCCGCGAACGAACTGAAATCCGTGACCGACAAGCCAGCCAACGCGACCCTGGGTGAAATTGCCCGTCAGCGTCTGGCTCGCGTACTCGCTGCACAGAACAAGGCCGAAGACGCGCTGAAGCTGCTTGACGGTCAAGCCGACCCGTCTTTCGCGGCCAGCCGTGAAGAGCTGCGTGGTGACCTGCTGGTTCAGCTGGGTCGCACCGATGATGCCTACGCTGCATACAAAAAAGCCAAGGCGTCGCTTTCAGAAGAAGCGGCTGTTGGCGGTTTGCAAATGAAGCTCGACGATCTGGCGAAAGGGGATGCGTGACGTGATTCGTTGGAAACATGCAGCATTGCTGGCTCTGGCCATTCTGGCCGCGGGTTGCAGCAGCAACAGCAAAAAAGAGCTGCCTCCGGCAGAACTCGTCGACTTCAAACAGGAAGTAACGCTGCAGAAGTTGTGGAGCCGTTCCGTCGGTGACGGTCAGGGCGACATCTACAACATGCTGGTTCCGGCCATCGACGGCGAGAACATTTACGCAGCTGATGCGAATGGTCTGGTCATGGCGATCAACCGCAGCAACGGCGACGTGGTCTGGAAAAAAGAGCTTGAGCAACCGGTTTCCGGCGCCGTCGGCGTAGGTTTCGGTCTGGTCATGCTCGGCACGTTGCGCGGCGAAGTCATCGTCCTCGACGAAGCCACCGGCGAGCAAAAGTGGAAAGCCAAGGCGACCAGCGAAGTGCTGTCCGCTCCGGCCACCAACGGCAGTGTCGTGGTTGCCCAGACGCAGGATGACCGGGTCATCGGTTATGACGCCGTCACAGGTGATCAGCGCTGGATCTACGAGAGCAGTCCCGCGGTTCTGACGCTGCGTGGCACCGGTGCACCGATTGCCACCAACTCGCTGGCCATCGCAGGTCTGTCGACCGGCAAGGTCGTGGCGCTGGACATCAATAACGGCGTCCCGGCCTGGGAGCAGCGCGTTGCCGTTCCAACAGGTCGCTCCGAGCTGGATCGCGTGGTCGACATCGACGGCGGCTTGCTGCTCTCCGGCAACACGCTGTACGTCGCGACCTATCAGGGCCGCGTAGCCGGTCTGGAACTGCAGAGCGGTCGCGTGCTGTGGCAGCGTGATGCATCGAGCTATTCGGGTGTGGCGCAGGGCTTCGGCAGCGTTTACGTCTCGCTGGCCAACGGCACCGTGGAAGGCATTGATGAGCGCTCTTCCACCGGTCTGTGGAGCAACGACTCGCTGGCCCGTCGTCAACTCGGCGCGCCGGAGGTGTTCTCCAGCTACGTCGCGGTCGGTGACATGGAAGGCTATCTGCACCTGCTGAGCCAGGTCGATGGCCATTTTGTCGCCCGTGAAAAGATTGACAGCGATGGCTTGCGTGCTCGCCCGCTGGTCTCCGGCAGCACCATTTATGTCTTCGGCAACAGCGGCAAGCTGGAAGCGCTGACGATCAAGTAGTGGCTGTCTATGCTTGAGGAGGTCGTTTTTCGGCTTCCCCAGGCGGCCCCGCTTTCATGGGGCCTGCGACGCTTTGGCGTTGCTCCGAACTCCGGCCGCTGCCTTGCAGCGGCTTTTGTATTTTCTGAAATAACGAAGTGGAGAGCCGCATGGTTCCCGTAATCGCCCTGGTGGGTCGACCGAACGTCGGCAAGTCCACCTTGTTCAACCGCCTGACCAGGACTCGCGACGCCATCGTCGGCGACTTGTCCGGTCTGACCCGTGATCGCCAATACGGTGAGGCCAAGTGGCAAGGGCGCTCCTACATCCTGATCGACACCGGCGGTATCTCCGGTGACGAGCACGGCATGGACGAAAAAATGGCCGAGCAGTCGCTGCTGGCCATCGAAGAAGCCGATGTCGTGTTGTTCCTCGTTGACGCCAAAGCAGGCTTCACTGCCGCCGACCAGATGATTGGCGAGCACTTGCGCAAGCGCAACAAGACGTCTTACGTGGTCGCCAACAAGGTCGACAACATCGACCCTGACATGGCCCGCGCCGAGTTTGCACCGCTGGGCATGGGTGACGCGATTCCGGTTGCCGGCGCTCACGGTCGAGGCATCACGCAGATGCTCGAAATCGCCTTGCGTGATTTCCCGAAAGACGCTGACGAAGTCGAAGAAGGCGAAGAAGAGGAAGTCGTCGCCGAAGGTCAGGAAGCCAAGCGCATTCCGGGTCCGAGCGAGAAGGACGGCATCAAGATCGCAATCATCGGTCGCCCTAACGTCGGCAAGTCGACGCTGGTCAACCGCATGCTCGGTGAAGACCGCGTTATCGTCTACGACGAGCCCGGCACCACCCGTGACAGCATTTACATCCCGTTCGAACGCAACGAGGAAAAGTACACGCTGATCGACACCGCCGGTGTGCGCAAGCGCGGCAAGATCCACGAAGAAGTCGAAAAGTTCTCCGTGGTCAAAACCCTGCAGGCGATCAAAGACGCCAACGTGGTGATCTTCGTGATGGACGCCCGCGAAGGCGTCGTCGACCACGACCTCAACCTGCTGGGCTTTGCCCTTGAATCCGGTCGGGCACTGGTCATCGCGCTGAACAAGTGGGATGGCATGGTGCCAAGCGAGCGCGACTACGTGAAGGTCGAGCTGGAGCGTCGGTTGTTCTTCGTCGACTTCGCCGATATCCACTTCATCTCGGCGCTGCACGGCACCGGCGTGGGCAACCTGTATCAGTCGGTGCAGAACTCGTTCAAGTCCGCAGTGACCCGTTGGCCGACCAGCCGCCTGACCCAGATTCTGGAAGACGCGGTCAGCGAGCACGCACCGCCCATGGTGGGCAGCCGCCGCATCAAGCTGCGTTACGCTCACTTGGGCGGCGCGAACCCGCCGTTGATCGTTATCCACGGTAACCAGGTGGAGAAAGTACCGAAGTCGTACGTCCGCTATCTCGAGAACACCTATCGCCGTGTGCTCAAGCTGGTCGGTACGCCGATCCGCATCGAGTTCAAGGGCGGCGAGAACCCGTACGAAGGCAACAAGAACACGCTGACCGACCGCCAGGTCAACAAGAAGCGTCGCATGATGTCGCACCACAAGAAGGCCGACAAGAAGCGCCGCGACAAGCGCTGATCGTGTAAAGGTCTTTCTCGGAAAAGGCGCCAGTGGCGCCTTTTTTTGTGCGCGACATCTGGGCTATTCTGCGAATCCCCGTGCCGTCCAGGAGCCGGGAGTGGAGCAGGAAAACCCATGATCACCAGCAAATTGCCGAACGTTGGCACCACCATTTTTACTGTGATGTCCCAACTGGCTGCCGAAACCGGGGCGATCAATCTGTCTCAGGGTTTTCCCGATTTCGATGGGCCCGACGCACTGCGTGAAGCTCTTTGCCGCCGCGTCATGGACGGCAACAATCAATACGCGCCGATGGCCGGCCTGCTGGCATTGCGCGAGCAAGTCGCCGCCAAGATCGCTCGCTGCTACGGCCGTCAGATCGGCGTCGACAGCGAAATCACCATCACCCCAGGCGCGACCCACGCCATCTTCTGCGCCATTCAGACTGTTGTGAGCGCCGGCGATGAGGTGATCGTCTTCGACCCGTGCTACGACAGCTACGCGCCTTCGGTGGAACTGGCTGGCGGGCGTTGCATCCATGTGCAGCTCAAAGACGGCGATTTCGCCATCGACTGGGAAAATCTCACTGCCGCGTTGAGCCCTCGCACCCGCATGATCGTCATCAACACGCCCCATAACCCCAGCGGGGCACTGATCACGCGCGACGAGCTGGACCGCTTGGCGGCGTTGATTCGTGACCGGGACATTTATGTGCTCAGCGACGAGGTCTATGAGCATCTGGTATTCGACGGGCTGCAACACGCCAGCGTGCTGGCCCATGACGAACTCTATCAGCGCGCCTTTGTGGTCAGTTCGTTTGGCAAGACCTACCACGTCACCGGCTGGAAAACCGGCTACCTCGTTGCGCCGCCGGCGCTGACCGCCGAAGCACGGAAGATCCACCAGTTCGTCGCGTTCTGCGGCGTTACACCGCTGCAATGGGCCCTGGCAGATTTCATGGCGGCGCACCCTGAACACGTCGACGAACTGCCGGCTTTCTATCAGGCCAAACGCGACTATTTTTGCGATCGCCTGGAAGCTTCGCGTTTCACCTTCACCCGGGCCAGTGGCACCTACTTTCAGCTCGTCGATTATTCGCAGATCCGCCCGGACCTCAACGACGTCGACATGTCCCTGTGGATGACCCGCGAGCACGGTGTGGCGAGCATTCCTATTTCGGTGTTCTACCAGAGTCCGCCCGAAGGCCAGCGCCTGATCCGGCTGTGCTTTCCCAAGCGTGAGGAGACGCTGCGTCAGGCAGCGGAGAAACTATGCGCGATCTGACCACGCTGCCCAATCTGAACATCGCGCTGGTCCAGACCACGCTGGTCTGGCACGACGCCCCGGCGAACCACGCCCACTTCGAAGAGCTGCTTGCCCAGGCCAAGGGCGCGGATCTGGTGATCCTGCCGGAGATGTTCACCACTGGCTTTACCATGGAGTCCGAAACCCTGGCCGAGCCCGAAGACGGCCCGACTGCCCAGTGGATACTGGCCCAGGCCAGGCAGCTGGATGCGGTAGTGACTGGGAGCGTGATCATTCGCGCCGCTGACGGCAGCCATCGCAATCGCTTGCTGTGGGCGCGGCCGGACGGCGAGCTGCTGCATTACGACAAGCGCCATCTGTTCAGAATGGCCGGCGAGCATGAGCATTTCAGCCCGGGCGAGCGCCAGGTGCAGTTCGAACTCAAAGGCTGGCGAATTCGTCCGCTGATCTGCTACGACCTGCGTTTTCCGGTGTGGAGCCGTGACGCCCAGAATACCGATCTGCTGCTGTACACCGCCAACTGGCCGGGCGCTCGCCGTCTGCACTGGAACCGCTTGCTGCCGGCGCGCGCCATCGAGAACCTGTGTTACGTCGCCGCGGTGAATCGTGTGGGCATCGATGGCAAGGGTTTCGCGTACACGGGCGACAGCCAGGTGCTGGACTTCCAGGGCGAGAGCCTGCTGAACATCGGCGAGGCCGACGGCGTGTTTCAGGTCAGCTTGTCAGCGCTGAGCCTGGCGGCGTATCGCGAGAAATTCCCGGCCTGTCTCGACGCCGATACATTCGAGATACAGTAACGTCATAGAGTTGAGGGGCGGGTGGTCGATAGCGGTTGTACCCAGACAGGAGATCGGTATGACCACCATCAGCACATCCTCATTGAGTTCCTACTCCACCAGCTTCACCGTCGCGGTCAAGAAAGACGCCACAACAGCAGCGGCCGACAGCGACACCTCCACCACAGATGCCACGTCGGCATCTGCGTCGACCACAGCCACTGCGGCAGGTGGCGCTGGCGGTGCTGGCGGTGCTGGCGGTGCTGGCGGAGCGGGTGGGGCCTCTGATTCTTCCAGCACCAGCGAGCAGGCCATCGAGAAGCTGGAGGAGCAGATCAAGGAAACCCAGAAGCGCTTGCAGGAGCAGCAACAGCAGCTCGCTGCCGCCCAGGCAAGTTCCGGCTCGGACGAGGAAAAGTCCGCACGCGTGATGGCCATTCAGGGACAGATCTCGTCGTCCACCGCCAGCCTGGCTACGGAGCAGGCGGCCCTCCTGCAACTGCAGAAGTCCGGCAGCATCAACACCACCGCCTGATTCACTGATTCAGACCCAAACCGCTCCATGACGTCGGTCGTGGGGCGTTCTTGCGTCTGCAATAAATTCGACTTCAGATGTTTGTACGCTGGCCGATACAAAGTGCACCTCATAAGGAGTTCATCATGACCACCATCAACACCAGTTCGTTGGGTGCTTACTCCAGCGTGTTTACGGCTGCTGTCAAAACCGACGACTCCACCAAGAGCGATGCCAAGACCGCCAGCGTCGAGCTGCGCGGTAACGTCTATGGCGACACCAAGGCGGCCGGAGCCACTGAGTCGGGCGACGCGCCGAGCATGAAGGAGGAGATGATCAAGCAGTTGCAGGAGCAGATTGAGCGAACGCAGAAAATGCTCCAGCAGCAGCAGGCTCAGTTGGCTGCTGTCCAGGGCAGCAAGACGCCGGATGAGCTGAAGGCCACGCAGGTCATGGCAATCCAGCAGCAGATTTCCGGCACCATGGCTCAGTTGGGGGCGCTGCAGGCTTCCCTGTTGAACCTGATGAAAGTCAAGGTCGACACCACGGCCTGATCATCCGGCGCTAAAACAAAAGGCCCTGAAGCTTTCACTTCAGGGCCTTTTTGCATCGCCGTGAATCAAGCCGCTTTTGTCGCCTCTTCAGCTTGCAACACGCCACGGTTGAGCGCGCTGAACAGGGCCTTGAAGCTGGCCGTGGTGATGTTCTCGTCGATACCGACGCCGTGTACCGCGCGGTCGCCATTCACGCGCAGTTCGATGTAGGCAGCGGCTTTGGCCGTGGTGCCTGCGCCAATGGCGTGCTCGTTGTAGTCCATGATCTCGACCGGTACTGGCAGACCGGCGACCAATGCTTCCAGCGCGCCATTGCCTGTGCCTTTCCAGCGCAGGTTGCTCTCGCTGTCACCCTTGCCGGTCACTTCCACTTCCACGGCGCTGTTGCCGTTTTCTTCTTGCAGACGATGGCTGACCAACGCATACGGCTTATTGGCCTGCAAGTATTCACGCTTGAACAGCGAGTAAATCTGTTGAGCGCTCATCTCCAGGCCCAGACGATCGGTCTCGCCCTGAACCACCTGGCTGAACTCGATCTGCATGCGACGCGGCAGGGAAATCCCGTATTCCTGTTCGAGCAGGTAGGTGATACCACCCTTGCCGGACTGGCTGTTGACGCGGATCACCGCTTCGTAGCTGCGGCCAATGTCAGCCGGGTCGATTGGCAAGTAAGGCACTTCCCACGGCGTGCCGTCTTTCTGTTGGGTGAAGCCCTTGCGGATCGCGTCCTGGTGAGAGCCGGAGAACGCGGTGTGCACCAGATCGCCAACGTACGGATGACGTGGGTGCACCGGGATCTGGTTGCATTCCTCGACCACCTTGCGCACGCCGTCGATGTCGGAGAAGTCCAGCTGCGGATTCAGGCCTTGGGTGTACATGTTCAGCGCGACGGTCACGAGGTCGACGTTGCCGGTGCGCTCACCGTTGCCGAACAGGCAGCCTTCAACGCGATCCGCGCCGGCCATCAGGCCCAGCTCGGTTGCCGCGACACCGGTGCCACGGTCGTTGTGGGTGTGCAGGCTGATGATCACGCTGTCACGACGGGAAATGTTGCGGCAGAACCATTCGATCTGGTCGGCGTAAATGTTCGGGGTGGCGACTTCGACAGTTGCCGGCAAATTCAGGATCACCTTGTTCTGCGGCGTTGCGTTCCACACTTCGATGACGGCGTCGCAGACTTCCTTGGCGAACTCCAGCTCGGTGGCGCTGAACGTTTCAGGCGAGTACTCGAACTGCCATTGGGTTTCTGGCTGCTGGGCGGCGTATTTGACGAACAACTGAGCGGCATTCACTGCGATGGCCTTGACGCCGGCTTTGTCCTGGTTGAAGACGATGCGGCGGAAGGACGGGCAGGTGGCGTTGTACAGGTGGACGATGGCTTTTTTCGCGCCGCGCAGGGATTCGAATGTCCGTGCGATGAGGTCTTCGCGGGCCTGAGTCAGCACCTGAATGGTGGTGTCGTCCGGGATGTGGCCGTCTTCGATGAGCGTGCGCACGAAGTCGAAATCCGTTTGCGACGCAGAAGGGAAGGAGGCTTCGATTTCCTTCACACCGACTTGCACGAGGGTCTTCCAGAAACGCAGCTTTTTGACCGCATCCATGGGCTCGATCAGCGACTGGTTACCGTCTCGCAAGTCGGAGCTGCACCAGATCGGCGCCGCAGTGATGGTCTTGGAAGGCCATGTGCGGTCAGGCAGGTCGATGACAGGAAAGGCGCGGTACTTCGTCGAGGGATCTTTGAGCATGGTCATGTGAATAATCCTTGTTGTACTCAGGGCCGAAAGAAGGCGGCCAGCCGGTTGATGCGAGAGTAGCACTGCGGGGTGAGCGTCGAGGCACCGCGTTCAGCTTTGCAGTCGTGCACTGACGAGGCAGAGGCAGCGATGTTGACGCATCAGAATGAGGGTGTGAGAGGTTTTCATGTCGCCAAACGTAACCAATGAGGTGAAAGCTGGCAAGCGGTTGGGAAAAATTGAGAGAGTTTGTCGGTATGTAGTTAATGTCGAGATTTTATTGCCGTTTTCCGGGCTTCCGCGCGATTAAATTGCCTGCACGGTTCGGTCCGAACGTATCGGCTGTGATGACAGGACCGGCTTCAGCCGGGAAAGCGCCAGAACTCACACCATCATATTTGCAGTGCAGCGCCTGACGCCTTCCCGGCTAAAGCCTGTCCTACAGGGCCATTAACCCAGACTCAAGCGTTACGGCTGAAACGCATTAATGAAAATCGCCGGATCCACCCGCGCGTCATTCAGGCTGATGTTCCAGTGCATATGCGGCCCCGTCGCGCGGCCAGTCGAACCCACGCGCCCGACCACGCCACCGCGCGGAACGGCATCGCCGACTTTCACGTCGATCTTAGACATGTGGCAGAACATGCTAATGAAGCCCTGCCCGTGATCGACGAACACCGTGTTGCCGTTGAAGAAGTAGTTACCGATCAGAATCACCTTGCCCGCCGCTGGCGACTTGATAGGCGTCCCGGCAGGGACCGCGAAGTCCAGTCCGGCGTGAGGATTACGCTCCTCGCCGTTGAAGAAACGTCGCACGCCGAATTTGCTGGAGAGCGGCCCGTCCACCGGTTTGTCCAGCAGAAGGTTGCTCGGCGTCACGGGACTGAACGTACGGTAGGCGCGGACTTGCACATCGAGCTCCTGCTCGATGCGCTTCAAGTCGTCCGGGTTCGGATTGACCTGACGCTGGTTCTTCAGGGTAATGCGCTGCTCCGGGTACTTCTTGTTGCCCACCACGAAAGGCAGGTTGCGGCCGCCGCTGCTGACCTGTTGCGGGCTGCCTGGCTTGATGGTCAGCGGGATGCCGACGATGGCCAGCCAGCGCGCGTCCTGATCCTTGACGACCAGCACCGGTTTGCCCTGCCACGTGGCCTTGGGCGCTTGCGCGGAAGGGCCGAGGTCGACCACCGCTACGCCGCCCGGTACCGGCTTGTTGAGCAGGCGGGAAATGTAGCTGTCGGCGTAGGCGGGCAGGGCAACGCACATGGCTGCACACAGTGAAAGGGCAGCAGTTGCCAGCGAACGGGAGAGAGAAGGCAGCATTGATCAATCCAGAAGTGAAAGGGTGACAGGCGTCAGATGGTTGTCTTCGACGCGCACTTGCAGCTCGCCGTCCGCCAGCTTTGCTGTCAGGCGCTGACCCTGATGGGTCTGCTCGGCAGCGCGAATGGCTCTGCCGCGTTCATCCAGCAAAATACTGTAACCACGGCCGAGGGTCGCCAGCGGGCTGACCACGTTGAGCGTCTGCACCTGACTTTGCAGCTGCAGGCGACGGGTTTTGAGGTTTTCCTTGATCGCACGGGGCAACCTCTCGGCCAGTACCGCCAGGCGCTGACGCAGAAACATCAGCGTGCGTCCCGGGTGTTGCGCGGCGAGGCGGCTTTCCAGGTGGCTCATGCGCACCTGGCGCTTGTGCATCTGCTGTTCAAAGGCCCGGCGCATGCGCATGTCAAGGTCGTCGAGCCGCTGGGCGCGCTGGCGCAGACGCTCGCCTGGGTGACGCAAGCGGCGGGAAATACCGTCCAGGCGCAATTGCTCGCGCATCAGCCGGTCCTGCATGCGGCTGATCAGTCGGCGCTCCAGGCTGTCAACCCTGCGGTGCAGATCGCTTGAGTCCGGCGCCAGCAGCTCAGCGGCGGCGGAGGGCGTCGGCGCACGCACGTCGGCGACGAAGTCACTGATCGAGACATCGGTTTCGTGACCGACCGCGCTGACGATCGGCGTCACGCACGCATCGATGGCGCGGGCGACGGCCTCTTCGTTGAAGCACCAGAGGTCTTCCAGCGAGCCGCCGCCCCGCGCGAGGATCAACGCATCGAAGCCCCTTCCATCTGCGAGCTTCAGGGCGCGCACGATCTGGCCGATGGCTTCGCGGCCCTGCACGGCGGTGGGGATCAGGGTGAGTTCGACCTGGGGCGCACGACGACGAAACACGCTGATGATGTCGCGAATCACCGCGCCGGTCGGGGAGCTGATGATGCCGATGCGCTTGGGGTGCAGGGGCAGGGCGACCTTGCGCTCGGCGCTGAACATCCCTTCGGCGCTGAGCTTCTCCTTCAGCGCGTCGAAGGCCAGACGCAGCGCGCCATCGCCGGCAGGCTCGACGATGTCGAGAATCAGCTGGTAGTCCCCGCGACCCTCAAACAGAGAGACCTTGCCGCGTACCTTGACCGCCAGGCCATCTTTCAGCGCCTGACGCACCCGTGCCGCGTTGCTGCGAAACAACGCGCAACGGACCTGGGCGCCGGAGTCCTTCAGCGTGAAGTAAACGTGCCCGGAGGCCGGACGCGAGAGGTTGGAAATCTCGCCCTCCACCCAGATGCTGGAAAACACATCTTCCAGCAGCACGCGTGCGCGGCCGTTGAGCTGGCTGACAGTGAGGACGTCCCGGTCAAGGCCGAGTCTTGCGAAGGGGTCTTTGATCATGGCGGCATCATAAAGGCTTTGGGGCACGGGTCACCAGATGAGATCGCTGGCGGCGCGCGCCCCGACGGCCATACTTGACGTCACCGACAGCGCGATTAAGCTGCCGCCCCCCGATTACTTGTCAGACAGGCCCGTCATGGACACCCAAAGCATCATCGTCCCGCAAATCTCCAGCTTTCCTGCGCACGAAGCGAAGGCGCGGGCGATCCTGCGCTGGCTGGTGAAGCTGAACGTCGTCGAAGAATCGCTGACCACCTGTGGGCGCAGCTTCAACCGCATGGCCTACGCGGTTGCCCCGGGCGCGCGACGCTTCGTCGAAAACCCTGACGCCTTGCCATTCGGTCAACCGGTCAACGGTCTGGAAATCGTCCTCAAGCGTTGCATCTATACACCGCAGCAGGGTTTCAAGGAGGAGGCCGGTTGCCCGGAATGCCGGCGCGAGATCGGCGAAGCCCTGTTCGACAGCCTGGAAGACTGGATGCCGGGCCACACCGACAACTTCATGTGCCCCGAATGCCGCCATGAAGACGACATCAACGGCTTCCTGTTTCTTGAACCGTGCGGGTTCTCGAATCTGGGGTTCATCTTCAACAACTGGCTGGATGCCGGCTTCAAGAGCAGCTTTGTCGAGGCGTTTGCCGAACGGATGGACCGTCCGGTGTCCCACGTCAAAGTCAGGATGTAGATCTGCGCGGCTGTCATTGGGCGCCGTAATCCGGCTCATGCGTAAATAGCCTGATCTTTACATTGAGATAGTGCAGGTGTCTGGGTACAATGGCGCGCTTCCATTTTCCCGCTCGGGAGCCCAGCGATGCTGCGTATCAGCCAAGAAGCCCTTACATTCGACGACATTCTCCTTGTGCCCGGTTATTCCGAGGTGCTTCCCAACGAAGTCAGTCTGAAAACACGATTGACCCGTGGCATCGAACTCAACATCCCCCTCGTTTCCGCCGCTATGGACACCGTTACTGAAGCCCGTCTGGCAATCGCCATGGCTCAGGAAGGCGGCATCGGCATCATCCACAAGAACATGACCGTCGAGCAGCAAGCTGCCGAAGTGCGCAAGGTCAAGAAGTTCGAAGCGGGTGTGGTCAAGGATCCGATCACCATCGAGGCTGACGCCACTGTTCGCGATCTGTTCGAACTGACCCGTCAACACAACATCTCCGGCGTTCCGGTCCTGCATGACGGCGAGCTCGTCGGCATCGTGACCTCCCGCGACGTCCGCTTTGAAACCCGTCTTGATGTGCCTGTTCGCGAAGTGATGACGCCGAAAGAGCGTCTGGTCACCGTCCGCGAAGGCGCCGACAAGTACGAAGTGCGCGATCTGCTGCACAAGCACCGCCTGGAAAAAGTCCTGATCGTCGACGACAAGTTCGCGCTCAAGGGCATGATGACCGTCAAGGACATCGAGAAATCCAAAGCCTGGCCACTGGCGAGCAAAGACGACCAGGGTCGTCTGCGTGTCGGCGCTGCGGTCGGCACCGGCAAAGACACCGGCGAACGCGTTAGCGCGCTGGTGGCTGCGGGCGTTGACGTTATCGTTGTCGACACCGCACACGGCCACTCCAAAGGCGTGATCGACCGCGTTCGCTGGGTCAAACAGAACTTCCCGGACGTGCAAGTCATCGGCGGCAACATCGCCACCGGCGCCGCTGCGCTCGCACTGGTTGAAGCTGGCGCTGACGGCGTCAAGGTCGGCATCGGTCCTGGCTCCATCTGCACCACCCGTATCGTGGCAGGCGTGGGCGTCCCGCAAATCAGCGCCATTGCCAATGTGGCTTCGGCACTGGAAGGCACTGACGTTCCGCTGATCGCCGACGGCGGCATCCGTTTCTCGGGTGACCTGTCCAAGGCCATCGTTGCCGGTGCCTACTGCGTGATGATGGGCTCGATGTTTGCCGGTACCGAAGAAGCCCCGGGCGAGATCGAGCTGTTCCAGGGCCGTTCGTACAAGGCCTATCGCGGCATGGGTTCTCTGGGCGCCATGTCCCAGGCCCAGGGATCGTCGGACCGTTACTTCCAGGACTCGTCCGACGGCGCGGAAAAACTCGTGCCGGAAGGTATCGAAGGCCGCGTTGCGTACAAGGGTTCGCTGACTGCCATCGTTCACCAGTTGATGGGCGGCCTGCGCTCTTCGATGGGTTACACCGGCAGCGCCGACATCCACGAAATGCGCACCAAGCCTGAATTCGTACGCATCACCGGTGCCGGCATGGCGGAGTCCCACGTTCACGACGTGCAGATCACCAAGGAAGCGCCGAACTACCGGGTCGGCTGACGCCTCCAGCCACAAGTTGATAGTTACTAGCTACAAGCGATCTGTAGCGGCACCGCCTTTAGGCCTGTCGCTACGGATCTGCGGCCCCTGACACCTTGCAGCTTGAAGCTTGAGGCTTGAAGCTGCTCTATCTAGAGTCCTCTCATGGCCCTCGACATTCACGCCCACCGCATCCTGATCCTGGACTTCGGTTCCCAGTACACCCAGCTGATCGCCCGTCGCGTTCGCGAAATCGGCGTTTACTGCGAACTGCACCCGTTCGACATGTCGGACGAAGCGATCCGCGAATTCGCCCCGAAAGGCATCATCCTCGCCGGCGGCCCCGAGTCCGTCCACGTTGCCGACAGCCCGCGCGCGCCGCAGGCCGTGTTCGACCTGAACGTGCCGATCTTCGGTATCTGCTACGGCATGCAAACCATGGCCGAGCAGCTCGGTGGCCGCGTGGCCGGCTCCGAAATGCGTGAGTTCGGTTACGCCCGCGTCGATATCGTCGGCAAGAGCCGCGTGCTGGATGGCATCGAAGACCACGTCGACGCCGATGGCGTTTTCGGTCTCGACGTGTGGATGAGCCACGGCGACAAAGTCACCGAAATCCCGGAAGGCTTCCACGTACTGGCCAGCACCCCTAGCTGCCCGATCGCTGGCATGGCCGACGACACCCGCGGCTACTACGGCGTGCAGTTCCACCCGGAAGTGACCCACACCAAGCAGGGCGGTCGCATCCTGTCGCGCTTCATTCTCGACATCTGCGGCTGCGAAGCGCTGTGGACCCCGTCGAAAATCGCTGAAGACGCCATCGCCCAGGTTCGCGCCCAGGTCGGCACCGACAACGTACTGCTGGGCTTGTCCGGCGGTGTCGACTCCTCGGTGGTCGCAGCGCTGCTGCACAAAGCCATCGGCGACCAACTGACCTGCGTCTTCGTCGACAACGGCCTGCTGCGTCTGCACGAAGGTGAGCAAGTCATGGCCATGTTCGCCGAGAACATGGGCGTCAAGGTGATCCGCGCCAACGCTGAAGACCAGTTCCTCAACAACCTGGCCGGCGAAAGCGATCCAGAGAAGAAGCGCAAGATCATCGGGCGCACCTTCATCGACGTTTTCGACGCCGAGTCGACCAAACTCGACAACATCAAGTACCTGGCCCAAGGCACCATCTACCCTGACGTGATTGAGTCCGCCGGCGCCAAAAGCGGCAAGGCCCACGTCATCAAGTCGCACCACAACGTGGGCGGCCTGCCGGAAGAGATGAACCTGAAACTGGTCGAGCCGCTGCGCGAACTGTTCAAGGACGAAGTCCGCCGTCTGGGCCTGGAACTGGGCCTGCCGTACGACATGGTCTACCGCCACCCATTCCCGGGCCCAGGCCTGGGCGTGCGCATCCTCGGTGAAGTGAAGAAGGAATACGCCGACCTGCTGCGTCGCGCCGACCACATCTTCATCGAAGAACTGCGCAAAGCCGACTGGTACCACAAAGTCAGCCAGGCCTTCGTCGTGTTCCAGCCGGTGAAATCGGTTGGCGTGGTCGGCGACGGTCGTCGTTACGCCTGGGTCGTGGCCCTGCGTGCCGTAGAAACCATCGACTTCATGACCGCACGTTGGGCGCACCTGCCTTACGAACTGCTGGAAACGGTGAGCGGCCGGATCATCAATGAGATCGAAGGTATCTCGCGCGTGACTTATGACGTGTCGAGCAAGCCGCCTGCGACGATTGAGTGGGAGTAGGTCTAATTTTTAAGTGTTTGATTTTTATATTAATATTATCAACGTTACGAGAGTTTCCACGTCATTAATGGCGTTGGCCGTGGTGTGCAGCGTAGGCATCCTCAGTCAGCTATATCGATACCATGTTCGGTTGGGTGATGCCGACATGGTATCAACGGTGCTTAGCCGCTCTGAGGATGTTATTGCTTTCGGCAGTTCTGATTCGGCGACAATTGCGGTGCTGGCTCACAGCTCACGCTGTGCAAGCTATCTGCCCCCTGAAGGGCTACCGACCGCGCAATATGTAGCAGACACATGCCCGATGTCTTGCCGCGTTCAATGATTGGCTTATGATACGGCACCGCCGCCGTTGGGGGATTTCTGCGTCGATGAGTACCGAGGGTTTCGCCTAGGCCCAAAGCTGGTCACGACGGATAAGGGACAGGCTTTTGAGTTGGCATTCAAGCACCGCCAGTTGAGTAGTGAGCCAGTGCCCTACCGGCCCTGTGATGCTTTGCAATAGACGTTCAGCAGGCTTTACCGCCAGGCCCGTATTAAGCAGGGATCGTCCCATAGCGGGAGGCGGTCAATGGCGGCAAAGGTGCTGGCTGCAACAGGTGATGTGGAGATCGTACAGACGATCTTGGGACATTTGTTTCTTGACCACAGCAAGCCCTATTTGACCGTAGATCAACCGACGATTCGTCGGGCATTTGAGGTTGCTCTGGCACAGGCGTCCTCTAGAAGTATCATTCGGCACTGCGCTTCAATTCTGGAGCGCAGCGTCGGTGGTCGTATTGTCCTCAAACTTAATAAGCATGCGATCGGCTTCATAACGCTTCCGAGAACTGACGATTTCGGCGTGGGTATCCGGCGCACAGAATTCATTGCTTTGGCTGCTGAGGATACTCAGCGGTTCGGTGGTGGTGTACTTTCGTCCCGACGCTACGTAGTCGGCGAAGTCGGCATATATCAGCATTTGCCGAGCGAGCACCCAGCGGTAATGGGAATAAATGGAGCTGGATTTCAGCAACTGGAAACTCATATCGGTGTGTTCAGGCAGTGCACCGATACGGCTGCGGTCGAGTTCGTTCAGCACTTCATATTTGGTAGACACTAGATAAATTCTTGGGTCGGTGCCTGCCTCTAGTTCTCTAGGACTGGGATTGAACGCCCAAGCCTGGCTGATCAATGCGCTGGTCTGCGTATCCTTGGTGACGTAGGCCGCTAGGCCACCACCGAGCGAATAGCCGGTGACTACGATGCGCTTGCCTTTGACACGAGGATCTGCTGCGGTGTCCTTTACGTATTTGATGGCGTCCGTTAGCTGTATTGGCCAGATCCAGAAATTGTGCAGCAGGTAATCCCTTATTTGGTCAGAACCGCGAAAAGCGATGACCACTTCCGGTGCTCGTGCGGGATCTTTCGGGGTATATAAATAGGTCACGGCCTGGAAGCCGCTACTCAGATCTCTCTCCAGGCCAAGTTGTGTCAGCTCTACTGGCCTATCGAAGTCAAAGACCTCCTTAGGCTCTTCACCTTGCAATGAGAGTGCGGAAGCCACTGCATAGATGTACCCGGCCTTGGCCAATTGCAAGCGGTCGACCAAGCTCTTGGCCAGGGGCTCTTGATATTCCTTGACCATGTCGAGGTAGCGCTCGTTGCACCAATAACGGCCTTCGGGCCGCGTCCAGTTGGTAGGCAACATTCGATACACCGCGCACCCCTGTAACATGGCGAGCGCAATGACTACGCAGATACGCAAGACATTTGGCATCGCATGCTCCACTTGGGCATGGGTATTGGTGTCCCTTGCGTATCCTAAGCTTCACTAATCGGTGGCGCATCAACACAATTAGCTACGTGAACACATTTTTGCCATTTCACTCTGACCAATGTTATGGCGGTGAGCTGCACCTCTGGCGCTCAGATGGTGTAAACCCTATTGCGTCAAGGCAGAGGAGACTCCCGCGCCAAGTCACACAGCTGGACCTTCGAGCCCCGCCGTCAAACTGGGGCTCCGATCATTCGCGATCAAGGCACTTGCCCGGTCACTGATAGATCCCACCAGGCCTCAAAGATTTTCAGGGCTGCCAGATTGCTGCTCGCCTCATTGATCGCCATGTAATAACCCCGCGCGGTGCGATGCTCCAGATCCAATGGCTGAACCAGCTGCCCGCTGTCGATATAGCTTTTAAGCATCCCGACGCAAGCGAGCCCGATACCCCGTCCCGCCAAAGTGGCATGGATCTGTTGTGCGTAATTGTTGTACGCAAAGCGCGACGGGGGTAGCGGCCCCTCATAGCCCATCTGACTCAGCCAGGTCGACCAGTCCACCACTGGCCAGTTGAAACCGCGCCAGTGCTCGTGATCCAGATGCAAAAGCCTTTCACCCACAAGGTGCTCCAAGCTCTCGATACGTTTGCCTTGCAGGTAAGCGGGGCTGCACAGAGGCACCATGTTTTCGTCAAATAGCCGAGTCATGCGGATGTGTTGAGACTGGCCTTCGTCACCGCAAGTGAACGCCACATCGATTTGTTCTTCGCGCAAATCCACCTCGCGGTCCAGTGCCAGGAGGCGGATCGGCACTTCGGGGTGCGCTTCCTGAAACGCCTCCAGGCGCGGCATCAGCCAGTACGTCGAAAAACCGATGGTGGCGGTGATGGTCAGCGCTTCCTGAGTACCGCTGCGGATGTCGTTCGCGGTCTGGGCGATACGCTCCAGGCTCTGATCAACGGCGGCATACAGCCTTCGACCGGAGGCCGTGAGACTGACGCGACGATGCTCCCGGACGAACAGATCGTGGCCGAGAAAATCTTCGACTTGTCGTATCTGGCGGCTGACCGCGGCTTGCGTGATGCAGATCTCATTGGCCGCTGCGGTAAAGCTCAAAAGACGCGCGGCGGCTTCGAAAATCACGAGGCCATTGAGTGGAGGAAGGCGACGCCGAAGCTTTTCCATTACCAGAAGTCATCCAAAGTCGATCAATAAATTGTTTGTTACGCCGTCTCGATCATGGCCATATAGCCATCAGGACGGCAGGCACGACCGACTACCCTTACGTTGCCCCAACATTCGATTCTGCGTCCGTGCCATTACCAAGCTGCATCGAATTTCTGGAGATAAGCTAATGCGCGTTAAGAAAGCATTCAAGGTTTTAGTAGCGGTCATGGCGTGTTCAGTGTTGCATGTGATGCCAGCCAGCGCCGACCAGCCGCCTATCCGAATCGGCTGGATCAACTGGGCGGACGCGGAGATCACCGCCAAGCTGGCGGCGAAAGCGATCGAGGATCAGACCGGGCGTCCGGTCAAGCTGGTTATGGCTGATCTGGGTATTCAGTTTCAGGCGCTGGCCACCAAGAACGTCGATGTCGTTCCCATGGTGTGGTTGCCCGGCGCTCATAAATCCTACTGGGAGAAATACAGCAGTCAGGTGGAAGACCTCGGCGTGATATACGACGGAAAGATCGGCTGGGCCATACCAGATAGCATTCCAGCCAGTGAAGTGTCGAGCATTGAGGACCTGAATAAACCCGGCATTGCCGAGAAATTCGGTAATCGCATCCTCTCGGCCGAAGCCGGCAATGGTCAGTACAAGTTGTCCGAAAAGGCCATCACTGAATACGGCCTGAAAGGCTACAAACTCTTGGCGTCGTCAGAGGCGGGCATGCTGTCTGAGCTTGCGCGAGATCAGAGTCGCGAAAAATGGTCGATCATCAACGCGTGGAACCCCCATTGGATGTTCGCCAAATGGAAGCTTCGCTACCTCACCGACCCGAAACAGATTTTTGGTGGCACCGAGCACATTCACGTGGTTTCTCGTTTGGGCTTCACCAAGGACGAACCGAAGGTCGCCACATTTCTGAGGCACTACACGCTACCGCTGAGCGATCTGGAAGCGATGCAGATGGAGGCCAAGGACAGTTCCGCCGATAAGGTTGTGGACGCTTACTACATGAAAAACAAAGCGCGCTTCGCTGCGATGTTCAATTGACCGGGGCTCCAAGCTCGGCCTGATGCTTCAACCCTTTTGAATCGACACCTGGCACACGGTCGCGCCGTTGTGACGCTCTCTTGTGCCCGCGATTCACTGTTTCAAAGGCAAACCCCACTATTGTGACCAGGAGATACACGATGAAACTGACTGATTTTAAAGTGCTTACGTTCGATGTCGTGGGCACCTTGATTAACTTCGAAGCTGGCATCCTTGCCGCAGTGCGCAGCATCGGCGGGGGCCAGGCCCAAGGTATTTCGGATGACGCGATCTTCGATGCCTACAAGCGGGCCGATGATGTGTATCGGGGTGAGATGCGCGCGCCCAATCGGTTTATGTACACCATGAGTGACATCTACCAGACATTCGCTGCCGAACTGGGCTTGATCAGCGACAAGGTGGCAGGTGATCGTTTCCAGGCGTCCGTGGTGTCTTGGCCTGCCTTCGCTGACTCGGTGGATGCGTTGGCACGCCTGCGCAAGCATTTTCGTCTGGTGGCCATGACCAACGTCGACCGCACGTCGTTCTCGGCGTACCAGTACACACTGGGTCACCCGTTTCACGACAGTCTGACCTCGGAAGAGACCGGTGTTCACAAACCCGATCCTTTGTACTTCGCGTTCAACGAAGGGCGTCAATCGGCAGCAGGCTTCCAGAAGCGCGACATCCTGCATGTCGCTCAGAGCCAGTATCACGATATAGGCGTGGCGAGCGAAGCGGGTTATACCACCTGCTGGATTGAGCGTCGCCATGACATCGAAGGCTATGGCGCAACGCCGGTCCCTCCGAAGGTCACCAAGCCAGACTTCCATTTCCACTCGATGCAGCAGTTTGCAGATGCTGTCGAAGCAGAACTGGCTAACCCCGCCGCCCGCTTTTCTTAAGGACGCCCCGTCATGACTGCGCGCGCCCTTTTCCCGGATGTAGCGTCACTGTGGCAGGAAACGGCCATCGATCCACCGGTCCTCAATCCTTTGGAGGGAGATCATCAATACGATGTGGTGATCGTCGGTGGTGGCTACACCGGACTGTCTACAGCGAGGTATCTGGCCGCCAAAGGACTGTCGCCGGTTGTGTTGGAGGCCAGCCGGATCGGATGGGGAGCGAGTGGTCGTAACGGCGGTGTGGTGTCGGCTAAATACCGCCTGCCTCTGAGCCGAGTCGCCGCGCGCCATGGCCTTGAGATGGCGCAGATCATGCGGCGGCTGTCCCTTGAGTCAGTGGAACACATCGAAGAGCTGGTGACGGCTTACTCGCTGGAGGCTGCGCAGTATCGTAAGAATGGCAGCCTGCATTGCGCGCACAACGCGACTTCCCTGGCGTACTGCGCACAGGAGGCGCATTGGTTGGCTGCCGAGCTGGGCGAGCGCTCTTTGCACGTTATGTCTGCCAGGCAGATGCAGGAAGAGACCGGCTCCCCGGACTTTGTCGGCGGGGTGCTGGACACTGGCGGAGGTCTGCTTCACCCGCTGAATTTTGCAAGAGGCTTCGCCCGTGGCCTAAAGGCAGAAGGCATAACGCTGAGTGAGTCATCACCGGTCACGGGCATACGCCGGGTTACGAACGGCGTCGTAGTGCACACCTCGCACGGGACGGTCACCGCGAAGCAAGTGGTGTTGGCTACCAATGGATATTCCACTTTGACCTCTGCAACAGACGCAGTTCGCCAGTGCGTGGTGCCTTTTCGCTCAGCAATGCTGGCGACGGAGCCTCTGACAGGGCAAGAGCTGCAGTTGCTGAGGCATGCTCGCAGCTACACCGAAACCCGCCGAATGATGCGCTGGTTTCGCATGGCTGGCGACCGTCTGCTGTATGGCGGTCGCGGAGCTTTCGGTACCGATGATTCGAGTACTGCATACGAGGCGCTTCATAGGGCGATGATTAAGCAGTTCCCGACGTTGGCCGAGACTGCGATCAGCCATCGATGGTCGGGGCTGGTGGCTTTGACGGTCGACAGCGTGCCGCAGGTGGGGCGTCTGGATGATCGGGTCGTGTATGCGATGGGCTACAACGGCACTGGTGTGGCGATGTCTTCGTACATTGGTAAACACGTGGCCGAAGTCGTGACAGGAAGCGCACCTGAGCTGGGATTGATATGGGCGGACCGAGTTCGCCGCATCCCTTTTTATCCATTACGGGTGCCCGTGGTTCGGCTCGTTGCAGGCTGGTATCAGTTTTTGGATGCCATCGGTCGTTGATCCGGGCTGGTACATACCGTAACAGGCAATTGGTTCGACCAGAGGGTAAAGGCATGGGCGTGCTGTTGGAAAGTGAAATCCATTGTCTGAAGCTCGGCGCCTATCTGGCGGCCGAGTTACTTGAACGGAACGATGATCCACTCGCCAGGTGGCTGGCCAGTCACATCACTAGGTTGATGCGCGAGTTGGAGCCAGCGCAGGATGCCGGCCAGGTCGCGCAAGCCAGCAACGCTTGTATGGACGCCATTCTGAAATTCTGGAAGCACCGGGCACCGTTTCCCTACCTGGGGCAAAACCGTTTTAGAAACGGCTCAGCCATTCACTCACTATCCAAATCGGTCGGTTGGCCATGAATATAAAAATTATTGCTCAATCGTCTGTCGCAAATGGCTTGGAGTCTCTTGGCGCGCCCTCAAGACCGCTGGGCACACCCGCCCAAAACATGAGTGGCATGGAGGTTCACCTTGACGGTGCGGCAGAGAACAAAACTGGAATATGGGAATGCACCCCGGGACGATTTGAGCGTCAATTAACCGAAGCTGAGTTCATGCATATCCTGACGGGAGTTTGTACGTTCACACCCAGTGATGGAGAACCTCTAGCTATAAAAGGTGGAGATACGCTGTTTTTTCCTCGAAATACCTCAGGTGTCTGGGATATTCAAGAAACGCTGAGAAAGGTCTATGTGGTGTTTAAGCCTGCGGGCCCTACCTGACCTGATAACTGCGATCAGTCATCAATGTTCAGGGGTTGTGGCTTTGACGGCCGACAGCGTGCCCTAGGTGGGGCGTCCGGATGATCGGGTCGTGTAAGCGACGGGCTACAACGGCACAGGGGGTGATGTCTTCGTGCATCGGCAAACACGTGGCCGAAGTCTTCGCAGGAACATACCGGAGCTGGGGTTGATATGGGCGGACTGAGCTAGCCGAATTCCTTTTTCATTCATTACGGGTGCCCGTGGTTTGGCTCGTTGGGGGCTGGTATCAGTTCCTGGATGCCAACGGACGTTGAGCCGGGCCTTCTTGTAAAAACCATCTGACGCAGGCAACTCGATTGCCTGAGTACAAGGAGGTCAAGACATGGTCATGCTGTTGGAAAATGAAACCCATTGCTTAAAGCTAGGCGCTGATCTCACCGCCGAGTTGATGGAGCGAAACGACGATCCACTCGCCAGGTGGCTGGCCAGTTACATCGCCAGGTTGATGCGCGAGCTAGAGGAGGCTGAGGATCCATGCCAGGTCGCGCGCGCCAGCAGCGCTTGCATGGATGCAATTCTGAAACTCTGGGAGCATAGAGCATCGCTTCCTTCCGGTCGGCAAGACCACTCCAGAAATGGTCCTGATACCAACTCAGTTGAATAGTTTGTTCGGCGATAAGCGACAAATAATCTCTCAATCTGATGTCGCACAAAGCTTGTGATCTTTTGGTAGCCCTTCCAGGTCGCCGAGTACGCCAGTGCAGAACCAGAGAGAAATTCAGGTCATCGAGCTTGCTCATGGATTTCCTAAAAACCAGGAATGGCTTTCAAGTAAGAGTAATCATCAATCCATAGGCACTGCAAACATCGAAATCCATAACCCAATCAACCCAGGAGTCGAATCCATGAGCAAAGCCCGGTACAAAATTGCAGTGATCCCCGGCGACGGTATTGGTAAGGAAGTGATGCCCGAAGGCGTACGTGTGCTCGACGCTGTGGCTGCCCAATTCAATCTGGAACTGCAATGGGACTGGTTCGACTTTGCCAGCGCCGATTACTACCTGGCTCACGGCAAGATGATGCCAGATGACTGGTTCAACACCCTCAAGGGTTACGACGCGATTTACTTCGGCGCCGTGGGCTGGCCGGACGTAGTGCCAGACCACATTTCGTTGTGGGATTCGCTGCTGCAGTTCCGGCGTGAATTCGACCAGTACGTCAACCTGCGCCCCTGCCGTCTGATGCCCGGCGTGAAGGCCCCACTGGCGAACCGCAAACCCGGCGACATCGATTTCTGGGTGGTGCGCGAGAATACCGAAGGCGAGTACTCCAGTGTCGGCGGCAAGATGTTCCCCGGAACTGATCGCGAGATCGTGCTGCAGGAAACCGTGATGACCCGCATCGGCGTCGACCGTATCCTCAAGTTCGCCTACGACCTGGCGCAAAGCCGTCCGAAGAAGCACCTCACCTCGGCCACCAAATCCAATGGCATCGCGATCACCATGCCCTATTGGGATGAGCGCGTCGTGGAAATGGGCAAGAAATATCCTGACGTCAACGTCGACAAGTACCACATCGATATTCTCACTGCGAACTTCGTCCTGCACCCGGACTGGTTCGACGTGGTGGTCGCAAGCAATCTGTTCGGCGATATCCTTTCCGACCTGGGCCCGGCGTGCACCGGCACGATCGGCATCGCGCCCTCGGCCAATATCAACCCGGAGCGCAATTTCCCGAGCCTGTTCGAACCGGTGCATGGTTCAGCGCCCGACATCGCCGGAAAAGGCATCGCCAACCCGATCGGGCAGATCTGGTGCGGCGCGATGATGCTTGAGCACCTGGGCCAACCCGAAGCCGGCGCCGCCGTGCTGACCGCGATCGAAACCGTGCTTGCGATGGGCCCGGAGAATGCGCCCCTGACCGCCGACATCGGTGGCACCGGCAACACTGAATCGCTGGGCAAGGCGGTTGCTGCGGCGATCTGAAGCCCGGCATAGCGACATTAATTGCGGCCTCATTCTGGACGGTGAGCTGTCAGTTGAGCAGATGGGTGAACGCATCTTTGAGCACATTCTGCAGGCTGCTTCAGGTGCGTCGACCAAGAGCGAATTGTTGGGGCTTGGGGATCACGAATTCGTGCCCTGGCACTTGGGTATCGTCAGCTGATCCAGCCCGTCCACACACATTTAAGGAACCTCGACATGAGCTTGAAACTGACCCGCACCGACCTGATCAGAACGCAGAATTTCATTGGCGGCCGCTGGACCACCCGAGATCCGGAGGCACTGCTGACTGTCACCAACCCGGCCGACGACAGCTATATCGCCCAAGTGCCCGACAGCAACGCCATTGATGCCCGTGAAGCTGTCGATGCCGCGCATTCGGCCTTTGCAGCCTGGCGCGCCACTCCTGCCAAACAGCGTGCGCAACTGATCAAACGCTGGAACGATCTGATTCTTGAACATCAGGAGGATCTGGGCAGGCTGATATCGCTGGAGCAGGGAAAACCGCTGGCTGAGGGACGAGGCGAAGTGGTCTACGCCGCCAGCTATGTGGAGTGGTTTGCCGAGGAAGCGACGCGCTCTTATGGCGATGTGATCCCGGCGCCGGTCTCGGGTCGCCGCATGACGGCAATCAAGGAACCCGTGGGTGTGGTCGCGGCGATCACACCCTGGAATTTTCCGGCGGCGATGATTGCCCGCAAGATCGCGCCAGCACTGGCAGCCGGTTGTACGGTTGTCTGCAAGCCCGCCGAAGACACGCCACTGACCTCCCTGGCGGTTGTGCGTCTGGCTGAGGAAGCAGGCTTTCCGGCAGGCATACTGAACATTGTTACCGCTTCGCGCGAGCGTACACCCGAAGTGGTAAACGCTTGGCTGGCTGATTCACGGGTGCGCAAAATCACCTTTACAGGTTCGACCCCAGTGGGTAAACACTTGGCCCGAATGTCAGCCGACACCTTGAAAAAGTGCTCGCTTGAACTGGGCGGTAATGCCCCTTTCATTGTTTTTGACGATGCGGACCTCGACGCTGCAGTGGACGGCCTCATGGTCTCCAAATTTCGTAACGGCGGTCAGACCTGCGTGTGCCCCAATCGGATCTATGTGCAGAGCGCTGTTCACGATAAATTCGTTGAAAAGCTGGTGGCAAGAGTCAGCGCGCTCAAGGTTGGGCCAGCCTCCCACAGCGATTCTCAGATTGGTCCGATGATCAACGCCCGCGCCATCGACAAGATCGCCCGCCACGTGGATGACGCTGTTTCAAAAGGCGC
>NZ_FOHW01000010.1 GCF_900111735.1 Pseudomonas graminis | reverse complement strand
GCGCAAATCAACTGTAGGAGCGCGCTTGCCCGCGAAGGCGGCGTGTCAGTCGACAGTCATGTCACAGACCCGCCGCTTTCGCGACCGTCGTAACCTCCGATTGCTCCTACAGGGGGACTTGCGTTCGACGCGGATTTGGATGCGGGTACGTAAAACCGGTTCGCCGCGGATTTGGAGTTGGGTACATAAAACCGTTCGCCGCGGATTTGGAGGCGGGTACGTAAAACCGGTTCGCCGCGGATTCGGAGGCGGGTACAAAAATTGTAGGAGTGAGCTTGCTCGCGAAGCGGTGTGTCAGTCACTTTTCTGTGAGCTGACAGGGCGCATTCGCCAGCAAGCCGGCTCAAATGTAAGCGCCAGCACCGTAAGGTCTTGGCAGGACCTGCCTCTGACCTGGCAGGCAAGGCACACCCCGGTTCCGTAGGAGCCGGCTTGCTGGCGAACCGGTTGTGTCAGCCGACCTATGCGTGGCTGACACACCGCGATCGCGGGCAAGGTGGGGCGCCACTCCGATCGCTCCTACCGTTTCAAGTGTCGGCTCACTCAATACGCTGCAACTAACCCGTCTTTCCTCGGATCGGTCCCGCCCACATAGCCATGGGCCGTGCGTTGGATGATCTGCGCGCCGCCGAAGGCAAACACGCCGCTGGGGTCTTCAACTTCCACGTCGTGGCCTTTGGCGCGCAGCGCTTCGATCACCTGCGGATCAAACGAGCGCTCCACCGCGACCTTCAGCCCGGACTCGATGCGCCAGCGCGGGGCGTCGGCGGCGGCCTGAGGGTTCTGCTTGTAGCGCAGAATGCGCAGCATCATCTGCAAATGCCCCTGAGCCTGCATCGGCCCGCCCATCAGGCCGAACGACATCAACGGCGTGCCGTCGGCGTTCATCACAAAGCCCGGAATGATGGTGTGAAACGGCCGCTTGCCCGGCGCAACGGTATTGACGTGATCAGGGTCCAGGGTAAAACCCGCGCCGCGATTCTGCAGGCTGATGCCCGTGCCCGGCACGACCACGCCCGAACCAAACCCCATGTAGTTCGACTGGATAAACGAGACCATCATCCCACTCTCGTCCGCCGCCGACAGGTACACCGTGCCGCCGGCCTTGGGCGCGCCGTGCAGAGGGTCTTCCGCCCGTTCGCCCACCAGCGCCGCGCGGTCGCGCAAGTACGCCGGGTCGAGCATGTGTTCAGCGGCCACGCGCATGTGGTCGTTGTCGGTGACGTGCTGATTGAGGTCGGCCAGCGCCAGCTTCATGGCTTCCAGCACTGGGTGCACGGTCTCGACGCTGTCTACCGGCTGCTCGCCCACGCCCAGCGCTTCGAGGATGCCCAAGCCAGCCAGCGTGGCGATGCCCTGACCATTCGGCGGCAGCTCGTGGACCACGGCGCCGGCGTACGGCACCGACAAGGTATCGATCCAGTCCACCCGATGGTTCGCCAGATCCTCAAGGCTCATGACGCTGCCATTGGCGTTGGCGTGCGTGATCATCGCCTGAGCCAGTTCCCCGCGATAAAACGCCTCGCCCTTGCTTTCAGCAATCAGCTCCAGGGTTTTCGCGTGATCCTTGAGCATGACCTTCTCGCCGGCCTTCGGCGCTTTGCCGCCTTGCAGGAAGCACTCGGCAAAGCCCGGCTGATCCTTCAACAGCCCGGCGCCGCGCCGCCACAGTTCGGCAATGATCGGCGTCACCTGATAACCGTCCCGGGCGTAGCCAATAGCGGGCGCGGCGAGGGTGGCGAAGGGCAGCTTGCCGTAGCGCTCGGACAACGCGACCCAGGCCGATACCGCGCCCGGCACGGTCACCGAGGCCCAGCCGCGCTGGGGCATTTCCTGCTGGCCGGCGAAGTGCTCCGGCGTCCAGGCTTTCGGCGAGCGGCCCGAGGCATTCAGGCCTTGCAGCGTCTTGCCGTCCCAGACGATGGCAAAGGCGTCGCTGCCAATGCCGCAGCCGGTGGGTTCGACCACGGTCAGCACCATGGCGGCAGCGATGGCGGCATCAACGGCGTTGCCGCCCTGACGCAGCATGTCCAGCCCGGCCTGAGCGGCCAGCGGTTGCGAGCAGGCGACCATGTTGTTGCCCATCACCGGCGAGCGGGCGGACGGGTAAGGTTGGCTGTAATCCAGATCATCGAACATGCAGTCGTTCTCTTCTTGGCAGTTGATCGGTTGTAGACGCGGGGACTCGGCGTGTAAGCGCGAGCGCCGTCAGCTTTTCGGATCGAGGGCATCACGCAGCCCGTCGCCCAGCAGGTTGAAACACAGCACGGTGATGTAGATCGCCACGCCCGGGGCGATGGACATCCACGGCGCCTGTTCCATGAAGTTCTTCGCGGTGTTGAGCATCGAGCCCCAGGACGGCGAGGGCGGTTGCTGGCCCAGGCCGAGGAACGACAGGCTCGCTTCCGCCAGAATCGCCGAAGCGATGGTCAGCGTCGCTTGCACCACCAGCGGCGAGAGCACGTTCGGCAGCACGTAGCGCAGGATGATCCAGCGGTCCGGCAGGCCAATGGCGCGGGCGCCTTCCAGGTAATCTTCGTGACGGATCGCCAGTACCTGACCGCGGGTCAGGCGCGAGAAAATCGGCATCGCCGACAGCCCGATGGCAATCATCGCGTTGCTCAGGCTCGGGCCGAGGAACGCGCCCAAGGCAATGGCCAGCACCAGAAACGGACACGACAGCAGCGCTTCCATGATGCGCGAAATCACTGCGTCGAGCTTGCCGCCGAAGTAACCGGCTAGCAGGCCCAGCGGCACGCCGATGACCATGGCAATCGCCACCGAAACGCCGCCCGCCAGCAACGAGCTGCGCGCGCCCCAGAGCAGGCGGGAAAACAGATCGCGGCCCAGCTCGTCGGTGCCCAGCCAGTAGATCAGCGAAGGCGCTTTGCGCACGGCGAGGAAGTTGGCTTTCAGCGGATCATGGGGCGCAATCCATGGCGCCAGCAGCGCGGCCAGAATGAAGATGATCAGCACCACCGCGCCGACCACCGCGCCCTTGTTGGCGAGGAATTTCTTCACGAACGGCGAGCGGGTGCGCGGCCGAAGGGGTTCTCTCAACGGCGCCTGGGACGGCGCGTTCAGCGGCGCTGAAGGATGGGTCGCAATCGAAGTCATCAGGCAGTCCTCAGACGCGGATTGATCAGGCGATAGAGCACGTCGGCCAGCAGATTCAGCAGCAGGAAGCCGATCGCGACGCACAGCACCACGCCCTGCACCACGGCGTAATCGCGGTTGAACACGGCATCGACAATCATCTTGCCGAAGCCGGGAATGCTGAAAACCTGCTCGGTCAGCACCGCACCGCCGAGCAGTTCGCCGAACAGCAACGTGGTCAGCGTGACGATGGGCATCAGCGCATTGCGCAGGGCGTGCTTCAAGATCACCGTGCGCGGGAACAGCCCCTTGGCCCGTGCCGTGCGCACGTAATCGGCGCGCAGCACTTCGAGCATCGCGCTGCGGGTGTGACGCATCAGCACCCCCGACAGCCCGGCGCCCAGCACGAAGGCCGGCAGGATCAGGGTTTTCAGGTTCTGCCCGACGTCTTCACCCAGCGGCACGAAGCCCGAAGCCGGGAGCCACTGCAGCTTCACGGCGAAGATCATGATCAACAGAATCCCCAGCCAGAAGTGCGGAATCGAGATCCCCGACAGGGCGAACACGTTGGCTGCGTAATCCACCGACGTGCCCTTGCGCACCGCCGAAATCACGCCGGTGGGAATGCCGATCACCAGCGCGATGATCAGCGCCAGCACCGCCAGTTCGATGGTCACCGGCAGCTTCGACGCCAGCAGCACGGTCACTGGTTGCTCGGTGCGCAGCGAGGTGCCGAAGTCACCCTGCAGGACATTGCCGACCCAGTGCACGTATTGCAGCGGCAGCGGGTCATTGAGCCGGTATTTCTCCCGCAGGTATTCCATTACCGCCGGGTCGCGCTCTTCACCCGCCATGGCCTGGACCGGATCACCGGGCAGCAGCTTTTGCAGGGTGAAGACGAACAGCGAAACCAGGATCAGCGTCGGAATGGCACTGAGCAGGCGTCGCAGGATGAAAGTCAGCATGACGAATCCTCGCGGCCGAAGCGGTTGCCCACGGGCGCCGCTGTCATTTAAAAGCGACGTTGTTCAGGCGAATCAAACCATCGGGATTGGGCACGAAACCGGTGAGGTTGCTGCGCATGGCGATGATTCGCGGATCGAAATACAGGTAGCTGGTCGGCACGTCTTCGGCGAGCAGGCGCAGGGCCTCGAAGTAGAGGGCCTGACGCTGGGCCTGATCGTTCACGGTGCGTGCCTTGTTCAGCAGCTCGTCGAGTTTCGGGTCACAGAAATGCCCGTCGTTCTGGCCACCCTTGCAGGTCACGAACTGGTGGATGTCGCCATCCGGATCAGGGCGGCCCGACCAAGCGCTCATGCCGATCTGGAAGTTGCCGGTCTGTTGCTCGCTGAGCAGCGTGGCGTATTCGGTGGCAATCAGATTGACCTTGAAGCCGGCTTCTTCCGCCATGGCCTGAATGATCTGACCGACCTGCTGGGCGATGGGGTTGTTGGCGACTTTCAGCTCGACGCTGAGGGGCGTCTTCACCCCGGCTTCCGCGAGCAGTTTTTTGCTGGCTTCGACGTCTCGGGTTGGCACCGGCAGGTCCTTGTCGTAATACGGACTGTTTTTCGGGAACGGCTGGGCGCTCGGTGCGTAAAGGCCTTCGAACACCACCTGATTGATCGCGTCACGGTCGATGGCCAGCTCGAAGGCCTTGCGCACGCGCTTGTCCTTGCCCATCGGGTTGTTGGCCTTGTCGCCGTTGTTGGTGTTGTACATCAGCTGCATGTAGCCCAGGCCCGGCGTGCTGAACACTTGGATGTGGCTGTCGGCCTTGGCGGTCTTCACGTCCGTCGGCGCAACGCGTTCGATGATGTCCAGATCGCCGGAGCGCAGGTTGGCCAGACGCACCGAGGTGTCCGGAATCGGCAGGAAAATCACCTTGTCGAAGTGGTACGCCTGCTTGTTCCAGTAGTTGTCGAAACGCTCCAGCACGATGCGGTCCTGCTGCACCCGCTGAACGAATTTGTACGGCCCGGAACAGACCGGCTTGGAGGCCACGTCGGTGGCCGAAGCCTTGGGTGCGAGCATCATTCCGGCGCGGTCTGACAGTTGCGAGATCAGCGTCGCGTCGGGCTGCTTGACCTTGATCGCCACGGTCTTCGCGTCGATTACCTCAACGCTTTCCACCGACGCCAGTTCGCTCTTGCGCAGGGAGTCGGGCAGGGTGCGGGCGCGGTCGAGGTTGAACTTCACGGCGGCGGCGTCGAACACCTCGCCGTCGTGGAAGGTCACGCCGTCGCGCAGGGTCATGGTCAGCGTCTTGCCGTCCTCGCTCCAGTTCCAGGCGGTGGCCAGTTGCGGCGCGTAGGTCAGGTCCGGGTTGACGTCCACCAGTTTGTCGCACAGTGCGGTGTAGACCAGGCGCCCCGAATAGGTACGCGAGCGATGCGGGTCGAGCATGTCGGGGTCATCCTGGATGCCGATGCGCAGGGTGGTTTCGGCGACAGCCGCATTCGCAGCGAGCAGCAACAACGTGGTTGTCATCAGGTGGGCGAACTTCATGGCTGACTCTCCAGAGAAAGGGCTTGATGGCTTTTGAACAGGTTCAGGCGTTGGCTGTAGGCGGCGCTGGGGGTGGGCACGATCAGCGAACCGGCGCCGGCGTTGGCGATTTCGCGCCAGTAATGGCAGGCCACCTGACGCCCCGGCTCGACGGTTTCGAAGAGCGGCTTCACTTCGCGGCACAGCGGCTTGGCGTGGGGGCAACGGGTGTGAAAGCGGCAACCCGACGGCGGCTTGCTCGGGCTCGGCATGTCACCTCCGAGCAGCGGGCGCGGGCGGCGCAGGTCCGGGTGGCTGACCGGCACGGCGGCCATCAGCGCTTGGGTATAAGGATGAAAGGGCGTTTCGAACAGCGCGTTGACTGGCGCCAGTTCGACGATCTCGCCGAGGTACATCACCGCCACGCGGTCGCTCATGTGGCGGATCACCGCGAGGCCGTGGGCAACGATCAGCAGGGTCAGGCCGAACTGGTGCTTGAGGTCTTCCAGCAGATTGACCACTTGGGCCTGCACTGAAACATCCAGCGCCGACACCGGCTCGTCGCCGAGGATCAGCCGTGGTTCCGAAGCCAGCGCCCGGGCGATACCGATGCGCTGACGCTGACCGCCGGAAAATTCGTGGGGGAAGCGGCTGCCGTGCTCCGGCGCCAGGCCCACCGTGCGCAACAGCTCGGCGACCTTGTCCTGACGTGCGCTGCGGCTGTCGTCGCGGTGCAGCCAGATAGGTTCGCCGATGATCGACTCCACGCTCATGCGCGGGTTCAGCGAGGCGAAAGGGTCCTGGAAAATGATCTGCAGATCCCGGCGTACCTGACGCAGCTTGTCGGCGGGCAGATTGCCCAGGTTGCGGCCTTCGTAAATGACATCGCCCGCCGTCGGCTTGAGCAGGTTCAGCAGCACCCGGCCCAGGGTCGATTTGCCCGAGCCGGATTCACCCACCAGCGCCAGGGTTTCGCCCCGGCGCACGGCCAGGGACACCTCATTGACCGCCTGCACGGGCGGCTTCTTGCGCTGGAACAATCCGGCTTCGCTGTGGAAGTGTTTGCTCACCGCAATGCTTTCCAGAATCGGCTTTTCCAGCGCCGATTCAGCCATCCCGGCATTCACGATGTGTTGGCCTGACAGGCTCATGCGCTGACTCCCAGATGCTGTTCAAGTGGCACGCGAATGCAGGCGGCGAAATGCCCGGCGGAGACTTCCAGCAACGGCGGACGGGCTTCCCGGCAGGCGGCGATGACGAACGGGCAACGGCTGGCAAAGCGGCAACCGCTGGGCATTTCAGCCGGCGTCGGCACGCGTCCATTAATCGTTGCCAAACGGCCCTCGCGAGGACCGACCGAGGGCATCGAACCCATCAGGCCGATGGTGTAGGGGTGCTGCGGATCATCGAACAATGTCTTCACCGAACCGCTTTCGACGACGCGGCCGGCGTACATCACGATGACCTCGTCGGCCACTTCGGCGACCACGCCGAGGTCGTGGGTGATGAGCATCATCGACGTGCCGGTTTCGGCCTGGAGGCTGGCGACCAGCGAAAGAATCTGCGCCTGAATGGTCACGTCCAGGGCGGTGGTGGGTTCGTCGGCGATGATCAGCGCAGGGTCGTTGGCCAGCGCCATGGCGATCATCGCGCGCTGACGCATGCCGCCAGACAACTCGTGGGGGTAGGCGTCGAGGCGCTGAAGGGCATCGGGCACGCGGACCTTTTCAAGCATCTCCAGCGCACGCTGGCGGGCGGCGCTGGCCGACAGACCCTGATGGCGAATCACGCTTTCGGCAATCTGATCGCCAATGGTGAACACCGGGTTCAGCGAGGTCATGGGCTCCTGAAAGATCATCGCCATGCGGTTGCCGCGTACGTCCAGCAGTCGCTCGTCGGACATCCCCAACAACGGCTCGCCCAGCAGATTCGAGGCGCTGGCCTGGACGGTGGCGGTGTCGGGCAGCAGGCCCATCAAGGCCATGGACGTCACGCTTTTGCCGCAGCCGGACTCGCCGACGATGGCCAGGGTCTTGCCCGGCTGAATGGCGAACGACACACCGTCGACGACATTGGCCGGCGCATCCTTGAAGCGCACGGTGAGGTCGCTGACGCTCAATACCGATGGGGTGTTCGCGGGTGAAGCACTCATACGCTGGCCTCGAGGTCTTGCTGGATGACGTGATCGAGCGCCTGTTGCAGCGCACGCAGATGACCGCGCATGGCGGTGGCGGCTTTGGCCGGGTCGCGACTTTCGATGGCGCCGACGATGTCGTGGTGATCGTGGCTGTAAGTGCTCAGGCGGTCGGTGTTGCGGGCGCGTTGACGCAGGTCGCGCCACGCCGGATCAAGACGGATGGCGTCGAGCATTTCGAAGATGTCCAGCATCAGTCGGTTGCCCGCCGCTTCGGCGATGCCGCGGTGCAGCGCGCTGTCCCACAGCTCGATGCCTTCGGCGTCGGGTTCGCTGGCGTGTTGCTGATGGGTGGTGCGTTCAGCGAGCCGGCGCAGGATCGCCATTTGTTCACCGCTGGCGCGCAGGGCGGCCAGTGACGCGAGTGCCGGTTCCAGATAGATGCGCGCTTCCATGACCTCGCTGAAATTGGTCCGGCTCGACAGCTTGGCAAAGCTCATGGCCGCGCTCGGCGGGGTAGGGCCGACGAAAGTGCCTTTGCCCTGACGGCGCCAGATGTGTCCCTCGGCTTCGAGCACTGCCAGCGCGCGGCGAATGGCCCGGCGACTGACGCCGAAATCCACCGCCAGGTCGCGCTCGGTGGGCAACGGTCGCTGCGGAAAGGCCGCCTGCTGCGCGACCATCTGGCGCAGCGCATCGAGGGCCATCTTTGACGAAGTGTCGTGGGTTGCGTCGGTGTCGATGCTGTCCATCTGCGTCTCTCGTCACGGGGGTGAACCGAAGGCCAGGGGCTGCATGAAGCAGGGCCTGGCTGCAGAGGAGGAGTGCAATAGCGATGCCAATGAAAATTGGTTCACCTGGGTGCGGCGATGACCGGGCAGGCGTGCAGGCGTGATCCCGCGCCTTCGGGCCAATCGGCAAAGGTTCGGAAGTCTGGTTCGCGAGGCGAGGCGGAATTGGTTCAGGCGCGAAGCGAACCAATTTCAGGAATGGGCCAGGCAGGGCGCCTGTTTATGGTTCGGGTGCGTTATTAGAGGGCGCTGGTTGGGGTGATTCTGGCCGAAGCCAGAATCAGGGCTGCATCAATCCCACTGAGGCGCAAGGCTGGCCGGGCTGGTCAGGCGATGACCGCGGTCCAGCTGGGCAATCTGCGCCATGTCATCCTCGGTCAGCGTGAGGTCGACGGCTTTCAGGTTGCTTTCCAGGTTCGCGCGCTTGGTCGACGACGGAATCACCGCGTAGCCCAACTGCATGGCCCACGCCAGGGTCACTTGGGCGGGGGTTGCGTTGTGGCGCTGGGCGATCTGTTCGATCACCGGGTCTTTCAGCACTCCGCCGTAGGCCAGGGTCATGTAGGACGTGATTTTGATCCCGTGCTGTTGAGCGAAAGCGGCCACGGTACGGTTTTGCAGGTAGGGGTGCAGTTCGATCTGGTTGGTGGCGATGTTCTCGGCACCGACCGCAGCGATGGCTTCACCCATCAGCGCCACGGTGAAGTTGGAAATGCCGATCTCGCGGGTCAGGCCTTGCTGCTTGGCTTCCAGCAGTGCGCCCATGAATTCGGCGACAGACACCTGGCCTTTAGGCGATGGCCAGTGGATCAGCGTCAGGTCGACGTGATCGGTTTTCAGCTTGGCCAGGCTTTCCTTCAGGCTCGGGATCAGCTTGTCGGCGGCGAAGTTGTCGGTCCAGATCTTGGTGGTGATGTACAGCTCGTCACGGGGCACGCCGCTCTGTTCGATGGCCTGACCGACCTCGGCTTCGTTGCCGTAGATCTGCGCGGTGTCGATCACGCGATAGCCCAGCTCCAGGCCATTGCTGACCGAATCGATAACGACCTGATCTTTCAGGCGGAAGGTGCCGAGGCCAAATGCGGGAACAGTCATGGGAAAACTCCAGAGTTCAAGGGGGAAGAAGATGGACGAATCAGATGCCCAGTATCCCGCGCCGGCTGGCAGGGAAAAACCACAGCGCGGGCACGGGACTTTTGACGGGGGATCATGAATGCCATGGAGTTTGGGGCAGCGTGTGAGTGTGATCGTTCAACGGGATGTGATTTGCGTAGAAGCTGTCCTTAGCCAGCGCGCTGCATTGTCATGCGGAAAACGGAGGAACTGTAGGAGTGAGCTTGCTCGCGAAAACGGTATTTCAGCCAAAGAAGATTTAGCGGATGCACTGGCCTCTTCGCGAGCAAGCTCACTCCTACAAGGTCCCTTGCCAGACTAAGATTTTGCCCGTGCCGCAGATCCGCTGTGGGTGCAGGGCAGATCCCGAAAACCTTCAAACATGCCCATCGCGCTTGACGAAATGCTTGTGCATGTCCGCCGTCAGCCCTTCGACGCGTTCGGTCAGCACTTTGGTCATTTCGGTGAGCCGGGTATTTTGCTCCAGCAGTTCCAGCATCTGCGCCGTGTACCGCGCTGCTATGGCCATGCGCTCTTCGTTGGCGGTCGCTAGTGCCTCTCTGTGTTCTGCGTCGGCATCGGCGCTGGCTTTGTCGCGGGCAGCCTGTCGCGTCTGGGCTAGGAGAATCAGCGGCGCGGCATACGCCGATTGCAGGCTGAACGCCAGATTGAGCAGGATGAACGGGTAGAGATCGAACGACACCAACCCGCTCACGTTGGCGCTCACCCACAGTACGACCAGCAACATCTGTGCGCCGAGAAAGGTAGGCGTACCGAAGAAGCGCGCAAACGCCTCGGCCTTGAGGGCGAAAGCGTCGTTGCCAAAGGTCGGCGCCAGGTGCGCGTGGCGTTTGTGGAAGCGCAGATGATCCGCCGGCGCAGCGGCAGCGGAGGTGCCCGGTTCGGCGGGCGACGGGGCAGGCGTGGCAGTGGGCATGAGGCTTTCCTGAAGACAGAAATACCTGCCCACTATAGGCCCACGCCCTCTGGCGTAGTACTGAACATCTGCTGAACCGTCGCGTGTCCCGGACGAGCCGCGTCAGTCCACGGGCTCGGGGTACAGCGGCTTGGAACGCTGCATGATGCTGGCGTAGTCGTAAACGTACTGGCGGCCGGCGTGACTGGTCATGCGCAGGCGGTCGATCAGTTGTCGCTCTTTCTTGTTCAGGTATCTCAACCCGTGGTGGTCACTGGACTTGAGGCGATCACGTTCATGGGCGTCAGGGAAAGTGATGACGTTCGTCATGAAATATCTCCTTGGTTAAATCCGTGTCCCCGGCTCCATGTTCCGGGGTTCACCCTTTGTGGTGCGACTGTGCACCTTACCCACAAAAAGTCGGACGCTACAACCCTGCAAATGATCAGTGGATCACAGGATTTGCGTGATCTCGAACGATTGACGGCTGCCGTTCACCACCACCTCGACCTCATCGCCATCGAGCTTGCCAAGCAGGCTCTGACCCAGTGGCGAGCGTGCGGTGATCACCGTAATCACCTGCTCGTCGACCGTGATTTTCAGCCCCGCCGCGTCAGGCCCGAGAAACAACCGCTGTTGCGCACCGTTATCCGCCTGGAGGGCGATGAGATCGCCGGTCTGAATGCCGCGCTGCTCATCGAAAGGCTTGAGCACGAGGTGGCGGCAGAGGTTCAGCGACTGGCGGATTTCTTCCACGCGCCGCGCCTGACCCGCCGCCAGATAGGACGCCTCCAGCCCGAGGGTGTCGTATTTGTTCTCGGCGATGTTCTCTTCGTGGGTCGCGGTTTCGTACGCCGTTTGCGCGGCTCGCACGGCCACATCGAGATCGACCTGCAGCTTCTCGACGATGCACTGCAGGACGGTTTGCTTGTTCACGGGCATGGAGTGGCTCGACAAAGGGGATTCAACCGCAGAACTGATAAACGCTCGCACGGCTTTTCTCGCTGGGGGCGGTCTGGTTCTGCTGCATCCAGAACTGACATTTCGGCCCGTTGAAGCTGCGTTGCCGCTCCGCCTGTTCGGCCTCCTGGCTCTGCCGCACTTCGCTGTCGCGCAGGATCTGCCGGTATTGATCGAACATCGGGTTATCACTGTCCGGCTTTGGTTTGACCGCAGGCGGGGCGGTCATCTGCGCGGCCGCATTGTTCAGTGCCTGGGTCTGCTCGGCGGGGAGCAATTTATAGATCAGCCACAGGCTCAGCAGGACAGCGAGAAACCCCAGCCAGATGCCGACGGCAATCGACAGGATCAGCTTGAGCGGGCGCAGCGTGACGGACAGTTCGCGGTGGTTGACGTACATGACAGACTCCAGGCTTGTATGCATGTGGCCAGCGGTGGCGGCGATTGTCGCACGACCGGGGCTGGTGATTCTGCGCCGCAATGAAGGACAATCGGTTTTTTTGAACATCCTCAGGGAGCCCGGATGAAAGCCTCTTGGGATATTTTCTGCAGCGTTGTCGATAATTTCGGCGACGTCGGCGTGACCTTTCGCCTGGCCCGACAACTGGTCGCGGAACACGATCTACAGGTTCGCCTCTGGATCGATGACCTGAACGCCTTCGCCCGACTGTGCCCGGGTGCCGATTCGCTGGCCGATCAACAAGTCCAGGACGGTGTCACCGTCTGTCGCTGGCCAGAGACATGGCCCAAGACGTGGCAGCCGGCCGAGCTGCCGGACGTCGTGGTGGAAGCCTTCGCCTGTCGCCTGCCGCCGGACTACATCGAGGCCATGCTCGGGCGGGAGAAGCGGCCGCTGTGGTTCAACCTCGAATACCTCAGCGCCGAGGACTGGGTGTCGGGTTGCCACGGCCTGCCGTCGATCCAGTCTACGGGGCTGCGCAAGTATTTCTTCTTCCCCGGATTCACCGCAAAGACCGGCGGGTTGTTGCGTGAAGCGGGCCTGATCGAAAAGCGCCAGGCCTTTCAGGCGAATCCTGCCGCACGCCAATCCGTCCTCCAGCGCCTGAACATCGTGCCCCACGCCGACGCGCGGCTGATGTCGCTGTTCGCCTACGAACACGCCGGGCTCGGCAGCTGGCTGGACTGCCTGGCCCAGGCTGATCGCCAGACCCATTTGCTGGTCCCGGAAGGCCGCATTCTGGGTGACGTTCAGCGTTGGTTGGGCGTGGATGAATTGAAAGCGGGCGCTGTGTGTGCCTGCGATGCCCTGACGATTCAGGTGCTCCCGTTCGTGCGTCAGGAAGACTACGACCAGTTGTTGTGGTGCTGTGATTTCAACGTCGTGCGCGGGGAGGATTCATTCGTCCGCGCGCAATGGGCGGGGCGGCCGCTGATCTGGCACATCTACGAGCAGGATGACGACGCCCACTGGGCCAAGCTCGATGCGTTTCTGGAGTTGTACCGGGTGGGGCTGTCGGAGGCGGCGCAGCAGGCGCTGGCCGAGGTCTGGCACAGCTGGAATGGCGGAAAAGACATGACCCAGGGCTGGAATGCGCTGGAGCAGCACACCGATGAACTGGCCGCCCATGCCGAGCGCTGGTGTCTGGAACAGGCCTTGCAGGAGGATCTGACGACTGCGCTGGTAAGCTTTTACCAAAGTTGGATATGATACGCGGCCTTGTATTAAGCCCTGTACGAAAAGTGGCTTTTCGTACAGGGCTTAGAAAGAACTTTCATCCAAATTCGGATACTCGTAATGAAAACTGGTAAAGAGCTTAAACCCGGTACCGTGATCAAGCTGGAAAACGATCCTTGGCTGGTTCAGAAAGCTGAATTCACCAAGTCGGGCCGTAACAGCGCGATCATGAAGACCAAGCTGAAGAACCTGTTGACCGGCTACAAGACTGAAATCGTCTACAGCGCCGACGACAAGCTGGACGACGTGATCCTGGACCGTAAAGAAGCCACGCTGTCTTTCATCAGCGGTGACACTTACACGTTCATGGACACCACTGACTACACCATGTACGAGCTGAACGCTGAAGACATCGAAGCCGTTCTGCCATTCGTTGAAGAAGGCATGACCGACGTCTGCGAAGCGATCTTCTTCGAAGAGCGCCTGGTGTCCGTAGAGCTGCCGACCACCATCGTGCGCACCGTCGACTACACCGAAGGTTCGGCTCGTGGCGATACATCGGGCAAGGTCATGAAGCCGGCCAAACTGGCCAACGGCACCGAGCTGCAGGTTGCTGACTTCATCGAAATCGGTGACAAGATCGAAATCGACACCCGCGAAGGCGGTTCCTACAAAGGCCGTGCCAAATAAGCACTGCTCTTGTAATGCCGGTGATGTAATGCCGGACACGAAAAAGCCCGACCATTGAGTCGGGCTTTTTTGTGGCTGCTGTCTCGTCAGCGTTTCCAGACAGTACTGACGCGACGCGGTTCTCTGTAGGAGCGCGCTTGCCCGCGAAGGGTCTCCCGGCCTCTGCATGAGAAACTGACAGGCCTCGATTTTGTGGGAGCCGGCTTGCTGGCGAATGCGTCAGACGGTCCAATACGGTTGCGACTGACCTATCGCTTTCGCCAGCAAGCCGGCGCCTACGGTTCGTCCCGCCTTATTTCAAATGAACCTTCAGCTCTTGGGAAGCCTGGAGCAGCGCCGAGCGCACTTCCGGTACCTGGCTGACAACGTTCAACAGCCCGTAATCGTGAATCATGCCGTTGTAACGAACCGCCGTGACCGGCACACCGGCCTGGTCCAGCTTGCGAGCGTAGGCTTCACCTTCGTCGCGCAGCACGTCTGCACCCGCCGTCTGCACCAGGGCAGGCGGCAGACCTTTCAACTGATCGGTCGTGGCCCGCAGCGGTGAGGCGTAGATCTCGGCGCGCTGTTTCGGATCGGTGGTGTAGTTGTCCCAAAACCACTTCATCATGTTGCGGGTGAGGAAGTGACCCTCGGCAAACTGCTCATAGGAACCTGTATCGAAGTTGGCGTCAGTCACCGGCCACAACAGCACCTGGTAACGGATGGCCGGCGTGCCTTTGTCTTTGGCCATCAGGCTGACGACCGCCGCCATGTTGCCGCCGACGCTGTTGCCCGCCACCGCCAGACGTTTGCCGTCGACGTTGATTTCCTTGCCATGCTCGGCGACCCATTTGGTTGCCGCATAGGCCTGGTTGATCGCCGTCGGGTAGTGCGCTTCAGGTGAAGGCGTGTAGTTGACGAACACCGCCACGGCCCCCGAACCTTCTACCAGATCCCGCACCAGACGTTCGTGGGTCGGGTAATCACCGAGCACCCAGCCGCCGCCGTGGAAGTACACGAACACGGGCAAGGAGCCTTTGACGCCCGCCGGACGAACGATCGTCAGGCTGATGTTCTGGCCGTCGACCGAAATGGTCTTCTGGCTGACATCGGCCTTGGGCAGGGTCAGCTTGACCCCGGCCTGGGCACCGGTCAGGACAGCGCGGGCATCTTTGGGCGAAAGCTGTTCGATCGGCTTGCCGCTTCCCGAATTCAGCGCGTCCAGAAACGCCTGCGTGTTGTGCTCGACGCCCGTGTCGGTCGCCGCGTAAGCGTTGCCGATCGACAGTGCGAGGAGCGAGCCAGCCACAATCTTGCCAAACGTGTTCATGTGCTTTTCCCGTTCAAACGAGGGTTGAGGACGAGGCCTTGTGACGAGCTTTTATACGGTCACGTGCAGACGAACATCGACGTTACCGCGTGTAGCGTTGGAGTAAGGGCAGACCTGGTGGGCTGCATCGACCAGCGCCTGGGCTTCGGCTTGTTCAAGACCCGGCAGGCTGATGTGCAGGTCGATGTCCAGACCGAAACCGCCAGGGATCTGGCCGATGCCGACGTGGGCCGTGATCGACGCATCAGCCGGGATGGTTTTCTTGCTCTGGCCGGCAACGAATTTCAGTGCGCCGATGAAGCAGGCCGAGTAGCCGGCAGCGAACAGTTGCTCAGGGTTAGTGGCGTCGCCGCCAGCGCCGCCCAGTTCTTTCGGGGTGGCCAGTTTTACGTCGAGGATTTTGTTGTCGGAAACAGCGCGGCCATCACGGCCACCGGTTGCGGTTGCGACTGCAGTGTAGAGAGCTTGCATGGTGATTCCTCACGTGTTGATGGGTTGAATAGGGATGACTGAATCAGTATCTGCTTGGCGCTAAAGTTTTGTGCGCTAAGCAAGTGAGAGGGAATTTACTGCGCTAATGTTTAGCGCGCAAGGTAAATTTTTGAGATTCTTCAGGCGGGTCGATCGCGGGGGGCTGATCAGAGGCTTTCGTGCAGATTTCCACGCAGGGCGAGCAGGTCTTTCTGCAGGGCTTTGAGCTGCTCAAGGTTGATGCCGCTGGCGGCCAGAATGCATTGCGGAACGCTCTGGGCCTTGGTGTGCAGCGCCTTGCCTTGCTCGGTCAGGGTCAGCAGCACGACGCGTTCATCTTCCTTGCTGCGGGTCCGGCGGATCAGGCCTTCAGCTTCCAGCCGTTTGAGCAGCGGCGTCAGCGAGCCCGGATCGGTTAGCAGGCGGGTGCTGACTTCCCCGACAGTAAGCCCGTCGCGTTCCCACAGCACCATCATCGCCAGGTATTGCGGGTAGGTCAGATTCAGTTCCTGAAGCAAGGGCTTGTACACCTTGGTCATCATCAGCGACGTCGAATACAGGGCGAAACAGAGCTGGTTATCCAGCAGCAACGCGTCGCAGCTGCCCGCGCCAGCCTTGTGGGTGGGCTCGTTGGCGTTCATGGGTGTCCCTCGCTCAGTCAGTAATGCCCGGTAATTTAGTGCCCTGATGTTTAATGCACCAGATAATTTCGGTAATCGCCGGACATGGGGTTTTCTATCGGCCGCGTCATCAGTGGATCGGTTCAACATCCCGGATGTCGTCAAAGCCGATTTCCTCGACGGCACTGACTGCGTAGCATGCGCGCTGAAATCGGATCAGAGGAACGCCCGTGATTGTCGATGTATTGATGTACCTGCTGCTGGGCGCCGCGATGGGCACGCTGGGTGGACTGTTCGGCATTGGCGGCGGGCTGGTCGCCATTCCGGCACTGGGCGTGCTGTTCGGGCTCGATCAGCAACTGGCCCAGGGCACGGCGTTGTTGATGGTGCTGCCCAACGTGCTGCTGGCGCTGTGGCGTTACAACCAGCGCAATCGGGTGTCGGTGCGCCATGCGCTGATGCTCATCGTGCCCAGTTTCACGATGTCTTGGCTAACCTCACTGTGGGCGGTGCGCATCGATCCGCAAATCATGCGCCTGGGCTTTGTCGGGTTTCTCGTCGTGCTGACGCTGTTCAACCTGATCCAGATGGTCTGGCGCAAAGACACTGCAGGCGCCGAGCTGCGCCGCCCCCAATGGTTGTGGCTGCTGGGCCTGGGCTCTGGCGTCACCGCCGGGCTCTTCGGCGTCGGCGGCGGGGTGATCGCAACGCCCATTCTGACCGGCCTGTTCGGCGCGACCCAGGTGGCGGCCCAAGGCCTGGCGCTGGCACTGGCGGCACCGAGCACCACGATCACGCTGGCGACTTATGCCCTGCACGGCCACGTTGACTGGCTGATGGGCATTCCCTTGGCGATTGGCGGGCTGGCCAGCATCAGTTGGGGCGTCGCCCTGGCGCACAGTTTGCCGGAGCGCCTGTTGCGCTCGCTGTTCTGCGGCTTTCTGGTGATCTGCGCGATCATGCTGTGCTTCAAGTTGTGAGCTGCTTGTAGCTCCCGTTATAGCCTGAACCCTTCGGCAATGTGATCGGCCAGGCATTCGGTGATCGGCGACGGGTTGTTGGGATTGCGCAAAAGCACGATGCTCGCCGACGGCAATTGCGGCAGCCCGTGCTGTTCTCCCAGCACTTCGAGGTCCGAGGTGATCAGGCTTTGCAGCTGCGCGGTCACCGCCAGCCCGGCGCTGACCACCGCCATGATCGCTGACAGGCTCGCACTGGTGTAAGCGACCCGGAACTCACGGCCAGACGCCTGCAGCGCGTTGATCGCCCACTGCCGGCAAAAGCAATCGGTGTTGAACATCGCCAGCGGCATCGGCGTTTGCTCTTGCGGGGAAAAGCCTGCGCCGACGGCCCAGACAAACCGCTCCTGGCGCAGGATCTGGCCGATTTCCTTGCCTGGCTCGCGGGTGACAATACTCAGATCAAGGTCCTGGCGTTGCAGCAACTGCGACGAAGACTCGCAATGCACTTCCACCTGCACCAGCGGATAGGCCTGGGCAAAGCGCTGCAAAATCCCTGGCAAAAAACGCATCACGTAATCGTCCGGGGTACCGATCTTCACCGTGCCGACCATGTGCGGCTCGCGTAGGGTGTTGAACACTTCGCTGTGCAGTTTCAGGATCCGTCGGGCGTAGCCCAGCAGCACCTGACCTTCCGCCGTAAAGCGGACGGTGCGACCGTCTTTGAGAAACAACGGGCGCCGCACCACATCCTCCTCCAGCCGTTTCATCTGCATGCTCACGGCCGACTGAGTGCGGTTCACCACTTCGCCGGCCTTGGTGTAACCGCCTTCATCGGCGATCGCGACAAAGGTGCGCAGCAGCTCGCTGTCGATACTCGGGTAGGTGGTCATGCATCAATCTCCCAGATGCAGTGCATAAGAAACATTCGTTGGATTGATCTTAGGCGTGGCGAGAGAATCTGCCCATCCCCACTGGAGGGCAAGACGATGAAAGGTCAAAAAGGGTACGTACTGGTCGCAAAACCTCTGTCGCGGCAATCCGCGCCGGAACGTTGGTGGAAAGGATTTGTGGCGCAGGTCGCTCGCTGGCGCAGGCTGCATCAGCAGCGTGTCGAACTGGCCACGATGAGCGAAGACGCGCTGAAGGACATGGGCCTGAGTCGGGCGGATGTCTACGAAGAAATAGAGCGTCCTTTCTGGGACGACCCGATGAAGCGCTGACAGGGCAGCGGGTGATCGGTTAGCGTTGGGCACCGCCATGGAGGTCGCAATGCCTGCCGAACCGCCGATCCACCCGCCACTGTCCCTCAAGCACGCGCGCCGGCTAGCGCTGGCCGCCCAAGGCTTCAACAGCCGCCAGCCGCCTGCGACGATCAAGGCGGCGCACGTCACACAGTTGATCGAACGGCTCGGCGTGCTGCAGATCGATTCGGTCAACGCGCTGGTGCGGTCCCACTACTTGCCGCTCTTTTCCAGGCTCGGCCCTTACCCGCGCACATTGCTGGAGCAGGCGGCGTGGAGCCAGGGTCGGCAACGCAAGCTGTTCGAGTATTGGGGCCACGAGGCGTCGTTACTGCCGGTTGAGCTGTACCCGTTGATGCGCTGGCGGATGCAGCGCGCATCCCGGGGCGAGGGCATTTATCAGCAACTGGCGAAGTTCGGCCGCGAACAGCAGGCCACCATCGCACGGGTGTTGCAGACCGTTCGTGAGCAGGGTGCGTTGGGTGCGGGCAGTATCAGCACCCGTCAGGATCGCGCCGGACCCTGGTGGGACTGGAGCGCCGAAAAGCATGCGCTGGAATGGTTGTTTGCAGCGGGTGAGGTCACGGTCCTCGGCCGTCGCGGTTTCGAGCGGCTGTACGATTTGCCCGAGCGCGTTCTGCCGTCGGCGATCGTCAATCACCCCGTGATCGGCGAAACCGATGCCCAGCGCAGCTTGCTGCTGCACGCCGTAAAGGCGCTGGGTGTCGGTACCGAAAAGGACGTGCGCGATTATTTTCGACAGGACCCGGCACCGGCGAAGCGCGGGTTGGCGGAACTGGTGGAGGAGGGCGCGGTTCAGCTCGTGCAGGTGCAGGGCTGGAAGCAGCCGGCGTACACACCTCCCGGGCTGACGGTGCCGCGCAAGGTTTCGGCCAGCGCATTGCTGTCACCCTTCGATTCCCTGATCTGGGAGCGGGCGCGGACGGAACGGCTGTTCGATTTCCACTACCGGCTGGAGATCTACACCCCGGCGCACAAGCGGGTTTACGGCTATTACGTGCTGCCGTTTCTGCACAACGAACGCATCGCCGCGCGCATCGACCTGCGTGCCGAAAGGGCGGCGGGGCGTTTGGCGGTTCATGGGGTGCACGAAGAGCAGCCCGGACTGGATGACGAATGCATGCACGCCCTCGCGTTGCACCTTCGGCAACTGGCGAACTGGCTGGAACTGCCGCACGTACTGATCAACTGCCAGCGCACCAGTGCGGCGCGCTTGCGGGAGGCGTTCGCCGCTAACGGTCTTGACCACCTGTAACGGGACGTAGGACCGGCTTTAGCCGGGAACGGGCGGGGAGCTCATGCGCGGGCGCCGTTTATTGCATCCATTATTCGCGGTTCATTGTAGGAGTGAGCTTGCTCGCGATGCGGTCATCCAGACGCTGCAAGGGTGTCTGTTAATGCCGCATCGCGAGCAAGCTCGCTCCTACAGTCAGTTCCATCACGACCTACCGACGCACCTGCTTCAACGTCTCGGCAATCAAAAACGCCAGCTCCAGCGACTGATCGGCATTCATCCGTGGATCACAGTGGGTGTGGTAACGGTCCGACAAGCCATCTTCGGTAATCGGACGCGCGCCGCCGATGCATTCGGTGACGTTCTGGCCGGTCATCTCGATGTGGATGCCGCCGGCGTAGGTGCCTTCGGCCTGATGCACCTGGAAGAACTGCTTCACTTCCGCCAGGATCTGGGCGAAGTCGCGGGTCTTGTAGCCGCTGCTGGCCTTGATCGTGTTGCCATGCATCGGGTCCGAACTCCACAGCACCTTCTTGCCCTCGCGCTCCACGGCACGGATCAGCCCCGGCAAATGGTCGCCGACCTTGTTGGCGCCCATGCGCGCAATCAGGTTCAGGCGTCCCGGATCGTTTTCCGGGTTGAGGATGTCGATCAGGCGGATCAGGTCGTCGGTGTTCATGCTCGGGCCGACTTTGACGCCGATCGGGTTCTTCACACCGCGCAGGAATTCCACATGGGCGCCGTCCAGCTGTCGCGTGCGGTCGCCGATCCACAGCATGTGCGCCGAGCAATCGTAGAAATCATTGGTCAGGCTGTCGCGGCGAACGAAGGCTTCCTCGAAATTCAGCAGCAACGCTTCGTGGGCGGTGAAGAAACTGGTTTCGCGCAACTGCGGCGAGGTGTCCATGCCGCAAGCGCGCATGAACGCCAGGGTCTCGTCGATGCGATCGGCGAGCTGGCTGTATTTGTCCGACAGCGCCGAGTTGGCGATGAAATCCAGGTTCCACTTATGTACTTGATGCAGGTCGGCGAAACCGCCCTGGGCGAATGCACGCAGCAGATTGAGGGTCGCAGTGGACTGGTGATACGCCTGCAGCAAGCGATCCGGGTCAGGCACGCGGCTTTTCTCGTCGAAGCCGATGCCGTTGACGATGTCGCCGCGATACGCCGGCAGGGTCACGCCGTCTATGGTCTCGTCGTTGGAAGAGCGCGGTTTGGCGAATTGCCCCGCCATGCGCCCCACCTTGACCACCGGGCAGCCGGCGGCAAAGGTCATGACGATTGCCATCTGCAGCAGCACTTTAAAGGTGTCGCGGATTTTCGCCGCCGAGAATTCGAAGAAGCTCTCCGCGCAATCGCCACCCTGCAGCAGGAACGCCCGGCCCTCGGTGACCTCGGCAAACTGTCGGCGCAGTTCGCGTGCTTCCCCGGCAAACACCAGCGGTGGATAGCTGGCGAGGGTCTGCTCGACACGGCGAACGTGGTCAGCGTCGGGGTAGTGAGGTTGCTGCTGGATAGGCAGGTTCCGCCAGCTGTCGGGGCTCCAGGGTTGGCTCATGTTGAACTCGAAGTCAGTGCGATCGGACAGGCATGTTAGCAGCTCGCCCCGAGAATTTGCGTGACCTGCGGGGCACGATTCGCCGACAATCCGCGCCTTTGCGGGCCGTATTCTGCGTCTTTTTGCACGCCAGGCCCGGCGCGCGGCTATCCAATCGCTACGTGCGGCAACGCTAATCGCCAGGCGCGACGATGCCAATCCCTGCGGGCGCTACCCCGAATCAATCTGACCATGGGCACGAGAACAGCAATGACCGAGGAACGCGTAGAGCACGTGTTGGCCGAAGTTCACGATGAATTCGGCAAGATCCGCGTACTTGAAGTGGCCGATTACCGCTTCCTGGAGTTCGGTGACGCCATCGAACAGAGTTGCACGTTCACGGCTGATCCGGCCTGGCTCGAATACGACTACACCCGCGCCATGTTTATTGGCGCGCTCTGCCATCCGGCCCCGGAAAGCGCGCTGTTCATGGGCCTGGGTGCGGGCACGCTGACCCAGGCGTGTCTGAAGTTTCTGCCTCTGGACGACGTCGAAGCCATCGAACTGCGCCCCGATGTGCCGCGTCTGGCCATGGAATACATGGGCCTGCAGGACGATCCACGGCTGTATGTGCGCATCGGCGATGCCCTCGACTTGCTGCCGACCGCTGAAGACGCCGACCTGATTTTCGTCGATCTCTACACCGACACCGGCCCTGCCGTGGGCCATCTGGCCTGGGGCTTTCTCGAAAAATGCCAACAGCGCCTCAACCCCGGCGGCTGGCTGATCATCAACCAGTGGGCGTCGGACGATGGCAAACCCTTGGGCGCGGCCCTGCTGCGCGGGCTTTATCACCGCCATTACTGGGAACTGCCGGTGAAGGAGGGCAATGTCATCCTCATCGTCCCCGCCGACCTGGATCAGACGCTGGACCTTGACGCTTTGACCCAGCGCGCCGAAAGCCTTGCGCCGCAACTGGGCTATTCGCTATTGCCGCTGATCAAGACGCTGCGGCCTGCGACGTGATCAGCATCCCCTGAACAGCGGCGGGCGTTTTTCCAGCAACGCCTGCAGGCCCTCCTTGGCGTCCTCGCTGTCGAGCACTCGGCGGACCAGCGCCGGCAACGCCTTGGCCGCCACGCTTTCACCCTCAAGCACCGCCTGACGCGCGGATTCAAGGGTGGTGCGAATCCCCAGTGGCGCGCGGTCGGCGATGTGCCGAGCCAGGCGCAGCGCCGAGGGCAGCAGGTCTTCCGGCGCCATCACTTCCTGCACCAGGCCCATGCGGCACGCTTCGTGAGCATCGAATTCATCGCCCGTCAGCAGCCAGCGCATGGCATTGCCCCAGCCCGCGATCTGGTGCAGCCGCAAGGTCGCGCCGCCAAACGCAAAAATGCCGCGCTGCACTTCCAGATGGGCGAAGCGGGCATTACTCGCGCACAAGTTGATGTCAGAGGCGAGCATGAGCTCGATGCCCAGCGTCAGGCACCAGCCTTGGGCCGCGACGATCACCGGCTTGCTGACCCTCGGCCCGATCGACAGCCCCCAGGGATCGAAACCGCCGGCCGGTAGGGTCCATCCCTCCCTCAGTGCCGGCCCGGCCTCGGCCAGATCGAGCCCTCCAGTGAAATGGTCGCCGTGGGCAAACACCACCGCGACCCGCGCCTGGTCGTTACGCTCGAACTCCCCGTAGGCCAGGCTCAGCTGGTTGAGCATATTCAAGTCGAAGGCGTTGCGTTTGGCAGCGCGGTCCAGGCCGATGAGCATGATTGCGCCGCGCTGTTCCCGGCTGACGTGGCCTTTGGTCGAAGAGGTCATGTCGCTGTTTCCTGCAGATGAGGAGAAAGGAAGGGTAGGGTGTCGCACTGTATGGGTGAATCGTTTAAGCTCTGCCCGCTACCGATACCGGGCACATGAAAAGTAGACACTGACGCAGCTTTGCGCAAAGCCTGTGACAGTTGGCCGCAAGGGGCTGATTCGCGAAAAAAATCCTCACTTATTTCAGCATTTCCGGTATAGTGCGCGCCGGCCTTTCATAGGGCCCTCGTCACGGTATGGGTTCGCGAAGCCATCTTCTCGAACCGGTTCGGTCACGAACCACCCATGACGATCCATTCATCAATACGTTTTCGCAAATCCCCGCCGACAAAGCAGCCAGGGTGACTCTAGGGTCTTACACGGCACGCGCAGCTTTGAAGCATGGGTCTTTGCGGATGCACTCAGAGGCAGACCCATGACCCAGGAAACCGGCGGCTTCGCCGCTCTTAACCTTCACCCGACCATTCTTGCAGCTGTCATCGCTACCGGCTACGAAGAGCCTTCGGCCATTCAGCAGCAATCGATCCCAATTATTCTCGCTGGTCACGACATGATCGGTCAGGCGCAGACAGGTACCGGTAAAACCGCCGCCTTCGCTCTGCCAATCCTGAGCCTCATCGACCCGACGAAACGCGAGCCGCAAGCGCTGATCCTCGCGCCGACTCGTGAGCTGGCCCTGCAAGTGGCCACCGCGTTCGAAACCTACGCCAAGCAAATGCCGGGCGTGACCGTTGTGGCTGTCTACGGCGGCGCGCCGATGGGCCCGCAGCTGAAAGCCATTCGTAACGGCGCTCAAATCGTCGTCGCTACCCCGGGCCGTCTGTGCGACCACCTGCGTCGTGACGAGAAAGTCCTGGCGACCGTGAATCACCTGGTTCTCGACGAAGCCGACGAAATGCTCAAGCTGGGCTTCATGGATGACCTCGAAGTCATTTTCAAGGCCATGCCTGAAACCCGTCAGACCGTGCTGTTCTCGGCGACCCTGCCGCAGTCGATCCGCGCGATTGCCGAGCGTCACCTGAAAGACCCGAAACACGTCAAGATCCAGAGCAAGACCCAGACCGTTACCGCGATCGAGCAGGCTCACCTGCTGGTTCACGCTGACCAGAAGACCTCTGCCGTTCTGAGCCTGCTGGAAGTCGAAGATTTCGACGCCCTGATCATGTTCGTACGTACCAAGCAGGCTACTCTGGATCTGGCCAGCGCTCTTGAAGCCAAAGGCTACAAGGCTGCTGCGCTGAACGGCGACATCGCCCAGAATCAGCGTGAGCGCGTTATCGACTCCCTCAAGGATGGCCGTCTGGACATCGTTGTTGCGACTGACGTTGCTGCCCGTGGTCTCGACGTTCCGCGTATCACTCACGTATTCAACGTTGATATGCCGTACGACCCGGAAGCCTACGTTCACCGTATCGGCCGTACTGGCCGTGCCGGTCGCGAAGGTCGCGCCCTGCTGCTGGTAACGCCGCGTGAGCGTCGCATGCTGCAAGTGATCGAGCGCATGACCGGTCAGAAAATCGCCGAAGTCCGCCTGCCGGACTCCCAGGCCGTTCTCGATGCCCGCATCAAGAAACTGACCAACAGCCTGTCGCCGCTGGTCGCTGATGCCGAAGCAAGCCATGGCGAATTGCTGGACCGCCTGACTGCTGACATCGGTTGCACCCCGCGTGCCCTGGCCGCTGCTCTGCTGCGCAAGGCTACCAACGGTCAGGCCCTGACCCTGGGCGCGATCGAGAAAGAACGTCCACTGGTGCCGAACAACGCACCACGTGGTGATCGTCCTGAGCGTCCAGCAGGCGACCGTCCTGATCGTGGCGACCGTGAACGTCGTGCCCCGGTGCCGTTGGCCGAAGGCCGTGCTCGTTGCCGTACCGCGCTGGGTGCCCGTGATGGCATCGCTGCGAAAAACCTGCTGGGCGCCATCCTCAACGAAGGCGGTCTGGCGCGCGAAGCCATCGGTCGCATCCAGGTGCGTGACAGCTTCAGCCTCGTCGAGCTGCCGGAAGACGGCCTCGAGCGTCTGCTGGCCAAGCTGAAAGACACCCGCGTTGCCGGCAAGCAGCTGAAGCTGCGTCGCTATCGCGAGGACTGATCTGCTCTTGAGCTGATCGCCTGAACAAAAAAATCCCCGACTGGTTCGGGGATTTTTTTGTGTGGGATTTGGGTATTTCTTGTGTTTAACGTTTCTGAGAGCGCGTAACCGAGCCTGCAGGCGTTTGATGCTGTAGGACTGGCCTCAGCCGTATTTGAAGGGGACTTATTTGAAGGGGACTTATTTGAAGGGGACTTGTATTTGAAGGGGACTGATTTATTTACAACGCTTCACCGTAAATTAATCTGTCCCCGTTTTGTCCTCTGGCGCCGATCCCATAGACGGAGGGGGGGCACCAGGCCGAGTGGGTTTTGGTTTGGTAGGACCGGCTTCAGCCGGGAAGGCGTCGGTGTGCCACACAACTGAGCGGGGACAGATTAATTTACGATGAAGCGCTGTAAATAAATCAGTCCCCTATAATTGTTTGGGGCGTATCTGGCACGCCGCCGACAGGCTTTTGATGTCAGTGGGACCGGCTTTAGCCGGGAAGGCGTCAGATGGCACACCACCTAATTGATGTCGACTGAGCTGGCCTATTTCCGGCTGAAGCCGGTCCCACATTAGTCCGCGTCGTCCGGGCTGGACCTGCCGTCTGAACTTGAACAGATAGACGCGTGGGGCGTATCTGGCACGCCGCCGACAGGCTTTTGATGTCAGTGGGACCGGCTTTAGCCGGGAAGGCGTCAGATGGCACACCACCTAATTGATGTCGACTGAGCTGGCCTATTCCCGGCTGAAGCCGGTCCCACATTAGTCCGCGTCGTCCGGGCTGGACCTGCCGTCTGAACTTGAACAGATAGACGCGTGGGGCGTATCTGGCACGCCGCCGACAGGCTTTTGATGTCAGTGGGACCGGCTTTAGCCGGGAAGGCGTCAGATGGCACACCACCTGATTGATGTCGACTGAGCTGGCCTATTCCCGGCTAAAGCCGGTCCTACGGACTGTGTGAACCCCCTCACCCAAACCGATAGATGTCCATCCCCAGCGCACCCATGGTGAAACCCTGGTGCTCGATGCTGAACTCCCCGCCCGCCGCCCGTGCGAAATACAGTGGCAGCAGGTGTTCATCCGTCGGGTGGTTGCGCGCGGCGTGGGGGGCCTGGTTTCGATAGTCGTGCAGCGCCTCCAGATCGCCCGCCGCGAGCTTTTCCACCATCCAGTCGCGGAATGCCAGCGCCCACGGGGTGATGCTTTCAGGTCCTGCCTGCCAGTCCAGCTCCCGCAAGTTATGGGTGATGCTCCCGGAACCGATCAGCAAAACGCTTTCCTCACGCAGTTGCTTCAGCGCCTGTCCGACCTTCGTCTGCAGGGCAGGGCCCCCGCGCGCGGGCAGCGAGACCTGCACGATGGGAATGTCGGCCTGCGGGTACATCAACGACAACGGCACCCAGACCCCATGGTCGAAGGGACGTTGAGTGGTCATGCGCGCAGGCAGGTCAGCCTCCGCCAGCAACTCCAGCACGCGGTGCGTCAGCTCCGGCATGCCGGGCGCCGGGTATTGCACGGCGAAAAGCTCGGGCGGGAAGCCGCCGAAATCATGCCAGGTCTCGGGGCGGGGATTGCCGTTGACCAGCAGTTCGTTGCTTTCCCAATGCGCCGAGACAATCACGATGGCCTTGGGGCGCGGCAGAGTGGCGGCCAAACGGGTGAGCGCCGGCCCGCTCTCACCCGGTTGGAGCGCAAGCATGGGCGAGCCGTGGGAAATGAACAGGCTAGGCAGCATTTGCAGTGTCCTGAGCGTATAAGGTGAGTGGCATGATCGAGCAGTACATCCATCTAAATCTAATATAAGTTTTCGTCCGTTTTGATCGGGATATCAGGAGTGTCTATGGAGCCGCGGTTTTGGCATGAGCGCTGGGCGATCAATCAGATCGGTTTCAATCAGGCGTCTGTGAATTCGCATCTGTTGCGTCTGTGGCCAGAGCTCACTGCCATGCCAGGGGAGCGCGTCCTGGTGCCGTTATGCGGCAAAAGCATCGACATGATCTGGCTGCTCAACCAGGGTTTTCATGTGGTTGGCGCGGAATTATCAGAGATAGCGGTGGCCGGATTCTTCAGCGAGAACGGCTTGCAGGCCAAGATCGAGGAGCGTGGCGCGCTCAAGGTCTACCGTGCGGAGGGCTGCGAGATCTGGTGCGGCGACTTCTTTGCCCTCAGGCCCGAAGACGTGGGCGACTGCACCGCCTTTTACGACCGTGCCGCTCTGATCGCGCTGCCGCCGGACGTGCGCTGGCGTTACGTCAAGCAGCTCAATCATCTGCTGTCCAACGATGCCTGCGGCCTGCTGGTGACGCTGGATTACGATCAGTCACTGATTGCCGGCCCGCCGTTCTCGGTGGATGAGGATGAGGTGCTGCAGCTGCTGTCGCCGGATTGGCGGGTCAAGCGCGTCGCGGATCTGGACGTGCTGGAGCAGGGCGTGAAGTTCAAGCAGGCGGGGGCGACGTCGCTTATGGAATATGCCTATCGGCTGTATCGCCGATAGCGCAGCTCGAAGAAAAGAGCAAAGAAAGGGCGACTTCACGTCGCCCTTTCTTGTTGCAGCCGTTACGCAATCAACCGCGACGACGAAGCGCCTCGATGCGCTCTTCCAGCGGCGGGTGGCTCATGAACAGCCCGGCCAGGCCGTGCTTCAAACCACCGTTGATGCCGAATGCCGTCATGCTCTCTGGCATCTGCACCGGAACGCCCTGTTCCGAACGCAGACGCTGCAGCGCGCTGATCATCGCGCCGGTGCCGGCCAGGCGGGCACCGGCGTCGTCGGCACGGTATTCACGCTTGCGCGAGAACCACATGACGATGGCGCTGGCGAGGAAGCCCAGCACGATTTCGGCGAAGATGGTCGCGATGTAGAACGCGATGCCACGGCCTTCTTCGTTCTTGAAGATCACCTTGTCGACGAAGTTGCCGATGATCCGCGCGAAGAACATGACGAAGGTGTTGACCACGCCCTGGACCAGCGCCAGGGTCACCATGTCGCCGTTGGCAACGTGACCGATCTCGTGAGCCAGCACTGCTTTCACTTCATCGGGCGAAAAACGCTCCAGCAGGCCCTGGCTGACCGCGACCAACGCGTCGTTCTTGTTCCAGCCGGTGGCAAAGGCGTTGGCCTCGTAGGCAGGGAAAATACCCACTTCCGGCATCTTGATGCCCGCATCGCGGGACAGTTGTTCTACGGTCTGCAGCAGCCATTGTTCATGACGGGTGCGGGGTTGGGTAATGATCTCGGTGCCCGTGCTCATCTTCGCCATCCATTTGGAGATGAACAGCGAGAACAGCGAACCGGCGAAACCGAACACAGCGCAGAAGATCAGCAGCTGATTGAGGTTCAGATCAACCCCGTTGGCCGCCATGAACCCGTTGAAGCCAAAAAGGCTCAGGGTGATGCTGGCAATCAGCACGACCGCAAGGTTAGTGGCCAAAAACAGCAAAATGCGCATCATGGTTAAGAGTTTCTCCTCGGGAAGAATATGTAACGTACTGCGGGGGTATATAAGGTGATGTCGGGGTGTATTCAACCGGGCGATCATTTCAAACTGTGTCGTCTGGCGCCGGCACGGCACTTACGTGGCAATCACGAGGGCGCACGACAAGGCGGCCAAGCCGGATAATCATTGCAGACGGCAATTTGTAGGAGCGCGCTTGCCCGCGAAAGCGGCGTGTCAGTCGCTGAGTACGTTGACTGATACACCGCCATCGCGGGCAAGCGCGCTCCTACAAAGGTGTAGTCACTGGCGGTAGGTCTTCAGGAAATTGCCGATCCGGCCAATGGCTTGTTCCAGATCATCCACACGCGGCAGCGTCACCACGCGGAAGTGGTCCGGCCACGGCCAGTTGAACGCGGTGCCCTGAACGATCAATAGCTTTTCCGACAGCAGCAGGTCCAGCGCGAACTTCTCGTCGTTGTGGATGGGGCAGACTTTCGGATCGATGCGCGGGAAGGCATACAACGCGCCCATCGGCTTCACGCAGCTGACGCCCGGAATATCGTTGAGCAATTCCCAGGTCCGGTTGCGCTGCTCCAGCAGACGGCCCGGCGGCAGGATCAGGTCATTGATGCTCTGATAGCCGCCCAGCGCAGTCTGGATCGCGTGCTGGCTCGGCACGTTGGCACACAGGCGCATGTTCGCCAGGATGTCGATGCCTTCGATATAGCTGACTGCGTTGTGCTTGGGCCCGGAAATCGCGATCCAGCCTGAACGGAAACCGGCCACGCGGTAAGACTTCGACAGCCCGTTGAAGGTCAGGCACAGCAGGTCCGGTGCCAGCGAGGCGGTGCAGATGTGCACGGCGTCGTCGTAGAGAATCTTGTCGTAGATCTCGTCGGAGAACACCACGAGATTGTGCTGACGGGCAATCTCCAGCATCCCCAGCAACACTTCACGGGAATACACGGCGCCGGTCGGGTTGTTCGGGTTGATGATCACCATCGCCTTGGTGTTCGGCGTGATCTTGGCCTTCATGTCTTCAAGATCAGGCCACCAGTTGGCCTGCTCGTCGCACAGATAATGCACCGGGTTGCCGCCGGACAACGCAACGGCGGCGGTCCACAACGGGTAGTCCGGCGCCGGCACCAGCACTTCATCGCCGTTGTTGAGCAGGGCCTGCATCGACATCACGATCAGTTCCGAGACACCATTGCCCAGATAGATGTCTTCGATGCCAACGCCTTCGACCTGCTTCTGCTGGTAGTACTGCATCACCGCCTTGCGCGCGCTGAACAGGCCTTTCGAATCGCTGTAGCCCTGGGCCATCGGCAGGTTGCGGATGACGTCCTGCAGGATTTCGTCCGGCGCTTCGAAACCAAACGGCGCCGGGTTGCCGATGTTCAGCTTGAGGATGCGGTGGCCTTCCTCTTCCAGGCGTTTGGCGTGCTTGAGCACCGGCCCGCGAATGTCGTAGCAGACGTTGGCGAGCTTGTTCGATTTGCTGAACTGCATGGTGATTGGTCCCGAAAAGAGACGGCCCGCTGTGTGAAGAAGCGCAGACCGCTGAGCATGACGCCATCAAAATGGGTTTGTACGCGAGAAACGCGGGTGACAGACTGGCGTCCAACGAAGGCGCAATCATACGTGCCACCCGATCCGTGGAAAAGACACAGATCGGGCTTTTTCATTTACGGAGGTCTACCCGTGGCTAAGCTGGATAAAACCCTTGAAGAATGGAAAGCGATGCTCGATCCAGAGCAGTACAACGTCTGCCGGCTGAAGGGCACGGAGCGTCCCTTCAGCGGCAAATACAACGAAACCAAGACCGACGGCGTTTACCACTGCATCTGCTGCAACGAGCCCTTGTTCGATTCGACCACCAAGTTCGATTCGGGTTGCGGTTGGCCGAGCTTCTACGCGCCGCTGGAAGGCAGCGCAGTGGTCGAAGTGCGCGACGTCAGTCACGGCATGATCCGCACCGAAGTGGTCTGCAGCCAATGCGATGCTCACCTTGGTCACGTGTTCCCGGACGGCCCGCCGCCCACCGGCCTGCGCTACTGCATCAACTCGGTGTGCCTGGATCTGGTGCCACGCAACGCCTGATGCAGGCCTATCACCGGTAACAATGGAATAGCGCGCCAGACATTGGCGCGCTAGCGTTGCGGTTTACTAAATCGAGGCATCGCCATGAGCGACGAACTGCTGAACATTCCGGTGCAAACGATCAAGGGCGAGCAAAAGACCCTGGCTGATTTCGGCGGCAAGGCGGTACTGGTGGTGAACACCGCCAGCAAGTGCGGTTTCACGCCGCAATACAAGGGCCTTGAGGAATTGTGGCAGGGCTATAAGGATCGCGGCCTGGTAGTGCTGGGCTTTCCGTGCAACCAGTTCGGCAAGCAGGAGCCCGGCAACGAAGGCGCGATTTCCGATTTTTGCGAGCTGAACTATGGGGTGAGCTTTCCGCTGTTCAAGAAGATCGACGTCAACGGCAGCCAGGCTCATCCGCTGTTCGTGCAGCTCAAGAAGCGCGCACCGGGGTTGCTCGGTTCCGAAGGCATCAAGTGGAACTTCACCAAGTTCCTGGTGGGCCGCGACGGCAAGCTGGTCAAGCGTTATGCGCCATTGACCAAGCCGGAAGACATCAAGGCCGACATCGAAGCGTTGTTGAAAGAACAAGCGGCCGGTTGATCGAAGCATCCCTTTAAGCAGCCTTTAATGCGGCTGCCCTACGGGGATCCACTGATCCAGCAACGCCATCAACTCCTCGCGCCGAAACGGCTTGGCCAGGTAGTCGCTCATGCCCGCAGCCCTGCAGTGTTCACGCTCTTCCGGCATCGCGTTGGCCGTGAGCGCGATGATCGGCAGATCCGACCAGCGAGCGTTCTCGCGGATTCGCCGGGTAGCGTCATAGCCGTTCATCACTGGCATGTTGCAGTCCATCAGCACCAGATCGAAGTGATCCTGCTCAAGCTGCTGCAGCGCCTCGGCGCCATTGCTGCTGACGACCACATCGCAACCGAGCTTGCTGAGCATGCCTTTCGCCACCAGCTGATTAACCGGGTTGTCTTCCACGAGCAGAATACGCGCCCGATGGGTGGGTGAAGGGCCGCCCTGTTCCTGGCTGACACCTGCCTGACCGTCGGCGTCCAGAATGCGCGCCAGGCTCTGATACAACACATTGCGCGGGAGTGGCCGCGCCTGTTGCTGCAGCGGCGCCAGGGCCGCAACCTGCTCGCCGGGCATGAAGTTCCCGTACGCCGTCACCAGTAACACGGGCACCGTGCACGCCTCGCGGATGGCCACCAGGCACTGCGGGCAATCGGTGATCAAAAGGTCCGCGTCGGCATCGGGCGGCGCACCTTCTGCCAGCAGCTGACAGGTAACGCCCCATTCCGGGAGCAGTCGATTGAGCATTTCCAGCAACCCGCTGTTCCCGTCGCTGCCCACCAGCACTTTGCCTTTGAGCAACGGCCATTTCAACGCTGGCGTGTGGGCTGGCAGCGGCAGGTCCACGCGGAAGCGGCTGCCGACCCCTAAGGCGGACTCGATACTCAACTGTCCGTTCATGGCATCGGTCAGGTTATGGGTCAGGGTCAGGCCCAGACCGGTCCCTCCGTACTGCCGGGTGATCGCGGCTTCGGCCTGGGTGAACGGCTGAAAGATCTTGGCCTGGGCGTCCTGCGCGATGCCGATGCCGGTGTCGCACACTTCGATGCGCACGTGGTCGCCATGCTGACCCAGGCGCACATCCACGCGCCCGGCGCGGGTGAACTTGAGCGCGTTCGAGAGCAGGTTACTGACGATCTGCCGCACCCGCGTCGGGTCACCCAGCACGGACGCCGGAAAGCACGGATCGATCAGGCAGGTCAGCTCGACATTCGGCGCCGCGTTTTGCGACAGCAGGCTGGCGGTGTCTTCGATCAAGGCCGCCAGATCGAACGGGATGCGCTCAAGCTCCACCTGGCCGGCGTCGAATTTCGACAGGTCGAGAATGTCATTCAGCAGTTCCACCAGCACCTTGCCCGAGTCGTGGGCGATGGACAGCTGCTGGCGCTGTTCTGCACTGAGCGGGCCATCGAGGGACAACGCGAGCATGCCCAGCAAGCCGTTGAGCGGTGTCCGGATTTCATGGCTCATGTGGGCCAGAAACGCCGAGCGCGCATGGGCCATGTCCAGCGCCGTGCTGCGCGCGACCTGCAGTTCTTCGTTGGACTGGCTGAGCCGGGCGTTGCTGGACTCAAGCTGATTGGTGCGTGCGGAAACGATGTCTTCAAGCTCGTTGAGGTGGTCGGTGAGCCGGTTTTCCGCCTCCCGGCGTCGTGCAAACTCACTGGCAACGCTCTTGAACTGCCGATTGGTGACCGCCACCAACACGCCGATTTCGTCATCTTCGTGACCGGGCGGGCAGGGCACCGGGGGTTGAACGGGGCTGCGCGGATCACGTTCCGACAGCGCACGGATCATGCCTGTCAGGGGTTTGGTGAGCGTGAAGTAGAACAGCGCCAGCAGCAGACCGGCCAGCACCAGGCTGCGCACGAAGCCGTTGACGAGGGTGATCCCGGCGCGCTGCAGAAAATGGTTGCCGAAGGCAAATGTATCGACATCCAGCTGCAAGGTGCCAATGGACTCGTCAGGGATGTGGTCCAGGTGCAGCACGTCTTCGAACTGCCGACTTCCGCCGAACAGAAAATCACTGACCATTCGGTAGGTGCTCTTCGTCAACGGGCGTGATACGGCCGCGAGCTGGACGTGGTTGTTATCGGTCAGCCGCGCGCCGACCACGGCGGGGGAGTGCAGCAGGCCGAGGGTCAGTTCTTGCGCGAGTTCTGCGTCCAGGTTGTAGGCAATGCGCGAAGCGGGGTTGTGACTGATTTGCAGCAAGGAGCGAATTTCACGATCGATGGACGCGTCTTCGCTGGCATAATCGAGCGCAATTTGAAAAAAACTGAGCAGCGTGCCCAATACAAAGCCGATCAGCACAGTCAAACGGGCCTGTTTGAATGACAGCCGGTGGGTGATCGCTATATCCATAGAGGCACTGTCACTTCTTGTGTCCGTCGCGTGGCAAGCATAGCTGATCGCGGCCGGGCGTTAACCCGTTAAATCAAGGAGAAACCGTGGATTCTCGATTGAACGCATTTCTGGAGCGCGCCGAGTCGGTACTGGCGCGTCTCGAACCTCTGTTGCCTGCCGTGCGGCAGCCCGTGGACTGGGAAACGACGCTGGCTGCGCGTTGGGTGCACGAAGGCCGCGGCGGTTACCTGATGCCGCTGGAGGTCACCCTGGACATGCGCCTGTCGGACCTCATCGGTGTCGACAGCCAGCGTGAGCAACTGGGCCGCAATACCCGGCAGTTCATCGACGGCCTGCCCGCCAACCATGCGCTGCTCTGGGGTTCCCGTGGCACGGGCAAGTCGTCGCTGGTCCGCGCATTGCTGGCCGAGCACGCCAAAGCCGGCCTGCGCCTGATCGAGATCGAACGGGATCACCTGGGCGATCTGCCGCGCGTGGTCGAGCAACTGCAGAAGTTGCCCCAGCGCTTTGTGTTGTTCTGCGATGACCTGTCGTTCGAATCCGGCGAAGGGGACTACCGCGTGCTCAAGAGCGTGCTCGACGGCTCGCTGGAACAGGCGCCGGACAACGTTCTGCTGTACGCCACGTCCAATCGCCGCCATCTGGTGCCCGAGAAGGAGAGCGACAACGCTCACTGGCAGCGCGGTGACGACGGTGAAATCCACCCGAGCGAAGCCGTCGAGGACAAGATCGCGTTGTCGGATCGCTTCGGCCTCTGGCTGTCGTTCTATCCCTTCACCCAAGAGCATTTTCTGGATGTGGTCGAGCACTGGATCGGCGAGTTGGCGACCAGAGCCGGGCTGCAATGGCAGCGCGATGAAGCGCTTGAAATTCACGCCGTGCGCTGGGCAACCGGCCGTGGCAACCGCAACGGTCGTTGCGCCTATCAGTTCGCCCGTTACTGGGTTGGTTTGAAGATGCTGGAGCAAGACGCATGATCGATTTGAATTCCGCAGGGGAGGGCCTTGATGGCTACCGCCTGCTGGCTGCACAACTGGAATCCCTACTGGCGGACGAGCGCGACTTTATCGCCAACGCTGCGCAGTTTTCGGCATTCCTTTATACCCAGCTCGACGACCTGAACTGGGCAGGCTTCTACCTCAATCGCAATGAAGAGCTGGTGCTGGGTCCGTTCCAGGGCCAGATCGCCTGCGTGCGCATTCCGTTCGGCAAGGGCGTGTGCGGCACGGCGGCACAGAGCCGCGAAACCCAGCGTGTGGTCGATGTCCATGAGTTCCCCGGACACATCGCATGCGACAGTGCCTCCAACAGCGAGGTAGTGGTGCCCCTGATAAAGGACGGAAAGCTGATTGGCGTTCTGGATCTGGACAGCCCTAGTGTCGGGCGCTTTAGCGAGGAGGATCAGGAGGGGATTGAGCGGCTGGCGGCGATCTTCTTGAAATCAACCGATTGCTGAAGTAAAGCCCTGACGCACCGTGCAGTGCAGTGCGTCAGGTGTGAGCCATCAGTCGTAGATGGCTTTCTTTTTCCACTCGGCCTCGGCGTCCACGACTCTCAAACCTTCGGTCAGCTCGTTGTTGTCGTCTTCGGTCGGTGCGATGGTGTCCAGTACCATGGAGTTGGCTTTGGCCAGTTGCCGTTCCATGGCCTGCAGGTGGCCTTTCCACGGCGCGGGCTCAGGTTGGTTCTTCAGGTATTGGACGCCACGCTCGAAGGCCAGACGGGCCTGGCCAGGCTGTTCCTGACTCATGGCGTGCTGGCCCAGGTTATTGAAGAACTCGATGTGCAGCAGCACCAGCAAGTTGCGGATCTCGCGAATCCAGTGCTTGGCTTCAGCCGTTTGCAGGAAACCGTCGTGGGCCGCTCGTGTCACCTGGCCGTGCATGGCTTCCAATAAAAAGCGCACGTCCTTGGCCTTGGCCTCGGTCTGGATCGGGCTGGCCGGGTTGCTGATCGTGATCGCATCACCTTGAGCCACCAGCGCTTCGAGTTCGGTCTGGCGTTCCTGAAGGTTGGCGTTGTTCGATTTTTCGAGCGCCATCAGACGCTTCACCACGTTCAGCTCCAGCCGGACCAGCAGCAGCTTGAGGGCAGGCGTCATCAGCTGACCAGGAAAGGTTTCCGACAGCTCGCTGCAGCGACGCAGACGGTCTTTAAGCTCGACCAGGCTTCGCGCGCGCTCGACCTTTTTGCCTTCTGCCACATGGTTCAGGTAGCCGAAGGCTATGAGGAGCACGATGCCCGCTATGACGAACAGGGTGATAATGAATGGTGTCACCGCACTAGCCTCAATCAAGTAATTTGCGCGAGTGTAGTGGCTATCCACTATCGCGGGAAGGTGGTCCTGTCGCTCCGCCTGATATTCCGTACGGCGGCTGACATGTGTGTATCGGCCGTGAGTTGCCTAAATAGAGGGGGAAGTCATTGATTTGAATATATTTTCACTGAGGGGTTGACGACCCTTATATCCATCCATAGAATGCGCGCCACTTGCAGCGTAAAGCACACAGCAGAGCGTAGCAGGGAGTGAATGTTGTAGCGTGTCCCCTTCGTCTAGTGGCCTAGGACACCGCCCTTTCACGGCGGTAACAGGGGTTCGAGTCCCCTAGGGGACGCCATTGCGGGAATAGCTCAGTTGGTAGAGCACGACCTTGCCAAGGTCGGGGTCGCGAGTTCGAGTCTCGTTTCCCGCTCCATTTTTAAGCAGCTTTGCTTTCGGGCGAAGTTGAGTGAAACCAGAAAGCGTCTTCGGATGTGTTTCTGGAACTGGAACACAACACCATGGTGTTTCCAGGCTGTGTCCCCTTCGTCTAGTGGCCTAGGACACCGCCCTTTCACGGCGGTAACAGGGGTTCGAGTCCCCTAGGGGACGCCATTTGCGGGAATAGCTCAGTTGGTAGAGCACGACCTTGCCAAGGTCGGGGTCGCGAGTTCGAGTCTCGTTTCCCGCTCCAAATTCTCAAAAACGCCGCTCAACAGAGCGGCGTTTTTGTGTGTGCGGCATTTACCGCACATGCCCGCCTCAAATCGATCTTCTCCTGCGCATTCCGCAAATTTCCAGATTAATTCGCTCCTTCAGCGCGCAGCTTGGGGATCGTTCTGATTGGCAGGTTGCGCCGCCGACTGCTCGGCAGCGAGGCGTATGGCATTGAAATCCGGGTCGAAACCGTGGGACACGTCGACGTGCTTGTTGAGGATGCCTTCGCGCTGATAGATGTCCGCCGTGTTTTGCAGGCCCTTGATAACGCCGTCATCAATACTCACGCGCTCCATTGTCGTGTCCTGATTGACCGCCAGGTGCACGGTCAATGGCAGACCGGTGACCTTGGTCTGGGCAGCGGCGTATTCGGCAGGATGGGCGTTGGCCCAGCGGTAGGCGCGGTCGAGGCGCACCACGAAGTCGTCCAGTTGCACGCGCTTGTCAGCGATGGCCTTGCTGGTGGCGGCGAGGTAGGAATGATTGGTCAATAGGTCCGGCCCATTGGGCAGGATGCGCGCGCCGTTCTGCGTGGCGACGGTGGTGTAGGGCGCCCAGGTGGCCCAAGCATCGGCGTCGCCGTTGTCGAGGATCAGCCGGGACTCGCTGGGCAACAGGTAAACGAAATTCACGTCGCTGGTCTTCAGGCCCACTTCGTTCAACGCACGTATTGCCAGGTAATGGCCGATGGAGCCGCGCCCGGTGACGATGCGCTTGCCCTTGAGGTCGGCAACCGACTTGATCGACGAGTCGTTGCGCACAATCAGCGCAGTCGTGTAGCGGCCACTGACGTGAGTAATGCTGATGACTTTCAGCGTCGCACCAGCGCCAAGCGCAAATACATAAGGCGCGTCGCCCAATGCGCCGACGTCCACGGCCCCTGCGTTCAGAGCTTCGCCTAATGGCGACGCCGAGGGGAATTCGGAAAACCTGATCTCGTAGGGCACGTCCTTTAACTCGCCGGACACCTCCAGCAGCACCTTCAGCGCGGACTTCTGATTGGCGACGAGGAGTGGCTGAAGCGGCTCGGCAGCCTGTGTGGCTTGGCTGAATGACAACGCGAGCAGTGCGCCGACGATCACGTGTCGGACACGGAGCAGGGGAGTGAAGGGAATGAACATGGTGCGTGTCTCCAGGCATGGAAATGAATTCTCGGCCTCCGCCTGGAGAAGGGGTCGGCAAGGGGATTGACCTTATTCCTATAATAAACGGAATAGAAGTATCTTTTGGTTATAAGATGATTATGGATTTGTGTGATTATGTCGCGTTAAGATATTAAATTAATGCATACATATTTCCGCCACGATGCATTTTCTGTAGGAGCGCGCTTGCCCGCGAACTGCGACCTGTCTGTGTCATAGCTGGCAGCTGACACACCGCCATCGCGGGCAAGCGCGCTCCTACACGAATGGGCGCGGCTTAAATCACATAAAACCCATGGGTCCCGTCGCGGCCGAGTTGCTCGACCAACCCATACTCCCAATCCAGATACGCCTGCATCGCCTCGCGCGGCGCATCGGTGCCTTCATAGGGCCGGCGATAGCGGTCAATGCGCGGCGAGGCCAGATGGCTTTCGCCGTGCTCAAGCTCGAACCCCGCCGCCACCCAGCTGGCTGTGCCGTCCTTCAGCACAAACACCGGCTTGCCGGTCAGGGCTTCGACCTCCGACACGGCAAGGCGCGCGAGTTTGCTGCTGCCGCAGGTCAGCACGTAACGCTCGGCAACCGGGATGTTGTTCTGCAGTGCCTTGGCAAGGTCGGCACGCAGCATCCACCACGCGCCCGGAATATGCTGCTTGACGTAGTGGGCGCTGGCAGTGAAATCCAGCACCGCCACGCCGCCCTGCTGGCGCCACTCGCGCAGCGTTTCGGCGCTGATCTCTTCGACCTTCGGCGCGGGTGGAATGGGCGCGTTCCAGCCACCCTTTTCGCTGAAATCCTCAGGACGCAAGTCGTCCACCACAAACACCTCCCAGCCTAGCTGCGCCAGCCACGAAGCAGACATGTTGGCGCGCACGCCATCGTCGTCGAGCAAAACAATTCGTGCGCCGCGCACGCTGGCGTAATGATCAGTCTCCTGGACCAGCTGGCCGCCCGGCGTCGAACGGGCACCCGGCATATGGCCGGCTTCGAATTCCTCCGGCGTGCGCACATCAAACAGGTATGTCGTGCGCGTCGTTTCTGCCTGCCAGACCGTCAAGTCCGCACGGCTGCCGCGTTTCACTCGCGCCTTATCCGCCACGTTGCGCGCATCCGCCCGAGCGACTTCCCGGGTCGCTTCACTGACCTGCGGGAAGCGCCGGGATTGCCCGTGATCCAGCGTCTGCCCGGCCAACAGCCAGCCGATCGTGCCATTGCGCAGGGCGGAAATCGCGTTGGGCAGGCCGGCATTCACCAGCGACTGAGTGCCAATGATGCTGCGGGTACGGCCGGCGCAGTTGACGATGATCCGGGTGTCGGGATCGGGCGCCAACTCCCGCGCCCGCAGCACCAGTTCGGCCCCGGGCACGCTGACGCCAGTGGGAATGCTCATGGTCTGGTATTCATCGAACCGCCGCGCATCCAGCACCACCACGTCAGCCTTGGCGTCGAGCAATTGCTTGACCTCTTCGGCGGCCAACGACGGCGTGTGGCGATGGTGCTCCACCAGTTCGCCGAACGCCTTGCTCGGCACATTGACGTCGATGAACAGCTCGCCGCCAGCGTCGCGCCAGCCCTGCAATCGGCCTTCAAGCAGTTTGACGTCGCTGTAACCCAGGTCCTGAAAACGCTCCAAAGCGCGTTCGGCCAGGCCCTCGCCGTTGTCATAAACCGTCACGGCGGCGTCGCGACGGGGGATGCGCGCGAGCACTTCCAGCTCCAGCTTCGACAACGGAATGTTGGCGGCGAACAGTGGATGAGCTTCGGCGAACGGGGCTTCTTCGCGGACATCGACCAACGCGACTTCTTCATGGGCGAGCAGGGCGCGGCGGATGTCGGCGTAGGAACGGGTGGGATTGCTCATTGGGCTTGGTTCTCTTTGGACAGATCCCAGATGTTCGGGAGAAAGGCGTTGGAATAGCCGGAGATGAACAGCTTTTCACTGCCATCAGGCTGATAAACGGCGCGCTTCACGGCGCCGATGTTGGCGCCGTAGACGTGAATACTGATCGACACCTGGTCGTCGAACGCATTGCTGACCTGATGAATGTCGTTGCTGCACGGCGACAAGGCCTCGACATGACCGGGCTCCAGGCGGATCGCCGGGCCTTCCTGCTCCAGTCGGCCATCGGCGCTGCGGGCGAACCCCTGGGAATACTCGGCGCCGCGCAGCATGCCGATCAAGCCCCAGACGCGGTGGTCATGAATCGGCGTGCTCTGGCCAGGCCCCCACACAAAGCTGACGACCGAAAACCGCTGCCGTGAGTCGGCGTGCAACAGAAACTGTTGATAGCGCGTCGGATCGGGAACGGCGAACTCATCCGGCAGCCAGTCGTCATCACTGACCAGTTGCCCCAGTAGCTTGCCACCCCGGGAAAGCAGGTCCCCTTCCGCCGGGTTGCTGTCGATCAGCTCGGCCAGCGCGCCGATAAAGGCCCTGAAGCGTTCAGGGTGACGGATGTGGGTCATGTGGGCTCCGGGCAAGGAAGGATGCCCAATATAAGCATAATGCAGCCGGCTAATATGCTATTTATTGATGATTAGGTTATAACCAAACTGTAGCTGATAACCGCTTCACAGGGTGCCGTCCGTTGTTGCGCTATCCAGAGCCTACGATAGCCATTATGATTTTTGCCTATCTTGTTTCCTTTATTCCATGTGCGATCCGAATGAAAATTGATGACATCGATGCGTTCGTAGCAGTCATTCGCTGCCAGTCGATCAGCCATGCCGCTGAGTCCCTTGACCTGACACAGCCGGCCATCACGCGGCGGGTTCAGAATTTCGAGCAGGCGCTGGGCGTTGAATTGTTCGACCGTAATACCAAGCCGCTCAAGCCGACCCCCATGGGCACGCAGGTCTATCAGAAGTGTCTGGCGATCCTGCGGGAAATGGACTCACTGCGCGAACTCGTCGCCAGCGACACGCCACCCAGCGGATTGCTCAGGCTGGGCGTGCCGCAAACCATCGGTGATGTCGTGTTGCTGGATGCGCTGAAACACCTGCGCGGGCAATTTCCCGACCTGCGCGCGCAAGTGATCACCGGCTGGGGCAGCCAGCTGATCGGCAAAATCGAGAACGGCGAACTGGACGCGGCTGCGGCGCTGTTCCCGGCGGGCAAGATCTTCCCTGAAGGCATCGTCGGTGAGTCCATCGGCAAAATGGAGTTGGTGGTGGTGTGCGCCAAGAGCGCGCTGCCGAAAAAGCCGGTGAAACTGGCGGACTGTTACGGGCTGGGCTGGGTGCTCAACCCTGACGGCTGCGGTTTCCGCGCCGGGCTGCAACGCACCTTCGCTGATCAGGGGCTGAGCCTGAAGGTCAATCTGGAAACCTTCGGCACCGAACTGCAGTTGGGGCTGGTCGCCGATGGCTTGGGCCTGGGTCTGGTGCCGCGTCCGCTGCTGGAGCGCAGCGTCCACCGCGACTCACTGGAGGCTATGCCCATCAAGGATTTCAAACCAGTGATGGACCTGTGGCTGATCTACCCGCGCTTCCTCGGCAATTTGCAGGCGCCGGTGGCGTCCTTCGGCAGCGTGGTGGCGGAATCGCTGAAGCAGGATCGGGATGCGGCTTGAGGCTTGAGGGCTTTCACGTGGCGGTCAACGGGCTGGCCGATACACCGTCTCAGAGCCAAGGGAAGTTCACGCCATAGCCAAGGGTTATCCGCCCACGGCCGGATTCAGCGCCGCGCGGACAGCTGTTGCGGCGCCAGAAATGCATCGTGGAAATAGTTACGAAACGCCTGCATCGCCGGGCTGAATTTGCGCTCCCGGTGCCATGCCAATCCCACACTCATCGGCGTCACCTTGTCGGTGACTGTCAGTGTTTCGATGCGTTTTCCTTCCAGTGACCAGGGGCGGTGCACCAGATCCGAGAGGATTGCCACGCCGCTGCCATTGGCGACCATGCTGCGCACCGCTTCGACTGAACTGGTACGCACCCGCACATTTGGCTGCTGATGCGCATGTTCCCAGTAACGCATGGCGCTTTGTTCGGCTTCGTCGACGGTCAGCAGAATATAGGGTTCTTTTGCGACGTCGGCGAGGCTGACCGCCGAGCGCTCGCACAACGGATGGTGGCTGGGTAGCCATAACCGCCGCTCGGAGTTGAAGAGGGTCTCTGAAACGATGTCCGGGTGAGTGAGGTTGGCGGTGAGCACCACGGCCATATCAAAACGACCTTCCAACAAGCCTTGTTCAATCGCCTGCCGTTCTTGTTCATGGACTTCAATGGCCACGTCCGGATGCCAGTGTTCCAGGCGCTGCAAATGGTGCGGCAGGAAATAACCGATCACCGTGTAGCTCGCCCCCAGGCGCAACACGCCACTGGCGCGGATATTCGGCAATGGGCTGTTCAATGCGTCATCGACGCTGCGCAAAATCACGTAGGCCCGATTTAAAAAGTGCCGCCCCGCGTCGGTCAGATTCATGCCCTGCGCCGAGCGCTGGAACAACAGCGTGCCGAGGATGCCTTCCAGTTCCTTGATCGCCGTGGTCACCGCCGACTGGGAAATATTCAGATGAATCGCGGCTTGAGAGATTTGCCCGATTTCGGCGGTAGCGACGAAATAGCGGACTTGGCGCAGGGTCAGGGACATGAGCACTCCGGGCGGGGAGGTATCTGTTTTTCGGAAGATAGCCTATCTGATAATAGATCTTCCCAAGGGGTTGGGGGAAATCTAACGTGGCCTGCATGAAGTCACAAGGTCGGGAGCAAGCGTCATGCAGGCAGTAGATTTCAATTCGGACATGGGCGAAGGCTTTGGCCCCTGGACCATCGGCGATGGCGTCGACAATGAGTTGATGGGCTTTATCAGCTCGGCCAACATCGCCACCGGTTTTCATGCGGGTGACCCGGGCACCATGCGCCGCACCGTCGAGCAAGCCAAGGGCCGGGGCGTGGCCATCGGCGCGCACCCGGGGTTTCGCGACCTGGTTGGTTTCGGCCGTCGGCACATCAATGCGCCTGCCCAGGAACTGGTCGACGACATGCTCTATCAGTTGGGCGCCCTGCGGGAACTCGCCCGGGTGCAGGGCGTGGCCCTGCAACACATCAAACCCCACGGCGCGCTCTACATGCACCTGGCCCGAGACGAAGAGGCCGCCCGTTTGCTGGTGGAAAACCTCCAGCGCCTGGAGCCGGAGTTGCTCTTGTATTGCATGCCCGATTCGGTGATCTGCCGGGTTGCCACGGAACTCGACCAACCGGTTATCCGCGAGTTCTATGCCGACCGCGAATACGACCTTAGCGGCTCGATCGTCTTCACCCGCAACGTGCGGGCTTACGACCCGGCACAGGTCGCCGCCCGTGTGCTGCGTGCCTGCCAGGAAGGGGTGGTGCGCACCGTCGAGGGCGAAGACCTGGCCATTGAATTCGATTCCATCTGTTTGCACAGCGACACGCCGGGTGCCCTGGCGTTGGTCGAGGCCACGCGTCATGCACTTGATAGCGCGCGCATAAAGGTCCGGGCACCGCGCTGAGACCAAACGAAAACACCTGGCACACAGACGCCAGGGTTGGTCCTCCGATTCACTTTACGCCTGCCTTTCTACAACTATTCCAAGAGGAACAGACATGGCTGAATACACTGTAATCACCCCGTTGCCGGGGACCTTCTACCGCAAAGCAACGCCGGAATCGGCAAACTTCGTGGAGGTCGGCGCGCAAGTCAGCGCCAACACGGTAATCGGCCTGATCGAGGTCATGAAGCAGTTCTCCGAATTGACCGCCGGGACGGCCGGTCGCCTCAGTGCCTTTTTGGTGGAAGACGGTGATCCTGTGGAACCGGGTCAAGTCGTCGCAACCCTCGACGACGCGTGAGGGACGATCATGACCCAAGCCATTCATAAACTGCTGGTCGCCAACCGCGGCGAAATCGCCGTGCGCATCATCCGCGCCGCCAAAGAACTGGGCATTCCCACCGTTGCTGCGTGCAGCGAGGCGGACGTCGATTCCCAAGCCGCGCGGATGGCCGATGAGGTTCACATTCTTGGTCCGGCCCGGGCCGACAAAAGCTATCTGAACGTCGATGCCTTGCTCGGGGCCTTGAAAGCTACTGGCGCCAACGCGGTGCATCCCGGTTACGGCTTTCTGTCGGAGAAAGCCGATTTCGCCGAAGCGGTGGTCTCTGCCGGTGCCATTTTCGTCGGGCCAGGCGCGGAGACGATCCGCCGCATGGGCGATAAAGCCGAGGCACGGCGTACTGCACAAGCCGCTGGCGTGCCGGTGGTGCCGGGTTCGCCGGGTGAACTGTTCGACGTCGGGTCGGCGCTCAAGGCTGCTGAATCCGTTGGCTTCCCGTTGCTGATTAAAGCGTCGGCCGGTGGCGGCGGGCGTGGTATCCGGCTGGCGGAAAACGCCGAGCAGCTGCGCGAAGAATTTCCCCGTTCCCAGCGCGAAGCCCAAGCGGCGTTTGGCAATGGCGCGGTGTATCTGGAGCGGTTTATCAGCCGTGCCCGGCATATTGAAGTGCAGGTGTTGGGCGACGGTCAGCACGCGGTGCATTTGTTTGAGCGCGAGTGTTCGCTGCAACGGCGCCGGCAGAAAATCTTCGAAGAAGCGCCGTCGCCGGTCCTCAGCCAACAGCAACGGGAAATCCTCTGCGAAAGCGCGGTGCGCCTGACCGAGTCTTTGGGCTACAAGGGCGCCGGCACCCTGGAATATCTGTATGACGACGTCACTGGCGAGTTCTTCTTTATCGAGATGAATACGCGGATTCAGGTGGAGCACCCGGTCAGCGAACTGATCACCGGCATCGACCTGGTCCAGGCCATGTTGCGCATCGCTGGCGGCGAACCGCTGGGCTTGAAGCAAAGTGACATCCGACTCAACGGCGCCGCCCTGCAAATGCGCCTGAACGCTGAAGACCCTGCGCGGAATTTCTTCCCGAGCCCAGGCCTGGTCGAGGAGCTGATCTGGCCGAACGGCGAAGGCATTCGCGTCGATACGCATCTGTATCAAGGCTACCGTGTGCCGCCTTACTATGACTCGCTGCTGGCCAAACTGATTATTCACGGTGCGGATCGAGACGAAGCCTTGGCGCGAGCGCGAATGGCCGTGGCGCACACCACCCTCACCGGCATGGCCAACACCCTGGCGTTGCACGGTGAATTGTTGGAACAACCGTGGCTGCACAGTGCCGACTTTAACACCGGCACCCTGGAAACCTGGCTGGCCGAGCGCCGCAGCGGAGGTGAAGCATGAGTACCCCCATCCGCTACAGCTTTGGCGCCGATGAGCACTTGTTTGCCGAAGTCAGCGACAGCATGTCCCTGGACGCATTCTTCAAAGGCCTCGCCGTCACCCGCGCCGTGGAAGGGCTGGCGCTGGATGGCGTACTTGATATCTGCCTGGCCAACGCGTCATTCCAGATCCGTTTCGACCCGGATCGCATCGCCCCTCACACCTTGCTCGAAGCGGTCAAAATCGCCGAGGCCGGCGCTGTTGCCGAGCGCACGCTGCAGACGCGGATTATCGAGATTCCAGTGCTCTACAACGACCCCTGGACCCACGAAACCCTGATGCGTTTTCGCGACCGCCATCAAGACCCGAGTGCAACGGACCTGGAATACGCCGCACGCATAAACGGTCTGGCCGACGTCGAAGCATTCATCGCGGCCCACAGTGGCGCGCCGTGGTTTGTCTCGATGGTGGGCTTCGTTGCCGGCCTGCCATTCATGTTCCAGATGGTCGAGCGCGAGCGTCAGTTGCAGGTGCCCAAGTACCTGCGCCCGCGCACCGACACGCCGAAATTGACCCTTGGTCACGGCGGTTGCTTTGGATGCATTTACTCGGTGCGCGGCGCCGGGGGTTATCAGATGTTTGGTGTTACCCCCGCGCCGATCTACGACCCGCAACAGAACCTCGCGTATCTGAAGGAACACATGGTGTTTTTCCGTCCAGGCGACATCGTGCAGTTCAAACCGATGGACCGTGAAGCGTACGACCACGCGGTGGCCGAAGTGGAAGCCGGTCGCTTTGATCTGCGGATTCGGCCGGTGGAGTTTTCGCTGGACGCGTTCCTCGCCGATCCCGTCGGCTATCCCAAGTCGTTGCAGGAGGTGTTGGCATGATCAAGGTTCTCAAACCCGGCCTCGCCACTTCGGTACAAGACTTGGGCCGCGAAGGGTATTACCACCTGGGCATTCCGCCATCCGGCGCGCTTGATCAATACGCATTGAGCGCGGCCAATCAATTGGTAGGCAACCCGGCAGGTTTGGCGGCGCTGGAATGCACGCTACTCGGGCCTGAGCTGGAGTTTCAGCAGGATGCTTTGGTTGCGGTCAGCGGTGCGCACATGACGCCTCGGGTCGATGGCGTGGAAATGCACCTGGACACCGCGTTCACCGTGAAGGCCGGGCAGGTGCTGAGTTTTGACTTCCCCAGGGCGGGGGCCCGCGCTTATCTGGCGGTGGCCGGTGGCATTGATGTGCCGGTGGTGCTCGGCAGTCGCTCCACCTATGCGCTGGGCGCGCTCGGTGGTTTTCAGGGAAGACGCCTGATTGCAGGTGACCAATTGCCGGTGGGCATCGCCAGTGGCAAGAGCCGCGCAGGGGCCAGTTTGCCCATGGCGTTACGGCAATCGTTGGCTGGCGAAATCACCTTGCGGGTGGTGCCCGGTTTGTACTACCACCGCTTGACCGAGTCGGCGGCGAAGAGCTTTTTCGCCGAGCCCTGGACGGTCGGTTCGGAAGCCGACCGCATCGGCTATCGCTTCAAGGGCGGCAGCGCGCTGAGCTTTCAGCCCCGGGAGCAGCCGTTCGGCGCCGGTTCTGATCCGTCGAACATTGTCGACAGTTGCTACCCGATTGGCTCGATTCAGGTGCCCGCCGGGCTCGAACCCATCGTGCTGCACCGTGACGCAGTGTCCGGTGGCGGCTACGCAATGATTGGCACGGTGATCAGCGCCGATCTCGACTTGATTGGCCAGATGCAACCCAACCAGAAAGCCCGCTTTGTGGCGGTAACCCTCGAAGAGGCGCTGGAAGCGCGACGGTCTTACAAGAAAAAACTCAGCTGCCTGAGCAAGCTGTTCCCTTCCTGATACTGCCGGCCGCTGCCGCGGGCAAGCGCGCTCCGGCAGGATGCTGTGAAAGAGGTGACCGGGCTGGTTTCAGATGAGGCCAGCACAGCCTTTACTCACGGAAAGTCGATACTGGCCACTGCTGGCCCGCGAACCAACTGCCGTTTTGCCTATCACAGCTATCGCCGCCCACTCTGGCGGCAGCTCAGGGAGCGTTTCAATGGCAGATAAACAAAAGGTTTTTTGGTACGGCACTGCGGGTAAGGATGAGTTTTTCAGTACATTCGATCTCAATGTTATCTACGGCGGTGCTGGCGACGATTACATTGAGGGTCGAGGTGACAGCGTACTGATCGGCGGGGCCGGTTCGGACAGTTTCTATGCCTATGGAAACGCCGTACTGCGCTATGCGTCCATCAGCGACAGTAGCGGCTCGCAAGTCGACTATATCGATTATTTCGATAAGGCTGATCGCCTTGACCTGACCGCGCTAGGTATTTCCGGCATTGGTGACGGCACACACGGAACCGTTCAGATCGTCAGCAATACAGATGACGGCTATTACCGGACGATTCTCAGAAGCGACGATGTCGATGAAAACGGCAACCGGTTCGAGCTGCTCCTGAGTGGCGATTACACCCTGACCAACGCCAACTTCCAGCGCCTGATTGCAGGCAGCGATGCGGGCGACAGCGTTGTCGGCACCTCGGCGGGCGCAGAAACCCTGATGGGCTACGAGGGGCGCGATACCTTGTCTGGCCTGGCCGGCGATGATCGTCTGGTAGGCGGCCTGGGCGGCGATACCCTGACTGGCGGCACCGGCGCCGACGAGTTCGTATTCAGTTCCGTGTCCGACAGCATCCGCACTTCGACAGGTTCTGCGCACACTGCCGGTCGGGATCTGATCACTGATTTCAATGCAGCTGAAGGCGATCTCGTGGATCTGTCCAGCCTGGGGTTCAGCGGCTTGGGCAATGGCTTCAATGGCACTCTGAAGGTCGTGGTCAACGGCGCAGGTACGCAGACAGCCTTGAAATCGCTGGAAGCCGATGCTGACGGCAATCAGTTTGAAATTCTGTTCAGCGGTAATCTCAAGGCCGACCTGAATCGCGACACGGTGGATTTCGGTAACACCACCGGGCCCAAGATCGTCAATACGATGACCCGCGATAACATGGATGTGCTGGGCACCGGCGGCAATGACATCCTGGCCGGCGGCGTGGGCGATGATCAGATGGTGAGTTTTCAGGGCAACGACATCATAAACGGTGGCGCTGGTAACGACGTCATGGCCGGTGGCATGGGCAAGGACACACTCACCGGTGGCAGCGGCCTTGACGACTTCGTCTATTACCGCATGACCGACAGCTATCGCACGGCGGACGCCAGTCATTCGGACCTTATCACCGACTTTGAAAGCGGAGACCGTCTGTTCATTCTCGATCTGGGGTTCGACCGCACGGGCGATGGACGAAATGGCACCTTGAAGCTCGACTACAACGAAGACCAGGACAGGACCTACCTGCGCTCCTTTGAAGCCGATGCAGACGGGCGTTTCTTCCAGATTGCACTGAGCGGCAACCACACAAGCGTTCCGGTCCTTTATGACGGCCTTTATCTGGATGAACCGCTGATTTCTATTGTCGGCATCAATCCAGCCGAGCCTGCGCCTGTGTAAACGGTCTTAACGCCTGAAGAGGCGGTGAAGAAAGTGGAAGAGCAGGCCCGGGTGCTCAAAAGCAGCGCAGGGCCTGTCATGACACCGCACTGGAATGCGCTGATTCGCGAATGAAAGCGCCGTTAGCAGGAACCGTGAGCCACAGCCTTTGTTCACGCCACCTTTTCGTTCTTCTCCTGCTCGCGTCGCGCGATCAGTTTGCGCGTCAGCGGGATCAGCTTTTTGCCGTAATCGACCGCATCTTCCAGCGGATCAAAACCGCGAATCAGGAACGTCGTGATCCCCAGATCGTAATAATCCAGCAGCGCCTCGGCGACTTGCTCTGCGGTACCCACCAGCGCCGTGGAATTGCCTTTCGCGCCGAGCAACCCGGCAATGCCGGTCCACAAGCGTTTGTCCAGGCGCGCGCCTTTGGCCGCGGCGTCCAGCAAACGCCGCGAACCTTCATTCGGCGGCTCGCGACGCTCGATCCCTGACGCCTGGGCCAAGGCCTTCGCCCGCTCCAGAATACTGTCTGCACGCGCCCAGGCCTTTTCCTCCGTCTCCGCCAGAATGGGCCGCAACGACAAACTGAAACGCACCGTCCGCCCATGCCTGGCGGCTTCGGCCCGCACCTGTTTGACGATGTCCCTGACTTGCTCGTAGGTCTCGCCCCACAGCGCATAGACATCAGCGTGTTTGCCCGCAACTTCCAGCGCCGCCTGCGAGGCACCCCCGAAATACAGCGGAATGTGAGGCTGCTGCGCTGACTTGACCAGCGAATGAGCGCCCTCGAACCGGTAGTAATCTCCCTGATGATCGAACGGCTTGTCGGCCGTCCATTCCTGGCGCACCACGCCGAGGTACTCGTCCGTGCGGGCGTAGCGCTCATCCTTACCGATGAAACTGCCGTCAGCGCGCAGCTCCTGATCGTCGCCGCCGGTGATGATGTGCACAGCGATACGCCCGCCAGTGAACACATCCAGCGTAGCGAATTGCCGAGCGGCGACGGTGGGTGAGATAAACCCCGGCCGGTGTGCGACGAGAAACTTCAATGTTGTCGTGACGCTGGCCGCGTACGACGCCACGAACGCGCTGTCCGGGCTGTTTGAGTGATAAGCGACCAGTGCCCGGTCAAAGCCGGCCTCTTCATGGGCTCGGGCGACTTTCTCGACATACTCAGGCTGAACGGCCGTCCCGCTGCGAGGATGAATTTCCGATCCAGGCTGGGTAGCGATATAACCGATGAACTCGACGCTCATGACAACTCCTTGTACTGATGGGCCAACCGACGCGAGAGGACACGCGTGGGCAAGTCAGCAACATAGGGGCAAGCGAAGGGTCTGTGAAATTCGATTTGGCGCTAAGCTAATTATAAAAAATATGCATTTAGCTCGGCGGTAAGATCAGGAAATGTTTTGTTGGCTGGATGTTTACGGTAAAGCTCAAGCATGACGCGGAGCGTCACAGGATGCATTCCCACGCAGAGCGCGGGAACGATCTGCATCAAAAGCTTCCCGGCTAAAGCCGGTCCCACGAAGAGCAGCCCGTGCAGTCAGTAGGACCGGGTTCAGACGGGAAGCCTTTGATCTGCCATTGATCTTGATCTTGATCTTCATACGCAGAAGGTCCAGACACCGCAGAACGCGACTTGGGCGCAGGCCGAACGCAGACGATGCGCAGTGGGTCGAGCCGCATGGATGCGGCGAGAGCGCCGTCAGGACATGGATGTCCGTTCGGCGCGGGCCCACGGAGCGTCGTCGGAGTGAGGGTATCCCGACGGAGGAGGGACCTAGCCAGGAGCAAGCACCCTTGGTTACTTGGGGTGCTTTTCCAAGTAACTCGCCGAAGGCGAAACAGTACGCCCCCAGGCGGACGCTCTTGATGTTGATCCGGATAGCTTCAGATCAATGCTTGGACTCAGACTGCGACATCGCCAACAACTGCTTCTCCTGATTCCAGTCAAACGGCTCATCGTTCTCCATCGCCTCAAAGCGACGCTCCTCCAGCGCCGTATACAAATCAATCTCATCGTCCGGCATGAAATGCAGACAATCGCCCGCAAAAAACCACAACAAATCCCGCGGCACCAAATGCGCAATCTGCGGATAACGCTGAATCACCTGACACAACAAATCCTGCCCCAGATACTGACTCTCGATCGGATCAGCCGGCAACAGCGTCAGCAACTCATCGTACCGCTCCAGAAACAGCGCATGACTTTCTTCGGGGACCTGCTCGGCCTCTCCCAGCGCGACCAGGATGCCGCGCAAATGCAACAGCAGATTCATGATGTGGTCGAGATTGGCGTCGGCCATGATGAAGCCCTCAGAGACAAAAACAGGCGCGGGAGTATAGAGGGCCCCGCCGCCTGCGGCTATCTCAATGCCACAACCCGGCCAGATACCGGTGGCCTGCTTCAGTGAGGGCGAGGTGCGCAAAGGTCCGGTCGGGACTGGGCAGACGGGTGACGAAGCCCATCATCAGAAGGGTTTGCAGCGTTTGTGTTGGCTTGCCGCTGGAAAGATCCTCCCCCGAGGCGATTTCGGAGAGCAGGCAGCGATGGGTCAGGCGTTGGTCGATCATGATGCGTCCCCTTGGTGTTTTCTTGTTGTTACCAAGGAGTGTAGGACAATTCGCCAGAGCGGTGTATGTAGACGTAAGTCGTGGGCAGCGCCTGTAGGAGCGCGCTTGCCCGCGAATGTTGCGTGTCAGCTAACGTTTATGGTGCTGACCCACCGCAATCGCGGGCAAGCGCGCTCCTACAGGGTTTGCCTCAATTAATCAGCGGATTTTGCCTTCGGTGGCGACCAGCTCCTCCTTGTCGAAATCATCCACATCAATCACCTTGCGGCGCGCCGCCTCTGCAGCGCGCAAGGTTTCCGCTTCCGCTGCCTGCAAAACGCCCGCGTTGAGCGCGGCGTCGATCAGATGCGCGCCTCCTTCAGGCTTGACCTGACCGCTTTTCACCGCGTGATGAAGTTTGCCGCGAATAGCCTTGGCGCCGCTGAGCAAGTCGCTCGCGTGCTGCAACGCACCGACCGGATCCTCTGAGTCGGTCGGGCGATAGCAACCGGCAAGCACCGATTCCAGCGCCGGGTCGCCTTTGGCGCGACCAAGGATCTCCGCGACCTGGGCATCAAGCCGGTCCGATGGCCCTTTGTGGCGACGGCCGAACGGGAACACGATGACCCGCAGCAGCCCGCCGAGAATCCAGTTCGGGAAATTGCTCAGCAACTCGTCCAGCGCACGCTCCGACTCACCCAGCGCTTCTTCCATGGACCAGCAAAACAGCGGCGCCAGTGCTTCGGGGTAATCCAGATCGTGGTAACGCTTGAGCGCGGCGGACGCCAGGTACATGTGGCTCAGCACATCGCCCAGGCGTGCCGAGAGACGCTCGCGACGTTTCAGTTCGCCGCCCAGCAGCATCATGCTCAGATCAGCCAGCATTGCGAAAGCGGCCGCCTGACGGTTCAGCGCGCGGAAATAACCCTGACTCAGGCGATCGCCCGGCACGCTTTCGAAATGCCCAAGGCCCAGGTTCAACACCAGCGTACTGGCCGCGTTACGCACGGCGAAACCAATGTGCTGCATCAGCAGGCCGTCGAATTCCACCACCGCCCGGTCATGATCCTGACGACCGGCGAGGGCCATTTCCTTCAGCACGAACGGATGGCAACGAATGGCGCCCTGACCAAAGATCATCAAGTTGCGCGAGAGAATGTTCGCGCCTTCCACGGTGATAAAGATCGGCGCGCCCTGCCACGAGCGGCCCAGATAGTTGTTCGGGCCCATGATGATGCCCTTGCCGCCGTGCACGTCCATCGCGTGGGTGATGCACTCGCGGCCGCGCTCGGTCAGGTGGTATTTCAAAATTGCCGACAGCACCGAAGGCTTCTCGCCCAGGTCGACCGCGTTGGCAGTCAGGATGCGTGCGCTGTCCATCAGCCAGGCGTTGCCGCCGATTCGCGCGAGGGATTCCTGAATCCCTTCGAACGCTGCCAGGGGTACGTTGAACTGCTCGCGAACCTGGGTGTACTGGCCGGTGACCAGGCTGGTGAACTTCGCGGCGCCGGTACCGACTGCAGGCAGGGAAATCGAACGCCCGACCGACAGACAATTCATCAGCATCATCCAGCCTTTGCCAAGCATGTCCTGGCCGCCGATGAGGTATTCCAGCGGAATGAACACGTCCTTCCCGGAGTTCGGCCCGTTCATGAACGCCGCGCCCAGTGGCACATGACGACGACCGATCTCGACACCAGCGGTGTCGGTCGGAATCAGCGCCAGGGTAATGCCCAGGTCTACTTCTTCGCCCAGCAGATGCTCAGGGTCGTAGGCCTTGAAGGCGAGGCCGAGGAGGGTAGCCACCGGGCCAAGGGTGATGTAGCGCTTTTCCCAATTCAGGCGCAGGCCGATGACTTCCTCCCCTTCCCACTGGCCCTTGCAGATGATGCCGGTGTCCGGCATCGCCCCTGCGTCGGAGCCAGCCAGCGGGCCGGTCAATGCAAAGCACGGGATCTCGTCGCCACGGGCCAGGCGTGGCAAGTAGTGATTGCGCTGCTCATCGGTGCCGTAATGCAACAGCAGCTCTGCCGGGCCCAGCGAGTTGGGCACCATCACGGTGGAGGCCAGATCGCCGCTGCGGGTCGCCAGCTTCATCGCCACTTGCGAGTGGGCGTAGGCCGAGAACCCCTTGCCGCCGTATTCCTTGGGAATGATCAAAGCAAAGAAGCCGTGCTCTTTTATATGGGCCCACGCTTCTGGCGGCAGGTCCATGGCCTGACCGATTTCCCAGTCGCTGACCATGGCGCAGAGTTCTTCGGTTGGGCCATCAAGGAAGGCCTGCTCTTCGTCGGTCAGCGTGCTCTTAGGGTAGCTGAGCAGGGTGTTCCAGTCCGGTCGGCCGCTGAACAGCTCGCCATCCCACCACACCGTGCCGGCGTCAATGGCGTCGCGTTCGGTAGCGGACATCGGCGGCAGCACTTTCTGAAACCACGAGAACATTGGCGCACTGAAGTGTTTGCGGCGCAGGTCCGGCAGCGCCAGCAGCAACGCGACGCCCAGCCACAACACCCATGGGATGACCATCCAGCCGTGGGCATGGCTGAACGCGCCCATTGCCAGCAGGTACACGGCGACGATGCCCAAAGCGGGGAAGGGCGCAATTCTGCGATGGGCCAGCCAGGCCACGCCAACCACCAACACTACGATCCACAGCAACAACATAAACAGCCCTCCATGATGACGGCGCGATAAGCGCGACCGGCTGCGCAGTCGACCGCTCTGGTCCGCGCATCGATAGTGACCCCGTGCTACCAAGGGAGTTCGGGGGCTGGCCGATGCGCAGGAAGTTGTGGCTTGAACACCCGCATCCCGGAGTAGACTGTGGCCCGCCGCAAACGCCACTCATCGCTCGTTGACCACACGGAGAATGACAACATGTTGAAGATCTGGGGCCGCAAGAACTCGTCCAATGTGCGCAAGGCATTGTGGATCGCCGAGGAACTGGGGCTCGACTACGAGTCGCTGAATGCCGGCGGCGCCTTTGGCATCAACGATCAGCCCGAGTACCTGGCGAAGAACCCCAACGGCGTGGTGCCGATGATCGAAGATGGCGACTTCGTGCTGTGGGAGTCCAACACCATCGTTCGCTACCTGGCCGCGCAATACGCGCCGGACTCTGCTCTCTATCCGGCCAGCCCCAAAGCGCGTGCCCAGGCTGAAAAGTGGATGGACTGGACCACCTCGACGCTCGCCGGCCCCTTCCGCCCTGTGTTCTGGGGCGTATTACGCACGCCAGCCGACAAACAGGACTGGACGCAGATCAACGCGGCGAAAGCCGAGGTCGAGCGCCTGCTGGTCATCGTTGACGCAGCACTGGCGCATCAGCCGTACCTCTCGGGCGACGAATTCGGCGTGGGTGACATTCCTCTGGGCTGCTTCGCTTATCCCTGGTTCGAAATGCCGATTGAACGCCTTGAGCTGCCCCACCTCAAAGCCTGGTACGAACGTTTGCAGCAGCGTCCGGCGTATCAGAAGGCCGTGATGACCGCGCTCACCTGAGTTAAGCCCGTGTCGAGTTAATACTGACTATCAACCGATGTCGCTGTACTTGGGCGGCATCGGCCCGCAACATTGCGGCCGCTGCATTTGTAGCCTTGTGTCGCGCCTGATATTCCAGCTGCGCGGCACGGTAAATGTCAGCGCGCCGCTGAGCCCGGCAACTGCACGTTCGTATTCGTTTATCTTCCCTTTTCATTTCTATTGGTGTGTGTTCAGTCATGAGTTCAGCTCTGTCCATCCGGCAGCTAACCAAGACCTACGGCAACGGTTTCCAGGCCCTCAAGGGCATTGATCTGGACGTCGCCGAGGGTGATTTCTTCGCATTGCTCGGCCCCAACGGCGCCGGCAAATCCACCACCATCGGGATCATCTCGACCTTGGTCAACAAGACCAGCGGCACGGTGAACATTTTCGGCCACGACCTTGATCGCAATCCGGCGCAGCTCAAGCGCTCGATCGGCGTGGTACCGCAGGAATTCAATTTCAATCAGTTCGAGAAGACCTTCGACATCGTCGTGACCCAAGCGGGTTATTACGGCATTCCGCCGAAGATCGCCAAAGAGCGTGCCGAGCAGTACCTGACCCAATTGGGGCTGTGGGACAAGCGCGATGTGCCTTCCCGTTCGTTGTCCGGCGGCATGAAGCGCCGTTTGATGATCGCCCGCGCACTGATTCACGAGCCGCGTCTGTTGATCCTCGACGAGCCTACCGCCGGCGTTGACATCGAGCTGCGCCGTTCGATGTGGACCTTTCTCACCGAGCTGAACGAGAAAGGCATCACCATCATCCTCACCACCCATTACCTGGAGGAGGCTGAGCAGCTGTGCCGCAACATCGGCATCATCGATCACGGCACGATCATCGAAAACACCGGCATGAAGACGCTGCTCAACAAACTGACCGTCGAGACCTTCCTGCTGGACCTGCGCGATCCGCTGCAAGCGGCGCCTCAGCTCAACGGCTATCCGGTGAAACTGGTGGACAACCAGACGCTGGAGGTGCAGGTCGACAAAACCATCGGCATCACCTCGCTGTTCAGTCAGTTGTCCCTGCAGAACATCCAGGTGTTGAGCCTGCGCAATAAAACCAATCGCCTTGAGGAGTTGTTCGTGGGTCTGGTCGAGAAGAATCTGGCGAAGGTGGCGATATGAGCTCGGAGCTGCGCCCCAATCTGATTGCCTTGAACACCATTGTTTACCGTGAGGTCCGGCGTTTTATGCGGATCTGGCCGCAGACCCTGCTGCCGCCGGCGATCACCATGGTTCTGTACTTCGTGATCTTCGGCAACCTGATCGGTCGGCAGATCGGCGACATGGGTGGCTTCACCTACATGCAGTACATCGTGCCCGGCCTGATCATGATGTCGGTGATCACCAACTCCTACGGCAACGTGGTCTCGAGCTTCTTCGGTGCCAAGTTCCAGCGTTCGGTTGAAGAGTTGATGGTTTCGCCGGTGTCGCCGCACACCATTTTGATCGGCTACACCATCGGCGGCGTGCTGCGCGGGCTGGCGGTGGGGGTGATCGTCACGATGCTGTCGATGTTCTTCACCGACCTGCAGGTGCATCACCTGGGCATCACCATCATCGTGGTGCTGCTGACCGCGACGATTTTCTCGCTGCTGGGCTTCATCAACGCCGTGTTTGCGCGCAACTTCGATGATATTTCGATCATCCCGACTTTTGTGCTGACGCCGTTGACCTACCTGGGCGGGGTGTTTTACTCGATCAACCTGCTGCCGCCGTTCTGGCAAACCGTGTCGCTGGCCAACCCGGTGCTGCACATGGTCAACGCGTTTCGCTTCGGTATTCTCGGCGTGTCGGACATCAAGATCAGCATCGCCCTGGCGTTCATGGTCGTTGCGACCATCGTGCTGTACCTCGGCTGCGCGCGGCTCCTGGTGAGCGGGCGCGGGATGCGTCAGTAACGGATTTCAGAACGATCGTTCCCACGCTCCGCGAGGTAATGCCGCCCCCAAACGCTCTGCGTTGCCAGTGACGCGGAGCGTCATAAGAGGCATTACCACGCGGAGCGTGGGAACGATCATTTCCTGTGTCCTTGCTATTGGCGTTTAGCCTTGCGCGCCTTCCACTGCCGTCCGACCCACCAGCGCCAATACGCCATCGTCCCGAAATACCCCGCCACCCCCAGCACAATCCCCGCAACCACCGATCCCAGCAAAAACGGCTGCCACAAGGTCGACAGCTGTCCGCTGATCCAGTCCCAGCTCAGTTCGTCCGGGAAATGCCGCGGCGGCAAACCCATCAGCAGTGCGCCGATTTTATAGGTGCAATAGAACACCGGCGGCATCGTCAGCGGATTGGTCAGCCAGCACAGACTGACGGCGATCGGCATATTGGCCCGCACCCAGATTGCCAGCACGGCGGCCAGCAGCATCTGCAACGGCATCGGCATCAAAGCGGCGAACAGCCCGATCCCCATCGCGCGTGCCACGGAATGTCGATTGAGGTGCCAGAGGTTGGGATCGTGCAGAAGAGAGCCAAGAAAGCGTAAGGATTTGTGTTCCCGGATGCTGTTCGGATCGGGCATGTACCGCTTGATCAGGTGACGTGGCATACGGGAATCCGGGGATGTGGGCGGGAAATTCGGGGAAGTATGCACGGATAGTCGCAAACGCAAATTCAGACTTTGTGACAATTAATAAGCGCGCGTGCCGGGGCATCGACTAAGCCATGGAGGTCGATTTCACCCGCAGACAAGGAAAGCCTCATGCGCACAGGGATGCTCGCCCTCGCACTCGGATTGCTGACGCTACGATTTTTGCCCGCATTACCGCCGGTCTGGTTGCTGCTGGCGATGCCCGTGATGGCGCTGATGCTGCTGCCGTTTCGCACCTACCCCTTGGCGTTTTACCTGCTCGGCCTGACCTGGGCCTGCGTCTCGGCGTCGTCGGCGCTGGACGACCGACTGGCCGAGCGCCTCGACGGGCAGACGCTCTGGCTGGAAGGCCGCGTCGTCGGGCTGCCGCAGACAATCGACGGCGTGGTGCGGTTTCAGCTGGATGATCCCGTATCACGACGCGCGCAGTTGCCCGAACAGATCCGCATTGGCTGGTATGGCGGTCCGCCGATCAGCAGCGGCGAGCGCTGGCGTCTGGCGGTCAAGCTCAAGCGACCCGGTGGACTGGTCAATCCCGGCGCCTTCGATTACCAGGCGTGGCTGCTGGCCCAGCGCATTGGCGCCACCGGCACCGTGGTGGACGGCCAGTTGCTTGAACCGGCCCGGGGCAACTGGCGCGACGGGATTCGCCAGCGCCTGCTCAGTGTGGATGCTCAGGGGCGACAGGGCGGGCTGGCTGCTTTGGTGCTCGGTGACGATTCCGGACTGAGCGCCGCCGATTGGCAAGTCCTGCAGGACACCGGAACGGTTCACTTGCTGGTCATTTCCGGAACGCACATCGGCCTGCTCGCCGGCTTGCTCTACGGCCTCGTCGCGGGGTTGGCCCGATGGGGCGCGTGGCCGCCGTTTCTGCCCTGGCTGCCCTCGGCGTGCATCGCGGCGTTCGCGGGCGCGTTGGCCTACGGCGTGCTGGCGGGCTTTGAAGTGCCGGTGCAGCGGGCTGTCATCATGCTGGGTCTGGTGCTGGTCTGGCGCCTGCGTTTCCGCCATCTGGGCACTACGTGGCCGCTGTTGCTAGCGCTGAATCTGGTGCTGATCGCCGAGCCGCTGATCACGTTGCGGCCGGGGTTCTGGCTGTCGTTTCTGGCCGTCGCCATCCTGATGCTGATTTTCAGCGGGCGACTCGGGCGGTGGAGCTGGCTGCAGAGCTGGACCCGCGCGCAATGGCTGATCGCGGTGGGGCTGCTGCCGGTGCTGCTGGCGCTGAACCTGCCGGTGAGCGTGAGCGGCCCGGCCGTCAATCTGCTCGCCGTGCCGTGGGTGAGCCTGTTGATTTTGCCTCTGGCGTTGCTCGGGACGCTGCTGCTGGCGATCCCGCTCATCGGCGAAAGCCTGCTGTGGCTGGCAGGCGGCGCGATGGACGGCCTGTTTCGATGGCTGACGTTCATGGCCGATCTCGCCCCTGCCTGGACCGGCCCGCATGTGCCGGTGTGGGTCTGGCCGCTCAGCCTGCTCGGCGCCGCGCTGTTGTTGCTGCCCAAAGGCGTGCCCATGCGGCCGTTGGGCTGGCCGATGCTGTTGCTGTGCGTCTTCCCGCCGCAGAAAACCGTTCCCGCCGGGCAAGTCGAAGTGTTGCAACTGGACGTGGGGCAGGGGCTCTCCATTCTGCTGCGCACCCGCGACCACACACTGTTGTATGACGCGGGGCCGCGTTTCGGTGATTTCGATATCGGCGAGCGCGTGGTGTTGCCGGCCATTCGCCGCGCCGGAATCAGACAGCTGGATACGCTGCTGCTCAGTCATGCCGATTCCGACCACGCTGGTGGCGCCGCCGCCGTTCGAAAAGGCCTGCCGGTTGCAAGAGTGCTGGCGGGTGACGTAGGGCGCATGCCTGCCGAGTTGTCAGCCGAGTCCTGCCGTAACGGAGAAACATGGACGTGGGATGAGGTCAATTTCTCCACCTGGATATGGGAGCAAGCCGCCGAGGGCAATCAAGCCTCTTGCGTGCTCAGCGTCGAAGCCAATGGCGAGCGGCTGTTGCTCACCGGTGATATCGACGTCGAGGCGGAACGCGCGATGCTCGACGACGGGTTCGACGTCCGCGCCCAATGGCTGCAATCTCCTCACCACGGCAGTCGCAGCTCCTCGTCCCGGGCGTTCCTGCGCGCGGTCGGGGCGCGCGATGTGCTGATTTCCCGCGGCCGCAATAATGCGTTCGGTCATCCCCATCCTCTAGTGATGTCGCGGTACGCGTGGTCAGGGATGGAGATTCACGACAGCGCAGAACTGGGCGCCATCACCCTGCAGTTGGGCGCCTACGAAGAAGCTTGGGCAGAACGCAGGACGCGACGCTTCTGGCGTGATTGAAAGGGAGGGTTATTCATCGACACGTTCGGCGAGGCGCCGACGCTATGTTAGAGTGGCGCCACTTTTTTTCAGGGGGTGGACGCTGTGTGGGAGCTGGTCAAATCAGGTGGCTGGATGATGCTGCCGATCATTTTGAGTTCCATTGCCGCCGCCGGAATCATCATTGAACGCCTCTGGACCCTGCGCGCCAGTCGCATCACACCGCCGCATTTGCTCGGCCAGGTGTGGCGCTGGATTCAGGACAACCAGCTGAGCGCCGAGAAGCTCAAGGAGCTGCGCGCCGACTCGCCGCTGGGTGAAATCCTCGCCGCCGGTCTGGCCAATTCCCGTCATGGTCGCGAGATCATGAAAGAGTGCATCGAGGAAGCCGCGGCCCGGGTCATTCACGAGCTCGAGCGCTACCTGGCAACACTCGGCACCATCGCTGCCATGGCGCCATTGCTGGGTCTGCTGGGCACCGTCCTCGGCATGATCGATATCTTCAGCTCATTCACCAGCAGCGGCATGACCGGCAACGCCGGTATGCTCGCCGGCGGTATCGGCAAGGCGCTGATCTGCACCGCCTCGGGCCTGACCGTCGCGATTCCCGCGATCTTCTTTCACCGCTATCTGCAAAGCCGGGTCGACGAGTTGGTGGTCGGCATGGAACAGGAAGCAATCAAGCTGGTGGAAGTCGTGCAGGGCGATCGTGACGTCGACCTCACCGACGCCAAGCCCGACATCAAGGCTGCCGCGCGTGGCGAGGGCAAGAAGAAGTGAAATTCCGCCGTCGCAAGCCCAGGGAGACCATCGACATCAATCTGGTGTCGCTGATCGACGTGGTGTTCATCCTCCTGCTGTTCTTCGTCGTGACCACGACGTTCACCCGGGAAACCCAGCTGCGCGTCGACCTGCCCCAGGCAGTCACCGGTGCTTCGGCCGATGACGTCGACAAAAAACACCTCGACATCACCATCAATGCCGACGGCGTTTATTCGGTGAACAACACCCTGCTGGGCGACAGCAAACTGGAAACCCTCATCGATGCCCTACAGAAGGAATCCGAGGGCGACACCAGTCTGCCGCTGTCGATCAGCGCCGATGGCAAGACGCCCCATCAGGCGGTGATTACCGCCATGGACGCCGCCGGCAAGCTCGGTTTCGCTCATTTGCGCATGACCACCGTCGAGGCCGCATCGGCTAACTGATGGCATTCACGGACCGACTGCTCGACGCCTGGTACAAAGGCCATCCGGCGCTGGCGCTGCTGCGCCCGCTCGAATGCCTGTACCGGCGCGTGGTGAACCGCAAGCGCGCGCGTTTTCTTGCAGGGCAGGGCAACAGCTATCAAGCGCCCGTCCCGGTCGTGGTCGTCGGCAATATCACCATTGGCGGCACCGGCAAGACGCCGCTGATTCTCTGGATGATCGACCATTGCCGGGCGCGCGGGCTGCGCGTCGGTGTGGTCAGCCGGGGTTACGGCGCCAAGCCCCCGAGCCTGCCCTGGCGGGTACTGCCGCAACAGCCCCCGGAGCACGCGGGCGATGAGCCGCTACTGATCGTCAACCGCACCGGCGTGCCGCTGATGATCGACCCGGACCGCTCGCAAGCCGTGCGCACCTTGCTGGCTGAAGAGTCCCTCGATCTCATCCTTTCCGACGACGGCCTGCAGCACTATCGCCTGAACCGCGACCTCGAACTGGTCCTGATCGATGCCGTCCGCGGCCTCGGCAATCGCCGCTGCCTGCCGGCGGGCCCGTTGCGCGAACCGGTGGAGCGGCTGCACAGCGTGGATGCGCTGCTTTACAACGGCGCGGCCGCGGATCGCGAAGACGGCTTTGCGTTTCAGCTCAAGCCCTCCGCGCTGGTCAACCTGGTCACCGGTGAACGCCGGCCGGTCGATCATTTCCCGCCCGGGCAGCAGGTCCATGCGGTGGCCGGGATCGGTAATCCGCAACGTTTCTTCAACACCCTCGAAGGACTACACTGGCGGCCTGTTCCACATGCGTTCGCCGACCACGCCGTGTTCAGTGCCCAGGCACTGTCGTTCACCCCGGCATTGCCCGTGGTCATGACCGAGAAGGACGCCGTCAAATGCGCATCCTTCGCCGCACCGGACTGGTGGTACCTGGCCGTGGAAGCCGTGCCTTCGCCGGCGTTCGTCAGTTGGTTCGATTCGCAGTTAACCCGTCTTTTGCCATGACTCGCTCAGGATTTCTTATGGACACCAAATTGCTCGACATTCTTGCCTGCCCGATCTGCAAGGGTCCGCTCAAGCTCAGCGCCGACAAAACCGAGCTGATCAGCAAAGGCGCCGGCCTTGCCTATCCGATTCGCGACGGCATCCCGGTAATGCTGGAAAGCGAAGCGCGGACCCTCACCACCGACGAGCGTCTGGACAAATGACCGCAGCGTTTACCGTTGTCATTCCGGCGCGCTACGGTTCGAGTCGCTTTCCGGGCAAGCCGCTGAAAACCATCGCCGGCAAGCCGATGATCCAGCACGTCTGGGAACAGGCGCGAAAGAGCAGCGCAGAGCGTGTGGTGGTTGCCACCGATGATCAGCGCATCGTTGAGGCTTGCCAGGCCTTCGGCGCCGAAGTGCTGATGACCCGCGACGATCACAACTCCGGCACCGACCGCCTGGCGGAAGTCGCCGCCAAGCTGGGTTTGGCCGACGACGCCATCGTGGTCAACGTCCAGGGCGACGAACCGATGATTCCGCCCGCCGTGATCGATCAGGTCGCCGACAACCTCGCCGCGCACCCTGAAGCGCGCATGTCGACCCTCGCCGAGCCGATCGAGGACGTGGCATCGCTGTTCAACCCCAACGTGGTCAAGGTCTGCTCGGACCTCAATGGCCTGGCGCTGACCTTCAGCCGCGCGCCGCTGCCCTGGGCTCGCGATGCGCTCGCGAAGACCCGCGACGAGCTGCCGCAAGGCGTGCCGTATCGCCGCCATATCGGCATTTATGCCTACCGCGCCGGGTTCCTCCACGACTTCGTCAGCTGGGGCCCATGCTGGCTGGAAAACACCGAAAACCTCGAGCAGTTGCGTGCACTCTGGCACGGCGTGCGCATTCATGTGGCCGACGCCCTTGAGGCGCCCCCGGCCGGCGTAGACACCGCTGAAGACCTGGAACGCGTTCGTCGTCTGCTGGAGGTTTGATGAGCATGGCTCTGGTCGTTCTTCCACTGTTTTCGCGGATGCACCCATGACGCTGAATGTGCAACACGAGGTGTCTCTCAAAGCCTACAACACGTTCGGCGTGGATGTGCATGCCCGGCGTTTTGCCGAGGCGTTCAACGACGACGACGTTCGCGAGGCCCTCGCGTATTCGGCCAGCCACGACGTGCCGTTGATGGTCATCGGCGGCGGCAGTAACTTGCTGCTGACCCGTGATGTCGATGCCCTCGTGTTGCGCATGGCCAACCGCGGCATCCGGATCGTTCACGAGGATTGCGACGGCGCCATTGTCGAAGCGGAGGCGGGCGAGCCCTGGCATCCTTTCGTGCTGGACACGCTCGCCCAGGGGTTGGCCGGGCTGGAAAACCTCAGCCTGATCCCCGGTACCGTCGGCGCTGCACCGATGCAAAACATCGGCGCTTACGGCGTTGAGCTCAAGGATGTTTTCCACAGTCTCACGGCGATCGACCGACACAGCGGCGAGTTGCGGGAATTTGCCCTGGCCGACTGCGAGTTCGGTTATCGGGACAGCCTGTTCAAGCATCAGCCAAATCGCTGGCTGATCCTGCGGGTTCGCTTCAAGCTCAGCTATTCGGCCAACCTTCATCTCGATTACGGTCCGGTGCGTCAGCGCCTGGAAGAGCAAGGCATCAAACAGCCTTCGCCGATGCACGTAAGCCGGGCGATCTGCGCCATTCGCAGCGAAAAACTGCCGGACCCCGCGACGCTGGGCAATGCCGGGAGCTTCTTCAAGAACCCGCTGGTGTCCGCCGAGCGTGTTGCTGCCATCAAGCTCACCCATCCTGGCGTGGTCGGCTACCCTCAGGCCGATGGTCAGGTAAAGCTGGCGGCCGGCTGGTTGATCGAGCAGGCGGGCTGGAAGGGCTTTCGTGACGGCGACGCTGGCGTTCACGCGCTGCAGTCGTTGGTACTGGTCAACTATGGCGAGGCATCCGGCGGGCAATTGCTCGGCCTTGCGCAGCGGATCCAGGCGGACATTCTCGAACGCTTCGGCGTTGCGCTGGAAATGGAACCCAATCTGTATTGAGCAAGAACCGGGGATCGCCTTTCCCCGGCTGAGCTTCAGTCATCGTGTATCCCATGAGGGTTGAACATGAGTGACACCCTGTGTGCCATCGTGCTGGCTGCGGGCCTCGGCAGCCGTTACCGAGCGGTTGCCGGTCACCACCGCAACAAACTGCTCGCGCAATGCGTCGGGCGTGATGGCATGGAGCGATCGGTGCTGGAACAGGTGCTCGCCAACGTAAAACCCTTCGCCGACAAAACCGTCCTGTTGACCCGATCCGACTACTGCAGCGTTGCCGAGTTGGGCCTGCGCCATGGCTATGAAGTGGTGGTGCTGGATTCCCCCGGCATGGGCGACAGCATCGCCGCTGCCGTCTCGGCCGAGCCCGCCCATCGCGGCTGGTTGATTGCCTTGGGCGACATGCCCTTCATTCATGTGGACACACTCGAGCGCTTAACGCGTTCGGTGGAGGACGACGCCATCAGCGTGCCGGTCCATGGCGGACGGTATGGGCATCCTGTCGCTTTTGGTCGTGCGTTCGGGCCAGCGCTCATGGCACTGGCTGGGGAGAAGGGCGCCAAGCGGCTTTTCCAGGGCGCGCGGATCAAGGAGGTCGAGGTCGACGACCCGGGTGTGTTGTGGGATGTAGACGTGCCTGCTGCGTTGACCTTTAAACCGCGCTGATCTCAGTCAAGCCCAACCGCGCTAACTTCCACACTCCTAAACGCCAGGCATAAAAAAGCCCCACCTGCTCACACAGGTGGGGCTTTTCATTTACCGGCGATTAAACGAGCGGCTTAGGCTCATCCGAGGCTTGCGCCTCTTTCTGCTGACGCTCGGCTTCCAGACGACGGCGGCGCACTTCACGAGGATCGTTCGGTGCACGGCCATTGCTGGCAACCGGAAGCGCTGGCGTCTCTTCAGCAACAGGTTCTGCAACCGGCGCCTGAGGAGTTTCGACTGCCACTGGTGCGGCGACGATTTCCGGTGCTGCGGTCTGAGCTGGCGCTTCGACGGCTGGCGCGATGACCGGTTCAGCCGCTACAGGCTGTTGGGCAGCCGGTTCAACCACTGTTGGCGCATCGATTTCCGAGGCCTTGGCCTGCACGGGCTCTGCAGCTTGTGCAGGTTCAGTAATCTGAACGAGCTCAGGTGCTTTGACAGGCTCTGCCGCCTCAACAGGCTCCACGACGTGAACCGGCTCAGCGACGGCCACTTCAACGACCTCGTGGACCGGTGCAGAAGCCGGAGCTTCCATGAACGCGGGCACGTCAACAGCGACCGGGATCTCGGCACTGGCTGGCGCGTCGTTCGATTCGGCTTCAGCAGCTGCTTTCACCTGACGTTCGAACGGGCTCAGCGAGGCGTCGAATGTGGCCACTTCAACTTCCGGCATAACCGAACGCTTGGCTTCAGGCGCAGGGGCCTCGACGACCGGTGCTTCTGGTGCTGCTTCGAAAGCCTGAGCGGCCGGTGCAGCGTCAGTCGCGCTGGCGTCAACGGATGCGGTGGCGCGTTCAGCCTGGCGGTGGGCATCGGCTTCGGCAGTGGCGCTGATAACGCGCTCCGCTACGGCAGCAACGCTTGCACTGGCGGCGACATTGCCGCGGTCTGCGTTCGCGTGCACTTCGTCATGGGACTCATGACCGTGCTCGTTGCCTTCGCCGTTAATGGCTTCAGAACCTTCTGAACCCTCAACGCCTTCGCTGCCTTCGATTTCATTGCCGTTGGCATCACGCTGACGCTCGCGACGGTTGCTGCGACGACGCTGACCGCGTGAACGACGACGAGGGCGATCGCCTTCGGCGTGCTCCTGGTTGTCATCCTGTTGCTCTTCGGTGGTCAGCAGGGCTTCGTCTTCGACAGCAACTGGAGCCTGTTCAGCTCGTGGTTGGCGCTCTTCACGCGGCGCACGTGGCTGACGCTCTTCACGCGGGGCGCGCTCAGGGCGTTCTTCGCGGGGCAGATTGACAGCCGGAGCGGCATCGATCGGCTCACGCAGTTCACGCACACGCTCTTCACGAGGCTTGCGGTCTTCACGCGAGGTACGTGGTTGACGCTCTTCGCGCGGCGCACGGGCCGGACGCTCTTCGCGTGGTGCAGTGGTTTCGTCACGGGTCTCACGCGGCTCGCGCGTTGCACGCTCTTCACGAGGCGCGCGCTCCTCACGTGGGGCACGTTCTTCACGAGGTGCGCGTTCTTCGCGATCGGCACGCGGCGCACGTTCTTCACGCGGCTTGCGTTCCTCGTCACGGCGACCGTTACGGCTGCGGCTCTGCTGACGGCCATTACGGCGCTCGTCGTTGCGCGCAGGACGCTCGGCAGCCGGTTTTTCGACCACGGCCGCAGGCGCGGGAGCAGGCTCTTCCTTGGAAGCGAACAGGCTGACCAGCGATTTCACCAGACCTTTGAACAGGCTTGGCTCGTGGGCGACCGGTGCGGGGGCAGCGGCGACCGGCGCAGCGGCTTCAACCGGAACCGGTGCATTGGCGCGGGCCGGGGCGGTCTTGACTGCCGCTTCCTGGCGAACCAGGGTGCGGGTAGCGGCGGCAGGCGGTGCCACTTCTTCCACTTCAGCAGCAGCGGCAGCGATTTCATAGCTGGTCTGCAGGCTGTGAGCTTCCGGACTGTCATCACGCAGACGCTGCACTTCGAAGTGCGGCGTCTCGAGATGGTCGTTCGGCAGGATGATGATGCGCGCGCGGGTGCGCAGTTCGATCTTGGTGATCGAGTTGCGTTTTTCGTTGAGCAGGAACGCAGCGACCGGGATCGGCACTTGAGCACGCACTTCGGCAGTGCGGTCTTTCAGCGCTTCTTCTTCGATCAGGCGCAGGATGGCCAGCGACAGCGATTCAACGTCACGGATGATGCCGGTGCCGTTGCAACGCGGGCAGACAATGCCGCTGCTCTCGCCCAGGGAGGGACGCAGACGCTGACGGGACATTTCCAGCAGGCCGAAGCGCGAGATGCGACCGACCTGAACGCGGGCGCGGTCGGCCTCGAGGCTTTCACGGACCTTTTCTTCCACGGCGCGCTGGTTCTTGGCCGGGGTCATGTCGATGAAGTCGATGACGATCAGACCGCCGATGTCGCGCAGACGCAGTTGACGGGCGATTTCCTCAGCCGCTTCAAGGTTGGTCTGCAGGGCGGTCTCTTCGATGTCGCTGCCTTTGGTGGCGCGCGCCGAGTTGATGTCGATGGACACCAGGGCTTCGGTCGGATCGATGACGATGGAGCCACCGGAAGGCAGTTCGACGACACGCTGGAAGGCGGTTTCGATCTGGCTTTCGATCTGGAAACGGTTGAACAGCGGAACGCTGTCTTCGTAGAGTTTGATCTTGCTGGCGTACTGCGGCATCACCTGACGAATGAACGTCAGCGCTTCTTCCTGGGCTTCAACGCTGTCGATCAGCACTTCGCCGATGTCCTGGCGCAGATAGTCGCGGATGGCGCGGATGATGACGTTGCTTTCCTGATAGATCAGGAACGGCGCGGAGCGGTCGAGGGAAGCCTCTTTGATCGCGGTCCACAGTTGCAGCAGGTAATCGAGGTCCCACTGCATTTCTTCGCTGCTGCGGCCAAGACCGGCAGTACGAACGATCAGCCCCATGTCGGCAGGGGCGATCAGGCCGTTCAGCGCTTCACGCAGTTCATTGCGCTCTTCGCCTTCGATACGACGCGAGATGCCGCCGGCGCGCGGGTTGTTCGGCATCAGGACCAGATAACGGCCTGCGAGGCTGATGAACGTGGTCAGGGCCGCGCCCTTGTTGCCACGCTCTTCTTTCTCGACCTGAACGATGACTTCCTGGCCTTCGCTCAGGACGTCCTTGATGTTGACGCGGCCTTCAGGCGACTTCTTGAAGTATTCGCGGGAGATTTCTTTCAGCGGCAGAAAGCCGTGACGCTCGGAGCCGAAGTCGACAAACGCGGCTTCAAGGCTGGGTTCGATACGCGTGATCCGGCCTTTATAGATGTTGGCCTTCTTCTGTTCGCGGGCCCCGGATTCGATGTCCAGGTCGTAGAGGCGCTGGCCGTCTACCAGCGCAACACGCAACTCTTCGGGTTGAGTTGCGTTAATCAGCATTCTTTTCATGTAGTACCGTCGGTTTCCGGGCTGCCGGAAACGGCGTTCGGCACACACGACTTCTCACGGTCGGTGTCAGGGCACGTCAGGAGTGCTTGAACACTCCAGTGTCTAACGAGGTTCGGCCAGCGGGGCCGAGTCGCGACGACGTTCCTGCTTGCTGTGGTGACAAATGACACCCTGTCAGCAAAAGCTTTGTCAGGAGGAGGAATCAACCATCGGTAGCGGACGATATGAAGCGTCTTGAATAAAGCCTTGTGCTACACAGTCCGACGGTTGTGCGTCTCCACCCCACACGTATCCCTGATAATTCGGGTGCTGCCGCGCGCTGAATCCGCAGCGGGTTGCATTTATCGCAATCTTCCATGGGAAGTTCGCGCGTCATGGCTCAAATAAGGCGTGGTTTCCGAAGCATTCGCCCGGAGCGACTGCCAGCGACTGCACTTTGTGAACTGGCCTTGAACGTGGGCCTCGATGGCGAGTGACTCACTCTGCGATCGGGCTTGTTTCAGGCCTCATGTCACCTGCGCTCGTTACGCTTGCATATCTTCCGTTGTCACCGAAAGCCCCGTAGGACGGCCTCGCGCCCTCGTGAATTGCGTTGGGCAGGGCCGGTTGTCATACCGTTTGTCCGCTGTCCAGGCCGCTTTTGGCGGCGTTCGCGACTATAGCAGCAATCATTAAGTGCTTCAAATCCATAAAAAATTGTTATGATTTGCGCCATGACAAATATCACCCCCCCAACCCCCGGCGTCCGGCTGGTAGAGGTTGCGCCGGAATTTGCCGGTCAACGCATCGATAACTTTCTGATCACGTACCTCAAGGGCGTTCCCAAGACCTTGATTTACCGCATTTTGCGCAAGGGCGAAGTGCGTGTGAACAAGGGCCGGATCAAGCCCGAGTACAAGCTTCAGGCGGGCGATGTCGTGCGCGTCCCGCCCGTTCGCGTGCCTGAGCGCGACGAGCCTGTGCCGGTTGCCCAGGGTTTGCTGCAGCGCCTTGAAGCCGCCATTGTCCACGAAGACAAGGGACTGATCGTCCTCAACAAGCCCGCTGGCATCGCGGTTCACGGCGGTAGCGGATTGAGCTTTGGCGTCATCGAAGCCTTTCGTCAGCTGCGCCCCGACGCCAAGGAGCTGGAGCTGGTCCACCGCCTGGACCGTGACACCTCCGGGCTGTTGATGATCGCCAAGAAACGCAGCATGTTGCGTCACCTGCATGAGCAGTTGCGCGGCGACGGCGTGGACAAGCGCTACATGGCGCTGGTCCGTGGAAACTGGCCGACCGCGCAGAAGCAGGTCCGTGCGCCGTTGCTCAAAAGCAACCTTCGCTCCGGCGAGCGCATGGTCGAGGTCAACGACGAGGGCAAGGAGGCGCTGACCCTGTTCAAGGTCCTGCGCCGCTTCGGAGACTTCGCCACCATGGTCGAAGCCCGGCCCATCACCGGCCGTACCCACCAGATTCGCGTGCATGCCTTGCATGCCGGTCACTGCATTGCCGGTGACCCCAAGTACGGTGATGAGGATTTCAGTCGCGAGATCCGTGACCTCGGGGGCAAGCGCCTGTTCCTCCATGCGTATGCCCTGACCGTGCCGCTGCCGGATGGCGGCGAGTTGAAACTCGAAGCGCCCGTCGACGAGATGTGGGCCAAGACCGTGGAGCGACTCCTGCTTGCGCCCTGATTACGAACTGCTGATCTTCGACTGGGACGGTACGCTGTCTGACTCCGTCGGCCGTATCGTCGATGCGATGCAGGCCGCCGCGCAGCTTGCCTTTCGCCCGGTCCGTGATGATGAAGCAATCAAGGGCATCATTGGTCTGGGTTTGCCGGAGGCGATTCGCACGTTGTACCCGGACATCACTGACAGCGACCTGATCGATTTCCGGCAACACTACGCCGACCATTACATGGCGATGGACGTCGAGCCGTCGAAGCTGTTCGAAGGTGTCCGTGAGTCGCTGGAGGCGTTCCGTGCCGAGGGTTATCGTCTGGCGGTCGCCACCGGCAAGGCCCGGCGGGGTCTGGATCGTGTCCTCAAGGCCCATGGCTGGGGCGACTTCTTCGACGCCACGCGCGCAGCGGACGAAACGGCCAGCAAGCCTGATCCGCTGATGCTCAATGAAATCCTGCAACATTGCGGCGTCAGGCCTGAAAGGGCCCTGATGGTTGGCGATGCTTCATTCGATCTGTTGATGGCACGTAACGCCGGAATGGATTCAGTGGCTGTCGGGTACGGCGCGCAAACGCTAGGCTCTCTGCTTCAGTACCAGCCGCGTCTGGCGATCGAGCACTTTTCCGAATTGCGCACCTGGTTGGGTGCGCGGACTGCTGAAACTTCGTTGTTGGGGTCAATGATCTATGTCGGACGAATGGAAGTCTCCGTCTTCGCCAGAGCGCGATGACGCAGGGGATGCAAAAAGCTGGAAACTGCTGGAAAAGACCCTGCTCGCCAGCGTGCAGGAGCAGCGCCGGTCGCGGCGCTGGGGGATCTTCTTCAAATCCCTGACCTTTCTTTATCTGTTCGGCGCGCTGGCGTTGTTCTCGCCGCTGATGGATTTCGGCAAGGGCGGTTCACGCAGCACCAGCCACACCGCGCTGATCGAAGTGAAGGGCATGATCGCTGACACCGAGGCCGCGAGTGCCGACAACATCGTTGGCAGTCTGCGGGCAGCGTTCGAAGACGAAAAAACCAAGGGCGTGATTCTGCGCATCAACAGCCCGGGCGGCAGTCCGGTGCAGTCCGGCTATATCTACGATGAAATCCGCCGTCTGCGTGCGCAGAAGCCGGACATCAAGGTGTATGCAGTGATCACTGATCTCGGAGCGTCCGGTGCGTATTACATCGCCAGCGCCGCCGACCAGATCTACGCGGACAAAGCCAGTCTGGTGGGTTCGATCGGTGTCACCGCGGCCGGTTTCGGTTTCGTCGGCACGATGGAAAAGCTCGGCGTTGACCGTCGTACCTATACCTCGGGCGAGCACAAGGCATTCCTTGACCCGTTCCAGCCGCCAAAGCCTGACGAGACTGCGTTCTGGCAGGGTGTTCTGGACACCACCCACAAGCAGTTCATCGCCAGCGTGAAGGCGGGTCGCGGTGATCGCCTGAAAGACAAGGACCATCCGGAGTTGTTCTCGGGTCTGGTCTGGACGGGTGAGCAGGCAGTGGGCCTGGGTCTGGTCGATGGGCTAGGCAGCGCCAGCTACGTGGCGCGAGATATCATCGGCGAGAAGGAGATGGTCGATTACACGGTTAAAGAGTCGCCGTTCGATCGTTTCTCTAAAAAGATGGGCGCCAGCGTCGCCGAGCAGATCGCGATGTGGGCAGGCTTCAAAGGGCCGTCCCTGCGCTGATCGTTACAGTCTTGATGTGTGATGAGAAGCCCGGCCATTGGTCGGGCTTTTCGCATCAGTATCACGGCAACTCGACGCCTTCGTTCATCAGCATGTCCACCAGGCGTATTAAAGGAAGGCCGATCAGACTGGTCGCATCCGGGCCCTCAGTGCTGCGGAACAGGCTGACGCCCAGTCCCTCGGCCTTGAAGCTGCCTGCGCAGTCATAGGGTTGTTCGGCATGGAGGTAGCGGCTGATGCGAGTGTCGTCCAGTTGGCGCATGTGCACGGTGAAGGGCACGCAACCCACCTGGCACTGACCTGTGTGGCTGTTGAAGAGCGCAAGGCCGGTGAGGAAGCTGACGCTGTTGCCGCTGCTCGCCTGGAGCTGTTCCAGCGCGCGCTCGAAAGTGTGGGGCTTGCCGAGGATCTGCTCGCCGAGCACTGCCACCTGGTCCGAGCCGATAATCAGGTGGTCGGGGAATTGTTCGGCCAGTGCCATGGCTTTCTCGCGCGCCAGGCGGGTGACAAGGTCGATTGCCGGCTCGTTTGGCCGACGGCTTTCATCGATGTCGGGCGACGCGCAGACGAATGGCAATCGCAGGCGGTCGAGCAATTCGCGGCGATAGGGAGAGCTGGAAGCAAGGAGGAGAGGCAGCATGGGTGGCTCCGTAACATGAAAGTCGAGTGTAATCAGCGGCTCCGGTGGCGAACAGGCCTGAATTTCCTTTGACAGTCGCAAGGGTCGTCCCTAGAATGCTGCGCCTATGTTGAATGACCCGATTCCACCTCACGTTGACCCGCGCAAATTAGCTGATCGTGGCACTACTCTTCAGGGAGAGATGCTGCTGGCTGATTTGGAGAGACTCTGCGACCCGCTTGCTGACAATCTCGGTACGGTGCAGGCGAAATTCGTTTTTGAGCGAGACGAGCAGCGAGCTGTGGTTATCCACAGTGAAATTGACGTCGAAGTCAAAATGGTTTGCCAGCGTTGTCTTGAGCTGGTCACCTTTCCGATCCACAGCGAATGCAGTTATGCGGTGGTGAAGGAGGGTGCAAACACCCAGTCGTTGCCGAAAGGCTATGACGTGCTGGAACTCGGCGAAGATCCCATGGATCTGCTGGCTTTGATCGAGGATGAGCTTCTGCTCGCCTTGCCCATTGTTCCAACTCATGATCCGAAAGAATGCCAGCCGCCGGCGGACCTTAATGAGTCCGAGCCGAGCGAGGACGAGGTAACGCGGTCCAACCCGTTCAGTGTATTGGCGCAGTTAAAGCGTGACCCAAACGTTTAGGAGTTAATCAATTATGGCTGTTCAGCAGAACAAAAAATCCCGCTCTGCCCGTGACATGCGTCGTTCCCACGACGCTCTCGAGGCTAGCACTCTGTCTGTAGAAAAAACCACCGGTGAAGTTCACCTGCGTCACCACGTATCGCCAGAAGGCGTATACCGTGGCCGTAAAGTGATCGACAAGGGCGCTGACGAGTAATTTCTTGTCTGCTCCGGTCATCGCGATCGACGCAATGGGCGGGGACTTCGGTCCCCGCAACATTGTTCAGGCCAGCATTGCCTGCCTGCTTGCTACTCCCTCGTTACACCTGACCCTCGTCGGTCAATCCTCCCTTCTTGAAGAACTCATCGCACGCCACTCCGGTGTCGATCGCTCGCGCCTGCACGTTGTGCACGCCAGTGAAATAATCACCATGGATGAGCGTCCGTCCCAGGCCTTGCGTGGCAAGCCTGATTCGTCGATGCGTGTTGCGCTGGGGCTTCTCGCCGAGGGCAAGGTCCATGCCTGCGTCAGCGCAGGTAATACCGGTGCCTTGATGGCGCTGTCCCGATTCGTGCTGAAAACCCTGCCGGGCATCGACCGACCAGCCATGGTGGCTGCAATTCCGACACAGGGCGGTTATTGCCAGCTGCTGGATCTGGGCGCGAACGTGGATTGCACCGCCGAGCATCTTTATCAGTTCGCCGTGATGGGTTCGGTGGCGGCGGAGGCGCTGGGTGTGGTGCGACCCAGAGTCGCACTGCTGAACGTCGGTACCGAAGACATCAAGGGCAATCAGCAGGTCAAGTTGGCGGCCAGTCTGCTACAGGCTGCACCTGGGCTGAATTACATCGGCTTCGTCGAAGGCGATGGGTTGTATCGGGGTGAGGCAGATGTCGTGGTCTGCGATGGCTTCGTCGGCAATGTGCTGCTGAAGTCCAGCGAAGGCCTGGCAATGATGATTGGCGAGCGCATTGAGCGGCTGTTTCGCCGCAACGTGCTGTCGCGGCTGGTGGGTTTGATGGCAAGGCCTGTACTCGGCAGGCTCAAGGCCGATCTGGCCCCGGCGCGGCACAACGGCGCCAGCTTTCTCGGTCTGCAGGGCATCGTGGTAAAGAGCCACGGCTCGGCCGATGCACAGGGGTTCCAGAGCGCGATACAGCGGGCGCTGATCGAGATTCAGGAAAACCTGCCGCAGCGCTTGCGCGGTCGTCTGGACGATCTGCTTTAAGGCTTCGACGGGCGTCTTGGGCTAGAATGTGACGCCTGTGACCGCATGGTCATCCAACTGTCCATCGCAACACATTGAATTACCTCGCGTTCGGCCCGCCGGACGCTCATTTTGACGAGAATAATCAGGGGCTTGTTAATGTCTGCTTCCGTCGCATTTGTCTTTCCGGGCCAGGGCTCGCAGTCCCTCGGCATGCTGGCCGAGCTGGGCGCGCAGCATCCGCTGGTGCTGGAGACGTTCAAAGAGGCTTCCGCCGCTCTGGGCTACGACCTCTGGGCGTTGACCCAGCAGGGCCCTGAAGAGAGCCTCAACCAGACCGATAAAACCCAACCTGCCATCCTCACCGCATCGATCGCCTTGTGGCGTCTGTGGCTGGCGGAAGGCGGCGTGCGCCCGGCGTATGTCGCCGGTCACAGTCTGGGTGAGTACAGCGCGCTGGTTGCGGCCGGCAGCCTGACCCTCACAGACGCGGTGAAGCTGGTCGAGCGCCGTGGTCAGTTGATGCAGGACGCCGTGCCTGCGGGGCAGGGCGGCATGGCGGCCATTCTGGGTCTGGACGATGCGGTGGTTATTGATGCCTGTGCCGAAGCCGCTCAGGGCGATGTGGTCAGCGCGGTGAATTTCAATTCGCCCGGACAAGTCGTCATAGCCGGTGCCAAGGCCGCCGTGGAGCGTGCCATCGAAGTGTGCAAGGCCAGAGGCGCCAAGCGTGCCTTGCCGCTGCCGGTCAGCGTGCCTTCCCATTGCGAGCTGATGCGCCCGGCGGCGGAACGCTTCGCTGAGGCGATCGCAGCCATTGACTGGCAGGTCCCGCAGATCTCGCTGGTGCAGAACGTCACCGCGAGTGTCGTCTCCGACCTCGAGACGCTGAAAGCCGATCTGCTGCAGCAGCTCTACAAGCCGGTACGTTGGGTCGAATCGATCCAGACGCTGGCCGCCCAGGGCGCCCTGCAACTGGTCGAGTGCGGCCCGGGCAAGGTCCTCGCTGGATTGAACAAGCGTTGCGCCGATGGCGTGGCCACCCACAACCTCAATACCCCAGACGCCTTCGCCGCCGCTCGTGCGGCGCTGGCCTGATTAGGAGACGCCTGCATGAGTCAGGGTAAAGTTGCACTTGTCACCGGCGCGAGCCGTGGCATTGGCCGGGCGATCGCCCTTGAACTGGGTCGTAACGGCGCCATTGTCGTAGGCACGGCGACGTCCGAGGCCGGCGCCGAGAAGATCACCGCTTATTTCAAGGAAAACGGCATCGAAGGTTTCGGCCTGGCGCTGGACGTAGGCAATAACGAGTCCGTTACCAGTGTTCTGGCGCAGATCACCGAGCGCGTCGGAGCGCCGTTGATCCTGGTCAACAACGCCGGGATCACGCGTGACAACCTGATCATGCGGATGAAGGATGACGAGTGGCATGATGTCATCAACACCAACCTGAACAGCCTGTTTCGCCTGTCCAAGGGCGTTCTGCGCGGGATGACCAAGGCGCGTTGGGGCCGGATCATCAGCATTGGTTCGGTGGTGGGTGCCATGGGCAACGCAGGTCAAGTAAACTACGCAGCCGCCAAGGCGGGTCTGGAAGGCTTCAGCCGTGCCCTGGCACGTGAAGTCGGGTCGCGCGCAGTGACGGTCAACTCGGTAACGCCGGGTTTCATCGACACCGACATGACGCGCGAGCTGCCGGAAGCACAGCGTGATTCCCTGACGGCACAGATTCCTCTGGGCCGACTGGGGCAGGCAGAAGAGATCGCGCATGTTGTCGCTTTTCTTGCCTCAGAAGGTGCAGGCTACGTTACCGGGGCTACAATCCCCGTTAACGGCGGCATGTACATGTGACCGGTCGTATCGAAAAAATGTCATACGGGCTGTCTAAAATCCGTTATAAAGCTGAAATCTTTTAAGGGGCAGAGAGCTGTTGGGCGTAGCGGGAATTGCGTTTAGCTTGAAATGCGCAAAACCTCTTCTATACACTTACCCATCGGCCAGCTGCCTGAATTTGTCCACTAGGAGTTAAAACACGGTATGAGCACCATCGAAGAGCGCGTCAAGAAAATCGTTGCCGAACAACTTGGCGTCAAGGAAGAGGAAGTCACCAACAGTGCTTCTTTCGTTGAAGACCTGGGTGCCGACTCCCTTGATACCGTTGAGCTGGTAATGGCTCTGGAAGAGGAATTCGAGACCGAAATCCCTGACGAAGAAGCCGAGAAGATCACCACTGTTCAAGCGGCTATCGATTACGTTACTGCCCACCAGGCGTAAGATTTTGTAATCGTAGTTTGTTGTCCTGGAGAAACCGCACTGCCCCTGGCGTGCGGTTTTTTCTTTGAATAGGGCAGCGTTTCATCAATAGAAGAAAGGAGAGTCCTGTGTCGCGTAGACGCGTCGTGGTCACCGGTATGGGTATGCTGACGCCTTTGGGCACGGATGTGCCGAGCACCTGGCAAGGCATTCTGGCTGGCCAGAGTGGCATTGGGCCTATCGAACACACGGACCTGTCCCAATACACCACCCGCTTTGGCGGTTCGGTGAAGGGGTTCAACGTCGAGGAATACCTGTCGGCCAAAGAGGCCCGCAGACTCGACCTGTTCATCCAGTACGGGCTGGCTGCCAGCTTTCAGGCCGTGCGCAATTCCGGTATCAAGATCGACGACACCAATCGCGAGCGCGTCGGCGTAGCGATGGGATCGGGCATCGGGGGCCTCACCAATATCGAGAACACCAGCCGGCTGATGCATGAGCAGGGCCCAGGCAAGATCTCCCCGTTCTTCGTACCGGGGTCGATCATCAACATGATTTCCGGGTTCCTGTCGATCCATCTCGGCGCACAGGGCCCCAACTACGCGATCGCCACCGCTTGCACGACGAGCACGCACTGCATCGGCATGGCCGCGCGCAACATCGCCTACGACGAAGCCGACGTGATGATTGCCGGCGGCGCTGAAATGGCGGCCTGCGGTCTGGGCATGGGCGGCTTTGGCGCCTCGCGCGCGCTGTCTACCCGCAACGATGAGCCTGAGCGCGCCAGCCGTCCGTGGGACAAGGGCCGCGACGGGTTCGTGTTGTCCAACGGTGCTGGCGCCATGGTCCTCGAAGAACTCGAGCACGCCAAAGCGCGTGGCGCGACCATTTATGCCGAGCTGATCGGCTTCGGCATGAGCGGCGACGCGTTCCACATGACCTCGCCGCCCGATGACGGCGCCGGTGCTGCGCGCTGTATCACCAATGCCCTGCGCGATGCCAAGATCCGTCCCGAAGACGTGCAATACATCAACGCCCACGGCACCTCGACGCCTGCGGGCGATCTGGCTGAAGTCAGCGCCATCAAGAAGGTGTTCGGCGAGCACGCCTACAAGCTGGCCGTCAGTTCGACCAAGTCGATGACGGGCCATCTGCTGGGCGCCGCCGGTGCAATCGAGGCGATTTTCAGTGTGCTGGCGATCAAGGATCAGGTAGCGCCACCGACGATCAACCTGGACGAGCCGGACGAAGGCTGCGACCTGGACTTCGTTCCCCATGAGCCGCGCAAAATGCCGATCGACGTGGTGATCTCCAACTCCTTCGGTTTCGGTGGCACCAACGGCTCGCTGGTCTTCCGCCGGTACGCCGAATGACCGTGAGCTGGATCGATGGCCTTTCAGCTGACTCCCTAGCCGTCAAGGATCGGGGGTTGGCGTACGGCGATGGTCTCTTCGAGACCGTCCTCGTCAAGGCCGGACAGCCATTGCTCTTCCAGCGTCATTTGCAGCGTCTGGCACTGGGTGCGCAGCGCCTTGCGTTGAATCTCGATCTGGCGCTGGTCGAGGAGGAGTGCTGGCGCTTCGCCGCTCAATTGGGTGAAGGCGTGATGAAGCTCATCGTCACCCGGGGCGACGGCGTGCGTGGCTATGCGCCCGTTTCTGACGCGCTGCCGCGACGCATCCTCCAGGCAGGTCCGCTGCCGGCTTACCCTGAAAGTCATGCAGAGCAGGGCATCAAACTGTTCGCCTGTCAGACCCGTCTCGCCGAGCAGCCGCTGTTGGCAGGGCTCAAGCACCTTAATCGTCTTGAGCAAGTGATGGCCCGTGGGGAATGGCAAAGTGCCGACTACGCCGAAGGGTTGATGCGGGACGTGTCGGGGCGCATCGTCGAAGCGGTCCACAGCAATCTGTTTATGGTCAAGGGCGGGGTGTTGCTGACGCCGGACCTGCGGCGCTGTGGCGTAGCCGGTGTGATGCGGGCCGAGATTTTGGCACTGGCGGAGCGGGAGAACATGCCAGCCCGCGAGCTGGAGCTGCAGATGTCCGACCTGCAAAAGGCCGATGAAGTATTTGTGTGCAACAGCGTGTACGGCATCTGGCCCGTGCGTGGCGTCGAGCATCTGAACTGGCCGGTTGGGCCGCTGACCCGTAAACTCCAACACCTTGTTCGCGGGCTTCTGGATATCTGATTCGTGATCCGAAAATTACTCGTCTTGCTGGAAACAGGTGTGGTTCTGGCGGGGCTGTTGCTGGGTGTGGCTTATTGGCAGCAGAACAGCGCGCTGCACCAGACCCTCAATCTGACCCAGGAACAACTTCTGGATGTGCCGTCGGGCTCTTCGCCGACCGGCGTGCTGAATCGGCTGCAAGCCGAAGGCGTCATCAAGGATGCGTTCTGGCTGCGGCTGTACTGGCGCTTCAATCTGCAGAATCAGTCGCTGCACAGCGGCGAATACCGCATGGCGCCCGGCATGAACGCCGAGTCTCTGCTCGACCTCTGGCAAAAAGGTGAAGTGGTTCAGTACAGCGTCACCCTGGTGGAGGGCTGGACATTCCGACAGGTGCGCGCGGCGTTGGGCAAGCAGGTCAAGCTTGAGCAAACGGCGAGCGACCTCAGCGACACCGAGTTGATGGCGAAGCTGGGGCATCCGGACGTCTTCCCGGAAGGCCGTTTTTTCCCGGACACCTACCGCTATGTGCGCGGCATGACCGACGTCGAGCTGCTCAAGCAAGCTTACAACCGTCTGGATGAAGTGCTTCAGGAAGAATGGGACCAGCGCGCTCCCGATGTGCCGTACACCGATCCCTACCAGGCGCTGATCATGGCGTCGCTGGTGGAGAAGGAAACCGGCGTGCCCCAGGAACGCGGCCAGATTGCCGGCGTGTTCGTGCGTCGCTTGCAACAGGGCATGTTGCTGCAGACCGATCCGACCGTCATTTACGGCCTCGGCGATCGGTACAACGGCAAGATCACCCGGGCGTTGCTGAAAGAGCCTACGCCGTACAACACCTATGTCATCTCCGGATTGCCACCAACGCCGATCTCCATGGTCGGGCGTGAAGCGATCCATGCGGCCATGCACCCGGTGGCCGGCAACAGCCTGTACTTCGTGGCAAGAGGGGACGGCAGTCACGTATTCTCCGCCGATCTGGATGCGCATAACGCGGCGGTGAAGGAATTCCAGCTCAAGCGTCGCACGGACTACCGTTCCAGTCCTGCGCCAGTGGTTGTACCGGCGCAGCCTGTGGATGCCGTGGAAACGCCCGCATCCGCGCAGCAGTCTCCAAATCCACAAGGTACTGGTGCGCAGGCGACACAGTCCAAGCCTGAAGAGGCCAAGTCTGAAGAGCGTAAGGGCGCAGCGCCGGACCCGAGCGAACCCTCGCCGAAACCTCAGACAGACGCTGCAGCTCCGTCGCCCCCAGCCAGTGACCCCGGCAAATGACAACCGCGAGCACACTCGCCATGAATCTGATCAAGGACTGCCCGTGACCGGCTTGTTTATTACCTTGGAAGGCCCCGAAGGCGCGGGCAAAAGCACCAACCGCGACTATCTGGCCGAACGCCTGCGCAGTGAGGGCATTGATGTCGTCCTGACCCGCGAACCTGGCGGTACGCCATTGGCCGAGCGTATCCGCGAGCTGCTGTTGACGCCCGGTGACGAGCAGATGTTCGTTGATACAGAGCTGCTGCTGATGTTCGCCGCCCGCGCGCAACACCTCGCTGCTCTGATTCGTCCGGCGCTGGCGCGGGGCGCTGTGGTGCTTTGCGACCGATTCACCGATGCCACATACGCATATCAGGGAGGCGGTCGCGGCCTGCCCATCGAGCGCATCGCCGTGCTGGAAGATTTCGTCCAGGGCGCGCTGCGTCCGGATCTGACCCTGGTGTTCGATCTGCCCATCGAGATCGGCCTGGCCCGCGCATCCGCCCGGGGTCAGCTCGACCGCTTCGAGCAAGAGGGCCGGGCGTTCTTCGATGCGGTCCGCAGCACCTACCTTTCCCGCGCGGCCGCGGCGCCCGAGCGTTATCGTCTGGTGGACGCGGCGCTGCCGCTGACTGAAGTGCAAGCGTCCCTTGATGTCCTGGTTCCCGATTTGATCGCGCTGCTGGCGGCTCGCCGGCATGGCTGAGGCTTACCCCTGGCAGCACGGCCTGTGGCAGCAACTGGCAGGCCGCAAGCAGCATGCGCACGCCTATTTGCTGCACGGCCCTGCTGGCATCGGCAAGCGGGCGCTGGCCGAGCGTTTGATGTACCTGCTGTTGTGCCAACGCCCGGCAGGCCTTGAAGCCTGTGGTCAGTGCAAATCCTGCTCGCTGCTGGCGGCCGGCAGTCACCCTGATCATTACGTGCTGGAGCCTGAAGAAGCCGACAAGGCGATCAAGGTCGATCAAGTGCGAGACCTGGTCAGTTTCGTGGTGCAGACCGCGCAGATGGGCGGGCGCAAGGTGGTGCTGATCGAGCCGGTCGAGGCGATGAACATCAACGCCGCCAACGCCTTGCTGAAAAGTCTGGAAGAGCCCTCGGGGAACACCATTCTCTTGCTGGTCAGCCATCAGCCAAGTCGGCTGTTGCCCACGGTGAAGAGCCGTTGCGTGCAACAGGCGTGTCCGCTGCCCAGCGATGCCATGAGCATCGCCTGGCTGGCCGATGCACTGCCCGACTGCACAGAGCAGGAGCGCGCCGATCTGCTGACCCTCGCGGCCGGTTCGCCATTGGTCGCGGTCAAGCTGCACGCCCAGGGCGTTCATGAGCAGCGCGCGCTGGTGGTGGAGGGCGTTAAAAAGCTGCTCAAGGGCCAGCAATCGCCAACCCAGCTGGCCGAAGGCTGGAAAGACATTCCGCTGTTGTTACTGTTCGACTGGTTCTGCGACTGGTCGAGCCTGATCCTGCGCTATCAACTGACCCAGGACGAAGAGGGCCTCGGCCTGACCGACATGCGCAAGGTCGTGCAGTACCTGGCGCAGAAATCGTCCCAGCGCAATGTGCTGGCGATTCAGGACTGGGTGTTGCTGCAGCGCCAGAAGGTCATGTCAAAAGCGAACCTGAACCGGGTTTTGTTGCTCGAAGCATTATTGGTGCAGTGGGCAGGCCTGACCGGACAGGGTTAGACTGGCCATCTGCATGACATCATGCATTGCCTGAGGAAACGAGATGAGCGTGCCACTGAGTCCAGGTCCACGTAACGGCATTCTGTCCCTGACCATCAAGGACAAGTCCGTCCTGTACGCCGCGTACATGCCGTTCATCAAAAACGGCGGCCTGTTCATTCCCACCAGCAAAAGCTACAAGCTGGGCGATGAAGTGTTCATGTTGCTCAACCTGATGGACGAGCCTGAAAAGATTCCGGTTGCCGGCAAGGTCACCTGGATCACGCCGAAGGGCGCTCAGGGGAACCGCGCCGCTGGCGTTGGCGTGCAGTTCAACGATGGCGACAACACCGCCCGCAACATGATTGAAAACTACCTGGCCGGAGCTCTGAAATCCGACCGTCCTACCCATACGATGTAAGTTGCCCCCGCCACCATGCTTGTAGATTCCCATTGCCACCTTGACCGCCTCGACCTCAGCGCCCACGACGGCTCCCTCGATAACGCCCTGCAAGCGGCGAGAGAGCGCGGCGTCGGGCATTTTCTGTGCATCGGCGTCAGCGCTGAAAATGCCGGTGCCGTAAAAGCGCTGGCTGACCGCTACGACGACGTCGACTGCTCGGTCGGTATTCACCCGCTGGACCTCAAGCCCGGCGAGGCGCCTGCGCTGGAGTGGCTGCTCGGCGAGCTGAATCATCCGCGCGTAGTGGCCATCGGCGAAACCGGTCTGGATTATCACTACGAACCTGAGGCAGCCGAGGTGCAACAGGCCTCGTTCCGGCTTCATCTGCAAGCGGCCAACGTGACCGGCAAGCCGGTAATCGTCCATACCCGTGGTGCCCGGGCCGACACACTGGAGCTGCTGCGTGAGGCCGCGCTGCCTCAGGCGGGCGTGCTGCATTGCTTCACCGAAGACTGGGACATGGCCAAGGCCGCGCTGGATCTGGGGTTCTATATCTCGCTGTCCGGCATCGTCACCTTCCGCAACGCCGACGCGCTGCGGGACGTCGCCAGCAAGGTGCCTGCCGACCGGCTGCTGGTCGAGACCGACTCGCCTTACCTGGCGCCGATCCCGTATCGGGGCAAGCCCAACCTGCCGCAGTACGTGCGTGAAGTGGCCGAGTTTCTGGCGATGCTCCGTGGCGAGACTTACGAGCGTTTTGCCGAGCAGACCAGCGAGAACTTCAAGCGGCTGTTCCCGCTGGCACGCGTCAAGGGCTGATTCGCCCGGAAGCGTGGCGCTGCCTTTCAATCTTTGATGCTTGCCACGCCCTGACGCTCCGCAAATCGCGGGCAAAAAAAACCCGGGTTCTGGGGGGTGAATCCGGGTTAAGACCATTAGGAGTAAACAAGGACGCGCTATCCATAGGTGTCCTTACCAACGCTGGCACTTGGGGGAGATGCTGCGTTGGCGAATATAAGTATTGGCTATAATTCGCAGGCGTCCAGCCGCGTGCTGTACGATTTTTAAACAGTTTTGGAATACCTGACGCGCTGCTGATACCGCAATTCCACGGATGCTCCGAATTTTTGACCGCCCACCCCATCCCGCCAAAAAACAAGACTGGTAAGGCCTCGTGCGTTTCCTTTTTGCGTGCTGACGGCTAAATGCGTCAGAAAACGGATGCAGGTCGGATGATCCGTGCATTCTTCTGCGGGATAGGCATAATGCCGCTTCCGATTTCCGAATCCACAGTCCCCTCCTATGCAGAAAGAACCTCGTAAAGTCCGTGAGTTTCGCCGCCGTGAGCAGGAGATTCTCGACACCGCGCTCAAGCTGTTCCTCGAACAGGGCGAAGACAGCGTTACCGTCGAGATGATCGCGGACGCCGTGGGTATCGGCAAAGGCACCATCTACAAGCACTTCAAATCCAAGGCGGAGATTTACCTTCGCCTGATGCTCGACTACGAGCGCGATCTGAACGAGCTGTTGCATTCGGCGGATGTCGACAAGGACAAGGAAGCACTGTCCCGCGCCTACTTTGAGTTCCGCATGCGCGACCCACAGCGCTATCGCCTGTTCGACCGGCTCGAAGAGAAAGTCGTCAAGGGCAATCAGGTCCCGGAGCTGGTCGAGGAACTGCACAAGATCCGCGCCTCGAACTTCGAACACCTGACCTTGCTCATAAAAGGCCGGATCTCCGAAGGCAAGCTGGAAGACGTCCCGCCGTATTTCCATTACTGCGCCGCCTGGGCGTTGGTGCATGGCGCGGTGGCGTTGTACCACTCGCCGTTCTGGAGCAATGTCCTCGAGGATCAGGAAGGTTTCTTCCAGTTCCTGATGGACATCGGCGTGCGCATGGGCAACAAGCGCAAGCGTGATATCGATCATACGCACGAGGCCAAACCCGACGCCCGGCCCGATCCGGCGGCTGAGTAAAGCGCGGTATGTAAAACCGATTCGGCAAGCCAGACAGTCTCCACCTCCGACATGGCGCAAAAGCTGCATTAACCGGCCATTCGCCGGTTTTCCGTCGCCGGACTTTGGAGATAAACATGCGTAGCCTGGTTTTACTGCTGGCTCTACTGGCGTTGAGTGGCTGCATGCACGTCAGCGATCTGGCACAAGGCGCTCACGATGAGCTCAGTGACGCCGGGCTGCTGGATCACAGTTCGACCCGTCGGTTGAACAACTTCCGCGTGCAGCCCGACTCGTTCATCTATATCGCCCAAGGGGCCTTTGCTCCGCGTGGCGGTGCCTACCCGCGGTCCAACGTCGTGGCCGAAGAAGCCTTCAACGGGTTTATCGAATACTTCCCGATGGTCCGCCGCGCTCGCGCCCCGGAAGGTCTGGATGACGCGATGAATGAGGCCCGGGCCGCTGGCGCGCACTATCTGCTGTACACCCGTTTCGCCAAGGCCGACGACCGCATCGGTACGTTTGACGAGTGGTCGGACCAGGAAGCGGTTGACCGTCTCGGCATCGACAACGGCGTTATCCAGTTGATGCTGATCGAAACCAACACCCGCTATCTCATCGATTCGGCACGCATTCACCTGCGTGGTGGTCTGCTGACTTTGTACGACACCAAACCCGAGGATTTGCTAGGCCCCCCGATGGAAGCTTACGCTCGGGGTTTGCTGGGCGTCGAAGCCCGCTGAGGAGTGGCGTATGAGTGGGCAGGACAAAGCCAACGATCTGTTGGCCCAGATTGCCAAGAGCGGCAAGGGCTTGCCGCCGGTGCACCTGTGGAACCCGGATTTCTGCGGTGACATCGACATGCGCATCGCTCGCGATGGCACCTGGTTTTATCTGGGCACGCCCATTGGTCGCAAGCCGATGGTGCGGCTGTTTTCCACCATCATTCGCCGTGACGGCGACGACTACTTTCTGATCACCCCGGTGGAGAAGGTCGGCATCAAGGTCGACGACGCCCCTTTCGTGGCGGTGCTGCTGGACGTTGAAGGCAGCGGGGAGTCGCAGTTGCTGCGATTCACCACCAACGTCGAGGACGTGGTGGAGGCGGGGGCTGATCACCCGTTGCGTATCGACCTCGATCCGCAAACCCAGGAGCCGGCGCCCTATGTTCATGTGCGCAACAACCTCGAAGCGCTGATCCACCGCAATGTGTTCTATCAGTTGGTCGACCTTGCTGTGGTGCGTGAAATCGACGACCAGCGCTGGCTGGGGGTGTGGAGCGGTGGCGAATTCTTCCCCATCGGTCTTGAGCCCTGATCGATCCCTTTCAATGTGGCTACTCACTTGCGGCCAATTGCCTGACTGGCACCGGGCAGTTAAAGTGCCGCCCCCCGATTTTTCCTGAGGTTTTTCCATGAGTCAGTCCTTTGATATCGCCGTGATCGGCGCCACCGGTACTGTCGGCGAAACCATCGTGCAGATTCTCGAAGAACGCGACTTCCCGGTCGGCGATTTGCACCTGCTCGCCAGCGTCGAATCGGCCGGCAGTTCGGTGCCGTACCGTGGCAAGAACGTCCGTGTGCGTGAAGTCGACGCCTTTGATTTCAGCAAGGCCGGGATTGCCTTCTTCGCAGCAGGCGCCGCCGTGACACGCAGCTATGCCGAACGCGCCACAGCCGCCGGTTGTGTGGTGATCGACCTGTCCGCCGGCTTGTCCGTCGAGCAGGCGCCGAATGTGGTGCCCGAGGTCAACGGCGCCCGCCTGGCTGATCTGGCCGGACCGCAGCAGGTTGCCTGCCCGAGTTCAAGCGCCGCCGCCCTCGCGCTGGTGCTGGCGCCGTTGCGCGCACTGCTGAACATCGAGCGAATCACCGTGACGGCGTGCCTGGCGGTGTCGAGCATGGGCCGAGAGGGTGTCACCGAACTGGCGCGGCAAACGGCCGAACTGCTCAACGTTCGTCCGCTGGAGCCGAAGGTGTTTGACCGGCAGATGGCGTTCAACGTGCTGGCCCAAGTGGGCAAGCCTGACGCCGGGGGTCATGTGCCACTGGAAAAACGTTTGGTCAGCGAGTTGCGCGAGTTGCTCTCGCTGCCTTTAATCAAGGTCGGCGTCAGTTGCATTCAGGTGCCGGTGTTCTTCGGCGACAGCCTTAGCGTGTCGGTGCAGACCCGCGAGGCGGTCGACATCAAGTCGGTCAATGCCGCGCTTGAAACGGCCGAGGGCATCGAGCTGGTTGAGGCTGGCGATTACCCGACGCCGGTGGGCGACGCCGTAGGACAGGATGCTGTCTATGTAGGACGTTTGCGCGGGGGCGTTGACGACAGTTGTGAGCTGAATTTCTGGGTCACGCTGGATAATGTGCGCAAGGGCGCAGCGTTGAACGCTGTGCAGGTGGCTGAGTTGTTGATAAAAGACGTTGTGTAAAAGATACTTGCCCACAATTCGAAGAATCATTCTAGCTGCGGCGTGTCGATACGCCCTACACCCGAGCAGGCATTATCTTCGCGATTGCCGGGGAAATTTCAAACAAGGGATGGGCTATGGTTCAGGTTCGTAAACTCGTTTTAGCAATCGCTGCGGCTTCGGCGCTGTCATCGGGAATGGCCCAAGCGCTTGGCCTCGGCGGTCTGACCGTGAAGTCGACCCTGAATCAGCCGCTGTTGGCCGAAATCGAGCTGACAGAAGTGCAGGACCTCAATGCCTCCCAGGTGGTGCCAAGTCTGGCGACCTCGGCGGAGTTCGCACAGGCCGGCGTTGGCCGGGTGGCGATCCTGGATGACCTGACCTTTACCCCGGTCGTCAACCCGGGCGGCAGGAGCGTGTTGCGCATCACCTCCACCAAGCCTATCCGCGATCCCTACGTGAAGTTCCTCGTTCAAGTGCTCTGGCCCAATGGCCGTGCGCTGCGCGAGTACAGCCTGTTGCTGGATCCGCCGAAGTTCTCGCCGCAAGCCGCTGCGGCCGCCGCGCAACTGCCTTCGACGGCACCGAGCGCCGCCCCTGCACCGGCTCCTGCCGCCGAGACACCGGCCGCTGCGCCTTCGACGCCTGCTCCGGCGCCGGCCCCGGAACCCAAGTTCACCCAATACACCACTGCCAATAACGACACGCTCTGGGAAATTGCCGCGCGCGTGAAGAATGGCGGGACCGTGCAGCAGACCATGCTGGCGATCCAGGCGCTGAACCCTGATGCTTTCATTGCCGGCAACATCAACCGCTTGAAGAAAGGTCAGGTGTTGCGTCTGCCGTCGCCGCAGGAATCAACAGCGCTGGCTCAGCCTCGCGCAGTGGCCGAAGTGGCCGAGCAGAACCGCGCGTGGCGCGAAGGCCGACGCTTGCCGAGCGGCGCACGTCAGGTCGATGCGACCCGTCGTGACCGTGCGGGCGCCGCGCCGTCGCAGATCGACGCCAAGGATAATCTCAGCCTCGTCTCTGCCAACAAGGCGGGTGCCAAAGGCAAAGCGGGCGACAACTCCGATATCAGTAATCAGTTGGCGACTACTCAGGAAAACCTGGACACCACGCGTCGGGACAATGCCGAGCTGAAAAGCCGCATGACCGACCTGCAAAGCCAGGTCGACAAGCTGCAGCGCTTGATTCAACTGAAAAATGACCAACTGGCGAAAATGCAGGCTTCTGGGGCAGCGGTTCCGCCGCCCACTGATGCCGCCAATCCTGCCAATCCCGCGGTCAGCCCCAACAGCGTGACCAATCCCAACAACGCCGCCAACCCGGCGATGCAGGCCCAAGTGGTGCCGAGCGCCGCGGCGCCTGATGTTGCCGGCAAGGCACCCGACGAAATCGCCCCTGAAGACGCATTGCCGGTTGATGGGGCGGCGGTCACCAGTGCGACGCCTGATCAAGCGCTGATCGTTCCGACGGAGCCGGTGGTTGATGAAGACAACCGCAGCGCCCTCGACAAGATCCTCGCCAGCCCGATGCTTATGGGCCTGATCGGTGGCGGCGCGCTGTTGGTATTGCTGCTGCTTCTGTTGCTGCTGGCCCGTCGACGCAATGCGCTGATCGAAGCCGAACGGCACCGCCAGATGGCGCGCGCGTTGTCCGAAGAGTCGGACTTCGCCTCCGACATGGACATGCCTGCCAGCAGTTTCGAAGGCCTGGAGACGCCAGCGCCCCTCGCAAAGACGCCGTCGCCGACCGTCGCCGAGCCGGCCCGCGAACACCCGGCTGACGCGCTCGTTCAGGCTGAAATCCACATTGCGTACGGCCGCACGAATCAGGCTGCTGCCGTTCTCGAAGACGCGATCAAGCATGAGCCACAGCGCAGCGACCTGCGCCTCAAGCTCATGGAGGTCTATGCCGAGCAGGACAACAAATCCGGGTTTGTCGCGCAGGAGCGGCAACTGGTGGCCACGGGAAAGAACCACGCTGAAGTCGAAGAACTGAAATCTCGCTATCCGTCCATGGCAGCAGCAGCTGCGGCGGTAGCCGGGGTAGCAGCAGCATCGGCTTTGGCGGCGGAAATGGACGCAAAGTACGTTGAAGAACTGCTCCACGACGAGCCTGAAGTCCCCGCACAACCTGCTCCGGTTGCAGAAACGGTGACCGAGGTGCCGCTGGACGAAGAGTTCGATAACGCCTTTGACCTGAGCCTGGATGATCTGGACAGTGAGCCCCCGGCTGTTGCGCCCAACCGCGCTGCGGCACAGGACAACGCTGCCCTCGACGATCTGGACTTGGACGCACCGTTCGCCGGCTCGGCATCCGATGACCTGGACTTCGACGCGATTCTGCGCGAGCAGCAGGCGACATCCGGTCCCGCCGAACCAGCCGATCTGGACGATTTTGACCTCAACCTGGCGGAAGATCAGCCGGCGTTGAAAGCAGAAGACGATTACTTGCTGGGGATGGAGGACGATCTGCGTGATCTGCCTCCGTTCGAACAGCCTGCATCGTTGGGCGCCGACAAGCCTGGGCTGGAGGATGACATCGAGTTGCCTGCCGATTTCGATCTCTCCCTGGCTGACGAGATGGAAACCGAGCAAGCGTCCGAGGCGTTCGCGTCAGAGATCGACGACGTGAATGCCGAGCTGGACCGTCTCTCCCAGAGCCTGGAACAGCCGCCGATTGCCAAGCCGTTCGATACGGCGTTGGACAAGCCGGTGGACGCGTCGCCGCGTTTCACTGAAGACGACGCACTGCTGGCGGACGACGAGCCGGAATTCGACTTCCTCTCGGGTACGGACGAAGCGGCCACCAAACTGGACCTGGCCCGCGCCTACATCGAGATGGGTGACGCCGATGGCGCTCGCGATATCCTTGATGAGGTGGTGGCCGAAGGTGACGATGGCCAGAAGACCGAAGCGCGGGACATGCTGTCGCGCCTCGTCTGACGTTATTCATCGCCGCAAAAAAACGACCGCTTCGGCGGTCGTTTGCGTTTCCGGGTCGGGCCTTTTCGCTTCTCCGTTGCACCGGGTTAACCGTTGGCCACTGCAGATGGCGTCTTTTTTTTCGATCCGTATAATGGCCGCCCTTGCGCATATCGACAGGCTTTAAGCTCTTGGCAACTACAGACACCGAGGCAGAAACAGCGGCAGCCGAACTGGCCGCCGAGGGTTTTTCCAGAATCGCCCTGGGCGTGGAATACAAAGGCTCGCGCTACAGCGGCTGGCAGCGGCAGTTGACCGGCGTCCTGACCGTTCAGGAAACGCTGGAAAATGCCCTGTCGAAGGTCGCGGACTCGCCGGTGTCGCTGATGTGCGCCGGGCGCACCGATGCCGGTGTTCACGCGTGCGGTCAGGTGGTTCATTTCGACACCCGGGCCGAGCGCAGCATGAAAGCCTGGACCATGGGCGCCAATATCAATCTGCCCCACGACATCAGCGTGACCTGGGCCAAGGTCATGCCTGCGCACTTTCACGCGCGTTTCAAGGCCATCGCCCGGCGCTATCGCTATGTGATCTACAACGATCAGATCCGCCCGGCGCACCTGGGCCAGGAAATCACCTGGAACCACCGCCCGCTGGATGCCGAGCGAATGGCGCTGGCCGCCGAGTCTCTGGTCGGCACCCACGACTTCAGCGCATTCCGTGCCGGGCAGTGCCAGGCGAAATCGCCGATCAAGCAGCTTCACCACCTGCGCGTCACCCGACACGGCAAGATGATTGTCATCGATGTTCGCGCCAATGCCTTTCTTCATCATATGGTTCGCAACATTGCCGGTGTGCTGATGACCATCGGGGCAGGGGAGCGACCGATCGAGTGGGCGCGCGAGGTGCTGGAGAGTCGGGTACGACGCACGGGCGGGGTGACGGCTCATCCTTTCGGCCTGTATCTGGTTCAGGTGGAATACCGCGACGAGTTCCCGTTACCGGATCGCTACATCGGCCCGCATTTTCTCACCGGCTTCACGGAACTGGACGGCTGACGCGGGTGACTGCATTTGCTACCATCCGTGACTTTCGCAAGGCTTGAGGTCTCCACTACATGTCAGCCGTTCGCAGCAAGATCTGCGGGATTACCTGCATAGAAGATGCGCTGGCCGCCGTCGATGCGGGGGCCGACGCCATCGGTCTGGTGTTTTATCCCAAGAGCCCGCGCTTTGTGACCGTTGAGCAGGCCCAGGCAATCGTTGCTGCGCTGCCGCCTTTTGTCAGCACCGTTGGCCTGTTCGTGAATGAAGAGCGCGCCGACTTGCAAGCGCTGCTGGACATCGTTCCCCTCGACCTCATCCAGTTTCACGGCGATGAATCCCCGGAGCAGTGCGAAGGCTATAGCCGCCCCTACATCAAGGCGCTGCGCGTCCAGGCCGGCGACGACATTGCGGCCACCTGCGATGCCTACGCCAACGCCTGCGGCATCCTGCTCGACACCTATGTCGCCGGTATTCCGGGCGGAACGGGTGAAACCTTCGATTGGGCGCTGATTCCAAAACACTTGAGCCTGCCGGTGATTCTCGCCGGCGGTCTGACCTCGGCAAACGTTTCACAGGCCATCGCGCAGGTGCAGCCCTACGCGGTTGACGTGAGCGGCGGGGTGGAGAAATCCAAAGGCTTGAAGGATCACGACAAGATCCGTGCATTCATGAGTGCCGTACACGGCGCTTAGGGCGTTTGTCCGGGGAGGCTGTCGTTGGGATCGCCTCGACGTGGCCGGATGTGGTCAGCACGTGGCCGGGATGTGACGGGGGACCGACGGTCGCCGTCCACTAGCCTGCCATCCGCTGATGCGGGTGGCCGAATTGATTGAGCGAAGACGTCTTGCGTCTCGTGATGGAAGTTGAGAGTGGTGTTCGTGAGTATTGTCTCGGCAGGTCCGGCCTCGCGCCGATCGTTGTACGACATTCACGGCGCCTTACATGACATTGGTTTAAGGGCATGCGCATGGCACCGATTGCCATCGCGTTCGAGCCATCGGTACTGGAGAAAGAAAGCATGAGCAACTGGTTGGTAGACAAACTGATCCCTTCGATCATGCGTTCCGAGGTCAAGAAGAGCTCGGTGCCCGAAGGTCTGTGGCACAAGTGCCCGTCCTGCGAAGCGGTGCTGTATCGCCCGGAGCTGGAAAAGACCCTGGACGTCTGCCCGAAGTGCAACCACCACATGCGCATCGGCGCTCGCGCCCGTCTGAATATCTTTCTGGATGCCGAAGGCCGTCAGGAGATCGGCGTTGATCTGGAGCCGGTGGACCGTCTGAAATTCCGCGACGGCAAGAAGTACAAGGATCGCCTGGTCGCTGCGCAGAAGCAGACCGGTGAAAAGGATGCGCTGATTTCCATGAACGGCACCCTGCTGGGCATGCCGGTGGTGTGCAGCGCATTCGAGTTTTCCTTCATGGGTGGCTCGATGGGTGCGGTCGTGGGTGAGCGCTTCGTGCAAGCGGCCAACTACGCGCTGGAAAACCGCTGCCCGATGATCTGCTTTGCTGCATCCGGCGGTGCGCGCATGCAGGAAGCGCTGATCTCGCTGATGCAAATGGCCAAGACCTCGGCCGTCCTGGCGCGTCTTCGTGAAGAAGGCCTGCCGTTCATCTCCGTGCTGACCGACCCGGTCTACGGCGGTGTTTCCGCCAGTCTCGCGATGCTGGGCGATATCATTGTCGCCGAACCTAAGGCACTGATCGGCTTCGCCGGCCCGCGCGTGATCGAGCAGACCGTGCGCGAGAAGCTGCCGGAAGGCTTCCAGCGCAGTGAATTCCTGCTCGACCACGGCGCCATCGACATGATCATCCACCGTCAGGAACTGCGTCAGCGTCTGGGTAACGTCCTGGCCCAGATGATGGGGCTGCCTACGCCGAAATTCGTGGCGCCGACACTTGAGCCGATCGTTGTTCCGCCTGCTCCGGCGAACATATGACCGCACGCTCTTTGAGCGACTGGCTCGGCTACCTGGAACACCTGCACCCGTCGGCCATCGACATGGGGCTGGAACGTTCTCGCCAGGTAGCGACGCAGATGGGCCTGGCCCGGCCGGCACCGAGAGTGATCACGGTCACCGGCACCAACGGCAAAGGCTCGACCTGCGCGTTTGTTGCTTCTTTGTTGCAGGCCCAGGGCCTGAAGGTCGGCGTTTATAGCTCGCCGCACCTGCTGCGCTACAACGAGCGTGTGCAGGTGCAGGGCGTTGAAGCCACCGACGCCGAGCTGTGCGCGGCGTTCGAGGTGGTTGAGCGCGGCCGTGGCGACATTTCCCTCACCTATTTCGAAATGGGCACGCTGGCAGCGTTCTGGCTGTTCGAGCAGGCCGGGCTGGACGCAGTGGTGCTGGAAGTGGGCCTGGGCGGGCGGCTTGATACGGTCAATCTGATCGACGCCGACATGGCGCTGGTCACCGGCATTGGCGTTGATCACGCGGAGTTTCTCGGTGATACACGCGAGACCGTGGCCTTCGAGAAGGCCGGGATATTCCGTGAGGGACGCCCCGCGCTGTGCGGCGATCTTGATCCACCGCAGCCGTTACTCGACAAGGCGCAGGCGCTGAATTGCCCGCTGTCGTTGCGCGGCCGCGATTTCGATCTGCAGATCGACGCGACGGGGTGGGACTGGTCGGGTACCGATGCGCAGGGCCGGAAGGTCGAACTGCACGCCCTGCCGTTGCTCGATCTGCCCATGCAGAACGCCGCCCTGGCGCTGCAGGCCTACCTGCTGCTGGATTTGCCATGGAATGAGGCGACCCTACGCGATGCGCTCGTCAATACGCGCGTCACCGGTCGCCTTGACCGTCGCAGCATCGACTGGCAGGGCAAATCGCTGAGCCTTCTGTTGGACGTCGGCCATAACCCCCATGCGGCGACGTTTCTCGCCCAGCGCTTGAATCAGCGACCGGTGGCGGGGAAGCGTCTGGCAGTGTTCGGCCTGCTCAGTGACAAGGACCTGCCGGGTGTTCTGGCGGAGTTGAGTGAAACGTTCAGTAGTTGGGCCGTGGCACCGCTGCCAACGCCACGAAGCCGTCCGGCGCAAGAGATCGAACAGGCGTTGCAGAACCTTGGCGCTCGCGTGACGTCTCACCCGAGTATCGCGCTGGCACTTGAAGCTCAATGCGACCACGCGACAGCCGACGACGAGATTGTTCTGTTCGGATCTTTTTACTGCGTAGCCGAGGCCCTGGAATGGCTTGCTGGCGCGTCACGGAGGAAGTGACACATGGCTTTGCTGGATAAAGCGTACAAACAGCGCATGGTTGGAGCGTTGGTGCTGATTGCCATCGCGGTGATTTTTCTGCCGATGCTGTTCTCGCGTCAGGACGAAGCCCGCCGTGTGCAGGTCGATGCGCCTGCTGCTCCGCAAGCGCCGGCTACCTCGCAGATCAAGGTAGAGCCCGTCAGCGTGCCTGAGCAGCAGCCATTGCCGCAGGAACCGGTGCCGACCGATGACGAGCTGACGCAGCCTGCTCAGTCCGCCCATCCTGCTCAGCCTGTCCAACAGCGCACCAGTCAACAGCCGCCTGCCATGCCGATTGCGCCTGCGCCTTCCAAGCCTGTGGCTGCGGCGACTAAACCGGTTCAGACCGCGCCTGCGAAACCTGCTCCGACACCCGCGCCCGCTCAGGCGACAGCGCCTGTCACACCTGCGGCTGACACCAGCCGGGTCGATGCAAATGGTTTGTCCGTCACCTGGGCGGTGCAACTGGCGAGCCTGTCAAACCGCGCCAATGCCGACAATCTGCAAAAGACGCTGCGCACTCAGGGCTACAACGCCTACATCCGCACCTCCGATGGCGTGAACCGCGTCTTCGTCGGCCCGGTGATCGAACGAGTCGAGGCCGATCGCCTGCGTGACACGCTGGAAAAGCAGCAGAAGATCAAAGGCATCGTCGTGCGTTTCCAGCCGGAGCGTAAGTAAGCCCTCTTTCGTCTGCCAGGATGTCTTCCCGGCTAAAGCCGGTCCCACGCAATGCACGGGTTGTCTTAGTGGGACCGGCTTCAGCCGGGAAGGCGCCGGATCAGCCACCCTCGATTTCGCGATGTGGCAACTGCCGCCTTCCCGGCTAAAGCCGGTCCTACCAGGGAAGGGGGCTGGTCTGACACGCTTGATTTCGGGATTAACCCATCCCGACCTTAAACAAAGTCCAATAGTTCGCCTTAATTGCCCTTCATCCGCAATCGCTGCTTACCGGCAGGCGAGTGCTCTGCTAAAATCCGCCGCCTTATCAGTCTGTAGGCTGCGACGTGTCATTTACTCCGGTTGACTGGGCGATCATTGCAATTGTCGCCATCTCCGCTTTGATCAGTCTCAAGCGCGGCTTCGTCAAAGAAGCATTGTCCTTGCTGACGTGGATCATCGCAGGTGCCGTCGCCTGGATGTTTGGCGGATCGCTGGCCCAGTATCTGGTCAACTACATCGAAGCACCTTCGGCGCGCGTGATTGCGGGCTGCACCATTCTTTTCGTCGCCACACTGCTGGTCGGCGCCATGGTCAACTTTCTGATTGGAGAACTGATTCGCGTCACCGGGCTGTCCGGGACCGATCGTTTTCTGGGTATGGTCTTCGGCGCTGCGCGCGGGGCCTTGCTGGTTGTGGTCGCGGTCGGGCTGTTGAGCCTGGGCCCGGTGCAACAGGATCAATGGTGGCAGCAGTCAAGGCTGCTCCCGCAATTTGTCATGGTCGCTGACTGGTCGAAAAACCTGATTCTCGGGATGTCCAGCAAGTGGCTAGCCAGCGGAGTCAGCGTACCTGTTGACATCCCGTTCAAGGATCACCTCCTGCCGCCTACAACGCCGCCGGAAGTGTTCGGTAAATCCAGTTCCACTAAGTAGGGGTTGTGTCGCATGTGTGGCATCGTCGGTATCGTCGGCAAGTCGAACGTCAATCAGGCGCTTTATGACGCGCTCACCGTCCTCCAGCACCGCGGCCAGGACGCTGCCGGTATCGTGACCAGCCATGACGGCCGGTTGTTTCTGCGCAAGGACAACGGGCTGGTGCGTGATGTGTTCCACCAACGCCATATGCAGCGTCTGGTCGGGCACATGGGCATTGGTCACGTACGTTATCCAACGGCGGGCAGTTCCACATCAGCCGAAGCCCAGCCGTTCTACGTCAACTCGCCTTACGGCATCACCCTGGCGCACAACGGCAATCTGACCAACGTCGAGCAGCTGGCCAAGGAGATTTACGAATCCGACCTGCGCCACGTCAACACCAATTCCGACTCCGAAGTCCTGCTCAACGTGTTCGCCCACGAGCTGGCCGTGCGCGGCAAGCTGCAGCCTACTGAAGAAGACATCTTCGCTGCCGTCACTGACGTGCATAAGCGCTGCCGTGGCGGTTACGCGGTCGTGGCCATGATCACCGGTTACGGCATCGTCGGCTTCCGCGACCCGGATGCCATCCGCCCGATCGTCTTCGGCCAGCGTCATACCGACGAAGGCGTCGAGTACATGATCGCGTCCGAAAGCGTTTCCCTGGACGTGCTCGGTTTCACCCTGATTCGTGACCTCGCCCCGGGCGAAGCGGTGTACATCACCGAAGACGGCAAGCTGCACACCCGTCAGTGCGCCACCAACCCGAAATATGCCCCGTGCATCTTCGAACACGTCTATCTGGCGCGTCCGGATTCGATCATCGACGGCATCTCGGTCTACAAGGCGCGTCTGCGCATGGGCGAGAAGCTGGCCGACAAGATCCTGCGCGAGCGTCCTGATCACGACATCGACGTGGTCATCCCGATCCCGGACACCAGCCGTACGGCGGCGCTGGAACTGGCGAACCACCTGGGCGTGAAATTCCGCGAAGGCTTCGTCAAGAACCGCTACATCGGCCGCACCTTCATCATGCCGGGCCAGGCTGCGCGGAAAAAATCCGTGCGCCAGAAGCTCAATGCGATCGAGCTGGAATTCCGTGGCAAGAACGTGATGCTGGTGGACGACTCCATCGTTCGCGGCACCACGTGCAAGCAGATCATCCAGATGGCCCGCGAAGCCGGCGCCAAGAACGTGTATTTCTGCTCCGCGGCCCCGGCCGTGCGCTTCCCCAACGTCTACGGCATCGACATGCCGAGTGCCCACGAGCTGATCGCTCACAACCGTTCCACCCAGGACGTGGCCGACCTCATCGGTGCCGACTGGCTGGTCTATCAGGACTTGAATGACCTGATCGAGGCGGTGAGTGGCAGCAAAAAGATCAAGATCGACAATTTCGACTGTTCGGTCTTCGACGGCAAGTACGTGACCGGTGATATCGACGAGCATTACCTGAACAAGATCGAGCAGGCGCGCAACGACGCCTCCAAGGTCAAGACTCAGGCGGTCAGCGCGATCATCGATCTGTACAACAACTAATCCAGACAAGGAGCAGGCGGCATGACTCAGGAATGGGATGCCGGTCGACTGGACAGCGATCTCGAGGGCGTCGGTTTCGACACCCTCGCGGTTCGTGCCGGTCAGCACCGCACGCCGGAACGCGAGCACAGCGATCCACTGTTTTTCACGTCCAGCTACGTGTTCCGCACGGCAGCCGAGGCGGCCGCGACCTTTGCCGGTGAGATCCCCGGCAACGTCTATTCGCGCTACACCAACCCGACCGTCGCTTCGTTCGAAGAGCGCATGGCTGCGCTGGAAGGCGGCGAGCAGGCGGTCGCGACGTCCACCGGGATGTCCGCCATCCTCGCCACGGTGATGAGCTTCTGCAGCGCCGGCGACCATGTACTGGTGTCGAAAAGCGTATTCGGTTCGACCATCAGCCTGTTTGAAAAGTACTTCAAGCGCTTCGGGGTCGAGGTCGATTACGTCCCCCTTGCCGAATTGTCCGGCTGGGACGCGGCGATCAAGCCGAACACCAAAATGCTGTTCGTCGAATCGCCTTCCAATCCGTTGGCGGAGTTGGTCGACATCAGCGGGCTGGCGGAAATCGCCCACGCCAAGGGCGTGCTGCTGGTGGTCGACAACTGCTTCTGCACACCGGCGCTGCAGCAACCGCTGCGCATGGGTGCGGACGTAGTCGTGCACTCGGCGACCAAGTTCATCGACGGACAAGGCCGCGCCATGGGTGGCGTGGTGGTCGGTCGTAGCGAGCTGATGAAAGAAGTCGTCGGCTTCCTGCGCACCGCGGGCCCGAGCCTGAGCCCGTTCAACGCCTGGCTGTTCCTCAAGGGGCTCGAGACGCTGAACATCCGCATGCGTGCCCATTGCCAGAGCGCCCTTGAACTGGCGCAGTGGCTTGAGCAGCAGGAGGGCATCGAGAAGGTGCATTACTCCGGTCTCGAGAGCCATCCGCAGCATGGACTGGCCAAGCGTCAGCAGAAAGCGTTTGGCGCGGTGGTGAGCTTTGAAGTGAAGGGCGGGAAGGACGGCGCATGGCGCTTCATCGATGCCACGCGATTGATCTCGATCACCGCGAACCTGGGCGACACCAAGACCACCATTACCCATCCGAGCACCACGTCCCACGGTCGGCTGTCTCCGCAAGAGCGTGAGGCGGCCGGCATTCGTGACAGCCTGATTCGCGTGGCGGTAGGTCTGGAAGACGTCGCTGACCTGCAGGCGGATCTCGCGCGGGGTCTGGCTGCCTTGTAGGCAAGGTGTTTGACACGAAAGCGAGCCTTGGGGCTCGCTTTTTTGTTTCTGATGTGCAGCTTCGTGCTTGCTGCAAAAAATGGCGTTTTTGAAAAAAACTTCAAGCAGGCTATTGACTTAGGTTCGTCACCTGCGTAAATTTCGCGGCCTCAGCGAAGCAAGGGTGATTAGCTCAGCCGGGAGAGCATCTGCCTTACAAGCAGAGGGTCGGCGGTTCGATCCCGTCATCACCCACCATCGTTGAGTGCTTCAAAGCTGCCACAGACGCTGTACGTGTTGAATGTTACTGAGATTCAGCAGGACGAAAGTCCACGCAATGCGCAGCGGTAGTTCAGTCGGTTAGAATACCGGCCTGTCACGCCGGGGGTCGCGGGTTCGAGTCCCGTCCGCTGCGCCATATTTTCCGAATCGGGTTTTCCCGGTTTGAGATTGAAAACCAGGGTTTTCAGTCAGTGTTTCACGAAGCAGGCCCAAGGGTCGGTTTCAACAGCGTTAAGCAGATGAAAGTCTGTGCGACAAGCAGCGGTAGTTCAGTCGGTTAGAATACCGGCCTGTCACGCCGGGGGTCGCGGGTTCGAGTCCCGTCCGCTGCGCCATACATCGCTTCGAGGCCCTTGAACTCCTTGAAGCAACAGAGAAAGCGATCCCAGGATCGCTTTTTTTGTGCCTGCGATTTGGTGAAAGCGTCGCCTGTCGCGCTGGATGCTGCAGAGCTCGGCGATAAATGCCATGATCGCCGGCTGTTAACACGGCGCTGTGCGGTGCCTGATTTCGAATTTGGAGAGCTGGACCATGGGCATGAACCAAACCATCACTGTCATCCCGCCGGGCGTACCGCTGACGGGCCATGTGTCGCCGCCCGGCTCGAAGTCCATCACCAACCGCGCGCTGCTCCTGGCTGCACTCGCCAAGGGCACCAGCCACCTGCGTGGCGCGCTTAAAAGCGACGACACCCGGCACATGTCCAACGCTTTGCGGCAGATGGGTGTGACCATCGACGAGCCAGACGACACCAGCTTCGTCGTGACCAGCAGCGGTCACCTCGAGGCGCCCCAGGACGCGTTGTTCCTCGGCAATGCCGGGACGGCGGTGCGATTCCTCACAGCGGCAGTCTGTACGGTGAATGGCAGCGTCACACTGGACGGCGATCACTACATGCAGAAACGCCCGATTGGCCCGTTGCTGGAGGCATTGCGCAAAGGCGGCCTGAACGCTGAAAGCGCCACCGGTTGCCCTCCGGTCTTGGTGCACGGGACGGGTTCGATCACCGCCACACGCTTCGAAATCGACGGTGGCCTGTCGAGTCAGTACGTCTCTGCGCTGTTGATGGTGGCGGCCTGTGGCGATGCGCCGATTGAAGTGGCGCTGACCGGCAAGGAGATCGGCGCCCGCGGTTACATCGACCTGACCGTCGCCTGCATGCGCGCGTTCGGTGCCGAGGTCGAGGTGCTGGATGACGCGTTGTGGCGCGTTGCGCCGACGGGTTACACCGCTTGCGATTATCAGATCGAGCCCGATGCTTCGGCGGCGACCTATCTGTGGGCCGCCGAGGCGCTGACCGGGGGCAAGATCGACCTGGGCGTAGCGGGGGAGGCGTTCACGCAGCCAGACGCCAGGGCAATGGAAGTGATTGCGCAGTTTCCGAAGATGCCTGCGGTCATCAATGGCTCACAGATGCAGGACGCGATTCCTACGCTGGCGGTGCTGGCGGCCTTCAACGAGACGCCTGTGCGCTTCGTCGATCTGGCCAACCTGCGGGTCAAGGAGTGCGACCGTGTTCAGGCGTTGCACGATGGCCTGAATCAGGTCCGGGCCGGGCTGGCCTCGGTAGAAGGGGATGATCTGCTGGTTGCCGCTGATCCGAGTCTGGCGGGCACCAGCAGCCACGCCCTGATCAACACCCATTCCGACCACCGCATCGCCATGTGTTTCGCGCTGGCGGGTCTGAAGGTGGCAGGCGTGCGGATTCAGGATCCGGAATGCGTCGGCAAAACCTACCCCGGCTACTGGCGGGCGCTGGAATTCCTCGGCGTAAAACTGGTGCACGGCGAGGTCTGAGGCACAGGGCATGCCGGGCCGCGAGCCGTCGACTGATCGACGCCAGGCCCGGCGTGCCGACTTTTCCGATCCTGTTGCTGTCTGATCAGCGCAACCTGCGCCTCCCTGAGAGGCCCAATGGAGCAGGCCCCGTGCACCGTTACCCTCTCGATGTATCCACACGGTTGCAAACTCTGCGTTGATCCCATGGCAGGCTTGTTGCAGACTTACCGGCGTTTTCTCCGGTCCACTTTCAGTCGACCAATTGCCCCAGGATGTTTGATGCCTAAATTACTGAGCTTTCGTACCGCATGCTGGGTGATCACCCTGCTGGCTGCCGCAGGCTGCTCGTCGAAGAAACCGACGGTCTATGAGCATGAGAATTTCGACGATGCCGGGACGTTCTCCCGCAACTATCCGGTCTCGGATGCAGCCACCTGCGAAGCGGCCCGACGGGCGCTCCTGAGTCAGGGCTACATCATCACCAGCAGCGATCCTAAAGTGATCAGCGGCCATAAAAGCTTTCAGCAGACCGGCGAAACCCACATGGAGATCAGCTTCAACGTGGTGTGCGCGCCGGACGGCAGTGCCGACAAGCGGACCACGATGTTCGCCAACGCGCTGCAGGATCGCTATGCGTTGAAAAAGGTCAACAACTCCGCGAGCCTGGGGGTAGGCGTGCTGGGTTCGTTGTCGATGCCGATTGGTTCGACCGACGACTCGATGGTCAAGGTCGCCAGTGAAACCGTGGCGTCGCCCAAGTTCTATGATCGGTTCTTCGCGCTGGTGGAAAACTTCCTGCCGCCCGAACTGAAGAAGGCCGCGCACATTGAAGAAAAGCCCAAAACCGACCTGGGCATGCCCGAGCCGGTACCGGGCAAACCGGTGGCGTTGACGGAGCAAACGCCGGCCGCTGCACCTGCTGCAGTTGCACCTGCCACGCCAGCAGCCGCTACGCCCGTGGCACCAGCGCCATTGGCGACCCCTGCGACTCAGCCTGCGGCCGCCGCCGAGCAAGGCAGCGAACCGATGCCTGCACCTGCCGAGCCGGAACCGTTGAAGGCCGAAACGGCGACGCCTGCCGAGGCTGCGCCAGCCACAACGCCTGCGCCAGCAACCACCACCGAGCCGAGCGCTGCGCCAGCGGCTGAGTCAACGCCAGCGCAGTGAACCCTGTAGGCGCGTGGCTTGTCCCGCGATCTGGGCGGTGTTTGAGGCGTAGCAGCCGGTCCATGTCGCCGCCGCTGTTGATCCTGTAGGAGCGTGGCTTGTCCCGCGATCTGGCGCGAAGCGGCAGCCCATGAGCGACCTTGCTTTTTCAGTCCGGAGACCGCATGCACGGTATTGCTGCCGGTTCCCGGCAGATCGCGGGACAAGCCTCGCTCCTACAGTCCCGGGCATGAACCGCTGAAGTCAGCAGTGTCAGTCTTCGGAGCTCACCCCAAAAACAGCTTGTAAGCCGGGTTCTTGGTCTCGTCCCAATACGGGTAACCAATCTCTGCCAGCGCCTGCGGCACTAGATGCCGCTCATCTTCCGGCACCACCAACCCCGCCACCACTCGGCCATCCGCCGCGCCGTGATTACGGTAATGAAACATCGAAATATTCCATTTCCCGCCCAGCTTGTTCAGGAAATTGAACAGCGCACCCGGCCGCTCCGGGAATTCAAAGCGCAGCACCACCTCATCGCTGACCCGCTCCGAATGCCCGCCGACCATGTGCCGAAGGTGCAGCTTGGCCAGTTCGTTGTCGGTCAGGTCCAGCACCGGGAAACCCTGTGCCGTCAGACTCGCGATCAGGGCCTTGCGAGGGTCGGTGTCGGGGTGGGTCTGCACGCCGACGAAGATGTGCGCCTCGCGGTCGGTGTGGTAGCGGTAATTGAATTCGGTGATCTGGCGTTTGCCGATGGCTTCGCAGAACGCCTTGAAGCTGCCCGCCTGTTCCGGAATGGTCACGGCAATGATTGCCTCGCGGCCTTCGCCCAGTTCGGCGCGCTCGGCCACATGGCGCAGGCGGTCGAAGTTGACGTTGGCGCCGGAGTCGATGGCGACGAAGGTCTGTCCGGTGACTTCGTACTGTTCGGTGTACTTCTTGATCCCGGCCACGCCTAGGGCGCCGGAGGGTTCGGTGATTGAGCGGGTGTCGTCGTAAATGTCCTTGATCGCCGCGCAAATCTCGTCAGTGCTGACGGTGATCACCTCGTCGACGTAATCCTTGCAGATCTCGAAGGTGTACTGACCGATCTGCGCCACGGCCACGCCATCTGCGAACAGCCCGACCTGTTGCAGCACCACGCGCTCGCCGTAGGCCATGGCCTGTTGCAGGCAATTGGAGTCATCCGGCTCGACGCCGATCACCTTGATCTCCGGGCGCAGGTATTTCACGTACGCCGCGATGCCGGCGATCAGTCCGCCGCCGCCGACCGGGACGAAGATCGCATCCAGTGGCCCCTGATGCTGACGCAGGATTTCCATCGCCACCGTGCCTTGCCCGGCGATGGTGTCGGGGTCGTCGTACGGATGAACGTAGACGTAGCCGTGTTCCTCAACCAGCTTCAGCGAATACGCCAGCGCCTCGGGAAACGAGTCGCCATGGAGTACGACTTTTCCGCCCCGGGAGCGCACGCCTTCGACTTTGATCTCTGGGGTGGTCTTCGGCATCACGATGGTGGCCGCCACTCCTAGGGTCTTCGCTGCCAGCGCCAGGCCCTGGGCGTGGTTGCCCGCCGATGCCGTCACCACGCCGCGCGCCAGTTCTTCCGGGCTCAGCTGCGCCAGCTTGTTGTACGCGCCACGAATCTTGAAGGAGTACACCGGCTGCAAGTCTTCGCGCTTGAGCAGCACGTTGTTGCCCAGGCGCGCGGAAAGCTGGCGGGCGGCGTGCAGCGGGGTTTCCACGGCAACGTCGTACACGCGGGAGTTGAGGATCTTTTTGACGTAGTGATTGAGCAGGTCGCCCTGAGCGATCGAGTAGGCTGGCGTCTGACTCATCGTGTGGGCCTCGTCGGCAGGCTTGGGAGGATCAGGCGGTCGACGAAGAAGGCGAGGGAAGGGCGAATGATCATGTCTGGCTCCTGATGTGGTTTTTGGCCCGGGAGACAGAGAGAAAAAACCCGCCTCTAGGGCGGGTTGGGTGCAAACGTCGGCTAACCCGCCATGACTGGAATGGCGGTAATAATTATCTGGCCGAAGAAATGCTGGGATGCGTTCATGGCGTCGAGACTATGGCGAACATGGCGTGGACGTCAAGTGGGCTACCCCGTCATCGCTCAAAAAACTGACAGTCAGGAAAAAACGAACTGCCAGACCCAGGCCAGGCTAACAATCACTAGGGCCGTCGCCGTTTATCCGCGCGCGTCTAGTGTTCAACGGCCCTTCATTTTTTGTTCATGAGGGCACTTTAGGGTTGGGTTCGTAGTCAGTGAATCTGCAGCTGAATGACTCAGCGACACAAGAACCCCATCGATCACAAGAACCCGCCACGAGGGCGCGAAAATGGACGAGTACCAAGAAGAACTGCTGGAATACCAGGCGTATGAATTGGACCCGCTGGAACCAGCAGAAGACGCCACCGAGTTGTAGGAAAAATCACGGCTGCCAGTCAGAGCGACTGGCGCTGGCTGCGACGAAACGCACCGGGCGTCTGTTCGGTCCAGCGTTTGAAGGCCCGCTGAAAGGCTTCGGCCGACGCAAATCCCAACAAGTAAGCGATTTCGCCAAAGGCCAGTTCGGTGTCCCGGATGTAGGTCATGGCGAGGTCGCGCCGGGTGTCATTGAGGATCGCACGAAACTGCGTGCCCTCGTCCGCCAGCTTGCGGCGCAGGGTCCAGGTCGGCAGTTTCAGTCGCGCAGCCACTTCTTCGAGATCCGGTTCACGGCCTCCATTCAACAACGGCCCGAGCAATTGGGTGATGCGCTCGCGCAGACTGCGGGTGCGCGTGAGCTGCTCCAGTTCCCGTTCACACACCTGCAGCAAGTGCCGCCAGGTACTTGGCACGTGGTCGGGATTGCGCAGGCCAAGCTGCTGCTGGTTGAGGCGCAGCTGATTGACGCCCGCGGCGAAACTCACGGGCTGCTCGCAGAGCGCGGCGTATTCAGCAGCGTAGGCGGGGGCGTCGAACTCGATCTCCAGACATTCGGCTCTCAACGTCGTCCCGCTCAGGGTCGACAGTTGATGCAGCCAGCCGCCGAGAATCGAATCCACCACGAAGCGGTTGTAGTCGTTGTACGGGCTGATGGAATAGAAGCGCAGCCAGGCGCCGTTGCTGTCTTCGTGCAGGCTCGACTGGCCGCGATAATTCGAGCCGTACAGCGGTTCGAAACGAATCAGCGTGCGCGCCGCTTCACGCACGGTCGGCGCCTGAGCTGCGGTGATGCCGGCCAGCCCGGCGTGGCTCAAACGACTGGATTGACCCATCCGCAGTCCCAAGGCAGCCACGCCGGTCAGCTCAATGGCCCCATGGCCCAGGCGCATGTAGCGCGGGATCGACAGCCGGGCGCCGGCTTCTCCCAGTCGCGCGGCATCCAGGCCGTATTGCAGCAGCAGCGGTTGCGGGTCCTTGCCTTCATTGTGAACAGCGTCGGCGAGGCTGTGGACGAAACCTACGGACAAATCGCCCAGACGCACGCGAGGGGAGGTCATCGGTTACAACCACAGATTGATCAGGCGCGCGCCATACCCGGGGCGTACGCCTTTCTGGGCTGCGCTGATGGACTGCTCGGCGACGCTTTGCCCGCCGCGACTGGCGAAACTGTGACCGGCGCTGCCTTGATCCCAGAATTGTCCGCGCATGAACACGCTGATGCCGGCCTTTGCGGTGCTGGCCGGTGTCAACGCCAGTCGACGCCAGGCTTCACCCTGGGTGATTGGCTTGGCACCCAGGTTCAAATGGGCCGCCAGCGCCTCGTGCCTGTCGCTGCGCCAGGGTTGCGACCAGCTGTCCGTGCCGGCGACGTAGGCCGGTACTGCGATCAGCTCGACGCCGCTGGCATTGAGGCGCGCGTAGTTGTCGGGGTACCAGCTGTCACTGCCGATCAGTGTCGCCAGCCGCCCGGCGGGGGTTTCGATCACGTTGAGCGGCGCGTCCTTGCCGGGACGGATGTAGCCCCGCTGATTCCAGCCCGGGAACAACTGACGCTGGGGCTGCCCGAGGGGCAGGCCGTCCGGGCCGAACACCAGGCTGCTGTTATAGAGTGCGCCATGGCCAGTACGCAGTTCGCCGTTTTCCACGTGCGGGCTGGGCAGCACGATCGAGCCGGCCACCACCGTCACGCCAAATTCCTTCGCCAGCCCACCGAACACGTTTTGATAATCCTGCGCCATGCTGTGCGCCTTCATGCGCAAGCGTGCGTCCTCGAAGCGGCTGCTGCCCCGCGCGTGAATCGCTGCGTCGATAAACAGCAGCGGGTTGCTGAACGCCAGCCAGTTCATCGCCTCTTGGAAGGTGGTGGCCTCGTAGAACTGGGCCTTTTCGTCCACCGCCAACAACCAGGTGCCGATGTGCTCGGGCAGCACCACGATGGTTTTATCGTTGAGCAGCCCATGGTCGCGGGCTTGCACCAGATACGACGCCAGCTTGCGATGCAGGCGTTTGACGCTTGAATAATCGGAAGGGAACAGCTCGGGTTGAATGCCCAGCAGGTTGCCGCGCTCGCCGGGTTGCCCGTCGTTGATGACCAGTTGAATGCGCAGGTCCGTCAGGTAATGCCCGACATGACGCTTGCTCGTCCACAGCCCATAGCTGACGAGAAGAATCACCAGCACTGCAGCGGTAAGTGAGCCGAGAACTTTGCGCATGAAGAAAGGAGAACTGCCTCTGAAGAAAGCGCGCAGGGCGCCATGACGTTGCCGGAAGGCTACGGCAAAACGCTGCTTTGGAGAAGACGCCCGGCTGCCTGGGGGTTGGCGAGACACTAGTAGGGGGCTGCGTCTCGCATGGCGTTAGTAGAAATGCGCTGGATAGAGACTGACAGCAAGGACTCTGCGCGGTTTGATCATTAACTTGTCGTTTTCGGTCATTGAGCGGCCGCTACTCGCTGTTTACTGTCTGTGTCATACACAGGCCGTCATTTCGGCCCTGACTGACTCGACGGGCGCCACAGAGCGCTCGCGTCCCGTGATGATGCTCGATGGAGTTTTTATGGCCGCCCCCCACTACCCGCATTTGCTCGCACCCCTGGACCTGGGTTTCACCACGCTGCGCAACCGCACCCTGATGGGCTCGATGCACACCGGGCTCGAAGAGAAGCCGGGCGGGTTCGAGCGCATGGCGGTGTATTTCGCCGAGCGCGCACGGGGCGGGGTTGGCTTGATGGTCACCGGCGGTATCGCACCGAACGCTGAAGGCGGGGTGTATTCGGGGGCGGCCAAGCTGTCGACGCCGGAAGAAGCCGCCAACCATCGCATCGTCACCCAAGCCGTGCATGAGGCCGGCGGCAAGATCTGCATGCAGATCCTCCACGCCGGGCGTTATGCCTACAGCCCCAAGCAAGTGGCACCGAGCGCCATTCAGGCGCCGATCAACCCCTTCACACCCAAAGCGCTGGACGAAGAGGGCATCGAGAAGCAGATTCAGGATTTCGTCACCTGCGCGACTCTGGCGCAAACCGCCGGGTACGACGGCGTCGAAATCATGGGCTCTGAAGGTTATTTCATTAACCAGTTTCTCGTCGCCCACACCAACCATCGCACCGACCGTTGGGGCGGCAGCTATGAAAACCGCATGCGCCTGCCGGTGGAGATCGTGCGCCGCGTGCGTGAAGCCGTCGGGCCGAATTTCATCATCATTTATCGCCTGTCGATGCTCGACCTCATTGAGGGCGGCAGCAGTTGGGAAGAAGTGGTGCAACTGGCCCAGGCCATCGAGCGTTCGGGCGCCACGCTGATCAACACCGGCATTGGCTGGCACGAAGCGCGGATCCCGACCATCGCGACCAAGGTGCCGCGCGCTGCCTTCGCCAAAGTGACGGCGAAAATGCGCGGCTCGGTGTCGATCCCGCTGATCACCACCAACCGCATTAATACCCCCGAGGTCGCCGAGCAGATACTCGCCGAAGGTGACGCCGACATGGTCTCCATGGCGCGCCCGTTTCTCGCCGACCCCGAGTTCGTCAACAAGGCTGCGGCCGGTCGCAGCGACGAGATCAATACCTGCATCGGCTGCAACCAGGCGTGTCTGGATCATACCTTTGGCGGCAAGCTCACCAGCTGCCTGGTCAACCCTCGCGCCTGTCATGAAACCGAGCTCAATTACCTGCCGGTCACCCAGGTCCGGAAAATCGCCGTCATCGGTGCCGGTCCTGCCGGTCTGGCCGCGGCGACTGTCGCCGCTCAGCGCGGGCATGATGTGACGTTGTTCGACTCGGCCAGTGAAATCGGCGGGCAGTTCAACATTGCAAAGCGCATTCCGGGCAAGGAAGAGTTCTTCGAGACCCTGCGCTACTTCGGCCGCACGCTGCAGACCACCGGCGTTGACCTGCGCCTGAACACCCGCGTCACGGCCGATGACCTGCTTGGCAAGGGCTATGACGAAGTGATTCTGGCCACCGGCATCGCGCCACGAACGCCCGCCATCCCCGGCGTCGACAACGCCAAGGTGCTGAGCTACCTCGACGTGATCCTGGGCCGCAAGCCGGTCGGCAAGTCCGTCGCCGTGATCGGCGCGGGCGGCATCGGCTTCGACGTGTCGGAATTCCTCGTCCATCAGGGCGTCGCCACCAGCCTGGATCGCGATGCGTTCTGGGACGAGTGGGGCATCGACACGCATCTGGCGGCGCGAGGCGGTGTCGCCGGGATCAAGCCTCATCCCCACGCCCCGGCGCGTCAGGTGTTCCTGCTTCAGCGCAAAGCCACCAAGGTCGGCGACGGACTCGGCAAAACCACCGGCTGGATTCATCGCACGGGGCTCAAGAACAAACAGGTGCAGATGCTCAACAGCGTGGAATATTTGAAGATCGACGACGCCGGTTTGCACATTCGGATCGGCGCGGAAGGCGAGGAGAAACTGCTGCCGGTGGACAACGTGGTGATCTGCGCCGGGCAGGATCCGCTGCGTGAACTGTATGACGGATTACAGGCGGCGGGGCAGAGTGTGCATTTGATTGGCGGGGCGGATGTGGCGACCGAACTGGATGCCAAACGGGCGATTGATCAGGGATCGCGGTTGGCGGCGGGGTTGTAGGGGGTTGGGTTCTGGCGGGTGATGTGGCTGGTGGGTTTGACGGAGTTGGATCGCGTGCCGCCAGGGTCTGTGGGGACTCTGGCGGTTGAGGGGGATTACCAACTGCCATACGGAATGCCGTGCTGGTCGACGTAGGCTTTGTTTTCAGGTTCGAGTGGGATGTACTTGCCCTTGCTCGCCCCACGATAGGGTCCGAGCGGTTCGATTTCAGCCTGAAAGCGGCCGACCTCCTTATGCTCTAAACACCCCGATCCGACCCAGACCTTTGCGATGCCTCCGGGCGCCATGCCCAAGCTTATGGTGTCCCGATATAGAGTGACGACTTCCTGATCCCAGCTACAAAACTCCCGCTGTGGCTTGATCATTTCATCGCGTACCCATTGGGGTATGTTGATCAAAACTTTATAGGTTTGTGGTTCAACTAAGGATTGCCAGCGCAGAAAAATTTGATCTGGCAAATCGACGTTATTGATGGGTTTGGACTTGCCTCCTCCTTTGTGCCAGCCATCCGGCTGACCCGTGTAGCTAGCGACGCCACCGTGCACGCGAAAAAAGGCAAGGCCGCGCTGATCCAGCACATCAACCGTCTCCACCCACACCTCCATATTTTGGGGCGCCGCCAACCCTACATACCACGCCGGATACGGCAGCTTCGGTCTCGCTGGAAGTGGAGAGTTAGCTGCACAGGCACTCAGGCTGATTAGTAATCCCAGTGCATACGCCAGGCGCCTCATTCGGGATAACCTTCTTGCGGACGATTGAGGTGCACGTTCCTACGATTCAGCGGCGCCGGTTTGCTGAATAGAAAGGGGCCCTCTGGAGTCCAGTGCGCGGACAGGTGGATGTAACGTGCTCGTAGCAACTCCTCTTGCGCAGGCTCAAGGCGTACGAGCCGGTCCGTCATTACCTGCTGCAAGATTCGCTTAGCGATAGGCATAAGCTCCTCTGGCACTGCGAGTTCAGGCCGCGCTTCCAGACCCTTGAAGGGAACGCCGTGACGTATCCCCAGCTCACTCATGACACGCAGTGCAATCAGGCTCAGTTCGCCATGCACTGGGCGTTCAAGCAGCACTGTTACCCAGTAGTCCTGCATGACCGGCTCAACTTTCCCGCGAGGGTTAGTTGCTGCTGGCCAGGCTTTCACAGCAACGTTGCCATCGCGCGCAACGCTTGACTCCCGCAAGACCTTGGCGTCCGCCTCTGCACGAACCCATGCGGCATGAGATTCAATCCTTTGACCGTCCGGAACACTGGCCTTGCAGGGCTGCGTCATCCACAACTTTTCTCGTGCTTGTGGGAGATAGCCCCCGCCGACATCAGAGTGAGCGCCGCACTGGATTCTGAGACGTTCATTTGTGCGGTGGCGCGATGGGTGCGAGGCCGCAGCAGCATTACCAACTGCCATAGGGAATACCGTGTTGGTCTATCCAAGCCTGTGCTTCTGGATTTGGTGCACGGTAAAACAGCCCTTTTCCGTCTTGGTTGGGCCCCAGCGGCTCGATTTTCGCCTGGTAACGGCCGACTTCCTTAAAGCCCAAACATGGCCCGCCGACCCAGACTTTCACGATCCCTCCTGGGGCCATGCCCAGCGTAATCGCGAAACGGTAGTCGTCTATCCATTCTTTTGAGCCTCGGCAATAGACCCGCTCCGGCCTAACCATCTCATCCCGCACCCACCGAGGTATTTGTATTCTTGCCCTGTAAGCCTGTGGCTCTACCAGTGACTGCCAGCGCAGGAAAATTTGTTCAGGAAGATCGACGTTATTTATGGGTTTTGACTTGCCCCCTCCTTGATGCCAGCCCTCGGCCTTCCCGGTATAACTTGCGACGCCGCCATGCACTCGAAAAAATGCAAGGCCGCGCTGATCTAAAACATCCACAGACTCTACCCACACTTCCATGTGCTTTGGTGCGGCCAGTCCTACGTACCACGCCGGATAAGGCAGCTTGTGGAGGGGCGGGACTCTGGACTCACTCGCACAACCGGCAAGGGTCAGCAGCAAGCCTGCCATATAAATTAGCCGTTTCATTCTGGATAACCATCTTGCGGGTAATTGAGGTGTACGTTCCTACGATTAAGCCGTGCCGGTTTGCTTAACAGAAAGGGACCCTCAGGGGTCCAGTGCGCGGACAGGTGGATGTAACGTGCTCGGAGTAGTGCTTGGTGCGCAGGTTCAAGTTGTACAAGCCGACCTGTCATTACCTGCTGCAAGATTCGCTTGGAGATAGGCAGGAGTTCATCCGGTAGCTTGAAGCGTTTATCCGTATCGGGAATGACGTCGAATGGAACGCCGTGGCGTATCCCCAGCTCACGCATGACACTCAATGCAATCAGGCTCAGTTCGCCATGCACGGGGCGTTCGAGCAGCACGGTTATCCAGTAGTCCTGCATGACCGCCTCAGCTTTCCCGCGAGGGTTAGTTGCTGCTGGCCAGGCTTTCACAGCAACGTAGCCATCGCGGGCCACGCCTGATTCGCGCAATGCTTTGGCGTCTGCCTCTGCACGCGCCCAGGCCGCATGGGACTCAACCCTTTGACCGGTCGGAACGCTGGCCTTGCAGGGCTGCGTCATCCACAGCTTTTCTCGTGTTCGTGGCAGATAGCCTCCGCCGACATCGCAGTGGGCACCGCACTGGATTCTGAGACGTTCATTTGTGCGGTGGCGCGATGGGTGCGAGGCCGCATCAGCGTTACCAACTGCCATACGGAATGCCGTGCTGGTCGACGTAGGCTTTGTTCTCTGGTTCGAGCGAGATGTACTTGTCCTTACTAGCGCCGCGGTAGGGACCGAGCGGCTCGACTTCGGCCTGGTAACGGCCGACTTCTTTGTAGCCCAAGCAAGATCCACCCACCCAGACTTTAACAATCCCCCCCGGCGCCATTCCAAGGGTGATCGCGTCGCGATAGTCCTCCTCCCATCTGCCTGCCCATAAGCAAAAGGCTTGCTCTGGCTTGATCATCTGATCGCGCACCCACTGCGGTATCTGAATACTGATCTTGTAGGCTTGCGGCTCGACCAGGGATTGCCAACGCAGAAAGATTCGCTCAGGAAGATCGACGTTGTTGATGGGTTTCGACTTGCCCGCGCCATTTCCCCAGCCCTCCGGCTGACCGGTGTAACTCGCGACCCCACCATGCACACGAAAAAAAATCAGACCTCGCTGATCGATCACATCAACCGTCTCCACCCACACCTCCATATGTTGGGGAGCCGCCAGACCGACATACCATGCTGGATATGGCAGCCTGGGGGGCGGTGACATTGAGGGGCTCATTGCGCAGGCAGTCAGACTGATCAGTAACCCAGCCACTAAGAGCAGTCGCTTCATTCTGGGTACCCTTCTTGCGGGCGGTTGAGATGCACATTCCTACGATTCAGCGGTGCCGGCTTGCTAAGTAGGAAGAGGCCTCTTGGGGTCCAGTGTGCAGACAAATGGATGTAACGCGCTCGCAGCAATGCCTCCTGTGCAGGCTCAAGTCTTACGAGCCGGTCAGTCATTACCCGTTGCAAGATTCGCTTGGCAATAGGCACGAGCTCGTCCGGTATCGCAAGTTCAGGCCGCTCCTCCAATCCCTTGAATGGAACTCCGTGACGTATCCCCAGCTCACGCATGACACGCAGTGCAATCAGGCTAAGTTCGCCATGCACCGGGCGTTCAAGGAGTACGGTTATCCAGTAGTCCTGCGTGACCGGCTCAACTTTGCCGCGGGGGTTAGTTGCTGCAGGCCAGGCTTTCACCGCAACGTAGCCATCGCGAGCCACGCCTGATTCGCGCAGTACCTTGGCGTCCGCCTCTGCACAGGCCCAAGCGGCGTGGGATTCAACCCTTTGACCGGTTGGAACGCTAGCCTTGCTGGGCTGCGTCATCCACAGCTTTTCTCGCGCGCGTGGCAGATAGCCCCCACCGACATCGGAGTGGGCGCCCGGCAGTCCGATCTGGAGGTGCGTGTGGTGCACGTTGTTAAGAGAAAAGTCGGCGCGGTACTCGTGGAGCGCCTGTAGCTGAATGACCTGCCGCGCGCAGTCGGGTGGCAGGTAGAGATTGACGCAACGATTAACGTCGTCGCCAGGACTAAAGTCGCCATGTAGAGGGTCTGAGATGGCCGCAACAGTATCGAACAGGCCAATCAGATTAATGCTGACGTCAGATGCTGCATCAAAACTCTTCAACAGCCCGAACCCGCCGACTTTGAGCATATCTTCAAATATTCCACGTGCAGGCTTCAGCAGTTCATTGGCACAATGCCGGGCAGCCGCCGCGCCACGACTGAAACCGAAAATATCGAATTCGATCTGCTGGATATAAATTCCAGGATTTTTTTGGCGAAAACGCTCCAGCTCCTTCGCCGCCAAAGTTGGCGCTTGCAGAACTCGTGCTACGACACCCGTTTCACCCTGCCCGAGAGCTTGGCCAACCAGCATGTCGTCCTCGCCGCCACTACGAGTGCCGATCCCTTCTATGTAAGCGGAGATGTAGGCGCTTGTTTGGTCTGTCTTAACCGGAGTGGTGCTGTTATCCGGATACAAGTCATACAAATACGCCACATTGCTCGGCGCATTCCCATAACTGTTATTCGGCGCGCTGTTAAACGCACTCCCGTCAAACTCCCCAAACCCATACTGCTTGCACGTCGCGGCGATGCTCTCCAGCTCTTCACGGCTGAAGCTGTCCAGATCCGATTGTCGGCACTGCGCGGTCGCCGCCGCATTACTTTGATTATTCCCCGTCCCGTCAAAGAACAACCCGATGCGCAGCGTGATGCCTTCGGTGATTTCCTCTTCCTCTTCTTCCTCCTCCAGTTCAGGTGTGGGACGCGGCTTCAGTCTTTCTTCGGACTGCGGAAAGTCGATCGCCACATGTCCGGGCAGCATCGTGTGGACGGGCATGGTCTTCCCGTCCTTGTCGGTCACGCCGTTGAACACTTCGCCGTTCTGCGTGGTGATCCGGTAACGGACGAAACGGGCGGCGGCTTGTTGCGCGTCGACCAGGGTGTACCCCGCCCCATAGCCATAAGGTATTGGCGTCACCGGTGTCGTAAGCATGGTGGCACCGGCCTTCAGCACATAAGCGGCCCGGTGATAGATATTCCCCGGCGCGCCCAGCTCGATCTCGCCATCCTTGATGCGGATGAACGCGCCGCCGCAACTGAGGACGAGTTCCTTCGGGGCGCTGATTTCGATCCGGCCGGCGAGGCTTTCAATCTTGATGTCGTGCTGGGCGAGCGCGTGCAGTGCGGCACTTTGTGCGTGAAGCTGGACGTCGCCCTGAACCGCTTTGATTTGCAGGCCCTTGGTCACAGCGCACAGGCTGATCGCACCCTCGGCGGTACCGGTCATGTTGCGTCCGGCACTGATATCGGTTGAGCGTGACGAGGTGATGGCGACGCTCTCGCGACCGGAGGACAGGCAGATCGCTTCAGGAGTGACGATGCCGATGCCGGCCGGCGCGTGCAGCAGCAGACCGGGCTCGGTGAGGTGAGTTAGCGCGTTGTTCAGTTGCGTATGGCTGCTTGTATCGGCGGGAATGGCGCCCGCACCTTTTGCGGCCTGGGCCATGGTACGGGCCAGGGACAGCGCGGTTTCGAGCTGGTCGATTGCAGCGTCCATGTCGAGCTGCATCCCGTGGGCCCTGGTCTGTTCATCCGCACTGATCAACAGCCCATTCCCAGCCCGAATCGCGCCCCAGCTATCCGTGCGCAATTCAAACCCTTCGCCGCGCTTATCCTTCTCGTTGTCGACCAGATGCCCAAGGTTCAGCTGGCTCTTTCCGCTGTGCTCGGTGCTGAGTTTGATGTGTTCTTTGCCGCGGTCGTCCTCCATCCGCAGCTTGTTATTGGCCGGAGTACGCAGCACGTTGCGTTTGTAATCGCTGCGCAGCAGCGTCACATGGTCGGGATGGCGATTATCGTGAAGGGCATGGGCGATGTAGGGCCGGTCCGGGTCGCCTTGCTCAAACGCGATGGCTACTTCGGTGCCGCAGATCAGCGGCAGGTGCAGGCCGTGGGTGTCGCCCGCATAGGGACGGGCCAATCTAAGCCACAGGCTTTCTTCGCCCAGCTTCCAGCTGTCGCGGTCGAACAGAAAGCTGACCTTGTAACGACCTTCGCTGTCGATGTGGCTGTAGGGATCGTTGGCCAGCGAACTGGTGACACGGGCCGGAACAGTGCCGGCTATCTTAGGTTTTGCCTGCAGAGGCGGCCGGAAACACACGCTCTCCGAATACGGAATTGCCGCAAAGCTCAGCTCGAAACTGCGGTCCCGCGCAGCATGCAACCGCAATCGAGTGATCACCGCCCCGGGCTCAAACGCTCGCGGCGCATCACCGGAAATTGCCAGCACCTGCGCCAATCCCAACGAAGCACTGCTGCTAATCCCGGTCAGCCGAGTCTGGTTATTCAGATACTTCTCATGCCGCAACCGGGCATAGAAAAACCCGCTTTCGCCTTCTAAATCCTCGTCCTGATCCAGCTTGTCGCCCAATACGCGATACGGCTCCGCATAGCGATACGCCTCGCCATAAGTTGTGGTGTCACCCCGCGTCTGATCCACATCCCCATCCAGCCATGCGTTCGCATCCCGATGGTGGTAAGCCCGAAAGTGAACGTTCTTCTCCACCACTTCATGACTGACTTGCAGCCCCCAAACCCCGTCGGCTCCGCTGCTGCCCAATCCCGACTGAGGCCTGAACGGCAAACTGATCCGAGGGCGAACGTAATGCCGCTGATCGTCATGAAACTCGACCACCGCAATCCCCAATCGCTCGTCATTGGTGAAGCGATACCAGATCCCCACCTCGGCCAACAACCGCGCAATAAACGAAAGATCACTCTCGCCGTACTGCATCACCTGCTCGCGCTTCGGGTACTCCCGCACCAGCGTGAACAGAAAATCCTGCCCTTCGAAATCATGCCGAGTGCGCAAGATGCTTTCGACAATCTGCGGCACGGATTGGTGCTGATAGATCCGGAACTGCCGCCCACGGCCCAGCAACGCCAGCCGCGGCTGCAAAGTAATCTCGTATCTGGCCTCGTCAGCAGAACCGGAAAGCCGCTTAAAACCCGTGACCACCCCATGCAACGTCCGAAATGCTTCAACCCGAGGCACCGGCAAGCCACGAATCGCAACAGGCAACGTATGTGCCGCAGCATGCAGGCTGAACTGAGCGGTCTTCCCCAGCATCCGCTCGGCGCCGATGTCCTGCTCGACCGAAGTAAATTCCACGCGATAAAGAAACGGCCGGCTCAGCTGTTCTTCACCTTCAAAGGCTAAAACGTCGAGGGCGATAGGCAGGCTGTGAACAACCAGTTTATGGCGACTGTGATCGAAGAAAGGCGGCAATACGGTGAGCATTAGGGGCGTCCCTGGCAGGAAAATGCGCCTCTGACCGATCCGTAAAGAACCGATCAACTCGTCCATGAGAGAGGGCTGAGGCGGGCGAAGATGACGCTTTTCAAAGCGTCATTCCATAGGGGAAACACGAACCGGACGCGTCCTAATGAAGAACAAGAATTCCCCTACACAGCCTCCAAAATCGAGACCCCGCGCGACGAGTGCTAGACTCCCGCACCGTCCATTGCCCGACCGATTTCATGTTTGCTCCCTCATCACCACTCCCTCGTGCACCGCTGCAACCCCTCCGTTTCGACTGGCTCCAGGCAGCCGGCGTGGAGGCGGCGATCCTGCGGCTGGACCTTGTCGACCCCCTGATCAGCGGCAATAAATGGTTCAAGCTCAAGCACCATCTGGCGGCCGCCGAGCAAGCCGGGGCGCGGGGTGTGATCAGCCTGGGCGGTGCGCATTCCAATCACCTGTATGCGCTGGCGGCGGCGGGCAAACGCTTTAGGTTTGCCACAGTGGGGCTGTTGCGCGGGCACGCGGTCGAGACGCCAACGGTGCTGGATCTGCAGGCGTTCGGGATGGAGTTGCACTGGCTGGGTTACGCCGGGTATCGCGCGCGGCATGAGGCGGATTTCTGGGTGCCATGGCGCGAGCGTTATCCGCATCTTTACCCGGTGCCTGAAGGCGGCGGCGGACTCGACGGCGCGGAGGGCTGCGCTGAAATCGTTCAGCAGGCGCGCAGCCAGCTCGGCGTTTTGGGGTGGGAAGATTATGACTGCTGGTGGCTGGCGTGTGGCACTGGCACCACCCTTGCCGGACTGGTGCTCGCGGAGGTGGGGCAACACGCGGTGATTGGCGCGATGGCGGTGCCTGAAGGTCATGGGGTTGAGGGCAATGTGGAGGGCATTCTTGAGGCCTTCGCGAGCACGCACGCTCCCACAGGAGCTGCGTCGTTGTCGAAACCAGCGACCTTGGCCGAACGTGATCAAAAGCCGCTTAACGCCGCTTTGCCTGCCAGCTGTAAACCTCAGGGTTACCGCCTGCTCGACGCCAGCCGTGGCGGCTTCGCAAAGACCGATCCCGCGTTGCTCGATTTCATCGCGCGCCACGAAGCCGAATCCGGTATCCCTCTCGAACCGCTGTACACCGGCAAGGCATTGCTTGCCCTGCATGACGAGGTGGTCGCGGGCCGGATCGCCAAGGGCACGCGGCTGATTTTCCTGCACACCGGGGGATTGCAGGGCAGACGGACTTTCGAATCTGCGTTGGCACATCCCTGACGCCGGCCCGAGCATCCGGGCACTGGCACGAATCCTGCGGACCACACCCTCCGATAGGTCGGTCCTGAGTACGTCGGCGGCATTTCTGGAGTCAGGCGGGCAGGGCGCAGTGCCGATAATCGGATCTTTCCCACGCGCGCCGAGGTTTCCATGACCACTCCCGTCCTTGAGCAGGTTGATCCTGCCACCCTGAGAAAAGTCATCGTGGCGGCCGCCATCGGCAATTTCGTCGAATGGTTCGACTTCGCGGTGTACGGCTTTCTGGCGACGACCATCGCCCAGCAGTTCTTCCCCAGCGGCGATGCCAGCGCGGCGTTATTGAAAACCTTCGCGGTGTTCGCCGTGGCCTTCGCGTTTCGGCCGCTGGGCGGGGTGTTCTTCGGCATGCTGGGCGACCGCATCGGCCGCAAGCGCACGCTGGCGTTCACCATTCTGCTAATGGCCGGGGCGACGACGATCATCGGTCTGCTGCCAACCTACGCGGCAATCGGCGTCATGGCGCCCGTCTTGCTCACCCTCATTCGCTGCGCCCAGGGTTTTTCTGCCGGCGGCGAGTATGCGGGGGCGTGTGCCTACTTGATGGAACACGCCCCGCGCACGCAGCGGGCGTGGTACGGCAGCTTCGTGCCGGTGTCGACCTTTTCGGCGTTCGCGGCGGCGGCGATCATCGCCTACGCGCTGGAAGCCTCTTTGAGTGTTGAGGCCATGGGCAGTTGGGGCTGGCGGCTGCCGTTTCTGATCGCCGCGCCGTTGGGGCTGGTCGGGCTGTACCTGCGCTGGAAACTGGACGAAACCCCGGCGTTTCAGGCGGTCAAGCAGGAACACGCGGTTGCTCATTCGCCGCTCAAGGAAACCCTGCGCAACCATGGCGCGGCGATCTGCTGCCTCGGCGCGTTCGTGTCGCTGACGGCGTTGTCGTTCTATATGTTCACCACCTATTTCGCGACCTACTTGCAGGTCGCGGGCGGGCTGAGTCGGGCGACCGCGCTGTTGGTGTCGTTGATTGCCTTGCTGTTCGCCGCCGCGATCTGCCCGGTGGCCGGGGCGTTTTCCGACAAGGTCGGGCGACGCAAGACAGTGCTCAGCACCTGCGTCCTGCTGATCGTGGTGGTGTATCCGTCGTTTTTGATGGCCAGTTCCGGGTCGTTCGTGGCGTCGATCGTAGGCGTGATGTTGCTGGCGATTGGCGCTGTCCTGTGCGGCGTGGTGACGGCGGCTTTGTTGTCGGAGACTTTTCCTACGCGTACCCGTTACACCGCTTCGGCGATCACCTACAACATGGCGTACACCATCTTCGGCGGAACGGCACCGCTGATGGCGACCTGGCTGATCGGCGCGACGGGCAGCAACCTGGCGCCGGCGTTTTACCTGATCGTGATTGCGCTGCTGGCGCTGGCGGGCGGGCTGGCATTGCCGGAGACGTCAAAAGTGTCACTGCATGAGGTGGAGGGCTCGTTGACGGCGCGGGGGAGACTGCAGACGGCGATCTGACTGCCGCCCCTGCTTCACGCAACCCAACGCACAAATCAGCAACAAAACATGGCAGCGGCGCCCCAAAAAATGGCACATTGGCGGCCCCTTGTGCCGCTGACATGTTCTGTAACGAGTCCCGACGGCGCATCAACGTTCGATGGATGGACCCGATGGCCGTCACCAGCCCTGCAACCGTGCCCGCGACCGATACCCAACCCGTTCCCGCCTCGCAATCAACGCAATCCAGCCCTCTGGTCATGCGCATCATTGGTGCAGTGGCCTTGGCGCACCTGCTCAATGACCTGATTCAGTCGATCCTGCCTTCCATCTACCCCATGCTGAAGGCCTCCTACGGCCTGACTTTCACCCAGGTCGGGCTGATCACCCTGACGTTCCAGGTCACGGCGTCGTTGCTGCAGCCTTGGGTCGGTTATTACACCGATCGCCACCCCAACCCGCTGGTGCTGCCGGTGGGCTCGTTGTGCATTCTGGGCGGTGTGATGATGCTCGCGACCGTGGGCAGTTTCCCGCTGATCCTGCTCGCCGCAGGGTTGATCGGCATCGGCTCGTCGACCTTTCACCCCGAAGCCTCGCGCATTGCCCGGCTGGCCTCAGGCGGGCGCTTTGGCCTGGCGCAATCGACCTTTCAAGTGGGCGGCAACAGCGGTTCCGCCATCGGGCCGCTGCTGGCGGCGGCGATCATCATCCCGTTCGGTCAGGGGCATATCGCCTGGTTCGGGCTGGTGGCGCTGTTTTCCGTGGGCCTGCTGTACGCCATCAGCCGCTGGTACAAATCGCACCTGGCGCTGTTCAGGATGAAGGCCGGCCAGGCGGCGACCCACGGGCTGTCGAAACGTCGGGTGACCAGCGCGCTGGTGGTGCTGGCGCTGCTGGTGTTCTCCAAATATTTCTACATGGCCAGCTTCACCAGCTACTTCACGTTTTACCTCATCGACAAATTCCAGCTGTCGGTCGCCAGCTCGCAGCTGCACTTGTTCATGTTCCTGGCGGCGGTGGCGGCGGGCACGTTTTTCGGCGGGCCGATCGGTGATCGCATCGGGCGCAAGGCGGTGATCTGGTTCTCGATTCTGGGCGTCGCGCCGTTCACCATCGCGCTGCCCTACGCCGATCTGTTCTGGACCAGCGTGCTCAGCGTGATCATCGGTTTCATTCTGGCCTCGGCGTTCTCGGCCATCGTCGTCTACGCCCAGGAACTGGTGCCGGGCAACGTCGGCATGATCGCCGGCATCTTCTTTGGGCTGATGTTCGGCTTCGGCGGCATCGGCGCCGCATTATTGGGTCACCTCGCGGATCTTCACGGCATCGTTTATGTCTACACCCTGTGCTCCTGCCTGCCGCTGTTAGGCATCCTCGCCATCCTGCTTCCGAGAACTTCAAAAAGATGTTGATAGCCGTCGCGATTTTTCTGGTCACCATCACCTTGGTGATCTGGCAACCCAAGGGCCTTGGTGTCGGCTGGAGTGCAACGTTTGGCGCAGTGCTCGCGCTACTTTTCGGGGTGGTGCACCTGAGTGACATCCCCCAGGTCTGGCACATCATCTGGAACGCGACCGGGACGTTCATTGCGCTGATCATCATCAGCCTGTTGCTCGACGAGGCCGGGTTTTTCAACTGGGCGGCGCTGCACGTGGCGCGTTGGGGCAACGGCAAGGGCAGGCGGCTATTTGCGTTTATCGTGCTCCTCGGCGCGCTGGTCTCGGCGCTGTTCGCCAATGACGGCGCGGCGCTGATCCTCACGCCCATCGTCATGTCGATGCTGCTGGCGCTGCGCTTTTCGCCAGCGACTACCCTGGCTTTCGTGATGGCGGCAGGGTTCATTGCCGACACCGCGAGCCTGCCGCTGGTGGTCTCCAACCTGGTCAACATCGTGTCCGCCGACTATTTCGGCATCGGTTTCAACCGCTACGCGTCGGTGATGGTGCCGGTCAATCTGGTCAGCGTCGCTGCGACGCTGGCAGTGCTGATGCTGTTCTTTCGTCTCGACATCCCGAAGACCTTCGACGCCTCGCAACTGGCCGAGCCGTCTTCGGCGATTAAGGACCGCGCGACCTTCATGACCGGTTGGTGGGTGCTGGGGATCTTGCTGGTGGGCTGCTTCGCCCTGGAACCGCTGGGGATTCCCATCAGCGCGATCTCCGCCGTGTGCGCCGCGATCCTGCTGGGCATCGCCGCCAAAGGCCACCGCATTTCGACGCGCAAGGTACTGAAAGACGCGCCGTGGCAGATTGTTATTTTCTCGCTGGGCATGTACCTGGTGGTGTACGGCCTGCGCAATCAGGGCCTGACCGATTACCTCGCAACCTGGCTCGATCGTTTCGCTGAACATGGTTTGTGGGGGGCGGCGATGGGCACGGGCGTGCTGACGGCGCTGCTGTCTTCGGTGATGAACAACCTGCCGACGGTGCTGATCGGCCTGTTGTCCATTGATGCAAGCCACGCCCACGGCGTGCTGCAGGAAGCGATGATTTACGCCAACGTGATCGGCAGCGACCTGGGCCCGAAAATCACCCCGATCGGCAGTCTTGCCACTTTGTTGTGGCTGCATGTGCTGGCGAAGAAGGGCGTGACCATCGGCTGGGGTTATTACTTCCGCGTCGGCATCGTGCTGACCGTGCCGGTTTTGTTGATTACCCTCGCGGCGCTGGTGCTGCGACTGAGTCTGTAACGCGGCGCGCATCCGGCAGGTTCGGCCACAGGTCCGACACCAGAAACAGCCGCTCGGCCTCTTCCCAGTGGCCGTCGGCGTGGCGCATCAGGCGCACCAGCAGTTGCGCCGGCGCCAGCGGGTCGAGGGCGTCCAGCCAGTTCTGAAACTGACGCGGTGTCCAGGCCTCGTCGCAGCGCGCCGGCGCCAGCCAGGCCGGACGCGGCAGCAATTGCCAGCGGTCCTCCAGGCTGCTTTCTGCGTACCCGCTCCAGTCCTTTTGATGCAGCCACTTTCCCCGCGGATGCTCAGGGTGTGCCCCTTGAGGGGGAGGGGCAGTCTTCGGCCAGGGATAAAACAGATAACCCCCCAGCCAGAGCGACGCGCTGAAGGTTTCCACGCCCCGCGCGGCGAGTATCGTGGTGCTTTCCGGGCGCGCCGACATGGGCAGTTGATGCTCATTCAGGTGGGCGAGCTTCACATCCAGCCGGTCGACGGCGCCGGGGCCGAGCCAGTGGGCCGGCTCTTCGCCGTCCTGATCCTGCCGCCCCAGATACAGCTTTATCGCCAATTCAATGTGGTGATCGCCGTCCTTATCCCGCAGCAGCAAGTCCAGCTCGCCCAGTGTGCGACCGTCGCCCTGAATCGGCAGATTCGCCGCGAGCAACTCGACGCCGGGCGCGTGCTGGATTGCGAACTGCCAGAGCCGCTCGTAATACAGCCCCAGCCGGCGCGTCGAGCTTCTCGCCAGCCAGGCATTGAGGGCGCTGTCGTCTTGGTCCAGCTGGGTTAAAAAAGCTCCCAGCGCTTCAGGGTGTTGCACCCAGTCGCTGCCGCTGAGGGGGTGACGCTGGGGCCATTGGGTTTCAGCCAGCAGGGGAGGCGACAGGATCACCCACGCCAGGTCCCGCACGGTGGGCGTAAGAAGCTGACGGGGCAGGGCGCTCAGGGTCGGGAACAGGTTCTTCATCGGGGCAGGATAGCGGGTGATGGGCGGTTGCAGCCACCGGATCATTATCGCCGTCGGTGCCCGACACCATTTGCGTGTTTGACGTAAATCTTCCTACGGATGCAATGTTTTTGCGCCGGATTTGAGGTGATAGCACGGAGGGCAGAGCGCTTCATTTGCCGCACCCGACCCCTTCGCCCATAATCGCGTTCTTTACACGCATCAAGCCTGCGGGAGCCCCATGGAGCAATTTCGAAATATCGGCATCATTGGTCGCCTGGGCAGTACCCAGGTGGTGGAGACCGTTCGCCGACTCAAGAAATTCCTGATATCGCGGCACCTGCATGTGATCCTCGAAGACGCCATCGCCGAGGTCTTGCCGGGCCATGGTTTGCAGACGTCTTCGCGCAAGATGCTCGGTGAGGTCTGCGACATGGTCATCGTGGTCGGCGGCGACGGCAGTCTGCTCGGCGCCGCCCGTGCGCTGGCCAAGCACAATGTGCCGGTGCTGGGCATCAACCGTGGCAGCCTGGGCTTCCTCACTGACATCCGCCCCGACGAGCTGGAAGTCAAAGTCGCTGAAGTGCTCGACGGCCACTATCTGGTGGAAAACCGCTTCCTGTTGCAGGCCGAAGTGCGCCGTCACGGTGAAGCGATCGGCCAGGGCGACGCCCTCAACGACGTCGTGCTGCACCCCGGCAAATCCACCCGGATGATCGAATTCGAAATCTACATCGACGGCCAGTTCGTCTGCAGCCAAAAGGCCGATGGTCTGATCGTCGCCACCCCGACCGGCTCCACGGCCTACGCGCTGTCGGCGGGCGGTCCGATCATGCACCCCAAGCTCGACGCCATCGTCATCGTGCCGATGTACCCGCACACGCTGTCCGGCCGGCCGATTGTCGTGGACGGAAACAGTGAGCTGAAAATCGTTGTCTCAAAGGACATGACGATCTATCCACAGGTTTCCTGCGATGGCCAGAACCACTTCACCTGCGCACCGGGTGACACCGTGACCGTGAAAAAGAAGCCGCAGAAGCTGCGACTCATTCACCCCCTCGATCACAATTACTACGAAGTCTGCCGGACCAAACTCGGTTGGGGCAGTCGGCTTGGCGGCGGGAGCGACTGATGCTCGATCCCGCGCGTGGCTACGATCTGATCGGTGACGTGCATGGTTGTGCCCAGACCCTTGAGCACTTGCTCGACACCCTTGGTTACCGCTTTCAGGCCGGCGTCTGGCGCCACCCTGAACGCATCGCCGTGTTCCTCGGCGACATCATCGACCGCGGCCCGCGTATTCGCGAAGCGCTGCACATCGTCCGTGACATGGTCGAGGCCGGCCAGGCGTTCTGCATCATGGGCAACCATGAATTCAACGCGCTGGGCTGGAGCACGCCGGCGCCGCCCGAGAGCGGCCATGAGTGGGTGCGCGAACACACGCCGCGCCATGCCCGTCTGTTGGGCGAAACCCTGGCGCAGTTCGAGCAGCATCCCGGTGACTGGAACGACTTTCTCAAATGGTTTTACCAACTGCCGCTGTTCATCGACGCCGAGCGCTTCCGTGTCGTCCACGCCTGTTGGGATGCCAGCCTGATCGCGCCGTTGCGCAGCGTTCATGGCGACGGTCGCATCGACCAGGCCTTCGTGCAGGCGTCGGCGGAGCCGGGCAGTTTTGCCTGCGCGGTGTTTGATCGCCTGCTGCGCGGCACTGACATGCGCCTGCCCCACGGCATGACCCTGACCGGCGGCGACGGCCTGACCCGCGCCTCGTTCCGCACCAAGTTCTGGGAAGACGACCCGCAGACCTACGGCGACGTGGTGTTTCAGCCTGACGCGCTGCCGGAGCCGGTGGCGCGGCGGCCGCTGTCCCCCAGCGAGAAGAACGCGCTGCTGCGATACGGCGCCAATGAACCGCTGTTGTTCGTCGGCCACTACTGGCGCAGCGGCATTCCCGCGCCGATCCGGCCCAACCTGGCGTGCCTGGACTACAGCGCCGTGCTCTACGGCAAGCTGGTCGCCTACCGGCTGGATCAGGAAACCCAGATCGACCCGGACAAGTTCGTCTGGGTCGACGTCACCCGACCGGAGATAGGTCAATGAGTCCGGTTGCTGTTTTACGCCTGCCGCTTCAAACCGACCTGAGCGGTTTCGTCGAGTTGCTGCGACGCCTCAACGTGCCCCATCGGGTCAGCGAAGAGGCCGGCGAGCAAGTGCTGTGGGTGCCCGATGCACCGCAACTGGCCGATGACGTCCGTCAGTTGTATCAGCAATACCCTGAAGGCGACCCGACCGCGCAGTTGCCCCCGGGCCGTGAAATCGTGACCGTAAGCCGGCCCAGTCCGCTGGTGCAGGTGCGCAACAGTCCGGTGACCAGCGTGATCTTGCTGATCTGCCTGATCGTCGCCGGCGTGACTTTGCTCGGCGACAATTTTGAAGCCTTGAGCTGGTTGACCTTCAACGACTTCCGCGTCAACGGCGAGTACATCAGCTTTTTGCCGGTGGAAACGTCGCTGGGGGCGGGGCAGTGGTGGCGGGTTGTCACGCCGATGCTGATTCACTTCGGCGTGCTGCACCTGGTGATGAACGCGCTGTGGTTCTGGGAGCTGGGCCGGCGCATCGAAATGCGCCAGGGCAGTTGGCAGTTGCTCGGCCTGACCCTGGCGTTCAGCGCCTTTTCCAATTACGTCCAGTATTTCTGGAGCGGCCCGAGTCTGTTCGGTGGTCTGTCCGGCGTGCTGTATGGCCTGCTCGGTCACTGCTGGATCTTTCAATTGCTCGCCCCCAACCCCATGTATCGTTTACCACGCGGTGTTCTGGGGATGATGCTGATCTGGCTGGTGGTGTGCCTGTCCGGCGTCGTCGGTGTGCTCGGGTTTGGCGAAATCGCCAACGGCGCCCATGTCGGCGGCCTGATCATCGGTTGTGCTACAGGTCTTGTGGGCGGTGCACTGGCCCGCCGCAGACATTAAAATCGCCCGCTTAATTCTGGGAGAACCCAATGTCCTCTTTTGTCGAAATGATCGAAAACATCACCCCGGACGTCTACGAAAGCCTGAAGCTGGCGGTGGAGATCGGCAAATGGTCCGACGGCCGCAAGCTGACCCAGGAACAACGTGAGCTGTCGCTGCAGGCGCTGATTGCCTGGGAAGTGCGCAACGTTCCGGAAGACCAGCGCATCGGCTACATGGGCCCGCAAGAGTGCGCGTCGAAGTCGGCGCCGGTGCCCAATATCCTGTTCAAATCGGACTCCATTCATTGATTGAAATCGGCAGAGGCTCCGTCAACAAAATGTCCGCGCGGCTTGAGGCCTCGCGGGTGGAATACGCGTTCCGGCTGGGGGATTCGCAGATTCCGGTCAACCCGCTGATCGGCAAGACCGTGCGCCTTGAATTTCTGGGTGTGATTCATTGCAGCCATTGCGGCAAGCGCACCAAAACCAGCTACAGCCAGGGTTATTGCTACCCGTGCATGCTCAAGCTGGCCCAGTGCGACCTGTGCATCATGAGCCCCGAACGCTGTCACCACGAACATGGCACCTGCCGCGATCCGGCGTGGGGCGAGCAGTTCTGCATGACCGATCACGTGGTCTATCTGGCCAATTCGTCGGGCGTCAAAGTCGGCATCACCCGTGCCACCCAGCTGCCCACCCGCTGGCTGGACCAGGGCGCAAGCCAGGCGCTGCCGATCGTGCGCTGCGCCACACGCCAGCAGTCCGGTTTCGTGGAAGATCTGTTCCGCAGTCAGGTGGCTGATCGCACCAACTGGCGCGCGTTGCTCAAGGGCGACGCACCGGCGGTTGATCTGACGGCGATTCGTCAGCAACTGTTCGAGTCCTGCGCCGAAGGCTTGGTCGCGTTGCAGATGCGCTTTGGCCTGCAGGCCATTCAGGTGATGAACGATGTCGAGCCCATCGAGATCCGATACCCGGTAGAGGCCTATCCGACCAAGATCGTCAGCTTCAACCTGGACAAGGATCCGATCGCCGAAGGCACCCTGTTAGGCGTCAAAGGGCAGTACCTGATCTTCGACACCGGCGTGATCAATATTCGCAAATACACGGCGTATCAACTCGCCGTGCATCAGTAGCCCGTATTAGCAGAAGAAGGGACAACCGCATGCGCACCGACCAGCCGAAAATGATTTACCTGAAGGATTATCAGGCGCCTGAGTACCTCATCGACGAGACCCACCTGACGTTCGAATTGTTCGACGACCACTCGCTGGTCCACGCGCAGTTGGTGATGCGCCGCAACCCGGACCGCGCCGCGCTGGCTCAGGGCGCGGCCTTGCCACCGCTGGAACTCGACGGCCAGCAGCTTGAGCTGCTGTCGGTGAAACTGGCGGATGTCGACCTGTCCGAGGGCGACCTGTCACAGAACGGCTATCAGCTGACCTCCGACAGCCTGACCGTGCAGCCGACGTCCGAGACCTTCACCCTCGACACCACCGTGAAGATCCACCCGGAAACCAACACGGCCCTGGAAGGCCTGTACAAATCCAGCGGCATGTTCTGCACCCAGTGCGAGGCCGAGGGTTTCCGCAAGATCACCTATTACCTCGACCGCCCGGACGTGATGAGCACGTTCACCACGACGGTCAGCGCCAACAAGCAGGCTTTCCCGATCCTGCTGTCCAACGGCAACCTGATCGCCGCCGGCCCCTCCGATGACAGCCAGCGTCACTGGGCGACCTGGGAAGACCCGTTCAAGAAGCCGGCTTACCTGTTCGCGCTGGTGGCCGGTGACTTGTGGTGCATCGAAGACACCTTCACCACCATGAGCCAGCGCAAGGTGACGCTGCGCATCTTCGTCGAGCCGGAAAACGTCGACAAATGCCAGCACGCCATGGACAGCCTGAAGAAGTCCATGCGCTGGGACGAAGAGGTCTACGGCCGCGAATACGATCTGGACATCTTCATGATCGTCGCCGTCAACGACTTCAACATGGGCGCCATGGAGAACAAGGGCCTCAACATCTTCAACTCCAGCGCCGTGCTGGCCCGCGCCGAAACCGCCACCGATGCTGCTCACCAGCGCGTCGAAGCGATCGTGGCCCACGAATACTTCCACAACTGGACCGGCAACCGCGTCACCTGCCGCGACTGGTTCCAGCTGTCGCTGAAGGAAGGCTTCACGGTGTTCCGTGATTCCGGCTTCTCTGCGGACATGAACTCGGCCACGGTCAAGCGCATCCAGGACGTCGCCTACCTGCGCACCCACCAGTTCGCCGAAGACGCCGGCCCCATGGCCCACGCCGTGCGCCCGGACAGCTTCATCGAGATTTCCAACTTCTACACCCTGACCGTCTACGAGAAGGGCGCGGAAGTGGTCGGCATGATCCACACGCTGCTAGGCGTGGAGGGATTCCGCAAGGGCAGCGACTTGTTCTTCGAACGCCACGACGGCCAGGCCGTGACCTGCGATGACTTCGTCAAAGCCATGGAAGACGCTAACGGTGTCGACTTCACCCAGTTCAAGCGCTGGTATTCCCAGGCCGGCACGCCGCGTCTGGCGGTCAGCGAGTCTTATGACGCTGCCGCTAAAACTTACAGCCTGACCTTCCGTCAGAGCACGCCGACCACGCCGGGCCAGCCGGGCGATCAGAAACTGCCGTTCGTGATTCCGGTCGCCATGGGCCTGCTGGACGCCCAGGGTCAAGAACTCCCTCTGCGCCTGCAGGGCGAGGCCCCGGCGGTGAACACCTCCCGCGTGCTCTCGGTGATCGAAGCCGAGCAGACCTTCACCTTCATCGACATCGCCGAACAGCCGCTGCCTTCGCTGCTGCGCGGGTTCTCGGCGCCGGTGAAACTGAGCTTCCCGTACAACCGCGATCAACTGATGTTCCTGATGCAGCATGACAGCGACGGCTTCAACCGCTGGGATGCCGGTCAGCAACTGTCCGTGCAAGTGCTGCAGGACCTGATCGCCCAGCACCAGAAGGGCGAGCCGCTGGTCATGGATCAGCGTCTGATCACCGCGCTGCACACGGTCCTGACAGACGAAAGCCTGGATCAGGCCATGGTCGCGGAAATGCTCTCGCTGCCGGGCGAGGCGTATCTGATCGAGATCAGCGAAGTGGCTGACGTCGATGCGATCCACGCCGCGCGCGAGTTTGCCCGTCAGCAATTGGCCGACAACCTGAGCGACGCGCTGTGGCAGCGTTACCAGGCCAACCGCGAGCTGTCGAAGCAGACGCCGTACGTGGCTGCGTCCGAGCACTTCGCTCGCCGTGCGTTGCAGAACATCGCCCTGTCTTACCTGATGCAGACCGGCAAGCCAGAAGTCCTGGCCGCCGCCATCGATCAGTTCGACACCGCCGACAACATGACCGAGCGCCTGACCGCGCTGGCTGTGCTGGTGAACTCGCCGTTCGAGGCCGAGAAAGCCAAGGCGCTGGAAGTGTTCGCGGAGAACTTCAAGGACAACGCGCTGGTCATGGATCAGTGGTTCAGCGTGCAGGCCGGCAGCACCTTGCCGGGCGGGCTGGAGCGGGTGAAAGCGCTGATGCAGCACCCGGCGTTCACCATGAAGAACCCGAACAAGGTGCGTGCCTTGATCGGCGCCTTTGCCGGACAGAACCTGATCAACTTCCATGCAGCGGATGGCTCGGGCTATCGCTTCCTGGCCGATCTGGTCATCGAGCTGAACGGCTTCAACCCTCAGATCGCCTCTCGCCAGCTGGCGCCGCTGACCCGCTGGCGCAAATACGACAGCGCGCGGCAAGCGCTCATGAAAGCGGAACTGGAGCGCATCCTCGCTTCCGGCCCGCTGTCGCCGGACGTGTATGAAGTGGTGAGCAAAAGCCTGGCGTAAATCGGGCGGATGTTGAAAAGGGCTGTCCGTTTGCGCGGACAGCCCTTTTTTATGGCCGCTGATTTATGGTTTTAGCGGCTTCGGATGCTTTCCTGCACGCGATACCTTGGAAGGACTGGCTTTAGCCGGGAAGAGGCCGGTTCGTGCGCCATCCATTTTGCGGTGTAACGAATGGCGCCTTCCCGGCTGAAGCCGGTCCCACAAGGCGATACGTCCAATGATTCCGGCGAGCGGGGGATCAGGCGTTGAAACCGATAATCGCCTTGGTCTCCAGATACTCTTCGAACCCCTGCACGCCGTACTCGCGGCCATTGCCCGAGCGCTTGTAGCCGCCAAAGGGTGCCATGGGGTCCCACGCCGGATGGTTCAGGTGGACTTGTCCGGCACGGATGCGCGAGGCGACGGCGCGGCCCAGTTCCAGGTCCTGCGCCTGCACGTGGGCGCCCAGGCCATAGACCGTGTCGTTGGCGATGGCCACGGCTTCGTCGATGGTGTCGTAGGCCAGGATGCACAGCACCGGACCGAAGATTTCCTCCTGGGCGATGCGCATCGCTGAGTCGACTTCGGAGAACACCGTTGGCTTGGTGTAATAACCTTTTTCAAACCCCGGCACGCGGCCCGGTCCGCCGCACAGCAATTTCGCGCCTTCGCTGACGCCGGTCTGGATCATGGCTTGAACGCGGCTGAACTGGGCTTCGTTGGCGATCGGGCCGAGTTGGGTGTCGGGGGATTGCGGGTCACCGACGATCAATGCGTTGGCGGTGGCGGCGGCCAGCGCTTCGACTTCGGCGAGGCGGGCGCGGGGCACGATCATTCGGGTCGGTGCGCTGCACGACTGGCCGACGTTGCGCAAGGCCGACATCACCCCCAAGGGCACGACTTTGGCGAAGTCGGCGTCAGGCAGCAGGACGTTCGGCGACTTGCCGCCCAGTTCCTGGGTCACGCGCTTCACCGTTACCGCCGCCGCTTGCGCGACGAGAGCACCGGCACGGTTCGAGCCGGTGATTGAGATCATGTCGATGTCGGGGTGCGCGGCGATGGCAGCGCCGACGTCCGCGCCGCTGCCGTTGACCAGATTGAACACCCCGGGCGGTAGGCCGGCGTCGTGGACCAGTTGGGCGAACAGCAGGGCGCTTAACGGCGACAGCTCGCTGGGTTTCAGTACCACGGTGCAACCGGCGGCGAGGGCCGGCGCGACTTTGGCGGTGATCTGGTACAGCGGCCAGTTCCACGGGGTGATCAGGCCGCAGACGCCGATGGCTTCCCGCACGATGGCGGTGCTGCCTTCAACGGTTCTGAACGGGTAAGTGGACAGCAGATCCCGGGCGACCCGCACGTGTTCGGCGGCCAGCGGCACCTGCATGGCGCGGGAGAAACTGATGGCCGCGCCCATTTCCAGGGACAGGACCTGGGCGAGGGACTCTTTGCGCTCAAGGATGAGTTCGTGGATTTTGCTCAGGATCGACGCGCGTTCTACGACCGGCGTTGCCGACCAGCCGGGGAAGGCCGCGCGTGCTGCTGCGACGGCACGATCAACGTCCTCGGCCGAACCCCGCGCGACCTCGGCGACCACCTCTTCAGTGGCCGGATTGACCACGGGCAAGCTGGCGGGGACCTTTGGGGATATCCACTCGCCGTTGATGTAGAAAGCTCCGGCGTTTTGCAGCTCGATGCCGTGGGTGTTTGAAGAGTGTGAGGTCATCCAGCTAGCTCCCTGGAGCGGTGATAAGTGCTGCGAACAGCGAGTCCTGACGCCTCGATACGCTAACAAACCGGCCCAGGCAAAAGATGCCGTTGTTGCGACCTGCAAGGGAGAATCTGCTGAATCCGCCGGTGTTACCGCTGACGCCTTCCCGGCTAAAGCCGGTCCTACAAAGTCGTGCGCTGCCTGAGTGGCGGTGTACGGGCTTTTGATTTCAGTGGGACCGGCTTCAGCCGGGAAGAGGCCAGTATGAGCGCCATCAATTTCGCGGCGTGACGCCTGACGCCTTCCCGGCTAAAGCCGGTCCTACTAAAGGCAGCGCGCGCTGCATCAGTGGGCTGTGCACGCGCTTTTGATTTCAGTGGGACCGGCTTTAGCCGGGAAGAGGCCAGTGTGAGCGCCATCAAATTTGCGGTGTTGCGCCTGACGTCTTCCCGGCTAAAGCCGGTCCTACAAGGTATTGCGTGCGCTGCCTGATTGGCGGGATGCACGCGGTCTGTTTTTGTAGGACTGGCTTCAGCCGGGAAGAGGCCTGTGTGGGCACCATCGATTTCGCGGCGTGGCGCCTGACGCCTTCCCGGCTAAAGCCGGTCCTACAAGGGATTGCGTACGCTGCCTGATTGGCGGGATGCACGCGGTCTGTTTTTGTAGGACTGGCTTTAGCCGGGAAGAGGCCAGTGTGAGCGCCATCAATTTTGCGGCGTGGCGCCTGACGCCTTCCCGGCTGAAGCCGGTCCCACAAGGGATTGCGTACGCTGCCTGATTGGCGGGATGCATGCGGTCTGTTTTTGTAGGACTGGCTTCAGCCGGGAAGAGGCCAGTGTGAGCACCATCAATTTCGCGGTGTGACGCGTGACGCTTTCCCGGCTGAAGCCGGTCCCACTAAAGGCAGCGCGCGCTGCATCAGTGGCGGTGTGCACGCGCTTTTGATTTCAGTGGGACTGGCTTCAGCCGGGAAGAGGCCAGTGTGAGCACCATCAATTTCGCGGTGTGACGCGTGACGCTTTCCCGGCTGAAGCCGGTCCCACTAAAGGCAGCGCGCGCTGCATCAGTGGCGGTGTGCACGCGCTTTTGATTTCAGTGGGACTGGCTTCAGCCGGGAAGAGGCCAGTGTGAGCACCATCAATTTCGCGGTGTGACGCGTGACGCTTTCCCGGCTGAAGCCGGTCCCACTAAAGGCAGCGCGCGCTGCATCAGTGGCGGTGTGCACGCGCTTTTGATTTCAGTGGGACTGGCTTCAGCCGGGAAGAGGCCAGTGTGAGCGCCATCAAATTTGCGGTGTCCCGCCTGACGCTTTCCCGGCTGAAGCCGGTCCCACTAACGGCAGCGCGCTGAGTCAGTGGCGGTGTGCACGCGCTTTTGATTTCAGTTGGACTGGCTTCAGCCGGGAAGAGGCCTGTGTGGGCACCATCGATTTCGCGGTGTAACGCCTGACGCTTTCCCGGCTGAAGCCGGTCCTACAAATAGCTGCGGGCCTGGCAACGTTTAGCCAATCGCCTGTGTCACCATTGTGAATTGGACAATGCCATCCCGTGACTGCGGTGGCTCACCCAGCACCATGCGGGGCGCGCGATCAACGCACGGCAGCCCCAGACTCTCCAGCCAATCCACCAGCCCGCAATCAGCCAGAATGTCGAAACGGACAAACGCGCCGGGGATCAGGCCCAGCAGGTGCGTGATCATCTGTTTTGCCTGCGCCAGATCCTGCGCAACCACTGGCCCGATAAGATGCCCGCGACCAAAACGACGGAGCAGGGCGCACCCCTTCAGTTGCCCGTGCACCTCGACGCCCACCACACACTCCGCCATCGGCAGCAGATCGTTGAGCACCGCCGTGCGGTCCAGCCCGCTGCCGGCATTGGCCAGTTCTATCACCTGCGGGTACTCGGCCTCGGTCACTTCACGACACAGCGCGTCTCTCGTTGCAGCCAGAACCGGCGGCATGTGAGGCACGCCCTGATGCTGTTGAATGCGCGCGTATTCGACGAAACCCATGCTCACGTACAGCGGCGCCCCCGATTCAGTGGCATTGAGGATCGGCGAGCGCGGCGCGGCGGCATCCAGGCACAGGTTCATTAACTGACGGCCAATGCCTTTGCTCTGGTGCTGATCACTGACGATCACCAGTCCGATGGAGGAATAAGCCCCCTGATGGCAGGCAAACGCCACGCCCACCAATTGCCCTTCATGTTCAGCAACAAAGCCCTCGGACGTGCGCTGCACCATCGCCCAGTCTTCCTCGCGATGGGGCCACTTCAACTGCACGGAGAGGGCGTGGGCGGCGGGCATATCCTCCGCTTTGGCCGTGCGGTAAACGTAGGCGTCGCTCATATGAGTTTTCCTGTGCTGAGAAGGCTGGTCGCCAATTGCGGTACGAGTGATGGCTGAGTAAACCGGCGGATGTCGAAGGGACTGATAGACGTGCTGGTGCTGCCGGTGCTGATCAGTTCGGCCATCACGTCGCCGACGCCAGGGCCGAGCTGAAAGCCATGGCCGCAGAAGCCGAAAGCGTAAAACAGCCCATCGACCATGCCGCTGGGGCCCATCACCGGCAGCGAGTCCGGCGTGTAACTTTCGATGCCGCTCCAGGTGCGGATGATGTTGAGTTTTTCGGCACCGGGGACCAGCCGCTTCATCTGGCGCATCTGATTGATCAGGCTTTCAGGCTTGAAAAACGCCCGACGGTTGACCATGTCCGGCGCGCAGCGAGCGCCGCCACCGATGATGATGTTGCCGCGGGGAATCTGCCGAAAGTAGATCACCTCTTCTTTGATCTTGGTGAACACGCCGATCACCGTCGGCAAGGCGTAAGGCACGGGCTCGGTGACCGACATCTGCGGGCCATTGGGCTCCAGGGGCACGGGTTCATCGAACTGTTGAGACAGCCTGGTCGCCCACGCGCCGGCAGTGATCAACAGCTGCTCGGCGACGAACAATTGCCCGTCGGTGGTGGTGACATGGAACACGCCGCCGACCTTTTGCACGTCGGCGACTTCGGTGCGCTCTTCGATGCGTGCACCCAGTCGCCGGGCCGCGCGGGCAAAGGCCGGGGCCGCCAAACGCGGGTTGGCGTGACCGTCGTGAGGCGCGTAAGAGCCGCCCTTGACCTCTGCGCCGAGGAAGGGAAACCGCTCGTGCAACTCGGCGCCGCGATAGATTTTCAGGTCCAGTTGCTCGGCCTCTGGCGCAGCGGCGTAGGCCTCCAGTTCGGCGATTTCATCCTCGCGATAACACACGCGCATGTGCCCGCTGGGGATGAATTCCAGGTCATCGTCGATCAACTCCGGCAGGCGTTTCCACAAACCCCACGAGCGGTTCGCCAGTTCGAGCTGACCCAGATAGCGCCCTTGGCGACGGACGTTGCCGAAGTTCACGCCGCTGGCGTACTGACCGATCTGGTCGCGTTCCAGCAGGGTCACCGAGCGGCCGCGCCGTTGCAGAAAAAACGTCGACGAGGCGCCCATGACGCCGCCGCCGATCACCAGCACATCGCTTTTTTGCGGGTTCATGAAGGTTCCTCTTGCAGGTGACGGGATTGCAGGTCACGGGGCTGCAGGTCCCGCGCGATTGCTTCTATTTCGATCAGGTAACCGTGATGCAAAACCGGGACCGGCACCACGGCGCGGGCGGGCCGATGCTCGCCCAAGTACCGCGCATAGAGTCGATCAAACGCCGGCCAGTGTTCAATGCCGACCACATAGACCGTTACTTTCAGCAAGTCGGTTGGGCTCAAACCCGCTTGCCGGAGGATCGCCATGAGGTTGTCGAGGGCAATCGAGGCCTGCACCTCGAACGGCTGATCGGCGCTGTGCTCGCCGTTGGCGCGCACCGGCAATTGGCCGGACACGTAGACCACGCCGCCGTACGCCACTGCCTGGGAATAGTGCCCGCCCGGCGCAGCTGCGTCGGCCGTGTGAATGATTTCGAGATCACCAGCCATGTAGACGACTCCAGGTGTGCACGGCGCCTTGGGCGTCGAGGGCGTGATAATCCGGGAACTGCGCGCCGGTGGCGCAGGCGTGGTTGGGCAGAATGCGCAGGCGGCGGCCGATGGGGAAGCGCTCGGCTAGGTCTGAATGGCTGGCCCCGCCCAAGGTGATAATCCCGTGCTCCTGATTGGCGCCGGTGACCAACGCCCCTTCGATCCACTCGCCCGTTTCAGTGCACACCTGGCCGTAACCGAAATCGTGACGCTGACGCTGGGTGCCGCGATCACGACTCATGGCCATCCAGCCAGCGTCGGTGATGATCCAGCCTTTGTCCTGCTGATGGCCGATCACCGTGGTCAGAACGCTCAGCGCCATCTCGTCGGCCTGGCAGACGCCGATGTTGTGCATGACCAGATCGAAGAACACATAAACGCCCGCGCGCACTTCCGTCACGCCGTCCAGATTCAGGGCTGAGAGGGCGGTGGGCGTGGAACCGATGCTTACGTCCGGGCAGTCCATCCCGGCGTCACGGATGCGTTGAGCGGCCTGAACGCAGAGGGCGCGCTCCTGTTCGGCGAGGGCTTGCAGGGCTTCGCGGGTGTCGAGTTCGTAGCTGGAACCGGCGTGGGTCATCACGCCGCGCAGTTGCACGCCGCCTTCGCTCAGGATGCGCGCGACGTCGATCAGCGCCGGGTCCTCAGCGGCGAGGCCCGAGCGATGGCCGTCGCAGTCCACCTCAATCCAGACGGGGAATCGTTCATCGTGCTCCTTCGCGAAGGCGACGATGGCATAGGCGCCCTGAACGCTGTCGGTCAGCACGCTCAGGTTGCAGCCGGCGCGCCGCAACGCCAGTGCCTGAACCAATTTGCCGGGGGCGATGGCGACCCCATACAACACGTCGTTGATGCCTTGGTTAAAACAGTGTTCGGCTTCTTTCAGCGTGGACACCGTCACGCCCCTCGCACCGGCCGCGATCTGCGCCTGAATCACCGGCAGGCATTTGCTGGTCTTGACGTGGGGACGCAAACGCACGCCGAGGCTGTCCATGCGTTGCTGCATGCGCTGGATGTTGCGCTGCATGCGCGGGACGTCCACCAGCGCGGCGGGCGTGTCGAGAGAGGCGATCGGCGTAGACATGATGGAACTCGGGTGGCGAGGGACAGGCTGCACTCTACTCAGCTGTCGTTAAGGTGTGGTTCAATCCAGCCTCATCAATCATTAAGTAAAAATGAATGATTTCCATCGAAGACCTGCGCCTGGCGGTCGCCCTGAGCCGTGCCGAGTCCCTGAGTGCGGCGGCCAGAGCGCTCAATGTCTCGCCGCCAGCGCTGTCCATGCGCCTGCGAAAACTGGAGACGCTGCTGGGCCTGACCCTGGCCAACCGCGACGCGCGCCGCCTGAGCCTGACCGCCGATGGCGAACGCTTCTCCCGGGAAAGCGCGCTGTTGCTGGAACAGCTCGAAGCGCTACCGGAATCGTTCCGGCAGAAGGACGAAAGGCTGGTGGGCACCTTGCGGCTGGCGGCGCCGTTCGGTTTCGGACGACAGCGACTGGCGCCGCTGCTGGCGCGTTTCATCCGGTTGCATCCTCAGTTGTGCCTGCACCTGGACCTGCGCGAAACACCCTGGCCGGATCGGCACGACAGCGATGCGGTGATCCACATCGGCCACCTTAACGACAGCCTGTGGACCGCGCGGCAACTCTCGCCCAACGAACGCTGGCTCTGCGCAAGCCCGGCCTATCTGGAGGAACACGGCGAGCCGACCTCGCCGGACCAACTCAGCGCCCACCGCTGCATCTGCATCCGCGAGAACGACGAAGACGTCACCCTGTGGCACCTGCGCAAAGGCCCCGCCCGAAAAACCCTGCGCGTCGAACCGGCCCTGCTCACCAACGACGGCAGTGTCGCCCGCCGCTGGGCCGAACAAGGGCTGGGCCTGGTCCTGCGCTCGCAATGGGACGTCAGCGACGCCATCGCCAGCGGCAACCTCGTGCGCGTCCTCGCCGACTGGAACTTCGACAGCGCCCCCGTCAACCTCCTCGTGCCCTCCCGCAAACTACGGAGTCCGAGGGTGCAGGCGCTGGTGGCGTTTCTGGAAGATGCGTTGAAGGTGTGAGTGTGGAAGTTTGATCGGGAAGCAGGCGTCACGCCGCACAATTGATGGCGCCCTGGCTGGCCTCTTCCCGGCTGAAGCCGGTCCCACAGAAAACACACCGCGCGCGGCCAGTAGGACCGGCTTTAGCCGGGAAGGCGTCGGGTGTTACACCGCAAAATCGCCGGCGTCCCAAATGACCTATTCCCGGCTAAAGCCAGTCCCACTAAAAGCGCGTTGCATCAGCGAGACCGGTGACGCGGAGCGTCAGGGGATGGATTCCCACGCAGAGCGTGTGAACGATCAAGATCAAAGGCTTCCCGGCTAAAGCCGGTCCCACTAAAAGTGCGCGTAAATCAGTGAGATCAAGATCAAAGGCTTCCCGGCTGAAGCCGGTCCCACTAAGCGTAAGCGCGCTTTTGATCTTCATACGCAAAAAGCCCAGACACCGCTAATCGCGACTTGGGTGCAGGCCGAACGCAGACGACGCGCAGTGGGCCGAGCCGCATGGATGCGGCGAGAGCGCCGTCAGGACATGGATGTCCGTTCGGCGCGGGCCCACGGAGCGTCGTCGGAGTGAGGGAATTCCGACGAAGGAGGAACCCAACCAGGAGCAGGCACCCTTGGTTACTTGGGGTGCTTTTCCAAGTAACTCGCCGAAGGCGAAATGTCTGCCGTTAGGCAGACGCTTTTGATGTTGCATCTAACGCGTTGAGACCGCTTTGGTCATTTCACCGCGTAAACCTTGCGGACGTAAACCGTACTCGTCCACGCACAAAACGCCCCCTTCACCACAAACACCGTATCCCCCGGATTAACCGTCACCTCGCCCCCCTGATCATCGGCCAGCGTCACGCTCCCCTCCAACAGATGCATCAACTCATGCAACCGATGCGCACGACCATGGCGCTGATAGGGCGTCGAATCCCAAATCCCCACCTTCAGCGCCGTCACCTCATCCTCGAACAGACTCAACGCCCGACACTGCGGCGCAGGCCCGATCAAAATCGGCGGCTCCAGCGTCGCCGACGGATTGAGCCAAAGATTCGCCGGCAACAGCGTCAACCCGGGACGCGCAGGCGCGTTCTCCACATCCACCGCACAAAACGCCCATTCACTGCCACTGCTGGCATGCACCGCCACCCGACTGCCACGGCCAATCACCGCACTGCCGCCGACGCCCAACTCCAGCGTCTGCTCCGCACTGCTCAACACCACATGGCCGGCATGCACCACCAGCGTCTCGCTGTAGGGGAAGTCCTCAATCAACACGTCGCCGGTGAACCGCACCAGTCCGGCCGACACCCCGTCATCGCCGCGCCACGCCACCTGTCGCGCCTCGGCAAAAGGATCGAGCGCGCTCAAAGGCGCAGAGCTGAAAGACGTAGAAACGCCGCTGCCATCAGCGCGCGCCAACAGCAAAATACCGGGAGATGACATGGTTGATGCTCCGTAAGAAAAGTCAGCCGATCGCCTGAGTGATCAGCGCGAAAGGGTGCACGCCCTGGCTGGCCTCGGGCGCAGCGCCCCTCGCCATCTGCACCACGGTGTCGACGTTCTTCAGGCCCGCCGCTTCCAGCCAGTCGCTCAGACCGCAGGTCACAGGGATGTCGATGCGCACAAACGTGTCCGGCACCTGCGCCAGCAAGACGGCGATCAGGTGTTGAGCCTGATGGATGTCTTCTGCCACCACCGGCCCGATGCAGCGCCCGCGGCCAAACGGCCGCAGCAGGGCGAAACCGCGCAGCTGACCGTCACGCTCTATGCCCACGGCGTGCTCCACTTGCAGGTCGCGCAGCACATCGCGGCGGTCCAGGCCGCTGGCGGCTTTGGCGAGGGCGAGCAGGCAGGCGTGGTCGTCGGCGGTGAGGGCGCGGCAGGTTTCGCCGTCAGCCAACGCCACCAGCGCCGGCACGATGGCCTGGCCCTGATGCTGCTGCACCCGACCAAACTCAACAAAGCCCTGGCTGGCATACAACGGTTTGCCCGCGACGGTGGCGTTGAGAACCGGCGTGCGCGGCTCGCAGGCGGCGAGGGCCGTCTCCATCAAGCGGCGGCCAATGCCCTGGCCCTGATAATCGTTGCTGACGATCACCAGGCCGATGGTCGCGAAATCACCTTGAGGGCAGACAAACGCGCTACCGATCAGGCGGCTGCCGTCCATGACCACGAAGCCGTCGCTGACCCGATGCAACATCGCCCAGTCGTCCAGGCGGTGGGGCCATTTCAGTTGCACCGACAGGTCATGGGCGGCGGTCAGGTCGGCGACGGTCATTCGGCGGTAGGTATAAGAAGGGTGCGGCAGGGCGGACATGGCGAGGCTCCGTTATGCAGTATTCAAGTAGCACTGGCGCCCTGTATCCCACCTGATTAAAGGGCTGACAAGAGGGCGCGGGATATTCGGCAGATTCGTCGCACGGCGGGGGACGCGACCCTACTTCGTACTTAAATCCGGGGTGAGGGCGGCAGCAAATGCCAGGGACGGATTTTATCGTTTCAGCCCCGATGATCGTTCCCGCGCTCTGCGTGGGAATGCATCCCCTGACGCTCTGCGTCAGCTTGCGCAGGCCGCAGGATCTTCGCCTGAGTTGGGACGCGGAGCGTCCTGGGCGGCATTCCCTCGCTCTGCGTGGGAACGATCAACATTATCTGCCGCCGCAACCCCCATTCTTAAGCCCTTCCACCCCGCAATCCCCGGAAAAGCCCCCTAAAAGCGCACAAACACTGGCCCTGCCCAAGGCTGGCGCGCACCGCAAACTCTGCTGAGGCCAGCCACCAAAACGGTGGTTTGTATTGAGCACGGGTCGTTTTAGACGGCATATGCTGATTTCACAGTGATGTAATGAACCTGTGCTGCAACGAGGCCGACGCGCCGCCAGGGCAGCGAACGCTTGCCACACTCAACTGACTTCAGGACCGCACTCAATGAGCTTTCTTCGTCCCAAATTCATTACGTTCGACTGCTACGGCACGCTCACCAATTTCCATATGGGCACCATGACCCGCGAGCTCTTCGCCGACCGCGTCAAGCCTGAACAGATGGACCAGTTCGTCAAAGACTTTTCGGCCTACCGTCTCGATCAGGTCATGGGCGACTGGCAGCCGTACGACGTCATCCTCAAGACCGCCCTGGCCCGAACCTGCAAACGCTGGGGCGTCGAGTACCGCGATGAAGGCCAGCTGTATTACGACGCGGTGCCGACCTGGGGTCCCCATGCGGACGTGCCGGCGGGTCTGTCGAAGATCGCCGACAAGATTCCCCTGGTGATCTTCTCCAACGCCAGCGACAGCCAGATCATGTCCAACGTCGACAAGCTCGGCGCGCCGTTTCACAAGGTCTTCACCGCCGAACAGGCCCAGGCTTATAAGCCACGCCTGGCAGCTTTTGAGTTCATGCTCGACAACCTCGGCTGCGGCCCGGAAGACATCTTGCATGTGTCTTCGAGCTTCCGTTACGACCTGATGTCGGCCCACGACATGAAGATCAAGCACAAGGCCTTCGTGGCCCGTGGTCATGAAGTGCCGGCGAATGCGTACTTCGAGTACCAGCAGATCACCGACATCGGTGGGTTGCCGGCGCTGGTGGGCCTGTAACTCAAACGCCGGCTCCACGCCGTTTCAGCGCCGCCGTTTTAGCAATAAGGGGTTAAAGATGGGCAGTGAATCCTATTGGCTCGACACTTCACCGGCCTTCACCGGTGCTCAACTGGGCGGCTTGCCCGGGCAGGTCGACGTGGCCGTGATCGGCGGTGGATTCACCGGCCTGTCGGCGGCGCGAGCCTTGGCGCTCAAGGGCGCCAGCGTGGTGGTGCTGGACGCCGGTCGTGTGATCGGTGAAGCCTCCGGTCGCAACGGCGGTCAGTGCAACACCGGCGTGGCCCAGGATTACGCCGGGCTGCATGCCAGTCTCGGTGCAGCAAAAGCGCGTGCCTATTACCAGGCCTATGAAAGCGCGGTGCAGACCGTGGTTTCGTTGGTCGAGCAGGAGAGGATCGCCTGCGATCTGCTGCGCAACGGCAAGCTCAAACTGGCCGCCAAACCTTTGCATTACGAGGGCCTGGCCCGCACCTGCGAGCTGATCCGCCAAGAGGTGGACGCCGACGTCGAGCTGCTCAATGCCGAGCAGACCCGAGCCGAAGTCAACTCGGCGCAATTCCATGGTGCGTTGTTGCAGCGCAACGGCGTGCAGATGCACGTTGGCCGCTTCGGTGTCGGTCTGGCGGAAGCGGCTGCCCGACGCGGCGCAATGATTTACGAACACACCCCGGTCAAGGACTGGAAGCCCGAGGCTGGCGGTTATCAGGTCAACACCGCCAAGGGTTCGCTGCACGCCGGGCAGGTATTGCTGGCGACCGGCGCGTGCCAGCACGGCGACCTCGGCTGGTACCGCCGGCGGATCGTGCCGGTGGGCAGTTTTGTCATCGCCACCGAAGTCTTGCCCCAGGCGCTGATCGACGAGTTATTGCCGCAGCACCGGGCCTACGTGACAAGCCGCATGATCGGCAACTACTTTCGCCTGACCCCGGACAACCGCCTGCTGTTTGGCGGGCGTGCGCGGTTTGCCATGTCCGACGGCGTGTCCGACGCCAAGAGCGGCAAGGTGCTGCAGGCGGCGATGCTGAACATGTTCCCGGCGTTGGCCAACGTGAAAATCGATTACTGCTGGGGCGGCCTGGTGGACATGACGTCCGACCGTCTGCCCCGCGCCGGCCAGCACGGCGGCGTGTTCCATTCCATGGGCTACAGCGGCCATGGCGTGCAGATGTCCGTGCACATGGGCCAGGTCATGGCCGAGGTGATGGCCGGCAACGCGGCGGCCAACCCCTGGCGTGAACTGGAGTGGCCGGCGATCCCCGGTCACTTCGGCAAGCCGTGGTTTCTGCCGTTCGTGGGCGCGTATTACCGCTTCCAGGACTATTTGCACTGAGTCATGCACCGAGCCGTGCACTGAGTCGCCCGCTGTAGCGTCACCGTCGTCTGCGTTTCCAGGACGCTCCGGACATCCGTGAGCACTCGAATATTCCGATCATCGACAGGTAGCCTTGATATGACTGACCACAAAGACACCCCCGAGCTTATCTCCGGCCCAGACAGCCTGCGGGTATTCGAAGGCCTCAATCGCGGCATGTCGCGGCGCAACGCCTTGCAGATGCTCGGCCTGGCCGGTGTCGCCGCAGCGGGGGCGGGCAGCCTGTTTGGCAGCGCCGGCAAGCTGTTCGCCGAAGAAGCCACCGCCGGGGGCAAGGGCAAGCCCGGCGGCAAGATTCGTGTGGCCGGCATGTCGAGTTCCACCGCCGACACCCTCGATCCGGCCAAGGGCGCGTTGTCCACCGACTACGCCCGTCACTACATGTTCTACAACGGCCTGACCCGCTTCGATAAGCATCTGGTACCGCAGCTGGAACTGGCCGAGCGCATCGACAACGTTGACGCCACGCTGTGGACCATCACCCTGCGCAAGGACGTGACTTTCCACAACGGCAAGGGCCTCAGCGCCGCCGACGTGGTGTTCTCCCTCAGCCGCCACAAGGACCCGCTCACCGGTTCCAAAGTCATGCCGCTGATGGAGCAGTTCGCCGAGATCAAGGCCACCGGCCCGAATGAAGTGCAGATCCGCCTCAGCGCGCCGAACGCCGAACTGCCGTCGATTCTCGCCGTGTCGCACCTGCTGATCGTTCCCGAGGGCACCACCGACTTCAACAAAGGCATCGGCACCGGGCCGTTCACCGTCGGCGAGTTCAAGCCGGGTGTGCGTTCGGTGGCGGTGCGCAACAAGAACTACTGGAAGCCGGGCCTGCCGTACCTCGACGAGATCGAATTCATCGCCATCGCCGACGAGCCGTCGCGGGTCAACGCGCTGCTGTCCGGCGACGTGCACATGATCAACGAGGTCAACCCGCGCTCCACCACGCGCATCGCCGCCAGCCCCAAACACCGCGTCGTCGATGCACCGTCCGGCAACTACACCGACTTGATCATCCGCCAGGACCAGCTCCCCGGCAAAAGCCCGGAATTCACCCAGGCCATGAAGCTGCTGCTGGACCGCGAACAGGTCAAGTCCGCCGTGTTCCGGGGCTTTGCCGTGGTCGGCAACGATCACCCGATTGCGCCGGGTTCGCGCTACTTCAACACCGACCTGCCGCAGACGGTCTATGACCCGGAAAAAGCCAAATTTCTGCTGAAGAAAGCCGGCATGGAAAGCATCACCATGCCCGTCATGGCGTCGCCTGCCGCAACCGGTTCCGTGGACATCGCCGTGCTGTTGCAGCAATCGGCGAAACAGGCCGGGCTCAAGCTGGACGTCAACCGCCTGCCCAGCGACGGCTACTGGTCCAACCACTGGATGAAGCACCCGTTGAGCTTCGGCAACATCAACCCGCGACCGAACGCCGACGTGATGTTCTCGCAATTCTTCCAGTCCAAGGCGCCGTGGAACGAGTCCGGCTGGCAGAACGATCAGTTCGACCAGTTGCTGATGCTGGCCCGGGGCGAAACCGACGACGCCAAGCGCGCCAAGATGTACGGCGACATGCAGACCCTGGTCCACGATCACTGCGGCATCGGCGTGCCGGTGTTCATCAGCAACATCGACGGCGTCGACCAGCGCATCAAGGGCTACGACTCCAACCCGTTGGGCGGCTTCATGGGTTACATGTTCGCCGAGCAGGTGTGGCTGGACGCTTGAGGAGGCAGTGCGATGAATAGCCATACGCTGTGGTTGATCTGCCGGCGCTTCGGTGCCGGGGTCGTGACCCTGTTGATCGTGTCCATGGTCGTGTTTGCGATCACGGCCGTGCTGCCGGGCGATGCGGCGCAGCAATCCCTTGGCCAGTTCGCCACCCCGGAACAGGTGGCGGCCCTGCGCCTGAAACTGGGGCTGGATCAACCCGGCGTGTTGCGCTATCTGCACTGGTTGATGAATTTGCTGACCGGCGACATGGGGCAGTCGGTGTCCAACGCCATGCCGGTGGGTGAATTGATGGCGGGCCGGGTGCCGAACACGCTGATGCTGGCGGGCGCCACGGCGCTGGTGTCGGTACCGCTGGCGCTGATCCTCGGCATCGGTTCGGCGATGGGGCGGGGCGGGCGCATCGACAGTTGCCTGAGCTTCATCACCCTGGCCATGGTCGCGGTGCCGGAGTTTCTGGTGGCGACCCTGGCGGTGCTGATTTTCGCGGTCAACCTCGGTTGGCTGTCGGCGCTGTCCTATGCCACCGACATCACCTCACCGCTGCAATTTCTGCGCACCTACGCGTTACCGGTGATGACCCTGTGCTGCGTGATCGTGGCGCAGATGGCGCGGATGACCCGCGCCGCCGTCATCGACCAGCTCGACAGCCCGTACGTGGAAATGGCCCGCCTCAAAGGTGTCAGCCCGATCCGCATCGTGCTGCGCCACGCCTTGCCCAACGCGATCGGGCCGATTGCCAATGCCATCGCCCTGAGCCTGTCGTACCTGCTCGGCGGTGTGGTGATCGTCGAAACCATCTTCAACTATCCCGGCATCGCCAGCCTGATGGTCGATGCCGTGACCAACCGCGACATGGCCCTGGTGCAAGCCTGCACCATGCTGTTCTGCGCGGCCTATCTGGCGTTGGTGTTGCTTGCCGACCTCTGCGCCATCCTCTCCAACCCGAGGCTGAGAAACCAATGAACCCGCTCATTGCGAAATCCAGGCCTGCGTCTTCAGCCCTGGCCCTGGCCAAGGTCTCCGGCAACCCGTCCTGGCTGGGATTGGTCGGTGCTACCGTCTGCGTGATCTGGCTGCTGGTGGCGCTGTTCGGCCCGTGGCTGGCGCCGCACCCGGTCGGCGAAGTGATCTCCGACAACATCTTCGAAGGCTTCAGCCTGGCGCATCCGTTCGGCACCGACTACCTGGGCCGCGACATGCTCAGCCGGGTGCTGGTGGGGGCGCGCTTCACCGTCGGCCTGTCGCTGGTGGCGGCGCTGTTGGCCAGCTTCTTCGGCACCGGCTGCGCGCTGCTGTCGGTGGTTTCGCCCAAGTGGCTGGACGAAATCATCAGCCGGATCATGGACGCGTTCATTTCGATCCCCAGCAAAATGCTCGCGCTGATCATGGTCTCGGCCTTTGGCTCGTCGGTCACGCTGCTGATCTGCACAGCGGTCATCAGTTACATCCCCGGCTCGTTCCGGGTAGCCCGCAGCATGGCGGTCAATATCGAAGCTCTGGAATACGTGCAAGTGGCGCGCACCCGGGGCGAAGGCAAGTTGTACGTGGCGTGCCGGGAAATCCTGCCGAATATGCTCAACCCGGTGCTGACCGACCTCGGCCTGCGTTTTGGTTACATCGTACTGTTGCTCAGCGGCATGAGCTTTCTGGGCCTCGGCGTACAGCCGCCCGACGCCGACCTTGGCTCGCTGGTGCGGGAAAACATCGGCGGCCTCAATCAGGGCGCAATGGCGATCATCATTCCGGCGCTGGCCATCGGCACGCTGACCATCGGCGTCAATCTGCTGATCGACTACCTGTCATCGCGACGCGGTCGCCGCTCGGGAGGCCATTGATATGACCCAGTTGATTCGCGTCGAAGACTTGCGCGTGGTGGCCGGTGATCCAGGCAGCGAGGTGGAGATCGTCAAGGGCGTGAGTTTTGCCTTGGAGAAGGGCGAAGTGCTGGCGCTGATTGGCGAGTCCGGCTCCGGGAAAACCACGATTGCCCTGGCCTTGCTCGGTTACGCGCGAAGGGGCTGCCGGTTGTCCGGCGGCGTGGTGCAGGTCGGTGAACACGACATGCTCGCCCTGAACGAAAAACAGCTGCAGGGTTTGCGCGGCAACCGTGTTTCGTACATTGCTCAGAGCGCGGCGGCCGCCTTTAATCCGGCGAAAAAACTCCTCGATCAAGTGGTGGAAGGGCCGTTGATCCACGGCCTCGGCACCCGCGCAGAGCTGGAAGCCAAGGCCATCGGCCTGTTTCGTGATCTGGCCCTGCCGAATCCCGAACGCATCGGCCGCCGTTACCCGCACCAGGTCTCCGGCGGGCAACTGCAACGGGTGATGGCCGCCATGGCGCTGATCAGCGACCCGCTGCTGGTGGTGCTCGATGAGCCAACCACCGCCCTGGACGTCACCACCCAGATCGACGTGCTGCGGGCGTTCAAACGTGTGGTACGCGAGCGGGGCGCCACGGCGGTTTACGTGTCCCACGACCTGGCCGTGGTGGCGCAGATGGCCGACCAGATCGTCGTGCTCAACGGCGGGCAGATCCTCGAACAAAGCGCCACCGCGCCACTGCTCAAGGCACCGACCCACGAGTACACCCGCAGCCTGCTGGCGGCCGCGCGGCCTGACACGGGCATTCGCCCGCCCTGTGGCGTTGCTGAAGAGGGACCGCTGCTGACCATCACCGGCCTGACCGCCGGCTACGGCAACAAAAACCTGCACGGCATGCCGGCGATTCGCGTGCTGGAAGACATCGACCTGACCGTGCGGCGGGGCCAGGCCATCGGTGTGATCGGCGAATCGGGCTCAGGCAAATCCACCCTGGCGCGGGTGGTGGCGGGGCTGCTGACCCCGGCCTTGGGTGGTCTGACCTTCGACGGCCAGCCGTTGGGCGGCAGTCTGTCCGAGCGTACGCCGGAGCAGTTTCGGCGCATTCAGATGGTCTTTCAGAACGCCGACACTGCGCTCAACCCGATGCACAGCGTGGCGAACATCCTCAGCCGTCCGCTGAAAATGTATTTCGGTCTCAAGGGCGCGGCGTTGCAGGCGCGCATCGGCGAGCTGCTCGATCTGGTGCGTCTGCCGCGAGACATGGCCGAGCGCCGCCCCAATGAACTGTCCGGCGGGCAGAAGCAGCGGGTCAACCTGGCCCGTGCGCTGGCGGCCAAGCCCGACCTGATCCTCTGCGATGAAGTCACCTCGGCCCTCGACACCGTGGTTGGTGCGGCGATTCTTGAACTGCTCCGGGACCTGCGTCAGCAACTGGGCGTGTCCTACCTGTTCATCAGCCACGACATTTCCACGGTCCGCGCCCTGTGCGACGACATCGTGGTGATGTACAGCGGTCACAAAGTCCATGCCGGCCGCCGCGAGTCGTTTGCCGAAGCGCCGTACCACCCTTACACCGATCTGTTGATTCACTCGGTGCCGGAACTGCGTCAGGGTTGGCTGGAAACCTGCGGCGCCACCCATGGCGAGCTGCCGCCGATCGGCGAACGGGCCAACCTGCCGGAGCTGTGCACCTTCCTCAATCGCTGCCCGGTGCGCGTCGACGGCCTGTGCAACCGCACTGCGCCGAAGCGCCGAACGCTGGACAACGGCAGCGAAATTCTCTGCCACCGCGACGGCGCCGATCTGCTGGCGACCCAGCGCGGCGTTACCACTACAAGCTTTGGAGCGTATGCATGAAAGGGCGTTTTGTGAGGCTGGCCGAACAGGGCCGGCCGACGGTCAAACTGACTGTTGATGGCGCGCCGGTCGAAGCATTACAGGGCGACACGCTGATGGTGGCGTTGCTGACCCAGGGCGGCTCGCTGCGCCAGTCGGAATTCGACAGCGGCCGCCGCGCCGGTTTCTGCCTGATGGGCGCCTGCCAGGATTGCTGGGTCTGGACCCGTGGTGGCGAACGCCTGCGCGCCTGCTCCAATGAAGTCCGCGACGGGCTAGACATCGTCACCACACAACCGGAGGCGACATGGCCACTGCACAGCTGAGCACTCATCGCGTGGTCATCGTCGGTGCAGGACCGGCCGGCGTGCGTTGCGCCGAAACCTTGCTGGCGGCCGGCATCAAACCGATTCTGGTGGACGAAAACCGGCGTGATGGCGGGCAGATCTACCGCCGCCAGCCGGACGGATTCACCCGCGATTACTCCACCTTATATGGCAGCGAAGCCGACAAGGCCAAGCACCTGCACCAGACTTTCGATCGCCTGCGCGGCGCAATCGATTATCGGCCCGACACATTGGTCTGGAACCTCACGCCAGGGCAGTTGTGCTGCGCGAATCAGGGCCGCCACGCCACGCTGAACTACGACGCGCTGATCCTTTGCACCGGCGCCACCGACCGCCTGATGCCCATTGAAGGCTGGCAACTGGCAGGCACCTACAGCCTGGGCGGGGCGCAGATCGCGTTGAAGAATCAGGCCGTTTCCATCGGCCATCGCGTAGTGTTCATGGGCAGCGGGCCGTTGCTGTACCTGGTCGCCAGCCAGTACGTCAAAGCCGGCGCCATAGTCGCGGCGGTCCTCGACACCTCGCCCTTCAGCCTGCGCCTCAAAGCGCTGCCTAAACTGCTGGCACGACCGGGTTTGCTGTGGACCGGCATGAAGTTTCTGGCGCAGTTGTACCAGGCCAAAGTACCCGTGCATCTCGGCGTCAAGCCGTTAGAGGTGTTGGGCGATGCCGCCAATGGCGTGGCAGGCGTGCGCTTCACCACGGGCAGCGGCAAGGCCGTGACTGTGCAGGCCGATGCGGTGGCGCTGGGTTATCACTTGCGTCCGGAAACCCAGCTGGGTGATCTGGCCGGTTGCGCCATGGCCTTCGATCAGGCTTCCAGCCAATGGTGGCTGGCGACGGACGAGGCCGGTCGTACCTCGGTAAACGGCGTCTATGCCGCCGGTGACGGTGCAAAGATTCGCGGCGCCGATGCCGCCGAGCACGCCGGACGCCGAGTGGCCCTGGCGCTGCTCGAAGACCTCAAACAACCGTTCAATGCCGGGCTGCGCGACGAAGAACAAAAAGCGCTGGGGGTGATGGACCAGTTTCGTCTGGGCCTTGCCGAAGCGTTTCCCTGGCCCGCCGAACAGGCCAAGGCCTTGCCGGACAGCGCCATCGTCTGCCGCTGCGAGATGATCACCGCCGGTGAGTTGCGCCGCACGGTCAACGAGAAGGGCGCCTGTGAAGTCAACCGCGCCAAGGCTTTCAGTCGGGTCGGCATGGGTCGCTGCCAGGGGCGTTATTGCTCCCAGGCGGGGGCTGAAGTGATCGCCGCCGAAGCCGGTGTGCAGGTGCAGGAAGTCGGTCGCCAGCGCGGGCAGGCGCCGGTCAAACCGTTGTCGATGCTCATCGAGGAGGTGTCGCCATGAGCGTGCAAAAAGCAGATGTGGTGATTGTCGGCGGTGGCTTCATGGGCGCGGCGACGGCGTTTTTTCTGCGTCGGCGCGGGCAGTCGGTGATCCTGCTGGAGCGCGATCAGATCGGCCAGTACGCCAGCGGCGTGAACTTTGGCAACGTCCGCCGGCAAGGGCGTTTCCTCGGGCAATTGGCGCTGGCCAATCGTTCGTGGGCGCTGTGGAAACGCCTGCCGGAACTGATCGACGATGACCTTGAATTCATCTCCAGCGGGCACATGCGCGTGTGTTATCGCGAAGACGAAATCGCCGAACTGGAGGCCTACGCGGCCGCGCCGGAAGCCGAGCAACTGGACCTGAAAGTCTACCGTGGCGCCGAGCTGCATCAGCGCTTCGGCTTTCTCGGCGCGGACGTCAAAGGCGGCTCCTACGCGCCCCACGACGGTCACGCCAACCCACGCCTCGCTGCGCCGGCCTTTGCCCGGGCCGCACGCCGCCTGGGGGCGCAGATTGAAGAGCGCACTGAAGTGGCCGAAGTGGAGAAGGTCGGCGGTGATTTTCACGTCACCACCACCGACGGCCGGCAGTTTCACGCCGCGCAGCTGTTGATCACCGCCGGCGCCTGGGGCCAGAAGCTCTCGGCGCAGTTTGGCGAACCGGTGCCGCTGGACACCCATGGCCCGCAGATGGCGGTCACCGAGCCGGTGCCCTACGCCTTGCCGACAGTGATCGGCGTGTACACCAAGATTGCTGAAGAGGTGATCTATTTCCGTCAGATCCCTCGGGGCAACATCGTCATCGGCGGCGGATTTCGCAGCAAACCGGACATGCTCAACCGCCGCGCCGCTGTCGAGCCGCGCAGCATCCTCAATCAGGCCGAGCAGATGCGGCGCCTGCTGCCGGGCGTGGGGAATCTGAACATCATCCGCGTGTGGAGCGGCATTGAAGGCTACCTGCCGGATTCGCTGCCGGTCATGGGGCCCAGCGGCACTGTCGACGGCCTGTTCTACGCCTTCGGCTTTTGCGGCCACGGCTTCCAACTCGGCCCTGGCGTCGGTGATGTGATGGCCGAACTGCTCGACACCGGTCGCACCACGACCCCGATCGAGGCATTCTCCATCACACGTTTTGCCCTGCCTGCCGAGCAAAGGAGCCACGCCTCATGAAATCCCGCGTTCTCGAGATTCTGAAACGGCTGATGGCCTTCGAAACCGTGTCGTCGGAGTCCAACATGGCGCTGATCGACTACGTCCGCGACCTGCTGCTGAGCAAGGGCATCGAGTCGCTGATCGTCAAAGACGAGAGTGGCAAGAAGGCCAACCTGTTCGCCAGCACCGGGCCGAAAGACCAGCCCGGCGTGTTGCTCTCCGGCCACACCGACGTGGTGCCGGCGGCGGGGCAGGCGTGGACCTTTCCGGCCTTTGCCGCCACGGTGCAGGACGGGCGCATCTATGGCCGCGGCAGCTGCGACATGAAGGGCTTCATCGCCCTGGCCATCGATGCCATGCTCGACGCGGCAGAGCACTCCCTCACACGCCCACTCAACCGCCCCCTGCAACTGGCCCTGTCCCATGACGAGGAAATCGGTTGCGTCGGCGTGCGGCGCTTGCTTGACGTGCTGCACCTGGCACCGGTGCGGCCGTTTCTGTGCGTGATCGGCGAGCCGACTAACATGCAGTTCGTGCTGGGCCACAAGGGCAAGGGCTCCTACCGCACCTATTGCCGGGGTCAGGAGGCGCATTCGTCTCTGGCGCCGCGTTCGGTCAACGCCATTCACGTGGCCTGCGACTTCATCGCCTCCCTGCGGGAGAGCCAGCAGCATTTGCAACACCACGGCGCCCAGGACACCGACTACGACGTGCCCTACAGCACCGTGCATGTCGGCCAGATCAGCGGGGGCAAGGCGCTGAACATCGTGCCGAACCTGTGCACCCTGGATTTCGAGGTGCGCAACCTGCCGGCGGACAATCTGGAGCAGTTCATCGAGCAGATGCGCGAGCGCGCCGAAGTCATCGTTCGCGAGGCGCAGAAGCTCTCCAGTGTCGCGGCCATCGAGATCGAGACCATCAACGTCTACCCCGGCCTCGACACGCACCCGACGGTCGAAGCGGTGAGTTTCCTCAAGCAATTCGCCGCGCCGGACACCGGCATGACCAAGGTCTCCTTCGGCACTGAAGGCGGCCTGTTCAAGCAGCGCCTCGACGTTCCGGTGGTGGTGTGCGGCCCGGGTTCCATTGAGCAGGCGCACAAGCCGGACGAGTTTATCGAGGTCAGCCAGATGGACGCCGGCGAGCGTTTTTTGCAAGGCTTGCTGGGCTCGTTGAAGGCGTAGCAGAGCCTGCCGTCCTGACGTGAATTTCAGCACGGCACACTGGTTTGAAGACGCTTTCGGCATCCTCGTTCGAGGCAGATCCCTAGACTGGAATCTGTCTCGGATCAGGACTCGACCATGCTCAAGAATCGCTTGCAAGACCCCGGCCTGCTGGCTGAACGCGCCTACGTGAACGGTGAGTGGATCGTCGCCGACAGCGGCGCCACCCTCGACGTCCGCGACCCCGCCACCGGCGAACTGCTTGCGCAGGTTCCGGCCATGGACGCGGTCGATACCCGCCGCGCCATTGAAGCCGCCGAACGTGCCTGGCCGGCGTGGCGCGCGCGCCCGGCGGCAGAACGGGCGGTGCTGCTGGAGCGCTGGTTCCAGGCAATGATTGACCACCTCGACGACCTCGCGCTGATCATGACCTGCGAGCAGGGCAAGCCGCTGAACGAGGCCAAGGGCGAAATCCGCTACGGTGCCGGCTTCGTCAAATGGTTCGCCGAAGAAGCGCGCCGGGTCTACGGCGAAACCATGCCGGCCCCCAGTGGCGACCGACGCCTGCTGACCCTCAAGCAACCCGTGGGCGTCTGCGCCGCGATCACCCCGTGGAATTTCCCCAACGCGATGATCACCCGCAAATGCGCGCCGGCCCTGGCCGCCGGCTGCCCGGTCATCGTCAAGCCATCTGACCTCACGCCGCTCTCGGCCCTCGCCCTGGCGGTGCTGGCCGAGCGCGTCGGTATTCCGGCCGGCGTTTTTAACGTCCTCACCGGAATGCCCGCCGGCATCGGTGAAGAACTCACCGGCAACCCGGCGGTGCGCAAGATCTCCTTCACCGGCTCCACCGCCGTCGGCCGCCTGCTGATGCGCCAGAGCGCCGAACACATCAAGCGCCTGAGTCTGGAACTGGGCGGCAACGCGCCGTTTGTGGTGTTCGACGACGCCGACCTGGAACAGGCCGTGGCCGGGGTGATGATCAGCAAGTTTCGCAACGCCGGGCAGACCTGCGTGTGCGCCAACCGCATCCTCGTGCAGGCGGGCATCTACGACCGATTTGCCGCGCGATTGGTGGAGGAGGTGGCTAAGCTCAAGGTCGGCAACGGCCTGGAAGAGGGCGTGACCATCGGCCCGCTGATCAACCCGGCGGCGGTCGCCAAGGTGGCGCGGCACATCGACGACGCCCTGAGTCAGGGTGCGAAATTGCTCTGCGGGGGGATTCCCACAGGCGACAGCCAGTTCGTGCAACCCACCGTGCTGGCTGACGCCCACGCCGGCATGCTGCTGGCCAACGAAGAAACCTTCGGCCCGGTGGCGCCGTTGATGCGCTTTACTACAGAAGACGAAGCGCTGGCCCTGGCAAATGCCACCCCATTCGGTTTGGGCGCCTACTTTTTCACCCAGAACCTGAAGCGCTCGTGGCGTTTCGGCGAGGCGCTGGAGTTCGGCATGGTCGGCCTCAACACCGGGATCATCTCGATGGAAGTCGCGCCGTTCGGCGGCATCAAACAATCGGGCCTCGGCCGCGAGGGCAGCAAGTACGGCCTGGACGAGTACCTTGAAGTCAAAGCCTTCCACATCGGCGGCTTGAACTGAGTCAACCCAAGGGGCGCACCATGAGCAAGGCATTCAGAATCGCCGCGATTGCGGGCGACGGCATCGGCAAGGAAGTCCTGCCCGAAGGGCTTCGGGTACTGGAACAGGCGGCGAAAAAGTGGGAACTCAACCTGAGCATCGACGTGCTCGACTGGGCCCACTGCGACTACTACCTCGCCCACGGGAAGATGATGCCCGACGACTGGTTCGAGCAGCTCAAGGGCTATGACGCGATCTACTTCGGCGCCGTGGGCTGGCCCGACAAAGTGCCGGACCACATTTCCCTTTGGGGCTCGCTGCTCAAGTTTCGCCGGGACTTCGATCAATACGTGAACATCCGCCCGGTGCGCCTGTTCCCCGGCGTGCCCTGTCCGCTGGCCGGGCGCGAACCGGGCGACATCGACTTTGTGGTGATCCGGGAAAACACCGAGGGCGAATACTCCTCGGTGGGCGGCAAGATGTTCGAAGGCACCGAACACGAGTTCGTGCTGCAAGAATCGGTGTTCACCCGCCGCGGCGTCGATCGCATCCTCAAATTCGCCTTCGAACTCGCCCAGACCCGCCCGCGCAAACGCCTGACGGCTGCGACCAAATCCAACGGCATCTCCATCAGCATGCCGTATTGGGACGAACGCACGGCACTCATGGCGGCGAATTATCCCGAAGTGACGTGGGACAAGCAGCACATCGACATCCTGTGTGCACGCTTCGTGCTGCAGCCGGACCGGTTTGACGTGGTCGTGGCGTCGAACCTGTTCGGCGACATCCTGTCGGACCTCGGCCCGGCATGCGCGGGCACCATCGGCATCGCCCCCTCGGCAAACCTCGACCCCGAACGCCGCTTCCCCTCGTTGTTCGAACCGGTGCACGGCTCCGCGCCGGACATCTACGGGCAAAACATCGCCAACCCCATCGCGATGATCTGGTCCGGCGCATTGATGCTCGACTTCCTCGGTAACGGCGACGAACGCTACCGCGAGGCCCATGACGGGATATTGCAGGCTATAGAGGAAGTGATTGCAGAGGGGCCGATTACGCCGGATTTGGGCGGGAAGGGCTCGACGCAAGATGTGGGGGCGGCGATTGCCGAGAGGTTGGGTTAGGGGGGGGCCGTCAGGCTACGCGTTCCAATAGTGGGACCGGCTTCAGCCGGGAAGAGGCCGGTGTGTGCAATATCAATTTTTCGGTATGGCCGCTGATGCCTTCCCGGCTAAAGCGAGTCCCACAGGGACGCAGAGCGTCCGGGGCTGCATTACCACGCGGAGCGTGGGAACGATCTGCATGTGTCTGGCTCACCGATTACAGGTTTTGATCTCAGTGGGACCGGCTTTAGCCGGGAAGGCGTCGGTTGCTACACCGAGAAATTGATAGCGATTGCGCGAGCCTCTTCCCGGCTAAAGCCGGTCCCACTAAATGCAAGCGCTGTGTCAGTAGAACCGGCTTTAGCCGGGAAGGCGTCAGTTGCCCAACTGAAAATTGATAGCGATTGCGCGGGCCTCTTCCCGGCTGAAGCCGGTCCTACAGGGACGCGTAGCGTCCGGGGCTGCATTACCACGCAGAGCGTGGGAACGATCTGCGTGTGTCTGGCTCAACGATTACAGGTTTTGATCTCAGTGGGACCGGCTTTAGCCGGGAGGGCGTCGGATGTCACACCAACGGACCGGGGGCAGATTAATTTACGGAGAAGCGCTGTAAATAAATCAGTCCCCTTTAAACGAGTCCCCTTTAAACGGTCGAGCTTTAAGCGACATTGCATGTAAGTTGGAAGATATGAACCTCATCAAAGAATTTTCTTCCAACCAATGCCTCAATGGCTGAAGCCTGATCGCGGTTCAGGTCGTATCCTTCGTCGCCGCGTTGCGGTTCCGACCACTCCATGATTTCGCTCAATTGAGCGTCGCAACCGTCGGGCAGATTGATTTCAAGCTTGAGCTGTTCGCTCTCTCTGTCGAATACCTCAACGATGTATTTCAAGGTTCAACCTCGCGTGTGCTGTCTGCACTTTTGGTTTGAGTGCCTGTTTCTGCGTCGAACTCTCCCAAGTGTTTTCCTCGCTTGTTGTATTTTTCAATTGCCCCGTGCTGGCTGTCCCATTCGAAAATCTCGCCTGCCTGGGTTTTCCAGCGTTTGCGCAGACCTCCACCGCCCTTGACCGATGTCTTCCGGGGCGCAACCTTTGCGTCGGGAAATGCGGCGAGTTCTTTCGGAGGCTGATGATACCCATGATCCCCATTAAACGGCCGCGCATACACCACATACATCGACCTCAACCCCGAATCAGCCGGGAAGACCAGGATGCAGTCTTCTGCGGTGATGTCTTCGCCGGGGAGGCCTTCGAGCTGGCTGTCGGTGTCGTCCGGGATCGGGTGGACGAGGAGGGTGCCTAAACGGGCATCGCTGTTTTCAGGGTAGACCAGCGGTTCCAGTGTCCCGTGTCGGCCCCGGCGGGGCGTCATCAGAATGGTGATGCCGTTGAGGTGTGCCTCCATCGCGCTCTTGTCGGCATTCCAGCGGGCTTGCACGGTGCGGACCGAGTCGTCGCCGGAGGCCTTGGAGTGGATGCCGTAAATCTGCAATTCACCTTCGGTATCACGGCGCAGCTGGAAACGCACCCGTGTTGTCGCCTGAGTCAGGTTGCGCAATTCGTCATCGGTGTAGAGCGTGCCGTCGCCCATCTTTGCTGGGAGCATGCCCACGATGAACAAACTCGCCGGGCCGCCTGCTCCGCGAAGCAGCCACGTGTGGCTGCGTTGCATGATGCCGCCACCGGCCATACGGCCCAGTCCCATGTCTGCGCCGAGTGCGGCGGCAATGGCGTCGGAGGCGGAAGGCAGCAGCATGGCACCCGCCATCATGATCGCGCCGAAGTTGGAGGCGGGTTCTACGGTGGTGCCGGCGTCAGTGCTGCACCATTCCCCGGTACAGGATTTGGCGAATACCTTGTCGGTACGCGCCTTCGGCTCGGGCCAGCGCTCTGGCATCAGTGTGGGCTCCCGCACGGGTTCGGGAGGCGGGTTCCACGGTGTCCATGACGCGCCCCCGTTGGGAAGCCCTTTAAAAATCGAGTTGTCCCCAAAGGGATCTTTTTTGTCGTCCTTGAGCATGACCTTGCTGATGTCCGCCAATTTGAGGCGGCGCAGGATGCAGGCGGTCCGACGAGTGGTCAACGGTAGGGCGGTTTCGGGATGTTGCCGTGCCGACAGGCTTTTGATGTCAGTGGGACCGGCTTTAGCCGGGAAGGCGTCAGATGGCACACCACATAATTGTTGGCGACTGGACTGGCCTCTTCCCGGCTAAAGCCGGTCCCACTAAAAGCATGTGCTGTGTCAGTGGGACCGGCTTTAGCCGGGAAGACGTCAGGTGTCACCTAACGGACCGGGGACAGATTAATTTACGGTGAAGCGTTGTAAATAAATCAGTCCCCTATAAGCGCTATAAGCGTGGGAACGATCAGATCAACAGCTTCCCGGCTAAAGCCGGTCCCACTAAAAGCATGCGCGGTGTCAGTGGGACCTGCGCCTACCCCTGTAGGACCGGCTTCAGCCGGGAAGCCCTTGATCCGATTTTGATCTGCTTTTGATCTTCATACGCAAATAGCCCAGACGGCGCCAATCGCGACTTTGGTGCAGGCTGAACGTAGACGACGCGGAGTGGGTCGAGCCGCATGGATGCGGCGAGAGCGCCGTCAGGACATGGATGTCCGTTCGGCGCGGGCCCACGGAGCGTCGTCGAAGTGAGGGTACTCCGACGAAGGAGGAGCCCAACCAGGAGCAAGCACCCTTGGTTACTTGGGGTGCTTTTCCAAGTAACTCGCCGAAGGCGAAACCCGAGGCCGTTAGGCCGACGCCTTTGATCTTGATCTTGATCTAGATCTCAATAGCCCCGATTACGATCTATCTCACCCACCATCCGCTCCCCCCGCTCAAACCGCCGAATATTCTCCAGCAACACCCCAAACGCACTCGCCGGCTGCGTCATCGCCGCCACATGCGGCGTCAACACCACCTGCGGATGATCCCAAAACGGATGATCAGACCCCGCCGGCTCCACCTGCAACACATCCAGCACAGCGGCCCCCAACTGCCCGCTCTCCAGCGCCTCCAGCAAATCCCCCTCCACCAGATGCCCGCCGCGGCCCATATTCACCAGCCCCGCGCCCCGCGGCAGCAACGCAAACAGATTGCGGTCCAGAATCCCCTCCGTCTGCTCCGTCAACGGCAACACACACAACAAAATATCGCACTGACCCAGAAACCCCGACAACTGCGCCTGACCCGCAAAACACGCCACCCCTTCAATCTCATGAACACTGCGTGCCCAGCCCGACAGCGCAAACCCGAACGGCGCCAGCGTCGCCAGAATCTGCTGCGCCTGGGTACCCAACCCCATCACCCCCACACGCCGATGCTCCGCCGGCTGCAACAGATGCGCCTGCCAACAGCGCGCTGCCTGCTGCTCGCGGTACCGCAGCATGTCCCGATGCAGACTCAACACCGCCCACGTCGCGTACTCGCACATCCCCCGCGTAATGCCCGGATCCAGCAACCGCACCACCGGCAGATCCGCCGGCAAACGCGACAGATCCAGCTGGTCCACTCCGGCGGACAGCGCGAACAGCACCTTCAGATTCGGCAGCAACTGCGTCAGATCATCCGGGGCCTGCCAGGCCGCCAGGTACTCGACCTCTTCGGGATTACCGATGTCCGGCCAGGCGCGCCATTCGATGTCCGGGGCGTGTTCGGCGAACAGCGTCTGCCAGTGTGGCGCGCGCGCGGGGTCGGCTTTGTAAAGCAAGGCCATGGGCATTTCCTGTTGAAGGGAGGTTGTAGGAAAGATGTTGGGAAGTCGCCCACATCATCCCCCAAGGCCGGCGCAGGATCTGTCGAAAGGCGGGGCCAAAACAGTTGATCCGAATTTCTCACGGGCCAAGTTCGGCTAAGTGCGTTGCCCGCACGCCGTAACCTGATCAGCATCGCAACCGCCTCCAGGTTGCCGGACTCACGATGGGAAATGCCATGAACAGCAAAGTCGACGAAACCCCTCATTTGCTCCGTCAGCGCGAGCAATTTGTGCCCCGTGGCCTGGTGACCGCGCACCCGCTGGTGATCGACCGCGCCCAAGGCACTGAATTGTGGGACGTGGATGGCAAGCGCTACCTGGATTTCGTTGGTGGCATCGGCGTACTCAACATCGGCCACAACCACCCGAAAGTGGTCGCCGCCGTGCAGGCTCAACTGCAAAAAGTCTCCCACGCCTGCTTTCAGGTGGCGGCCTATACCCCCTATCTCGACTTGGCTCAGCGCCTCTGCGAAATGATCGGGGGGCGGGAAGCCTACAAGGCCGCGTTCTTCACCTCCGGCGCTGAAGCGGTGGAAAACGCCGTGAAGATCGCCCGTGCCCATACCAATCGCTCGGCGGTCATCGCCTTTCGTGGCGGCTTCCATGGACGCACCTTGCTCGGCACCACGCTCACCGGCATGAGCCAACCGTACAAACAGAACTTCGGGCCGTTTGCGCCGGAGGTGTTCCACACGCCTTACCCCAACACGTATCGCGGCGTCAGCAGCGAGGCGGCACTCAGTGCGCTGATGGAACTGCTGGCGACCCAAGTGGCACCGGACCGCGTCGCCGCCATCCTCATCGAACCCATGCAGGGCGATGGCGGCTTCCTCACCGCGCCGCCTGAGTTTCTCCAGGCCCTGCGCGCGTTGGCCGACAAGCACGGCATCGTGTTGATCCTCGACGAGATCCAGAGCGGCTTCGGTCGCACCGGTACCTGGTTTGGCTACCAGCACTCCGGTATCCAGCCTGATCTGGTGACAGTCGCCAAGAGCCTCGCCGGTGGCTTGCCTTTGTCCGGCGTGGTCGGCAAGGCGCACATCATGGATGCGCCACTGCCCGGGGGCCTCGGCGGCACCTACGGCGGCAACGCCCTGGCCTGCGCGGCGGCACTGGCGGTGATCGACGCGTTCGAGGAAGAACAACTGCTGGCGCGCAGCCAACTTCTGGGGGAACGCCTGCGCCGTGGCCTGATCGGTTTGCAGGCGCGCTACCCACGCATCGGCGACGTCCGTGGCACCGGTTTCATGCTGGCGATCGAGCTGATCAAGGATGACGCCGCGCGGACCCCCGATGCCGACCTCAACCAGCGAGTGATCGACGAAGCCCGCGCCGGCGGTTTGCTGGTGATCAAATGCGGCGTTTACCGCAACGTACTGCGCTTCCTTGCGCCATTGGTCACCACCGAAGCCCAGGTCGACGAAGCGGTACAGATCCTCGACGCGGCCTTGGCACGGGTCTTGAAGTCTTGAACTCTTGAACCAGAGCAGTGCCCGCGCTGGGCTAAATGCATCCAGGAGGTTTGATCCACATGGGGCTGACAGAATTGGGGCTGACCGGAATCGGACTAACAGAGTACCGAGCGTTACTGATCGATTGCGACGAAGTGCTGGTGGATCGCGATTCGGGCGTCTGGGCCGCGCTGCAACCGCTGCTTGACAGCCGCGGCGGGCAACCCGCCAAAGATGAAGTGCTGGCGGAATTCAACGCCGTCGTTGCGACCCTGTATCCGCGCTTCGCCGAGCTGGGCTTCAGCGGCCTGTTGTGCTTCGCCCATCGCCAACTCGCCGAAAAGTGGGGCCTGCACGCCAGTTGGGAGGAGGGCATGAGCTTCGCCCGTTCGGCGGGCAACTGGTCGTTGTTCGAAGACGCACCGGGGGCGATGCTGTACTTGCGCAAATTCTATCGACTGCTGGTGCGCGGCGACCGCGATGCCGAGGACCGTGGCGTGCTCTGTGAGCGGCTGGGAATTGCACCGGAAGATTTCATTTCCCTGGCCGAAGGTCCGCAATGGCTCACTGATCAGGGCGATCAGGTGCAACCGGTCCTGCACGTCACGGGACCGTCGGTCGACACGTTCGCCGGTCTGGACCGCTGCCTGATCGGCCGCCACCGGGCGCGTCAGCCTTCACCCTGCGCGGCGGAGTACTGCATCAACAGCATGGCTGACCTGGTGGCGCAGCATCAGCTGTCTTTACGGCGCTGATTTTGCTAGAAGATTGTCTTACAACGGCAGTCAAGAGGTACGTGATGGAAGGGCTCGTAAAACTGGATCGGATCGACATCAGTATCCTGGTCGAACTGCAGAAGGACGGCCGGATGACCAATGTCAGCCTCGCCGATGCCGTCGGCCTGTCCGCCAGCCCGTGCCTGCAACGGGTCAAGCGGCTGGAATCGGCCGGTTATATCTCCAGCTACAAGGCGCATCTGAACCTGGCCAAGATCACCGACTCGGTCACCGTCTTCACCGAAATCACCCTCAGCGACCACAAGCGCGAAGACTTCGCCAAGTTCGAATCCAACATCCGTCTGGTCGACGAAGTCCTCGAATGCCACCTGATCAGTGGCGGCTACGACTACCTGGTGCGCTTCATGACCCGCAGTATTCAGCACTATCAGGAAGTGGTGGAAAGCCTGCTCGACAAAAACATCGGGATCTCCAAGTACTTCAGCTACATCGTCATCAAGTCGCCGGTGCTCAAGGATGGAGTGCCGTTGCGCAAGTTGCTGCGCCATTGAATTAAACGCGGTTTAAACCGCAACCTGCGTCCCTCAAGAGATGAGATGTCGGGACGATAAAAGGGCTGTCCGTTTTCGCGGGCGGCCTTTTTTTGTGGCGAGCTTTGGCCAACCGAGGGAGGTCCGCGACCGACGATTCGGGCGAACATGAAACTTCATGCCGGCTTATTGACGTCAGTCTAATGGCTAATTACTATCGCGCCGTTTATTGATATCACTGTGCTATTGCAAGGACGCTCCGTGAATTTCCCCGCACTCAGAGTTGGGCTGTTTTGCCTGCTCGTCGCCATTCCGCTCACCATCCTCGCGGCGCCGAATCCGGGCGATCAGGATTTGTTGCGCGACCGTCAGGAACAGCTGCTCCAGGAGCAGCAGCGCCGCCTCGAAGACCTCAAGAGTCTGCCCGGCAAGCAAGCTGCACCTGTCCAGACCGTGTGAAAACCAGATACCCAGTAGCTAACCAAAAATAATGCCCCGATCAACTCGGGGCATTTTCCATTTACACAGAGAAGAAAAAGGCCTTCCTCAGGCCAGTAACTCCATCATTCGGCGCACACCCAGCACGTTGATCGCTCTTTTCAGGTTATAGGCATTCACCGCCAGCGCCATTTCCGTTCGCGCACCTTTGAGCTGGCGAAGCAGGAAACGGCCATTGCCGTAAATCCATTGTTTGAGGTTGCCAAACGGGTGCTCAACGATGCTTCGTCGAGCCTCGACCATTTCCGGGTGGGCCTGCATTCGCAGC
>NZ_FOHW01000003.1:129982-276382 GCF_900111735.1 Pseudomonas graminis | reverse complement strand
GAGCCTTTCCGTTCGCCTTCAATCTCTTGGCGAACTCGCTCAGCACCTCATTGTGTTGAATTCCTACGATCGCGGGCATGTAAAGGCCGCCCCTGAGCCGCGACGAGCCGGTTCGGCTAATGCGGGTTGCACCCACGTAACCTCCAGAACGGTCCTGTCTGGGCGATAATCCAGCGAAAGCAGAGAGCTTTTTCGGTCCCTCGTAATCCAAAGGGTCACCCAGTTCCGCGAGGATCAGCGCAGCAGTTTTCTCGCCTATGCCATCAATCGAGGTCATCAACTCGCTCTTGCCGCGCAGGTCAGGATCATCGTCGATGTGTTGCTTGATCGCTTTTTCGGTTTCGGTGATTTCTTCCGAGACATGAGCAATCACCGATTCGATCGACGTTACGACGTTCGGGCTGGCAACTTCCAGGCGGTTTTTCTCCATCTGACGGATCTCGTTGAGATCTTCCAGACGGCGGACCAACGCCCTCAGACGGCGCCGCGACTGTGGCTCAGGCACCCAAAGCCGCAGCTTGCGATGCTTCTGCATGGCGAAATCGGAGATGAGTTTGGCATCGGTTTTGTCAGTCTTGTTGCGTGACAACTCCGACTTGGCATGAGCGGCGGTGGTGGCTGGGTTCGCGATATGAAGCCGATATCCCTTTTGAAAAAGGAAATCTGCCAGCGCTTCGTGGTAGTTACCCGTGGCCTCAATGACTATCAGCGCATCCGGTGTGGCGTGCTTCTGAAGCCAGGACTCAAACTCGGCAAACCCCTTGGCATCATTGCTCAACTTGCCCTTGGTGCGGTGCTTGCCATTGTCCAACGGCGTCGCAACATCAAACGTATTCTTGGCCATGTCAACGCCAACGAATGCAGACATGCTGTTCTCCTTTTCAACTGAAGATCAATCATCGCGTCACTCGGCTTCGACCTTGTAAATGCGAGCTCACAACGTGGCTCTAGATATCGTACGAGCTCAATGAGTGAGGTTGGAAAGGCGGAGAATGGATCTACTTCGCAGGCTATAACGCCACTAGGAGCCGGTCGTCTTCACGCCTTTCCCTCGATGATCAGTCGAGAACTTTACCTTCTGTGAAGACAAAGTCGAGATACAAGGAGCCGGCTTGCTGGCGAACGCGGTTGAACATTCACTGCTGCAGCGCCTGACCCAACGCATTCGCCAGCAAGCCGGCTCCTACAGATTTACATACAGCACAAACTCGGGGTTTAACGCCTACTCATTGTAGGAGCGCGCTTGCCCGCGAATGCGCCGGCTCAGACAACACTGCCGTTGCTGACGCTCCCACAGGTTCATCTGGCCCCGATGGCCAGTGCAATGGGCTGCAACCCCAGCCCGACTCCCGTCTTTTACAAATCATCAAAAAACCGTTCATGCCAGTCCACCAGCGGCTGCGGTGAGTTGAGCTTCTGGCCGTAGATCACCGCGTACGACAGCACGTTCTGCACGTACTGGCGGGTCTCGTCGAACGGAATGCTCTCGACCCAGACGTCAAAGGCCAGGTGATTGGCGCCTCGCAACCACTGACGTACACGACCAGGGCCCGCGTTATAAGCTGCCGAAGCCAGCACCCGGTTGCCGTTGAACTGCGCATGGACCTGGCTCAGGTAGGCGGCGCCGAGCTGGATGTTCTTGTCCGGATCAAGCACCTGCGCCGGCGAGGCCAGGGGAATACTGAATTTGCGAGCGGTCTCTTTGGCGGTGGCAGGCATCAGTTGCATCAAGCCTGCAGCACCGACGCCGGAGCGGGCATCGTCCATGAAGGCACTTTCCTGTCGCGTGATCGCAAACACCCAGCTCGAATGCAACCCGCGGACCTGCGCTTCACGCACCAGGGTGTCGCGGTGGGCCATCGGGAAACGGATGTCGAGGTCGTCCCAGTACTGCGCCTGGCTGATGGTGCGGATGGCCGGGAAGTACCAGTGCATGTCGTACGCCAGCCTGGCCTGGGCAACCATTTCGTCCCGGCTGAAGCGACGGGTGACGTGGTACCACTCGCGGCGGCCGTCGACGATCTGCCCGCGATCATAGAACTCCAGTGCACGGCGCACGCCCGGGGTGTTTCGCACCTTGGTCATCAGCGCCTGACTCAGCACCAGCGGCTTGTTGTTGAGCATGTACGGCGTCTGGGTGCGGTCGGCGGCAAGGAAGCCATAGAAATCACGTTCCTTCGCCACCGCCTTGTACAACCCCGGCAGCAGCGGGCTGTTGGGCTGGGCCAGTTCCAGGGAGCGGGCCTGCCAGTAACGCCAGCGATTCGTGGTGGCGAGGTCCTGGGGCAGACGGCGGGTCAGTTCATAGGCGTCACTCCAGCGACCCAGTCGCAGCAACAGGCGCAGGCGCCATTCGGTAACAGTGTTGTCGCGCAGGTCGGGGTCGTATTTGGTCATGACCTCAAGGGCGCGGCCGTCATAACTGCGGGCGAGGGTCAGGCCGATTTCCTTGGCGATCTGAACCTGTTCTTCGTGGGAGAAATGCAGCACCGGTGCGTAGCTGTCGAGCAGCTCCATCGCCCGCTGCGGGTCCTGCTTGGCCAAGCGACGCAGACCCAGCCCGACCACATCGGACATGGCCTCGTCGGCCGGCATGAACTGGCCCTGGTTGTTGACCATTTCCGGCTTCTGCGCCACGGCGATCAGCAAACGGCCCTGGGGCGCGAGGGTGGTCATGCTGTTGACCAGCTGATTGGCCAGTGCGTAGTTGCGCCCTTGGGCGGCGAGCTTGGCGCGCTGCCACCTTTTCTGCTCGGTGAGCTGTCCTTCGACCGCCCACTGGGTGAAGAACGTGTCGCAGGCCGCTGGCAGCGTCTTGCCTGTCATCCAGGTTTTCTCGGCGTTGGCATAGCCCTCAGCGCGCTGGTTGTGACCGAGCTGATAAGAGCCATAAAGACAGTCGAGCTCGACGAAATTCAGCTTGGGGTCGTAATACTTGACGAAGGGCTGCCAGTCACCGCGTGAAGCCAGCAGTCGCAGCCAGCGCAGCTTCATATAGTTCGCTTGCGGCAGGTCGCCATGCTCGGCGAAGAACTTTTCGATTTCTTCGTTGCTCGCGCTGTTCAGGCGTGCGGTGAGTTCGTCGTACGCCAGGTAAGGCTCGAGGGGGTAATCCGCCAGCGCCGCGGCATACGTCCGATAAGGGCCGCCGTCGCCCTTGGCCAACGCACGTTTGGCTTCATCGTAATACTGACGCTGGGTGGTGAGATCGACCGCTTGGACGGACTGGGCGGCGGTGGCCGACAGAAGCAGGCAGGACAAAAGGCTGAAGAAACGACTGCGCATGAGACTTCCGTGCAGATGCATCGTGAAAAGTGCGGCTAGCTTAGCCTGTTGCCCGCGCGGGTTGAAGCGCTGCCTCGCCCGTCGTGATAGATGGAAACAAACCGAGGCCTGCAATCGGCCGACCACCCGGTCCGGACGAGTTCCTGTCATCGATTAGCCGCCCCTGTGCCGGGTTATCTCAGGTAGAATGCGCGCCCGGTTTTTGGAGAAGCTCATGACCCTGCTCAAATTCAGCGATGTGTCCCTTGCGTTCGGCGCCATGCCGTTGTTGGACAAGGTGTCCTGGCAGATCGCCCGTGGTGAGCGGGTCTGCATCATTGGCCGCAACGGCACTGGCAAGTCCAGCATGTTGAAGCTCGTCAAAGGCATTCAGATGCCCGACGACGGCAATGTCTGGCGCGCCCCCGGCCTCAAGATCGGCGAGCTGCCCCAGGAGTTGCCGGTTGCTGACGGCCGTACCGTTTTTGATGTCGTTGCCGAAGGCCTGGATGGCGTGGGCGAGCTGCTCGCTCAATACCACCACCTGAGCCAGAACATCGTCACCGCCGAAGACCTCGACAAGCTGATGCACGTGCAGTCGGACCTCGAAGCGCGTGACGGCTGGCGCCTGCAGCAGTTGGTGGACAGCACCCTCAGCCGTCTGCAACTGCCGGCCGACAAGACCCTCGCCGAACTGTCCGGTGGCTGGCGTCGTCGCGTGTTGCTGGCCCAGGCGCTGGTTTCCGAGCCTGATCTGCTGATGCTCGACGAACCGACCAACCACCTCGACATCGGCGCGATTGCCTGGCTCGAAGAAGCATTGAAGGAATTCCAGGGCGCGGTGTTGTTCATCACCCACGACCGTTCCTTCCTGCAAAACCTTGCCACGCGCATTCTCGAACTCGACCGTGGCGGCCTGATCGACTGGGACGGCGACTACGCCAGCTTCCTGGTGCACAAGGAAGCCATGCTCGCGGCGGAAGAAACCGCCAACGCGCTGTTCGACAAGCGTCTGGCCCAGGAAGAAGTATGGATTCGTCAGGGCATCAAGGCCCGTCGTACCCGTAACGAAGGCCGCGTGCGTGCCCTGAAGGCATTGCGCGTTGAGCGCAGCGACCGTCGCGAACGCACCGGCAAGGCCAATATCCAGCTCGACACGGCGGACAAATCCGGCAAGCAGGTGATGGTGCTCGACAACGTCAGCTTCGCTCACCCGGGCGGCCCGATGCTGATCAAGGACTTCTCCATGGTCCTGCAGCGCGAAGACCGCATCGGTCTGCTCGGCGCCAACGGTACCGGCAAGACCACGCTGCTCAAGCTGATGCTCGATAACCTTCAGCCCACCAGCGGCAAAGTGGAAGTCGGCACCCGTCTGGACGTCGCCTATTTCGACCAGTTGCGTCACCAGCTCGATCTGGAAAAGACCGTGATCGACAACGTGGCCGAAGGGCGCGACTTCATCGACATCGACGGCCAGAGCCGTCACGTCCTCAGCTACCTCGGCGATTTCCTGTTCAGCCCGCAGCGGGCTCGCACGCCGGTCAAGGCGTTGTCGGGTGGTGAGCGCGCGCGTCTGCTGCTTGCTAAACTGTTCAGCAAGCCGGCCAACCTGCTGGTCCTCGACGAACCGACCAACGATCTGGACGTCGAGACCCTCGAACTCCTTGAAGAAGTGCTGTTGACCTTCAAGGGCACCGTGCTGATGGTCAGCCACGACCGGGCATTCCTCGACAACGTCGTCACCAGCACCCTGGTGTTCGAAGGCGAGGGCAAGGTCCGCGAATTCGTCGGTGGCTATCAGGACTGGATTCGTCAGGGCGGCTCGCCGCGTCTGCTGGGCGTCACCGACAGCAAATCTGGCAAGTCCGAACTGGCTACTGCTGTGGTTCAGGCAGCACCCGTCGCAGCGGCAGAAATGCCGGTCGCAAAAAAGAAGCTCAGCTATAAGCTGCAACGCGAGCTGGAAGCACTGCCTGCGCAAATCGACGGCGTGGAAGCGCAAATGGCCGCCCTCACTGCCGAGATGGCCGAGGCCGGTTTCTATCAGCGTCCTGCGGAGCAAACCACGGCCGTAATGGCGCAGCTGGAAAGCCTGCAAGGCGAGCTGGACGCACTGCTCGAGCGTTGGGCCGAGCTGGACGAGTGATCGGTCACCTGCGGCAATAAAAAAGCCCGGTCCTTTTTCAAGGGCCGGGCTTTTGTTTTCAGGCCTGGATCAGTCCACGCGCTTGGCCAGTCGTACGGCCAGCACGTCGCACGGTGCGCCGTGCAGCACGTCGTTGGCGGTCGAGCCGAGCAGCAGCGAGAGGCCGTGGCGGCCATGGCTGCCGACAACGATCAGGTCGACGTGGTGTTCCTTCGCCAGGTTGTGAATTTCCTGACGCGGCTGTCCGTAGGTCAGATGACTGTCGCCGGTTTTTACGTCAGGGTATTTCAGTTTTAGCTTTTCCAGCTTTTCCTTGGCCTGATCGAACTGCTGTTGCTGCAGTTGCGACAGGTCCATCGGAACGTCGCCCCCGAAGGCCATTGCCATGGGTTCGACGATGTGGACCAGGGAAAGCTTCGAGCCGCCGGCCAGCGCCAGCGCCATGGCTCGTTTGATGACCGGATCGCACTCTTCAGTGAGGTCCACGGCTACCAGGATATGTTCATAGGACATGGGGTGTTCCTTCTGAGGTTTGCGATGGTTTTGATTATGTCTCTTTTCACGCGCCTCTGGCACGCCGATGTGGTTCACCCGCCGCTGGCCGCGGCGGGGGGCGTACAAATATGACGGTGTGGATCATCCTGTCAATCATTGCGGTGGTTTTAAGTCCGCTGGTCTGGCTGCGTCCCTCGCGCTCGCAGAGCGGCAGAATGGCCATGCGCATGCAGGCGCGGCGCATGGGCCTGGCCATGCAGCTGATCCCCCAGGAGTGGCCGCATTGGTTGCCCACCGAGCCACCGAGTCCGTGCCCGCAGTATCACCGTCCACGTACCGCGCGGGCGCCCGATGTCTGGGTGTACTGGCAGATGGAGGCGGGCATGTGGGTTAATCAATGGCGCGAGCCGTGTGAGGACCCGCGCCTGCTCGAGCAGTTCATGAAGCTGCCGGCCGACGTCTACAAGGTCGAAGCGGGCAAGCAGCTGATTGCGGTTTACTGGGCCGAGCGTGGCGAGCCAGAAGTATTGCAGCACATTGCAGCAGTGCTGAAGGCGTTGGCGTAACCCATCCCTGTGCCCGAATCGCGGGCATTAAAAAAGCCCGATAACAACATCGGGCCGGGGTTGGCCAGGCAGGCCGTAATTCAGGTGCGGGCGGTGCAATGCCGCGACCGGGTCAATCGCGCCAGTCTGACAGCGGTCTAACGACCCGTCTTGATGCGCAGTGCGCTGAATGTAGACCTTAATGGTGCATTTGTCTGCTGACACGTGGCTTTTTATTCCCCTCATGCCAAGCCCCCTCCAGGCGCCAGTCCTTGATCAGTGGCGGCTATCAGCAAGGCAATCATTGTCTTGAATGGCCCTGCATCAGGCGCGCCTTTTACCTGCGATTTGCCGGTTTTGCCCGCTGTCTGCTGAATTGACAATTGCTGGAATATGGCAGAAGGTAGCCGCACCCAAATCAAACGGGCGTATGAATTGAGCGTTTGCCGCAGGAACGCTCTGACAGACGCTCGAATCGCGTCGACGGGGTGACTGGCGTTTGGTGTTTTCGCCTCGACGGCAACGTCGTGCATAGCGCCGGATCTCAGCGTCTGACGCGTATTGTTCAGCTTCCATATCGTGGAGATCAGTTGATGATTTACGAAGGTAAAGCCATCACGGTTAAGGCTCTTGAAAGTGGCATCGTCGAACTTCAGTTCGACCTCAAGGGTGAGTCCGTCAACAAGTTCAATCGTCTCACCCTCAACGACCTCAGTCAGGCCATCGAAGCCATCAAGGCCGACAGCTCGATCAAGGGCGTTATCGTCACCAGCGCCAAGGACGTGTTCATCGTCGGCGCCGACATCACCGAGTTCGTCGATAACTTCAAGCTGCCGGACGCTGAACTCGTCGCCGGCAACCTCGAAGCCAACAAAATCTTCAGCGCCTTCGAAGACCTCAACGTACCGACCCTCGCTGCCATCAACGGCATCGCGCTGGGCGGCGGTCTGGAAATGTGCCTGGCGGCTGACTTCCGCGTGATGTCCGCCACCGCCAAGGTTGGCCTGCCTGAAGTCAAACTCGGCATCTATCCTGGCTTCGGCGGCACGGTCCGCCTGCCGCGTCTGATCGGTGTCGATAATGCCGTCGAGTGGATCGCGTCCGGCAAAGACAACAGCGCCGAAGACGCACTGAAAGTGGGCGCCGTCGACGCAGTGGTTGCTCCGGGCAAACTGCAGGAAGCTGCACTGGACCTGATCAAACGCGCCATCTCCGGCGAGTTCGATTTCAAGGCCAGGCGCCAGCCCAAGCTGGACAAGCTCAAGCTCAACGCCATCGAGCAAATGATGGCTTTCGAAACCGCCAAGGGTTTCGTGGCAGGCCAGGCTGGCCCGAACTACCCGGCGCCGGTCGAAGCGATCAAGACCATCCAGAAAGCCGCCAATTTCGGTCGCGATAAAGCGCTGGAAGTGGAAGCGGCCGGTTTCGTGAAGATGGCCAAGACCTCGGCCGCTGCGAGCCTGATCGGTCTGTTCCTGAACGATCAGGAGCTGAAAAAGAAAGCCAAGGTCTACGACCAGGTCGCCAAGGACGTGAAGCAGGCTGCCGTATTGGGCGCCGGCATCATGGGCGGCGGCATCGCTTATCAGTCGGCGGTCAAAGGCACGCCGATCCTGATGAAGGACATCCGTGAAGAAGCCATCGCACTGGGCCTGGGCGAAGCATCGAAGCTGTTGGGCAAGCGCGTCGAAAAAGGCCGTTTGACCACCGCGAAGATGGCTGAAGCGCTCAATGCGATTCGTCCTACGCTGTCCTACGGCGATTTCGGCACTGTCGACCTGGTTGTCGAAGCCGTGGTCGAGAACCCGAAGGTCAAGCAGGCCGTGCTGGCCGAAGTGGAAGGGCAGGTGGGTGAAGACACTATCCTCGCTTCCAACACCTCGACGATCTCCATCAGCTTGCTGGCCAAGGCCCTCAAGCGCCCGGAAAACTTCGTCGGCATGCACTTCTTCAACCCGGTGCACATGATGCCGCTGGTCGAAGTCATCCGTGGCGAGAAGTCCAGCGAAGTCGCCGTGGCGACCACCGTGGCTTACGCCAAGAAGATGGGCAAGAACCCGATCGTGGTCAACGACTGCCCGGGCTTCCTGGTCAACCGCATCCTGTTCCCGTACTTCGGCGGTTTCGCCAAGCTGGTCAGCGCCGGTGTGGACTTCGTGCGCATCGACAAGGTCATGGAAAAATTCGGCTGGCCAATGGGCCCGGCGTACCTGATGGACGTGGTCGGCATCGACACCGGCCACCACGGTCGCGACGTCATGGCTGAAGGCTTCCCTGACCGCATGAAGGACGATCGCCGCACCGCGGTCGACGCCTTGTACGACGCCAATCGCCTCGGTCAGAAGAACGGCAAGGGCTTCTACGTCTACGAGACCGATAAGCAGGGCAAGCCGAAGAAAGTGGTCGACGCTTCCGTGCTGGAAGTGCTCAAGCCGGTGATCTACGAGCAGCGTGAAGTCAGCGACGAAGACATCATCAACTGGATGATGATCCCGCTCTGCCTTGAGACCGTGCGTTGCCTGGAAGACGGCATCGTCGACACGGCGGCCGAGGCCGACATGGGCCTGATCTACGGCATCGGCTTCCCTCCGTTCCGTGGTGGCGCGCTGCGCTACATCGACTCGATCGGTGTCGCTGAATTCGTTGCCCTGGCTGACCAATACGCTGATCTGGGCGCTCTGTACCACCCCACTGCGAAGCTGCGTGAAATGGCCAAGACCGGCCAACGCTTCTTTGGCTAAGTGCCCAACGAACAGGTGAAGATATGAGCTTGAATCCGAGAGACGTCGTGATTGTCGACTTCGGTCGCACACCGATGGGCCGCTCCAAGGGTGGCATGCACCGCAATACCCGCGCCGAAGACATGTCGGCGCACCTGATCAGCAAACTGCTGGAACGCAATAACAAGATCGATCCGGCGGAAGTCGAGGATGTGATCTGGGGCTGCGTCAACCAGACCCTGGAGCAGGGCTGGAACATCGCGCGCATGGCGTCGCTGATGACGCAGATTCCGCACACCTCCGCTGCGCAGACGGTCAGCCGCCTGTGCGGTTCCTCCATGAGCGCGTTGCACACTGCGGCGCAGGCCATCATGAGCAACAACGGTGACGTCTTCGTCATCGGCGGTGTCGAGCACATGGGTCACGTCGGCATGATGCACGGTGTCGACCCGAACCCGCACATGTCGCTGTACGCCGCCAAAGCGTCCGGGATGATGGGCCTGACCGCCGAAATGCTGGGCAAAATGCACGGCATCACCCGTGAGGCTCAGGATGCGTTCGGTGTGCGCTCCCACAAGCTGGCGCAGAAAGCCACGCTGGAAGGGAAGTTCAAAGACGAAATCATCCCGATGCAGGGCTACGACGAGAACGGTTTCCTGAAGATGTTCGACTTCGACGAGACCATTCGTCCGGAGACGACGCTGGAAAGCCTGGCCGCCCTCAAGCCTGCGTTCAACCCCAAGGGCGGTACGGTCACGGCCGGCACCTCGTCACAAATCACCGACGGTGCTTCGTGCATGATTGTCATGTCCGGCCAGCGCGCCATGGACCTCGGCATCCAGCCGCTGGCGGTGATCCGCTCGATGGCAGTAGCCGGTGTCGACCCCGCAATCATGGGTTACGGGCCGGTTCCGGCGACCCAGAAAGCGCTCAAGCGTGCAGGGCTGAGCATCGCCGATATCGACTACTTCGAGCTCAACGAAGCTTTCGCTGCACAGGCCCTGCCGGTGCTGAAAGATTTGAAAGTACTCGACAAGATGGACGAGAAGGTTAACCTGCACGGCGGCGCCATCGCCTTGGGTCACCCGTTCGGTTGCTCCGGGGCGCGGATTTCCGGCACCTTGCTCAACGTGATGAAGCAGAATGGCGGCACCCTGGGTGTTGCCACCATGTGCATCGGTCTGGGTCAGGGCATCACCACCGTGTTCGAACGCGTTTAGTTTTAACGGTGTCAGTGTGCGAGCCGGGGCCTGGTGCCCCGGCTTTTGTTTTTTTCCGGAAATGTATTTTCGCCACTTTTTTTCCAGTCACACCCGAGGTTTCCCGCATGCCGCTACAGCCAGGTCTCTACCGTCACTACAAAGGCCCTGAATACCGTGTTATCGGTGTCGCGCGGCATTCGGAGACCGAAGAAGAAGTGGTGTGCTATCAAGCGCTGTACGGCGAATACGGCCTGTGGGTACGCCCTTTGAGCATGTTTCTGCAGTCAGTTGAGGTTGACGGCGAGCAAGTGCCGCGCTTTGCTTTGGTTCAGGCCGAACCGGATCTTTTTCCCCGGCCCTGAAGCAGGACCTGGCAGCAGCATTGCTTGACCTCACCTTTCAGCCACTATATATAGCGGGGCCTCGACGGCTCTGACGTCTTTTTTACTTGCATTAGGAATTTTCCGATCCATGGGCAAATCGCTGGTCATTGTGGAATCCCCGGCTAAGGCCAAGACCATCAACAAGTACCTGGGCAACCAGTACGTGGTGAAGTCGAGTATCGGCCATATCCGAGACCTGCCCACCAGCGGTTCGGCTAGCGCCTCCAAAGAGCCTGCTGCGAAGCGGGGCAAGGCCGTGGCCGAAGCGCCCGCGCTGTCGCCCAAGGAAAAGGCCAAGCGCCAGCTCGTGGCGCGCATGGGTGTCGATCCGGAGCACGGCTGGAAAGCCAAGTACGAAATCCTTCCCGGCAAAGAGAAGGTGATCGACGAATTGCGCCGCCTGGCCAAAGACGCCGACACCATCTATCTCGCGACGGACTTGGACCGCGAAGGGGAAGCCATTGCCTGGCACCTGCGCGAAGCCATTGGTGGCGACGATGCGCGCTACAAGCGCGTGGTCTTCAACGAGATCACCAAGAAAGCCATTCAGGAAGCCTTCTCCAAACCGGGCGAGCTCGACATCGACCGTGTCAATGCCCAGCAGGCACGCCGTTTCCTCGACCGCGTCGTCGGCTACATGGTGTCGCCGCTGCTGTGGCAGAAGATCGCTCGTGGTCTGTCGGCCGGCCGTGTGCAGTCCGTGGCAGTGAAACTCGTTGTGGAGCGCGAGCGTGAAATCCGCGCGTTCAATCCGGAAGAGTACTGGGAGATCCACGCGGACCTCGGCACCGCCAAAGGCGCCAACGTTCGCTTCGAAGTCGCCCGTGAAAAAGGCGAAGCTTTCAAGCCGCTGAACGAGGCGACCGCCATGGCGGCGGTGGAGAAGCTCAAGGCCTCGGCCTACAGCATCAGCAAGCGTGAAGACAAACCCACCAGCAGCAAGCCGTCTGCGCCGTTCATCACGTCCACACTGCAACAGGCCGCGAGCAACCGCCTGGGCTACGGCGTGAAGAAAACCATGATGATGGCCCAGCGGCTGTACGAAGCCGGCTACATCACCTACATGCGTACGGACTCGACCAACCTGTCGGCTGACGCCGTGGCCATGGCCCGCACCTACATCGAAACCGAGTTCGGCAAGAAGTACCTGCCGGAATCGCCGATCGTCTACAGCAGCAAGGAAGGCGCGCAAGAGGCTCACGAAGCGATTCGTCCCTCCGATGTCAACACGCACCCAAGCAAGCTGACCGGCATGGAGCGTGACGCCGAGCGTCTGTACGAGCTGATCTGGCGCCAGTTCGTGGCCTGCCAGATGCCGCCTGCACAATACCTGTCGACCACCGTCAGCGTCGCGGCCGGTGACTTCGAGCTGCGCGCCAAGGGCCGCATCCTGAAGTTCGACGGTTATACCCGCGTGCTGCCACAAATGAGCAAGCCGGGCGATGACGACGTACTGCCGGACATGGCTCAGGGCGATAAGCTGAAGCTGATCAAGCTCGATCCAAGCCAGCATTTCACCAAGCCGCCTGCGCGTTACTCGGAAGCGAGCCTGGTCAAGGAAATGGAAAAACGCGGCATCGGTCGTCCATCGACCTATGCGGCGATCATCTCGACGATTCAGGACCGCGGTTATGTGGCTCTGCACAACCGTCGTTTCTATTCCGAAAAGATGGGTGACATCGTCACCGAGCGTCTGTCCGAAAGCTTCTCGAACCTGATGGACTACGGCTTTACCGCCGGCATGGAAGAGAACCTCGACGACGTGGCCCACGGCCAACGCGACTGGAAGAACGTTCTTGACGAGTTCTACGGCGACTTCAAAAAGAAACTCGAAGTGGCCGAAGCACCTGACAGCGGCATGCGCGCCAACCAGCCGGTGATGACTGACATCCCGTGCAAGGTCTGCGGCCGCCCGATGCAGATTCGTACCGCGTCCACCGGCGTGTTCCTCGGTTGCTCGGGCTACAGCCTGCCGCCGAAAGAGCGCTGCAAGGCCACGGTCAACCTCACGCCGGGCGACGAAATTGCCGACGACGATGAGGGCGAGTCCGAATCCCGCGTACTGCGTGGCAAGCATCGCTGCCCGATTTGCAGCACCGCCATGGATGCGTACCTGCTGGATGAGAAGCACAAGCTGCACATCTGCGGCAACAACCCGGATTGCTCGGGTTACGAGATCGAAGAGGGCACGTATCGCATCAAGGGCTACGAAGGCCCGAGCGTCGAGTGCGACAAGTGCGGCGGCGAAATGCAGCTAAAGACCGGCCGTTTCGGCAAGTTCTTCGGCTGCACCAACTGCAAGAACACCCGCAAGCTGCTGAAAAGCGGTGAAGCGGCGCCGCCGAAGATGGACCCGGTGAAGATGCCGGAGCTCAAGTGCGACAAGGTCGACGACACCTACATCCTGCGCGATGGTGCTTCGGGGTTGTTCCTGGCGGCCAGCCAGTTCCCGAAAAACCGCGAGACCCGTGCACCGCTGGTGATGGAGATCGCGCCGCACAAGGACGAGATCGATCCGAAGTATCACTTCCTGTGTGACGCGCCGAAGAAAGACCCCGACGGTCGTCCCTCGGTGATCCGCTACAGCCGCAAGTCCAAGGAGCAGTACGTGCAGACCGAAGTGGAGGGCAAGCCTACAGGCTGGCGTGCGTTCTACGACGGCGGCAAGTGGAAGGTCGAGGACAAGCGTTGATCGTTTGATCTCGATCCGGCTGGTCAGCTCCGGCGCTTTGCGTTAAAAGAATCCCTCGGTGTGCTCGCGCGCCCCGAGGGATTTTTTTGTCTGCGATCGACTGGCTGTATTCACGCTTCGATCCACCCATCTCTACAGAGGCCGCTGTCATGGCTCACGAACTCTATACCCGCACCAATCAGAAGATTTTCTTTGCAGGCCTCGCGCTGGAGGCGATGGCGAAGGCCAGGGACAGCCGCGCGATGAACGCCCAGGGGCTTGAGCAGGCTGAACGTGAATCAGCGATCTTTCATCTCTACGGCGCCTTGCTGGGGTTGTGTCATGAAATCGCCGGCTACTATCGGCTGCCACAGGCCAGCACTCCGCGTGCCGAGGACCTGCTCTCGCCAAAAGTACTGGAAGCTATCGCCATTCCGGAAATGGGCGAATTGGTGGAACTCGCTCAGCACCGCGAAACCTGGTTGGCACAACTGCTGGCGTCCTACCACGCGTTGTTCATGCCACCGCGTGCGCCGCGCAAACCCAAGGGTGACGTCACTCAGCCACTGATCATCGCCGTGGGGGCGGAGGAAGAGCCTGAGCAGGCACTGACGCGCGAAGAGATGGAAAGCTGGCGTCAGCAGCTCAAAGGGCTGGCCATTCGGTTCAGAGAAGGTCTTAGCGAGTGCTGATACGGAATGATCGATGGGCTAGGGACTGAGTCATCTGGCTGTTACAATGCCGGCCTTTCGTGGAGAACTGTCCTGATGCCAACTTCGTTTCTGGAAATTGTTGAACTGCCTGACGGCCGCATCGAACTGCGCCGCGCTGAAGATGAAGGATCGCTCGTCACCCTGAATTTTTCGGAAGACGCCAAGGCGTTCTTGCAGGGGCAACACGTCGAAGTCGCCAAGGCGATGCTCAGTGTCGGTGTGCAGATGGCAGGCCGTCTGGCCGAAGGTGAGTTGACCAAGGATGAAGAAGGGCCGCGCGTGCTGCATTGATCTTCTCAATCTGCAACTCGCTCAAACGCTGTCTCGCTTCTCGATTCGCAAGAAGCGCCTACACGCTCTGAATACCCCGAACAGCTCTGCCGACGTGCTCAGCCCAGCCGAATGTTGAGGCTCTGTGCATCGCCGCTACGTGCAGCGCTTGCCAGTTGCTGGCGCGCACTGCCTGAGATTGGATTGATCCAGCTGACCACCGTATGGCTGCGGCCCAGGCGCAAGACCTCACGGGTCAGTTCCAGCGCGCTTTGGGTTCCGCGCGGGTGCATCAGAATAATACGTTCCCGGTTCAGACCGGCGTCACGCAGCCACGCCTGAGTCACACTGGCAGGCGGTGCTACCAGCGTCAGCCAGCGGTCATTGGTGTCTTCACTCAACTCACGCAGGATCGGAGCCAGCAGGTTGAGGCAGTTCCCGGCAGCGCCGCGCAATGACAATTCACTAAAGGCTTCCGGTTCGTTGCTCCAGGGCGACTCGGCAATCTCTGCCAGGGTCGGGACCTGCAACAGCGGGACGTCGAGCATTGGCATGCCGGGCGCCATGAATGCTTCGAACAGTGGCAGTTGTGCATGTTGTTGCGGTGTCTGTGGGAGCTGCATCTATGTTCTCCTTATCGACGTATCACGCCGACGCTCAAGCCTTCAATGACGAGATCCTGATCTTTGAGATTCACTTCGATCGGTGCGAAGTCGGCGTTTTCGGCCAGCAGCCAGACCTTGTTGCCCTCCCGCTTGAAGCGTTTCACTGTGACCTCGTCACCGATCCGCGCCACAACGATCTGGCCGTTGCGTGCTTCGCGGGTGGTGTGGACGGCCAGCAGGTCGCCGTCGAGAATCCCGACGTCTTTCATGCTCATCCCGTGTACCCGCAGCAGGTAGTCTGCACTCGGGTGAAAGAAGGCGGGGTTGATGGCGAGGGATTCTTCGATGTGCTGCTGGGCCAGGATCGGCGCGCCCGCTGCGACGCGGCCAATGATCGGCAGGCCACTGTCATCGGGTTTGGCTTCGAAGCCGGGGATACGAATGCCGCGGGAGGCGCCCGGGGTCATTTCGATGGCGCCTTTGCGGGCCAGCGCTTTCAGGTGTTCTTCGGCAGCATTGGGCGATTTGAAGCCCAGCTCCTGAGCGATCTCGGCGCGGGTCGGCGGATAGCCGTTGTCTTCGAGGCAGCGCTTGATGAAGTCCAGAATCTCGGCTTGGCGTGACGTCAGTTTGATCATGTGCATCGCTCTGGCTTTTTATACAGTGACTGGGATTATATACAGTGCTTGGGTCTTGGCAATGGTCCTTTTCGCCGCGCCTGCACTCAGCCAATGCCATCAATGGCTACAGGCCCCGGTTTGTATGGTTAAATGCCCGTGACTGCATGGCCGCAAAGCGGACGCTCAGGGTTGACAGTGCGGTGTATGAAACGTATGTTTCAAACACTTGTTCGTCAGGCGTTGAACCATGGCTCAGTCGGAAACAGTTGAACGAATTCTCGATGCAGCGGAGCAGCTGTTTGCCGAGAAAGGTTTTGCCGAAACCTCGTTGCGGCTGATAACCAGCAAGGCGTCGGTCAATCTGGCGGCGGTGAACTATCACTTCGGTTCAAAGAAGGCCCTGATCCAGGCGGTGTTCTCCCGATTCCTCGGGCCGTTCTGCATCAGTCTTGACCGCGAGCTTGAACGCCGCCAGGCCAAGCCTGAAAACAAACCCACCCTTGAAGAGCTGCTTGAGATCCTTGTCGAGCAGGCGATGGTCGTTCAGCCGCGCAGCGGTAATGACCTGTCCATTTTCATGCGCCTGCTGGGCCTTGCGTTCAGCCAGAGCCAAGGCCACCTGCGGCGCTATCTCGAGGACATGTACGGCAAGGTGTTCCGTCGTTACATGCTGCTGGTCAACGAGGCGGCGCCGCGCATTCCACCCATCGAGCTGTTCTGGCGGGTCCACTTCATGCTGGGCGCTGCGGCTTTCAGCATGTCCGGCATCAAGGCGTTGCGCGCTATCGCGGAGACCGATTTCGGTGTCAACACGTCCATTGAGCAGGTCATGCGCCTGATGGTGCCGTTTCTGGCGGCCGGTATGCGTGCGGAAACCGGAGTTACCGACAACGCCATGCTCACCGCGCAACTTCGGCCCCGGACCAAAAGTTCGGCGCCGGTGCCTGCCAAGGCCTGAGGCGCGCCACCGGCCGGCGGTGGCGGAATTTGCATCACATCCTGCGATCCCTCACCATGCCGGCCTGAGCATTGGTTGTTGAAGGATCTTCCTATGAGTTCTGGCCTGCAAGGCTCCCTGATGGTGGATGTCGCCGGTACCTGGCTGACCTCCGAAGACCGTCAGTTTCTGCGTCAGCCCGAAGTGGGCGGCCTGATCATTTTCGCCCGTAACATCGAGAGCCCACGGCAGGTTCGTGAGCTCTGCGCGTCCATTCGCGCCATTCGTCCCGAGCTGCTGCTCGCTGTCGATCAAGAGGGCGGCCGGGTACAGCGCCTGCGCCAGGGTTTTGTGCGGCTGCCGGCGATGCGCGCCATTGCCGGTCATCCGAATGCAGAAAGCCTGGCTGAGCATTGCGGCTGGCTGATGGCAACCGAAGTGCTGGCGGTGGGGCTGGACCTCAGCTTTGCGCCGGTGCTGGATCTGGACTATCAACGCAGTGCAGTCGTTGGCACCCGGTCGTTCGAAGGCGACCCCGAGCGGGCTGCGGTACTGGCGGGCGCTTTTATCCGGGGCATGAATGCGGCCGGCATGGCCGCCACGGGCAAGCACTTTCCCGGGCATGGCTGGGCCGAGGCTGACTCCCATGTGGCTATCCCCCATGACGAGCGCAGTCTGGAAACAATCCGCGCCAACGACCTGGTGCCTTTTCAGCGCTTGAGCAAACACCTGGCAGCGGTCATGCCTGCCCACGTCATCTATCCCCAGATCGACTCACAGCCGGCGGGCTTCTCCCGTCGCTGGCTGCAGGACATCCTGCGCGGCGAGCTGGGCTTCGATGGCGTGATCTTCAGCGATGACCTGTCGATGGCCGGCGCCCATGTGGTGGGTGATGCCGCCAGCCGCATCGAGGCGGCCCTCACCGCAGGTTGCGACATGGGGTTGGTCTGCAACGACCGCGCTGCGGCCGAGTTGGCATTGAGCGCGGCGCAGCGCTTGCAGGTTTCGCCTCCTGCGGCGCGACTTCACAGAATGCGTGGCCAGGGCATGGCGTCAACCGAATACCGGCAGCACCCCCGCTGGCTGGCGGCGCTGACCGCCTTGCGCGCTGCTCAATTGATCGAATAAGGATTCCCCATGACTGTTTACGCGATTATCGGCGGCACCGGCCTGACCCAACTGGAAGGCCTGACGATCCGTCAGTCCCTGGCCGTGAATACCCCTTTCGGCGCGCCGTCCGGCGATATTCAGCTCGGCGAATACGCCGGCCGCGAGGTGATGTTTCTGGCCCGTCACGGGCACCCGCACCGCTTTCCGCCGCATAAGGTCAACTACCGCGCCAACATCTGGGCTCTGAAGCAGGCCGGGGCCGAAGCGATTCTGGCGGTCAACGCCGTCGGCGGAATTCATCCCGACATGGGCACCGGCCATTTCTGCGTGCCCCATGATCTGGTGGATTACACCAGTGGCCGCGAGCACACCTACTTTGCCGATGATCTTGAGCACGTGACCCACATCGATTTCAGCTTTCCCTACAGCGCGCCATTGCGGGCTCGACTGATCGCTGCGCTGGCGGCTGAAGGGTGCGCCCACAGCGACTTTGGCGTGTACGCCTGCACCCAGGGCCCGCGCCTGGAATCCGTGGCCGAGATTGCACGGCTGGAGCGCGACGGTTGCGACATCGTCGGCATGACCGGCATGCCTGAAGCGGCCCTGGCACGTGAGCTTGAACTGGAATATGCCTGCCTGGCGCTGGTGGTGAATCCGGCCGCGGGCAAGTCTGCAGCGGTCATCACGATGGCGGAAATCGAGCAGGCTTTGCACGACGGAATCGGCAAGGTCAAGGCAACCCTGGCAAGGGTGCTCAGTGCTGCTTGAAGCAGGAAATCGTCGGGCTGGCCGGGGCTTTTCTGGAGCGCTGGCTAGGCCGGGGAGGGCGATAAAGTCAACGTCATTTCGTTGAAAAAGTTGTCCACGGAAAGCGTGAATATCTCTGTGGATAAGTTTCTGTAAGCCTGTAGTTGCAAGGCTTTAGCTGCAATGGTCGTTTAATGATCAGGTTTGCCACTGGCGCCGACGCAGCAGGTTAATCGTCAGAATTCTATTGAGAACAGGCCAGGAATGGGCGGGGAGCAATCGAGGGAGGGATCAGGCTTTCAGATGCCAGTCAGCGCGTCGATCTCGACGCGCTGACAAGGCAAGTTTCCGAAGGTATAACTCATGCGGTTCAGCGAAGGGGTCCGTGGGTGAAAAGCCCTGATCGGATGATCAGGACTCTGCCCACTCAACGTCGGTCAGACCCAGTTGCTCGGCTTTCGGCTTGGTCACTTTCGGGACCCTGTCCGACCGGTATTTGGGAATCTGGCCGAACCCGGCATCCACCGAAGCCCAGTGCCAGGCTGATGCGTTGTCCATGCCTTCTGCGCTGATGTAGAAGCTTTTGTAGCTGCCGTGCAGCAGATAATCGATTCTGAAATGCTTGTACTGTCCCACGCTTGCAAACCTCCCTATCAGTCACTCACTTTGTAACTGAGTCGTCACCGCCGGGAAAATTCACTCGAAATCTCCCTTCTAAGCCAAACGGTTAGCTTTAGTACAGAACGATTGGCAAACAGTGGTCCACCCTTACAAATGAATGGCATAGCCCCGGTTTCAATGGGGTTTAGTGGTGGCTTGGCTGCATGCAGCGTTGTCCGACGCGGCAGCGACGACGTTTTTGTCATCCTGCCGCGCCGTTTTTTACACTCAAACGGTTACTTGTTCAGGAATTTGAACACAGTGGTCTGGGTGTAGGCCTTGCCCGGGTCCAGGCGGGTGGAAGGAAAGGCAGGTTGGTTCGGCGAGTCCGGGTAGTGCTGGGTTTCCAGCGTGAATGCGCCCCAGTGCGGGTAGATCTTGCCGCCCTTGCCTTTGACAGTGCCGTCGAGGAAATTGCCCGTGTACAGCTGGACCCCAGGCTCGGTGGTGAACAGCTGCAGGCGGCGCCCGGACTTCGGATCGACTACGTCCGCTGCCAGATTCGACAGTTTGCCCTTGGTGTCGAGCACCCAGTTGTGGTCGTAGCCGCCTTGGGTCGCTTCAGCAAACTTGAGCTGCTGGTTGTCTTCACGAATGCGCTTGCCGAAGGCGACAGGCTTGAGGAAGTCAAACGGTGTGCCGGCCACTGACGGGAGCTCGCCGGTCGGGATCAGCGTCTCGTTGACCGGCGTGTAATGCCCAGCATGCACCACCGCCACCTGATCAAGGATGTCGCCGTTACCCGCGCCGGCCAGGTTGAAGTAGCTGTGGTTGGTGAGGTTGAGCACGGTCGGTTTGTCTGTCGTCGCGTGGTACTGAATGCGCAACTCGTTCTTGTCGTTCAGGCTGTAGGTGACTTCGGTTTTCAGCGTCCCGGGGAAACCCATCTCGCCATCCACCGAAACGTACGTCAGCTTGACCCCGACCGAGCCTTTGTCCTTGACCTCTTGAGCCTTCCAGATCTGCTTGTCGAAGCCTTTCGGGCCGCCATGCAGTGAGTTGGTCTTGTCGTTCAGCGGAACTTGATAGCTCTTGCCATCCAGAGTGAACTTGCCGCCGGCCAGGCGATTGCCGAAGCGGCCGATGGTAGCGCCGAAAAACGCGGTGCCGTTGACATAGCCATCCACATCATCGAAGCCCAGGACCACGTCCTCGGCCTTGCCGTGCTTATCCGGTACCAGCAGTGACTGGAGCGTGCCGCCGTAAGTGATCACGGTAGCCTGCATGCCCTGGCTGTTGCGCAGGGTGTATTTCTCGACCGGGGTGCCATCGGCAAGTTTGCCAAAAGCGCCGTGTTCGGTGGACAGTCCGGCGGCGTGCACTTGCAGGGCGGCGGCCATCAGCGACAAGCCTATGGCAGGTATAAGCGTCTTTCTCATTGCGTCGATCCTTTTGTTTTTATGGGCATGTTTTACCAGCGTGTTGCTATCGGCGTTGTCACGGGCGTTGCCCGAGGGCAGCACCCTTGTTGCTCTGATCGCGGCGTCTGTCGCGACGGCTCGGCGGCGCAGTATCCGGTGATTGGTCATACTATTTGAGCCGTCTGGCGCTGATATTTCGAGTTATAGATCAAAAGCACTCGCTTTAAAAATAAATTGTAATACTATTTGGCGAAAGGCAGTGTCCGTTCCGATGCGGGAAGGTCTAGCCCAGGATTGTCTGTCTGTACAGGCGTTTGACTCCTAATCGTATGATCATTAGCCTCGTTTTGCGGAACACACCGCAAACAGGGGCGGATCAATGAGCAGCAGTTTTCACGCGTCTACGGTAGACCGCCTGGGGGCCTGGATTGCTCAAGGCCATGTGATGCCGGGGCAGTCGCTAAAGGTTGAGGCGGCGTTGGGTGAAGAATTCGGTGTCAGTCGTACCGTGATTCGCGAGGCCATCAAAACACTGGTGGCTAAAGGATTGCTGGAAGTCGGACCCAAGGTGGGCACGCGGGTATTGCCGGTGCGCAGCTGGAATCTGTTTGACCCGCAAGTGGTGGGGTGGCTGGCGGCGAAGGGGCTGCCGGAAAGTTTTGTGCTGGACCTGCTGGATTTGAGGCGCGCCATAGAACCGATGGCCGTGCGTTGGGCATGTGAAAGGGCGACACCGGAGCAGATTGCCGGGATTCAGGCAGCTTATATGCGGCTTGCGGCCAGTGTGGCGGACTCGAGTGATTACAACGCTGCGGATCAACACTTCCATGAAGCGGTGTTAGCGGCGAGCCATAACCAGTTCATCGAACAGATGTTGCCGGCACTGGGCGCTTTGCTGGCGATCTCGTTCGAAGTGTCATCGGCGGTGCCTGGAGAACTGGGCAGAACCTTGCCGTTGCACAAGAATCTGGCAGATGCCATCGCCAACCGGGATTCGGCGAGGGGTGTGTGGGCCTGCATGAGCCTGATTGAAAACGCCGGTGAAGTGATTGCGCGTTGTCGGGAACAACCCCTGTCGCGCAGCTCATGACTGGCCGAGTGAGACGTTTTACAGGTGAGCTTTTTGAGTGGCTCACGGACCTATAATAATAAGCAGGAAATTTTCCATGAAATGGCTGCCGGTCTGCGACCAGCGTTTCAAACTGGCCGAAGGGCCATTCTGGGACCCTACCCACCAGGCGCTGTACTGGGTCGATATCGCCGGCTTCCGCGCGTTGCGCTTGCGCGAAGGCCAGCTGTCCCACTGGCAGTTCAGCGAACCTGTTTCTGCCTTCATACCCACCACCCAGGGCGACGCACTGGTCACCCTCGCCAGTGGCGTCCATCGTCTCGACCTCGATTCCCCTTCTGGTCAACCTGTTATTTCTCTGCTGATTGCCGCCGACCCCGTGCCGGGCAACCGTGCCAATGAAGCCCGTTGCGACCGGCAGGGTCGGCTGTGGCTGGGGACGATGCAGAACAATCTGGACGAGCAGGGCGGCGACTTGCCGATCGAGCGCCGGTCGGGCGGACTTTTCCTCGTTGACAGCGATGCCTCAGTTGCGCCCTTGCTGGGTGGGCAGGGCATCGTCAACACCCTGGTCTGGCCGGCAAACGGTTCTGCTGTGCTGACCGCCGACACCCTGGACGGTGTGATCTATCGTTACCCGATCAACGATGATGACTCCCTGGGCGATCGCGAAGTCTGGGCCCATGAGCATGCCCGCGGCGCACCTGATGGCTCGGCGATGGACGAAGACGGTTTCGTCTGGAACGCCCGCTGGGGAGGCGGTTGCCTGATCCGCTTTGCCCCTGATGGCAGCGTTGATCGGGTCGTCGAATTGCCGGTCAGTCACCCCACCAGTTGTGTGTTTGGCGGGCCTGAGATGACCACTTTATTTGTGACCAGCGCGCGGCCTGCAGAGGATGCGCTGGAGCTGGACGGGTCTGTGATTCAGATGGAAATCGGCATCAAGGGAATGGCCTCGCACCGCTTTGCGGGGTGACCCAAACCCTGCGCCGGTGAGGTGTGACACTCGGTTACATAGGCTTCATTGATAATATGATATGACTGTTTTCAGTCGAGCGGCCTGCGCTGTTTTCACCTGCATACCGCCCCGACACTCACTGCTGAACGCTGTAGCTAGTCAATAAAAATAAGGAGTTAGCTATGTTGAGTCGCCACGGGATTCGTTCCCTGTGCTGTGCTGCTGTTGCCACCGCCATTCTGGGCATCAGCGCCGGTGTATCCGCCGCCGACGCCGAGAAGGTCAAGATCGGCTTTCTGGTCAAGCAGGCTGAAGAGCCCTGGTTCCAGACCGAGTGGCAGTTTGCCGAGAAAGCCGGTAAAGACCACGGTTTCGAAGTGATCAAAATCGCCGTTCCCGACGGTGAAAAAACCCTCTCCGCCATCGACAGCCTTGCCGCCAACGGCGCCAAAGGGTTTGTCATCTGCCCGCCTGATGTATCCCTCGGCCCGTCCATCGTCGCCAAAGCCAAAGCGAATGGTTTGAAAGTCATGGCTGTCGATGACCGCTTTGTCGACGCCAAAGGCAAGTTCATGGAGGACGTTCCGTATCTGGGCATGGCGGCGTTCGAAGTCGGCCAGAAACAGGGCGCGGCCATGGCCGACGAAGCGAAGAATCGCAAGTGGGACTGGAAAGAAACCTATGCGATCATCAACACCTACAACGAATTGGATACTGGCAAGAAGCGCACCGACGGTTCGGTGGATGCGTTGAAGAAAGCCGGTATGCCTGAAGACCATATCCTCTTCGCTCCGCAGAAAACCCTCGACGTGCCTGGCAGCATGGACTCCACCGGTGCGGCCCTGCCCAAACTGCCAAGCGGCGCCAAGAACCTCATCATCGGCGGCATGAACGACAACACGGTGCTGGGCGGCGTACGTGCGACGGCTGGCGCCGGCTTCACAGCGGCCAACGTGATCGGCATCGGCATCAATGGTACTGACGCCATCGACGAGCTGAAGAAGAAGGAAAGCGGCTTCTTCGGGTCGATGCTGCCCAGCCCTGACAAAGAGGGCTACAACACCGCCCTGCAGATGTACGAGTGGGTCACCACCGGCAAAGAGCCTGCGAAATACACCGCGATGGACGACGTGACGCTGATCACCCGTGCCAACTTCAAGGAAGTGCTGACCAAGATCGGTCTGTACAAGTAAGCGCGGCAGTCGAGTCGGGACGCCTGGCTCTCAGGCGGATATCTGCAAGGCCCCGTTCCATCCGCAAAGGGTGGGGCGGGGTGGAGGTGGTTCATGCAACAGGCATCGGTTCAACAACAGGTTCAGCCTGGCGGCAGCCTGCGCTTCAACGGGATCGGCAAGACTTTTCCCGGGGTGAAGGCGCTGTCGGACATCAATTTTGAAGCTCGGCCAGGCAGCGTTCACGCGCTGATGGGCGAGAACGGCGCGGGTAAATCGACGCTGCTGAAGATTCTCGGCGGTTCGTACCAGCCCAACAGCGGCGATCTGCAGATCGGCGACCAGCATCTGGCGTTCAAATCCACCGCCGACAGCATCGCGGCCGGCGTGGCCGTGATTCACCAGGAACTGCACCTGGTCCCGGAAATGTCGGTGGCGGAAAACCTGCTGCTCGGTCACATGCCCAATCGCTGGGGCATGATCAACCGCCGGGCCATGGTCCGGCGCGCGCGGGAGCTGCTCAAAGGCCTGGCCGACGAGATCGACCCGAATACGCGTCTGGGTGATCTTTCCCTGGGGCAGCGGCAGCTGGTGGAAATTGCCAAGGCCATGTCGCGCAATGCCCACGTCATCGCGTTCGACGAACCCACCAGCAGTCTGTCGGCGCGCGAGATCGATCGTTTGATGGCAATCATCACCCGGCTGCGTGACGAGGGCCGGGTCATTCTCTACGTTTCCCACCGCATGGAAGAAATCTTCCGCGTGTGTGACGCCGTGACCGTGTTCAAGGACGGACGCTTCGTGCGCACCTTCGAGGACATGGCCGATCTGGACCATGATCGCCTGGTGACCTGCATGGTCGGGCGCGACATCCAGGACATTTATAACTATCGGCCGCGTCAGCACCAGGGGCCAAGCCTGCGCGTGACCGGGCTGATGGGCCCCGGTTTGCAGGAGCCCGCGACGTTTGCGGTGGAGAAGGGCGAGATCCTCGGCTTCTTCGGCCTGGTCGGCGCCGGCCGGACCGAGATGTTTCGCATGCTCTCGGGGCTGACGCGCAGTCAGGCCGGTACTTTGCAACTGGAGGGCAAGCCGCTGAACCTGCGTTCACCGCGCGACGCCATCGACGCCGGCATTCTCCTGTGCCCGGAGGACCGCAAGAAAGAAGGCATCGTGCCGCTGTCCAGCGTCGCCGAGAACATCAACATCGGCGCGCGGCCTCGGCACGTCAGCCTGGGTTGCCTGATTCAGGGACGCTGGGAGCGTGACAACGCCAGGCACCAGATCAAATCGATGAACGTCAAGACGCCTTCGCCCGAGCAGCAGATGCTGTTCCTGTCGGGCGGCAATCAGCAGAAGGCCATTCTCGGCCGCTGGCTGTCGATGCCGATGAAAGTACTGCTGCTGGACGAGCCCACCCGTGGCATCGACATCGGCGCGAAATCCGAGATCTATCAGATCATCCATAACCTCGCCGCTGACGGCATCGCGGTCATCGTAGTGTCCAGCGACCTGATGGAGGTCATGGGCATTTCCGATCGCATTCTGGTCATGAGTGAAGGCGCTATCACCGGCGAGCTGTCCCGGGAAGAAGCCAATGAGCAGCGGTTATTGCAACTGGCATTGCCGCGTACCCGTGGCTGAACCCGACCAAGAACCTGGTTATGAAAACGGCTATGAAAAATAAGAACGAGGTGCGTATGTCTACCGAATCCAGCCTGACGGCTCCCCGCCAAGGCATGAACCTGCGTCGATTCGTCGACGACTGGGCGATGCTCATGGCTGCACTGGGCATTTTTGTGCTCTGTGCGCTGCTGATCGACAACTTCATGTCGCCGCTGAACATGCGTGGCCTGGGCCTGGCCATTTCCACGGTCGGCATTGCCGCCTGCACCATGCTCTACTGCCTGGCATCCGGGCATTTCGACCTGTCGGTCGGTTCGGTGCTGGCGTGTTCAGGCGTGATTGCCGGGATCGTGATTCGCGACACCGACAGCGTGTTTCTGGGCGTATCGGCGGCGCTGGCCATGGGCTTGCTGGTCGGGCTGATCAACGGCATCGTCATCGCAAAGCTGCGCATCAACGCGCTGATCACCACCCTGGCGACCATGCAGATTGTCCGGGGGCTGGCTTACATATTCTCCAACGGTAAAGCCGTGGGCGTCGGCGACGAGGCCTTCTTCGTGTTCGGTAACGGTCAGCTGTTTGGCGTGCCGGTGCCGATTCTGATCACCATCGTCTGCTTTATATTCTTCGGCTGGCTGCTGAACTACACCACTTATGGGCGCAACACGCTGGCCATCGGCGGCAACCAGGAAGCGGCGTTGCTGGCAGGTGTCCACGTCAACCGTACCAAGATCCTCATCTTCGCCGTGCACGGCCTGATTGGCGCGCTGGCCGGTGTGGTGCTGGCCTCGCGCATGACCTCGGGTCAGCCAATGATCGGCCAGGGTTTCGAGCTGACGGTGATTTCTGCATGCGTGCTGGGCGGCGTTTCCCTGAGCGGCGGCATCGGCATGATTCGCCATGTCATCGCCGGGGTGTTGATTCTGGCGATCATCGAAAATGCCATGAACCTGAAGAACATCGACACGTTCTACCAATATGTGATTCGCGGCACGATCCTGCTGCTGGCGGTGATCATCGACCGGTTGAAGCGTCGCTGATCAGGCTTCGATGAACGTGCGCTGCGTGGGGCTGGTACTTCCCCACGCAGCGCTGCGTTAGGGTGACCCCCCTCGCCAGTCCCCGCTCATTTGTCCGAGCACGTTCAACCCCACATATCCCAATCCCTGGACACCCCTCGCTCTGGCACCCTTCGCTCTGGCAACAACCCGCATTACACGAGTTTCGAAGTCTCGAAGATCAGCCGCATCGTCGCCTGAGCCAGCGACTGAGCTTCAATGCGTATCGTCTCCAGCTGCACTGTGGCCTCGGTGGACCGGGGGTCGTGGTTACGCACTTCAATAAGCTGCGTCAACTGCAGCGAAGCGTCGATGAGGCCGTAAAGATTGCGGTGCAACTGATGGGTGACCTTAGTCAGGTGGGGGTATACGTCCGGGTTGTCTTGAGGATCAATCACCGGTGCCGTCTTCACCGCGTCGGCAGAGGACCTGTTGCCGCTCATGACATAGTTCAGGTCAACGCCGGCTTCCGCGATGCGAAGCAGATAATCGGCTTTCGGTGACCGGGTGCCGTTTTCGTAATTGCCCTGTGCGTTGGTTTCGACGCCGCCAATTGCGCCCAATGCACTCTGCGACAGCTTCAACCTGTTGCGTTCCTGCCTGAGTCGCAGGCCAATGCCTTTCATATATTCAACTCCATTTGACCATCCCTGACGTTAGCAGCTGATTGCGTACCCATGGATCGACTCGGCTTCGCGAATGAGCAGATCAACGCAAACGGATGCAGTTTCTGAGGCTTCAACTAGTCAGAACCGGCGAAACAATAACGTTATCTGTTTCGATTGTGGATCCGAACTTAGCGTGTTGTAGGAGTTTTCTCAAGCAGTTGTATGACAACTATTCGTATGATGGGTTTTTAAAGGGTGGTGCAGCGCTTTGAATGGCGGGGGCGAAGCAGTTGGGCAACCGGGCACGTGAGGTGCCCGGTGTCGATGCGATCAGGAAGGGCAGCGGGCATCAGGTTGACGCGCCCATTGCGTGGCGGTGCGGGCGATTGTATCGGCCAGCGTCGAAACGGCTTTCTGGTGCGCGACCACCAGATTTTCCATACCAATACCGGCCGGTTGGCGAATGACGCTGCTGCAGGTGAGGGTCTGCCGTTTGCTGCCGGGCCCGGCACCGCCACCACGCAGGCTCAAATTCCAGACCACGTCGATCAGCGCGTATTGATCCAGCACCGATTCAAAGCGACGGACGTCAGCGCGCACCGAGAGCGCCGGCTGGTCACTTTGTTTGGGCAAGCCCGCGAGATCCCGGGAGCCAAAGCGCCGCTCCAGCTGCCCGGTCAGTGCGTCGTGGAACTCATCGCCCAATGGCGCGCCCCAGCGCTCGTTCTCCAGAATCGCCAGGCTGCCGTTGCCCTGGCGGATGACCAGCGGCGGCTGATCGACCTGCACCGGCATGAGCACCGCCTGCATTTCAAACTGGAACGGCGCCTGGCTCACACTGGCCGGCGCCGGAGTGGCCGGCGCGATCAATGTGTAATAGTGGGTCGGCGTAGAGGCGCAGGCCGTTACACCGAGCGCACAGGCCAACGCGAGGAAAGAGTTTCGGAAAGTAGAGCTACGTAAGGTCATTGAGCAGGCTCCGGAGCGATTTCGCGGGAAGAGGACGATCCTTTGTAAGAGCCTGGCGCAGCATCACCCGACCGGCCACGAATCAGCGACTCAGGATGACGACTGAGGAAGTCGGTCAATACCCGCACCGAGCGTGCCGTGCGCTGCACTTCTTCCATGGCCTGACCCAATTGCTGACGCGCCGGGGAGTCATCCGACAACGTTTCGTTGGCCGTGCCCAGGGTTTTCTGCGCTTGTTGCAACGCGCCGCGCATCTGAGGCAACACGTCGCTGTTGACCTGCTTCATGGTTTTCTGAAGTTCGATCAGGCTGCCGTTGAGGTTCTTCGCCAGGTCGTCGAGGGGGATTTTGCCGAGCTTGTCGACGAACGCCTGCAACTGCTCTTGCAGTTTGTCGAAGCTGCCGGGCACCGTCGGAATCTCCAGCGGCCGGGCTTTGGCGTTGTATGAGACTTTTGGCGCCTTGGGGTCGAAATCCATGGCAACGTAAAGTTGCCCTGTCAGCAGGTTGCCGGTACGCACTTGAGCACGCAGGCCACGTTCAATGAATTGCCCGAGAACCCTCGATGTTTTTTCTTCATCGTCGCCTGCGCCTGCCTGCTGCTGCAGCTTGTCATTGGCCGCACCCAGTCGCTGGGGATAAATGACTGCACCGACGATGCCGGGGAACGTGCCCGTGGCGGCGTCGTAGTCGAGATCCACCGAGACCACTCGGCCTATATTCACGCCGAGGAAGTCCACCGGGGCATTGACCACCAGGCCCCGCAGCGACTGGTTGAAGCGCATGCGGATGTATTTGGGCTCGCCATCGGGCGGCGCCAGTGCCGTGGCCTGGTCTTCGAACAGTTTGAATTCAGCATTGCCGTCGGCGATCTTGGCGTCCGGGCTGTATTTGGGTTCGCGGAAGGCGATACCGCCGGACAGGATCGACGCCATGGACTGGGTCGACACTTTCAGGCCCGAGGCGCCAAGGGTCACGTCCACGCCGCTGGCGTTCCAGAAGCGCGAGTCAGTAAGCACATATTGATCATTGGGCGCGCCAACGAAAATCTCGACATCGACGCCCTTGCCGTCCTTGGCCAGTTCGTAGGCCACGACCTGACCCACCTGAATACGGCGGAAGTACACCGGCGAGCCGATGTCCAGCGAGCCGAGGTCGTCGGTGTGCAGAATGAAACGCTTGCCTTTCTCCCCGAAGGTGACGGCTGGCGGGGTTTCCAGACCGGTGAAGTCTTTTTTGGTTTCTTCAGAGCTGCCGGCATCGGCGCCAATGAAGGCGCCCGACAAGAGGGTGTCGACGCCGGTGACGCCGTGGGCGCCGATGCGCGGACGCACCACCCAGTACTGCGTGTCCGCACGGGTGAAGGGCACGGCCGACTGGTTCAGGTCGATGCTCGCCAGCACGTGGGTGCGGTCATCGCTTAATTCGATGTCGGTGACGATGCCGATGACCACGTTCTTGTACTTGACCTGGGTTTTCTTGGCCTCCAGACCTTCGGCCGTCAGGAAGCTCACCACCACCTTGGGGCCGACGTTGAGGAAGTCATGAACCACCATCGACAGGCCGATCAGGGCCGCGACGATCGGCACCAGCCAGACCAGTGAAACGCGCACCTTGCGGGCCTTGACCTGGGGGCGGGTCGGCGGGGATGGGGGTAGGGTGTTATCGGACATCTTCAACCTCTGCGTCCCAGATTAGCCGGGGATCGAACGTCATGGCGGCAAGCATGGTCATCACCACCACCAAACCAAAAAACAGAATGCCAAGGCGCGGCTCGATGGTGCTGAGCCCGCGAAACTGCACCAGCGCTGCGACCAGCGCGACCACCAGCACATCGAGCATGGACCAGTAGCCGATCAATTCGATGAAGCGAAACAGCCGCGAACGTTCGCGCATCGCCCAGGTGCTGCGGCGCTGGCATGTCACCAGCATCAGGCCCAGCACCAGAAACTTTATGCAGGGCACAACCACGCTGGCGATGAAAATCAGAATGGCGATGTCCCACGAGCCGCCTTCGGCAAACTCGATCACTCCGCTCATGATGGTGTTCTCGCTGCTGCTGCCGAGCATCGTCGTGTACATCACCGGCAACAGGTTGGCTGGAATGTAGAAGATCAGCCCGGCGATCAGAAAGGCCCAGGTGCGCGTCAGACTGTTGGGCTTGCGCCGATGCACGGGCGAATCGCAGCGCGGGCATTCATGGGCGTCTTCCGGGCAGACGTAACTGCAGACGTGGCACAGGGTGACTTTGTACTCGCGGGCGTACGGAATGCCGTTCATTCGGGTCTGACTCCCAGTTCGTCCCACAGGCGGCGGATGTCTTTGCCGGCGATCAACAGGATCAGCACCATCAGCATTGCCATGGCCCACAGGCCTGCGCCCGGGTGTACGTCCAGCATGCCTGCCAGCTTGACGATCGCCACCAGAATGCCCAGCAGGCACACCTCCAGCATGCTCCAGGGGCGCAGGTGTTCGAGGGTGCGCATGCACATTTTGAAACCGGGGGCGATCTGGCCGCGATGGGCGTGGGCCAGCACCCAGAACAGCAGGGCAATCTGGAGCGCCGGCGCAAGAATGATGGCCAGCCCTGCGACCAGGGCGATCAGCGTGATCTGACCCTGGGCCAGCGCTTGAACCGACCCCCACAGCGTCACCTCGTTGTGCAGGCCCTGCATGCTGATGCTGATGACCGGGAACACGTTGGCGAAAATGAACAAGATGCAAGCCGCGATACTCAGGGCGAGCAACTGTTCGACGGTGAGCCGATGGTTGCGACGGAGGATCGCGGCGCAGCGCAGGCAGTAGGCAGCTTCGCCTTTATTCAGAGGGATGGACTCATAGACCGAGTCGCAATGCTCGCAGATGATCCATTGATCAGCGCGGCTCTGCGTTTCGGCGACCGCTGGCGGCTGCTCGCTTGCATGAGCCTGGCGGTGAGGAATGTCAGTCATCGGCGTGGGCGTCGCGGAATTCATGGGCGTGGTCGGGATTGATCGGGTGTGTTCGACTGCGCGCCCGTGTGGCGGGCGGGTAGCGATACCCTGTCAGTGAAGCGCAGGGCGGCATTGGCTGAAGTGAACGTCATGACGGTGCGCCTGCGAAAAGACTTGAGAGATTGACCACAGTGCCATCATCGCGTTCGGTTATTTTTCAGGCCCGGCAGCAATCTTCGAGGGGCTCTGTCACTGGCGAGGGGTGAAAACGCGTTCATGGCTGTCGCCGAGCAGTGTACCGGCTGGACGCTCAACTCGCACTCGCCTGCGGTGGTAGACTCCCGCCACTTCAAACGAGGAGCGACAGACGTGCGCAAGATGGCAATGATGGTGGCGGTGTTGATGCTGGCGGGTTGTGATGGCGGCAAGCCCGCAACGCCCGCCCAGGTTCCGAGCACTGATTCGACCGCAGAAGCGCCGACGCCCGCTTCGCAGAAATGGACCATTCGTGTCCATTTGAAAGAAGCGCTGAGCGACATGACCTATTGGCTGGTCGAGCACCATTACCCGTCTTACGTGGTGAAGGTCGATGGCAGGGAAGTGGTGATGATCGGGCCGTTCGAATCCCGGGCAGACGCCGAGAAAGCCAAAACGGAGATCGACGCCGCGATGGTCAAGGGGCATCGCTTGTCGCAGTTGGAAGTGATCGCGCCGCGGTCACAATAATTTCCAAGGTGATCCGCGCTGAAGGCGGTTCCACCGTTCAAGTAGGACCGGCTTCAGCCGGGAAGAGGCCAGCGCAACCACTCACAATGTCAGGGTCTAACGCGCGAAATCTCCCGGCCAAATCCAATCTTGCTACGGCGTCAAACGTTTAATCAACGACGGCCCAGCAACAAACCTACCACTAGACCGAAGCCCGCAGAGACCGCTACGGTCTGCCATGGGTGGCCGCCGATGTAGTTTTCGGTGGCATCAACGGCTGGCTTGGCGCGTTCGCGCACGCTGCCCACGGATTCCAGCGCCTGCTTGAGCTTCTGGCTCAGTTGAGCACGCATGGTGTCGGCTTCTTCGCCTACCAGTGAGGCGCTGTCCTTGAGCAGCTTGTCGGACTCTTCGATGAGGGCGGCCAGTTCGCTGAACGCTTGATCCTTGATCTGTTCTACAGCGGCGTTTTGGGCAGCAGTTTTACGAGCCATGGCTAATTTCCTTTCAGTGGTTATGGCAGTGTGCAATGGAGTTTTGAGCGCCTGAAAAGTTGCAGCCCAATTGCGCCGGCGGCCAAAAAGTACAACGAATGGGGTCGGGATTCATCGTCGGCAGGTGTAAGATGCTGACGCTTTTCGAGCCAGTCACCGGCTCCGTTTATGCGTTTCGTTTTGCACATCGAGGTACATATCATGAGCTACAACCTGGCCAATAAAACCCTTCCGGAACGCGCTGCCATCGAGGACGAAAAGTCTCGCCTGTTCGATCTGTGGCAGAGCAATCTGGGCAAGGCCAAGGCTGACGCCGCCCGGCTGATGGGCGAACGGGCCAAGCGCAAGGGCAAATGGTCGGAGTGGGTGCGCGGCGAACTCGACGCCATGTCGCCGCCGGAGTACGCCAACATGGTCCGCGCCGAAGTCAATCGTCTGGTGGCGGCTGCGCGGGGCTGAGGCAGTCAATCCCACCCATTGTGGGACCGGCTTTAGCCGGGAAGAGGCCCGCCGTGGCGACTTCATTTTTGCCCATGTTTGCGGTGTGGCGCCTCACGCTTTCCCGGCTAAGGCCGTTCCCACCAACCGCGCAAAGAAGGTCATTCAGCGCGCCATTACCAGCTGCCGTTAGCCGGTTTCGGCAGGCTCAGTGTGCCGCTGTCCTCAAAGCGCATGGTGCCAAACAGTCCGCCGGCCAGCTTGCCGTGCAGCTCATAGGGCAGGTTGTCCAGCCGCTGCTGATCAGCGAGGCCCACCGCTTGGCGCAGGGCGGCAAAGGCAGAAACGGTGACCGGCACCGTCAGTACGCCCTCGGAGAAACGGCCGATCGTGCCTTTTTGATCGCTCACGCCGGACGCCAGCAAGCGGCCGTTGACGTCCAGATTCAGGGCCACGCCGTCGTACTGGATGTCAGTGTCGTTGGGATTCTGCAAGCGCAGCTTCACGGCAAAGCGGATTTCCAGATCCTGACCGGGCAGAGGATCGATGCCGACCACGTTGATGTTCAGCGGATCGCGGTTGGGAAACAGCGCGCAGGCACTCAGTGCGAGCACCATGGTCAGGCCGGCGAGGAGGGTGCGGAGCAGGCGTAGCGGCATCGGTGACTCCCGTGGCAGGCGGCTGGGGCGCAACACGCCCCTTCAAACGTCCTGACGATTCAAGTGTGCGACCTCGCGCGCCCGAAGAGGTTCTGCTTCAGGGCTGGAGGGGCGGGTCTTGCAGCACCTTCAACGTCGCGGCTTCCGGGTCGAATTCGGTGAGCTCGGGCTCCTGATATTCCTCCGGCAGGAAGATATTGAGGATGATCGCGCAGAACGCGCCGACGGTGATGGGCGATTCGAAAATGTTGTGCAGCGCCTTGGGCAGCTCGCGCAGGACCTCCGGAACGGCCGCGACGCCCAGGCCCATGCCCAGGGAAATCGCCACGATCAGCATGTTGCGGCGATGCAGGCCGGCCTCCGAGAGGATCTTGATGCCGGCCACCGCGACGGTGCCGAACATGATCAGCGTCGCGCCGCCCAGCACTGGCTTGGGCATCAGTTGCAGCACGGCGCCGATGATCGGGAACAGGCCCAGCAGGACCAGAATCCCGGCGATGAAAAACGCTACGTAGCGGCTGGCCACACCGGTCAGCTGAATGACCCCGTTGTTCTGCGCGAACGTCACCATGGGCAGGCTGTTGAACGTCGCGGCCAGTGCCGAGTTCAGCCCATCGGCCAGCAGCCCCGACTTGATCCGGCGGATGTACACCGGCCCGCTTACCGGCTGCTGGGAGATCATCGAGTTGGCGGTAAGGTCCCCGGCGGCCTCCAGCGGCGACACGAGAAAGATCACCGCGATCGGGATGAATGCCAGCAGATCGAAGGAAAAGCCGTATTTGAAGGGCACCGGCAGGCTCATCATTGGCACTTGGGGCATCTGCGCGAAATCCACCCGCCCCATGAACCAGGCGACGGCGAAGCCCAGGGCCAAGGCGATGATGATCGCACTCAGGCGCAGTAACGGGATGTTGAACCGGTTGAGTACCACAATGGTGATCAGCACTAGCCCTGCCAGGCCCATGTTCGCAGCCGAACCCAGGTCGCTGGCGCCGAAGCCGCCGGCCATGTCGGTCATCGCCACTTTCAACAGCGACAGGCCCATCAGGGTAATGATCGTGCCGGTAACCACCGGGGTGATCAGCTTGCGCAATCTGCCGATGAACTGGCTGAGGACGACCTCGACGAACGCTGCGCAGAAGCACACGCCGAAGATCGTCGAGAGAATTTCGTCCGTGCCGCCGCCGCGACTCTTGACCAGAAAGCCGGCGCTCAGAATCACGCTGAGAAACGAGAAACTGGTGCCCTGCAGACACAGCAGGCCCGAGCCGATCGGGCCGAAGCGTTTGGCCTGAACGAAGGTGCCCAGTCCGGAGACGAACAGCGCCATGCTGATCAGGTACGGCACTTCGCTGTCGAGCCCCAGCACGCTGCCGACGATAAGGGTAGGGGTGATGATGCCGACGAAACTGGCCAGCACGTGCTGCAACGCCGCGAAGATCGCGGCGGTGAAATGGGGCCGGTCATCGAGCCCGTAAATCAGGTCAGTGGGTGCTGGCATGGCAGTCGGTCATGGGAAAAAGTGCGCGCAGGATGCCAGAAAACACCACTCAGGTCAGCGGGCAGCCTCGGGTGGTTCGCAGGCAAATTCTGCCGGCGCTGAACCATCCTCTGCGAAGAGCCTCCATAGTGATGGCCGCCACACGCAGTGACCGTCATTAGCCTGTCGAGTTGGTTCTGCAGTATCTCTGGACAAGGAGGTTTTTACTGAGGCTTCACGATGATCATGAGCACGGCACAGCAGTTTCCGTTGAGTGAGTCACAAATCGCATTGATAGCCCGGGCGCTGGCGGACAGCCGCCGCTTCCGGATTCTGGTTCAGATCGGCGAAAGCGAAAAGGCGCTGCCATGCGCCGAGGTGCTGAAGGTCCATCCGGTCAGCGCCGCCACCGTTTCCCACCACACCAAAGAGCTCGAACGCGCTGGCCTGATTGCCACCCTGCGCGAAGGCAAATACGCCAGCTTCATGATCCAGCGCGATGTGCTGCACGCCTACGCCCGGCAGTTGATGCAGATCTAGCGCGCTCCGCGTGGTCTGAAGGACGCGGAGCGTCCGGGGCGCTGTTACCATGCGGAGCGTGGGAACAATCAACAAAGCACCCGGGTCCGTGTTACTGCGCGGAGCGTGGGAACAATCAACATCTGGGGTAACCAAACCGGCCCCTTCCCGGCTAAAGCCGGTCCCACTAACAGCACCGCATGCCGTCAGTGGGACCGGCTTCAGCCGGGAAGCTTTTGCTTGGCTTCTGATCTGCTTTTGATCTTCGTGCGCAGAAAGCTCAGTCACCGCCAATCGCGACTTGGGTGCAGGCTGAACGAAGGTCTCGTGGAGTGGGCCGAGCCGCATGGATGCGGCGAGAGCGCCGTCAGGACATGGATGTCCGTTCGGCGCGGGCCCACGGAGCGAGACCGGAGTGAAGGAACCCTGACGAAGGAAGGGCCAAACCAGGAGCAGGCACTTTTGCTTACTTTTGGTGCTTTTCAAAAGTAAGTCGCCGAAGGCGAAACAGTCTGCCCCCAGGCAGACGCCCTTGATCGTCCTCAGCCCCATTGAAAATCACCCTGGCCGCCCCTATCTCTCTGGATGTCCGCAACCGATCCGACCCGATCGCGAGCCGCGCGCATCCCTGAGGGGCCGGCGCGCCTTTCTTCCCTCCGCCTCCCCGCGAGGCGCATCCGGAGTTCCCCATGTACCCAGACGTTCAACTGCTCATCGACGGTCAATGGCGTGCCAGCGCAGACGGCCGCACCCTCAACGTCATCAACCCGGCCAATGGCGAAACCCTCGGCACCGTGGCCCACGCCGACATCACCGACCTGGACCAGGCGCTGGCAGCGGCCGAGCGCGGCTTCGAAACCTGGCGCAGCACCCCGGCCTACGACCGCTACAAAATCATGCAGAAAGCCGCCAACCTGCTGCGCGACCGCGTCGATCACATTGCCAACATCATGACCCGCGAGCAGGGCAAACCCCTGGCCGAAGCGCGCATGGAAACCCTGTCCGCTGCCGACATCATCGACTGGCTGGCCGAAGAAGGCCGCCGTGCCTATGGCCGCCTCGTGCCATCGCGCAACGTCTCGGTCGAACAGAAAGTCATCAAGGAACCGGTCGGTCCGGTGGCGGCCTTCACGCCGTGGAACTTCCCGATCAACCAAGTGGTGCGCAAGCTGTCCTCGGCGCTCGCGGCCGGCTGCTCAATCATCGTCAAGGCCCCGGAAGAGACCCCGGCGTCGCCAGCCGAACTGGTGCGTGCCTTCGTCGATGCCGGCGTTCCGGCGGGCGTCATCGGCCTCGTTTTTGGCGACCCGGCGCAGATCTCCAGCTACCTGATCGCGCACCCGACCATCAAGAAAGTCACCTTCACCGGCTCGACCCCGGTCGGTAAACAGCTCGCCGCGCTGGCCGGGCAGCACATGAAGCGCGCGACCATGGAACTCGGCGGCCATGCCCCGGCGCTGGTATTCGACGACGCGGATATCGACCTGGCCGCACGCACGCTGGCCGGCACCAAGTTCCGCAACGCCGGGCAGGTCTGCGTGTCACCGACGCGCATTCTGGTCCAGCGTGGTGTGTTCGATGCATTCGTCGAGAAGTTCGTCGGCCACACCCACGAGCTGAAAGTCGGCAACGGGCTGGAGCAGGGCGTGACCATGGGCCCGTTGGCCAACGAGCGACGCATTCCGGCGTTGAGCGCGTTGATCAAGGACGCCAGCGACAAGGGCGCCAAGGTCCACGTCGGCGGTAACGCCATCGAAGGGCCAGGCTACTTCTTCCAGCCCACCGTCATCAGCGGTCTGACCACTGAGATGCGCATCATGAACGAAGAACCGTTCGGCCCGGTGGCGCTGCTGGTGCCGTTCGACACGGTGGAAGATGCGGTGAAGGAGTCCAACCGGGTGCCGTTCGGCCTGGCGTCCTACGCGTTCACCTCATCGATGAAAACCACCCACATCCTCAGCACCCGCATCGAAGCCGGCATGCTGTCGATCAACCATCAGGGCATCGGTCTGGTTGAAGTGCCGTTTGGCGGCATCAAGGACTCCGGCTACGGGTCCGAAGGCGGCACCGAAGCGATCGAGGCGTACCTGAATACCAAGTTGGTTACGGTATTTAACGTTTAACGGCATGCGGTAACGTTGAAAAAAAGCCCACCCTTTGGTGGGTTTTTTTTTGGGCTGCCGCGGGACGCTTGCGGCTATCCAATTTTTACCGGCGCTGTCGTTCCACAGATTCATCGAACCGGCCGACATCCGAATCAGCCCACCGTGTGGCAGCGTGAAGACTGTTCCATCAAACCTTTAACTCAATCCATGTCGGTGCATGATCACTGGCGTGGGGAAGGTCCCTGACCCAGCGATCCACCCCCGCGTTTTTCAGCTTGTGCGCCAGGTCTTTGCTCAACAGCAAGTGGTCAATGCGCAGGCCGGAGTTGGTCTTCCAGTGATTGCGGAAATAATCCCAGAACGTGTAAATGCGCTCGTCCGGGAATTTCGCGCGCAAGGCGTCGGTCCAGCCCTGGTCCAGCAGGCGCTCAAAGCACGCGCGGCTTTCCGGTTGCAGCAAGGCATCCTTCAGCCATGAGCGGGTGTTGTAGATGTCGTCATCGGTGGGGATGACGTTGTAGTCCCCGGCCAGCACCACCGGATGCTCGCTCTTGAACAGCGAGTCGGCGTGTTTGATGAAATGCTCGAACCAGTCCAGCTTGTACTCGAACTTCGGCCCCGGCTGTGGGTTGCCGTTGGGCAGGTACAGGCAGCCGACGATCACGCCCTGAACGGCCGCCTCCAGATAGCGGCTGTGGCTGTCCTTTTCGTTGCCCGGCAGACCCCGGCGAATCTCCAGCGGCTCACTGTCCCGGGACAGAATCGCCACGCCGTTCCACGAGGGCTCGCCCTGCCAGATCACCCCGTAGCCGGCATTGCGGATGTCATCGGCGGGGAAGGCCGTGTCGGCGGCCTTCAGTTCCTGCAGGCAGACGATGTCGGGCGCTTCCTTTTCCAGCCACTGCAACAGAATGGGCAAACGTGCGCGGATGCCGTTGATGTTGAACGTGGCGATTTTCAGCGTGGCCATGGCGTCCGCCTCCAGTGAGTGTGAAGCGTTGGAGGTCGCCGGATCGCTGAAGATTCCATCGGCGTGCGCGCCGCTGCCTTTCGCTACGATCAGCCGGCTTCTCCGATTCAGGCAAAGCGGTGCGAGACGCGAATCACCTGCCGGGCGATGTACGCGCCGGTCACAATCACAGCGAACAATCGCAGCGTCTGCATCGCCAACACGAAGCCGACGTCCGAATGGGTATCGATGGCAATGATCGCCATCGCATCAAGGCCCCCGGGGCTGGTGGCCAGGTACACCGAGAGAAAATCCTTGCCCATGATTTCAGAGATGCCCCAGGCCGACAGCGCGCAGAGCAGAATCAGCACCAGCGCCCCGGCAATCATCGCGGGCAGCCGCCGCCAGACGTAGGCGATGGTCACGCGGTCGAAGCGCAAACCGATGTAACTGCCGATCGCGCCGTAGGCAATCGCCAGCACCCAGGTGGGCAGGGTGATCTGCAGCACGCCGCTCAATTGCAACGCGCCGCCTAGCAGCAAAGGCACCAGCAATGCCCCGGCCGGCAAGCGACTGCCGAGCATCACGCCGACCCCGATCACCAGCAGGCTCAGCCCCAGATTGAGCAGATTCATCCCGTGCAGCAGCGCGTCCGTACTGTGGGCATCGGAACCCCCGGCATCGGCGCCGATCAGCCGACTGACCAGCGCACCAACCATTACCACGCAGACCACTCGCACGTATTGCATGGTGGCAACCACCCGGGAGTCGGCGCCGTAATCTTCGGACATCGCAACCATCGCCGAGGCCGCCCCCGGTGAGGTCCCCCACGCCGCCGTGCTGCTCTGAATGCCACCCCAGCGCGCCATGGCGATGCCGACCACCGCGCTCAACGCGACCGTGAGCAGGGTGGCGAAGACCATCACGTGCCACGACTGCATCGCCGCGAGCAACACGCCGACGGTCATGGAGTGGGCGACCAGCACGCCGACCGTGCCCTGACCCAGGCGGAACACCTGCTTGTTCAGGCGAACGCTGGCACCGGCGACCCCGAAGCCGATGGCCACCAGCATGGGACCGAGAAACAGTGCCGCGGGGATGTGGAAGTATTTGAACAGTTGGCCGGCGCTACCAGCCATGAGGATGAGCAGCAACCATTGGGTCAGCGGGTGCTGGTGGGCGAGGGCGAACGAGGCGGGACGGGGCAACGCGGATCTCCAGAGCATTGGCTTTCCTGATAGGTGTCTTCCAATGACGCCCAGTATCGACAGCGCAATCGATCAAGTCTATTTTCTAATAATCATGAATTGATAACTTTGGTTGATATATGGACCTGCGTGACCTGACCTACTTCGAAACCATCGCCGAGCTCGGTCATCTGGGGCGCGCGGCGGAAAAGCTTAATCGCAGTCAGCCGGCGCTGACCAAAAGCATCCAGCGGCTGGAGGAGTCCTTCGGCACCAAGCTGTTCCAGCGCGACGGTCGCAGAATCAAGCTCACGCCGGTCGGCGAACTGCTCCAGGCGCGGGGCAAGGTGTTGCAGCAAAGCATCGCCCAGACCCAGCGCGAGGTGCGTGATTTCGCCAGCGGCGCGGTAGGGGATATCCGCCTGGGCTGTGCGGCGACCATGGCCGAGTACCTGCTGCCCGAACTGACCAGCGCGCTGCTCAAACGCTCGCCGCAGGTGACGCTCAAGCTGGTGATCGGTCAGGACGACATGCTGCGCGAGCAGCTGCGCTCCGGGCACCTGGACATGATCATTTGCGCCCAGCGCGGTGCCGAAGAGGAGTTCACCTTTTACCCGATCCTTACCGACGAAGCGGTGGTGATCGCCAGCCGCAATCATCCGATTTTCAAAGCGCCATTCCAGATGCGCGACTTGTGTCGCTATCGCTGGGTGCTGCCGCCGTCCGGGGTGTCTTCGCGCATCTGGGTCGACGACGCCTTCGCCCGCCACGACCTGCCGCTGCCGGACGTGCAGATCGAGTCCAACTCGATTTCCCTCTTGCCGCGACTGATCGCCCAGACCAGCCTGCTGAGTTTCATCGCCCGGGAGACGCTGGAGTTCGGCAAAAACATGCAGGACCTGCGCGAGGTGCAACTGGAACAGACCACGATGACGCGGACCCTTTGCGTCATGCTGCGCCGCGAGGGCTATCTGTCCCCAGCCGCCCACGCCATGGTGCAGATGCTGCGCGATGACGGCGGGTCTTTCCTCAATTTGTCCTGACCTGTGCTTTACCCCGCCGGGTGGGTTAGCCTGCTTAACGACATTCAATCACGGAGCGTCAACGATGCAGCTACTGATGCAGGTACAGACAAGCCAGCCGGACACCCATGCAATGGCCTGGTTTGCCCATGAGGGCGAGCATTTTGGCGGCGATCAGTCGCCCCTCAACGATGCCGATTCCGACGAGGATCGCGACCCGGAGGCGGAGCTTGATCTGAGCGACCTGGACCTGGACGGGTTTGCCGACGCTGACAAGCTGGACATCAGTTCGTCGAATCTGGAATAGGCGAGGGCGTTGGCGATCGCTGACCTTGATGACGACACTGCAGATGGATCTGCCGTCAGATAACCTGCAGGAGCGACCGGGGTATGGGTTCAGTCAGCGAGATGCGCAGCCAGCGACTCAATCGCTTCTTCGGCCGTCTCGCTGCTGCCGGCCCAGGTACACGCCAGCATCAAATTGCGCGGCAGGCCGAAATCTTCCACCTGAAACCCCTGCGCGTCGAAGCCCGCCGCGTCATGGGCGATCTGCTCGCGCAACGAGCCATTCGCCGCGAAATACGCCCATACCGGCTTGCCCAGCGCAACGGCCATGCCCACTTCGAAGGCCGTACCTGAATCCGGCTCGGCGCCGCGAAACGGATTGAGATTGGCCAGCACCGCGTCGCAGGCTTTGATCATCTCGATATTGGCGTTGCAAATGACGGCGGCGGCTTCTTCAGGCATCAGCCCTTGCGGCACTTCGTTGTCAAAAGGGTACAGCCCCTCGAGACCGTGCTGATCGCAAAGGGCTTTCAACGCGCGGCCGTGATCGATAGCGTCGGCGCGAAACACGTCGAACCCCGCGAGATAAACGAGGGGTTTGCCGGCGGAAGGCATGGCGATCTCCTTGAAAGTGCGTGGAGGGAGTGTAGCGGGTGCGCAGCGCCCTTTGGTCCGCGCCGTTGATCGGGCCGCCGCCATCCTACAGCAGTCAGGGCTGGAATCTGTACGGATAACCAGTATCCTCACGCTCTCCCGTCAGCCTTTACGTGACCTCGCCGTGAGCCTTTCCCCCCTCGACAATCCGTTTTATTACCTGGAAAACTTCCGCCAGGTGCTGAACTGGATCGCCCAGCGCTACGACGACCTGCTCGATGAAGACGAGCGGCGTTTTATCGACGACTTTGCCCAACTGCCGCAACCTGCACAGGCCTTACTGGTGCGCATGGTCATGCGCAAGGGCACGCTGTTTCGCGCCAGCAAGCTGGATTACGCAGAAATTGGCGATGTCCGGTTGGCTGCCGCGCCGCTGCTGGAATCAGGCTGGGTGGACGGCCAGCCCCATCTGGACCTTCACGCGCTGTTCGCGTTGCTGCGCAAGGACGAGCTGGGCCAGTGTTTCAAGGCCCACGGCGTCAAAATTGCGGAGAAAAAATCCGACCTCTTGCAGCGCCTGCTGCCGATATACGAATCGCCCCAGCGGCTGGAACACTGGTTTGCCGGGTTCGAAGAAGTGATCTTCGCCCTCCAGGTGATGCCGTTGTGCGACCGGCTTCGCTTGTTGTACTTCGGCAACCTGTACCAGGAGTGGTCGGAGTTCGTGCTGGCGGACCTGGGCATCTATCGCTATGAAAAAGTCGAATTTTCCGTCGAATCCCGTGGCATCAACCAGCGCGCCGACATCGACATCTGCCTGCACCTGCACACCTGCCGACAGGCGCTGGACGACGGCATGGCACTGGCCGACCTGGCGCCGCAGGCGCTGGCCGTCGAGACCGATAATCCCTGGCTGGCCATGCGTCGCGCCAAGTTGTTGTTCAAGATCGGTCAGCAGGCCGAACGCGAACAGGACTGGCCGCTGGCATTGAGCGTCTACGCGCAGTCCAGCTACCCCGGCGCCCGTGTGCGCAGGATTCGCGTGCTCGAACGTAGCGAGCAATTCCTCGAAGCCATGACGTTGTTGCTGGAAGCGCAATCGGCGCCGGAAAACGATGAAGAAACCCAACACCTGGTGCGCATCCAGCCGCGTCTCAAGCGCAAGCTGGGCGAGGGCAGCGTGCAGAAGAGGATGAAACGGACGGTTAGCCGGCTCGACCTGAGCGTGCTGCCACTGCCCGATCACAGCGTCGAACGGCTGATTCAGCAGCACTTGGCGGAAGAGGGCAGCGAGGTGCATTACGTCGAAAACGCCCTGGTCAATTCGCTGTTCGGCCTGCTGTGCTGGCGGGCGATCTTTGCGCCGCTGCCGGGGGCGTTTTTCCACCCCTTCCACAGCGCACCGAGCGACCTCTACAGCCCGGACTTCTACCAGCGCCGCGCAACCCTGTTCGACGAATGCCTGGCGCAGCTCGATGACCAGCGCTACGAAGCGGTGATTCGCGACACCTACGCCAGCAAATTCGGCCTGCAATCGCCCTTCGTTTTCTGGGGCACCCTGACCCCGGAGCTGCTGGATCAAGCGCTCCACTGCCTGCCGGCGCAGCACCTCAAACGCTGGTTCCGACGCCTGCTGCAAGACATCAAAGCCAACCGCACCGGCATGCCCGACCTCATCCAGTTCTACCCCGAACAACGCCGCTACCGAATGATCGAAGTCAAAGGCCCCGGCGATCGCCTGCAAGACAACCAACTGCGCTGGATCGACTTCTGCGCCGAACACGAAATGCCGGTGGTGGTGTGCTATGTGAAATGGGCGGAAGAAGAAGAAGAAGAAGAAGAAGTGCGGGCGGTGGGGTGAGCTGGGATTGGCTGACGCGGGGACAGATTAATTTACGGTGAAGCGGTGTAAATAAATCAGTCCCCTTTAAACACCAGTAGGACCGGCTTCAGCCGGGAATGGACGCGGAGCGTCCCGGGATGCATACCCACGCGGAGCGTGGGCACGATCAGAGAATTGATGGCGCCTGCACCGGCCCCTTCCCGGTTAAAGCCGGTCCCACTATCAGCACCCGGTATCCCCTGTAGGACCGGCTTCAGCCGGGAAGCTTTTGCTCTGCTTTTGCTCTGCTTTTGCTCTTCAAACACAAAAAGTTCAGACACCGCCAATCGCGACTTGGGTGCAGGCCGAACGCAGACGACGCGGAGTGGGCCGAGCCGCATGGATGCGGCGAGAGCGCCGTTAGGACATGGATGTCCGTTCGGCGCGGGCCCACGGAGCGTCGTCGGAGTGAGGGAACCCGACGAAGTCGGGCCAAACCAGGAGCAAGCACCCTTGGTTACTTGGGGTGCTTTTCCAAGTAACTCGCCGAAGGCGAAACAGTCTGCCCCCAGGCAGACGCTTGTGATCTTAAGGATCTTGATCTTGATCCTAAAAACAAACCCGCCTTATCGCTTCACCTTTTTGGCCACCACCGGCAACGGCGCAAACAACGCCGCAATATCCTCATCCTGCAACTTCCAGTCCCCGGCCTTGCGCCCATCCAGCACACCCGCCGCCAGCGCCGCCTTCTCCTGCTGCAAATGCTGAATCTTCTCCTCCACCGTCCCCCGAGCAATCATCTTGTAAACGAACACCGGCTTATCCTGACCAATCCGATACGCTCGATCCGTCGCCTGATTCTCCGCCGCAGGGTTCCACCACGGATCGTAGTGAATCACCGTATCGGCCGCCGTCAGATTCAACCCCGTGCCGCCTGCCTTCAAACTGATCAGAAAAATCGAATGCTTGCCGCTCTGGAAATCCTGCACCGGCACCCGCCGATCCTTGGTCTTCCCCGTCAACAGCGAATACGCGATCCCGCGCTGCTTCAACTCCGCCTCGATCAACTCCAGCATCGACGTGAACTGCGAGAACAACAGAATTTTGCGATTCTCCGCAAACAACTCCTCCAGCATCTCCATCAGACTGTCGAGCTTGGCCGAACTCGACTGCCGCGGATTGACCGGCGCACTGTTCACCAGCCGCAGATCACAGCAAACCTGACGCAGCTTGAGCAACGCTTCAAGAATGATGATCTGACTGCGCCCCACGCCTTTGCGGGTGATCTCGTCGCGCACCTTCTTGTCCATCGCCAGACGCATGGTCTCGTACACATCGCGCTGGGTGTCGTTGAGTTCGACCCAATGGACGATCTCGGTCTTCGGCGGCAGCTCGGTGGCAACCTGTTCCTTGGTCCGGCGCAGCAGGAACGGCTTGATCCGCGCGTTGAGGTGCTCCAGGCGCTGCTCATTGCCGAACTTCTCGATCGGCGTGCGGTAATTGCTGTTGAACTGCTTGGCATCCCCCAGCCAGCCGGGCATCAGGAAATGGAACAGCGACCACAGCTCGCCCAGGTGGTTTTCCAGCGGCGTGCCGCTCAGGCACAGACGCTGGCGGGCATTCAACTGACGCGCGGCCTGCGCCGCTTTGCTGTTGGGGTTCTTGATGTATTGCGCTTCATCGAGCACCAGCACATGCAGCAGTTGCTGGCTGAGCACCTCGACATCACGGGGCAGCAGGGCGTAGGTGGTCAGGATCAGGTCGTAATCCTGCAGGCGCTTGAAATCCTGATGCCGCTGGGTGCCAAACAACGCCAGCACCTTCAGTTGCGGCGTGAAGTGCTTCGCCTCATCCACCCAGTTGGGGATCAGGCTGGTGGGCATCACCACCAGCGCCGGCCGGTCGAGACGCCCGGCCTGTTTCTCCAGCAGCAGGTGCGCCAGGGTTTGCAGGGTCTTGCCCAGGCCCATGTCATCGGCGAGCACGCCGCCGACCTCCAGCTCGCGCAACGCTTGCATCCAGCTCAGGCCTTCCAGCTGATAAGGCCGCAACGTCGCATTCAGGCCTACCGGCACCTCGCCGCGCACATCCTTGATGTTCACCAGTCGTTCGGAGAACTGCCGCAGCCGGTCGCCGCCCTGCCACACCAGCGGCAGGTCATCCAGCTGCCGCAGCCGTGCAGCATCGGCGGTGTTCAGGCGAATGGCGTTGTTGCCGTCCTCGCGCCAGTAGAAATCGCCCAGGGTCGCCAGCACCGGTTTCAGCCGCCCATAAGGCAGCGCCACCTGAATCGGCACGCCGCCGCGCTGGGTGAAATGGTTGAGCTGAACCAGCAACTGCTCGTCGTCCCGACGCTTGGCGATGCCGCTGGCGGTCATCAATTCCGGGTGCGTGCGCAGCAGGTTGATCAGGATCGGCAGCAGGCTCAGCCGCTCGCCGTTGACGATGATCCCCAGCTCCAGATCGAACCAGTCCCGCTCAGGCTCGTCGTCGACCACGGCATACCAGTCGTCCACCGGCGTGACGTCGAAGCCGAAGTCTTCGCTCATTTCGATCTGCCAGCCTTCGGCGCGCAGCCGGGGCAACTCGTCGAGAATGAAGCTCAGCCAGGCCTTGTCGGTGGCCAGTTCGAACATCTCGCCGGCACTGTCCGGCAGCGCCTTGCTCTGCCGGGTGGCGATGCGAAAGCCCAGCTCCTGCAGCTGCTTGCGGTACTCGCCTTCACGCTCCGGATGGCGGCGCGTGCGCAATATTTCGTCCGGCAGGTGCCAGAGGATGTCGCCGCCACGGCCGGGGGCGGGCACACCGGACACATAGGATTCCCGGTAGCGGAACGCCAGGGCCGCGCGGTGCTGGATGTGCCGCTGCATCTTGCCGTTACGGGGCTCGTAGGCGCTGTATTCGAAGCTGGCGAGTATCAGCCGTGGCTCGGGTTTGATGTTCTTTTCCAGGCGCTCGGGCAACTTGGGTTTTTGCTCGACGACTTTCGGCCTGCGGGCAACCGATTCGCCGTCGACCGCAGCGAGAATGCCGGGGCTGTTTTCCGGGTCCTGCAAAAAGAACAGCGCCGCCGCACAGTGCTTGCAGTTGTTTCTGACCGGGCAGGTGCATTTGCCGACAATGAAGTTGCGCGTGCGCTCCGGGTCCTTGAACAACAGCGTCTGGGTGTAGACCTCCAGGCTTGAGCCCCGGCAAACCGTGCGCACGACATCTCCGCTCAAGTGTTCGAGCATCACGCGCTGCTGCCGCGCGTACTCCAGACCCCGCTCGACGGATTGCGTTTTGAACAGCGGTTCCCACGGCAGGGCGAGGGCTTTTTCCAGGTTGGACGCCACGTCTAGGCCTGCGTCAACGGGGTGGCTGGACGGGAGAAACCTTGATCAGCATGGCGAGGCTTCCGTTGTCCATGTAAGTAAGTTCTCCGTTTCTGACCCGGGTCGCCTGACGCATTCGCTCGCTGGTCACCAGCACGCCGTGGCTGTCCAGCTGGTTGACCCAGAAGTTCGCGTCGATGTCGGTAAAGCGCGCCAGCCCCAGGCTCACCGTGCCCTCGATGGGGAAGTGGCCGAACTGCTCCTGGCCGTCACTGATCGCCACCTTGCTCGGTGTGGCGCTGAGGTCCTGTTGCCAGGCTTTGTGCAGCAGCACTTTATAGCCGTCGCCTGATTCGAGCTTGTTCGCCAGACCGTCCAGCGCTGTCGGCGTCTGGCTGTCCGCGCCCAGCTGTTGCGCCCCGGCGGCCCAGTCTTCCGGAGCGGGTTGATTGGTCGCCGCCGGCTCGCCGTTCTGGCGGAAAAGGATCAGTTCCACCTGATAGGCGCCATCGGCGAAGGCCGCTGGCGCGAACAGCACCAGCAGCAGGGTGAAGGAGCGGATCAAACCCATGGTGAATCCTTAAGCCGATTTTTTGGAAGGCGGTGGGGTCAAGCGCTCGAACAGCGCCTCCAGCGTGGCGAAGCGTTCCTCGGGGCGCTCCATCGGCACCATGAATTTGAACAGCGTGGCGCCTTCGAACTTGTAGCGTTTGGGCTGGCTCTGGATCAGCTTGATCAGCGTCAGCGGGTCAACCGGAGTCTCCGCCGCGAATTCGATGCGTCCACCCTGGGGGCCGGCGTCGACTTTCTTGATGCCCAGTTGCTCGGCCTTCAGCTTCAGCGAAGTCAGGCGCACCAGATTCTTGGTGGGCTCGGGCAACAGACCGAAGCGATCGATCATTTCGACCTGCAGGTCCTTCAGACCCTCTTCGTCGGCGGCGTTGGCAATGCGCTTGTACAGAATCAGGCGCGTATGAACGTCCGGCAGATAGGCTTCCGGAATCAGCCCCGGCACCCGCAGATTCACCTCGGGACCGCCACCCAGCGGCTGGTCGAGGTTAGGCTGCTCGCCCTTGCGGATCGACTTCACCGCGCGTTCGAGCATTTCCATGTACAGGGTGAAACCCACCGCCTGGATCTGCCCGCTCTGGCCATCGCCGAGCAGCTCGCCGGCGCCACGGATTTCGAGGTCATTGGTGGCGAGCACGAAGCCCGCACCGAGGTCTTGGGTGTTGGCGATCGCCTCCAGACGCTTCTCGGCATCGGGGGTAATCTGCTTGCGTGGCGGCGTCAGCAGGTAGGCGTAGGCCTGGTGGTGACTGCGCCCGACCCGGCCGCGCAACTGGTGCAGCTGGGCCAGACCGAATTTGTCGGCGCGCTCGATGATGATGGTGTTGGCGCTCGGCACGTCGATGCCGGTCTCGATGATGGTCGAGGCGATCAGCACGTTGAAGCGCTTGTGGTAGAAGTCGCTCATCACCTGTTCGAGATCACGTTCGTGCATCTGTCCGTGGCCGATGCCGATGCGCGCTTCCGGCACCAGTTCGGCCAGGTCCGCCGCGCATTTCTCGATGGTCTTCACATCGTTGTGCAGGTAGTACACCTGACCGCCGCGCAGCAATTCACGCAGCAACGCCTCTTTGACCGTCGGCTTGTTCTGCTCCATGACGAAGGTGCGTACCGACAGACGACGGGCTGGCGGCGTGGCGATGATCGACAAGTCACGCATGCCCGCCACGGCCATGTTCAGGGTCCGCGGGATCGGCGTCGCGGTGAGGGTCAGGATGTCGACCTCGCTGCGCAGGGCCTTGAGCTGTTCCTTCTGACGCACACCGAAGCGGTGCTCTTCGTCGATGATCACCAGCCCCAGGTTTTTGACCTTGACGTCGTCCTGCAGCAACTTGTGGGTGCCGATGACGATGTCGATCTTGCCCTCGGCCAGATCGGCCACGGCGGCGTTGATCTCTTTTGCCGATTTGAAGCGGCTCATCACCTCAACCGTCACCGGCCAGTCAGCGAAGCGGTCGCGGAAACTGTTGTAGTGCTGCTGAGCGAGGAGGGTGGTCGGCACCAGAATCGCCACTTGGCGACCGCCGTGTACAGCGATGAATGCCGCGCGCATGGCCACTTCGGTCTTGCCGAAACCGACGTCGCCACAGACCAGACGGTCCATGGGCTTGGGCGCGAGCATGTCGGCGCGCACGGCTTCGATGGTGGTCTGCTGGTCCGGGGTTTCTTCGAACGGGAAGCCGGCGCTGAAGGTGTCGTAGTCCAGTTTCGGATCGGCGAAGGCATACCCTTCGCGGGCCGCGCGGCGGGCATAGATGTCGAGCAGCTCGGCGGCCACATCGCGCACCTGTTCGGCAGCCTTGCGCTTGGCTTTCTGCCAGGCTTCGGAACCCAGACGGTGCAGAGGCGCGAGCTCGTCATCGCTGCCAGTGTAGCGGGCGATCAGGTGCAGGTTGGCCACTGGCACGTAGAGCTTGGCCTCTTCGGCGTAGGCCAGCATGAGGAACTCGGCGACCTGATTCTCGACTTCCAGCGTTGCCAGCCCGAGATAACGGCCGACACCGTGATCGATGTGCACCACCGGCGCGCCTTCACGCAGCTCGGCCAGGTTCTTGATCACCGCGTCGCTGGCGTGGCTGTCGGCGCGCTTGTCGCGGCGACGACGCTGCATGACCCGCTGACCGAACAGCGGGCTTTCCGCCACCAGCGCCAACGCCGGATCTTCCAGCACCAGGCCTTCATCCAGCGGCGCGATGGTGATCGCCAGGCGCTCCTTGCTGTCGACGAACTCTTGCCAGCTGTCCAGGGTTTTCGGGCGCAGCTTCAGGCGTTCGAGCAGTTCCAGCAGCACTTCGCGGCGACCGGCCGACTCAGCAGTAAACAGCACGCGTCCGGGAAACTCGCCGAGGAACTTCGACAGCGCCGCCAGCGGCTGGCTCGCTTTGGATTCGATGGCCAGATCCGGCAGCACCTGCGCCGGGAACCGCTCACGGCCAACGCCGCTTTCGACGTCGTCCTGGCTGGCAACCACGCGGGGCCAGTTCTTCAGGCGGGCGAAACAGTCGTCGACCGGCAGGAACAGCTCGGCCGGTGGCAGCAGCGGGCGCTCCGGGTCGACACGGCGTTCTTCGTAGCGGTTACGCACGTCCTTCCAGAACGTCTCGGCCGCCGCTTCGATCCCTGGCATCGAGAACACCTGGGTGTCCTGGGGCAGGTAGTCGAACAGCGTTGAGGTTTCTTCGAAGAACAACGGAATGTAGTACTCGATCCCGGCCGGCGTGATGCCGCTGTTCAAGTCCTGGAAAATCGGGCTGCGGCGGAAGTCGACGTCGAAGCGTTCGCGGAAGCGCGCCTTGAAGCGCGTCACCGCTTCCTTCTGCAGCGGGAATTCCTTCGCCGGCAACAGACGCACCGAATCGACCTTGTCGATGGAGCGCTGGGTTTCCGGCTCGAAGGTGCGCAGGGTTTCGATCTCGTCATCGAACAGGTCGATGCGGTAAGGCAGTTTGCTGCCCATCGGGAACAGGTCGATCAGCGCGCCACGGACGGTGAACTCGCCATGCTCATACACCGTGTCGACATAGCGATAGCCGCTGGCTTCAAGGCGGGTGCGCATGGCGTCGACATCGAGCTTCTGGCCGACGTCGAGCACCAGGCTGCTGCCCAGCAGGAAACTGGTCGGCGCCAAGCGGTGCAGGGCGGTGGTGATCGGCACCACCAGCACGCCGTGCACCAGCTCCGGCAGCCGGTAAAGGCTGGCAATGCGTTGGGAGATGATGTCCTGATGGGGCGAGAACAGATCGTAGGGCAGGGTTTCCCAATCGGGGAAATGCAAGACCGGGAGATCAGGGGCAAAAAACTTCAGTTCCTGTTCCAGTCGCTCGGCGCTCTGGCTGTCTGCGGTAAGCAGCAGGGTGAAGCGTTTCGCGGCGCTGGCAGCCTCGGCGATGGCGAGACTCAGGGCGGCACCGGGGAGGTTACCCCAATGTTGTTTGCCTGCTGCAGCAGGCAGAATCGGAAGGCGCAGAACGGGCACGGAAGTTAAAGCTCCAGGCGTTGCGGCAAAGCCGGGGAGTGTAACTAATCCGCAGAGACGCTGTCAGTTTTGTGCGCCGGAAATTATGTAGTGCTCCAGGTCGTGAAAAGTCTGGATTGCTCATAAACAAAGGCCTGTGCATAATGTAGTCCCTTTTTTCAGCCCCTACATGTGGAAGGTTCCCGTGACTCAGAAGCCCGACCAGTGTCTTGGTGAATGGATCGATCGTGAAGCCCTCGCCGAGGCGATGATCCCGCTTATCGGTCAGCTCTACCGCAATAATAATGTGGTGAGTTCGATCTATGGCCGCAGCCTGATCAATCGTTCAGTCATTGCGATTCTCAAAGCACACCGCTTTGCGCGTCACCGCCAGGCTGACGCCAGCGAGTTGTCCGTACACGAGACGTTCCCCCTCGTCAAAGCCATGAGCGAGCTCAAACTGGGCGCCGCTTCGGTGGACCTGGGCAAGCTGGCCGTTAAGTTCAAGGCCGAAGGCAATGGCCGCACCGCCGAAGAGTTCGTCCGCGAAGAAATGGCCGAAGTCATCGGCCAGCAGAACTCCGGCGAGCGCAAGGGCACTGACGTCGTACTGTATGGCTTCGGTCGCATCGGTCGTCTGCTGGCGCGCATCCTGATCGAAAAAACCGGTGGCGGCGACGGCCTGCGTCTGCGCGCCATCGTGGTCCGCAAAGGCGCTGAAAACGATCTGGTCAAGCGCGCGAGCCTGCTGCGCCGTGACTCGGTCCACGGTCCTTTCGACGGCACCATCACCATTGATGAAGCCAACAACACCATTTGCGCCAACGGCAACCTGATTCAGGTGATCTACGCCAAGAACCCGGCCGAGGTGGATTACACCCAGTACGGTATCAACGACGCGCTGCTGGTCGACAACACCGGTGTGTGGCGCGATGCCGAGGGCCTGGGCCAGCACCTGCAATGCCCAGGCATCGACCGCGTGGTTCTGACCGCGCCGGGCAAGGGCAAACTGAAGAACATCGTTCACGGCATCAACCATCAGCAGATCACCGCTGATGACAAGATCATCTCGGCGGCGTCCTGCACCACCAACGCCATCGTGCCGGTGCTCAAGGCGGTCAATGACAAGTTCGGCATCGTCAATGGTCACGTTGAAACGGTTCACTCGTACACCAACGACCAGAACCTGATCGACAACTTCCACAAGGGCGATCGCCGTGGCCGCAGCGCCGCGCTGAACATGGTCATCACCGAAACCGGCGCGGCCACTGCAGCGGCGAAGGCATTGCCCGAGCTGGCCGGCAAGCTGACCGGTAACGCGATCCGCGTTCCAACGCCAAACGTGTCCATGGCCATCCTCAACCTGAACCTGGGCACCGCAACCACCCGCGAAGAGATGAACGAATACCTGCGCCACACTGCGCTGTATTCGGATCTGCACAAACAGATCGACTTCGTGAACTCTCTGGAAGTGGTCTCCACCGACTTCGTTGGCTCGCGTTACGCCGGCGTGGTGGATGCCGAAGCGACCATCGCCATGGACAACCGCGTTGTGTTGTACGTCTGGTACGACAACGAGTTCGGCTACAGCTGCCAGGTCGTTCGCGTGATGGAAGAAATGACCGGGGTCAACCCGCCAGCCTTCCCGAAGTAGGTTGAAAGCAGCGGTAAGCCGCAAGCCGCAAGCTGAACCGCGAAGCAAAAAGAAACGCCCCGACTGGTTCGGGGCGTTTTTGTTGGTCTTTCTGCCAGGCGTAAGACCTGGCAATGGGCGGTCATCCTGTGGGAGCCGGCTTGCTGGCGAGGGCGGAGTGTCATCCACTATTGCTCGCGCTGCCCCGACGCATTCGCCAGCAAGCCGGCTCCTTGTAGGTCCTGACCTGACGCGGCTTCCGGATTCAGCACCGATCACCTGTAGGAGCGCGCTTGCCCGCGATCGGGGCGTGTCAGCCGCTGGATACTTTGACTGACCCACCGCCATCGCGGGCAAGCGCGCTCCTACAGTTGGCGTCGATGCCCTGCCGAAACAAAGACGCCCCGAACCAGTCGGGGCGTCTCTGTTTTTACTTGCAGCTTGCAGCTTGCAGCTCTCTGCGATCAGCTCACCGCCGTCACGCCCTCAATCCGCGTCTGACCCTTGCGGAACAGCACCAGCGTGGCGATCAGGCCCATCACCGCAGCGCCGCTCAGCCAGATGCCCGGTGCCGCTTTGTTGTCCAGCACGTGGATCAGGTAGGTACAGGCCGCCGGCGTGAAGCCGCCGAACGTCGCGGTCGCCAGGCTATAGGCCAGGGAGAAGCCGGTAGTGCGCACTTCGACCGGCATGATTTCGGTCAGGGAAACCACCATCGCGCCGTTGTACGAACCGTACAGGAACGACAACCACAGCTCGACCATCAGCAGATTGCCGAAGCTCGGGTTGGCGGTCAGCCAGGACAGGGCAGGGTACGCCGTGATGATTGCCAGAATGGTCGCCGCCAGCAGCAGCGGTTTGCGGCCGATCCGGTCCGACAGCGCGCCCATCACTGGCAGCCAGATGAAGTTCGAAATACCGACGCAGACGGTCACCAGCAAGCTGTCCAGATCAGACAGGTGCAGCTCGTTTTTGCCGAAGGTCGGGGTGTAGGCGGTGATCAGGTAGAACGACACGGTGGTCATGACCACCAGCGCCATGCCGGCGATGACAAGGCCGAAGTTCTGACCGATCGACTTGACCACTTCGCCCAGGCTTGGGCGGTGATGCTGCGCGCGGGCTTCGAACTCGGGGGTTTCTTCAAGCGAACGGCGGATCACGAAGATCGCCGGAACGATCAGACAGCCAATCAGGAACGGCACACGCCAGCCCCATTGGCCCATGTCTTCCGGGCTCAACCAATGGTTCAGACCGACGCCCAGCAGGCCGGCGAAAACCACCGCGGCCTGTTGGCTAGCCGACTGCCAGCTGACGAAGAAACCCTTGCGGCCTGGCGTTGAAATCTCCGCCAGATACACCGAGACACCGCCCAGTTCAACGCCGGCCGAGAAGCCTTGCAGCAGGCGGCCAACCAACACCAGGATGGGTGCGGCAACGCCCAGGGTCGCGTAACCCGGCACGCAGGCAATCAGCACCGTGCCCATGGCCATCATCGCCAAGGTGATGACCAGGCCTTTTTTCCGGCCGTGATGGTCGATGTAGGCGCCGAGGAAGATTGCACCCAGCGGGCGCATAAGGAAGCCGGCCCCGAAGGTCGCCAGCGACAGCATCAACGATGCGAATTCACTGTCGGCAGGGAAGAAGGTTTTGGCGATGGCAGTGGCGTAGAAGCCATAGACCATGAAGTCAAACATTTCAAGGAAGTTGCCGCTGACAACGCGAAATATCGCCTTGCCTTTGCCCGTGTTGGAGGCCATCAGGAATTACTCACTTAAGCTGTCTAGCTGGGGGGATCCGTAGTATTTATGCGTCCTCTGCTGCGGCGCCCGCGCTTGACCCAAGGCGCAGCAGTTTTGTAACGATATGTGTAAAGCTGGCGGTTGGCAATCAGAACACCCTGCGCATTGACCACCAACTTCCCGCTGCGGCCGTGTAAAAACAATATCTATGTATCCCACCGATGGGCCCGTTCCCGATTTAACTCGCCGCAAATGCGCTCAATGCCCTAAGGGTCGTTGAGTGTTTCTCATCCAATTGCACGAGTTAACTGGCATATGCGCCTGAATATTGACCTGATCGAAGTTTTTTCCCGACGTCCAACGTTGGCCGATGTAACCCTTGCTCAACTGCGCGCCGCGCTGCAACTGCATTTCCCCGACCTTCAAATCGACCCTCGGACAGCCGTCATCACTCGCACAACCCCTGACGACGGTCAGCGCGCCGACACCCTGCTCAGAAACGTTCAGCAGGCCTTCCTGACCGGCAAGACCCCGCGCTGGACGTCAGCGGCCCACACGCTTGTACTGCACCCCGAGGTTTCGGGTGCGCCGGCCACGCCAATCGATTTCGACACACTGAACGTTCTGGTGGACACCGTCGCACTGGGGCTGGACGAGGCGTTCCAGAAAGCGCTGGTCGCCTTTTGGGGAGCGCCAGTGGCAGGCGGTCAGAGCCCTTGGGCGCGTTTGTCCGATGCGCTCAGGCAGGACTTTTCGACAGCTGTGGCGAACAGTCAGACCCTGAAGGAAGATGAGCGGGAATTTCTGCGCGGCATTGCAGGTTTTGCCGACAAGACTCAGCGCGATTTCATGCTGCACATTGACAACACCTGGCCGGATGACGTGATTCACGCCTGCATCCCCTATCGCCGGCCTGATGATTCGCTGCAGGAGGTCGGCCTGCCCGTGCTGGCGGCGACCGGTGTATGGCGCGGCGCTGAAGTGTTTTTCAGCTGGCAGTCGCCGGGCGTCATCATCAGGCATGCTTCCCTGGCTGATCTCCTGTCCAGCTTCGACAGGCCCGAATCAGCGGATGATCCTGTGGACTGGGTGCTGCGCGAGCCCGGCGAGGACATATTCGATGCATTGTCCGGCGCCGTGTTGGAGCAACAGCTGTGGGACCTGGCCGGCCTGGATCATGCTACCGCGCAGGATTTTGCCGAGATGGAACGTCGCGTGGCCGCGAGCACCGACGTCTCGACCGTCCTGCTGCCCTTGGTTCCCGGCCCGCAAAGCACGGAAAAGCTTCCGCAGTGGCTGCGCAACGCCAGTGTCGACGATCGCCTGGATTTCAGCCGCCGGATGATTGCGTTGGCCGGCGCCCAGGCGAGGTCCGGTGGCAAGACCTTCAACGAGGGCTTGCCACCGCTGCTGGACTACGCGCGCCAGCAACTGCAGCAAGCACTGCTGGCCGACCATCCAGAGGCCACTGATGTGTTGGTCGCCGATCTGGAGGTGGTGATCAGCCAGGTGATCGCTGTGGCCATACCACACGGTGGAGAAGTCGTCACCTCCGGCTCTGTCGAACCGATGCGCATGAGCGTCGCCGAATTCGCGCTGGAGAATCTTTCGGGCCAGCCGGCCGGTGCCTTGCACGTGGTGCATCGGGACGGCAAGCCAATGCCCGGGTGGTTCACTGCCGACTACCTCAGATTGCTGGTGTGCCAGGTCGACATCGGGCGCTATTACCCTGCGCTGGTGGAGCGTGTGCTGATAAGCGACACGCGAGAGTCAGCCCGGCGTCAGGCGCTTTACATCGATCAACTGCGCGCTCAATTGCCGCTTCAGGCTTTGGAGCAGAAGATTTGCAGCGCTGCGCATTTCTGCGCCACGGCGTATGGCCTCGTCGCCGCGCTCATGCTGCCCCGGCAGCAACGGCCACCGGCACTGCGTGACACCACGTTGCGCCCGCTGGGATTTCGCGCCGAAAGCGGGGCGTCGGCCGATGTCGTGACGAACATGTTCGTCATCGGTGACCAGGACCCGGCCAAGGGGCCGGTGGTGCTTTATCGACCGCTTTCACGGCAATCGCTGACCGAATTCAGCTCAATGGCGGCCTTGCGCGCCGCCCTCGTCGAACCGGGCGAACTGAGTGACGAAGTGCTGACCTGGATGACCGACCGCGCCCGTCGGGTCTATGCCAACGGCGGATTCGATCAGCCGCATATTCTGCGTTTCGGACAAGGCTCGGAGTTCGCGCCCCTGGAAACACCAGCGCCTGCGCAACTCACCGCGGACGAGGTGACCGGTGATCCGCTGGTGGCGCTTTACCAAGGCAATGCGTCAGCGTTGATCGAGCTGGCGGACAGGCAGTCGACCTCCAATGCCGAGAGCCGTTGGACGTTGCTCAAGCGTGGCGGCTGGCTGGCGCTGGACATGGTCATGCCCTTCGTTTCCGGGACGGCCGGTACCGCGCTGTGGCTGGTGCAACTGATGGCTGAGGCGCAAGCGCAGGTGTCCGCCGGCAGCGCCGCCCGCGCCAGCGATGGGGCAGTGTCCACGGCCAACATGCTGCTGACCGTAGCGATGCTGCTGTTGCACAACGTGATCGGCCGTCGTGTGCCGCCACGCCCTCGTCACGTGCCGCAGTTCGACCGGCCGAATCTGGCTGAACTCCTCGCAGTGTCGCCGACGTCGGCTCCCGAGATCGCACGCAGGGTCTCCGCTGCGCCGGAAAGACTCCCTGCGCAGCTCGAATTTTCCTGGTCGCGGCCCGATCTGAACCTGAGCATGAGGCAAAGGACCGCGCTGCAGACCTTCGAAATCGTGCCGAAGCCCGCGCTGCGTGAGCCTTCAAGCGCTCCCGGCACCCGGGGCCTCTATGAGGCGGACGGCGTCTGGTACGCGCAGGTGGAAAACGCGGTTTATCGGGTAAGCGTCGGCGACGAAGTGCTGATCATCGACCCGCAGCACGTTGACCGCCCAGGGCCTCGGCTTGTTCGGGACGGCGAGCGCTGGCGCCTGGACCTCGCCCTGCGCCTCAAGGGGGGCGGCCCGAAACGCAGCGCTCGGCAACTGGCCCTGGAAAACGCCGCCCGTCTTACGCGTGTCAATGCGCAAAAAGCCGAGCTGCTCAAGCGCCAGCATGACCTTTACACCAGGATCGTGAGTAACGACAACCGGTTCGACAGTCTGCCGATCGACCAGCATCAGGATGTTATTTCAGCACTGGAGACCGACATCCGCGAAGTGATCGATATCATTGATCGCAAGAACGAACTCGACCAGCAACTCAGGCCGGCCGACCGGACCAGCGACAAGGTCTACGCAAAAGACCTGCAAGGCATTGCGCGGCGCATTTGTCTGCTTGAGGGGGTGCTGTTGAGTGACATGCTGACCCTGGCCAAGGCAGACCTGGCGCAAATGCGTGCTTTGGCGAACCTGGTCACCGCCGACAATGTCGGGCTTTATCTGGCGCTGTTCGAGAAGTCGCTGGTGCTGCAGGAGATCGGCGTGAAATGGTCACTGGTCAGGGAAGGCCTGTGGCACAGGCTGCGGGCCGTTCCGAAAGTCGGCGAAGGCTATTGGCGCACTGAAGCGCTGGAGTTCTACAACAACCGCATGTTTGCCGTGATTGACTGGCGGGCCAGCCGTATGTGGTCGTCCCTCGAGTTGTGCTTCAAGCCCGAAACCATCATCGATGGCCATAAGGCGGTCACCTTCAAGCGCCTGCTCAACGACGACGACCTGCACGGGGCGCTGACCTCCCAGGCCGAACTGGAGAAGCCGCACGATTATCCGATCGCCGAGCAGATCTGCGTGCTGGAAAGTTCGTTGCGCGAGTACGACCGCGCGTCGATGGTTGCGCTTGCTGCTTTTGAAAGCGAGCCGGAGACCATGATCACCGAACATTTCCAGCGGTTCTTCGATGATCTGTCAGCCATTTCCGATCGCGCCGAGCACCGGCTTTCGGATCTCATTCGCGAGAGCGAGGAGCCCGCAGAGACACTGCCCGAGTATGTCCCCAGGGTGAAGCAGGCGCGCAAGCGTGTGATCAAGACCCAAGGCCAGCGCACGTTGATCGGTCGTCTTCGCGAGGGTGATGAGCCTGCACTGGGAGAGGTCGTCGAAGTCAAGGCCGCCACCGGTGACCGTGTCATCGGCGCGTATCACCAGCACGCCGAAGGCGAATGGGTCGAACTGGAGGCGCAGCGACCCAAGGCTGTCAGTCGAGACAGTATTGTGCCGCTGACCGAGCTTGTGCGGCGCTCACAGGCTCTGCTGGAACGTGTCGAACCGGACATCGCCAGTGCCATACGCCAATCGCGGCGCGCCAACGAGCCCGAGGACATGGAAGACATTCTTGGGCAAAAAGCCGACAAGCTTCGAGAGATTGCGCAGAAGCTGCAGGTCTATGGGAACGAACCCCATGCCGGCGAGAGCAGTGCTCAAGCGCCGGATGAACTGCTCGCGGAACTGCGGGCGGGGGAGGCCCGGCTCCGTGAGCAAGGCCGTCAACTGCGCATCGAGATGATTAAGCGTCAACCGCCGACGGCCAGTCGCATTAGCTATCTGGACCGGCAGCGAGAGGTGAACATCTCCCGTTATGACGGACGGAAAAACATGTCGGGCGCCCGCCGTAACGATTTCGTCCAGGAATATGCGATTCGCGACAAGGACGACCGCCTGTTGTGGTGGGCGCATTTTCACTACGCCAGCGAGGACGCCGCCGCCGATGCGTTCACCGCGGCACATCTGAAGCTTCCCGAGCAGCGTCTGTTGGGTTACCGGGCTCTGCTCAAGGCTGCCAGGGACAACAAAGAAGTGGTGAGCATTTATCGCAGCACCATTGGCAAAGAGCTGGCGCAGCGCTTGTTCCTGCATCTGGCTGAGTAAATTTCTGGAGCTGTTGCGCAAGGCAGATGCCCGGGCGGTGCGATTTTTTTGGATTCGTCACCCAAGGGATTTATCATCCGCAGCAATTGCGCAGCCGAGTCAGGTTTCCAGCACTCGACCTGCGGCGTTGCAGTCAAATCTGCCGAGGGGCGCGACCAAGGGTTAATGGTCGTTTCCCTTCGATGAGACTAGACTGCGCCGCGAGTTTCGATCCTTCATGCTGCCCGCGGCGGCATGATTCAGCCGGAGGCACCAGAGTGGTGCCTCGGCCAGTTCTGAGGAGTACGCATGGCTGTCTACAACTATGACGTGGTGGTGTTGGGTTCGGGCCCGGCGGGTGAAGGCGCGGCGATGAACGCCGCCAAGGCCGGGCGCAAGGTGGCAATGGTCGACAGCCGTCGGCAGGTCGGCGGCAACTGCACCCACTTGGGCACGATCCCGTCGAAGGCCCTGCGTCACTCGGTCAAACAGATCATCCAGTTCAACACCAACCCGATGTTCCGCGCCATTGGCGAGCCGCGCTGGTTTTCGTTTCCGGACGTTTTGAAGAACGCCGAGAGGGTCATCAACAAGCAAGTGGCGTCGCGCACCGGGTATTACGCGCGCAATCGTGTCGACGTATTCTTCGGCACCGGCAGCTTTGCCGATGAGCGCAGCATTGATGTGGTGTGCAACACCGGAATCGTGGAGAAACTGGTCGCCAACCAGATCATCATCGCCACCGGCTCGCGGCCTTATCGCCCGGCCGATATCGACTTTTCCCACAAGCGCATCTATGACAGCGACACCATCCTCAGCCTCGGTCACACCCCGCGCAAACTGATCATTTATGGCGCCGGGGTTATCGGCTGCGAATACGCGTCGATTTTCAGCGGCCTGGGGGTCGAGATCGAACTGATCGACAACCGTGACCAGTTGCTGAGCTTCCTTGACTCGGAAATCTCGCGGGGCCTGAGCTATCACTTCAGCAACAACAACGTGATGGTTCGCCACAACGAGGAATACGAGCGTGTTGAAGGGCTGGACAACGGTGTGATCCTGCACCTCAAGTCCGGCAAGAAGGTCAAGGCGGACGCCTTGCTGTGGTGTAACGGCCGTACCGGCAACACCGACAAGCTGGGTCTGGAGAACGTCGGCATCAAGGCCAACGGTCGCGGGCAGATCGATGTCGATGAAGCCTACCGCACCAGCCAGCCGAACATTTATGGCGCCGGCGACGTGATCGGCTGGCCGAGTCTGGCGAGCGCGGCTTATGACCAGGGTCGTTCGGCGTCGGGCAGCGCGGTCGACAACGGCGCATGGCGCTTCGTCAACGACGTGCCGACCGGGATCTACACCATCCCCGAGATCAGCTCGATCGGTCAGAACGAGCATGACCTGACCATCGCAAAAGTACCGTACGAAGTGGGCAAGGCGTTCTTCAAGAGCATGGCCCGTGCGCAGATTTCCAACGAGCCGGTCGGCATGCTGAAAATCCTGTTCCACCGGGAAACCCTGCAAATCCTTGGCGTGCACTGCTTCGGCGACCAGGCATCGGAGATCGTGCACATCGGTCAGGCGATCATGAATCAGCCGGGCGAGGCGAACACCCTCAAGTACTTCGTCAACACCACGTTCAACTACCCGACCATGGCCGAGGCCTATCGGGTAGCCGCATACGACGGCCTCAACCGGCTTTTTTGAGCGGCTCCGGCCGGTGGCCTGAGCCGGCCGGGGAGACCGATTTCAGTACTTCCCAAGGGTGGCGCTGGCCAAACCGGGAAAGTCTGTAATCAGGCTGTCAACGCCGAAGTCAGCGAGCCTGCGCATGAGCGCGGGCTCATTGACCGTCCAGACCGACACATGCAGGCCCTGATTCTGGGCTTTCTTCAGGCGCTCTGGCGTGCACAGCGTCCAGTTCAGCGCGAGTATCTCGCAGCCATACCCTTGAGCCACTTTCAGCGGGTCAAGCCAGGCGTATTCGGCCACCAGACCGCGTGAAATGTCCGGCGTCAGCTCCAGGGCTGCACGCAGCACTTCCCGAGAGCTCGACGTGATCGTCACTTTATCCAGCAGTCCGTGGCGCTGCGCCATTTCGCGGATGGCCAGCACGGTCGTCGCCGCGCGGGTGCGTGACGCGCTTTTGACTTCAAGCTGCCAGTGATCGAAGGGGCATTTTTCAAACAGCTCTTCCAGGCGAGGAATAGGGCAGGGCTGCACCCAACCAGGGCCGCCCTTGCGCGCGTCGTAAGTCACCAGGTCGGCGGCATCGTGTTCGACGACCTTGCCGCGACGGTCGGTGGTGCGTTTGAGCGTCGGGTCGTGGATCACCATCAGCTCGCCGTCGCGGGACAGATGCAGATCCAGTTCGCAGCGTTTGACGCCGTGTTTGAAACATTCCTGAAAGCTGGTCAGGGTGTTTTCCGGTGCTTCGCCCTTGGCGCCGCGGTGGCCGTAAATAATGGTCACAATCACTCCTTGGTACGCATAGCGCTGGATAAGTCGGGCTCAGTTCTGATTTACATCGGGATCGGTCTGCTCGCGGGCCAGGCGTCGCTGCGCGGCTTGTCGTTGCAGGATGTGTCGGGCAAGCAGTTGGCGTTGAGCGTCGGTAAGGTCGATCCACTCCATGCCCACGTCAAAGTCACCGACCGTCAATGCATGGCATTGCGTGACCCGGGCGCGCAGCAGCATCCCTGAAGCCTGGGGCATCAGCACCATTTTCACCGACAACAGGGTGCCGGGCGGGAAGGGTTGAGGGGTCTCGAATTGCAGGCCGCCCTCGGACATGATCACGCGCTGCGGGGCGCCCAGCCTGCCCAACGCAGTGTGCGCAACCACTTGGCCGAGCAGGTCGATGCGCTTGCTCATGGCCCGCAGGAAGCTGTTGGTGGTGCGGTCGCGATCATCCAGCTGGCGCAGTAGGTGCTGGGATTCGAACTCGGCGACGTGCAATTCGCTCAGCAGATCGAAGAGCGTTGAAGTGTCGTGATGGCCAGGATCATCTCCCGTGCCGGGGCCGGCGATGCGGTTAATTTCCAGTGCGACGCTGTCCTCGATACGGTAGTATTCGCGGCGTTCTTCTTCATCTAGTGTCGGCATGGCGAACCCATGGTAGCGGCGGTTGTCAGAGTGATTGCTCAAAATCATAGCTCAGCTTTGCGAGCATGATTCGGCTGTGATTCGAGTGTAAAGCCGCTTGCCCAGGCCCGCCACAAGGACGTTCCCATTCCTCCGAACAAGCCCCTAAATGTTCAGACCTCTTTTTGTATTCATCGGCACGCGCTACACCCGTGCAAAACGTCGTAATCATTTTGTCTCCTTCATTTCCCTGACGTCGATGATCGGGCTCGCCCTGGGCGTGGTCGTGATGATCGTCGTGCTTTCGGTCATGAATGGCTTCGACCATGAGATGCGCACCCGCGTGCTGGGCATGGTGCCCCACGCCACCATCGAGTCCGGCGAGCCGATCAATGACTGGCAGGCCTTGGCCGCCCGCGTCAAACAGAACAAACAGGTCGAAGCCGTTGCGCCATTCACCCAGATGCAAGGCCTGCTGACCAACAACGGCAACGTGCAGAAGATCCTGCTCAACGCCATCGACCCGGCGCAGGAGCGCAAGGTCTCGATCATCGACGGCTTCATGAAGCAGGGCAGCCTCGACGATCTGGTCGCGGGTGGTTTCGGCGTGGTGATCGGCGACAAGGCCGCGACCAAGCTCGGTGTCGGCATGGGCGACAAAGTCACTTTCGTGTCCCCTGAAGTCACCGTGACCCCGGCCGGCATGTTCCCTCGCATGAAGCGCTTCACCGTGGTCGGCATCTTTCACGTCGGCGCCGGCGAGTTGGACGGCTACCTGGGCGTCACCAACCTGCAGGATCTGGCGCGGCTGCACCGCTGGAAGCCTGACCAGGTGCAGGGCTTGCGCCTGAAGTTCACCGATCTGTTCAAAGCGCCGCGCACGGCGTACGACATCGCCCAGAATCTCGGCGAGCATCAGTATTACTCCCGCGACTGGACCCGCACCCACGGCAACCTGTATCAGGCGATCGGCATGGAGAAATCCATCATCGGCCTGCTGCTGTTGCTGATTGTGGCGGTCGCGGCGTTCAACATCATTTCCACGCTGGTCATGGTGGTCAACGACAAGCGCGGTGACATCGCGATTCTGCGCACGCTGGGCGCGACGCCGGGCCAGATCATGGCCATCTTCATGGTCCAGGGCACGGTCATCGGTGTGGTCGGAACACTGATCGGCGCCGGTGTCGGGATTCTCGCGGCGCTCAACGTCAGTTCGGCGATTTCCGCACTGGAAGGCCTGATCGGTCACAAGTTTCTCAATGCGGATGTCTACTTCATCGACTATCTGCCTTCGCAATTGATGGCCCAGGACGTGCTGCTGGTATGCGGCGCGGCGCTGGTCCTGAGTTTCCTCGCCACCCTGTATCCAGCCTGGCGTGCTGCGCGCACCCAGCCGGCGGAGGCGCTACGTTATGAGTGAGTCGGGCATGAGTGATAAAGCTGTACTGAGCTGCCGCAACCTGGGCAAATCCTACGAGGAAGGTCCGGAATCGGTCGTCGTCCTGTCGGGCCTGCAACTGGAGTTGCACCCGGGCGAGCGCGTGGCGATCGTCGGCAGTTCGGGGTCGGGCAAAAGTACCTTGCTCAACTTGCTCGGCGGCCTCGACACGCCCACCGAAGGCAGTGTCTGGCTGGCGGGCGAAGAGCTTTCGGCGCTGAACGAGAAAGCCCGCGGCCTGCTGCGCAATCGTGCCCTGGGCTTCGTCTATCAGTTCCACCACTTGCTGGCCGAGTTCACCGCGCTGGAAAACGTCTGCATGCCGCTGCTGATCGGCAAGACGCCGATTCCGGAAGCGCGTCAGCGTGCAACCGCGCTGCTGGAGCGGGTGGGGCTCAAGCATCGACTGGCGCACAAGCCGTCGGAGTTGTCCGGCGGCGAACGTCAACGGGTGGCCATTGCCCGCGCGTTGGTCAACCAGCCGGGGCTGGTGATGCTCGACGAGCCCACCGGCAACCTCGATTCGCATACCGCACAAGGCATTCAGGACCTGATGCTGGAACTCAGCACGTCGTCGCGCACCGCGTTTCTGGTGGTGACCCACGACATGACGCTGGCCCGGCAGATGGACCGCGTGTGGCGTCTTGAAGAAGGCCGTCTGGTCGAAGCCTGACCCGCACAACCGATGTCTTCCGGGCATCGGCTTTTTACTTTCAGCTGCTTAGTTACGGTGCTCCACGAATGTTCAGACCGTTATCCATCTTTATCGGTACGCGCTACACGCGGGCCAAGCGTCGCAACCACTTCATCTCGTTCATTTCCATGACCTCGATGATCGGGCTGGCGCTGGGTGTGCTGGCGATGATCGTGGTGCTGTCCGTGATGAACGGTTTCCAGCAGGAAATGAGTTCGCGGATCCTCGGCATGGTCCCCCACGCGGTGATCTCCGGTGTGAAGCCCCTGGACGACTGGCAGCCGGCTGCCAAAGCATCGTTAAAGGATCCGCAAGTGACGGCCGCTGTGCCGTTCACTGAAATGGACGGCATGCTGTCGTACAAGGGCTCGATGCAGCCGATTCAAATCAACGGCGTCGACCCGGCACTGGAATCCAAGGTCTCCATCGTCACCCAGCACATCGTGCAGGGCCGGTTGCAGGATTTGAAAGCGGGCGAGTTTGGTGTGGTGATCGGCGAGATCACGGCCCGGCGCTTTCGTCTGAACGTCGGCGACAAACTGACGCTGATCGTCCCGGAAATCAGCAGCGCCCCAGGTGGCATTACTCCGCGCTTGCAGCGTTTGACGGTGGTGGGCGTGTTCAAGGTCGGCGCTGAACTGGACGGTTCCATGGCGCTGGTCAACGTCGCGGATGCCGCGGTTATCCAGCGCTGGCAGCCTAATCAGGTACAAGGCGTGCGTCTGGCGCTTACGGACCTGTATGCCGCGCCGCAGGTGTCAACGGCGATTGCCGCAGGGCTCGGTGCGGATTACAAGGCCGATGACTGGACCCACAGCCAGGGCAGCCTGTTCAGCGCCATGAAGATGGAAAAGACCATGATCGGTCTGCTGTTGCTGATGATCGTCGCTGTGGCGGCCTTCAACATCATCGCCACGCTGATCATGGTGGTGAACGACAAGGGCGCCGACATCGCCATCCTGCGCACCATTGGCGCCACCCCTGGGCAGATCATGTCCATTTTCATGGTGCAGGGCACCGTCATCGGCATCGTCGGCACTGTCATCGGCGGTGTGCTGGGTGTGATCGCCGCGATCAACGTCAGCCAGATCGTCGGCTGGGTCGAGCGGGTGACGGGCCAGCACATCTTCACCTCGGATGTTTACTTCATCAGCAATCTCCCGTCGAAACTCGAGGGCAGTGATGTGGCGCTGATCTGCAGTGCCGGGTTCATCCTCAGCTTTCTGGCAACGATCTACCCGGCCTACCGCGCCGCGCAGATCCAGCCGGCCCACGCCTTGCGCTACGAGTAGGAGAGGCCGATGTCGCCCCGTCATTTCGCTGGTGCCCTGCTGCTGGGTGCAAGCCTCTCGGCCCAAGGGTCACCCGGCGAGCATTTCGCGTTCGGTCACCCGGCCGATGCCGCACAGGCAACGCGGACGGTTGAAGTGACGCTGGGTGATATCTACTTCGAGCCAAAATCGCTGGACGTGAAAAAGGGCGAAACCGTGCGGTTCGTGCTGGCCAACAAGGGCCGGTTGCTGCATGAGTTCAACCTCGGTGATGCGGCGATGCATGCGGCGCACCAGCAGGAAATGCTGAAAATGACGGCCAGCGGCATGCTCACCCCGACTGGCATGAAGCACGATATGGCCGGCATGGATCACGGGATGGCCCACGGCGGGGAGCAAGCCACGGAGCATGGCGCCGGGGGCATGAAGCACGACGATCCCAACAGCGTGCTGGTGGAACCGGGTAAAACCGCCGAACTGACCTGGACGTTCGCTGACGCCACTGGCCTTGAGTTCGCTTGCAATATTCCCGGGCATTACCAGGCGGGCATGGTCGGCAAGGTGGCGATCAGTCAGTAAACGCTGAAAACCCGGGCTGAACCCGATAAACTTCGCGGCCTTGGTTTTTAACAGCCGCTTTTTTCAGGTTCAGGTCCCGCCATGCATCCCGCAGCCGAACACTCGCCGCTGGGCAAGTCCAGCGAATACATCGCTACGTACACCCCGTCTCTGCTATTCCCGATTCCACGCGCTGCCAAGTGGGCGGAACTGGGTCTGACCGCCGAGACGCTGCCTTACCAGGGTGTCGATTTCTGGAATTGTTATGAGCTGTCGTGGCTGCTGCCGTCGGGCAAGCCCGTGGTGGCCATCGGTGAGTTCAGCATTCCGGCGGACTCGGCCAATATCATCGAATCCAAATCGTTCAAGCTCTACCTGAACTCGCTCAATCAGACCGCGTTTGCGTCTGAGGCCGAGCTGATTGCCACGCTGGAGAAAGACCTGTCGACCGCTGCGGGCAAGGCGGTTGGGGTGCGCATTCGCAGCCTGAGGGACATCGAGGCCGAAGGTATCGTCGCGGTACCGGGCGTGTGCGTGGATGACCTCGACGTGAGCATTTCAAGCTACGACCGCCCTCAACCCGAACTGCTGCGCTGCGATGAGTCGCGAGTGGTGGACGATGCGCTGCACAGCCATCTGCTCAAATCCAACTGCCCGGTGACCAGCCAGCCGGACTGGGGCAGCGTAGCGGTGGAGTACCGTGGCGCGGCGCTGGATCACGCAAGTTTTCTGGCGTACATCGTCAGCTTCCGCCAGCATTCGGATTTCCACGAGCAGTGCGTGGAACGCATTTTCATGGACCTGCAGCGTTTGCTGAAGCCGGAGAAACTGACGGTGTATGCGCGCTACGTGCGCCGCGGCGGGCTGGACATTAATCCGTACCGCAGCACGGAAACACTGACGCTTGAGAACGGGCGTCTCGCACGGCAGTGAAGCAAGGATGCCCCATGTGCAGGAGCCGGCTTGCTGGCGAACGCGGCGGGTCTGAAACGAAGATGTCGACTGACCCACCACATTCGCGGGCAAGCGCGCTCCTACAGTGGCTCTCGGCAACACAGGCAATCTTCAGCGCACACAAAATCTGCAGGAGCCGGCCTGCTTCAATGAGGTGGGCCAGCGGACGCCTGAATCAGATCCCCATGCTGCCGAGCGTTACCAGCACATTGCGCAGGGTGCCGGCGATGGTGGGGTGGTCGACTTCAAATCGCTCGACGGCCAGATTGACGCCGTCGGAAATGCTCGGGTCCTGGGACACCGTCTCGAGTTCGATCTGCGCCTGGATCTGCTCCATGACCTCGGTCAGATTCCCGCGCTCCTCCAGAGTCAGCTGTGGATTCTGCTCAAGTTGCTCGCGCAACGTGTTGAGTTGTAGTTGCAAGTCACTGACGGACATGGGGTCTTCCTTAATGTGATGGGTCTCACGATGGACCGCAATGCGCAAGCAAAGGTCCTGACCGCCTTAGACTAATCCACTCCAGCCCGTTGTGCATGACGCCCGTCACATCAAGGCTTTTCCGACTTCTGCCGGCGTAGCGCGATATCCGCCAGACACGACTCAAGCTCGCCCAAGTGATCGATGACTGAATGTGCGCCGGCCGCATACAGCTCGAGGGTGGCTCGGCCCCGACGGCGCTCGCGATCCAGATCGCTCAACGCCTCCCATTGTTCGGGTGACAAGCCGCACAGCGGCCCACAGGACGCCAGCCCGACCGTCCACAGCCCGGCATTCATTCCGGCCATGAGCAGGCGCGGATCGCCGCTGACCAGCACGCAGCCGTCCAGTTGATTAACGCCAAGGGTCATCAGCGCCTGCCAGCACGCATCGGGTGCAGGCCAGCGGTTGGTCGGCGTGGGCGTGGGCAAAATCAGGGTGTTCAGTGGCGCAGACAGCTGATCGGTGATGGAGGAGGGGTATTCATCGATCCAGGCGCAAGGGATGCCGTGCTGCTTGAGATGCTTCAGTGCGTTGATCGCGCCGGGAGCCAGTGCTGCAAAGGGTTGAGCATCCTGGGAACGGAGAGACTTGCCGTCGCTGGCAAGCAGTGTGCGCGTCTGGGCGCCGAAGTCGACGAGGCATCCGCTGAGTCCGAACAATACAGCGGTGAACGACGGAGCAGCGACGGCAACCGGGGCGAGCATGGCATTCCCTCTCAAAGCCGTTGACGCTAAGGGATTGCCATGACAAATCGATGACCGAACGATGACAGTGATCCGGGATGTTTATTGCCCTACAAAACACCGACCATTTCGGCGACGTAAATAGTCACAGAAGTCTTTATACTCTCGCCTTTGGTTTGGGGCGTAGCGCCCGCTTCATTACTTTGACTGGGAGTCTCAGCTATGCCCGAGAACGGTGCTGGCTTTATCAATCGTCTGGTTCGAACGTGCGTGTGGGCCAGCCTGGCCGTGGCGCCGATGGCTGCAAACGCCGCGGAAGAAGATCCGTGGGAAGGCGTCAATCGTGCAATTTTCCGTTTCAACGACACCGTCGACACCTACGCGCTGAAACCCATCGCTCAGGGCTATGAGTTCATCACGCCGCAGTTTCTTGAAGACGGCATCCACAACATGTTCAAAAACGTTGGCGAAGTGACCAACTTTGCCAACGACGTGCTTCAGGCCAAGCCCGCAGCGGCCGGCGTCGACACCGCTCGCCTGATCTTCAACACCACGTTCGGCCTGCTCGGCTTCTTCGACGTCGGCACCAAAATGGGCCTGCAACGCAACGACGAAGACTTCGGTCAGACCCTTGGTCACTGGGGCGTTGCCAGCGGTCCGTTCGTGATGCTGCCCTTGTTCGGTCCTAGCACCGTGCGTGACGCATTCGCCAAATACCCTGACACCTACACCCAGCCGTGGCGCTACATCGACCACGTGCCGACGCGCAACACCGCGCTGGGCGTGAGCCTGGTCGATACCCGCGCCAGCCTGCTGTCGGCTGAAAAGCTGATCAATGGCGACAAGTACATCTTCATCCGCAACGCTTACTTGCAGAACCGCGAGTTCAAGGTCAAAGACGGCAAAGTTGTCGACGATTTCTGATCCATCCGGTCTGCAAAACGATGCTAAAAAGGCGACCAGATGGTCGCCTTTTTATTTTCACTCTTTTTCGAAAATGTGACGGAGTTCCGCGCTGCCGTCACTTCATTGCCAGGATTGTCAGGCCCAGTTTCTGCTCGCCGCCGTCCATGTCCGCAATCCAGACCACCTCGGTATCGGCCTCCAGGCCCTTGAGCGCAGCGTGCTCGGAATCGATGGTCACGCTGATCTTGTCGCCCACCTGAAACGAGCGGGGCGCCTGTATTTGCATGCCGGAGCTGGATAAATCCACGCAGACCGCCGGGATAATCTGGCCGGCGTAGATCAGGCTGATGTCCGCATCCACACGCATGCGGATGTAATCCCGTTTTTCTTCGTAATCGCGATCGAGCTGGCCCATGTCACATCCTTTGATTTGATTGCTGATTTAACGGTTCTTATAACTCCGGGTGATTTGCGATGTAAAGACGCCGCTCGGCAGCCGGGCCATGCTTGAAACGCCAGGCGGATGGGAGTACCGTCTGCGCCTTGAAGGGCAGCTCTGTCATGTGAAGCGTTTGACCAAAAGTCCGCTACCTGAGCCAGAGAGGCTAGAAGCGAATCCAGTACGCGGGCTGACTGCAACCAGCCGCCTACGCCAACCTAATCTGGCGCCGTTTGCCCACATGCAAAAAACCAGTGCCACGCTGCTGATCATCGATGACGACGAAGTAGTGCGCGCGAGTCTCGCGGCCTATTTGGAAGACAGTGGGTTCAGCGTTCTGCAAGCCGGTAATGGCCTGCAGGGTCTCCAGACTTTCGAGCAGGAAAAGCCCGATCTGCTGATCTGCGATCTGCGCATGCCGCAGGTGGGCGGTCTCGAGCTGATTCGTCAGGTCACCAGCCTTGCGCCGGAAACGCCGGTCATCGTGGTGTCCGGCGCAGGCGTGATGAGCGATGCCGTCGAAGCACTGCGCCTTGGCGCGGCCGATTACCTGATCAAACCCCTCGAAGACCTCGCCGTGCTTGAGCACTCGGTCCGACGTGCGCTGGATCGGGCACGCCTCCTCCACGAAAACCAGGAGTACCGACAGAAGCTGGAGACCGCCAACCGCGAACTCGAGGCCAGCCTGCACTTGCTGCAGGAAGACCAGGACGCGGGCCGTCAGGTGCAGATGAACATGCTGCCCACCAGCCCCTGGGCGATCGACGCGTTCGAATTCGAACATGAGATCATCCCGTCCCTGTACCTGTCGGGCGATTTCGTTGATTATTTCCGGGTGGATGAGCGCCGTGTTGCGTTCTATCTGGCGGACGTGTCCGGCCACGGTGCATCGTCTGCGTTCATCACCGTGCTGTTGAAATTCATGACCACGCGCCTGCTGTTCGAATCCAAGCGCGGCGGCAGTTTGCCGGAATTCAAGCCGTCCGACGTGCTGGGCCACATCAATCGCGGGCTCATCAGCTGCAAGCTGGGCAAGCACGTGACGATGGTGGGCGGTGTGATCGACGAGGAAACCGGGCAGTTGACCTACAGCGTCGGCGGCCATTTGCCGCTGCCGGTGTTCTACACCCCGAGTGACACGCATTACCTTGAGGGCCGTGGTCTGCCCGTCGGGCTGTTCAATGAAGCGACTTACACGGATCACGTCATCGATCTGCCTGAGTCCTTTAGTCTGACGCTGCTGTCCGACGGCATTCTGGACCTTCTGCCAGGTGATACACTCAAAGAGAAAGAAGCCAACTTGCCCGAACTGGTCAAGGCGGCGGGGGGCAGCCTGGATGGTCTGCGCCAGACGTTTGGATTGGCCACGCTAGGGGAGATGCCGGATGATATCGCCTTGTTAGTGTTGAGCAGGAACCTTTAATGAGTACCGGTAGAATCCAGTTCGCCGAGCAAGACGGCACATTCGTCCTCAAGTTTGTGGGTGAAGTGCGTCTGACGCTGTGCTCGGCGTTGGATGCGACAATTGAACGGATCTTCACCTCGATGAATTTCTCGACGGTGGTCATCGATCTGACCGAAACCCGCAGCATCGACAGCACCACCCTCGGTCTGCTGGCCAAGCTGTCGATCCTCTCGCGCCAGAAGGCCGGGTTGTTGCCGACGGTCGTCACTACCCACGAAGACATCACGCGGCTGTTGCAGTCCATGGGCTTCGATCAGGTGTTCAACATCGTCGGTCGGCCGATTCCCCGGCCTGAAGCCCTGAGCGACCTGCCGAGCCAGGATCAGTGCGAAGAGGTGGTCAAGGCCAAGGTGCTTGAGGCCCACAAGATCCTGATGGGCTTGAACGACTCGAACCGCGAAGCCTTCCGTGATTTGGTCAATGCGCTCGAACACCAGTAGACCATGACCAACACCTGTAACACGCCCCGGTCCTGAACCGAGGCATTAAAAAAGGGCGGCACCTGTGAAGGTGCCGCCCTTTTTACATGCCTGAAACGTTACGCTTTGTTCGACAGCATCTTTTCCAGGGCTACCTGGTCACGGGCGAACTGGCGAATGCCTTCGGCCAGTTTCTCGGTGGCCATGGCGTCCTCGTTGGAAGCCCAGCGGAACTGGCTTTCGTTGAGGGTCACGCGGGGCTCGCCGCCGTTGCCCGGCTTGAGCTTCTGAGCCAGCGTGCCGTTGTCTTCTGCCAGTTTCTGCAGCAGGTCAGGGCTGATGGTCAGACGGTCGCAGCCGGCCAGTTCTTCGATCTGGCTGAGGTTACGGAAGCTGGCGCCCATGACCACGGTCTTGTAGTCGTTGGCTTTGTAGTAGTTGTAGATACGGGTCACCGACTGCACGCCCGGATCTTCTGCACCGACGTAGTCTTTGCCTTCGGCTTTCTTGTACCAGTCGTAGATGCGACCCACGAATGGCGAGATCAGGAACACGCCGGCGTCCGCACAAGCCTGGGCCTGGGCGAAGGAGAACAGCAGGGTCAGGTTGCACTGGATGCCTTTCTTTTCCAGCACTTCAGCGGCCTTGATGCCTTCCCAGGTCGACGCCAGCTTGATCAGGATACGGTCGCGGCCGATGCCGAAATCTTCGTACAAACCAACAATGCGGTCGGCGCGTTCGATGCAAGCCTGGGTGTCGAACGACAGGCGTGCGTCCACTTCGGTGGAAACGCGGCCCGGGACCACTTTCAGAATTTCACGGCCGATGGCGACGGCGAAACGGTCGCTGGCAACGTTGATGTCGCCCTTGCTGCCGGTGAACGCTTCTTTCAAGCGGTCAGCGTTGCTGTCGCTGGAAGCGGCCTTGAGCAAGAGGGAAGGGTTGGTGGTGGCGTCGACGGGTTTCAGTTTTTCGATGGCAGCGAAATCGCCGGTGTCGGCAACGACGGTGGTGAATTGCTTGAGTTGTTCCAGCTTGGAAGTCATGAGCGTGCTCTGTCCTGTGGGTGTGCTGACATTACCCGAGCGCCGCCGGTCACTCAAGGGCGTAAACCGCGACAGACAGGCGGGTTTAGACGCTTGCATTTGCGCAAACGGCATACCTGCGCGTCAGCCATGATCCGGACAATCCGAGCTTTTTCAAAGGGCGGCGCGGGTCATGGTCTGTCGGTTCCCGAGGAGGGCGGAGACTCGATCCAGACTGGTTGGAGCCCGGACCGCCCGGGATGTTCCCGGCGTCTGGCATCTTATCCGCTGACGGTCAGGGACTGGGCGGCGTAGATGGCGCTGAGCGGCGAGTCCTGCTAAACCCGCCGCCTTCTGAATCAGCGGGCGGGCGTGTTACTGCAGTCGCTGTCCACCGATTTGATCAGAGTGGTCCGGTCGAAGACTTCGAGGTGAACCTGACACGTTGCCTCGGCCGGCAGGCTCAGGCTGATGCTGTTCGCCGCGACGCCGTTCTGCAGATCGCCTTGCTGATTGATAGCCGAGGTGCCCTGGGCGCTGATCTGCCTGACGGTCATTCGGTATTGCAGCGTCAGCGGGGCGGGGTTTTCAAGGTGCGGGCGGATCACCACCGTCGAGCCGCTGCGCTGGGCGTCCACCGTCACCACCAGTTGCGTGAAGTCCATCATCGAGATCACCGTTGGGTCGCGCTGGCATTCATGTGGTCGCCGAACTGCTTGATGGAGACGGCGCCGCCGAATCCAGCCTGGCTGACGCTGGCCTGGTTGGCCTGACCGTACTGCCCGACGAAAGCCTGATTGTAGGCGCCGGTCTGAACCACGCTCGCGGCGTTGTCGGTGCCGTTCTGTGTTACGCCGGTCTGGTTGCTGTTGCCGGACTGGCTGACCTGCACAGTGTTCGCCGTGCCGTTCTGCTGTGCAGTGATCGCATTGTTGACGCCGCTCTGGTTGACCACCGCCTGGTTGCGACTGCCGGTCTGACTCACAGCCTGATTCTGTCGCGTTCCGCTTTGATCAACGCGAGCATTGTTATAGGCGCCGATCTGCAAAATGGTGGCGACGCTGTTGCCGACGGTGATGTCGGCGTAGCGTGCTTCGCGCACCAGATCCTGCGCGTGGGCGAGCGTGCCGGTGAGCAGCAGTGCGGCTGCGAGCCAGCCGTATCCCTTAGCGTTGCGTTCCATTCTTCTCTCCTGTGGCAACGATGTCCTTGTCCGCATCAGCCAGCGGCAAGGTAGTCATCTGTTCGTCGTAGCTCTGCAAATAGCTCTGCAGCAGCGGTTTGTTCAGGTCACCGGGGTTTTTCAGGTTCCAGCTGCCGTCCCGCGCGCCTTGGGCAATCATGTGGATCAGCGCCGTTTCGATCGCTTCGCGCACGCATTGCTGCACGGGTTCGTTGCGCGACACGCCGGTCTCGACCTCCAGCAGGTGCTTGAGGGAAACGAAGCGGAAGATGCCGAAATCGACCTGGATCGAGAAGATGGTCTTGGTGGTGGTGATGCTCTGGATGATGTCACCGGTGCGGATGTCCACCGCCCTCAGGTTGACGGTCACCTGATCCTGGCGGTAAAGCTCCGACGGCCCGACACCTAGGTATCGAACGCCGATGCCGCCGGTGCGCACGTTGCTTTCGTAGGCGACGATGGCGCCTTCGATGATCATGTTCGCCGGCCGCAGCGCAGGCAGTTGCACTTGGGCCTGATCCTGTGGCTGCTCCAGCGCGCGGATGATCTTGCGCTCGGTGAGCAGGTCCTGAAGATTCTCGCGCTCCACCGGCTTGAACCAGCGTGAGTCGCGCAGGGCGCTGATCAGCAGCGACGCGGCGCCCTGGGTCACCGAGGTGGAAAACGAGCTGTCGGGGGACGGCTTGTACTGCCCGGTCTGATCTCGCAGGCCGTACACCGCGACGCTGATGGGACCCGCGGGCGGCGGCAGGTGGGTCAGGTCACGCAGGCTCTGGGTTGCAGGCGACAGCGTGGCCGGGGAAACGGTCGCGGCAGGCCGGGACGTGGTGCAGCCGGCAAGCAGCATGACGGCGGTGACGATCAACATGAGGGGGCGGACGCGCATTCTTTTTCTTCCCGCAAGAAAACCCCGCCAGACCCTGGCGGGGTACATCATCTTAGTGTTGGTAGATCGTTGCCACGTTGCCGCTGCCGCCGGTCTGGCTGACGTTGGCGACCATGTTGTTGCCGGATTGAGTCACGCCGATCAGGTTGACGGACTGATACGTCCCGGCGCCGCTCTGGCTCAAGATCGCTCGGTTGTTGTTGCCGGTTTGCAGCAGGGTATCTTCGTTGTTGAGGCCGGTCTGGGTGCTGGACGCGTAGTTGTTGTTGCCGAACTGCTGCACGTCTGCCTTCTTCGATATGCCGGTCTGGGAAATCGAGAGGGTGTTGAAGTCGCCGCGCTGCTGAGCGCTTGCTGTGGTGAAGGAAGTGCCCGTCTGCTGAATCGAGCCCAGGTTATTGTTGCCGTTCTGCTGCAGGGTAGCGGACACCAGCGGGTAGTTATTCTGTTGCGAAACAGTCCCGGTATTGCTGTTGCCCGCCTGGGTGACTTTAGCTGTCACGGTGTTGTTGTTGCCCTGCTGGGAGACGCTCGCCAGGTTATAGCTGCCGTCCTGGGTGATGGACCCGCTGACGCGCGTGCTGTTGCCGGATTGCGAGGTGCTGGCGGTGTTGTTATTGCCGCCGCCTTGGGTGACGTAGGCGCTGGTGCTGTAGTTGCCCTGTTGATCAATGGTCGCTTTGCTGTAGCCCCCGGATTGATCCAGTCTCGCGATCTGCGGCTGAGGGCCACCACCGTTTTGAGTGATCGAGCCGGTATTGTTGTTCCCCGCCTGTTTGGCGCTGGAGATGTTGTAGTAGCCGGTCTGATTGATCGTCAGGCTGCTGTAAGTGGCAGTCTGGTTAATAGCGCCTGCGCCGTTGCGGCCGCCGTTCTGATTGACGGTGACATTGGACTGAGTGGCGCCGCGCTGCTCGACGTTCAGTCCGTTGTCAGAACCTGCCTGGGTGGTGTTGACGGTGCTCGAGTCGGCCATGGCCGCACCGGATACCGCAAACAGGATGGCCAGAGACAGTAAGGATTTGCGTGCTTGCATGATGATCTTCCTTATTCAGTGTTGTAGTGGGGTGTTGCGGGGTAGCGGATGCGACGGGTCTTACGGTTGATTCACTTGAAACTGGGTGGTCTGGCCGGTGTTCTTGTCGGTCGTGACGATCTGCAGCAGGCCGCCTTGCAGGTTGGTGATCGCGATGCGGAAGTCGGTGGTTTCGACGGTGCCCGGCACCAGTTGGCCGTTGGTGCCAACGATGCTGGACGTCACTGCGGACGACACGCGGCTGAGGATGGCGCTCTGCAACATGCTGTTGAACTGGGTCAGCGCGGTCTGCCCGGCGTAGGCGCCGGACGATGAAGACTTTTCGACGTAATGGTTTTGCGCCTGGGCCTGATTGAGCAGCACCGGTCCGTTCAGCGGATTGCCGCCAAACGACGGGTTGTTCGGCACATACGCCAACTCGCTGGCCAGGACGCCTGAACAGAGGCCGGCCATCAAGGCGAGGCTGGCGACAACCCCCAAACTGCGATTAATAGTGAGTGCTTTCATAGCTCGTCTCGTCCCATGTCCGGGTCGCCAAAGAATTGTGCCAATTGATAATCAAGAATGGCCTGATACACCTGACCGGCCGCGTCGGCTGCAATGGCCGGAATAAGCGTGCGGTTGGGCGGCAGGAACATTTGAAACAAGCGGCGGTTGCCGTAATCCACGAATACCTGACTGCCTAAGCGCGCAGTGGGTCGTTCAGTAATGGTGACGGTGAACGTTTCCGCTTCATCTTTCTCACGCCAGGTATTGGCGAAACTGTCATAAAACGTCCGGCCTGCCAGGGTCATGGTCTGGCCGATCACAATGCCTCCGACGTCACGGTGGTTAAGCGTGCGGTGCTGTTCAACCGTCGCGGAAGTATTCACGCTGGGCTGAGCAAGCGCCGTGGTTACGGCGCACAGGGGCAGCAGCCATAGGCCGATAACTTTAAGAGTTGTCATGTTTGTACGATCTTGGGTACAGGTTGTTACTTGTTATATCTCATTAAAAATAGTTTGCCAGTGTTTGATTAAAATAAAGTTCATTTATTTTGTTGGCGTCAACTTCTGTTTTTATTTAGATAAGTTTGTTTGTAAAGCAGTGGGGCGGCAGCGGTGCGGATTTATGGCGTCAAATTATCTTCCGGGAAGTGACTTAATTAAAGTGGCGACTATTGATGTGTTAAGAGGCGCGTTTGAAAGCGGGTTGTTAGCGTGCTAATGCTTAGGAAGGTCGTGAAGTTTATGACTGTGTCGTATCGGTTAAGTTGTAATAAGTTTCGGGTGGCTGCTTAATTAATTGCCGTATGCGGCCGGCCTGCAGAGGGGGCGCGTTTTCGGCAGGAGCAGCTTCAGTCGGGCGTGCGAGCTGTTAGAATGCGCGTCCTCTTTGCCCGATCTGCTTATTGCTCCCATGCTGCCTATCACAGAACCCCGTACCGACCGCCTGCCGTCCGAGCCCTCACGGCGTTTTTCCGTGGCCCCCATGATGGACTGGACGGATCGTCACTGCCGTTTCTTCCTGCGTCTGCTGTCGAAGAATGCGTTGCTCTACACCGAGATGGTCACCACCGGCGCATTGCTGCACGGCGACACAGAGCGCTTCTTGCGCCACGACGAAACGGAGCATCCGCTGGCGTTGCAGTTGGGCGGCAGCAACCCGGCCGACCTTGCCGCCAGTGCGCGTCTCGCTCAGGCAGCGGGTTACGATGAGGTCAACCTCAACGTCGGTTGCCCGAGCGATCGCGTGCAGAACAACATGATCGGCGCGGTGTTGATGGGGCATCCGCAGTTGGTGGCCGATTGCGTCAAGGCCATGCGCGACGCCGTGACGATTCCGGTGACGGTCAAGCACCGCATCGGCATCAACGGTCGCGACAGTTACGAGCAGCTTTGTGAGTTCGTCGGCACCGTGCGCGACGCCGGCTGCACCAGCTTCACCGTGCATGCCCGCATCGCCATTCTTGAAGGCCTGTCGCCCAAGGAAAACCGTGACATCCCGCCGCTGCGCTATGACATCGCTGCGCAACTGAAACAGGATTTACCCGAGCTGGAGATCATCCTCAACGGCGGCATCAAGACCCTGGAGCAGTGCCAGGAGCACCTGAACACTTTCGACGGCGTGATGCTCGGCCGCGAGGCGTACCACAATCCGTACCTGCTGGCAGGCGTTGACCGCGAACTGTTCGGCAGCGACGCCCCGCAGATCACCCGCGCCGAAGCCCTCAGGCTGATGCGCCCCTATGTGGAAGCGCACCTTCGCGAAGGCGGCTCAATGCACCACATCACCCGCCATGTGCTGGGCCTGGGCACCGGCTTCCCCGGCGCGCGCAAGTTCCGGCAGATGCTCTCGGTGGACATTCACAAGACGGACGACCCGCTGGGGTTGCTGGATCGGGCGGGGGAGTTGCTGGAGGGGCGGTGAACGGACTATCGCGTCCAGCGCCGTGCGCGCATTTCTGCGACGTACTGATCACTCGCGAACTTGCCTTGGTCGGCCTCGCTAACCGCCTGCTCGATCTGGGCAGTCAATGCCCTGTCGTGTTCCTGGGCCATGGCGAGATCAGCGAGGGCCTTGGGCAGATCTTCCGGATGGTTCGGCGATGGTTCGGTCATAGCAACCTCGTGATTGGGTAGTTGGCCGTATGTTACGCCGTCACTGCGCGTCGGGGCAGGAGATAGCCAACATGTTGGAGGGAGATGCTAGCGAATGCGGTATTCCTGACTCAGGAATTGCGGCGGCTGTACCGGCCTTTTCGCGAGCAAGCTCACTCCTACAGGTTTCGTATCAGACGCAGGTATTGAGCCGTTTCCAAACCTCGTATAGGGAGTCCGTGTACAACCCAAGCCCCGTGTCGCATACAGGACTTGTGGAAGCGACTCTGGTGGCGCTCCACCTTGCTCGCGAAGGCGGTATTTCAGGCACTGAAAAGGCAGCGGCTCGACCTGATCCATCGTCACCGCCGCCCAGCCCGCGTACTTACATCAACCCACACCGCCAGCACCAAAATGCTGCCCTTGACGATCATCTGCCAGTAGCTGTCGACGTCGAGCATGGACATGCCGTTGTCGAGGCTGGTGATGACCAGGGCGCCGAGTAGGGCGCCATAGACGGTGCCCGAGCCGCCGCGCATGGAGGTGCCGCCGATGAAGCAGGCGGCGATGGCGTCGAGTTCGCCCATGTTGCCCGCCGACGGTGAACCGGCCGCCAGGCGGGCGGTGTTGACCAGGCCGGCGAGGGCGCACATCACGCCCATGATGCCGAAGATCCACAATTTCACCGCCTGCACGTTAATGCCGGACAGGCGCGTGGCTTCCATGTTGCTGCCCACCGAGTAGATGCGGCGGCCGAACACGGTCTGGCTGGTGATGTAGCTGAAGACGCCAAGCAGGACCAACAGCAGCAGGACCGGCACCGGAATCCCGTCGTAGCTGTTCAGCGTGTAGACGAAGCCGGCCAGGACGGCACCGATGGCCACGACCCGCACCACATCCCGAACCAGCGAATGGGCGGCCAGCCCGTGCAGCGCGCGATTGCTGCGCTGACGCCAGGTCAGGAACAGCGTCAGCGCGAAGAGCAGCACACCAAGCACGATCCCCACCAGCGGCGGCAGATAACCCTGGCCTATGTAGACCAGTTCCGGGGACACCGGCGCGATGGTGGTGCCGCCGGTGATCCCCAGCAGAATCCCGCGAAACGCGAGCATGCCGCCGAGGCCGACGATGAATGAAGGGATGCGCAGGTACGCGGTCATGCAGCCGTTGGCGAGGCCGATCAACAGCCCGCAGCCGGCGACGATGCACAGGTTCAGCGGCAGCGGCAGGTGGTACACCACGTCGAGAATCGCCGCCACGCCGCCGAGCAGTCCGAGCAACGAGCCCACTGACAGATCGATCTCGCCGCTGATGATCACCAGCACCATGCCGCAGGCCAGAATGCCGGTAATCGACATCTGCCGCAGCAGGTTGGACAGGTTGCGCGGCGTCAGAAAGCCCCCGTCGGTTTCCCAGCTGAAGAACAGCCAGATGACCGCGATGGCGATCACCAGGGCGAGCATTTTGTAGCGAGTAAACAGTTGCTTGAGCTGATTCATTGACGCGCGTCTCCCACAGCACCTGGCCGGTCGTTATTGTTTTTGTTGTGCGCAGCAAGGGCGTCCCCGGACTGGCTGAGTGCGGCAGCCAGCACCTGTTCCTGGGTCAGGCCCTGATTGATGAAGTCCCCGCGCAACTGGCCTTCGCCGATCACCAGCACCCGGTCGGAGACGCCGAGCACTTCGGCCAGCTCCGACGACACCATGATGATCGACACGCCGCTGGCCGCCAGCGCGCCCATCAGTTTGTAGATCTCGTATTTGGCGCCGACATCCACGCCGCGGGTGGGCTCGTCGAGAATCAATACCCGCGGCTGGGTCAGCAGCATTTTCGCCAGTACGGCTTTTTGCTGATTGCCGCCGGAGAGGCTGGTGATCGGCAGGAACGGGCTCGCGGTCTTCAGGTGCATGCGCGCGATTTCCTTGTCGATGCTGCCCAGCTCGGCTTCGGCGTCAATGCGGGTCAGATGGGCGAAGGTGTCGAGCACGGCGAGGGTGATGTTCTGACCTACGCCCAGGTCTGGAATGATGCCCTGACGCTTGCGGTCCTCGGGAACCATGCACAGCCCCGCGCGGATGGATTTGAGCGGCGTGCGTGTGTCGATGGGCTTACCGTCCAGCCACACTTCTCCGGTGTAACGGCCCGGGTAGGCGCCGAACAGCGCCGAGACCAGTTCGGTGCGCCCGGCCCCGACCAGCCCGGCGATGCCGAGGATTTCCCCGCGTTTGAGCACGAACGAGATGTCGTCCACGCGCTTGCGTTTGGGATTGTCGACGTCGTAGCAGGTGACATTGCGCGCCTCGAAAATCACCTCGCCGACGGTGTGGGGTTCGGTGGGGTAGAGGTTGCTCATCTCGCGGCCGACCATCTGCGTGATGATGCTGGGTATGTCCATGTCAGCCATGGCCGTGGTTGCGATGTGCTTGCCGTCGCGGATGACCGAGATGGTGTCGCAAACGGCGGCGACTTCATCGAGTTTGTGGGAGATGTAGACGCAGGCGACGCCCTTGGCTTTGAGATCACGAATGATGCCGAGCAGGACCTCGATTTCCGAGCGGGTCAGGGCCGAAGAGGGTTCGTCGAGGATCAGCAGGCGCGCCTGTTTGTTCAGCGCCTTGGCGATCTCCACCAGTTGCTGATAGCCGCCGCCGTATTGCGAAACCGGCAGGGCAACGTTCATGTCCGGCACTTTCAGTTCGCGCATCAGGGCTTCGGCGCGGTGGATCATCGCCGGGTAATTCATGCGCCCGCCGGGCAGGGTCAGTTCGTGACCCATGAAAATGTTCTCCGCCACCGACAGGTCGGGGACGAGGGTGAGTTCCTGGTGAATGATGACGATCCCGGCGGCCTCGGTTTCACTGATGGATTGCGCCTTCAGCGGCTGGCCATCCCAGACGATTTCACCCTCCCAAGTGCCGTGGGGATAGACCGCCGAAAGGACTTTCATCAGCGTCGATTTGCCGGCGCCGTTCTCGCCGCACAGGCCGACGCATTCGCCGGCCCGCACCTTGATGTCGATGCCGTTGAGTGCCTTGACGCCGCCGAAGGATTTGACGATGCCGTTCATTTGCAGCAGGTAATCGGACATGGCGCGGTATTCCAGGACAGGCCGGAGTTCTCGTGCAGGAACGCGGCGTGTCCCGCGACCGGCTGCGAAGCCGTCGTAAATTCAGCAGACGCGTTGTGTCAGACAAACCACAGTGTCAGGTTTTACGACGGGTTCCCGCCGCTCGCGGGACAAACCACGCTCCTACAGGTGTCGGTGCAGGGCTCACACTGCAGCTATGGCAGCCTGCAAAGGGCGATCACTTACCCGCGATCTGATCCTTGGTGTAGAACCCGTCTTTCTCCAGCAGATCGATGTTGTCCTTGGTCAGCGGCGTCGGGGTCAGCAGGATGGTGTCGACCTTCTTCGTGCCGTTGTCGTACTGCGAGCTGTACGTAGGCTTCTCGTTGCGCGCCAGTTGCACCGACAGTTTTGCCGCTTCCGAGGCGATCAGTTTCAGCGGCTTGTAGACGGTCATGGTCTGGGTGCCGTCGATCACGCGCTTGACCGCGGCCAGGTCGGCGTCTTGCCCGGAGATCGGCACTTTACCGGCCAGTTTCTGCGCGGCGAGGGCCTGAATCGCACCGCCGGCGGTGGCGTCGTTGGAGGCGACGATGCCGTCGATCTTGTTGCTGTTTTTGGTCAGGGCGTTTTCGACGATGCTCAGGGCTTCGGTCGGGTTCCATTCCTTGACCCATTGCTGGCCGACGATCTTGATGTCGCCCTTGTCGATGGCCGGCTGCAGCACTTTCATCTGGCCTTCGCGCAGCACCTTGGCGTTGTTGTCGGTGGGCGCACCACCGAGCAGGAAGTAATTGCCTTTCGGGGCCGCCTTGAGCACGCCGGCCGCCTGCATTTCGCCGACTTTTTCGTTATCGAAGGAGATGTAGGCGTCGATGTCGGCGTTGAGGATCAGCCGGTCGTAGGACACCACTTTGATGCCGGCTTTTTTGGCTTCGGCGACGGCGTTGGTCAACACGGTGGCGTTGAACGGCACGATGACGATGACGTCGACGCCGCGGGAGATGAGGTTTTCGATCTGGGAGATCTGCTTCTGCTCGTTGGCGTCAGCGGACTGCACGTACACCTTGGCGTCCATTTTTTCTGCGGCCGCAACGAAGTAATCGCGGTCCCGGGACCAGCGTTCAAGGCGCAGATCGTCGATGGAGAAGCCGATTTTCGGATGGGCCGAATCGGCCATGACGGGCAGGCTGAGCAGGGCCAGGGCACTGGCGAGCAGGGTAGTCTTGAAACTCTTCATGGGGTTGCGTCCTGTTATTTTTGTTTAGAGACACTTTTCGAGCATGTACCGGTGGAACTGTAGAGACTGGCCGCGCACCGCGAGCAGGGAATTGTCGTGAGAATGTAACCAACGCAATTCCCTCAGTAGGACCGGCTTTAGCCGGGAAGCTGTTGGCGTCACACCGCAAGATGGATGTTGCACGCATTGGCCTCTTCCCGGCTAAAGCCGGTCCTACGAAAAGCATCGCATGCCCTTAGTGGGACCGGCTTTAGCCGGGAAGCTTTGCGATCATCACCTGTCAGGGATAAATAAACCGGTTGACCACGCCTTCGAGCATTTCCTGGCGGCCGCTGACGGCTTGCGGGTTGAGTTCATTGTCCATCGCGTGCTGCGCCAGGGCATCCAGGCTGAATTCCCCCGACAGCACGGCGCGCCCGAACGGTTGGTCCCAGCCGGCGTAGCGCTGGTCCTTGAACGCCTGCAGTTTGTCGTCCTGAATCATCGCAGCAGCCCTCTCCAGCGACAGCGCAAGCACGTCCATGGCCGCGACGTGGCCGTAGAACAGGTCGATTTCGTCCAGGCTCTGCCGGCGCACTTTGGAATCGAAATTGTAGCCGCCGTTCTTGAAACCGCCGGCCTTGAGAATCTCGTAAGTGGCCAGCGTCAGCTCTTCGACGCTGTTGGGGAACTGGTCTGTGTCCCAACCGTTCTGCGGATCGCCACGGTTGGCGTCGATGCTCCCAAAGATGCCGAGGGACGCCGCCGTGGCGATTTCATGGTGAAAACTGTGGCCGGCGAGGGTGGCGTGGTTGGCCTCGATATTGACCTTGATCTCCTTCTCCAGCCCGAACTGTTGCAGAAAACCGAACACCGTGGCGGTGTCGTAATCGTACTGGTGCTTGGTCGGCTCCTGGGGTTTGGGCTCGATCAACAAGTCGCCGGTAAAGCCGATCTTGTGTTTGTGCTCGACCACCATGGCCATGAAGCGCCCCAGTTGTTCGCGTTCACGCTTGAGGTCGGTGTTGAGCAGCGTCTCATAACCCTCACGACCGCCCCACAGCACGTAGTTCGAGCCCTTGAGCCGATGAGTCGCGTTCATCGCGCTGAAGACCTGGGCGGCGGCGAAGGCGAACACTTCCGGGTCCGGGTTACTCGCAGCGCCGGCCGCAAAGCGCGGGTTGCTGAAGCAGTTGGCAGTGCCCCACAGCAGCTGAATGCCGCTCTGTTCCTGATGGCGTTCGAGTTCGTCGACCATCTGCGCGAAGTTGTGGCGGTACTCTTTCAAGCTGGCGCCTTCGGGGGCGACGTCGGTGTCGTGGAAGCTGTAGTAGTCGATGCCCAGTTTGGAGAAGAACTCGAACGCAGCGTCGGCTTTCAAACGGGCCAGCTCCATGGCTTCCCCCGGCTTGACCCACGGACGCTTGAAGGTGCCGACGCCGAACATATCGGCGCCGGGCCAGACGAAGGTGTGCCAGTAGCAGGCGGCCATGCGCAGGTGTTCGCGCATGGGCTTGCCGAGGATGATCTTGTTGGCGTCGTAATGGCGGAAGGCGAGGGGCGACTCGCTGCCGGGGCCTTCGTAGCGAATGGTGTCGACATCGGGGAAGCAGGGCATCGGGGTTTCCTTCTTATTCTTGCCAGCGTTAACCGGCGATGTGTGAGTGCCTGTGCCCCGATACTAACAATGGCCCCGTCCGCCCCGATTGCGAAAATCACCAACTCGGTGTTCGATTTTGAGTATTGAGATTCCCCCGGCGCAGGCCTAGTCTGTGCCGACTCGCTTCACAGGCCCGGGGAACAATAATGAAAACCGTCCCGCCCGCTCACCGCATCGCCCTGTTGTTCAACGGCGGCAAGATCTACGACCGCGGCATCATCACCGGCATCGGCAATTACCTGAGCAGCACCCGTGCCTCCTGGGACCTGTTTCTGGAAGAGGACTTTCTCTGCCGGCTGAAAGGCATCGAGCGCTGGCAGGGCGACGGCATCATTGCTGACTTCGACGATCCGCTGATCGGCGAAGCGCTGGCCGGAAGCACTTTGCCGGTGGTGGCCGTGGGCGGTTCCTACGAGGACGAGCGGGCCTATCCGAAGCACATTCCCTACGTCGCCACCGACAACTTTGCTCTGATCAAGCTGGCCTACGAGCACCTGATTGAGGCCGGTCTGACGCGCTTCGCCTGTTTCAGCCTGCCGGAAGCCCAGAGCAATCGCTGGGCTCAGGAGCGTGAGAAAGCCTTTCGCCGGCTGTTGCAGCGCGACGGTTTGCACGGCGAGGTCTATCGCGGCCTGAGCACCAGCGCGCCGTTGTGGGACAGCGCCGTCGAGCAGCAGATCACCTGGCTTCAAAGCCTGCCCAAGCCCATCGGTATCATCGCCGTCAGCGATGCCCGTGCGCGGCAGTTGCTGCAGGCGTGCCTGACTGCGGGCATTGCGGTGCCCGAGCAGGTGGCGCTGATCGGCATCGACAACGACCCGCTAACCCGCACCCTGACGCGGGTGCCGCTCAGTTCGGTGACCCAGGGCACGCAAAGCATGGGGCGTACGGCGGCGCAGTTGTTGCATCAGATGCTGCACGGTATGCCCTCGACCGCCCGCCAGATTCTGGTGCCGCCCGAGGCCATCAACGTTCAGGCCTCCAGCCTGCATCAGCCGCTGGGCAACCCCTACGTCATGCAGGCGCTGCACTTCATTCGCCAGTACGCCTGCCAGGGCATCAAAACCGCCCAGGTCGCGGGCTACGTCGGCATTTCCCGTTCTTCGCTGGAATCGCACTTTCGCAAGGAGCGCGGTTGTAGCGTGCACGACGAGATTCTGAGCTTCAAACTCACGGCCGCGGCGTCAGGGCTCAAACACGGTGACGCGGCCATCGCCGACATCGCGCAGAACTGCGGCTTCAAGTCCGCGCAATACCTGCACACCGTGTTCCGCCGGGAGTTCGGCTGCACCCCTCGCGAATATCAGCAGGGGGATGCGGCACCGATTCATTGATTTGCTTTAGGGCGCCCCGTTGTTGGCGCGTCTGTCATAACAACGACAACATCACAGGAGTCATCGATGCATCCGATTCGTTTAGGGCTGGTGGGTTACGGCAAGATCGCCCAGGACCAGCACGTGCCGGCAATCCACGCCAGTGACCGGTTTGAGCTGGTGGCCGTGGCGACGCTGGGTCAGCACTGTCCGGGCGTGCCCAACTTCAGCTCGCTGGCTGAGCTGCTGGCGGACGGGCCGGCGGTGGACGCCATCGCCTTTTGCACGCCGCCCCAGGGGCGTTTTGCGCTGGTTGAACAAGCGCTGAAAGCCGCCAAACACGTGCTGGTGGAAAAACCGCCGTGCTCGACCCTGGGCGAAGCCCTTGCCCTGATCGACGAAGTCAATGCAGCGGGCGTCAGCGGGCTGTTCGCCTGGCATTCACGCTTCGCCCCGGGCGTGCGCAACGCGGTGCAATGGCTTGAGGGCAAGACCCTGAAGCAGGTGCGGATCGACTGGAAAGAGCAGGTGCGCAAATGGCACCCGGGCCAGGCGTGGATCTGGCAGGCGGGCGGCTTGGGTGTGTTCGATCCGGGCATCAATGCGTTGTCGATCGTCACCGAATTGCTGCCCCGCGCGCTGTTCGTAGAATCGGCGAACCTGAGCGTGCCGAGCAATTGCCAGTCGCCGATTGCGGCGTCCTTGCAGATGCGTTCCGGTGATGACGTGCGGGTGATCGCCGAACTGGATTTCGATCACAGCGTCAACGAGCAGTGGAGCATCGAGCTGCACTCCGACGAAGGTGTGATGCGTCTGGACGCGGGCGGCGCGCAGGTCAGCATCGACGGCGTGGCGCAGACCGTGTCGGAGGAGGGCGAGTACCCGGCTATGTACGGGCACTTTGCGCAGCTGATCGAAACGGGCAAAAGCGACCTGGATCTGCAGCCGCTGCGCATCGTCGCCGACAGTTTTTTTGTCGGCAGCAAGGAGACGGTGGCGGCTTTTCACGAATAAAAGCGACGATCGATGGCCCGGTCTGGTGCGCCGGATCGGGCCTCAGCGCCTACTGCACGGCGAACGCCGTCGTCAGATATGCACCACGCCGACCAGGGCGATGGAGAACGAAACGATGAGGGCCAACAGAATGGTCATGTTGATGGACATTGCGGGCAAATCCTTGTCTGGTTAATCAGTGTCGCCATCATCCGGATTTGCACGGGCAAACAGAACGGCGTTCGTGACTATGTTGGCAATCGATGGAAACAATAGTTCGGGGTTTTTGTGCGGCGCGAGCATGTTTGACCCTTGCCACGGCGTTGCCTGATCCGACGCCTTCGCAGGCAAGCGCGCTCCTGCAGGGTACGCAACGCCTATTAGTGGGACCGGCTTTAGCCGGGAAGGCGTCGGGTGTGACACCGCCACTATGAGGGTCCTCACACTGGCCTCTTCCCGGCTAAAGCCGGTCCCACAAAAAGCGATGCGGCGCGACTACTGATCGCAGGCTTACCCTCGGGAAACGGCCAGTTTGATCGCCGTTTTCACGGCGGACGATAGAGCTCCGCCGAGCACAAATCTGTTGGAGCCGGCTTGCTGGCGAACGCGGTTGGCCATTCATCACCGCATCGCCTGGCACAACGGATTCGCCAGCAAGCCGGCTCCACAAGGTGATCGTGTTGAATCAGCGGGATCACCGTTGGCAATCGATATCAAAAAACGCATTTATCAAGGACCGCTATATGCCTTCCACCCCTATCCGCATCACCGATGAACAACTCCTCTCAGACAACTGGTACGTGCTCAAGAAATACAGCTTCGAGCTGCAACGCCGTGACGGCAGTTGGCAGTCCCAGACCCGCGAGGTCTACGACCGGGGCAACGGCGCGACGATTCTGTTGTACAACCTCGAACGCCGCACCGTGGTGCTGACCCGGCAGTTCCGCATGCCGGCCTTCGTCAACGGCCACGATGGTTATTTGATCGAAGCAGCAGCCGGGTTGCTGGACAACGCCAGCCCCGAAGAGCGCATCCGCCTGGAAGCCGAGGAAGAAACCGGCTACGTCGTGCGTTCGGTGAAGAAAGTCTTCGACGCCTTCATGAGCCCGGGATCGGTGACCGAGCGCATTCACTTTTTCATCGGCGAATACCAGCCGGACGATCGGGTCAGCGACGGCGGCGGGCTGGAAGAGGAGGGCGAAGACATCGAGGTGCTGGAGCTGGATTTCGAGCGCGCCATCGCCATGGTGGAAAGCGGCGAAATCAATGACGGCAAGACCATCATGCTCCTGCAGTACCTGGAGCTGCGCCTGATGAAATGAAGACTGCAGAACCAAAACGATTCAGGTCACGTCGAGAAAGTTTCACCAATCGGTAAATTTTCTTACGTTGCAATGAGAATCGTTTGCGTTATCCTTCGCGTTCCTTTGTTACCAGGGATGTCGAACAAGATGGATTTTCGCCCTGCAATGGGCCACCCCACCCGGGTCGGCTCACCGTGTGTTGGCGCCACCCGCGGCGCGAGAGACCCGCGCCTCGACGCGCTGATGGGCACCTACAACACTCACCGCGAGGCGCTGATGCGCCTGGCGGCAAAATTCCTTGGCTGTCGCGCCCGGGCCGAAGACGTGGTCCAGGACGCTTTCGTGAAGATGCTCGAAAGCGACTTCGCATCGGCGGAACCGGCACGCTACATGTTTCGCGTCGTGCGCAATCTGTCCATCGACCGTCTTCGCCGCCAGCGTCTCGAACGCAACCATGGCGCCGAAGCCGAGCATGAAGAGCAGATACGTTTCGAGGTGTCCCCCGAACGCGTGCTGGCCGGTCGCGAGTCACTGGATCAACTGGTCGGGGCGCTCAACGAGCTGCCCAAGCGCATGCGCATCGTTTTCGATCTCAGCCAGATCCATGGCTACACCCAGCGCGACGTGGCCAAGGTCATCGGCACCTCGCCGACCATGGTCAACTTCCTCCTGCGCGACACCCTGTCCCACTGCCGCGCGCGGCTCGGCGAGCTCTAGGCATCGCCGCGTCATGTCCCCCGTTTTCACTGCCCGGAGTCATCCATGAAATTAATTCGTCTGGTCTTCCAGCAATACCGCTGGCCGCTTGCATTGGTGCTGCTGCTGAGCGTCAGCAGCGGGCTGTTGAGCGTCGGCGTGATTGCCTTCGTCAACCAACGCATGATCAGCAGTCACGACGGCCTCGGCACCGCGCTGTGGCAGTTCGGCCTGATGCTCGCCGTGCTGCTGGCGCTGGCGTCCGGGGCCTCGCTGTCGCTGACCGCGCTGGGCCACCGGTTCGTCTACGGCCTGCGCCGGGTGATGGTCAAGCGCCTGCTGGACACCAACATCGAGCGGATCGAATCCATCGGCGGGGCGAAGATCTTCGCCAGCCTGTCCAGCGACATTCGCGCGGTGACCATGGCCTTCGTGCAACTGCCGGACCTGATCTACGGCTCGGTGCTCAGCGTCGCGTCGTTCAGTTACCTGGCCTGGCTTTCGCCGTCGCTGTTCATCACCACGCTGTGCTGGATGGCGTTCACGTTGGGGGTGGGCTGGCTGCTGGTGGGCAAACTCAACGCGCACATTCGGGCATTGCGTGAGTCCGAAGACAAGCTCTATCAGAGCTATCAAGGGGTGATCGACGGGCGCAAGGAGCTGACCCTCAACCGCGACCGCGCGCGCCGGCTGTACGAAGAAACCTTCGACGTCGCCGCCCGGCGCTACCGCGAGCATTTCACCCTGGCTGACCGGTATCACGGCCTGGCCAGCAACTGGGCCAACATCATGGTCCTCGGCACCATCGGCCTGGCGTTCTACCTGGCCAACGGCCTGGGCTGGGCGCCGACGGAAGTAGCGGCCACCTATGCGCTGACCGTCCTGTTCATGCGCACGCCGCTGGTGCTGGCGGTGGCAGCGATTCCGGCGCAGATCTCCGGGCGCGTGGCGCTGGATAAAGTCGAGTCGCTGGCGCTGGCCGAACACCACGAAAGCTTTGACGTCGCCCCAAGCCACATAGCCGGCCACTGGCAGACCCTCGAACTGCGTGATGTCGAATACCACTATGCGCCCCAGGGCGACGAGCCCGGTTTTGATGTCGGCCCGGTCAACCTCACCCTGCGCCGGGGCGAAACCGTGTTCCTCATGGGCGGCAACGGCAGCGGCAAATCCAGCCTGGCGCGCTTGCTCAGCGGCCTGTATCGACCTTCAGCGGGGGCGATCCTGATCGACGGCCAGGTCATCGGTTCGGACGACTGGCTGGCCTACCGTCAGCTGTTCGCCAGTGTGTTCACCGACTTCCACCTGTTCGCTCAATTGCTCGGGCCCGATGGGCAGAACGCCGATGTCGCTGACGTCGAGCACTGGCTGGAAAAACTGCACATGAAGCACAAGGTGCAACTCGCCGACGGGCACCTGCTCGACACGCGTTTTTCCCAGGGGCAGCGCAAGCGCCTGGCACTGATGCTGGCGTTGCTGGAGAAGCGCGACATTCTGCTGCTGGACGAATGGGCCGCCGATCAGGACCCGCTGTTCCGCCGCTTTTTCTACCGCGAGCTGCTGCCGATGTTCAAAAAGGCCGGCGTCACGGTGTTCGCCATCAGCCACGACGACCAGTACTTCGACCTCGCCGACCGCCTGGTGAAGATGGAGGCCGGCCAGCTCAGCGAGCTGCAGGGTGATCGTCGTGAAAACGCCAGCCGCGACGCGGTGGAAGAGATCGGCGCCGCCTACCAGATGAAAACAGTCGAGGCGTTGTAAGAATTTTCGGCGACCGGGACTAAACAGCCGTCAGCCTCAGTCGTCATGTTAATGAGAATCAGTCTTAAACATTTTTGATGCGCGTGAACTGCCATCCGGCGCCAACGACGTGGTCGTGCGGCCTGCCGGAGTCGATCGCGCATCGCGCCTTACGAGAGGGAAGCATGGAACTCGTCTACGACTTCATCGGCATCGGTTTCGGCCCGTCGAACCTGGCTTTGGCCATTGCCACCAAGGAGCATGCCCAGCGCAGCGGTCTGGCGCCCCACGTGTGTTTCCTCGAGAAAAAGCCGGCGTTCAACTGGCACGAAGGCATGCTGATCGACGGTTCCACCATGCAGATTTCCTTCCTCAAGGACCTGGTGACCCTGCGCAATCCGGCCAGCCGTTTCACCTTCGTCAACTACCTCAACGAGCGCGGCCGTCTGCAGGACTTCATCAACCTGAAGACTTTCTTTCCGACCCGCGAGGAGTACACCGATTACCTGACCTGGGCGGCGTCGCACTTCAATGAACAGGCCCATTACGGCGCCGAAGTGATGTCGGTGGAACCGCATTTCGAAGACGGCCGCTTTGTCGCCATGGACGTGCTGTCCCGGGACGCGAGCGGTGAAATCTCCCGTCGTCGCGCGCGCAATCTGGTGTTCGGCATCGGCGGCATTCCCCAGTCGCCGGCGGCCTTCGACGGTCTTGAAGATCCTCGCGTGCTGCACTCTGCCGGCTATCGCGGCGGCATCGAGAAACTTCTCGCCAACCGTCCCGGCCCGGTGCGCGTGGCGGTGGTCGGCGGCGGTCAGAGCGCAGCGGAAATCTTCGAAGACCTGGCCTCGCGTTTCGACAACGTCGAGGCCACTTTGGTGATTCGCGGCAGCGCGCTGAAGCCGTCCGATGACAGCCCCTTCGTCAATCAGATCTTCAACCCGTCGTTCACCGACACCATTTTCAATCACAGCCAGGAACGTCGCGTCGCGCTGTTCGACGAGTTCCGCAACACCAACTATTCGGTGGTCGACACCGACCTGATCGAGACGATTTTCCAGCGCATGTACCAGCAGAAGGTGCGCGGCGAAGAGCGTCACCGCATGCTCACCAACCGCGAAGTGGTCCACGCCGAAGTGGCCGCCGACGGCATCGAACTGTTCCTGCGGGACGCGCCCCATGACCAGATGCACAGCGAGTCCTTCGACGTCGTGGTGCTCGCCACCGGTTACCGCCGCGACTATCACCTGGAACTGCTCTCGGGCATTCAGCAATACATCGAGGGCGCCAACGTCGACCGTCACTATCGTTTGCCCCTGGCCCCCGGCAGCGAAGCGGGCATCTTCCTGCAGGGTTGCTGCGAAGACAGCCATGGCTTGAGCGACACGCTGTTGTCGGTGCTGGCGATCCGTTCCCAGGAAGTCGTCGAATCGATCTTCGGTGACCAGGCGCAACCGTGTTCGGCGCGCTCTGCTCAGGGGGCGTTGCAGGCGCAGACCGAACCGCGCGTGGCTCTCAAGCTGGCGCGCTAGGTCCGGGCAGCAAACAAAGTCCGTCACAGCGGTGGTCGTCAGCGGCCACCCACTCTTTTCTCACAACGTTGTGGGCCGCCGTTGCGCTGCCTGCGGGTTGAGCCTTGCCGATACAAACAGGTGAAAGAATGAAATCCATACGAGATCAGGCCGCGCATTTTCCCGAACTGGTGGGCTTTTATGCGCAGACCCAGCCGGACCGGATTGCCCTTCGACACATCGTCCACGAGGACCAGCCGCCGCTGCTGACCACCTACGCCCAGCTGGATGCCAAGGCGCGTTCGATTGCCGCCTGCCTGCAGCAGCATCTCGGTGCGCAGGGCGGCGAGCGGTGCGTGCTGATCCTGCCGACCGGCGCCGATTACGCGGCGGCGTTCCTCGGCTGTTTGTACGCCAAGGTCATCGCCGTGCCGGCCTTCGCCCCCGAATACAACCGGCAGACGCACCTTGACCGGCTGACCGGCATCCTCCACGACGCTGCGCCGCAGATGGTCCTCGGGCGGCGTGAAGATCTGGATAAATTTCAGCACCTGCTGCAGCCGTTCATGCCCGCTGGCGGGCGTTTCGCGGCAGTCGAGGAGATCAGCGACGGCCACCCAGGGTTTCAGGCGCCGCTGATCGACACCGCGTCGCTGGCCTTCCTGCAATACACCTCGGGCTCCACCAGCGCACCGAAAGGCGTGATGGTCTCCCACGACAACCTCATGGCCAACGAAATCGCCATGGCCCGGCACTTCATCTCGGACCCCGCGTCGGAAAGCTGGGTCAGCTGGCTGCCGCTGTACCACGACATGGGGCTGATGTGCGGTCTGCTGTTGCCGCTGTACTACGGCGGCACGCTGACGCTGATGTCGCCGAACTATTTCCTCGGCCGGCCGGCGCGCTGGCTGGAAGCGATGAGTCAGTACGGCGGGACCTTCTCAGGCGGCCCGGACTTCGCCTATCGCCTGTGCGTCGAGCGGATCAAGCCCGCCGCCGTGAAAGGCCTCGTGCTGGATCGCTGGAGCCTGGCGTTTTCCGGCTCCGAGCCGATCCGCATTGCCACCCTGGATGCCTTCAGCGAGCACTTTGAGCCTGCCGGTTTCAACCGCCGCGCCCTGACCCCGAGCTACGGTCTGGCTGAAGCGACGCTGTATGTCAGCGCCGCCGAGCGCGACAGGCCGTTCGGCATCAAGCCTTTTGACGGCAGCCAACTGGCCGCCGGGGACGCCGCCGAGGCGGTTTTCGCCAATCAGAATTCCAGCAGCCGTCTGCCAGGGTGCGGCTGGTGCCGGCCCGATCACGACCTGCGCATTGTCGATCCGGCGACGCTGCAGCCACTCGCGTCCGGCCACGTCGGCGAGATCTGGATTGCCGGACCGAGCGTCGCCCAGGGCTATTGGCAGAATGCCGAAGCCACCGCGCAGACCTTCGTCGAGGAAGACGGCCAGCGCTGGTTGCGCAGCGGCGATCTGGGCATTGCCAGCGACAACGAGCTGTTCATCACCGGTCGTTTGAAGGATTTGATCATCCTCAACGGCCAGAACCTGTACCCCCAGGACATCGAACAGGCGCTGGAGAAGAGCGTGGAGCTGCTGCGTCGCGGGCGCATCGCCGCCTTCCCGGTGACGGACGAGCAGGGCGTCGAAGGCGTCGGCCTGGCACTGGAAATCAGCCGCAACGTGCGCCGCCTGATGAAGCCGCCGATGATCTGCGATGCGGTACGCGACGCCGTGTCCGAGCTGTTTCTGGTGGCGCCGAAAGTCATCGTGCTGCTGGAGCCGGGCGCACTGCCGCGGACCACCAGCGGCAAGCTGCAACGTTCCGCCTGCCGCAGTGGCTGGCAGAACGGCAGCCTCGACAGTTTCGCGATCTGGCAGGACGGGCGTTTGCTCGATGCTGACAGCGCGGACGTCTCGGTTGAGGCTTCGCCTTTGCTGCCGGAAGTCCTGGCCGCGTGGCAGGAGGTCCTCGGCAAAAGCGACCTGAATGCCGCCGATCACTTCTTCGCCCGTGGCGGTGATTCGGTCGGCGTGGTGCAAGTGCTGTCGCGCTTGAACAGCGAGCTGGGCCTAAAACTTGAGCCCGCCCACCTGTTCGAGCATCCGACCCTCGGCGCCTTCAACGCCCACGTCGCCGCGTACCTCTCTACCCATGGCCGCAGTGCCGAAGCCTCTGCGGGCGTGCCGCGCATTTCCCGTGACAGCGATCCCGAGCAATCCTTCGCCCAGCAGCGCCTGTGGTTCCTCGCGCAACTGGAGCCGGACAGCAGCGCCTATCACCTGTGCGGCCAGCTCAGTCTCAACGGCGCGCTGGACGACGCCGCGCTGCAACGCAGCCTTGACGACCTGGCCGCCCGCCACGAAAGCCTGCGCACCACCTTCGCCATCGACGCCAACGAAAAGCTGGTGCAGCGCATTCACGCGCCGGCCCTCGTGCTGATCGAACGTCATTACCTGAGCGAGGACACCGATCCGCAGGCAGCGTTGGCCGAACTCGCCAAAGCGGCCGTCGAGCAGCCGATGGATCTGCAGAACGGCCCGTTGTGGCGCGTGCTCAATGTGCGGTTGGCGGCGGATCGGCAGCAACTGGTGCTGGTGCTGCACCACATCATTGCCGATGGCTGGTCGGTGCAAGTCATGCTCAAGGAATTCGCTGCGCTGTACAGCGCCCACGCACAGGGTGCAGATCCGACGTTGCCGCCGCTGCCGATTCAATACGCCGACTTCGCCGCCTGGCAGCGCGCGCGGCTGGCCGGCGGGGAAGGGCAGCGCCAACTGGCCTACTGGCGTGAGCAATTGGGTGATGCCGAGACCGTTTTGAATCTCCCTGCCGATCGTCCGCGTTCCGCCCAGCAAAGCCATCGCGGCGCCCGTTACGCCATTGCCCTCGACCGCGACTTGAGCCAGGGCCTGCGCGATCTCGCCAGTCGCCACGGCGCGACCCTGTTCATGGTCATGCTCGCCGCCTACAAAACCCTGTTGCAGCGTTACAGCAGCCAGACCGACCTGCGCGTCGGCGTGCCGGTGGCGGGGCGGACCTGCACTGAATCCGAAGGGTTGATTGGCCTGTTCGTCAACACCCTGGTGCTGCGCAGCGAGGTGTCGCCGCAGCAGTCGTTCAGCACGCTGATCGAGGCGGTTCGTCATACCGCACTGGGTGCGCAACACCATCAGGACCTGCCATTCGAGCAACTGGTCGAAGCCCTCGGCGTGTCGCGCAACCTCAGCCACAACCCGCTGTGCCAGGTGAAATTCACTCAGCAGTTTCCGCTGCCGCACAACGTTGAAATGGCCGGCGTGCGCATGGACGTCAACCAGCTCGACGACTACTCGGCGCATTTCGACTTGGGGCTGGACATCACCGACGAGGCTGACGGCATTCATGCGGTGTTCACCTACGCCTGCGACCTGTTCGACGAACCGCGTATCGCCGGTCTTGCGGGTGACCTGTTGCGCATCTGCGCGCAAGTGGTGGCCCAACCTCAGGTGAGTCTGGCGGATCTGCAAATCGGCGCCGAGCTTTCCTCCATCGCTGCTGAATCCGTGACGTTCCCGGCCACCGATGTCCTGAGCCTGTGGAATGCCAGCGTCAGCGCACAACCGAATCGTCTGGCCCTGCAAGACGAACAGCGCAGCGCCCGCTTTGCCGAGGTCGACGCCCAGGCCAATCAATTGGCACAGCACCTGCGACAGGCCGGTGTGGGCGTGGAAAGCCGCGTCGGCATTCTGCTGGAGCGCTCGCTGGAGTTCGTCGTCGGCCTGCTGGCGGTGCTCAAGAGCGGCGCCGCGTTTGTGCCGATGGACCCGAAATGGCCGGCCGAGCGTCAGGCGTTTGTGCTGGCGGACAGCGGCGCAAGCGGGTTGATCAGCGATGTGGCGGCGCCGGGTGACTTCCATGGCGACGTCATCACCATGGCTGCCGATGCCGCGTGGCGAGCACAGCCTGCTCAAGCCCTGAACCTGCAACCCCACTCCGATCAGGCCGCGTACCTGATCTACACCTCCGGCACCAGCGGCACGCCGAAAGGGGTGGTCATCAGCCACGGCGCCCTGGCTGATTACGTGCAGGGCTTGCTCGCCCGTCTTGATCTGGCGCCCGAGGCCTGCATGGCCATGGTCTCCACCGTCGGTGCCGATCTGGGCCACACCGTGCTGTTCGGCGCGCTGTGCTCGGCGCGTTCGCTGCACCTGATCAGCCCCGACCGCACCAATGACGCCGACCGGTTCGCCGCTTACATGGCCGAGCACAGTGTGGGCGTGCTGAAGATCGTGCCGACCCATTTGAACGGCCTGTTGCAGGCGACGAATGCGGCCGATGTGCTGCCCGAACATGCGCTGATCCTCGGCGGCGATGCGCTGCCGTGGGAGCTGGTGGCAAAGATCAAGCGCCTGAAGCCTGGCTGCCGGGTCATCAATCACTATGGGCCGACCGAAACCACCGTGGGCGTGCTGAGCAGTGAGGCCTTTGGCGAGTCGACTGGCGACAGCGTGCCCGTCGGCCGCCCGCTCCCTAACGCCGTGGCGCTGATTCTCAACGACCAGCTGCAACCGGTGGTGCAGGGCGACGTCGGCGAGCTGTACATCGGCGGGCCGAGCTTGGCGCGCGGGTATCACCAGCGTCCGGCCATGACTGCTGCGGCGTTTATTCCGGATCCGAGCGGTAACGGTGGGCGTCTCTACCGCAGTGGCGACCGCGCGCGCTTGCTGGCCAACGGGCAGATTCAGTTCCTCGGCCGCGCCGACGATCAGGTCAAGGTGCGCGGCTACCGCGTGGCCCTGGGTGAAATCGCCCAGCGGCTGCGCCAGCTTGACGGCCTGCGTGACGCCCATGTCCGTGTCGATGATCGCGGCCAATTGATCGCCCATGTACTAGTGATCAATGGCGCATCGGTAGACGGCGAGGCGCTGCGCGCGCAATTGGCCCAGAGCCTGCCGGACTACATGGTCCCGAGCCACATCCTGACCCTCGATGCCTTCCCGCTGACGGCCAACGGCAAGCTCGACGCCAGCGCGCTGCCGACGCCGACCACAACGTCCGAAGATTTCGAAGCGCCCCACGAAGGGGTCGAAGCCGCACTCGCCGCACTGTGGCAAGCGGCGTTGAACGTTGTGGCGGTGGGCCGTCACGACAACTTCTTCACCCTCGGCGGCGACTCGATCCTCAGCCTGCAGATCATCGCCCGTGCCCGGCGTCAGGGCATTCGCCTGACGCCCAAGCAGTTGTTCGAAAAACAGACCATCGCCGAACTCGCCCAGGTCGCCACGGTGGCCGAAGCCAAACCTGTAGCCGCGCCTGTTACGGCAGCCGTTGCACCCCGCGAGTTTGCCCTGACGCCGATTCAGGCGCGCTTCTTCAGCCTGCCGGTCGCCCAGCGTCAGCACTGGAACCAGTCGCTGCTGCTCGACGTGCCCCAAGCACTGGACACCGCGCGGTTGCAACAGGCCCTCGCCGCCGTGCTGGCTCACCACGACAGCCTGCGCCTGAGCTTCCATCAGAACGATGCAGGCCAGTGGCAGCAGCGTTACCGTGACAGCGAAAGTGCCGAGCGCGTGCTGTGGACCTGCGAGCTGAGCCGCGAAGACGATCTCGATTCGCTCAACGACGAAGCCCAACGCAGCCTGAACATCGACACCGGTCCGCTGCTGCGGGTGGTCCATGCGCGCCTGCCGTCGGGCGAGGCGCGGTTGCTGCTGGCGATCCATCACTTGGCCGTGGACGGCGTGTCGTGGCGGGTGTTGCTGGAAGATCTGCAGCTGGCTTACCGCCAACTGGCGGCTGGAAAGAGCGTGGCATTGGCCGACAAAACCGCCAGCTTCCAGGCCTGGTCGCAGTCGTTGAGCACCCTGGCGCGCAGCCCTGAGCTGCAACAACAACTGCCGTACTGGCAGGGGCTGAACGCTGCCGACGCCATCCTGCCCGGCGATGCGTCGGTGGAAAGCCGGGTCGGCGACAGCGAAACCCTGCACCTGAGCCTCGACGCGCTCAACACCCGTCGCCTGCTCAGCGAAGCCCCGGCGGCGTATCGCACACGCATCGATGACCTGCTGCTGGCGGCATTGTCCCAGGCGCTGTGGCAGTGGAGCGGTCGCCGTCGCCACGTCATCAGCCTCGAAGGCCATGGCCGCGAGGACGCCACTGGCAACCTGGACCTGAGCCGCAGCGTCGGCTGGTTCACCAGCCTGTACCCGCTGGCGCTGGACGCAGCGGATGACGCGGTCGCTACCCTCAAGGCTGTTAAAGAAAGCCTGCGCGGCGTGCCGGAGAAAGGCCTCGGCTACGGACTACTGAAGCACTTGGCTGGCGCGAATTTGCCGGAGCTGATCGGCCAGGGTGTGACCTTTAATTACCTCGGCCGTTTTGACGACAGCGAGGGCGCGCTGTTCTCACTGTCGAGCCGCACGCCGAACAATCTGCGTGACCCCCAAGGGCCGCTGGCCAATGCTTTGGCGGTGGACGGCCAAGTCCGCGACGGCCAGTTGCAGCTGGACTGGACCTTCAGCCGCGAACGCTTCAGCCGCGACAGCATCAGGCAACTGGTCGCACTGTACGAAGCGCAGTTGCTGCAGCTGATCGCCCATTGCGGCGACGAAACCAATGCCGGCCTGACGCCGTCGGACTTCCCCCTGGCCGGCCTGAATCAGGCCCAGCTCGACGCGCTGGGCATCCCCGCGCGGGAGATCGAAGACATCCTGCCGCTGGCGCCGATGCAGCAGGGCATTTTGCTGCACAGCTTGCTGGAGCAGGGCAACGGCATCTACCTGATGCAGGACCAGTACGACGTCGGGGCCAACGTGGATTTCGACGCGTTCAAGTACGCCTGGCAGCAAGTGGTGCAGCGCCACCCGGCGTTGCGCACGGCGTTTCACGGCCTGGAAAGCGGCGTGCAGCGTCAGGTGGTGATGCGTCGCGTGCCGTCACCGGTGCAACTGATCGACCTCAGCCATCTGTCCCGCGATGCCGCCGAAGCCGAGCTTGATGACCTGCTGAACAGCGAGCGCGAACAGGGCTTCGATTTCGCCCGGGCGCCGCTGCTGCGCCTGCGCCTGATCAAGTTCGGCGAGGCGGATTTCCGCATCGTTCAGAGCCACCACCACGCGCTGATCGACGCCTGGTGCCGGGGCCTGATGCTCACCGAATTCTTCGCCCATTACCGCGCGTTTCTGGATGGGCGTCAGGTCAGCCTGCCGCCGGCGCGGCCGTACCGCGACTTCCTCGCCTGGCTCGCCGAGCAGGACGAAGCGATGAGCCGCGATTACTGGCGCAACGCATTGGCAGGCTTCACCGACGTTACGCCGCTGCCGTACCGCCACAGTCCTCAGGGTGACTCGCAGATGCGCGACGTGACCCTGGCGCTGGGCGTCGAGCAGACCGTAAAACTCGCCGAACAAGCCCGTCAGCATCGTCTGACCGCCAACACCTTCGTGCAGGCCGCGTGGGCCTTGTTGCTGATGCGCCATGCCGACCGCGACGAAGTGCTGTTCGGCGTCACCGTGGCCGGTCGTCCGACCGAACTGGAAGGCATCGAAGGCGCGCTGGGGCTGTTCATCAACACCTTGCCGCTGCGCATCCGCCGGCCGGGCATGGGCGCGTCGGCGCTGGACCTGCTGAATGCCTTGCAGGGGCAGAACGCCGACATGCGCCAGCACGAACACCTGTCCCTGGCCGACATTCAGCTGCTCGCCGACACCCCCCGCGGCCAGCCGCTGTTCGACAGCCTGTTTGTTTTCGAGAACGTTCCGTTGGGTGCCGAGGTGCAGCAGGCCGTGAACGAATACCGCATCAACCCGCTGGCCAACCGCACCCACACCAACTACCCGTTGACCGTGGTGCTGCTGCCCGGTGAATCCCTGCAACTGCAGTTGACCTACGACAGCCGGCACTTCAACGACGCCGACATGGGCACACTGGTCAGCCACTTCCGTCGTCTGCTCACGCAGTTGATCGACAACCCGCAGCAGACCCTGAGTCAGTTGCAGATTCTTGAGCACAATGAGCGCGAGCAGCTGCTGGCCCAAGGGCTCGGCCCGGTGCAAAAACACTGGTACGACATCAGCTACCTGGAGCGTTTCGAGGCGCGGGTGCTGGCCCATCCGGCCCAGGAAGTGGCCCGTTGTCAGGGTCAAAGCCTGAGCTACCGCGAACTCAATCGTCAGGCCAACCGCATCGGTCACGGCCTTATCGCGGCGGGCGTACAGGGCGACGATGTGGTGGCGCTGTTCGCACCCCGCGGTCTGCCGTTGTTGAGCATGATTGTCGGCGCGTTCAAGGCCGGTGCGGGCTATCTGGCCCTGGATGATCGTCACCCGGCCGGGCGCAGTGCTCGAATGCTGGTGAGCAGCGCCGCGCCGCTATTGCTGACGCCCCGCGAGTGCCTGCGCCAGGTCGAGGCGATCGTTGCGCTGGCTGAACGCAAGCCCCGTGTGCTGGTGCTTGAAGAGCTGCTGACTGCCGCCGATGAGTCCGCCGACGAAAATCCGGGCCGCTACGCCACCGCCGAGCAACTGGCCTACGTCATCTACACCTCCGGTTCCACCGGCGAGCCGAAAGGGGTGATGGTCAACCAGCGCGGCATGCTCAACAACCAGATGTCCAAGCTGCCGTATCTGCGGCTGGGCGAGGGCGATGTCATTGCCCAGACCGCCGCCACCGGCTTCGACATTTCCGTGTGGCAGTTCCTCACCGCGCCGCTGTTCGGCGGGCGTGTGGAGATTCTGCCGGACGCCGTGGTCCAGGACCCGCAACGCCTGCTGGAGGAAGTCGCCGCCAATCAGGTTAGCGTGCTGGAATGCGTGCCGGCGGTGATCGACGCCATGCTCGCGGTCGCGCCCCAGCGGCTTGATGCCTTGCGCTGGCTGCTGCCGACCGGTGAAGCGCTGACCACCGACCTCGCCGCGCGCTGGTTTGCCCGCTACCCCGAGGTGCCGCTGGTCAACGCCTACGGTCCGGCGGAGTGCGCCGACGATGTCGCGTTGCACACCCTGACCGCCGCGCCCGCCCTCAACGCCAACATGCCGATTGGCCGGCCCACCGACAACAACTGCCTGTATGTGCTGGATTCCAACCTGCAACTGGCCGCGCCGGGTGTGGTGGGCGAGCTGTACATCGGCGGTGTCGGTGTCGGCCGTGGCTACGCCGCGCGGCCAGGGCTGACCGCCGAGCGCTTCCTGCCCGATCCGTTTGGCGAAACCGGTGCGCGGCTGTACCGCAGCGGCGACCTGGCCCGCTGGAACGCCGACGGCGCGCTGGAATACGTCGGCCGTGCGGACTTCCAGGTGAAGATCCGCGGCCAGCGCATCGAACTGGGCGAAATCGAAAACCTGCTGTTGGCGCAACCCTCTGTGCACGACGCCGTGGTCAGCGCGCAACCGACGGCCCATGGCCCGCAACTGGTGGCCTACGTGGTCGCCGAGGCGCAGCAGGCGTTGTCCAGCGACGTGCTGAAAAGCGCGCTGGCGCAGACCCTGCCGGCGTTCATGGTGCCGGCGCACGTCGTCGTGCTGGCACAGATGCCGCGCAACGCCAACGGCAAGCTCGACCGCAAGGCGCTGCCGGCGCCGAGCCTTGAAGAACGCGTGTTCGAAGCGCCCCAGGGCGAGCGTGAGGAAGTCCTCGCCGAACTCTGGCGGAGCCTGCTCAAGGTTGAGCAGGTCGGTCGTCACGACAACTTCTTTGAACTGGGTGGCCATTCGTTGCTGGCGACGCGGCTGCTGTCGCGCATTCGCGAGCGCCTCGGGGTAAGCATCCCGCTGGCCCAGGCTTTCGAAGCCACCACCGTCGCCGCCCAGGCGGCGCTGATCGACACCTTGCAGGGGCAGACCCTGACACTCGACCGGCTCGATGCCCTGGACGAGTTAATGAATGAGCTGGAGGAAAGCAACTGATGTCGCAACCGAGCATGACTTCCCAGAGCAAACTGCTGGCCCTGGCCACGCGTTTCCTCAGCCTTGGCAGCGCTCAGCGTCGGGTGTTTTTGAACAAGCTGCGCGAGCAGGGGCTCGATGCGTCGTCGCTGCCGGTGCCGCCGGGCGTTGCGGGCGAGCGTAGCCCGGCGTCGTTTTCCCAGCAGCGGCTGTGGTTTCTCGAACAGCTGGAACCGGGCAACAGCACCTATCACCTGCCGGGAGCGTTGCGCCTGAAGGGCGAGCTGAATGTTGGGGCCGTGCGAACGGCTTTCGAGCGCGTGGCCGAGCGTCATGCCAGCCTGCGCACGGTGTTCGCCACGACTGAAGACGGTACGCCGGAGCAGGTGATTTGCGGTGGTCAAGGGTTGCCGTTCGAGTGTCTGCACGCGGCGGACGAAGAGGAAGTGCAGGCCCTGGCCGATGCCTTCGCCCGACGCCCGTTCGACCTGGCCCAGGGCCCGCTGTGGCGCGTGGCGCTGATCGAGCGCGCCGCAGACGACCACGTACTGCTGGTCTGTCTGCACCACATCATTGCCGACGGTTGGTCGATTCAAGTGTTGCTGCTGGACTTCGTCGAGGCCTACCGCGCCGCGCTGTCTGGTGAAGGCGAAGCGCTGCAGCCGTTGCCATTGAGCTATGCCGACGTCGCCCTGTGGCAGCGCGCCTGCCTGGACGCGGGCGAGGGTGATCGGCAGCTCGCCTACTGGCAGCAACAACTGGGCGACGAGCCGCCGGTGCTGGAACTGCCGGCGGACCGTCCACGTCCGGCGCGCCAGAGTTTCCGTGGCGCGCGCCTGCCGTTCAGCTTCGACGCGGCGCTGTCCGGGCGCATGCGTGAACTGGCCCGGCAGCGCGGCGTGACCTTGTTCACCGTCCTGCTCGCGGCCTATCAAGTGCTGTTGCAGCGGCTGAGCGGCCAGACCGATCTGCGCATCGGCGTGCCCATTGCCGGCCGTCAGCGTTCCGAGACCGAAGGCCTGATCGGCTTCTTCGTCAACACCCAGATTCTGCGCGGCGAGGTGCAGGCCGACGCCAGTTTCAACCAGATCATCGACAGCGTTCGCCTGGCGTCCCAAGGCGCCCAGGCCCATCAGGACCTGCCGTTCGAGCAACTGGTGGACGCCCTGGCGCCGGAACGCAGCCTCAGCCACAACCCGCTGTTTCAGGTGCTCTACAACCATCAGCAACGCCAGGACGAAGCGCTGCAACTGATGCCCGGTCTCAACGCCACGCTGATGCCCCTGGACAACGGCAGCGCACAATTCGACCTGGCGCTGCACACCTGGGAAAACGCGGCGGGTGAACTGGCGGGCAACTGGAATTACGCCACGGATCTATTTGATCACGGCAGCATCGAGCGCTTGCATGGGCGTTTTGAACAGTTGTTTGCCGAGTTGCTGGAGCGGCCGGATATTGCGATTGGCGACTTCGAGCTGCTGGATGTTGAGGACCGCGCGCAACTGGCGCTGGTCAATGACACGGCGCGGGAGTGGTCTGATACCGAGCCGTTTGTGCATCGGCATTTTGAGCGGCTGGCCCAGGTACATCCCGAGTGGGAGGCTGTGCGCTTTGGCGATGAGGTGTTGAGTTATCGCGAGCTGGATCAGCGTGCGAATCAATTGGCCCATTACCTGCGAGAGCAGGGCGTCAGCCGGGAATCGCTGGTGGGCGTGGCGGCGTTGCGTTCGGTGGAAATGGTGGTTGCGATGTACGCGGTGCTGAAAGCCGGCGCCGCGTATGTGCCGCTTGATCCCGAGTATCCGGCGGATCGTCTGCGTTACATGCTGGAAGATGCAGGGATTGGTTTGCTGCTTAGCCACGATGCCGTGGTCAATGACCTGCCGATTGTTGAAGGCCTGCGGGTGCTGAATCTGGATCATCTGGCGCTGGCGGATTACCCCGTCACAGCGCCTATGGTTGATCTGCACCCCGAGCAGCTGGCCTACATGATCTACACCTCGGGCTCGACAGGGAAACCGAAGGGCGCCGGCAACACCCACGCGGCGCTGTTCAACCGACTGGCGTGGATGCAGGACGCTTATGGGCTGGACGCTTCCGACGCCGTGCTGCAAAAAACGCCGTTCAGTTTTGACGTGTCGGTCTGGGAGTTTTTCTGGCCATTGATGGTGGGTGCACGCTTGGTCGTTGCTCAACCGGGGGATCACCGCGATCCGCTGTTGTTGAAGACACTGATCGAACAACAGCAGATCACCACGCTGCACTTCGTCCCGTCGATGCTCGGTGCCTTCATGGCACAGGACGATCTCACTGGCTGCGCTTCCCTGAAACGCATCGTCTGCAGTGGCGAAGCGTTGCCCGCCGATCTCGCCAGGGAAACCTTGCAGCGCCTGCCGAATGCGGGCCTGTTCAATCTCTATGGCCCGACGGAAGCGGCCATCGACGTGACTCACTGGACTTGTGTTGATGAGCCGGGCGTTTCCGTCCCCATCGGCGCGCCAATCGCCAATCTGCACATCCACATCCTCGACAGCCGCCTCAACCCGCAACCCGTCGGCGTACCGGGCGAGCTGTACATCGGCGGCGACGGCCTCGCTCGCGGCTATCACCTGCGTCCCGGTCTGACCGCCGAGCGCTTCGTCGCCAGCCCGTTTGGCAACGGCGAGCGGCTGTACCGCACCGGTGACCTGGCCCGTTGGCGCGCCGACGGCGTGGTGGAATACCTCGGCCGTCTCGATCACCAGATCAAGCTGCGCGGTCTGCGTGTGGAAATCGGCGAGATCGAAGCGGCGATGCTGGATCACCCGGCGGTCAGCGAAGCGGTGGTCATTGCCCGTGAACTGGCCACCGGCATGCAACTGGTGGGCTATCTAGTCGCCGAGGACTTCGACGAAGAACACCTGCGCACCCAGCTGAAACAGCGCCTGCCGGATTACATGGTTCCGGCCCACTTCGTCACCCTGGAAAAGCTGCCGCTGTCGGCCAACGGCAAGCTCGACCGCAAAGCGCTGCCAGACCCACAAATTCAGCAACGTGACTTCGAAGCGCCGCTGGCCGGAGTCGAAACCCAGCTGGCCGCGCTGTGGCAGGACCTGCTCGGCGTCGCGCAGATCGGTCGCCGGGACAACTTCTTCGCCCTCGGCGGCGACTCGATCCTCAGCCTGCAAATCATCTCCCGCGCCCGCAAGGCCGGCATCGTGCTGTCGCCCCGGCAGATGTTCGAACGCCAGACCATCGCCGAACTGGCCCAGGTCGCTCAGGTGGTCACTCAGGATTCGCCTGCGGTCGAGCGCATCGAGCTGAACCGCGACATCCCGCTGACCCCGATTCAGCACGGGTTCTTCCAGCAACCAATGAAGAACCGCAGCCACTGGAACCAGTCGCTGCTGTTGACCCCTAGCGAAGCCCTGGACATTCCGGCGCTGACCCAGGCCCTTCACGCCGTGCTTAACCATCACGACGCCCTGCGCATGAGGTTTGTGCAGCAGGACAACGGCCAGTGGCAGCAACGCTATCGCGCCGGCGTTTCTGCTGGAGAGTTTTCATCCGAAGAGCAGGCCCAAAACGGCCTGATCTGGCAGCGCACCACCAGCCTGAATGAGCTGACCACAGCCTGCGACGAAGCCCAGGCCAGCCTCGATTTGAGGGACGGCCCGCTGCTGCGCGCCGTGCATTTCACCCTGGCCGACGGCGGCGAGCGTCTGTTGCTGGTGGCGCATCACCTGGTCATCGACGGCGTGTCGTGGCGCACCCTGCTGGAGGACCTGCAAAACGCCTACACCCAGGCACAAGCGGACCTCACTATCGACCTCGGCGACAAGACCGCATCGTTCCAGCGCTGGGCCAACCGTTTGCTGGATTTCGCCTACAGCGACGCCGTGCTGGCCGAAGCCGAGTACTGGCGCAACCTGCCGTCCGCACCCGCATTGCCCTGCGCCAATCCAAAGGGTGAAGCGCGGCAAAGCAACGTGCGTCAACTGCACCTGCAACTGGACGCCGCGCGCACCGAGAAACTGATCAGCCAGGCGCCGGCGGCGTACCGCACGCAGATCAACGACCTGCTGCTGACCGCACTGGTCCGCGCGATGAAGCGCTGGAGCGGGGATGCCCAGGCGATGATCGCCCTGGAAGGCCACGGCCGCGAAGACCTCTTCGACGGGGTTGATCCGGCGCGCACCGTCGGCTGGTTCACCAGCCTGTACCCGGTCAGCCTGCACGCCCACGACGACCTCGACGCCGCGCTTAAACACATCAAGGAAACCCTGCGCGCCGTGCCTAATGGCGGCCTGGGTTATGGCCTGTTGCGCCATCTGCGCGGCGAAGCCTTGCCGGCGCTGGACGGCTGCGTGCTGTTCAATTACATGGGACGGCTGCAAAACAGCAGCGGGCTATGGCGCCTGGCCAAGGAGGGCAGCGGTGCCCAGCGCGCCGCCGATGCGCCCCTCAATGGCGAGCTGTCCATCGATGCGCAAATCCGTGACGGCCAGTTCAGCCTGACCTGCAGCTTCAGCGGGGAACGCCATGAATCCGCGTCGATTCAGCGGCTGCTTGATGCCTACGGCGAAGCGCTGGACGAGGTGATCGAACACTGCCGCCATCACTCTGCGGTCACCCCGTCGGACTTCCCGGCACTGACTCAGAACCAGTCGCTGACTCAGGCCCAACTCGACGCACTGCCGGTTCCCGCCCGCGAGATCGAGCAGCTGTACCCGCTGACGCCAATGCAGCAAGGCCTGCTGTTTCACACCGAGCTGAGCGGCAGCGAGATCGCTGATCAGGGCAGCGCGCGGGATCTGTACATCAATCAGGTGGCGCTGGACATCGAACACTTGCCGGTGGCCCGTTTTAAATCGGCGTGGGCGGCGGCGGTGCAGCGGCATCCGATCCTGCGTGCGGCCTTCTTGCGCGTCTCCGGCAGCGAACAGCCGGTGCAACTGATCCGTCGCGATGCCGCTCTGGTTGTGCGTGAACTGGACCTGCGTGAATTGCAGTTGGGCGTCAGCGATAAGGCACTGGCCGACGTATTGGCGGCCGAGCGGGAAACTCCATTCGACATCCACGCCGCGCCGCTGATGCGCGTGCTGCTGGTTCGCCAGAGCGAGACGCTGTGGAAACTGGTCTGGACCTTCCACCACATTCTGCTGGACGGCTGGAGCAGTGCGGCGGTGCTGGGCGAAGTGATTCAGGCGGCAATGTCCGACGCCACGCCGCAGCCCGCCGGGCATTACGGCGACTACGTGGAGTGGCTGCTGAGCCGCGACGCCGAGGGCAGCCAGACCTTCTGGCAGACCCATCTGGCCGGTTTCGACCAGCCAACGATGATGGCGGCAGCGCTGACCGCGCCGACCTCCAGCACGGGCGAGCCGTTGCCGAACCAGGTGCGGGTTATTTCGATGGACCTCAACAGCGAGCTGCTGAACAGTGCCGCTCGCCGTCAGTGCGTGACCGTCAACACGCTGATTCAAGCTGTGTGGGTGTTGCTGTTGCAGCGCTACACCGGGCAGCAACGGGTGGCATTCGGCGCCACCGTGTCCGGCCGCTCCGCGCAAGTGCCGGGCATCGAACGCATGCTCGGCCTGTTCATCAACACCCTGCCGCTGGTGCAGGCGCCCGAGGCGCAGCAGAAAGTCGGCGACTGGCTGAACGAGCTGCAAGCGCACAACCTGGAGTTGCGCGAGCATGAGCACACGCCGCTGTTCGAGGCCCAACGCTACGCCGGCCACGCCGGCCGCGATCTGTTCGACAGCCTGCTGGTGTTCGAGAACTATCCGGTGGACGCGGTGCTCCGGGGCAAGCAGGCCAACGGCGTCAACCTGGGGTCCGTTGAACTCAGCGACAAGACCCACTACCCGCTGAGCCTGGCGGTGGTGGCGGGCGAGCACGCCCATGTGCACGTCAACTACCACAGCAACGTGTTCAGCGCCGAACAGATCACGCGTCTGTGCGGGCATTTTCAGGCGCTATTGGAAGGCCTCTGCCGCTTCCCCGAGGCGCGCATCGGTGAGCTGTCGATGCTCACCGAAGGCGACATCGACGCCATGCACGCCTGGAACACGCCGCCGTTTTCGCCTTACGTTGGTCGCCCAATTCACCAGCTGATTGCCGACCACGCGCGTATTCGCCCTGACGCCATCGCGCTGGTCCATGGCGAACAGCGCCTGACCTTCGCCGAGTTCGACCGCCGCGCCAATCAACTGGCCCACGCCTTGCGCGCCCGGGGCATCGGCACCGAAGTTCGGGTCGCAATTGCCATGGAGCGGGGGATTGATTTGTGGCTGGCGTTCTACGCCGTGCTGAAATCCGGCGGCGCCTACATCCCGCTCGACCCGGATTACCCGACCGAGCGCCTGCGCTACATGCTGGAAGACGGCGGCGTGAAGTTGCTGATCAGCCACGATGCGGCGCTGGGTCGCGTGCCCGTCGGTGATGTGCCGTTGCTGAACATCGACGAACTGGATTGCTCGTCCGAGCCAGTGACGGCACCCGATGTGGTGATCCACCCGCAGCAACTGGCCTATCTGATTTACACCTCGGGCTCCACCGGCAAGCCAAAAGGTGCAGCCATCGCCCACGCCGATATCTCGATGCACATCCAGACCATCGGTGAGCGCTACCGCTTCACGCCGGAGGACCGCAAGTTCCACTTCCTCTCGATCAGCTTCGACGGCGCCCATGAAGGCTGGATGATGCCGCTGTGTTACGGCGCCCGCGTCGTGCTCCGCGATCAGGAACTGTGGAGCGTTGAACAGACCTACGACACGCTGATTCGCGAAGGCATCACCGTGGCGTCGTTCCCACCGAGCTACCTGCGTCAGCTGTCCGACTGGGCCGGCGTGCAGGGCAAGGGTCCAGGCGTGAAAACCTACTGCTTCGCCGGTGAAGCCTTCAGCCGGGAAATGCTCCACGACGTGATTCGCAATCTGCAGCCGCTGTGGATCATCAACGGCTATGGCCCGACCGAAACGGTGGTCACGCCGACGCTGTGGCTGGCATCCGCCGACACTGCCGACTTCACCACCGCCTACGCGCCGATCGGTGATCTGGTGGGGGATCGTCAGGGCTACGTGATGGACGCGGATTTGAACCCGCTGCCCCAGGGCATTGCCGGCGAGCTGTACTTGGGTGGCGCGGTGGCCAGGGGTTATCTGGACCGTCCGGGCGCAACCGCCGAGCGTTTCCTGCCTCATCCATTCCGCGCCGGTGAGCGCCTCTACCGCAGTGGCGACCGCGTGCGCCTCAACAGCAAAGGGCTGCTGGAATACCTCGGCCGTATCGACCATCAGATCAAGATTCGTGGCTTCCGCATCGAGGCCGGTGAGATCGAAGCGGCACTGAAAGCCTGCGAAGGCGTGCGTGAAGCCCTGGTGGTTGTCCGTGACAGCGCGAACGGAAAGGTCCTGCTGGGTTATGTCGGCGGCAACGGTCTGGCCGAAGACAGTCTGAAGCAGCAGCTGAAAAACACCCTGCCGGAATACATGGTCCCGGCGCACATTGTGGTCATGGAGCGTCTGCCGCAGTTGCCAAACGGCAAACTGGACCGCAATGCACTGCCCGATCCACAGGTGATGTCCAGTGATTATCAGGCGCCGCAAACGGTACTTGAACAGCAACTGGCGGCGCTGTGGCAGCCGTTGCTGGGCATCGACGCCGTCGGCCGCAACGATCACTTTTTCGAACTGGGCGGCCACTCGCTGCTGGCGATGCAGCTGATCTCCCGTCTGCGCCATGAGCATCAACTGAGCGTGCCGCTGCGCGCGCTGTTCGACGCGCCGCGCCTCAGCGATTTCGCCCAGCGCATCGCCGGTTTGGCACACACCGAGCCCAAGCAGCTTGAGCTGACCCCACGCCAGCAGGCCCTTGCCGTGCAGTCGTTTTCCCAGCAGCGCCTGTGGTTCCTCGATCAGCTGCAACCCGGCGGTCACGCCTACAACCTGCCGGGTGCCGTTCGCTTGTGCGGCGAGCTGAACGAGGTTGCATTGCAGGCGGCATTCGACGGCCTGACCGCGCGCCATAAAGTGCTGCGCACGCGGTTCCTGGCGGTCGATGGCGTGCCGATGCAACAGATCGAGCCGGCTTGTGCCGTGGAGATCGAGCGGCTGGATATCAGCGATGAAGGGGATCTCGACACCGCCTTCAACGCCCTGGCCCAGGCCTTCGTCAAGCGCCCGTTCGACCTGTCGCGCAGCCCGGTCTGGCGACTGGCGCTGGTGCGTGTCGCGGCCGACGAACAGCGTTTGCTGCTGTGCCTGCACCACATGATTTCGGACGGCTGGTCAGTGCGCGTGCTGCTGCAGGAATTCTGTGAGCTGTACCGCGCGGCCGTGGAAAACCGCGCGCCGCAGCTGGCGCCATTGCCGGTGCAGTACGCCGACTTTGCCGCCTGGCAGCGCGAATGGCTGGCGGCGGGCGAGGGCGAGCGGCAGCTGAATTACTGGCGCGAGCAACTGGGTGACGTGCACCCGGTGCTGGAGCTGCCCACCGACCGGCCGCGTCCACCCCAACAGAGCTATCGCGGCGACCGCGTGCTGTTCGCCTTCGATGCCGCGTTCAGTCAGCGCCTGCGCGAGTTCGCGAAACAGCAGGGCGTCACGCCGTTCATGGCGATTCTGTCGGCGTATCAGGTGCTGCTGCACCGCCTGAGCGGGCAAAACGACCTGCGCATTGGCGTGCCGATTGCCGGCCGTTCGCGGCTGGAAGTGGAAGGGCTGATCGGCTTCTTCGTCAGCACCCAGGTGCTGCGCGCCGAGGTGTCTGCCGAGCTGACCTATCGTCAGGTGCTGGAGCAGGCCAAGACGCGGACCCTCGGCGCCCAGGCCCATCAGGACTTGCCATTCGAGCAACTGGTCGAAGCGCTGCAACCTGCGCGCAGCCTGAGCCACAACCCGTTGTTCCAGGTCGCCTACGACCATCAACAGCAGAACTTTGAATCACTCGCCGGGCTGCCGGGCCTGCGCGCCGACGTGCTGCCGCTGGACGATGGCAGCAGCCAGTTCGACCTGGCGCTGAACACCCACGAATACGCCGAGGGCTTGCTGGGTGGGTCGTGGACTTACGCCACGGATCTGTTTGATCACGGCAGCATCGAGCGCTTGCATGGGCGCTTTGAAAAGCTGTTCGCCGAGTTGATCGAGCAGCCGGACGCGGCGATTGGCGACTTCGAGTTGCTGGATGCTGAAGACCGTGCGCGGTTGGCGTTGGTCAATGACACGGCGCGGGATTGGGCTAAAACCGAACCGTTTGTGCATCGTCATTTTGAGCGTCTGGCGCAGGCGCATCCGGAGCGGGAAGCCTTGCGTTTTGGCGAGGAGGTGTTGAGTTATCGCGAGCTGGATCAGCGTGCGAACCAGCTGGCCCATTACCTGCGAGAGCAGGGCGTCGACCGCGAATCGCTGGTGGGCGTGGCGGCGTTGCGCTCGGTGGAGATGGTGGTTGCGTTGTATGCCGTGCTGAAAGCGGGCGCTGCGTATGTGCCGCTGGATCCTGAGTACCCGGCTGATCGTCTGCGTTACATGCTCGAAGACGCCGGGATCGGCTTGCTGCTGAGCCACGATGCGGTCATCGATGATTTGCCGGTGGTGGAAGGGATGCGGGTGGCCAATCTGGATCATCTGATGCTGGCCGGTTACCCCGTCACGGCGCCCAGGGTTGATCTGCACCCTGAACAACTGGCCTACATGATTTACACCTCCGGTTCGACCGGCAAACCGAAGGGCGCGGGCAACACTCACGCAGCACTGTTCAACCGCCTGGCCTGGATGCAGGACGCTTACGCCCTTGACGCATCCGACGCGGTACTGCAAAAAACACCGTTCAGTTTCGACGTCTCGGTCTGGGAGTTCTTCTGGCCGCTGATGGTGGGCGCGCGTCTGGTTGTGGCCCAGCCAGGTGATCATCGCGATCCTGTTGCGCTCAACAAGCTGATCGAAAAACAGCAGATCACTACGCTGCATTTCGTCCCGTCGATGCTCGGTGCCTTCATGGCCCAGGACGACCTCACCGGTTGCGCTTCTCTGAAACGCATCGTCTGCAGCGGTGAAGCCTTACCGGCCGATCTGGCCCGGGAAACCCTGCAGCGCCTGCCAAATGCTGGCCTGTTCAACCTGTATGGCCCGACGGAAGCGGCCATCGACGTTACTCACTGGACCTGCATTGATGAGCCGGGCATTTCCGTGCCCATCGGGCGCCCGATAAATAACCTGCAGATCCACATCCTCGACAGCCGACTCAACCCGCAGCCCATCGGCGTACCCGGTGAGTTGTACATCGGCGGCGACGGCCTCGCGCGCGGCTACCACTTGCGTCCCGGCCTGACCGCCGAGCGCTTCGTGGCGAGCCCGTTTGGCACCGGCGAGCGGCTGTATCGCACCGGTGACCTGGCGCGCTGGCGTGCCGACGGCGTGGTGGAATACCTCGGCCGTCTGGATCACCAGATCAAGCTGCGCGGCTTGAGGGTTGAGATCGGCGAGATCGAAGCGGCGTTGCTGGATCACCCAGCGGTCAGCGAAGCGGTGGTTGTCGCCCGCGAACTGGCCACCGGCATGCAACTGGTGGGCTATCTGGTCGCCGAGGACTTCGACGAAGAACACCTGCGCACCCAGCTGAAACAACGCCTGCCGGACTACATGGTCCCGGCACACTTCGTCACGCTGGAAAAGCTGTCGCTGTCGGCCAACGGAAAGCTCGACCGCAAAGCCCTGCCAGACCCACAGATCCAGCAACGGGCTTTCGAAGCACCACTGGCGGGAGTCGAAACCCGACTGGCCGCCCTGTGGCAGAACCTGCTCGGCGTCGCGCAGATCGGTCGTCAGGACAACTTCTTCGCCTTGGGCGGGCATTCGCTGATGGGCATTCAACTGGTGGCGCAGATCCGCCGCGACCTGAAACTTGAGCTGCCCCTGCGCGCGCTGTTCGAGTCGCCGGTGCTGGCTGACCTCGCTCACTACCTGAACACCCAGGCGCCCGCCACGGCGATGCCGGCTCTGCATCGTCGTGCCGACCGGGAATTCGCGCCGCAGTCCTTCGCCCAGCAGCGCCTGTGGTTCCTCGCGCAACTGGAGCCCGAGAGCGTCGCGTACAACCTCCCGTGCGTGCTCAACCTCAGCGGCGCACTGAAACTCGACGCCCTGCAGCAGACCTTCGATGCCCTCGCGGCCCGTCACGAAACCTTGCGCACCTGTTTCCGCCCATCCCCGATGCAAAACGGGGAGGCGGTGCCGCAGCAGCGGATTTTGCCGATCAGCAGCGTGCACATCGCCCGTCACGATCTGCGCGACAACGCCGCGCCGGAAGCCGCCTTCCAGGCGCTGGCCGAGGCGTTCATGAACCAGCCGTTTGACCTCGACGCCGAGCGCGCGCCGTGGCGGGTGGCGCTGGCGCGGGTGGCGGACGATCAGTGGCGCCTGCTGATGTGCATGCACCACATCATCTCCGACGGCTGGTCGGTGCAGGTCATGCTCGAAGACTTCGCCGCGCTGTATCGGCGTTTCGCCCAAGGCAGCGACGTGCAGCTGGCTGAGCTGCAACTTACAGAGCTCAGTGTCCAATACGCTGACTACGCCGCTTGGCAGCGCGAACACCTGAGCGGCGCCGAGCGCGAGCGCCAGTTGAACTGGTGGCGCGAGGCCCTGGGTGACGAACAGCCGGTGCTGGAACTGCCGGCGGACCGTTCGCGTCCGGCCGAACGCGATGGCAAGGGCGGGCGCCACGCCTTTGTGCTGCCGCAAGATCTGGCCGACACGCTGCGCCAGACGGCGAAAGCCCACGACGCCACGCTGTTCATGCTGTTCCTGGCCTCGTTCGACACGCTGCTGTATCGCCTGAGCGGCCAGCGCGACTTGCGCATCGGCGTGCCGGTGGCCGGCCGCGCCGAGGTGCAGACCCAGGGCCTGATCGGCTTCTTCGTCAACACCCTGGTGCTGCGCGCCGAGGTCAGCGGCGACCAGCCGTTCACCACGCTGCTGGCCCAGGTCAAGGACAACCTGCTCGGCGCCCACGCCCATCAGGACCTGCCGTTCGAGCAACTGGTGGAAGCGCTGCAACCGGCGCGCAGCCTCAGCGTCAACCCGCTGTTCCAGGTCAGTTACAACCATCAGCAACAGCCGGATATGTCGCTGCTGCAGTTCGACGGACTGAGCTGCGAAGCCCTCCAGTGGGACATCAAGGGCGCGCAATTCGACTTGGTCCTCGGCACCTTCGAGCACCGCGACGGCAGTATCAGTGGCTATCTCGATTACGCCACCGACCTGTTCGACGCCTCGACCGTGGCGCGTTTGTTCGAGCAACTGGTCACGCTGCTGCGGGCGATTTGCGCGCAGCCCGATGCCGCCATCGGCGATCTGCCGTTGCTCGGCGAGACCGACCTGGCCGCGCTGGATCAATGGAACACGCCGCCGTTCTCGCCCTACGTGGATCGGCCAATTCACGAGCTGATCGCCGACCACGCGTTCATTCGTCCTGACGCCATCGCGCTGGTCCATGGCGAGCAGCGCCTGACCTTCGCCGAGTTCGACCGTCGCGCCAACCAACTGGCCCACGCCTTGCGTGCCCGGGGCATCGGCACGGAAGTTCGGGTGGCGATCGCGATGGAGCGGGGGATTGATCTGTGGCTGGCGTTTTATGCCGTGCTGAAATCGGGTGGCGCCTACATCCCGCTCGACCCGGACTACCCGACCGAGCGCCTGCGCTACATGCTGGAAGACGGCGGCGTGAAACTGCTGATCAGCCACGATGCAGCGCTGGATCGTGTGCCGGTGGGTGACGTGCCGCTGCTGAATATCGATGAACTGGATTGTTCTTCCGAGCCAACTACGGCACCGGATGTAGTGATTCATCCGCAGCAACTCGCGTACCTGATCTACACCTCGGGCTCGACCGGCAAGCCAAAGGGCGCGGCCATTGCCCATGCCGATATCTCGATGCACATCCAGACCATCGGCGAGCGCTACCGCTTCACGCCGGAGGACCGCAAGTTTCACTTCCTCTCGATCAGCTTCGACGGCGCCCACGAAGGCTGGATGATGCCGCTGTGCTACGGCGCTCGAGTGGTCTTGCGCGATCAGGAACTGTGGAGCGTCGAGCAGACCTACGACACGCTGATTCGAGAAGGCATCACCGTGGCCTCGTTCCCGCCGAGCTACCTGCGTCAGCTGTCCGACTGGGCCGGTGTGCAGGGCAAGGGGCCGGGGGTGAAAACCTACTGCTTCGCCGGTGAAGCCTTCAGCCGCGAGATGCTCCATGACGTGATCCGCAATTTGCAGCCGCTGTGGATCATCAACGGCTACGGCCCGACGGAAACCGTGGTCACACCGACCCTGTGGCTGGCCTCCGCCGAGGCCGCCGATTTCACCACCGCCTACGCGCCGATTGGTGATCTGGTGGGCGATCGTCAGGGTTATGTGATGGACGCGGACCTCAATCCGCTGCCCCATGGGATTGCGGGCGAACTCTATCTGGGTGGCGCGGTGGCGCGGGGTTATCTGGACCGTCCCGGTGCAACCGCCGAGCGTTTCCTGCCGCACCCGTTCCGCGCTGGCGAACGCATCTATCGCAGCGGCGACCGCGTGCGCCTCAACAGCGAAGGATTGCTGGAATACCTCGGCCGTATCGACCATCAGATCAAGATCCGTGGCTTCCGCATCGAAGCCGGTGAAATCGAAGCGGCGCTCAAGGCCTGCGAGGGCGTGCGTGAAGCGCTGGTGATCGTCCGCGACAAAGGCAACGGCAAGCAGTTGCTCGGCTACGTCGGTGGTAATGACCTGTCGGAAGACAGCCTCAAGGACCAGCTGAAAACCACCCTGCCGGAGTACATGGTCCCGGCGCACATCGTGGTCATGGAACGTCTGCCGCAGTTGCCCAACGGCAAACTGGACCGCAACGCCTTGCCTGATCCCCACGTCGGCAGTCAGGCCTTCGAAGCGCCGGAAAGTGAGCGCGAAGTCGAGCTGGCGCGGGTCTGGCAGCAGTTGCTGGGGGTTGAAACCATCAGCCGTCAGGACAGCTTCTTCGAACTGGGCGGCGATTCGATTCAGTCGCTGGCCGTGATCACCCGTCTGCGTCAGGTCGGTTTCAAGCTGCTGCCCAAAGACGTGTTCAGCCATCCGCGGCTCAAGGATCTGGCCCCGCGCCTCACGGTCATCGAGGCCGGCGCAGCGCCGTTGATTGAAGACGCGCCGAAGGGCGAGTTGCCGTTGACGCCGATTCAGGCGCATTTCTTCGAGCAGCCGATGAGCAACCGCGCGCACTTCAACCAGGCGCTGTTGCTGGACGTGCAGCGGCCGCTGGACGCGCCGCTGTTGAGCCAGGCGCTGGACGCGCTGCTGGGTCATCACGATGCCCTGAACCTGAGTTTCCATCAGCACGCCGACGGTCGCTGGCAGCAGCGCTACCGAGCGACACCGGCTGCCGACAGCCTCTGGGTGCGTGACGTGGCCGACGAGCGCGCCATGACTGCGCTGTGCGAACAGGCTCAGCGCAGCCTTGATCTGCATGAAGGTCCGCTGTTGCGCGTGGTGCTGGCGCACATGCGGGAAGGGCAAAAGCTGTTGCTGGTCGCCCATCACCTGGTGGTCGACGGCGTCTCTTGGCGGGTGTTGCTGGAGGATCTGGCGCGGGCTTACGCCCAGATTGCTTCGGGCAGTGCAGTTGATCTGGGGCCGAAATCCAGCAGCTTCCAGCGCTGGGCGCGGCATCTGGTTGATGCGGCACAGGCGCCTGAGCGTCAAGGCGAAGTTGCGCAATGGCGGAAGCAGGTCGGCAGCACCGAGCCGGTCTGGCCGGTGGACCACCCGCAAGGCCGCGCCACGCAACAGGACCTTGAACAGTGCGAGCTGCTGCTGGACGCCGGGCTGACCCGTCGTCTGCTGCGCGAAGCCCCGGCGGCACTGGCGGCGCGCACTGATGAAATTCTGTTGGCGGTGCTCGCTGAAGCGCTGAAGGGCTGGAGTGGCCAGTCCGACACCCTCATCGCGCTGGAAGGCCATGGCCGCGAAGCCTTGGCGGAAGGTCTGGATGTCGGTCGCACGGTGGGCTGGTTTACCAGTCTGTTCCCGCTGCGGGTGCGTGCCGCCGGCGACATCCGCCAGACCCTCGCCAGCGTGCGCGACAGCCTGCGGGGCTTGCCGGACAAGGGCGTCGGCTTCGGCCTGCTGCGCTATCTGGGCAACGGTTCGGCGCGTCAGTCACTGGCCGCGCTGCCGGAACCCAAGGTGGTGTTTAACTACCTCGGTCAGTTCGATCAGGACCTGGGCGATGGTCGCTTCTCGCCGTCGAAGGTGTCGGCCGGCGCGCTCGTCGACCCGTCCACGCCGCTCAATCGCGAGCTGGAAATCAACGGCCAGGTCTTCGCCGGGCAACTGGGGCTGACCTTCCGCTTCAGCGGTCAGCGCTATCAGCGCCAGACCATCGAACGCCTGCAAACGGCCTATCGCGACGGGTTGGTGGCGTTGCTGGAAAGCCTGCCGTCGGCGCAACCGGTTGCACCGCAAAGCCTGCCGGTCAGCCGCGACGGCGCGCCGAATCCATTGATCCGTCTGAGCAGCGGCGCCAGCGACAAACCGCCGGTGTTCTGCGTGCACCCGGTCAGCGGCACGGTGGTCGGTTACTACGCGCTGGCCCGTCGGCTGTCTGCGCAGTGGGACGTGTGGGGCATTCAGAACCGCCAAGTGCTGGACGGCCAATGGCGCGACAGTGCCATCGAGCAAATGGCCCGGGACTACGTCAAGGCGCTGCTCGAACAACAGCCGTCCGGCCCCTACCGGCTGATCGGCTGGTCCATGGGCGGGACCATGGTCCTGGAAATGGCCCGGCTGCTGACCCGACTCGGCAAGCGCGTCGAGTTCGTCGGCCTGATCGACGGCTACGTGCCGGGCGCTGGCCAGCCGCGTCCTGTCCTTCCAGAAACCGCCCCGGAAAGCCCGGCTCTGGACGCTGGCGATGAAGGCCTGGAAGCCGACGCGCACTGGCAACAGTTGCTCGGCGTCGAGCGGCACATGCGCCAGTTGGCCAATCAATGCCGCCAGATCCACGCCCTCAGCGTGCCGGTCTACGCCTGGTGGGCCGAGCGCTCGCCGGAAAATAACGATAACGCACCGGCTCTTCTGGAGCAGGGCATGGGTGTTCGCTTGCAGGTTTCGGCCTGGATCGACGCCGACCACCTTTCGATCGTCCGTGATCAGCTGTTCATCACTCAACTTGCCGAGGCCCTCGCGCAGGTCAACGAACGCCCTCATTCCTACGATTTCCAGGAGCACGAACATGCATAGCCAACACAACGTGACGCCGATTGCCGCCCGCCACAGCGAGGCGCTGTCGAGCAGCCCGGACGCCGCCGTGGCCAACGCCGACTACCACTTTGCGCCAACCCCGCGACTGGAGCGGCAGGCCGCCGTGGAATCCAATGCGCGCAGCTACCCGCGGCGCATTCCCCTGGAACTCAAGCGCGCCCAGGGCATTCACGTGCAGGACAGCGAAGGGCGGTGGTTCATCGATTGCCTGGCCGGCGCCGGCACCCTGGCGCTGGGGCATAACCACCCCGAGGTGATCCAGGCCATGCGCGCCACCCTCGACGGTCAGCGTCCGCTGCACACCCTGGACCTGATGACCGAAGCCAAGGACGATTTCATCAACGAGCTGTTCGCGTTGCTGCCGAAAGAATTCGCCAAGGACGCGCGCATCCAGTTCTGCGGCCCGGCCGGCACCGATGCGGTGGAAGCGGCGCTGAAACTGGTGCGCACCGCCACCGGGCGCAGCAACCTGATGGCCTACCACGGTGCCTATCACGGTATGACCCAGGGCGCGCTGGCGCTGATGGGCAACCTCGGGCCGAAGACCTATCTGGACGGCATGGCCGGTGGCGCGCAGTTCCTGCCGTTTCCCTACGACTACCGCTGCCCGTTCGGCGTCGGCGGAGAGGCCGGCGAGCGCATCGGCCTGCACTACATCGAGAACCAACTGACCGACCCGGAAAGCGGCGTCCTGCCCCCCGCCGGGATGATTCTGGAAACCCTGCAGGGGGAGGGCGGCGTGGTGCCGACCTCGGCCAACTGGCTGCGGGAAATCCGCCGCATCACCCGCGACGCCGGCGTGCCGCTGATTCTCGACGAAATCCAGTGTGGCGTCGGCCGCACCGGTAAACCGTTTGCCTTCGAACACGCGGGTATCGTGCCGGACGTGCTGGTGCTGTCCAAAGCCATCGGCGGCAGCCAGCCCATGGCGGTGGTGGTCTACAACAAATCCCTGGACGTGTGGAAACCGGGCTCCCACGCCGGCACCTTCCGTGGCAACCAACTGGCGATGGTCGCCGGTTCCACCACCCTGCGCATCGTCCGCGAGCAGCAACTGGACCTGCACGCCGCCGCCATGGGCGAGCGCCTGATTGGCCACCTGCGCTCTTTGCAGAAAGACTTTCCGCAGATGGGCGATGTGCGCGGCATGGGCTTGATGCTCGGGGTGGAAATGGTCGATCTCGACGGCCGCCCGGACGCCCTCGGTCACTTTCCCCACAGCGGCGCGCTGGCCTCGAAGATTCAGCGTGAATGCCTGCAACGGGGACTGATCATCGAAGTGGGCGGCCGGCACTCGTCGGTCATCCGCTTCCTGCCGCCGCTGATCGTCACCGCCGCGCAGATCGACCAGATCGCCGACATCTTTGCCGCCGCCGTTTCAGCGGCCGTCAAACAGCCTTAAAGCCTTGTTGTAACAGCGTTGAAACAGGGCGTAGGAGCCGCGATGGCCCTTCGCCCTTTTTTTATTATAAGAATGGTAATGAGAAACGTTCTTTGTTACATTTTCACGCTTTTTTGACATAAGCGGTCAATTTTGGGGCGTTGCCCCGTGTGATATCAAAGGGAGGGGGAGTTCGGATGGCGAGCAATAACAAGGGTCAATTCAAGGTCAATGCCTTGGCAGCGCTGATCGCAACGGTCGCCTGCCACGGCGCGGCATGGGCGGCGGACGCTCCGGTCAAGGCCGAGCAGGGCGCCACTATCGAACTGCAGAATTCGGTGGTCACCGGCGAAGCGCCCGAAGGGGAGCAAACCGTTGGCTATCAGGTGAAAAACAGCACGGCCGGTACCAAGACCAGCACACCGCTGTCGGAAACCCCACGCTCGGTATCGGTCGTCACACGCCAGCGCATTCAGGATCAGGGCTCGCAAACCCTGACCGACATCCTTGGTTACGTCCCCGGCATCTTCGCCCCGCCATTCGCCGTCGGCGACGGCCTCGCGGGCGACCTGTTCTCCATTCGCGGCTACAACGCCACCGACTACGGTTACGGCCTGCTCAAGGACGGCCTGCGTCTGCAAGGCAACCGCTACGACACCACCACCGAACCCTATGGCCTGGAACGCACCGAAGTGTTCCGCGGCCCGAGCTCGATTCTCTACGGCGAAAACGCGCCGGGCGGGCTGGTCAACCTGGTCAGCAAGCGCCCGACCGAAACCGCCCAGGGTGAAGCCAAATTCTCCTACGGCAGCAACAACCGCCGTCAGCTGTCCCTCGACGTCTCCGGCCCGCTGACCGACGACAACCGCATCCTCGGCCGTGTGGTCATGCTCGGCCGCAACGCCGACACCCAGGTGGATTCGGTGCCTGACGACCGCATCTACATCGCGCCGTCGATGACCTTCAACTTCGACGAAGACACCGCGCTGACCCTGCTCTCGTCCTACCAGCGCGACCGCACCAAGCTGCTGCTCGGCTACCCCGCTGCAGGCACCTTGCTGAACAACGTCAACGGCAAGATCGGCAAGGACCAGTTCAACGGCAACCCGAACTGGGACGACTTCGAACGCGAAACCTGGACCCTGGGTTACGAGTTCAAGCACCAGTTCAACGACACCTGGCAGTTCCGCCAGAACTCGCGCTTCATGGAATCGCGCCTGGACCGTCACGAGACCTGGCCGAACAACCTGAATAACGCCGGTTTTGGCAGCACCCTGACCAGCACCGCGTACGATCGCGACAACAAGTCGATCACTTACTCGCTGGACAACCAGTTCGAAGGCCACTTCACCTCCGGCGCGCTGGACAACACCGTGCTGCTGGGCGCGAGCTACGACCGCACTTCGTACAACCAGGACTGGGCGGCCGGCAACGGCGGTACCTACAACGCCTTCAACCCGGTGTTCCCGTCGGGTAAACCGCGCATGCTCGCGACGGTTCAGAACTCGCAGCTGGATCAGCAGATGTACGGCGTTTACGGCCAGCTTCAGAGCAAGTACGACAACTGGATCTACCTGCTGGGCGGGCGTCAGGACTTCGTCAACAGCCAGTACCGCAACCGCGCCGGCACCATCAGTGGCGTATCGGACCTGGACGGCTGGGACCATCGTTTCAGCTGGCAGACCGGCTTGATGTACCAGTTCGAGAACGGTATTTCGCCGTACGTGAGTTACTCGACGGCGTTCACGCCGGTGCAGCAGTCGTCGCAACCGAACGGCGAGTTGCTGGACCCGATCCTCAGCGAGCAGTACGAGATGGGCCTGAAGTACGAGCCGGCTGGCTGGAACACGACGTTCAGCGCGGCGGTGTTTGACTTGACCAAGACCCACGACGTGATTGCCGGCTCGAACGGGTTCAGCCGTCAGATCGGCAAGAGCGAGTCGAAGGGCGTGGAGCTGGAGGTCAACAGTGATGTGACGAAGAACCTGAGCCTGACGGCGTCTTATACCTACACCGATGCGCGGGTGACGAAGGACAGTCCGGGTTCGTTGTACGAGGATCATCAGTTGACCGGCATACCGCGTAACCAGGCGAGTACCTGGGCGACGTATCGCTTCCTCGATGGCCCGATGAGCGGTTTCCGTGTGGGCGGCGGGGTGCGTTATTTCGATAATACGTTCGCGTATACCGCGCCGACGTTGTACGGGAAGTTGAAGACGGGTGATGTGACGCTGGTGGATGCGTTGGTGGGGTATGACATCGATAAGCATTGGTCTGTGGATGTGAATGCGAAGAATCTGTTCGACAAGGAATATGTGAGCGGCTGCAATAACGCGGGTCGGTGTTATTGGGGCGAAGAGCGGACCGTGATGGGGACTGTGGCGTTCCGCTGGTAACCCGCTCTTGACATCAAAGGCGTCTGCCTGGGGGCAGACTGTTTCGCCTTCGGCGACTTACTTTTGAAAAGCACCAAAAGTAAGCAAAAGTGCCTGCTCCTGGTTGGGCGCGACTTCGTCGGGTTCCTTCACTCCGGTCCCGCTCCGTGGGCCCGCGCCGAACGGACATCCATGTCCGCAACGGCGCTCTCGCCGCATCCATGCGGCTCGGCCCACTGCGCGAGACCTCCGTTCAGCCTGCACCCAAGTCGCGATGGGTGTCGCCTGGACTTTCTGCGTATGAAGATCAAAATCAACGGCAACGGCAACGGCAACGGCTTCCCGGCTGAAGCCGTCCTACAGTCGTGCGCGGTCTAATTAGTGGGACCGGCTTCAGCCGGGAAGAGGCCAGCCCAGGCGCCAACAATTTTTGCTGATTGCACCCCCTCCCTGTACTGATCGTGCCCACGCTCCGCGTGGGCATGCATCCTCTGACGCTCCGCGTCACCCCACCGAAGGGACGCGGAGCGTCCTGGGCGGCATTACCACGCGGAGCGTGGGAACGATCACGATCAAATTCGCCCTCGATCTGCTTTTGATCTTCGTACACAAAAAGCCCAGTCACCGCCAAACGCGACTTGGGTGCAGGCTGAACGCAGGTCTCGGTCCGTGGGCCGAGCGGCATGGATGCCGCGAGAGCCGCCCCCCGCCATGGATGGCGGATGGCGGCGGGCCCACGGAGCGAGACCGGAGTGAAGGAACCCTGAGGAACGAAGGGCCGAACCAGGAGCAGGCACTTTTGCTTACTTTTGGTGCTTTTCAAAAGTAAGTCGCCGAAGGCGAAACAGTCTGCCCCCAGGCAGACGCCCCTGACTTTGATCTTCAAGCTTCACGCGCAACAGATTTTTTACTGAAAACCACTAACCATCCAGCCCCCTCGTTCGTCTTTCAGATAAGGCGCGCTCACCTGCGCCGTTCCAACACCACGAGGGATTACACATGAGCTTCGACAGCGAAAACACACAGTTCCGGGTCGTCATCAACCACGAAGAACAGTACTCCATCTGGCCCGACTACAAAGCCATCCCGGACGGCTGGAAAAGCGTCGGCGTCGAAGGCGACAAACAGACCTGCCTCAACCACATCGAAACCGTCTGGACCGACATGCGCCCCCTCAGCCTGCGCAAGGCCATGGCCTGATTCCCCCTCTTTCCGACGTATCAGGAGCGTAACGCCCATGAACATGCGCATGCTCACCCCCGAACGCCTGCGCCTCGAAGCCGGCTTTCCCCTGCGCGTCCAGCCCGGCCAGACCGGCGTCTCCCTGGCCGCCGAAATCGACGCCCTGCGCAGCGTCGTCGACCACTCCCTGGAGCGCGACGGCGCCATCCTCTTCAGCGGCTTCACCCCCGAAGGCGTCGAAGGCTTCCAGCAATTCGCCGCCTCGTTTGGCCACCCGCTGCTCAACTACGAATTCGGCTCCACCCCGCGCAGCCAGGTCGATGGCAAAGGCGTCTACACCTCCACCGAATACCCGGCGCACCGCTCGATCCCGCTGCACAACGAACAGGCCTACACCACTGAATGGCCCATGCGCATCTTCTTCTACTGCGCCAAAGCCGCCATCAGCGGAGGCGAGACGCCGATTGCCGACAGCCGCCGGGTGTTCCAGCGCATCAGCCCCGCGCTGCGCAAACGCTTCGAAGAAAAGCGCCTGATGTACGTGCGCAACTACGGCAATGGCCTGGACCTGACCTGGCAGCAGGTCTTCAACACCGACCGCCACAGTGACGTCGAAGCCTACTGCCGCCCCCGTGGCATCCACTGCGACTGGAACGAGGACGGCGACCTGCACACCCGACAGTTGGTGCAAGGCGTGGCCCAGCATCCGCGCACCAAGGACTGGGTCTGGTTCAACCAGGCGCATCTGTTCCACCTGTCGAACCTCGACGAGGAGATGCAGGAAATCCTCCTCGACACCGTCGGCGAAGAAGGCCTGCCGCGCAATGTCTACTACGGCGACGGCAGCCCGCTGGAGGCCGACGCCCTGGCGGAAATTCGTGGCGTGCTGAGCGAATGCGAAGTGGTCTTTCCGTGGCAGACGGGTGATGTGCTGATGCTCGACAACATGCTCACGGCGCACTCGCGCAAGCCGTTCAGCGGCGAACGAAAAGTCGTGGTTGCCATGGCCGAAGGCGTCAGCGGCAACACCCTGCACACCCTTTCCTGAGTCCGATATTCATGCAGAAAACCAAACTTGTGTACGTCTGGTCGTTGCGTAACGCCGCGGCAGACAAGGCCGGTCAATATGTCGATTACCACGGCGAGCAGCGTTACATGACTTCGCCATTGGAGTACCTGGTCAAGGCGCTCAACGACACCGCCCTCGGCGATCACTACTCGCTGGAAGCGATCATCTACGACGAAAACCCCGAGTCCGCCCGGGATCGCGAGAGCATCAAGGATTACGGCTTCAAGCCGGGGCAGGGCGCCCACTGGTTCTACCCGACGGGCCTCACGGTGCAGGGGCGCAAGGTCGATGACCTGCTGGAAAACGTGCCGTCGAGCTACCGCGCCTTGCCCCTGGACCACAGCGCACGGCCGGCCGGCAAGTCGGATTTCGAGCGACGTCTGGGCGAGCGGCTGCACGCGTTGGGCGCCGACATTGTGGTGCTCGACGGGCTGTTGGTGATCCTCGACGAACTGGTGCGCGAAGGCGCTGATTTCCATCGGCGCATCTTCAACGTGCACCCGGGCATCACGCGCCTGGAGTCGCCTTATGAGCGGCGCGGCGCCTATGCCACCCTCGACGCGCTGTACGGCGCCCGGGGCAAGAAGGTGATCGACTGGACCACACGGGAGACGGTCGACATTCCGGTGGTGAACATGACCGGCGCGTCGTTCCATTACGTCGACACCGGTATCGATTCCGGTGAGGTGGTGTTCGACGTGCTCGACACGCCCATCGCCCCCGACGAGACCATCCTCGAACTGCGCTGGAACAACTTCAACAACAGCCTGTTCCCAGCACTGGAGCAGGGGTTGTGGGTGCTGGCACGGCAACAGTCCCATTGATTGCGCTCAATTGAACAGCCCGTCGGCGCAGGCAATCAGACCATGATTCCTGCGCTGGCGCCGTTGTTCATTGCCGATTTCGAGCATTACCGCGACGTGCTCGTGCTGCCGGACGATCCCCGCGTCGGCGTGCCCCTGCGCACGTTTCTGACCAGCGAATACCTGGACGAGGTGCTGACGCGATTCGGCAGCGCCTATCCCGACAGCGACCCGCGCGGACTGGCGTCGATCTGGAGCAAGTACTACTTCATCAAACTGATTCCGCCGGTGGTGGCGGCGTCGTTGATCCTTGACCAGCGCCTGCCACTGCACCTGGATCAAGTACAACTGATCCTCAACGACGATAGCCTGCCTGCCGGGTTCAAATTGCCTCACGCGGGACAGCGCTGGAGGCCCACCCCGGCCGATGCTTTCGAGCGTTTCGATGAGTTGCTCGAACATCACCTCAGGCCGTTCATCGAGGCCTTGGCCCGGCATGTGCGCCTGTCGCCGAAAGTGCTGTGGAGCAACGCCGGCAACTATTTCGAATGGCTGTTGGGCGTGCTCGCCACTGCGATGCCCCACGCCGATCTGACCCATTTTCACCAGTTACTCAACGCGCAACTTCTCCCCGACGGACGCCGCAATCCGCTCTACCAACCCGTGCGCTACCTCAAGGTCGAAGGGCAAGACGAACCAAAGCGCCAACGCCGCGTGTGCTGCATCCGTTACCGGGTAAACGGCCTTGACTACTGCGGCAACTGCCCGCTCTCCTGACTGACCGCGTACACACTGTGGGACCGGCTTCAGCCGGGAAGGCGCCCGTCGTCACGCTACAAAAGTAAGGGTGATACCACCGGCCTCTTCCCGGCTAAAGCCGGTCCCACAAAGGCGTCGCGCACACCGATTGGGACTGGCTGAAACCTGATAGTGGGACCGGCTTCAGCCGGGAAGGCGTCTGATCGTTCCCACGCTCCGCGTGGTAATGCAGGCCCCGACGCTCTGCGTCGATGAAACGACGCACATTCCGGGTTTTGCGCGAGGCGACGCGGAGCGTCACGGGATGCATACCCACGCAGAGCGCGGGCACGATCATTGGGACTGGCTGAAACTCGATAGTAGGACCGGCTTCAGCCGGGAAAGCGTCAGTCGTCACACCGCAAAAGCAAGATCACGCCTCCCGCCCACGCAACCCGGCACGCCCATAAAACGCCACCACCACAAAACATCCCAGGGGCAGCAGGTACGCCAGCGCCGTGGAGAAGTGGTCCGCCACCAGTCCCATGAAATACGGCATCAGCGCGCCGCCGACGATAGCCATGATCAGGAACGAGCTGCCGCGTTTGGTGTGCGGGCCGAGGTTTTTCACACCCATGGCGAAGATGGTCGGGAACATGATCGACATGAAGAAGAACACCGCGACCAGCGCCACCACGGACAGGCTTTCCACCCCACTGACCACCACCGCGCACAGCGCGACGTTGATCCACGCGTACACCATCAACAACCGCTGCGCCGAAATACGACCCATCAGCCAGGTGCTGAAGAAACGCCCGCACATGAAGCAGATCATCGCCACCGACAGCAGGTACGCGGCGCTCTGGCTGGTCATGCTGGCCCAGTGCTCGGTGACGTAGTTGATGAAGAACGCGCCGACACCCACCTGCGCCGCCACGTAGAAGAACTGCGTGACCACGCCACCGACGAATTCGCGGTGCTGCCAGAGGGTCTTGTTGTCGTGGCGTTGAATGCTCGATTCCTGCTCGCGCAGATCGGGCATCGGCGTGCGGGCAAACAGCGCCGCCACCAGCAGGACGATCACGGCGATCACCACGTAGGTGGTTTGCAGCGAACTGTTGTCACTGCTGGCGTTGTTGCCGAAGAACAGCGCGCCACCCAGCAGCGGCCCGACGAACTGGCCAAGGCCATTGAACGACTGCGCCAGATTGAGTCGTCGCTCGGCGCCTTTCGGATCCCCCAGCACGGTGGCGTAGGGATTGGCCGCCGTTTCCAGACAACCCAGCCCCAGGGCGATGACGAACAGCGCAAGCAGGAAGAACGGGAAGCTCGCCGCGTTGGCCGCCGGCATGAACAGCAACGCGCCAGCCGCATACAGACACAGGCCCAGCAGGATCCCGGCTTTATAGCCGAAGCGGTCCATCAAAAAGCCGGCGGGCAGGGCGATGATGAAGTACGCGCCGAAGTAGGCGGCCTGCAGCAGCCCGGACTGAGCCTTGCTGACGTGCAGCGTTTCCTGAAAGTGCTTGTTCAATACGTCGAGCAGCCCGTACGACAGGCCCCAGAGAAAAAACAGGCTGGTCACCAGCATCAACGCCACCCGCACCGACGGCTCAGCGTGCCGGTACACCCCAGTCTGGACTTTGCTTTGTTTGGTCAACATAACGCTCTCCTTTTTGTTGTTGTTCAAGCGTGCAGCGTGATGAAGCAGGTGCCTGGTTAATGCCGAGATCGCATCAATCCACGGACCTGTAGGAGCGCGCTTGCCCGCGATTGCAATACATCAGCCGCCAGTGATGTTGAATGGGCCGGCACAATCGCGAGCCAGCTCGCTCCCACAATTGAGGCGCTTCAAGGCGGCTGATCCGCCAGGCTAAAAATCTGCGCCATGGGCTGCCATTTATTGCCCGGATCGGTCCACGGCGTCGGCTTCTGAAACCGCCACATCAACGCCTCCCATTCCTGCACCTTGGGATTGTCCGCTGACGCCTGATCCATCGCGTCCGCGCTGAAGCCCGGCGCCGTGTCCATGACCATGAACAGCCGCGTGCCCAGTCGCCAGATCTGCATGTCCAGCACGCCCTGGCCGCGCAGGTGCCCGGCAATCTCCGGCCAGATGCGCCGATGCAACTGCTCATACTCGGCAATCAACGCCTCGTCATCGGCCAGGTCCAGGGCCAGACAGAACCGCTGCGCAGCCATGCCGGTACTCATGTCAGTGCCCGGTCGAGGTGGGTATAGCCGCCGTCGACCACCAGCCATTGCCCGGTGGTGTGGGACGCCCGCGGGGACAGCAAGAACAGCACGCTGTCGGCGATCTCCGTCGGCGTGGTCATGCGCTGGCCGAGGGGGATTTTTTCGACGATCTTCGCCAGCTTCGCGTCAGGGTTGTCGAAGCTGGCAATCCAGCGCTCGTACAGCGGCGTCATGACTTCGGCCGGAATCACCGCGTTCACCCTCACGCCATCGCTCAACAAAGACGCCGCCCATTCCCGGGTCAGCGAGAGTTGCGCACCTTTCGACGCGGTGTAGCCGCTGGTGCCGCCCTGACCGGTGAGGGCGGTCTTGGAGCCGATGTTGACGATGGCACCCTTGCTGGCCTTCAGCGCGTCGACGCACAAATGCGCCATGACGTAGTAGTGAATGAGGTTCTTCTCCAGCGACTCGATAAAGGCGCTGCGACCGGCCTCCAGTCCGACGTTGTCATTGACCCCGGCGTTGTTGACCAGCCCGTCGATGCGCCCGAAACGCTCCAGCACCTGGCTCACCGCCGCCGCACATTCGGCCTCATCGCGCAGCTCGACCTGGACGAACAGGGTCTGCGGCTGGCGTCTGTCCAGCTCGGCGGCCAATTCGGCAGGCAGCGGCTGATTGGCGAAGATCACCGGGATCGCACCTTCTTCGGCCAGCCCCAGCGAGATGGCCGCGCCAATCCCCGAGCCGCCGCCGGTGACGATGATGATTTTGTCTTGCAGGTGCAGATTCATGGGCAGTTTCCTTGCAGGCCATAGAGGCGAATGGCGGTACCGCCGCGCAGCGCGTTTTGCTCATCGACGGAGAGTGTGCTGATGGCGGATTCAAACAGCTGGTGAACGTCGCTGTAGCTGCCGGCGATCTGACAGACCGGCCAGTCGGAACCGAACATCAGTCGCTGCGGCCCGAACAATTCCAGCGCCAGATAGAAATACGGCAGCAGTTCCACCGGTCGCCAGCGTTGCCAGTCGGCTTCGGTAATCAACCCGGAGAGTTTGCAGGCGACGTGGGGCAGGGCGGCCAGCGGGGCGAGCCGATCGGCCCAGGCGATGGGATCTTCCAGGGACAGGTCGGGTTTGCCGAGGTGATCGAGGATCAAGTGATGCTGATCGTGCCGCCGGCAGAAGTCAGTGGCGGCGTGCAGGTCTTTGTCTTTTATCAGCACGTCGTACGTCAGCCCGAGGGTTTGCAGCTGCCGCATACCCCGGGCGAACGCCGGGTCCTGCAAAAACAGCGAGGGCGCCGGTTCGTCCTGGACCAGGTGACGGAGGCCGACCAGTTTTTGCGCGCCTTTATGAGGGTCGCCCCAGCGTGCGAGTTGCACGTCGAGATCATCCGCGCGCAGATCCGCCCAGCCGACCACCCCGAAGATCCACGGATGCTCAGCCGCATGGGACAGGAGTGCATCCGTGTCATCGATACTGTGCCGCGCCTGCACCGCGATGCAGCCGTCGATCCCGTGCTGATCGAGCAGCGGTTTCAAATCCCCCGGCAGAAAATCCCGCTGCAACGCGGCATGGCGCTGGTCAATCCAAGGGTAATTCCTGGCTTCGTAAGTCCAGAAATGCTGGTGGGCATCCACCCGCAAGGGCGGTGCCGGAACGCTTGAGTGTCGGGACGACATTGTTGTTGTACTCCGTCCGTTTCATGCCTGGCGCAAGTTACGCGCGGGCGCGCATTTGCAGGAGCCGGCTTGCTGGCGAATACGATGGGCCAGGCGCCCCGGCAGCGTCTGAACGCACGCATTCGCCAGCAAGCCGGCTCCCACAGAGATTTATGCTCATTTCACGTACGCATACCGCTCCCGCGAAGCGGCCTTCATCTGAATCGAGAAACCCGGTGCGGCCGGCGGCAGATACGCCGCATCGCGAATCACACACGGGTCTTCAAAGTGCTCATGCAGGTGATCGACGTACTCCACCACCCGACCTTCATGGGTGCCGGCGATGCACAGAAAGTCGATCATCGACAGGTGCTGCACGTACTCGCACAGGCCGACGCCGCCGGCATGGGGACAGACCGGCAGCTGGTATTTGGCAGCCATCAACATCACCGCCAGCACCTCGTTGACCCCGCCGAGGCGGCAGGCGTCGATCTGCACCACGTCGATGGCGCCGCGCATGATCAGTTGCTTGAAGACGATGCGGTTCTGGCACATCTCACCCGTCGCTACCTTCACCGGGTGGACGCCAAGACGGATCGTGCGATGGCCCTCGACGTCGTCGGGGCTGGTCGGCTCTTCGATGAACCAGGGCTTGGCGAACGCCAGCTCGCGGACCCAGTCGATGGCTTCTTTGACCTCCCAGACCTGATTGGCGTCGATCATCAGATGGCGATCCGGCCCCAGCACTTCCCGGGCGATGCGCACGCGGCGAATGTCGTCCTGCAGGTCGCGACCGACCTTGAGTTTGATGTGGGAAAAACCGCCATCGACCGCTTCCTGACACAGTCGGCGCAACTTGTCGTCCGGGTAGCCCAGCCAGCCCGCCGAGGTGGTGTAGCAGGGGTAACCGTCGGCGAGCAGCGTCCGCAGCCGTTGCGCCTTGCCCTCGGCGCGCTCGGTCAGCAGAGCCAGGGCTTCGTCCGGTGTCAGGCAGTCGGTGATGTAGCGGAAATCGATGCAGCGCACCAGTTGCTCCGGGGTCATTTCCGCCACCAGTTGCCACACCGGTTTGCCCTCGGACTTGGCCCACAGGTCCCAGGTGGCATTGACCACGGCGCCGGTCGCCAGGTGAATCGCGCCCTTGTCCGGGCCGATCCAGCGTAACTGGCTGTCGCTGGTGACGTGGCGCCAGAAACGGCCCATGTCTTCGGCTATCCACTCCAGCTTCAAGCCGACCATCACGCCGGCCAGTGCGTTGATCGCGGCACAACAGATCTCGTTGCCGCGCCCGATGGTGAAGGTCAGGCCGTGGCCTTGCAGGGTGGGGTGATCGGTTTCAAGGATGACGTAGGCCGCCGAGTAATCGGGGTCCGGGTTCATCGCGTCGGAGCCGTCGAGGAATTGCGACGTGGGGAAACGAATGTCTTCAACGCGCAAGGCGGTGATGGTGGTCATGGCGGGTCCCTTTGGCATTGTTATGGGCAGCGCGGTTTGCTTTGGAACTTGGGAAAAATCTGTCTACTTGCTACCCCATGGATCTCCGCGGGATGGAGATCCTTGTAGGAGTGACCGGGGTGGCGCTCCACCTTGCTCGCGAACGCTGTGGATAAGGCAACGCGGATGCGCCAGACCCATAGTTTTCGCGACCGTCGTAACCTCCGATTGCTCCTACAGTGGATTTGCGTGTGCCCCGAATTTTGACCCGATGACCTGTAGGAGCAAGGTGGAGCGCCACACCGGTCACTCCTATAGGTCATGCGTCGACAGTAAGCTGCTGCTGTTCACCCAACCCTTCAATCCCCAGACGCATGGTCTGGCCGGCGCGCAGGAACACTGGCTCCGGCTTGATGCCGAGGCCCACGCCCGGCGGCGTGCCGGTGGAAATCACGTCGCCCGGTTGCAGGCTCATGAACTGGCTCAGGTAGCTGACCAGTTTGGGGATCTGAAAAATCATCGTTCGCGTGTTGCCGTTCTGGTAGCGCTTGCCGTCGACTTCCAGCCACAGGTTGAGCTGGTGCGGGTCGACGATTTCATCGCGGGTCACCAGCCACGGACCGATCGGCCCGAAGGTGTCGCAACCCTTGCCCTTGTCCCAGGTGCCGCCGCGTTCGAGCTGGAATTCACGCTCGGAGACGTCATTGATCACGCAATAACCCGCCACATGTTCCAGCGCATCGGCCTCGTCGATGTAACGACCGCCCTTGCCGATGACCACGCCCAGCTCGACTTCCCAGTCGGTCTTCTTCGAATTGCGCGGGATTTCCACATTGTCGTTGGGGCCGACGATGGCGCTGGTCCACTTGTTGAAAATGATCGGCTCTTTAGGAATGTCCGCGCCGGTTTCAGCGGCGTGGTCGGCGTAGTTGAGGCCGATGCAGATGAACTTGCCGATCTGGCCGACGCAAGGGCCGATACGCGGACTGCCTTCCACCAGCGGCAGGCTGTTGACGTCTTGGGACTGCAAGTGCGCGATGCTTTCCGGGCTCAGCGCGGTGCCCGACAGGTCACCGATGAGATCGGTGAGATCGCGAATGCGGCCGTCGCTGTCCAGCAGGCCAGGGCGTTCTTGACCGGGTTCGCCGTAACGCAGCAATTTCATGGGGTGTCCTCTAAAGGTGATTGATCAGAGTTCGGTGTAACGAATACGCGGGATGGGCGGCGGGCTCAATTGCTCCAGCCACCGTCGATGATCTGCGCAGTGCCGGTGGTAAAACCGCTGGCGGACGAACCGAGGTACAGCGCCAATTGGGCAATTTCCTCGGGCGTGCCCAGGCGTCCCATGGGCTGGCGCGCTTCGAACGCCGCGTACACCTCGGCCTCCTCACGGCCCTCGCGCGCCGCCTGATCGGCTACGCGCTGACGCAGGGAAGGGGATTCCACGGTGCCGGGGCATATGCAGTTGCAGCGGATGTTCTGCCCGACAAAGTCGGCGGCGACCGAGCGGGTGATGCCGATGACGGCGGCCTTGCTCGCGCAGTAGGCGAAGCGGTTGGGCACGCCCTTGATGGCCGAGGCGACCGACGACATGTTGATGATCGAGCCGCCGCCGTTGGCCAGCATCGCCGGCAGAAACGCGCGGATCATCTTGTACATCGCAGTGACGTTGAGATCGAAGGCGAAGCGCCAGTCGTCTTCGGAGCATTCGAGGATATTGCCGCTGTGCACCACGCCTGCGCAGTTGAACAGCACGTCCAGCGCGCCTACTTCGGCGGCCAGCCGTTCGATGGCGGCGTGATCGGTGACGTCGAGCACACGTTTCTGCACGCCTTGGAGGTGGTCCAGCGCTGCACCGTTGATGTCGACGGCGAAGACTTCCGCGCCGGCTTTGAGATACGCCTGGACGCTGGCTTGACCGATGCCCTGGGCGGCGGCTGTGATGAGCACTCGCTTACCGGTGAGGTCCATGTTGATCCCTTGTTTTTATTGTTGAGACGACCTGTCTGCGTACGGGGCTTTCGAGGTCTGTTGATCGAACCAGTGCAGCGCATCGAGTTGGGTCTGAAACACGCCGAACCCCGTTGGGTTTTGCTATGCTCCGCTCACTGCAGCGCTCCAATGGTCAGGCCATTGGTCCTGTTTTTAGCACTTGTCTTTGACCGCAACAAGGCCATTTGTCGATCCAGTGCGCTGAAAATTTCCGAGCCGATGCCCGATGCCAATCCAAGTAATTGATAACCAGAGACTTTATCGCCAGATCGCCGATCAGCTGCGCGCGTTGATCGACAGCGGTGAATTTCCGCCGGGCAGCCGCCTGCCGGCCGAACGTGAACTGGCCAAGATGCTGGGGGTGAGCCGGGCGTCGGTGCGCGAGGCGATGATCGCGCTGGAGGTGATCGGGCTGGTGGATGTGCGCGTCGGTAATGGCGTGCTGGTCTGCGAACCGCCGGGGCAGAAGCTGTCCGATGAACCGGTGATGACCCAGGTCACCCGGGATCAGTGGAAGGACGTCGACCCGGAGCTGGGCATCGAGGTGGATTTCAGCGCGGAGATTCCGCCGTTTGCCCTGCTTCAGGCGCGTCGGCTGATCGAACCGGAAGCGGCGGCGCTTGCCGCGCAAAACGCCAGCGATGAAGAACTCGACGCGATCCGCGAGGCCTTCGAACGCAACGCCCGGGACAACCGCGAGCATTCCCACACCCACCCCGGCGATCGCCTGTTCCACATTCGCATCGCCCAGGCCTCGGGCAATCCGGCCTATGCGCTGATGATCAAGCACCTGCTCGGGCATCAGTACGGCAGCATGTTCCAGCGCTTGCAGGCGCACTACACCTCCGACGACATGCCGTTCCGCTCCGAGCACGAACACCGCCTGATCCTCGACGCCCTGCAAAACCGGGATGCAGAAGCCGCGAGGCAGGCGATGGCGGAGCATCTGGATGAAGTGATCCGGATATTCAGCCGCGGTGGGGTGTAGCTGAGGTCTGTTGTCGGACCAGACGTCACTCTTGTTGGCTGACGCGCACCCTGTAGGAGCGCGCTTGCCCGCGAAGGCTTGGGTACAGACGACACACATGCATCGTGTATCGGCCATTTCGCGGGCAAGCGCGCTCCTACACGTGTTGCGGTGGCGGCTGAAATATCAGCGTATCAGCACACGCGACCGAATGAGTCCTCACTCACCCATCCGTCGACCGCGACACTTCTTCCCATTCCGCAAACTCAGCCTCCAGCTGCGCGAGCTTCTCCCGCACCAGCTTCAACGCATCGCTGCCCAGCAACAGATGCGCCGGCGGGTTGGGGCTGTCGATCAGTTTGAGCATCGCGTCGGCAGCCTTGACCGGATCCCCCGGCTGCTTCCCACTGCGCTCTTCGCGGGCCTTGCGGATCGGGTCGAAGCTGGCGTCGTATTCGGTAATCTGCCGCGCCGTACGCTGCATCGAGCGGCCGGCCCAGTCCGTGCGAAACGAACCCGGCGCCACCGCCGTGACAAACACATTGAAAGGCTTCAGCTCTTTGCTCAGGGATTCCGAAATGCCTTCCAGGGCGAACTTGCTGCCGTGGTAGTAGGAAATCCCCGGCATCGTGATGAAGCCGCCCATGGAGGTGACGTTGAGGATGTGCCCGCGGCGGCGCTGACGGAACAGCGGCACGAAGGCCTTGATAATCGCCACCGCGCCGAACACGTTGACGTCGAACTGCCGACGCAAGTCCTCCAGCGGCGACTCTTCCAGAATGCCTTCGTGACCATAGCCGGCGTTGTTGACCAGCACGTCGATGGGCCCGAACGCGTTGTCGACCTCGGCCACCACGCGGTCGATGGCGTCGAAATCAGTGACGTCCAGCAGCACGCCGTGGGCGCGACCGGGTGCCTGGGCTTGAAATGCCTGCACGGCGTCTTCATTGCGCAGGGTGCCGATCACCGTATGACCCGCCGCCAGCGCCTGTTGCGCCAGCGCTTGACCGAAGCCGCTGCTGACACCGGTGATGAACAGGGTTTTTGATGTGCTCATTGTGGGTTTCCTCTCGGGGCCGAAGCCGTTGATCGATGGTCGATGCTTGAAGTCCCCCATGGTAGGAACCCTGCGCGCCAAACCGATCACCCAGTCCTACGCGATGATTGCCTGATCCTGCCCTGGCCCGGCGCTGCCCCGGCGCAACTGCCGGTCATCCTGTAGGAGTGAGCTTGCTCGCGATCAGGGCGTGCCAGTTACAGGTGAATCAACTGACACACCGCGATCGCGAGCAAGCTCTCTCCTACAAGGTGCAGAAGGCCTGCACTTCACACCCGCGGGTTGGCGGTGTTTTTGGTCACCAGACGCAAACCGCTTGCGACACTCCCCACTGCGGCAAAGCCCGCGCCGATGCTCAAGGCCAGCACGGGGCCGTGGGTGCTGGAAATGCCGAAACTCAAGGCCACCAGCGCCCCGCCCGTGGCCTGGCCGATCAGGCGTGCCGTTGCAATCGTGCCGCTGGCGCCGCTGGAGCGTTCCTTCGGCGCGCTGGTCATCAACGCTTTCTGGTTCGGCGCCTGGAAGAAACCGAAGCCGATGCCGCACAGCATCATCCGCGCGATGATGGACATCACGCTGGCATCGGCGGGCATGGTTGCCAGGGAAATCATTCCCAGGCAGAGCATGGCCAGGCCAATCCCGCCCAGCAGCCCAGGGGCGTAACGGTCAGACAGGCGCCCGGCGAACGGCGCGATCATCGCCACCACTACCGACCACGGCGTCATCAGAAACCCGGTCTGGATCGGGTCGCGGCTCAGGGTGCTTTCAAAAAAGAACGGCAGCGAGACGAAGGCCAGGCCTTGGGTGGCGAACGAACAGAACGCCGTCAGTGCCGACAGCGCAAACAGCGGCCGCTTGAGCAAATCCAGGGGAAACATCGGCGCAGGGTGCCCGGCCTCGCGCTTGAGCATCAATGCGCCGCCCACCAGAAAAACCGCCAGGGCGATCAGCACGCTGGTCATGGAGCCCAGTTGCGCCGCCTGACTCAGGGCAAAGATCAGCGCGCCAAAGGTGATGACGTTGAGCACCGCAGTGAAGCGGTCGAAGGTCAGACTGCCAAGGCGGGTGGCGGGCAGCGAATTCCAGGCGAACACGAGGGCAAACAGGCCGATGGGCAGGTTGATTGCGAACAGCCACGGCCAGCTCGCCACCGACAACACCAGTGAGGCAACCGTCGGACCGATGGAGAACGAGGTGCCCACCACCAGCGCATTCATGCCCAGCCCGCGGCCGAGCCGTTCGTGGGGGAAGATCGAGCCGATCAGCGCGGCGTTGACGCTCATGATCGCGCTGGCACCGATGCCCTGCAGGACGCGGGCGATGGTCAGCGTGGGCAATGACCAGGACAGCGCACACAGTGCCGAAGACACCACGAAAAGAATCAGCCCGCCCAGATACACCTTGCGATGGCCAAGCACACCCCCCAACGCCGCGAACGGCAACAGCGTGGCGACGGCGGCGAGCTGGTAAGCGTTGATTATCCATACCGACGCTGCCGGCGAGGCGTGCAAATCAGCCGCGATGGCGGGGAGGGCAGTGTTGGCGATGGCGGTGTCGAGGGTCGCCAAGGCGATGGACATCAGAATCGCCGCCATGCCGCGAAATTCGCGGGGCGTGAGCTTATTACCGACGCGCGGGGCATCCTGAGTGGCGGGCTGGACCATTATCGACAACGCTCCGGGGATGAACTTCAGGCAGGTCTGCGGGCGCAGACGAAGGCGTGATGGTGCCGTTTTGTTAGGGTGCTACGCAATGAAAGATCCGCGAGAGTGAGCGGATGGCGACGGCACAAGGTTGTGGATGTGCGGGAATGGCTGCGCTCCACCTGACAAGGAGCCGGCTTGCTGGCGAACGCGTCAGTTCAGTTATGAAACGGTCGGCTGACACTCGGCATTCGCCAGCAAGCCGGCTCGGGTGGGATCAGGCAAGCATTCAGAGAATCACCTCAACCCCCCGCCGTATCGATGTCCTTATCCAGCTCACCGGTCTGCCGTTCCTCTTTGGTGGTGTCCGGAGACTCATGCTCTTCAGGCTCGAAATCAGGTGTGAAACTGTTCTCGCCCGTCAGGTTGCCATCGTTCTCCTGACTCTGCGCGCCGTCCTCGGACTGGCTCTGCGACCCGCCCTGGTTCCTCAACGCATCGTTCTGCGCCAGGGTACTGTCCGGCGTTTCTGGATTAATCGCTGGATCGTTGCGGTTGACGGTTTGATCACTGTTCTGGGTAGCCATATGCACCTCTTCTGTCATATCCCGTTCACGGGACGTACAGATATCGAGGGCAACTAAGGGCAAGGGTTCGATCAAAGTGCTGATCGGCAATTTCGTAGCGTGCCCACCGACGCCTTCCCGGCCAAAGCCAGTCCCACTAAACACCGCGTACCCCTGTGGGACCGGCTTCAACCAGGAAGCTGTCGATCTGCTGCTGATCTGCTTCTGATCTGCTTTTGATCTGCTTTTGATCTTCGTACACAGAAAGTCCAGACACCGCCAATCGCGACTTGGGTGCAGGCTGAACGCAGACGACGCGGAGTGGGCCGAGCCGCATGGATGCGGCGAGAGCGCCGTCAGGACATGGATGTCCGTTCGGCGCGGGCCCACGGAGCGTCGTCGGAGTGAGGGTATTCCGACGCAGGAGGAACCCAACCAGGAGCAAGCACCCTTGGTTACTTGGGGTGCTTTTCCAAGTAACTCGCCGAAGGCGAAACGTCTGCCCCCAGGCAGACGCTTGTGATCCAGATCTTGATCTTGATCTTGATCTTGATCTCCCAAGCGCCAGCGCTGCTTTTTAGATAACGGCCAGGATCGCCGCTGTAACCGCCCCGATATTCCCCTGATTCAACGCCGCCACACAAATCCGCCCGGTATCCAACGCATAAATCCCGAACTCATTGCGCAGACGATGAACCTGCGGCGTCGTCAGACCCGAATACGAAAACATCCCCCGCTGCCGCGCGACAAAACTGAAATCCTGCCCCGCCGCATTATTCGCCAGACGCTGGGTCATCTCCTCACGCATCCCGCGAATCCGCAGGCGCATCTCGCCCAGCTCCGCCTCCCACTTCGCACGCAACTCCGGGCTGTTCAACACCGTCGCCACAATCGACGCACCATGGGTCGGCGGGTTCGAATAGTTCGTGCGGATCACACGCTTCACCTGCGACAACACCCGCGCCGTCTCTTCTTTCGAATCGGTCACGATCGACAACGCACCGACCCGCTCGCCATACAGCGAAAACGACTTCGAAAACGAACTGGAAGCAAAAAACGTCATGCCGCTCTGCGCGAACAAACGTACCGCCGCAGCGTCCTCGTCGATGCCGTCACCGAAGCCCTGATAGGCCATGTCCAGAAACGGCACATGCCCCTTGGCTTTGAGTACCTCTAGGACCTTCTTCCAGTCTTCCAGGGTCAGGTCAACGCCGGTCGGGTTGTGGCAGCAGGCGTGCAGCACGACGATCGAGCCGGACGGCAGGTTCTGCAAATCTTCCAGCATCCCCGTGCGATTCACGTCATGGGTGGCGGCGTCGTAGTAACGATAATTCTGCACCGGGAAACCGGCAGTCTCGAACAGCGCGCGGTGGTTTTCCCAGCTCGGGTCGCTGATCGCCACGACGGCGTCAGGGGAGAGCTGTTTGAGGAAGTCAGCGCCGATTTTCAAAGCGCCAGTGCCGCCGACCGCCTGGACCGTCATCACCCGGCCCGAGGCCAGCAGCGGCGACTCGGCGCCAAACAGCAGGGTTTGCACAGCTTTGTCATAGGCAGCGATGCCATCGATCGGCAGGTAGCCGCGGGGCAGATGTTGAGCTACCCGGTTTTCTTCCGCTTCGACAACGGCGCGCAGCAGCGGAATTTTCCCTTCTTCGTTGCTGTAGACGCCTACACCCAGGTTGACCTTGGTCGTACGGGTATCGGCGTTGAATGCTTCGTTGAGGCCCAGGATAGGATCGCGTGGTGCCATTTCGACAGCGGAGAACAGGCTCATTGTGCGGGGGCTCTGAGTGGGGAGTGAATGGGTCGCGTCGCTCCAGCCGATTGCACTAGAGCGGTGCACAAACGGGGAGCAAGTATAAAGCCCCTCGCCAGTGCGGGCGACAGGCCGGGACCGGTTTTTCCGGGTTTTTCGCGAAATTTTTCGACCGTTAGTCCCGTGCCGCGGACTAATCTGCGGAGGGTGGCTTGAAAGGTGGCGCAGTCGACTCCACTTGTAGTCCCATCACTTTCTTCTATGTACGTCTTTTCCCTGGCGGGATCAGCCGTTCGTGCTCAATTGCGTTGCTGCCGGATGTATCTGGCAGTGGCCCCTCCAGAGGTACGTTATGTCCGAGTTTCAGCTCGTTACCCGTTTTGAGCCGGCCGGCGATCAACCGGAGGCGATTCGTCAGTTGGTCGAAGGCATCGACGCCGGCCTGTCGCACCAGACCCTGCTCGGCGTGACCGGTTCGGGCAAGACCTTCAGCATCGCCAACGTCATTCAGCAAGTGCAGCGCCCGACCCTGGTGCTGGCGCCGAACAAAACCCTGGCCGCCCAGCTGTACGGCGAGTTCAAGGCGTTTTTCCCGAACAACTCGGTCGAATACTTCGTTTCCTACTACGACTACTATCAGCCGGAAGCCTACGTACCGTCGTCGGACACCTTCATCGAGAAGGACGCGTCGATCAACGACCACATCGAGCAGATGCGCCTGTCCGCGACCAAGGCGTTGCTGGAGCGCAAGGACTCGATCATCGTCACCACGGTGTCGTGCATCTACGGTCTGGGCAGTCCGGAAACCTACCTGCGCATGGTTCTGCACGTGGATCGCGGCGACAAGCTCGACCAGCGCGCCTTGCTGCGCCGTCTGGCCGACCTGCAATACACCCGCAACGACATGGATTTCGCCCGGGCGACCTTTCGGGTGCGCGGCGACGTCATCGACGTTTTTCCGGCTGAATCTGATCTGGAAGCCATCCGCATCGAGCTGTTCGATGACGAAGTCGAAAGCCTTTCGGCGTTCGACCCGCTGACCGGCGAGGTCATTCGCAAACTGCCGCGCTTCACCTTCTACCCGAAGAGCCACTACGTGACCCCGCGGGAAACCCTGCTGGACGCGATGGAAGGCATCAAGGTCGAGCTGCAGGAACGTCTGGAATACCTGCGCGGCGCCAACAAGCTGGTGGAGGCGCAACGTCTGGAGCAGCGCACCCGTTTCGACCTGGAGATGATCCTCGAACTGGGTTACTGCAACGGCATCGAAAACTACTCGCGCTACCTGTCCGGCCGTCCTTCCGGCGCGCCGCCGCCGACGCTGTACGATTACTTGCCCGCTGATGCGCTGCTGGTGATCGACGAATCCCACGTCAGCGTGCCCCAGGTCGGCGCCATGTATAAGGGCGACCGTTCGCGTAAAGAGACGCTGGTGGAATATGGTTTCCGCCTTCCGTCCGCGCTGGACAACCGGCCGATGCGTTTCGATGAGTGGGAGAATGTCAGCCCGCAGACCATTTTCGTGTCAGCGACGCCGGGTAACTACGAGGCCGAGCACGCGGGCCGCATCGTCGAGCAGGTGGTGCGACCGACCGGTCTGGTGGACCCGCAGATCGAAATCCGTCCGGCGCTGACCCAGGTCGACGACTTGCTCTCGGAAATCCACAAGCGCGTGGCGATCGAGGAGCGTGTGCTGGTGACCACGCTGACCAAGCGCATGTCCGAAGATCTCACCGATTACCTGGCCGACCACGGCGTGCGCGTGCGTTACCTGCACTCGGACATCGACACCGTCGAGCGCGTCGAGATCATCCGCGACCTGCGCCTGGGCACCTTCGACGTGCTGGTGGGGATCAACCTGCTGCGCGAGGGCCTCGACATGCCGGAAGTGTCGCTGGTGGCGATTCTCGATGCCGACAAGGAAGGCTTCCTGCGTTCCGAGCGCTCGCTGATCCAGACCATCGGCCGCGCCGCGCGTAACCTCAACGGCCGTGCGATCCTGTACGCCGACCGCATCACCGGCTCCATGGAGCGCGCGATTGGCGAAACCGATCGCCGTCGCGAAAAGCAGATCGCCTTCAACCTGGCCAACGGCATCACGCCGAAAAGCGTGATCAAGGACGTCGCCGACATCATGGAAGGCGCCACCGTGCCCGGCTCGCGCAGCAAGAAGCGCAAGGGCATGGCCAAGGCCGCCGAGGAAAACGCCAAGTACGAAGCCGAACTGCGCTCGCCGAGCGAAATCACCAAGCGCATTCGTCAGTTGGAAGAGAAGATGTACCAACTGGCCCGCGACCTGGAATTCGAAGCCGCAGCACAGATGCGGGACGAGATCGGCAAACTTCGAGAGCGCTTGCTGGCAGTTTGATTCAAGGGGCGGCGCGTGTCAGTGCGCCGCGCCACTCTTGACCCCCGACGGCAACTTCCGCGTCAACAGCACCGCCAGCATGCTGACCCCCAAGGCAATCCCGACAAAATGAAACGCGTCGTTGTAGGCCATGATCGCTGCCTGTTGATGGGCGATCTCGCTGAGCTTGCCCAGGGCCGCCGTTTCGCTGCCCAGCCGGTCGGTGAGCATTGCCATGCGTTCGGCGACTTGCGGGTTGGCAGGGGAGATCGATTCGCGCAAATAGTCGAAGTAGGTCTTGGTTCGCGCATCCAGCAACGTTGCCAGCAGCGCAATGCCGATGGCGCCGCCCAGATTGCGTAGAATGTTGAACAGGCTCGACGCCGACCCCGCATCCTGGGGCTGAATGAACGCTGTGGCGATCAGGGAAATGGTCACCATGATCAGCGGCTGACCCAGCGCTCGCACGAGCTGAATCTGATTGAACTGCGGCCCGGCGAAATCCGGATTGAGCACGCCGGACGAAAAGCTTGCCAGCCCGAACAGACCAAACCCCAGCGTACACAGCAACTTCGGCGAAATAACCTTCATCAGTTGCGGCACAAGCGGAATCAGAAACAGCTGGGGCACGCCCATCCACATGATCACCTCGCCGATCTGCTGGGCGTTGTAGCCCTGAATCTGCGCCAGATACAGCGGCAGCAGATAGATCGAGCCATACAAGCCGACGCCCATGCCCACGCTGGAAATACTCGACAGACCGAAATTGCGGTTGCCGAGAATGCCCAGGTTGATCAGCGGTTTCGCCTTGGAAAACTGAATGATCACAAAGCTGATCAGGCTCACCAGCGCAATGCTGCCCAGCCCGACGATCAGGTTCGATTCCAGCCAATCCTTGCGATGCCCCTCTTCAAGAAACACCTGCAGGCAGCCCAGCCCGACGCCCAGGGTGAGGATGCCGGCGTAGTCGGTGCTCTTGAGCAATTCCCAGTGCGGCGCCTTTTTCTCCAGGCCGTACAGCAGGCCGCCAATCATCACCAGCCCCGGCGGGATGTTGATGTAAAAAATGTACTCCCAACCGAAGTTCTCCGTCAGCCAGCCGCCCAGGGTCGGGCCGATGGAGGGGGCGAAGGTGGCGGTCATGGCAAACAGCGCCATGCCCTTGGCCCGGTGATGCTCCGGCAGTTTGATCAAGGTCAGGGTGAACGCCAGGGGGATCAGCGCGCCGCCAGTGAAACCCTGCATGGCGCGAAAGACGATCATGCTCTCCAGGCTCCAGGCCATTGAGCAGAGCAGGGACGACAGCAGAAACCCCACCGACACCCAGACTGCCAGGCGCCGCGCCGAGAGCAGCTGCACCAGCCAGGCCGTCAGCGGGATCATGATGATTTCCGCCACCAGGTACGAGGTGGAAATCCACGAGCCTTCTTCCAGGGTCGCCGACAGCGCGCCCTGAATGTCCTTGAGCGACGAGTTGGTGATCTGGATATCGAGGACCGCCATGAACGCGCCGAGCATCACACTCATCACGGCAATCCAGTCGCGCCGGGTCGGCTCGCCGACCGGGCGGATCAGCTCGTCACTGGCCATGTCGGGCGTCGTTCGGCGGCCGGATATCGACTGAAACGGTCACCGACATGCCCGGGCGGATCTTGCCGTGCAGCGGGTTGTCCGGCGCGAACGTCAGCTTGACCGGTATGCGCTGCACGACTTTGGTGAAGTTGCCCGTGGCGTTGTCAGGCGGCAGCAGGCTGAACTGGGCACCGGAGGCGGCAAAGAGACTGTCGACGCGGCCGTCGATGGGCGTGCCGGGAAAACTGTCGAACGTCAGCTGGGCGACCTGACCGATCTCCATGTGCTCGATCTGGGTTTCCTTGAAATTGGCCTGCACCCAGATGTCTTCGTCAGGCACGATCGACAGCAGGTACGCGCCGGCCTGAACGAACTGGCCATTGCGCGCCGCCCGCTGGCCGACCAGCCCGCTGAGGGGCGAGTGGATTTCGGTGCGCTGCACATTGATCTGCGCCTGGGCCAGGTCGGCGCGAGCGGTGGCGATCTGCGCGTCGAGGCGCTTGATCTCGGCGTTCAGCGCGTTGACCTGCTGGCGCTGACTCTGGGCGTCGGCCTGGGCCTTGGTGACCTGGGAGCGGGCGACGTTGCTGTCGGCGGTCATGGTCGTGACCTGGGCTTCCGAAACGAAGCCCGGCGTGCGCAGTTTTTGCAGCCGCGCCAGGTCCAGTTGCGTGCGCCCGAGGGTCGCCTGATTCGCTTGCACCTGCGCATCGCTGGCGGCGATCAGGCTCGACTGCTGGGTCAAACGGCTCTGCGCTTGCAGACGCTCCGCTTCGCGGGTTGCCAGTGTCGCCTGAGCCCGGTCGATGGCCAGGCGGAAATCATCCGGCTCAAGCCGCACCAGCAACTGGCCTTTTTCCACGTGCTGGTTGTCCTGCACCAACACCTCGTTGATCCGCGCGCCGAGCTGGCTGGACACCCGGGTGATTTCACCCTGCACGTAGGCGTTGTCGGTGGACTCGTGAAAGCGTCCCTTCAGGTACCACTGGGCGAAGAAGGCGAGGGCGATCAGCAGGACCACCACGAAGAAAATGAACAGGCGGCGCTTGAGTTGGGCGGGCATGGGCGTTCTGGATTATTGGAATGTAAGCAAATTTATCAGGGTTACGGCTCTGGCACCTAGCCATCGTCGCGATCATGACCGCCACTGATGGCGAGGCATTCGTTTTAACACGCGTCGCAACGTGTGCCGGGCGGCGAGGGCGGGGCCGCTTGTCCTGCCATCGCCACGATTCTGCGGTCCATCAAGCGCCGGTGCTGGAGCCGCGCAGGCCGCGCCTGTTAATATTCGCGGCTTGTTCGACCTATCCGGGATTTTCCATGACCACCGTTCGCACCCGCATCGCGCCATCGCCCACCGGCGACCCCCACGTTGGCACGGCCTACATCGCGCTGTTCAACTATTGCTTCGCCAAGCAGCATGGCGGCGAATTCATCCTGCGCATTGAAGACACCGATCAACTGCGCTCGACCCGCGAGTCCGAACAACAGATTTTCGACGCCCTGCGCTGGCTCGGCATCGAGTGGAGCGAAGGCCCCGACGTCGGCGGTCCCCATGGTCCGTATCGCCAGAGCGAGCGCGGCGACATTTACAAGAAGTATGTGCAGGAACTGGTCGACGCCGGCCATGCCTTCCCGTGCTTCTGCACCGCTGAAGAGCTTGACCAGATGCGCGCCGAGCAGACCGCCCGTGGTGAAACCCCGCGCTACGACGGCCGCGCGCTGCTGCTGTCGAAAGAAGAAGTCGAGCGCCGCCTGGCCGCCGGTGAACCCCATGTGATCCGCATGAAGGTGCCGAGCGAAGGCGTCTGCGTAGTGCCGGACCTCCTGCGTGGCGAAGTCGAAATCCCGTGGGACCGCATGGACATGCAGGTCCTGATGAAGACCGACGGCCTGCCGACCTACTTCCTGGCCAATGTCGTCGACGACCACCTGATGGGCATCACTCACGTGTTGCGCGGCGAAGAGTGGCTGCCGTCGGCGCCCAAGCTGATCCTGCTCTACGAATACTTCGGCTGGGAAAAACCGGCGCTGTGCTACATGCCGCTGCTGCGTAACCCGGACAAGAGCAAGCTGTCCAAGCGCAAGAACCCGACCTCGGTGACGTTCTACGAGCGCATGGGCTTCATGCCGGAAGCGATGCTCAATTACCTCGGTCGCATGGGCTGGTCGATGCCCGACGAGCGCGAGAAGTTCTCGCTGGACGAAATGGTCGAGCACTTCGACCTGACCCGCGTGTCCCTGGGCGGCCCGATTTTCGACATCGAGAAACTGTCGTGGCTCAACGGTCAGTGGCTGCGTGAACTGCCGGTGGAAGAGTTCGCCACCCGTGTGCAGAAGTGGGCGTTCAACAGCGACTACATGATGAAGATCGCCCCCCACGTTCAGGGCCGGGTCGAGACCTTCAGCCAGATCGCACCGCTGGGCGGTTTCTTCTTCGCCGGTGGCGTGACCCCGGACGCCAAGCTGTTCGAGCACAAGAAGCTGTCGCCGGAACAGGTGCGCCAGATCATTCAGCTGATTTTGTGGAAGCTGGAATCCCTGCGTCAGTGGGAGAAGGACAAGATCACCGGTTGCATTCAGGCAGTGGTCGAGCACCTGGAATTGAAACTGCGTGACGCCATGCCACTGATGTTTGCGGCCATTACCGGTCAGGCGAACTCGGTATCGGTCACCGATGCGATGGAGATTCTGGGCCCGGACCTGACCCGTTTCCGTCTGCGCCAGGCGCTGGACATGCTGGGCGGCGTGTCCAAGAAAGAGAACAAAGAGTGGGAAAAGCTGCTCGGCGCCATCGGCTGATTGGCTACCTGGGCGAGCCCGGGCCATTGAGCGATCGCCCGATGGCCCGGCGTGCGGCGTTTTTCCGGGAGGCGGTAAGTGATTGTTATCCCGGAAAATTCTTTTGGAATTGTTTGAAAAAGAGTTTGACAGCTTTGTGGGTCGCACTTAATATGCGCCCCGTCCACACGGCAACGCAGAAACACGCGGTAACGCGGCGTTCTACGTAAGTGTATTGTGGGGCTTTAGCTCAGCTGGGAGAGCGCCTGCATGGCATGCAGGAGGTCAGCGGTTCGATCCCGCTAAGCTCCACCAAATTAGAAGCTTCAAGGTTAGTTTCAATGCCTTGAAGTTTGTCCCGCTTCGGAACCAGCACCGATGCGGTACACAAGGGTTACGTCCCCTTCGTCTAGTGGCCTAGGACACCGCCCTTTCACGGCGGTAACAGGGGTTCGAGTCCCCTAGGGGACGCCAGTTTTACCGAGTGAGGCCGTTGTTAAAGCTGATCTCCGCCGAGAGGCGTAAATTCGGGGCTTTAGCTCAGCTGGGAGAGCGCCTGCATGGCATGCAGGAGGTCAGCGGTTCGATCCCGCTAAGCTCCACCAATTTCGCCAGGGTTCGTCATTGCGGCACGACGAACCTGACTGAAGGTTTTGCGTCCCCTTCGTCTAGTGGCCTAGGACACCGCCCTTTCACGGCGGTAACAGGGGTTCGAGTCCCCTAGGGGACGCCACGATTTCTCGCTCTGCGAGACCAAGGGTCATTCGATTATTGAATGGCCTTTTGTTTTTCCGGGGTTTGAGTTCTCAGTCCCTTCTTGGTTGATCTCGTCTTCGTTCATCCCTCATCCCGTCCGCCTGTCAGTCATCTCAAATGCCCGATGCGTTCTTGCCAAGGCACATGATGAAGATAATATTATCGCCATCCTCCCGGAGGCGGTCATGAATGACAAAAAAGCACAGACCCGCAAACGTATTCTCACTGCTGCCAGCACCGCATTGATCGCGCGCGGCCCGATCGAGCCCAGCGTCAACGAGATCATGGGCGCAGCCGGGCTAACGGTGGGCGGCTTCTACGCGCATTTCGACAGCAAGGAAGCGCTGATGCTGGAAGCGTTCAGCCAGTTGCTGGCCGAACGCCGCGAGATGGTGGCGAGCATCGACGACCGATTGCCGGGTGAAGAGCGCCGTGCGCTGCTGGCGGCGTTCTACCTGTCGCGAAGGCACCGCGATGCACAAGACCGCGCATGCCCGTTGCCGACGGCGATCGGGGAGATGGCGCGTCTGTCCGACGACTTCCGCAACGCACTGGCGGAACACGTCGAACTGATGGTGGCGCAGCTCGCTGCCAGCCCTGAAGAAACCGACAAGACCCTGGCGGACATCGCATTGATGGTCGGCGGGCTGGCACTCGCCCGAGCCCTGGGCCCCGGCGAGCTGTCGGATCGCGTGCTGAGGGCGGCGAAGTCGGCA
>NZ_FOHW01000003.1:0-129122 GCF_900111735.1 Pseudomonas graminis | reverse complement strand
GTCAGTGGGACCGGCTTCAGCCGGGAAGAGGCCAGCGCATGCCACTTCAGGCTCTGGCCAGGCAAGACCGCTATCAGTTTTGTCCGATGCTTTTGGTTACACTGCCCGGGTGATGAATTTGATAGGGCAGGAAGAAATGGTCTGGGATCTGGCAACGCCGTTCGTCATCGATCTGCAGGTGGGCGAGGAGGATATCGACGGCCTGGGTCACGCCAACAACGCCGTGTACGTCACCTGGCTCGAACGCTGCGCGTGGCGGCATTCCCAGCAGTTGGGCCTGGACCTGACCGAGTACCGTCGGCTGGACCGGGCCATGGCCGTTGTGCGTCACGAAATCGACTACCTGGCCAGCGCCTATCAGGATGACGAACTGCAACTGGCGACCTGGATCGTCGATTGGGATCAGCGCCTGAAAATGACCCGGCGCTTTCAGCTGAAACGTCCCAGTGACGGCGTGACCTTGTTGCGCGCGCAAACCACCTTCGTCTGCATCGAACTCTCGTCGGGCAAACCCAAGCGCATGCCGAGCGAGTTCATCGACGGATACGCTGCCGGCCTCCACAGCGCGATCTCCTGACGTCCGGCACGCTTAATCCGTATCCAATCCGCCGGCCTCTGCGTAAACTGCCGGACTTTTTTCGAGTGTGACCCATGCAAATTGCCCTGGCGCCCATGGAAGGCCTGGTCGACGACATCCTCCGCGACGTGCTGACGCAAGTCGGCGGCATCGACTGGTGCGTGACTGAATTCATCCGGGTGACCGAGCGCGTGCTGCCGGAGCATTACTTCCACAAGCTCGCATCCGAGTTGTTGCAGGGCTCGAAAACCCGCGCCGGCGTGCCGCTGCGTGTGCAGCTGCTGGGTTCGGACCCGGTGTGCCTGGCCGAGAACGCAGCCTTCGCGGCCGAATTGGGCGCGCCGGTCATTGACCTGAATTTCGGCTGCCCGGCCAAGACCGTCAACAAGTCGCGAGGCGGGGCAGTGTTGCTCAAAGAGCCGGAGCTGCTGCACACCATCCTCAGTCACGTACGCCGCGCCGTGCCGGCGCACATTCCGGTCACCGCGAAAATGCGCCTGGGCTATGACAGCACCGAGCCGGCCCTTGATTGCGCCCGGGCCCTGGAAGCGGGCGGCGCGGAACACATCGTTGTCCACGCCCGCACCAAGGTCGACGGCTACAAGCCGCCGGCGCACTGGGAATGGATCGGCAAGATTCAGGACGTGGTGAAGATTCCGATCATTGCCAACGGCGAGATCTGGACCGTGGACGACTGGCGCCGCTGCCGGGAAATCTGCGGGGCCCGCGACATCATGATCGGTCGCGGTCTGGTGGCCCGTCCGGACCTGGGCCGGCAGATCGCCGCTGCTCAGGCCGGGCGTGAGGTCATCCCCATGACCTGGACCGAATTGCAGCCGCTGCTGCGTGATTTCTGGCTGCAGGCCATGGCCAAGATGACCCGCGTCCAGGCACCGGGCCGGCTCAAGCAATGGTTGGTCCTGCTGACCAAAAGCTACCCCGAAGCGACCGTGCTGTTCGATGCCCTGCGCCGCGAAACCGACTGCGAACGGATCAGCCGTATGCTCGGTGTGAGCGTGCCGGAAGCCGCCTGAAAATTTTTTTTGAAGGGCTCTTGAAACGCAAATGGCCGTCCCTACTTTGGGATTACGCGACGCCGAAGTCGGGTCGCGGAGATAACCACTTGCTGATTTATCAGGAGATTTTCAGATGACTACTGCATTTTCCCTGGCTCCACTGTTCCGTCACTCGGTTGGCTTCGACCGCTTCAACGACCTGTTCGAGTCGGCCGCGCGCAACGAGTCGGCCAGCAGCTACCCTCCCTACAACGTCGAAAAACACGCTGATGATCAATACCGCATTGTCATCGCGGCGGCGGGGTTCCAGGAGGACGATCTGGAGTTGCAAGTCGAGAAGGGCGTACTGACCGTCACGGGCAACAAGCGTGAGAACACCGCGGAAGGCGTGACCTTCCTGCACCAGGGCATTGCCCAGCGTGCCTTCAAGCTGTCGTTCCGCCTGGCTGACCATATTGAGGTCAAGAACGCTGCTTTGGCCAATGGCCTGTTGAACATTGACCTGCTGCGTCTGGTGCCTGAAGAGGCCAAGCCAAAACGCATCGAAATCAATGCACAGAAGACCCTGACTCATTGATCCCGAGTCAGCATGAGAAGGCGCCCCGCGGGGCGCCTTTTTTGTGTCCGTCGCATGCCCATTGTGAGTGGGGCGCCGGTCACAATTCACGACTGCTGCGCAGCCGATCGCGGGCAAGCGCGCTCCTACGCCCTCCGGGCAGAATCAAAAGCTCAACCTGACACCCAACCAATCCCGGACCCCCGCACAACCTGTAGGAGCGCTTGCCCGCGAATGCAATCTTCCAGATGACGCAGCGCAGAATGGCCCACCGCGTTCGCCAGCAAGCCGGCTCCGGATTTCGCGATCAGCCACGACTGATCATTTTCCGAAAACCGGTGTAGGAGCGCGCTTGCCCGCGAATGCAGGCTGTCAGTCGGTTGTTCGTCACAGGCGGAATGCGGTCGCGGGCAAGCGCGCTTCTACACTGGTTCCAGGGAAGGCACACAATCTGTGGCGTAGAGAAGATCCGTGGGAGCCGGCTTGCTGGCGAATGCTGTCTGTCATTCACCGAAGTGGGATCGCCGAACCGCGTTCGCCAGCAAGCCGGGTTCTACCGTTGCTGAAACTCCGCAGCCTGCGCGTCCAGCAGCGCCATGAATGCCCGCGCGGCATTGGACAGTGTGCGTTCGGTGTGGACGATGTACCCCAGTTGCCGCCGTAACTGGACACCCGGCAACGGGATGGCTGTGACTTGTTCGTCGAGCATGGTCCGGGGCAGGACGCTCCAGGCCAGGCCGATGGACACCATCATCTTGATCGTCTCCATGTAATTGGTGCTCATGGCGATATTGGGCTTCAGCCCCTGCGATTCGCACAGCTCGCTGACGATGTGGTGGGTGAAGGTGTTCTCGCCCGGAAACACAGCCGGGTAGCGGGCGAGGTCGGCCAGGCTGACGTCGGCCTGAGTCGCCAGCGGATGCTCGGGCGCGGCAACGAAGTCCAGCGGGTCGTCCCATACCTTCACGGCCTTCACCAGCCCGTGGGGTTCCGGCGCCAAGGTAATCACTGCCAGTTCGGCACGACCGTGAAGGATTTCTTCGTAGGCCACTTCCGAATCGAGAAACTGAATGTCCAGCGCAACGTCCGGGTAGGTTTTGGTAAACGCCCTTAACAGCGTAGGCAACCGGTGCAGTCCGATGTGGTGACTGGTCGCCAGGGTCAGGCGCCCGGTGACTTCCCCGGTCAGGTTGGTCAGCGCACGACGGGTGTCGTCCAGCACATTGAGGATTTGATAAGCGCGGGGAAGCAGGGCGCGCCCGGCTTCGGTCAAACTCACTTCGCGGCCCAGCCGATCAAACAGCCGCACGTCCAGCTGCTGCTCCAGACCGGCGATGCGCTTGCTGACTGCCGGTTGCGTCAGGTGCAGGCGCTCTCCGGCGGCCGAGAAACTGCCCATCTCGGCGATGGCGATAAAGGCATTGAGATTAGCCAGATCCATCTCGGATTCCTGTTGGTTATGCAAAGCATGAAAAATATGAATTTGAGTTATTTAAGCATATTCCATAGCATCCCCCCCACAAGCCAAGGGTCTTTACGGTGTCATTGCGACATCGGCGGCCGGGGCATAGAAATACGCTGATGAGGAACCGTCTGATGGCTGGCAAAACGCTCTACGACAAGCTCTGGGATTCGCATTTGGTCAAGCAGCGCGACGATGGCTCCGCGCTGCTGTACATCGACCGTCACATCATCCACGAAGTGACCTCGCCTCAGGCTTTCGAAGGCTTGCGCCTGGCCCGTCGCAAACCGTGGCGCATCGACGCCAACGTTGCGACCGTCGACCACAACGTACCGACCACCCCGGACCGCAAGGACGGCGTCGACGCCATCGTCGATCAGGTGTCGCGCTTGCAGGTCAAGACACTGGACGACAACTGCGACGAGTACGGCATCACCGAATTCAAGATGAACGACATCCGTCAGGGCATCGTTCACGTCATCGGCCCGGAGCAGGGCGCGACCTTGCCGGGCATGACCGTGGTTTGCGGCGACTCACACACCTCGACTCACGGCGCATTCGGCGCCCTGGCTCACGGCATCGGCACGTCCGAGGTCGAGCACGTCCTCGCGACCCAGTGCCTGGTCGCCAAGAAAATGAAGAACATGCAAGTGAAGGTCGAAGGCAAGTTGCCGTTCGGCGTCACGGCCAAGGACATCGTCCTGGCTATCATCGGCAAGATCGGCACCGCCGGCGGTAACGGCCATGCCATCGAATTCGCCGGCAGCGCCATTCGCGACCTGTCCGTCGAGGGCCGCATGACCATCTGCAACATGTCCATCGAAGCGGGCGCCCGTGTGGGTCTGGTGGCGACCGATGAAAAGACCATTGCCTACGTGAAGGGGCGTCCTTTCGCACCGACTGCCGGGCAGTGGGACGCAGCCGTCGAAGCGTGGAAAGACCTGGTGTCCGACGACGACGCGGTGTTCGACACCGTGGTTGAACTCGACGCGACCCAGATCAAGCCGCAAGTCAGCTGGGGCACGTCCCCGGAAATGGTCGTGGCCGTGGATCAGAATGTGCCGGATCCGGCGCAGGAAACCGATCTGGTGAAACGTGGCTCCATCGAGCGTGCGTTGAAGTACATGGGCCTGAAAGCCAATCAGGCGATCACCGATATTCAACTGGATCGCGTGTTCATCGGCTCCTGCACCAACTCGCGGATCGAAGACCTGCGCGCCGCGGCGGACATCGCCAAAGGCCGCAAAGTGGCGTCGACCATCAAGCAGGCGATCGTCGTGCCGGGCTCGGGTCTGGTGAAAGAACAGGCCGAGCGGGAAGGGCTGGACAAGGTCTTCATCGAAGCCGGTTTCGAATGGCGTGAGCCAGGCTGCTCGATGTGCCTGGCGATGAACCCGGACCGCCTCGAGAGCGGCGAGCACTGCGCATCGACCTCGAACCGTAACTTTGAAGGCCGTCAGGGCGCCGGTGGGCGTACTCACCTGGTCAGCCCGGCGATGGCGGCAGCTGCGGCAGTCAACGGCCGTTTCGTCGACGTTCGCACCATGAGCCAGGCATAAGGAGCCCCGTATGAAGCCTTTTACTCAACACACCGGTCTGGTCGCTCCGCTGGATCGCGCCAACGTCGACACCGATCAGATCATCCCCAAGCAGTTCCTCAAGTCGATCCGCCGGACCGGCTTTGGCCCGAACCTGTTTGACGAGTGGCGCTACCTCGACGTGGGCCAGCCGTATCAGGACAACAGCAAGCGTCCGTTGAACCCGGATTTCGTGCTCAACGCCGAGCGTTACCAAGGCGCCAGTGTCTTGCTGGCCCGGGAAAACTTCGGCTGCGGATCGAGCCGCGAACACGCGCCCTGGGCGCTGGAAGAGTACGGTTTTCGCAGCATCATCGCGCCGAGTTACGCGGACATTTTCTTCAACAACAGCTTCAAGAACGGCCTGCTGCCGATCATCCTGAGCGAAAGCGAAGTCGATGAGCTGTTCAAAGTGGTTGAAGCCACACCGGGCTATCAGTTGAGCGTGGACCTGGAAGCGCAGACCGTGACCCGCGAAGATGGCAAGGTGTACCGCTTTGAAATCGACGCCTTCCGCAAGCACTGCCTGCTCAACGGCCTGGACGACATCGGCCTGACTCTGGTGGACGGCGAGGCGATTGCGGCGTTCGAGAGCAAGCATCGGGCTTCGCAGCCTTGGCTGTTTCGCTGAGGGGCAGTCTTAAGCTGCAAGCTGCAAGCTGCAAGAAATTCCGAGCCAGGCGCTGCATCACTCGTGGCTTGCCGCTTGAAGCTTGCCGCTGCCGAGTCGGCCTCGTTTTCCGGGCCGACATCTATTTTGAAACGAGGACGTTATGAGCAAGCAGATTCTGATTCTCCCAGGTGATGGCATCGGTCCGGAAATCATGGCCGAGGCGGTCAAGGTGCTGGAACTGGCCAGCGAGAAATATCAACTGGGTTTCGAACTGAGCCACGATGTCATCGGCGGCGCGGCCATCGACAAGCACGGTGTGCCGCTGGCGGATGAGACCCTTGAGCGCGCTCGCGCCGTTGACGCGGTGCTGCTCGGCGCCGTAGGCGGCCCGAAATGGGACGCCATCGAGCGCGACATTCGTCCGGAGCGGGGCCTGCTGAAGATCCGCTCGCAACTGGGCCTGTTCGCCAATCTGCGTCCGGCAATTCTCTATCCGCAACTGGCCGATGCCTCCAGCTTGAAGCCTGAGATCGTGGCCGGCCTGGACATCCTTATCGTCCGCGAGCTGACCGGTGGCATCTACTTCGGCGCACCACGCGGCACCCGCGAACTGGAAAACGGCGAGCGCCAGTCCTACGATACGTTGCCCTACAGCGAAAGCGAGATCCGCCGCATCGCCCGCGTCGGCTTCGACATGGCCCGCGTGCGCGGCAAGAAGCTTTGCTCGGTGGACAAGGCCAACGTGCTGGCGTCCAGTCAGTTGTGGCGCGAAATCGTCGAGCAGGTGGCCAAGGATTACCCGGACGTCGAACTCAGCCACATGTACGTTGACAACGCTGCCATGCAGCTGGTCCGCGCACCGAAGCAGTTCGACGTGATCGTCACCGACAACATGTTCGGCGACATCCTCTCCGACGAAGCATCCATGCTGACCGGGTCCATCGGCATGCTGCCATCGGCATCGCTGGATTCGAACAACAAGGGCATGTACGAGCCTTGCCACGGTTCGGCGCCTGACATCGCCGGCAAAGGTGTGGCCAACCCGCTGGCGACGATTCTGTCGGTGTCGATGATGCTGCGTTACAGCTTCAACGAACACACCGCCGCCGACGCCATCGAGAAAGCCGTGAGCCTGGTGCTGGATCAGGGTTTGCGCACCGGCGACATCTGGTCCGAAGGTAATGCCCGGGTCGGGACGCAGGAAATGGGCGACGCCGTAGTCGCCGCGCTGCGCAATCTGTAATATCTCGGGCCCACGACTGTCAGGTTGAGCCCATTGGCTCTCTGCGGTCGGGGCCCCACTTTTAATTAAGGTGTAGTTGCGATGAAACGTGTAGGTCTGGTCGGTTGGCGCGGGATGGTCGGTTCCGTGCTCATGCAGCGCATGCTGGAAGAGCAGGATTTCGATCTCATTGAGCCGGTTTTTTTCACCACCTCCAACGTCGGCGGCCAAGGCCCGTCGGTGGGCAAGGACGTCGCGCCGCTGAAGGATGCCTACAGCATCGACGAACTCAAGACCCTGGACGTGGTGCTGACCTGCCAGGGCGGCGACTACACCAACGAAGTCTTCCCCAAGCTGCGCGAAGCGGGCTGGCAGGGTTACTGGATCGACGCGGCGTCGTCCCTGCGCATGCAGGACGATGCGGTGATCATCCTTGATCCGGTCAACCGCAAGGTCATCGACCAGCAGCTGGACGCCGGCACCAAAAACTACATCGGCGGCAACTGCACCGTCAGCCTGATGCTGATGGGCCTGGGCGGGCTGTTCGAGGCCGGTCTGGTGGAGTGGATGAACGTCATGACGTATCAGGCCGCTTCCGGCGCCGGTGCGCAGAACATGCGTGAGCTGATCAAGCAGATGGGCGCGATCAATGCGTCGGTGGCCGACGAGCTGGCGAACCCTGCCAGCGCGATTCTGGACATCGATCGCAAGGTGGCTGACGCGATGCGTGGTGAGGGTTTCCCGACCGAGAACTTCGGTGTGCCGCTGGCGGGCAGTCTGATCCCGTGGATCGACAAGGAGCTGCCGAACGGTCAGAGCCGCGAGGAGTGGAAAGGGCAGGCGGAGACGAACAAGATTCTGGGTCGTTTCAAGAGCCCGATTCCGGTCGATGGTATTTGCGTGCGCATCGGCGCGATGCGGTGCCACAGTCAGGCGCTGACGATCAAGCTGAACAAGGATGTGCCGATCGCGGATATCGAGGGGATGATCAGTCAGCACAATCCGTGGGTGAAGCTGGTGCCGAATAATCGCGAAGCGAGCATTCAGGAGCTGAGCCCGACGTCGGTGACCGGGACGTTGAATATCCCGGTGGGGCGTTTGCGTAAGTTGAATATGGGTTCGCAGTATCTGGGCGCGTTTACCGTGGGCGATCAGTTGCTGTGGGGCGCGGCCGAGCCGTTGCGTCGGATGCTTCGGATTTTGCTCGAGCGGTAATCACTGCTCGTAGGGGACTGATTTATTTACATAGCTTCACCGTAAATTAATCTGTCCCCGGATCTGCGGCGTGGGTCAGTACGCCAAGATCAAGAGCGTCTGCCTGGGGGCAGACGTTTCGCCTTCGGCGAGTTACTTGGAAAAGCACCCCAAGTAACCAAGGGTGCCTGCTCCTGGCTTGGTTCCTCCTTCGTCGGAATTCCCTCACTCCGGTCCCGCTCCGTGGGCCCGCGCCGAACGGGCATCCATGCCCTGACGGCGCTCTCGCCGCATCCCTGCGGCTCGACCCACTCCGCGAGACCTCCGTTCAGCCTGCACCCAAGTCGCGATGGGTGGCGTCTGGGCTTTTTGCGTACGAAAATCAAGATCAAAAGCGCGTTTAAAGCAGATCAGAAGCTTCCCGGCTAAAGCCGGTCCCACAGGTGCGCGCGGTCTGTTAGTGGGACTGGCTTTAACCGGGAAGGGGCCGGGTCATTCACCATCGATTATCCGATCGTTCCCACGCTCCGCGTGGTAATGCCGCCTCGGACGCTCTGCGTCCTGCAGAAGATGGGCATCAAGTCACCTATCTGACGCGGAGCGTCACAGGATGCATTCCCACGCGGAGCGTGGGAACGATCAAACACCGCGCACACCTGTGGGACCAGCTTTAGCCGGGAAGCTTTTGATCTTGCTCTTGATCTGCTTTTGCCCTTCAAACACAAAAGGTCCAGCCACCGCAAAAGGCGACTTTGGTGCAGGCCGAACGCAGACGACGCGGAGTGGGCCGAGCCGCAGGGATGCGGCGAGAGCGCCGTCAGGACATGGATGTCCGTTCGGCGCGGGCCCACGGAGCGTCGTCGGAGTGAGGGAACCCGACGCAGTCGGGCCAAACCGAGAGCAGGCACTTTTGGTTACTTTTAGTGCTTTTTAAAAGTAACTCGCCGAAGGCGAAACAATCTGCCCCTAGGCAGATGCCTCTGATCTTGATCTTGATCTTAACCCCGCACAAAGCCGCATGCCCGGCACTTCGATGTAGCGATGAACCACCATCGAAACCACCACAACCGCCACCACCACCAGCAGCATCAACAGATTGTCGTTCAGCGCACTGCCCGTACTCAGATACCGCACCAGCGACCCCGGAATCTCCCCTGGCTTGTCCACCAGCAACGGATAACCGCCAAACTTCGCCGCCACCGTCAGCCCCGTCGCGACCACGAAAATCACCGCCGCATGGGTCAGGTAAATCGACAGCCACAACCGGCCCAGCGCCGGAAACACCCGCACCTGCAACAACCGCGAAACCACCCCGGCCTCCCAGGCAAACACCAGAATCGCCAGGCAAAACAGCAGCGCCAGCTCAATCGTCAGCGGGGCTTCGCCGTCCACCATCAGCCAGGCGATCGCCGCCAATACCGCCACCTCAAGCACACTGCCCAGCACCAGTCCCGGCGCGAAATTCCGCATCCTCGAGTACAACCGATACGTCACCGTGCCTGCAAAAAAACAGGCCGCGCCCCACAACACATAGCGCGTCAGCAGATCGGAATCCGCGAATAACCCGACAAACGCCAACCCGCCCAGCAGCGTGAAAATCATCCGCGCCATGCCTGGCAGCGCATAGCAGACCAGCCCGAAGATCAGCCACAGGTAAAACGCGACACTTAACCACCACGACGGGTAGTTGAACGACAGCGCATTGAAGCCCGGCCACCACGCCTGAATCAGCAACAGATTGGGCAGGATCTCCCCAGGGGCACGGTCACCACTGAACGCCGGGAAATTCAACAGAAGCCCGTAGCGCTCCAGCACCAGCTTCAAACACTCGAACCCGATGAAGAACAACAGCACCGCGATGTGCAGCGGCAGGACCCGGCAGGCGCGGGCAACCATGAAGTCGCCCAGCTGCCGCGAGGTGTTCAGTGTGCCGACGTAGCGCCGGTACAGCAGAAAGCCGCTCAGGGCGAAGAACAGACCGGCGAACTGACTGGCGTTACGGAAAAACGTCAGCTCCGTGATGCTTCGCTCGATGTGCGAGTGATGAACGATCAGGGTCAGGGCGCAGAGACCGCGCAGGCTGTCGAGCACGGGGAATCGCTTCATCTTGATGATCCTTGTTTCAGATGAGTTAAGCGTGCGGGCACGCGAACGGCGCCAGCAGGCGTGCAGGGCAGGGCAGGGGAAGACAGGGAGGAACAGACAGGAAAGTTACCACCTTCGGCACTGAGGCTGATGAGTGGCGGAGGGCGTTTGGAGAACAGGAGGTGACGCACTGCACGCTCGTAGCCGAAGGCTAACACCGGGTTCGTGAAAGTTTTGCCAACGGCGGGCGGCAGTATGCCCGAACCGCCACCCCGTTCGGAACAGGCAACCGCCGAAGTGTCAGCACCCAAAATACGTAAAATCCCTATATATGGGATTGGCAGTTATATATTGAGATTGTCCAGAAAACCGGTTTATAGTCCGCCCCGCATTCACTCATTAATAACAATCAGGTGAAGCCATGCAGGCGCAATTGATTGCGCTCGACTGGGGTACCACATCCCTTCGCGCGTATCGACTCGGCGAACACGGCCGGGTACTGGAACAACGTTCGCTCAGCGCGGGCATCATGCAGTTGCCATCGACACCTCGTTCGATCAGCGGGCAGCAGGTTTCCAACGGATTCGAGCTGGCGTTCGACGAAGCCTGCGGCGACTGGCTCGACGCGGACCCCACGCTGCCGGTGATTGCTTGCGGCATGGTCGGCAGCGCCCAGGGCTGGCGCGAAGCGGTTTATCAGCAGACCCCCGCCAGCGTCGCGGCGCTTAGCTCTGCGTTGGTCACGGTGCGCAGCGTGCGCGGCGTCGACGTTCACATCATTCCCGGCATCCTGCAGCGCTCCGAGCTGCCCAACGTGATGCGCGGTGAAGAAACCCAGGTCCTCGGCATTCTCGACTCGCTGCCCGCCAGCGAAGCCGCCAGACCCCTGTTGATCGGCCTGCCCGGCAGCCATTCGAAGTGGGTGAGGGCGGTGGACGGCCGAATCGAGCATTTCGATACCTTCATGACCGGTGAGGTTTACGCCGCGCTGTCCAGCCACACCATTCTCGGCCGCACGATGCAGCGCAGCGATACCTTCGACGCCGAAGCGTTTGACCGAGGCGTGGCGGTGTCGCGGTCGGCCAATGGCGCGGCGGGTCCGCTGTCGACTATCTTCAGTTGTCGCACCCTCGGTCTGACGGGTGTGTTGTCCGGCACCGCGCAATCCGATTACTTGTCCGGCCTGTTGATCGGCCATGAAATCGTCGCGCTGGCGCAACTGCTGCGCCAGACCGACGCGCAGTTGCCTGCCGTGATCCTGATCGGCAGCGACGCCCTGATCGCACGCTACCAGCGCGCCCTCGATGCCAATGGTTTTGCCCAGGTGACCCTGGCAGAGCAGGCCACCGAGCGTGGCCTCTGGCAGGTTGCGGTGCAGGCCGGTCTGATTCAATCCCCCTCTTCGGCCGCTGCCCGGCCCCTTCACGTAGAGAACTGACATGCTCAAGCAAGCCCTCGTGCAAAACGGCCTGGTCGCGATTCTGCGCGGCCTGCGCCCCGAAGAAGCGCCGGCCATCGGTGATGTCCTGTACACCGCCGGTTTCCGCGTCATCGAAGTGCCGCTCAATTCCCCGCAGCCGTACGACAGCATCCGCCTGCTGCGTCAGAGCCTGCCCGCCGATTGCCTGATCGGTGCGGGCACGGTGCTGACGCCGGAGCAAGTGCGCCAGGTCAAGGAAGCCGGCGGCCAGGTCATCGTCATGCCCCACAGTGATCCGAAGGTGCTGCGCGCGGCCAAGGCCGAAGGCATGTTTCTGTCTCCGGGTGTGGCGACGCCGACCGAAGCCTTCGCCGCCCTGGCCGAAGGCGCCGACGTGCTGAAGATGTTCCCTGCCGAGCAAATGGGCCCGGCAGTGGTCAAGGCCTGGCTGGCGGTGTTGCCGGCCGGCACGGCGCTGATCCCGGTCGGCGGCATCACCCCGGACAACATGAAAGTGTTCCTCGACGCCGGCGTGTCCGGTTTCGGCCTGGGTTCGGGGCTGTTCAAGCCCGGCATGAGCGCCGACGACGTGGCCAAGAGCGCCAAGGCCTACGTTGATGCCTGGAACCAGCACAAGCCTGCCAACAATCAGTGAACCACCCGCTCGTTGCGCCAACGAGCTTGTGTTTACGAATAAGAGAGACAAGACATGAAAATCACCAAACTCACGACCTACATCGTTCCGCCGCGCTGGTGCTTCCTGAAAGTCGAGACCGATCAGGGCGTCACCGGTTGGGGCGAGCCTGTGGTCGAAGGCCGCGCGCACACCGTGGCTGCAGCGGTTGAGGAACTGTCCGACTATTTGATCGGCAAAGACCCACGCAACATCGAAGACATCTGGACTGTGCTCTATCGCGGCGGCTTCTACCGGGGCGGCGCCATTCACATGAGCGCGCTGGCCGGCATCGACCAAGCGCTGTGGGACATTAAGGGCAAGGCGCTGGGCGTGTCGGTCAGCGACCTGCTCGGCGGCCAGGTGCGCGACAAGATTCGGGTGTATTCGTGGATCGGCGGCGACCGTCCGGCTGACACCGCGCGTGCGGCGAAAGAAGCGGTGGAGCGTGGCTTCACTGCGGTGAAAATGAACGGCACCGAAGAGCTGCAGTTCCTCGACACCTTCGACAAGGTCGACCTGGCCCTGGCCAACGTCGCCGCGGTACGTGATGCCGTGGGCCCGAATGTCGGCATCGGCGTCGATTTCCATGGTCGCGTGCACAAGCCGATGGCCAAGGTGCTGATGAAGGAGCTGGACCCCTACAAGCTGATGTTCATCGAAGAGCCGGTACTCAGCGAGAACTACGAAGCGCTGAAGGAACTGGCGCCGTTGACCAGCACGCCGATTGCCTTGGGCGAGCGTTTGTTCTCCCGTTGGGATTTCAAACGCGTGTTGAGCGAAGGTTATGTCGACATCATCCAGCCGGACGCGTCCCACGCCGGCGGCATCACCGAAACCCGCAAGATCGCCAACATGGCCGAAGCCTATGACGTGGCGCTGGCGCTGCATTGCCCGCTGGGTCCGATCGCGCTGGCCGCGTGCCTGCAACTGGACGCCGTTTGCTACAACGCATTCATTCAGGAGCAAAGCCTGGGTATCCATTACAACGAAAGCAACGACCTGCTCGACTACATCAAGAACCCCGAAGTCTTCGACTACGACAAGGGCATGGTGAAGATCCCGAACGGCCCCGGCCTGGGCATCGAGATCAACGAAGAGTACGTCAAGGAGCGCGCCGCCATCGGCCACCGCTGGCGCAACCCGATCTGGCGCCACGCCGACGGCAGCTTTGCCGAGTGGTGATTGCTCCCCGGGCTTAAGCCCGACTGATCATTCCCACGCTCCGCGTGGGAATGCATCCCCCGACGCTCGGCGTCGACTGCCGGACGCAGAGCGTCCAGAGCAGTGTTAGCACGCAGAGCGTGGGAACAATCAAACACACGAAACACAAAACTCCAGACCTCAGATAACCATAAAAAGAGGCACTTCCCTTGCGCACACAGACTGTTCCCCAGGCGCGGGCGACCACCGCCACGCCGACCCGCAAACGCTTTTTCATCATGGTGCTGCTGTTCATCACCGTGGTGATCAACTACCTCGACCGCAGCAACCTGTCCATCGCCGCGCCCGCACTGACCAGCGAGCTGGGCATCGATCCGGTGCACGTCGGCCTGATCTTCTCCGCGTTCGGCTGGACCTACGCCGCCATGCAGCTGCCCGGTGGCTGGCTGGTGGATCGCGTTCCGCCACGCATCCTCTACACCGTGGCGCTGGCGTTGTGGTCCATCGCGACTATCTTCCTCGGCTTCGTTGGCAGCTTCATCGGCCTGTTCGTCCTGCGCATGGCCGTCGGCGCGCTGGAGGCCCCGGCCTATCCGATCAACAGCCGGGTCGTCACCGCCTGGTTCCCGGAAAAGGAACGCGCCACCGCCGTCGGCTTTTACACCTCCGGCCAATTCGTCGGCCTGGCCTTCCTGACCCCTGTGCTCGCGTGGCTGCAGACCCGCTACGGCTGGCACATGGTGTTCGTGGCCACCGGCGGCGTCGGCGTGCTCTGGGCGGCGATCTGGTACATGGTTTACCGCGAACCCCGCGATTTCAAAGGCATCAACCAGGGCGAGATCGACCTGATCCAGGACGGCGGTGGCCTGGTCGACATGCAGACCGATGCCTCCAAACGCAAAACCGGTTTCAGCTGGCAGGACCTCGGTATCGTGCTGACCAAGCGCAAGTTATGGGGCATTTACCTCGGCCAGTTCTGCCTGAACTCGACGCTGTGGTTCTTCCTCACCTGGTTCCCGACCTACCTGGTCAAATACCGCGGCATGGACTTCATCAAGTCCGGCCTGCTGGCCTCGCTGCCGTTCCTTGCCGCATTCGTCGGCGTGCTCTGCTCGGGGTTCTTCTCCGACTGGCTGATCCGTCGCGGCCACACCGTAGGCTTCGCGCGCAAGACGCCGATCATCGCCGGTCTGCTGATCTCCACCTCGATCATCGGCGCCAACTACGTTGACTCGACCTCATTGGTGATTGCGTTCCTCGCCCTGGCGTTTTTTGGCAACGGCCTGGCGTCGATCACCTGGTCGCTGGTGTCGACCCTCGCCCCGGCGCGGCTGTTGGGGCTGACCGGCGGCACGTTCAACCTGATCGGCAACCTGGCGGCGATCGCCACGCCGATCGTCATTGGCTTCCTGGCGTCGGGTGATTCCTTTGCGCCGGCGATCACTTACATCGCCGTTCTGGCATTGCTCGGGGCGTTGTCCTACATCCTGCTGGTGGGCAAGGTGGAACGCATCGAGCTGTGATGACACTGTCGATGCGTAATGAGGGACGTCAATCACGTGCCCGGTGACGAACGTTTCTTGAGGAAGGCATGGCAGCCGCCAATGCCTTGGTAAGACGGGGCTTGGGAGGTTGTCTGCATCAAAGGGAGCAATCTTTCGAGCAGGTGCTCAGGCGCTCCACCGGATCGCTGCTGAACCGTTTGGAGGGACAAAATCGCCCCTCCAAACGGGTTTAGTATCGGGCGAGAGCACCCAAGCTGGCGCAGGCTTTCAGGCAGCGCTAGAGGTTAGAAATCCCAATTCAGCGACAGCCCCACGCCGTGGGTTTTATCCCGGGCGCCCAGCAGGCCGTTGTAGTCCAGGTTGATCCGCGCATCCCGGTTCAAGACAAGGCTGGCGCGGGCACCCACGACGGCGGCGTCCCGGTCCATGGACACGCTTTGCACGGCAAAGGTATTCACCCCGCTGGCAAAGGCCAGGTGCTGCTCGGCCGAGGTATCGCTCAGGTTATGCTGCCAGCCCAACGTACCTGAGACCTCCAGCTTCTGGGTATCGGTGAGGTTGAACCGGCTACCGGCGCGCGCGCCCAGCGTGGACAGCATGGTGTCGCGGGTGTCGTCCTTCCCCTTGAGCGCCGTGGCGCCGCCCTTCTCGGTAAAGCTGTCGCTGTCGAAGTGCACATAGGCCAGGTTGGCGAAGGGCTCCAGCGCCAAAGGCTGCAGGTTCAGGCGATAGGCTGCTTCGGTGAACACCTGGGTCGATTGCGCGTCGCGCTTGACCTTGAGGCGGTCGGTCGACGCGCCCAGTTGCAGCTCTCGCTTGACGTCGATGCGGTGCCAGCTATGGGATGCACCCGCGGTCAGGCGCAAAGGCCCTTCCTCGTGGCCAATGTAGGCGCCCAGGTGGTAGCTATCGGCCGAGGCGCTGGAATGGGTGTCGTCGCCCATGCCTAACGAGGTGTCGCTGTAACCGACCATGGCGCCTAACCGGGTGTGCTCAGCCACCAGGCCGTCCACACCGGCGAGCAGGCCGCCCAGGGATGAGGTTGAACTGGCGCTGTCGCTGCTGCCGGCGTTTTTGCCCCAGGCGCCCAGCCCTTTCACCCACAGGTTGTTGCCCTCAACACCCTCTGCAGGCTGGTCGTACAGCCCGTCGACGCGCAGGCGATCACCTACGGCATCGCGTAGCTGGCGACTGTCGTTGATCAACTGCGTGGCGATGGCCGGATGCACCTCGCCGGACAGCTGGGTGTAGGCACGCCGAGCGGTAGCCGCATCAGGGCTCAACAGCAGCTCTTCGTACACCGCGTTACCGGCCCCCAATTGCTCGGCGGCAGCCGCTACGCTGGCCTGATTAGCGGTTTGCGCGGCGCTGGCGAAGCTGTCCGCGTTGCGCGCCAGGGCCAGGGCAACGCCCGTACTGCTGTAGGCCAGGTTGCCATCCAGGAAAGCGTAGTTATCCAGCACCGACCCGAACTGGCCCTGCACGCCGCCAGCGGCTTGCAGCACATTGAACTGCCGGCCGATCAGGCTGTTGACCTCGCCTGTGGTGAAGCCAGCGCCGTTTTCCAGCGAGAGGGCCATGGTCGCACCGCTGACCGTGGCCTGTCCGCCGGCGATGATGCGGTCGCTGCCAGTGGGCGACAACTCCACCGCATACACAGCGCCGGGCGCCAGGTTAAGGTCGCCTGCCACCTGCAAGGTGCCCACGGAATTGCCCGGCGCTACCGTACCGCCGCGGTTGGCGACAAGGGAAGCAACCCGGCCGTTACCGCCCAGTATGCCGGTGTCGTTGACGGTCACCGCCGAGGCCAGCGACCCATTGATCGCCAGGCGCCCTTCATTGACCAGGGTTGGGCCGCTGTAGGTATTGGCGCCGGTCAGCACCAGGGTACCGATACCTGTCTTGGTCAAGCCGCCATGCCCGGATATGTCATTGCTCCACGTGTCCCGCCCGCATTGTGGCCCGCTGCAGAGGCGCTGGGTCGGTTTACCGGCATCGACCACCGCGCCTGTGCCCGGCAGGTTGGCCACGAACTGGCTGTCGCCATAGGCGCCGCTGATACGAAACTCAGCGGGAATATCCGCCTCGGTGACGAACATGCTCGGGCCGTTGACGGCCTTGCCCAGGTTGATCATGCCCCAGCCATAGAGCGCGTCCACGCCAGGCGCGCCGAGGTCGGTGGCGGTGGTTTTCAACACGTCGGCCACCTGTGCGCCGGTCATGTAGGGGAAGCGCTCCATCAGTACCGCCATGCTGCCCGCCACATGGGGCGCGGCCATGGAGGTACCGTTTTTGTTGGCCCAGCCCACGGTCAGGTCTTGCAGGCTGGTGCCGTTAAGCACCGAGCTGTAGATCCGCGTACCTGGCGCCGACACGCAGAAGCTGGCCGTGTAGCCGCAGCGAGAAGAAAAGGTGCTCAGGGTGTAAGGCGTGGCGCCAGCGGCCGTGGCGTTGGGGTTTTGCTGCAGGGCAGCAACCGTCAGCCAGTTGGGGGCGATCTCTGGCACGAAATACCCGAGTCCGGCCATGGCGTCCGGGTTGTTCAGGTTGTAGTCGTTGCCTGCGGCGAAAATGGTCACCACGCCGCTGCGCGCAGCATCGATGGCGCCCTGATAAGCGCCCCCTGGGCGAGTGCCGAGGATCTGTTGGATCTGATTGAACTGCAGCTGCGCATCCTGAACGGTAAAGTGCGGAAAGGCCGGGTCGCGACCGCCCTGGTCAAAGCGGTCGGTAATGCCAATGCCCCAGCTGTTGTTGATGATGCGCGCGCCACTGCTGACCAATGCGTTCCAGCCAGCCTGGTAAACCGCGCCGTCGTTGCCCAGCACAATGCCGTCTTCCGGGCCTGGGTCGCCGTTGTCGGCGCTGATGATCTGGGCGTTGAAGGCCACGCCGTGCATGGGTCCGCCGTCACGGTTGCCGCCCGCGATGCCACCTACGTGGGTGCCATGGTTACCCAGCCGGCCGTTGGAGTCAGGGGTAGGGGTGCCATCGTAACGAAAGGCATCGCCGGCCTTCACCGGAATATAGGGGTCGGTGTACTCGCGAATGCCACTGGTGACCAGGTTGATCACTTTATCCGGGCTGGCGAATTCCGGGTGCGGTGCGTACACCGGCTGATCGAAAATCCCCAACTTCACGCCTTTGCCGGTGTAACCGGCCGCGTAGGCCTGGTCGGCGTTGATCGCGCCCAGCCCCCATTGCGCAGTGAACTCCGGGCTGCGCCAACTGGCGACATTCCCTGCCTGGCCGGCTTCTACGTAAGGCGCAGCCTGGGCTGCACCGAGGGTGGCCAGGTAACAGGCCAAGGCGCCGCAAGAAGCGCGATGGGCTTGCCGAATAGCGTGCCGAATGGAGCTGACAGCAAGCTGTCGAGTGGTGGATGGCTTTTTCATAAATACAACTGTCCTTAGTTAGCGCACACAAAACCCCGCGCGAATGCCGTCTTGGCATCCGCGTCGTTCTTTTTCCAACATTGGGTAGGTTGAAACATTCAGCTTCAGGAAAGCGGCGGGCGAAGGCCTGGCTCGCCGTGCCGCTTTGCGTTTAGAACTGCCAGTTAAGGCTCAAGCCAATGCCGTGGCTTTTTTCACGGCTGGCCAGTTGGCCGTTGTAGTCCAGGCTGACGCTGGCCTCACGGCTCAGCGCCATGCAGGCATGGGCACCCACCAGGGCCGCGTCACGCACCAGGGGCGAGCTTTCGATGCCGAAGTTACTGCCGCCTGCCGCAAAGGCCATGTGCTGCTCTGAATCGGTGTCGTTCAGGTTGTGCTGCCAGCCCAGGCTGCCGAAGAGGTCCAGCTTCTGATGATCATTGATTGCGATGGTTTTAAGCGCCCGCACACCCAGCGTGCCGAGCACGGCTTCACGGGTATCGCTGCCGGATGCAAGCGCTGCGGCATCTCCCTTCTCGGTGAAGCTATCCGTGCCAAGGTGCACATAGGCCAGGTTGGCGAAGGGCTCAAGCACTGCGGGCTGCAACTGAATACGGTACGCCGCTTCGGTGAATACCTGTGCGGTTTGCGCATCGTGTTTGGTTTTCTCCCGGCCACTGGCGGCGCCGACCTGTACATCGCGCCTGCCGTCGATCCGGTGCCAGCTGTAGGCACCGCCGAAGGTCAGGCGCCAGGCGCCGATCTCATGACCCAGGTAGGCGCCCAGATGGTAGCTGTCTACCGATGCACGGGAATGGGTACCCGAGCCCATATTGACCGAGCTGTCGCTGTAGCCGCCTACCAGACCAAGGCGTGTGGCTTCACCTACGTCGCCGTCGACACCCGCCAGCAAGCCGCCAATGGACGAGGTATAGCCAGCCGTATCGCTGCGGGAATCCGTTTTGCCCCACGCGCCCAAGGCCTTGAACCACACATTGTCTTGCGCTGCGGTATTGGCATCGGCACCGAACACGCTGGCGCCCAGGCGCTCGCCTACGGCATCACGCACATAGCGGCTGTCGTTGATCAACTGGGTGGCGACTGCCGGATAGATCTCGCCCGACAGCTGCTGGAAACTTTCCCGGGCCGAGGCGCCACTCTGAGCGAGCAGCAGGTTTTCATACACCGCGTTGCCCGCCCCCAATTGCTCGGCGCCCGAGGCCACGGCTGCCTGGTTAGGGGTTTGCGCCACGCTGTCGAATGCCGCCGTGCGCTCGATATTCAGCGCAACGCCGTTAGCGGCGTAGTCCAGCCGGCCGCCGAGGAAAGCGTAGTTGGAGGTGACCGCCGCGAACTGCCCATTCACACCGTTGGCGGCTTGCAACACGTTGTACTGGCGGCCAACCAGGGTCTGGCCGGGCGTGGCATTCAAGGCCAGCGGCGTCGGGTCCAGTGCCAGGGTCATGTTGGCCCCCGACACTGTGGCACTGCCGGTGGCCACAATGCGGTCACTGGCCGTGGGCGAAAGCTCTACCGCGTAGGTTGAGCCAGGCGCGAAGGTTAAGTCACCGTTCACCTGCAAGGTGCCGATGGAGTTACCCGGCGCAACCTGCCCGCCGCTCAACGCGGTGAGGTTACCGACCTGGCCATTGCCGCCCAAGGTGCCACCCGCATTGACCTGCACGGCGGACGCCAGGGAGCCATTGACCGACAGCACACCCCCGTTGACCTGAGTATCGCCGCGATAGGTATTGTTCCCTTCAAGGATCAACCGGCCCGCGCCGGACTTGATCAGGCTGCCTTGATACTGGCGCTGAGCCGCTGCCGCAGCACGGGCGGTGCCCACGGCGTAGTCGGTCTGGTCCTGTTGGCTGGCGGTGCTGGCCACGCCGCTCTGCCAACCTCTGCTGACCAGGGTTTGCTGCCAGGCGGCCTGTTCAGCAGTGTCCTCGGCCTGGCGCTGGATCAACGCCTGATCAGAAATATCGTTACTCCAGACATCGGTTTGGCCGGCGCCCAGGGTGGCATCGAAGGTGCCCAGCAACTGGCCTGGGCCGCGCATGGCCCGTTCCAGGTTGGCTACACCCCAGCCCACAGTACCATTGGGCGCCCAGGTGACCGAACCATCGAGCTGGGTCGCGGTGGTGAGCAGCACCTGCAAGGCCTGCTCGTTGTTCATGTAAGGGTAGCGCTCCATCACCAGCGCCAATGCGCCGGTGGCATGGGGCGCGGCCATGGACGTACCGGACTTGAGCGCATAGCCGCCGCCAGGCACGGTGCTGTTGATCAGCCTCCCCGGTGTGGTGATGCACCAGTATTTGGCAATGCCGCACTGGTTGTAGCGCTGGGCATTGGCACTATCGAGGCCAGACACCGCCAGCCAGTGGCCTTCCAGGTCCGGCTCGAAATACGGCAGCGCAGAACGCACACTGGCGTTGGCATAGCCGGTATTGCCAGCACTGAAGACGTTGATCACGCCCTTGCGCGACACGTTAGCCGCTTCATCCAGCCAGGTGCCCCGGTTGTAATGCTGGGCATAGGCGGCCTGTACGCCTTTCAACGTCGCGTAGGTCACATCCGGCGGCTGGCTACCCCAACTGTTGTTAATCGCCCGCACACCGGCATCGGCCAGCGCGCCATAAGCTGCCTTGAAGTACTGCGGGTCTGGACTCGGGCCAAACAGGAAGCTGTCGCTCTGGTTGGTGTTGGCCACATAGATTTGCGCGTTGTATGCCACGCCATGCATGCCAACACCATCACGGGCCGCGCCCATGGTCCCGGTCACGTGGGTGCCGTGGGTGTCGTTATTAGGGTTGATGGCACCTGTGATGCTAAAAGGCGAACCATCTACATAGGTGCCGTTGGCCGTTACCGCATGGTAGCGGGAAGGGCTGGCTTCGGGATGAGAGGGATCGAAACCTGAGTCCATCGCGCCGATTTTTACGCCGTTGCCGGTGATACCGGCAGCATAAGCCTGGTCAGCCTGGATACGGCCCAATCCCCAGTCGCTCTGAAATTCTTCCGAGCGCCAACTGGCTGCGTTGCCTAACTTTCCCTGTTCTGCGTAGTCGGCATAAGCCGAGCAGCCGAAGGTAAAAGACAACGCACAAAGTGCGGTCGTGGTTACGGGTTTAACGGAATAACGGACAGCATTGGACGGCTTGAACCTTCGCATCCCTGCACACCTTTTTTATTTATTAGCTCCCTAGTGAGCGCCGTAAGAAAATAGTCCGCTGCGGAGGGGATGGCAACTAATTTGTTTCAAATTTGATACAAAGCCAGCTGCAAGAGAATACGCAGGTCACAGGGCATAATGCGTCCTGATGAGGCATCTGGAAGGGTCCAGGCACAACTAAGGTGCAATGCGGGATAGTGGCCTTTTAGTTCCGTTTCAAGGAATCAGTTGTTTTTTAATTGATCTGGCGTAGTGGTCTTGCCGACCTCCGCAGTTATAGGCCCTGCGCGGGACATGTAATAAGGAGGTATTCAAGTAATAAATAGCGGGAACTTTAGCTGAGCCATTAGTTGGCCATGGCACGATGCCATCTTCATGTAGCTTCGGGCGTTCGAGCAAGCCGTAATTGCGCAACCGTGGTATTTGATAAGGTCAGGCCGGGTGCCCGAAACAGTGGTGCAGTGATTATGTTCGCGCAACTTGCATTAGTGCCGGCCACGGCAAGCGATACTTCGTCCCTAACGTGTTAAACCCTCAGCTCTATGTTCGCCGGGCACCCGTTTATGTTGAAAAGCGGTCATCAGCCCTGGGGGCAGGTTTGCCACGGAGAAAAAAGAGCTGTCAAGACCGATGCACCTCCAGATACTGGGTGAAGCTGTGCCCGCGTGGACAGGCTTCAAGCCTGGCGACGATAATGTCGCCGGTTTTCTGATTCGATAAGGCGCGCCATGCACGATGCATCCGACACCGCCGTCACTGGCAAAGACCCTGCACCCACCGGCACGCAAACGCTGATTCGCGGCCTGGGCGTGATTCAGGCGGTCGCCAGCGGCGCCCGCGACCTCAAGGAAATCGCCCGGCTCATCGGCACCACCCGCAGCACCACCCACCGGCTCGCCAGTTGTCTGGTGGAGGAGCGTTACCTGCGGGTGTTGCCGCAGACGGGTTATGTGCTGGGGCCCAAACTGATCGAGCTGGGGTTCCAGGCCCAGGAAGAAGTGCCGCTCCTGGTGCTGGCCAGACCCTTTCTCGACGAACTGTCGGCGCTCACCGGCGACACCGTGCACCTGGCGATGCGCGACGGCGACGAGGTCTTGTACCTGCATAAAAATCCTGGTCGCAATGGCCCGGAGATGCGTTCGCGGGTGGGCCATCGCATGCCGCTGGCGCGCACTGGCATCGGCAAGGCGTTGCTGCTGGACAGCCTGGAAAGCGAATGGCGACGGTTGTACGAAATCAGCGTGCCGACCACCGGCAAGAACCCGCTGTGGCCGGCCCATGAAGAGCAAACCTGGGAGCAGGTGCAGGCGCGCATGCACGAGTACGTAAAGGGCGGTTATGCGTTTGATCTGGAAGACAACGAACCGTCGATCCGCTGCGTGGCCGCGCCGGTGCGTGATGCCAGCAAGCAGATTGTCGCCGGTATCAGCATCGCCAGCACCGTGCCGTACATGCCGCTGGAAAAGATGGCCGACTTGGTGCCGGTGATCAAGGACGCGGCGGCACGGCTGTCGGCGGAGTTGGGCGGGTAGTGCGTCGCCCCGCATTGCGCGGGGCGAGCCGGTGGATCAGGCCTTCAACGTGGCCATGTCAATCACGAAACGGTACTTCACATCGCCCGCAATCATGCGGGTGTACGCTTCGTTGATGTGCTTGATATCCAGCATCTCGATGTCGCAGGTGATGCCGTGTTCGGCGCAGAAATCCAGCACTTCCTGGGTCTCGGCGATGCCGCCGATCAGTGAGCCCGCCAGTACGCGGCGCTTCATCACCAGATTGGCCGCATGCAGCGCCGGATCAACGGGTTCGATCAGGCCGACAAGGATGTGCACGCCGTCAAAACGCAGGGTTTCGAGGTAGGGGTTCAAGTCGTGCTGCACCGGAATGGTGTCCAGCAGGAAGTCGAAATGACCGGCAGCGGCTTTCATCTGCTCGGCATCCGTCGAGACGATGACGTGATCGGCGCCCTGACGACGACCTTCCTCGGCCTTGCTCGCCGAGCGGGTGAACAGGGTGACTTCCGCGCCCATGGCCTTGGCGAACTTGATACCCATGTGGCCCAGGCCGCCCATGCCCAGGATGCCCACTTTGTCGCCGGCCTTGACGCCGTAATGCTTGAGCGGCGAGTAGGTGGTGATGCCGGCGCACAGGATTGGCGCTGCGGCGGCCAGGTCGAGTTTTTCCGGGATACGCACGACGAAGTGCTCGCTGACCACGATGCTGTTGGAGTAGCCGCCCATGGTGTTGCTGCCGTCGACGCGGTCCGGCGTGGCGTAGGTCATGGTCGGGCCTTCGAGGCAATACTGCTCGAGGTCTTGGGCACAGGCTTCGCAGTGACGGCAGGAATCGACCATGCAGCCGACGCCGACCAGATCGCCGACTTTGTGCTTGCTGACGTTGGCGCCCACTTCGGTGACTTTGCCGACGATCTCGTGGCCCGGCATCAGCGGGTACACGGCGATGCCCCACTCGTTGCGCGCCTGGTGGATGTCGGAGTGGCAGACGCCGCAGTACAGGATCTCGATGGCCACGTCGTCCGGCCGCGGGCTGCGGCGGCTGAAGGTCATGGGGGCGAGGGGAGCGGTGGCGGACTGGGCGGCGTAACCGATGGCTGTGTACATGAAGAACCTCGCAAAAACGATAACGGTTGAGGCGATGCATTGTCCTCAGGCAGGGCATCGGCGGCCATGGTCATTCCTCCGTCTGTCATGCCTGATTCTCCGGATTTCACAGATCGGGTAGGGCGTCACGCTGCTGATCTGCGATGATAGCGGTGTCAAATCCTCCGTATGGCTGCCCATGTCTCCTCTTTCCCATTCCGATGCCAACACTGAGTTGGTCTCCCTCATCAAGCCACTGGCACCGCGCCCGGGTTTCGTCGACACCCTCGTCCCGGGCGTGCAGGCGATGTCGTGGGATTACTACGTCGCCAGCAGCCCGCAGATCTACGAACCCAGCCTGGTGATCATCGCCCAGGGCAGCAAACTCGCCCGCCTGGGACCGCGGACGCTGGAGTACGGTGCCGGTCATTATCTGGTGCAGGCGTTGTCGGTGCCGTTCATGTGCGAGACCTTCGCCACGGCCGAGGCGCCGATGTATGGCGTCGCGGTGTCGATTGATCGCACGCTGCTCAGCGAGCTGGTGCACGCCATGGGCGAGGCGCCGAACGTCAAGGTCAAGGCGCAGACGCCGGAATCCATGACGTCCGCCGAGCTGGATGCGCCAATGCGCGAAAGCGTCGAGCGGTTGCTGCGCTGTCTGCACGATCCGCTGGACGCGCAAGTGATGGGGCAGGCTCGGGTCAGAGAGGTGGTGTATGCCGCATTGCGCGGTCCCCAGGCCGGGGTGCTGCGGGCGCTGGTCGAGCAGACAGGCCACTTCGCGCGCATTGCCGCGTCGCTGCAGCACCTTCGCGACCATTACGATCAGGCCTTGAGCGTCGAGGATCTGGCTCGCTGCGCCAATATGAGCACCTCGACCTTCCACGAACACTTCAAACGCAGCACCTTGCTGTCGCCGGTTCAGTACCTGAAACGCGTGCGGCTGCTCAAGGCACAACAAATGCTGATCGGCGAGGGCATGGGTGTGGCGCAAGTGGCGCACAAGGTCGGGTATCAGAGCACGTCGCAGTTCAGCCGCGAGTACAAACGCTACTTCGAGCGCAATCCGGGGGAAGAGGGCGAGCGGCTGAAAATATCAGCGTGAGGGTGATTGCTGAACCTCAAAAGCTTCCCGGCTAAAGCCGGTCCTACGAAGGTTATGCGGTGTCTTTGTGGGACCGGCTTCAGCCGGGAAGAGGCCGGTGTGTACAACATCAATTTTGTGGTATGACCGCTGGCGCCTTCCCGGCTAAAGCCGGTCCCACTGAACGCGCGCAGTGTCAGTAGGACCGGCTTTAGCCGGGAAGCTTGCAGCTCAAAGCGTGAAGCTTGAAGCTTGCCGCTTCTCTTACATATTGGGATAGGTCGGGCCGCCTGCGCCTTCCGGTGCTACCCACGTAATGTTCTGCGACGGATCCTTGATGTCACAGGTTTTACAATGGACGCAGTTCTGCGCGTTGATCTGGAAGCGCTTGGCGCCATCTTCCTGGGTCACCACCTCGTAAACCCCTGCCGGGCAATAGCGCTGGGCAGGCTCGTCGTACTTGGGCAGGTTGACGCTGATCGGGATGCTCGGATCCTTCAGCTTCAAGTGGCACGGCTGCTCTTCTTCGTGGTTGGTGCCGGAGATGAACACCGAACTCAGCTTGTCGAAGCTCAGCTTGCCGTCGGGTTTCGGGTAGTCGATCTTCTTCGAGTCGGCCGCCAGCTTCATGCACGCGTAGTCTGGCTTGGTGTCGTGCAGGGTGAAGGGGATCTTGCCGCCAAACAGGTTCTGGTCGACGAAGTTGAACGCGCCACCGAGGATCGCGCCGAACTTGTGGACAGCGGGCCCGAAGTTACGGCTGGCGAACAGTTCTTCGTGCAGCCAGCTGGCCTTGAAACCCTCGACATAGCCATTCAGCGCGTCGCCACCCTCGTTGCCGGCGAACAGCGCATCGGCCACCGCTTCGGCGGCGAGCATGCCGGACTTCATGGCCGTGTGGCTGCCCTTGATCTTGGCGAAGTTCAGCGTGCCCAGGTCGCAACCGATCAGTGCGCCGCCGGGGAAGACCATCTTCGGCAGCGAATTCAGGCCACCCTTGCAGATGGCCCGTGCGCCGTAGCTGATGCGCTTGCCGCCTTCCAGGTACTGCTTGAGGACCGGGTGATGCTTCAGGCGCTGGAATTCATCGAACGGCGACAGGTACGGGTTGGCGTAGGACAGATCGACGATCAGTCCGACCACGACCTGATTGTTTTCCAGGTGGTAAAGGAACGAGCCGCCGGTGTTCTCGGTGCCCATGATGTCCAGCGGCCAGCCGGCGGTGTGCACCACCAGGCCTGGCTGATGTTTGGCCGGATCGACTTCCCAGATTTCCTTCAGGCCGATCCCGTAATGCTGAGCGTCGGCCTCGCTGTCGAGGTTGAAGCGGTTGATCAGCTGCTTGCCAATGTGGCCACGGCAGCCTTCGGCGAACAGCGTGTATTTGCCGCGCAGTTCCATGCCGGGGGTGTACAGGCCTTCTTTCGGATTGCCCTCACGGTCGACGCCCAGATCACCGGTGAGAATCCCGCGCACCACGCCGTTCTCATCGATCAGCGCTTCCTGAGCCGCGAAGCCCGGGTAGATTTCGACGCCGAGGTTCTCGGCCTGCTGCGCCATCCAGCGGCACAGGTTACCCAGCGAGATGATGTAATTGCCTTCGTTGTGCATGGTCTTGGGCACGAATGCGCCCGGGACTTTCTGGCTGGCGTCGGCACCGGTCAGCACATAGATGTCGTCACTTTTGACCGGCGTGTTGAGCGGGGCGCCGAGGGCTTTCCAGTCGGGGAACAGCTCGTTGAGGGCGCGGGGTTCGAACACGGCGCCGGAGAGGATGTGAGCACCGACCTCGGAGCCTTTTTCCACCACGCAGACGCTGATTTCCTGACCGGCGTCAGCGGCTCTCTGTTTTAGGCGGCAAGCGGCAGACAGCCCGGCGGGCCCGGCTCCGACGATGACGACGTCGAACTCCATAAATTCGCGTTCCACAGGCTATCTCCTACTCAAGGCTCAACGGCGTATTTTTTAGGCGTATTTTTATAGATGCTTAAACCGACACCGGGAAGGTCGTTGCCCCGGGGTGTCATCTTGAAGGCGCGCATTATATCTACACCACCTCGCAGGTCCAATACAAACGTTTGTTTGAATCGGCCGAAACCCTGATAAATCATGGTGAGACGGCTTGTGACTGGCGTTTATGTCGTATTGACCCGACCCGGCGTTGCGGTCAAGATACGGGCGGTTTTGCGCTTGCTCCGGGTCGTTCGTCAGTCCCGCAATTGTTTGCAGCAGCGCAGAGACCGTCGGTAGCAGAACACCGGTAAAAGCAACGTGAGCATCGCCCCCACGCAGTCGTCAGCACTACCACCAGCACCACGCCGGCGGCGCGCTGCAGTTTACACGGGCGGTCACTGTCTGGCTTGGATTGCCGCCGGGGCGTGGCCGCTTTTGCTGACATCAGCATTCAGCAACCACGAATACGTTGTTTTCACAGGTGTTCTTTACACTGACGAGTACCCATCGCCGGGCAAGGCCTGGCGACTTCTTTTCACCGGAGAGAAACGAGGAATCCATGAAGGTTCTTGTAGCTGTCAAACGAGTGGTCGACTACAACGTCAAGGTTCGCGTCAAAGCGGACAACTCCGGCGTCGATCTCGCCAACGTTAAAATGTCGATGAACCCCTTCTGCGAAATCGCTGTGGAAGAAGCCGTCCGCCTGAAAGAGAAAGGCGTGGCGACCGAGATCGTCGTCGTTTCCATTGGTCCGACCACCGCTCAGGAGCAACTGCGCACCGCGTTGGCACTGGGTGCCGATCGCGCCATCCTCGTAGAATCCGCTGACGAATTGACCTCCTTGGCCGTGGCCAAGTTGCTCAAGGCCGTTGTCGATAAAGAGCAGCCGCAGCTGGTCATCCTCGGCAAACAGGCGATCGACAGCGACAACAACCAGACCGGCCAGATGCTGGCTGCGCTGAGCGGTTATGCCCAGGGTACCTTCGCTTCCAAAGTCGAAGTGTCCGGCGACAGCGTCAACGTCACCCGTGAAATCGACGCTGGCGCGCAGACCGTTTCCCTCAAGCTGCCGGCCATCGTCACCACCGACCTGCGTCTGAACGAGCCGCGCTACGCGTCGCTGCCAAACATCATGAAAGCCAAGAAGAAGCCTCTCGAAGTGCTGACGCCTGATGCGTTGGGTGTTTCGACTGCGTCCACCAACAAAACCGTGAAAGTTGAAGCGCCGGCTGCCCGCAGCGCAGGCATCAAGGTCAAGTCGGTTGCCGAACTGGTTGATAAACTGAAAAACGAAGCGAAGGTGATCTGATGACGACCCTGGTTATCGCTGAGCACGAAAACGGCGCAATCGCTCCCGCCACCCTGAATACCGTTGCTGCTGCCGCAAAAATCGGTGGTGACATCCACGTCCTGGTCGCGGGTCAGAACGTTGCTGCCGTTGGCGAAGCAGCTGCAAAAATCGCAGGCGTGTCCAAGGTCCTCGTGGCCGACCATGCAGCCTACGAACACCAGCTGCCGGAAAATGTCGCACCGCTGGTCGTCGAGCTGGCTTCGGCCTACAGCCACGTGCTGGCCGCTGCAACCTCCAACGGCAAGAACATCCTGCCGCGCGTTGCGGCGCACCTGGACGTCGATCAGATCTCCGAGATCATCTCGGTCGAAAGCGCTGACACCTTCAAGCGCCCGATCTATGCCGGTAACGCTATTTCGACCGTTCAGTCGTCGGCAGCGGTGAAAGTCATCACCGTGCGTGCGACTGGCTTTGACGCAGTGGCGGCCGAAGGCGGTTCTGCTTCCATTGAAGCCGTCAGCGCAGCCCACGACGCCGGCAAGTCGTCCTTCGTCAGCGAAGAGCTGGCCAAGTCCGACCGTCCCGAGCTGACCGCTGCCAAGATCGTCGTCTCCGGTGGCCGCGGCATGCAGAACGGCGACAACTTCAAACACCTGTACACCCTGGCTGACAAGCTGGGTGCAGCGGTCGGCGCTTCCCGCGCGGCTGTCGACGCAGGCTTCGTGCCCAACGACATGCAGGTCGGCCAGACCGGCAAGATCGTCGCGCCTCAGCTGTACATCGCGGTCGGCATCTCCGGCGCGATCCAGCATCTGGCCGGCATGAAAGACTCCAAAGTGATCGTCGCGATCAACAAGGACGAAGAAGCACCGATCTTCCAGGTGGCCGATTACGGCCTTGTGGCGGATCTGTTCGAAGCGATCCCCGAGTTGGAGAAGCTGGTTTAATCCACTTCCCTGACTTATAAAGAGAACCCGTTCGCTCGGGCTGTCGCAAGCGCTGATCATCGTTCACTCGATGAGCCAGCGCTCAGGCAGTCGGAGCTGACGGGTTTTTTTATGGGCAAAAAAGGACGTTTTCATGTTGTCGCCAAAGCGGACGCTGGCTTCACTGTTGGGCGGGTTGCTGTTGCTGCCGTCGCTGGGCTGGTCTGCGGGCAAGTGTGACCGGCTTATCGTCACCGGCAGCCCGGACGCGCCGCCTTACCTGTGGCGGGATCCCCAAGACCCTAAACACCTGATGGGCGCCAATGCCGACCTGCTCAAGGAGGTCGCGCAGCAGATCGGCGTCAAGGTCGAGCTGCTGTATGGCGGCAAGCGCAGTCAGGCGCTTGAAGAAGTGCGCAGCGGGCGCATGGACATGCTGGCGGACACGCCGCTCAACAGCGCCGAGCTGGAATCCCTGGATTTCATCCATCCGCCCATTGCCCAGAACGAAATCATGGTCTGGACCCGCAACGGCCATGAGCAGCCGTTCAATTCGTTGGCCGATCTGCAGGGCCGTGCCGGTGCCATGTCCGAAAAAACCCGGGTAACCGCGGGATTCGATGAGGCGATCAGGGCGCACCTGACGCTGGAGAAGCAGGCCAGTCTTCCCCAGGCCTTTCAGAAACTGGCGGCGGGGCAGGTCGATTACGTCCTTGCCGGTCGCTATGCCGGGATGGCTGTGACCCAGGCGCTGAACATCGCCAAAGACCTGCAAACCCAGCCCATGCCCCTCGATCGCCCGGGCTTTTATCTGGCGCTGTCGTTCAACTCCGCCTGCAACGATCCATGGCTGCGCGGACAGCTGGCGAAAAAAATGACAGAATTGGCGGCTTCCGGTCGCTCCAGTGAAGCCGTCACGCGCAATCTGGACCTGTGGAAAATCCAGTTGCAGCAGTCCGGTAGCGCCCTTCATCAGTAGGAATGTGTTTTGAGCTTTCTTTTGAAAATCCAGCCTGTATTTGCCGCTGTCGTGCTTGCCGCTCTCGTCGGCTGTGCCAACGACCCGGCGCCCACCGAACAACTCAAACTCACCGAACAGGCTGTCGCCCAAGCCACGGCGGTCGGCGCTACGGATGAAGAGCCGGACCTGGTGACAGCGCAGACAAAGCTGACCCAGGCCCGCGCCGACATGGCGGACAAGTCCTACAAGGACGCACGCATGCAGGCGGAGCAGGCCGAACTGGACGCGCGTCTGGCGGAGGCCCGAGTGCTGACGCAGAAGAGCGAAGCCCAGGTGGCTCAGGTCAACACGCGCCTTGAGCGTCTACGCAAGCAATTGGGGGCTGGCCAATGAATACCGTTGCGCGAAGCCTCAGTGTCGGTCTGTTGCTGGCCAGTGCCAGTCTTGCTGGCTGCGCCGGCCACCAGAACAGCGACCAGGCGTTGCAGGGCGCCATTGCCGATTACCAGAAGGTCAAGGAAGACACCAACGTCTTGCGCAGCGCGCCGAAGGATGTGATCCGCGCCGGCGAGTTGCTGGGCCGGGCCGAGCGCCTGTCGAGCTATATCGGCAGCGCTGACGACGTTAGTCATTACGCGTACCTGAGCAGCCGCTACAGCGCGATCGCCCGCGAGCACAGCAAGCTCCTGCTGAATCAGGAAAAGCTGGCGCGACTGGAGCTGGAACGCCAGCGTCTGCAACTGGCCTTGCGTGAGGCCAAGCTGGCCGGCGCGCAGCAACAGGGCAAGTGGGCCGAAGATCAGGTGATCAGCCTGTCGACGCAGCAGAACGAGCGCGGGCTGGTGATGACCTTGGGCGACATGCTCTTCGATACCGGTCGTGCCGAACTGAAAAGCTCGGCCAACCGCACGGTGCTGAAGGTCGTGCAGTTCCTGCAATTCAATCCCAAGCGCGTGGTGCGCATCGAGGGCTACACCGACAGCACCGGCGACGCTCAGGAAAACCTCACGCTGTCGAAAGACCGGGCCCAGTCCGTCGCTGACGTGCTGTCTGATCTGGGCATCGAGGAAGACCGCATTCAGGTCGAAGGTTACGGCGATCAGTACCCCGTCGACGTGAACACCTCGGAAAGCGGACGTGCGCAGAACCGCCGTGTCGAAATCGTCTTCTCGGACGACAAGGGCCATCTCAGCGCGCCGCGTTGAGAGGGTTGACGGTGCTGGCCCGGCTTTTCAACGTGTGGTGTTTTTTGTCGGCTTTGCAGGGTATCCCGGCTTCGGAGTCTGAGCCGGCTTGCTGGCGAACGCATTCGATCAGGCGCCGTAGAGGGGGTGTGATCTACCGCATTCGCCGGCAAGCCGGCTCTTACGACACCTAGCAAGGCTATCAATCTCGCTATTCAAACACCGCGCCCTCTAGCCGGAACAGGAACTGTCACCGTACACTTCCGAACTGTTCCGGTGATCCTGCTTCTCTGATCGCCGCATGCATGATCAAAGCACGGGATCGAGGGACGCGAAATGACCAGTCTGTTGCTGTACCAACGCATCGCCCAACAGCTGGCCGAAGACATTCGCCGGGGCGTGTATCAGCCAGGCGAGCGTGTGCCCTCCGTGCGCAAGATGAGCTCCCAGCTCAACGTCAGTCATGCCACCGTCCTGCAGGCCTACGCCAACCTTGAAGACCAGGGTTTGATCCGCGCGCGGCCGCAGTCCGGGTACTACGTGCATCAAACTCCGGCCCTCACGGCGGCGACCCCCGATATCGCCCGGGTGGAGCGCCCCGGCCTGGTCACCCGCGCCAGCATCATTCAACAGGTGCTGGTCGAAGCCCGACGGGAAGGGGTGTTCGCGTTCGGCGCTGCGGTGCCGCATATCGATTACCTGCCCCTGCGCGCGTTGCATCAGCAACTGGCCAAGGTCACCCGCTTTCAGAGCCCTCGCGCGTTCAACTACATGTTCAGCCCAGGCTTCGAGCCGCTGCGTCGTCAGGTGGCCATTCGCATGCGTGACGCTGGCGTGGTGATCGACCCCTCGGAGGTGGTGATCACCCATGGCTGCGTCGATGCGCTGCAGATGTCGCTGCGGGTGCTGACCAGTCCGGGCGACCTGATCGCTGCAGAATCCCCGACCTATTACGGCCTGCTGCAACTGGCTGATCTGCTTGGCCTGAAAGTGATTGAGATCCCCAGCGATCCCAATACCGGGATCAGCCTGGAAGCGCTGCAACTGGCGGCCAACCAGTGGTCGATCAAGGCGCTGGTGATGACGTCGCGGCTGAGCAATCCTTTGGGCAGCACCATGCCGGAAGAGCGGCAGAAACACCTGCTGCGCCTGGCCTCGGACTTTGATATTCAAATCGTCGAAGACGACATCTACGGCGAGTTGATGTACGACCAGAACAAGACCAAGGCGTTGAAGGCCTTCGACCGGTTGGGCCATGTCATCTACTGCTCCAGCTTCTCCAAGACCCTGTCGCCGGGGGTGCGGATTGGCTGGATGATCGCCGGCAAGTACCAGGCGGAAATCCAGCGCCTGCAAACCTTCACGACCCACTCGGCGTGCAGCGTGACGCAGATGGCGGTAGCGTCCTACCTTGAAAATGGCGGATATGACAGGCACTTACGCTTTATCCGTCAGGAGCACCGCAAGAATCTAAGCGCGTTTCAGCTGGCGGTGCAGCAGATGTTCCCCGAAGGCACCCAGATCAGCCGGCCTGCGGGCGGATTCATTCTATGGATCAGTTTGCCGGGACGGGTGAACACTCAGGAGTTGCACGTGCGCGCCCTGGAGCAGGGCATCAGCATTGCGCCGGGCCTGATTTTCAGTAACACGGAGCAGTTCAATCACTGCATTCGCCTGAATTGCGGGCTGCCCTGGAACCGTGAAGCGGAAAGGGCGTTGATGACGGTGGGCATGCTGGCCAAGCAGTTATGCCAGGATGCCGGGCAATCCTGGTGAACTCGTAGAGTTACCCGCTTTCCATACTATCGGGGGAGGCGGACAGGGCAACTTGTCAGCCGCCGCGCAAAGGGCCAGCATATGGCCCCTGTCTTACTTACTGCCGTTCAGACTATGAAATCACTGCGTTGTATAAGTGTGATGTTGTTGGTGTTGCTGAGCGGCTGTGATGCCGAGAAAGCGCCCGCTCCGCCGGCGAAAGCCACCGCTTCGGCGCCTGCCGCGCGTTCCGAGGCAGAGGCTGCCACGTCAGCCAAGCCCGTCGCCGGACCTGAGTCAGCAGCTGAGTATGCGCCTGCGTCAGCGGAGAAGTCTGTTGCGGACGCGCCAGCGGTCCATTCCCTCGCGCCGAATATCACGACCGTGCCCGTTGTCGCGTCGGGCAAGGCTTCGGTTGTAGCGCCGAGAAAGGTCACTGACGTTACAGCGGCTGACGCCAAGCCCTCGGGCACCAATGCCAAATCCGCCAAGGTTAAAGCGGATAATGCCGAAGTCGCTCGGCGGGCGCCCGTTGCCAGCAAGAGCAAGTCAGCGTCTCAAGTGGTCAAGGAAACGCGCCTGAACAAGGTGCCCCTTGACCTGAGCCTGCCGCCCGAGATGGTCAAGCAACTGACCCCGCCAGCTAACGTCATAACCTCCGCGTCGAAGACCAAGGCCCAGTCCTCCGGTGCCAAGCCGCTCCTGCCGAAAATGTTTCCCGACGCGAACGCCGACCCTGATTTCCAGATGCATGGCCGTTTGCTGAGCAATGAAATGGATTTGCAATTGCGCAATGAGGCGCGCAAGGAAGTGGAAGGCGCTGCCTTGGATTTCAAATTCAAACAGTAATGTTGGCCGGGCAGTGCAAAAACGTCCGATTTTCAAACGTGTGTTTTAGCGCGTAAGATCCGGCCATCGTTCTCAATGACACACAGGTTCTCTTCATGGAATGCCGTCCAGGCTGCGGCGCGTGCTGCATAGCGCCGTCCATTACCTCACCGATTCCCGGCATGCCCGACGGCAAGCCCGCAGGGGTGCGCTGCCTGCACCTCTCGCTGGACATGCTCTGCGGTATTTTCGGGCAGCCGGGGAGGCCGGCGGTGTGCGGCCAGTTCGCGGCTGAGCCTGAGGTGTGTGGCAACGATCCCGAGGAGGCGATCCGTCTGATTGGCTGGTGGGAAAAGATGACATCGGTCGCGTGAATCGCGGCCTTGGCACGACTGAACTTCAACAATAAGGAACAACGTATGAGTTCGCTGTACCGCATTGCTTTCGGATTGGGGCTGACTGTATGGGTGGCAGCTTCAGCACAGGCTGAGGAGTGGAAAGTCGCGAAGAACGAGGAGGGGATCAAGGTCTCACTCAGCGAATTTCCAGGTTCCCAGTACAAGGCCTATCAGGGTGTGACCACCATCAAGGCGGGCATCGGCAAGCTCCGCGCCTTGCAGGAAGACGTGGTCAGCGCTTGTGCCTGGATTCACGAGTGCAAGCTGCAGAAGATCCTCAAGCACGAGGGCGACAAGACCTGGACCTACTCCCAGTTCAATACGCCGTGGCCGGTGACGCCCAGGGATTCGGTGCTGAAAGTGACCACGGTGGAGGGCGCCGACGGCAGCGTGACCCGTGAGCTGGAAGGTGATCCAAAGTACATTCCGGAAGAGAAGGGCTTTGTGCGGGTGGCCCAGGTCGAGGGGTTCTGGAAATTCGTACCCAAGGGCGACAACCTGACCGAGGTCACCTACCAGGTGCATACCGAGCCTGGCGGCAGCGTTCCGTCCTGGCTGGCGAACAAGTTCGTGGTGGACGCGCCGTTCAACACGCTCAAGGCGCTCAAGGAGCGTGCCGAGAAGAACTGACGGGTTCGCTTGCGAGCCACAGCCAACCACAAAAAAGGCTGCCCGAGGGCAGCCTTTTTTGTGTCTTCGTCGGTGCTACCGAGTTACTTGCGCTCGGCCAGCGGAACGATGTCCCGTGACACTTCGCCGGTGTACAGCTGGCGCGGACGGCCGATCTTGTAAGGGCTCGACAGCATTTCTTTCCAGTGGGAAATCCAGCCGACGGTTCGCGCCAGGGCGAAGATCACGGTGAACATACTGGTCGGGATGCCGATCGCCTTGAGGATGATGCCCGAGTAGAAGTCGACGTTCGGGTACAGCGAGCGTTCGATGAAGTACGGGTCGGTCAGGGCGATCTCTTCGAGACGCATGGCCAGTTCGAGCTGCGGGTCGTTGGTGATGCCCAGCTCGCGCAGGACTTCGTCGCAGGTCTGCTTCATCACGGTGGCGCGCGGGTCGCGGTTCTTGTAAACCCGGTGACCGAAGCCCATCAGCTTGAACGGATCGTTCTTGTCCTTGGCCTTGGCGATGTAGGTGTCGATGTTGGACACATCGCCGATTTCATCAAGCATGGTCAGCACAGCTTCGTTCGCGCCACCGTGGGCAGGGCCCCAGAGTGCGGCGATACCGGCGGCGATACAGGCAAACGGGTTGGCGCCCGAGGAGCCCGCCATGCGCACGGTGGACGTCGAGGCGTTCTGTTCGTGGTCGGCGTGAAGGATGAAGATCCGGTCCATGGCCTTGGCCAGCGTCGGGCTGATCGGTTTGATCTCGCACGGCGTGTTGAACATCATGTGCAGGAAGTTTTCCGCGTAGCTGAGGTCGTTGCGCGGGTACATCATGGGTTGACCCATGGAGTACTTGTAAACCATTGCGGCCAGGGTCGGCATCTTGGCGACCAGACGGATCGCGGAGATTTCCCGGTGCTGCGGATTATTGATGTCCAGGGAGTCGTGGTAGAACGCCGAAAGGGCGCCGACCACTCCGCACATGACGGCCATCGGGTGGGCGTCGCGACGGAAACCGTTGAAGAAGGTCTTCAGTTGCTCGTGCACCATGGTGTGATTCTTCACGGTGACGACGAATTCGGCTTTTTGCTCGGCGGTTGGCAGTTCGCCGTTGAGCAGCAGGTAGCAGGTTTCCAGGTAGTCCGATTGCTCGGCCAACTGTTCGATCGGGTAGCCGCGATGCAGGAGAATGCCGTTGTCACCGTCGATGTAGGTGATCTTCGATTCGCATGAGGCGGTGGACATGAAGCCTGGGTCGAATGTGAAGCGTCCGGTGGCAGTCAGGCCGCGTACGTCGATAACATCGGGACCAACGGTGCCGGTCAGAATGGGCAGCTCGACGGGGGCTGCGCCCTCGATGATCAACTGCGCTTTTTTATCAGCCATGTGGCCTCCTAATTATGCTTCAAATCATCAGACAGACCCCCCACGCAGGGCCCGCATCACTATAGTGAGATAAATTCTAAAGTCAATTTGCCAAAAGTCTTGTGGCAGAAGGCTTTAACCCATGGTTTTCGTCGAAATTACGGGCCATTTACGCCAATTATCGGGCTAAAGCAATCCACCCTTGGCACAGGGTCTGCGCGTTGTCATTAGTTGGCTAACTGTCTATACTCGGCGTCCGACCGCCAGGGGCTTTCAGGCCCGATTCAACGGGGTTGGTCACTTCCTGGGTAGTGGGTACCTGACCAGTACACTTCCCAACAACTTGCCCTGAGTGTTAGGGCTCTTCAGTGTGAAAAAAAGCCGTGAAAAGCCAACGACCTGTAAACCTAGACCTAAGGACCATCAAACTCCCAATCACTGCTTACACGTCCATCCTTCACCGTATTTCCGGTGTCATCCTCTTCGTCGGCATTGCCATCATGCTTTATGCATTGGACCTGTCGCTCGACTCCGAGGAAGGCTTCGCGTCGGTGAAAGCGGGACTGACCAGTCCGCTGGCCAAGTTCGTGATCTGGGCTCTTCTGTCCGCACTGCTGTATCACCTGGTGGCGGGCGTCCGTCATCTCATCATGGACTCGGGCATTGGCGAGACGCTGGAAGGCGGCAAGCTGGGCTCTAAAATCGTGATTGCCGTGTCTCTGGTGGTGATCGTTCTGGCAGGAGTGTGGATATGGTAACCAACGTCACCAACCTTTCTCGTTCGGGCCTGTATGACTGGATGGCGCAACGCGTCTCCGCCGTCGTACTCGCGGCTTATTTCATTTTCCTGATCGGGTACCTGGTCGCGCACCCTGGCCTCGAATACGCCACGTGGCACGCGCTGTTCTCCCATAACGCAATGCGCATCTTCAGTCTGTTGGCCCTTGTGGCCCTGGCGGCTCACACCTGGGTCGGCATGTGGACCATCGCGACCGACTACCTGACGCCGATGGCGCTGGGCAAGTCCGCGACAGTGGTGCGTTTCCTGTTCCAGGCGGTGTGCGGCATTGCGATGTTCGCTTACTTCGTCTGGGGTGTGCAGATTCTTTGGGGTATCTGATCCATGGCTAACATTAATACGCTTTCATTCGACGCCATTATCATTGGCGGCGGCGGTGCGGGCATGCGTGCCGCATTGCAACTGGCTCAGGGCGGCCACAAGACCGCTGTCGTCACCAAGGTATTCCCGACTCGCTCCCACACCGTTTCCGCCCAGGGTGGCATCACCTGCGCAATCGCTTCGGCCGATCCGAACGATGACTGGCGCTGGCACATGTACGACACCGTCAAGGGCTCCGACTATATCGGTGACCAGGACGCTATCGAATACATGTGTTCCGTGGGCCCGGAAGCCGTGTTCGAACTCGAGCACATGGGCTTGCCGTTCTCCCGTACCGAGCAGGGCCGCATCTATCAGCGTCCGTTCGGCGGCCAGTCGAAAGACTTCGGCAAGGGCGGTCAGGCTGCACGTACCTGTGCTGCTGCCGACCGTACCGGTCACGCGCTGCTGCACACGCTGTATCAGGCCAACCTGAAAGCCGGCACCGTATTCCTCAACGAGTACTACGCAGTTGATCTGGTCAAGAACCAGGACGGCGTGTTCGTCGGCATCATCGCCATCTGCATCGAAACCGGTGAAACCTCCTACATTCGCGCCGACGCGACTGTACTGGCCACCGGCGGTGCCGGCCGCATCTATTCCTCCACCACCAATGCCCTGATCAACACCGGCGACGGCATCGGCATGGCGTTGCGTGCCGGTGTCCCGGTTCAGGATATCGAAATGTGGCAGTTCCACCCGACCGGCATCGCCGGCGCAGGTGTACTGGTCACCGAAGGCTGCCGTGGTGAAGGCGGTTACCTGATCAACAAGCACGGCGAGCGTTTCATGGAACGCTATGCACCAAACGCCAAGGACCTCGCCGGTCGTGACGTAGTGGCTCGTTCGATGGTTAAAGAGATCATTGCCGGCAACGGTTGCGGTCCCGACGGCGACCACGTGATGCTCAAGCTCGATCACCTCGGTGAAGAAGTGCTGCACAGCCGTCTGCCAGGGATCATGGAGCTGTCCAAGACCTTCGCACACGTCGATCCGGCCGTTGCGCCAATCCCTGTCGTACCGACCTGCCACTACATGATGGGCGGCGTTGCCACCAATATTCATGGTCAGGCAATCACCCAGGACGCCGCCGGCGTCGACACCATCATCCCGGGCCTGTTCGCGGTCGGTGAAGTGGCGTGTGTATCGGTTCACGGTGCCAACCGTCTGGGCGGCAACTCGCTGCTCGATCTGGTGGTGTTCGGTCGGGCCGCCGGTCTGCACCTGGAGCAGGCGCTCAACGAAGGCGTCGACTACCGTCGCGCTTCCGAGACCGACATCGACGTCGCGCTCGCTCGCCTCAATGGCCTGAACTCGCGTACCGAGGGCGAAGACGTCGCTACCCTGCGCAAAGAGCTGCAGAGCTGCATGCAGAACTACTTCGGTGTGTTCCGTACCGGCGAATACATGCAGAAGGGTATTGCCCAGCTGGCTGACCTGCGCACGCGTATTTCCAATGTCAAGATCAACGACAAGAGCCAGGCGTTCAACACTGCCCGGATCGAAGCGCTGGAGCTGCAGAACCTGCTGGAAGTCGCTGAAGCAACGGCGATCGCCGCAGAGCATCGCAAGGAGTCCCGTGGCGCCCACGCCCGTGAAGACTTCGAAGATCGCGACGACGAGAACTGGCTGTGCCACACCCTTTATTTCCCGGGTGACAAGAGCGTAGCCAAGCGTGCCGTGAACTTCTCGCCGAAAACTGTTCCGACTTTTGAACCTAAGATTCGGACTTATTAAGGGTGACCGCCATGTTGCAAGTCAGTGTTTATCGCTACAACCCTGATCAGGACGCCGCGCCGTTCATGCAGGATTTCCAGGTCGACACCGGTGGCAAAGACCTGATGGTGCTGGACGTCCTGGCTCTGGTCAAAGAGCAGGACGAAGGCTTCTCGTACCGTCGTTCGTGCCGCGAAGGCGTGTGCGGTTCCGACGGCATGAACATCAACGGCAAGAATGGTCTGGCCTGCATTACGCCGCTGTCGGCTGTGATCAAGGGCAACAAGCTGGTGGTTCGCCCACTGCCTGGCCTGCCGGTCATCCGTGACCTCGCCGTCGACATGAGCATCTTCTACAAGCAGTACGAGAAGGTGAAGCCATTCCTGCAGAACGATACGCCGGCTCCGTCCATCGAGCGCCTGCAGTCTCCGGAAGAGCGGGAAAAACTCGACGGCCTGTACGAGTGCATTCTGTGCGCTTGCTGCTCGACGTCCTGCCCGTCCTTCTGGTGGAACCCGGACAAGTTCCTGGGTCCTGCGGCGATCCTGCAAGCCTACCGTTTCCTGGCGGACAGCCGCGACACCAGAACGCAAGAGCGTCTGGCGTCGATGGACGATCCGTTCAGTGTGTTCCGCTGCCGCGGCATCATGAACTGCGTCAACGTTTGCCCGAAAGGCCTGAACCCAACCAAGGCCATTGGTCACGTGCGCAACATGCTGCTCAAGAGCGGTGTCTGAGTTTGCCGCACCTGTAACACCGCAGCACCCGCTAATGCAGCACCCGTAGACGCTGCGGCGCAGGCTTCAACCGGCGCCGTAGTTTTAACCTGAGCAGTTGTCTTATGGCTTCAGCTCTTATTTTGAAGAAATGAAACCAGCAGGGGCATCCGGGCTGGTACCCGGACTATCTGCGTGATCCCTAGTGACTTGAAGTCGCTGCACATGGACTTTTCAAGTTTGCGCTGGCATCGACGCCGATGGTGTCCCCTAATCGAGGGTGACCAAGCATGCAAGAAAGCGTGATGCAGCGCATGTGGAACAGCGCCCACCTTTCCGGTGGTAACGCTGCCTATGTGGAAGAGCTCTATGAGCTCTACCTGCACGACCCTAACGCTGTGCCAGAAGAGTGGCGCACCTATTTTCAGACGTTGCCGGCTGACGGCAGCACTGCCACCGATGTATCGCACTCTACGGTTCGCGATCATTTTGTGTTGCTGGGGAAAAACCAGCGCCGCGCCCAACCGGTCTCTGCCGGCAGCGTGAGCAGCGAGCATGAAAAGAAGCAAGTTGAAGTGCTGCGACTTATCCAGGCATTCCGTATGCGCGGCCATCAGGGTGCGCAACTCGATCCTCTGGGTCTGTGGAAGCGTACTGCGCCAGCTGACCTGTCGATCAACCATTACGGTTTGACCAACGCTGACCTCGACACCACATTCCGTGCCGGCGACCTGTTCATCGGCAAGGAAGAAGCGAGCCTACGCGAAATCGTCGAAGCGTTGCAGCAGACATATTGCCGCACCATCGGCGCCGAGTTCACGCACATCGTCGATTCCAACCAGCGCAACTGGTTCATGCAGCGTCTCGAAAGCGTGCGTGGTCGTCCAGCCTATTCCGCCGACATCAAGAGCCATCTGCTCGAGCGTGTGACCGCGGGCGAGGGTCTGGAAAAGTACCTGGGCACCAAATACCCGGGCACCAAGCGTTTCGGTCTGGAAGGCGGCGAAAGCCTGATCCCGATGCTCGACGAGCTGATTCAGCGCTCCGGGTCCTACGGTACCAAGGAAGTTGTCATCGGCATGGCCCACCGTGGCCGTCTCAACGTGCTGGTCAACACCTTCGGCAAGAACCCGCGCGACCTGTTCGACGAGTTCGAAGGCAAGAAGAAGGTCGAGCTGGGCTCCGGTGACGTCAAGTATCACCAGGGCTTCTCGTCCAACGTGATGACCACCGGCGGCGAAGTTCACCTGGCGATGGCGTTCAACCCGTCCCACCTGGAAATCGTTTCCCCTGTGGTCGAAGGTTCGGTGCGTGCCCGTCAGGACCGTCGTAACGACGTCACTGGCGAGAAAGTGCTGCCGATCTCGATTCACGGTGACGCGGCGTTCGCCGGTCAGGGCGTTGTGCTGGAAACCTTCCAGATGTCGCAGACCCGTGGCTTCAAAACGGGCGGCACGATCCACATCGTGATCAACAACCAGGTCGGCTTCACCATCAGCAAGCAGGAAGACTCGCGTTCCACCGAGTATGCGACCGACGTTGCGAAGATGATTCAGGCACCGATCCTCCATGTGAATGGCGATGATCCGGAAGCCGTGTTGTTCGTGACCCAGTTGGCGATCGACTACCGCATGCAGTTCAAGCGTGACGTGGTCATCGATCTGGTCTGCTACCGCCGTCGCGGCCACAACGAAGCCGACGAGCCAAGTGGCACCCAGCCGCTGATGTACCAGCAGATCGCCAAACAGCGTACCACCCGTGAGCTGTACGCCGATGCACTGGCCACCGCCGGCATCCTCAACGCCGAAGCCGCTCAGGCCAAGGTCGACGAGTACCGCAACGCGCTGGACAACGGCATGCACGTTGTTAAAAGCCTGGTCAAAGAGCCGAACAAGGAATTGTTCGTGGATTGGCGTCCGTATCTGGGTCACGCGTGGACCGCACGTCACGACACCAGTTTCGACCTCAAGACCCTGCAGGAACTGTCAGCCAAGCTGATGGAAGTGCCGGAAGGTTTCGTGGTTCAGCGTCAGGTCCAGAAAATCTACGAAGACCGCCAGAAGATGCAAGTCGGTGGGCTTCCGATCAACTGGGGCTACGCCGAAACCATGGCCTACGCCACGCTGGCGTTCGAAGGCCATCAGGTGCGCATCACCGGGCAGGATGTCGGTCGCGGTACGTTCTCGCACCGCCACGCGGTGCTGCACAACCAGAAAGACGGCGCCACCTACGTGCCTCTGCAGAACCTGTACGCCGGTCAGCCTCGTTTTGACCTGTACGACTCGTTCCTGTCGGAAGAAGCTGTGCTGGCGTTCGAATACGGTTACTCGACCACTCAGCCGAATGCGCTGGTGATCTGGGAAGCCCAGTTCGGTGACTTTGCCAACGGTGCACAGGTCGTGATCGACCAGTTCATCACCAGCGGCGAGCACAAGTGGGGCCGTCTGTGCGGTCTGACCATGCTGCTGCCCCATGGCTACGAAGGGCAGGGCCCGGAGCACTCATCGGCACGTCTTGAGCGTTACCTGCAATTGTGCGCCGAGCACAATATTCAGGTCTGCGTACCGACCACCCCGGCCCAGATCTACCATCTGCTGCGCCGTCAGGTGATCCGTCCGCTGCGCAAGCCGCTGATCGTGTTGACGCCGAAGTCGTTGCTGCGCCATAAGCTGGCCGTGTCGACCCTGGAAGATCTGGCCCATGGATCGTTCCAGACTGTCATCCCGGAAATCGACACCCTCGATGCCGCGAAAGTGACGCGTCTGGTGCTGTGCAGCGGCAAGGTCTACTACGACCTGCTGGAAAAACGCCGTGCCGAAGGCCGCGAAGACATCGCCATCGTGCGTCTCGAGCAGCTCTACCCGTTCCCGGAAGACGACCTGATGGACGCTATCGCGTCTTACACCAACCTGACCAATGTGGTCTGGTGTCAGGAAGAGCCGATGAACCAGGGCGCCTGGTACAGCAGTCAGCACCACCTGCGCCGCAGCATCGGCAATCACAACCGCAACCTCGTTCTCGAGTACGCCGGCCGTGATGCTTCAGCTGCTCCCGCTTGTGGATACGCTTCGATGCACGCCGAACAGCAGGAAAAACTGCTGAAAGACGCGTTCTCCGTTTAACGCCATCGCGCACTAGAAACCGAATTAAAGGAATTACAGATAATGGCTATTGAGATCAAAGCCCCCTCTTTCCCGGAATCCGTTGCCGACGGCACCGTTGCCACCTGGCACAAAAAACCGGGCGACGCCGTCAAGCGTGACGACCTGATCGTCGATATCGAAACCGACAAGGTCGTGCTGGAAGTATTGGCCGAAGCTGACGGCGTGCTGGGCGCAATCGTTGCCGAAGAGGGCGCTACCGTCCTGTCGAACCAGCTGCTGGGCTCGATTGAAGAGGGCGGCGCTGCTGCCGCTCCATCTGCTGCCGCTCCAGCCGCTGCTGCATCGGCTCCGGCTGCTGCGCCGGCCCAGGCTGGCGCTGCACCTGCCGCTGCTTCCGGTGACGAAGACGCCATCGGCGCTCCGGCTGCCCGCAAGCTGGCCGAAGAAAACGGCATCAACCTGTCCAGCGTCAAAGGCACAGGCAAAGACGGTCGCGTGACCAAGGAAGACGTTGTTGCTGCCATCGAAGCGAAGAAGTCCGCTCCGGCCGCTGCACCTGCCGCCAAGCCTGCTGCTGCAGCCGCTGCTCCTGTTGCTGCCGCTGGCGACCGCACCGAGAAGCGTGTTCCGATGACCCGTCTGCGCGCCAAGGTGGCAGAGCGTCTGGTTGAAGCTCAATCGAACATGGCGATGCTGACCACCTTCAACGAAGTCGACATGACCGAAGTCATGGCTCTGCGTTCGAAGTACAAGGACCTGTTCGAGAAGTCCCACAACGGCGTACGCCTGGGCTTCATGTCGTTCTTCGTCAAGGCCGCGACCGAAGCGCTTAAACGCTACCCGGCGGTCAACGCGTCGATCGACGGCACCGACATCGTTTATCACGGTTATGCCGACGTCGGCGTTGCCGTGTCCAGCGATCGCGGTCTGGTGGTTCCGGTGCTGCGCAACGCCGAGCAGATGAGCCTGGCTGAAATCGAAGGCGGCATCGCCACCTTCGGCAAGAAAGCCCGTGACGGTAAGCTCTCCATCGACGAGATGACTGGCGGTACCTTCACCATCACCAACGGTGGTACTTTCGGTTCGATGATGTCGACCCCGATCGTCAACCCGCCGCAAGCGGCTATCCTGGGCATGCACAACATTCTGCAGCGTCCCATGGCGATCAACGGTCAGGTCGTCATCCGTCCGATGATGTATCTGGCGCTGTCCTACGATCACCGCCTGATCGACGGTAAAGAAGCCGTGACGTTCCTGGTGACCATCAAGAACCTGCTGGAAGACCCGGCGCGTCTGTTGCTGGACATCTGATTCAAGGACAGCTGCAAGCCGCAAGCGCCAAGCTGCAAGTTACAGCAGCCTGGCGCCAACGCTTGGGTCGTCGCAACATCCTAATGAACAGGCTGCAACTCGTCTGTAAAGCATCACGGATCAGCTTGCAGCTTGTGGCTTAAAGCTCGCAGCTAAAGAGGAACTCTTTTCTATGTCCCAGAAATTCGACGTGGTAGTGATTGGCGCTGGCCCTGGCGGCTACGTAGCCGCTATCAAGGCCGCGCAACTCGGTCTCACGACTGCCTGCATCGAGAAGTACCAGGATAAAGAGGGCAAGCTGGCCCTCGGCGGTACCTGTCTGAACGTGGGCTGCATCCCTTCCAAGGCGCTGCTGGACAGCTCCTGGAAATTCTACGAAGCCAAGAACCAGTTCGGCGTTCACGGTATCTCCCTCAGCGATCTGAAAATGGACATTGCTGCCATGATTGGTCGCAAGGCACAGATCGTCAAAGGCCTGACCGGCGGCGTTGCCAGCCTGTTCAAGGCCAACGGCGTCACTTCCCTGCAAGGCCACGGCAAACTGCTGGCCGGCAAGAAAGTCGAGCTGACCAAGCCTGACGGCACCACCGAAGTGATCGAAGCCGAGAACATCATTCTGGCATCCGGTTCGCGTCCGATCGACATTCCGCCGGCTCCGGTCAATCAGGTCACCATCGTCGATTCGACCGGCGCCCTGGAATTCCCGGCTGTGCCTGAGCGCCTGTGCGTCATCGGCGCCGGTGTTATCGGTCTGGAACTGGGTTCGGTCTGGGCTCGTCTGGGTGCCAAAGTGACGGTCCTGGAAGCGCTGGAGAAATTCCTGCCTGCCGCTGACGAAGCCGTTGCCAAAGAAGCGCAGAAGACCTTCAACAAGCAGGGTCTGGACATCAAGCTGGGCGCTCGCGTGACCGGTTCCAAGGTCAATGGCGACGAAGTGGTCGTCACCTACACCGACAAGGACGGCGAGCAGAACATCACGTTCGACCGCGTGATCGTGGCCGTTGGCCGTCGCCCGGTGACCACCGAGCTGCTGGCTGCCGATAGCGGCGTCGACATCGACGAGCGCGGTTTCATCTTCGTCAACGAGCAGTGCGAGACCAGCGTTCCTGGCGTGTACGCGATCGGTGACGTGGTTCGTGGTCTGATGCTGGCGCACAAAGCGTCCGAAGAAGGCATCATGGTTGTCGAGCGCATCAAGGGTCACAAGACCCAGATGAACTACGACCTGATCCCGTCGGTCATCTACACCCACCCGGAAATCGCCTGGGTCGGCAAGACCGAGCAGACGCTCAAGGCTGAAGGCGTTGAAGTCAACGTCGGTCAGTTTCCGTTCGCGGCCAGCGGCCGTGCAATGGCAGCGAATGACACCGGCGGTTTCGTCAAGGTCATCGCTGATGCCAAGACCGACCGTGTACTGGGTGTACACGTCATTGGTCCTGGCGCTGCAGAGCTGGTACAGCAGGGCGCGATCGGTATGGAGTTCGGCACCAGTGCCGAAGACATCGGCATGATGGTCTTCTCCCACCCGACGCTGTCCGAAGCGCTGCACGAAGCGGCACTGGCTGTGAATGGCGGCGCCATCCACATCCAGAACAAGAAAAAACGCTAAAGATAACCACGACGGTCCGCCCGTCGTAGGCCCTGCTCGCAGGGCTTACCGCGGAAGGTCCGTTGGACTCGAACTCCCGGCAGCGCAGGGCAGGCTGATGCCTGATCTGCGTTCTCCGGGAGAAGCGGTCACAGGTGGTGCGGCACGCTTTGACGAGCAGCACCGAATGCGCAGTACCTAACGAAGACGGTAATAAGCATGAATCTTCACGAGTATCAGGGTAAGCAGCTGTTCGCTGAATACGGCCTGCCAGTATCCAAGGGCTATGCAGTAGACACCCCGGAAGCAGCAGCAGAAGCATGCGACAAGATCGGCGGAACCGAGTGGGTCGTCAAAGCCCAGGTTCACGCAGGCGGTCGCGGTAAAGCCGGCGGCGTCAAGCTGGTTCGCAGCAAGGAAGACGCCGCTGCGTTCGCTCAACAGTGGCTGGGCAAGCGTCTGGTTACTTACCAGACTGATGCCAACGGTCAGCCAGTCACCAAGATCCTGGTTGAATCGTGCACTGACATCGCCAAAGAGCTGTACCTGGGCGCTGTAGTCGATCGTTCGAGCCGTCGTATCGTGTTCATGGCTTCCACCGAAGGTGGCGTGGACATCGAGAAAATCGCTCACGACACGCCTGAGAAGATTCTCAAAGCGACCATCGATCCACTGGTTGGCGCTCAGCCATTCCAGGGTCGCGATCTGGCATTCCAGCTGGGTCTGGAAGGCAAGCAGGTCACTCAGTTCGCCAAGATCTTCACCGGTCTGGCCAAGCTGTTCCAGGACCACGACCTGGCGCTGCTGGAAGTGAACCCGCTGGTCATCAAGGCTGACGGCGATCTGCACTGCCTCGACGCCAAGATCAACATCGACGCCAACGCCATGTACCGTCAGCCAAAGCTGAAGGCTTTCCACGACCCATCGCAAGATGACCCACGTGAAGCCCACGCTGCCAAGTTCGAACTGAACTACGTGGCACTGGAAGGCAACATCGGCTGCATGGTCAACGGTGCCGGTCTGGCCATGGGCACCATGGACATCGTCAACCTGCACGGCGGCAAGCCAGCCAACTTCCTCGACGTAGGCGGCGGCGCAACCAAGGAACGCGTTACCGAAGCGTTCAAGATCATCCTGTCCGACACCAACGTCGCTGCAGTACTGGTCAACATCTTCGGCGGCATCGTTCGTTGCGACATGATTGCCGAAGGCATCATTGGCGCCGTGAAAGAAGTCGGCGTGAAAATCCCGGTGGTTGTTCGCCTTGAAGGCAACAACGCTGAGCTGGGCGCTAAAGTACTGGCAGAAAGCGGCTTGAACATCATCGCAGCTACCAGCCTGACCGACGCTGCTCAACAAGTCGTCAAAGCTGCGGAGGGCAAATAATGAGCGTCCTGATCAATAAAGACACCAAAGTTATCTGCCAAGGCTTCACCGGCTCCCAGGGTACCTTCCACTCCGAGCAAGCCATTGCCTACGGCACCAAAATGGTTGGCGGCGTGACTCCAGGCAAGGGCGGCACCACGCACCTTAACCTGCCAGTGTTCAACACTGTGTCCGAAGCAGTAGAGAAAACCGGCGCAACCGCTTCGGTCATCTACGTTCCGGCTCCGTTCTGCAAGGATTCCATCCTTGAAGCAGCGTTCGGCGGCATCAAGCTGATCGTCTGCATCACCGAAGGCATCCCGACCATCGACATGCTCGAAGCCAAGGTCAAGTGCGACGAACTGGGTGTGGTCCTGATCGGCCCTAACTGCCCAGGCGTCATCACCCCGGGCGAGTGCAAGATCGGCATCATGCCAGGTCACATTCACTTGCCAGGCAAAGTCGGTATCGTGTCGCGTTCAGGCACCCTGACTTACGAAGCTGTGAAGCAGACCACTGACGCCGGTTTCGGCCAGTCGACCTGCGTCGGCATCGGTGGTGACCCGATCCCGGGTTCGAACTTCATCGACATCCTGAAGCTGTTCCAGGAAGACCCGAAGACCGAAGCGATCGTCATGATCGGTGAGATCGGCGGTTCGGCTGAAGAAGAAGCGGCTGCCTACATCAAGGCACACGTGACCAAGCCTGTCGTTTCCTACATCGCGGGTGTGACTGCTCCTCCGGGCAAGCGCATGGGCCATGCGGGCGCGATCATCTCTGGCGGCAAAGGCACTGCAGACGAGAAATTCGCTGCACTGCAGGACGCAGGCGTGAAAACCGTGCGTTCGCTGGCAGACATCGGCAAAGCCCTGGCTGAGCTGACCGGTTGGGAAGTGAAGAAGGCTTAATCGCCCTCGTCTCACTGCCTGATCAACAAAAGCCACCTTCGGGTGGCTTTTGTGTTTCTGGCGTTTCGATTTGCGCCGGCGTGAAGGCCCTGATCCTGTAAGACATTTCTGATATGCGACATGAACGTGCACTCAGCGGTCGCACCGCCCTGTATCGGTGCGCCAAATAGGGTAGGCTAGCCGCCGTTTTGTGCAGTCGGCTCCCACAAGGAGCGGCGGCGCGCTCAGGGTCTGTCTTAAAAGGGCGGGCAGCATTTCCCCCACCCTCAGGGAAATCCTCTTCTTAATTCCGATTCAGCAGTGTGGTTTCCTTAATGAAAGTGTTGAAAGGCCAGGACATTCTGGCACTGGGTTTCATGACGTTTGCGCTGTTCGTGGGCGCTGGCAATATCATCTTCCCCCCGATCGTAGGTCTTCAGGCCGGCCCCAACGTATGGATGGCCGCCCTGGGCTTTCTGGTCACGGCAGTCGGCCTTCCGGTGGTGACTGTCATCGCCCTGGCCAAGGTCGGCGGCGCGATGGACGCGTTGAGCAGCCCGATCGGCAAGGTCGCCGGGACTATTCTCGCCGCCGTCTGCTACCTGTCCGTAGGGCCGCTGTTCGCCACACCCCGCACAGCGACAGTGTCGTTCGAAGTCGGCCTGGCGCCGCTGACGGGTGAAAGCCCGCTGGCGCTGTTTCTCTACAGCCTGGTTTATTTCGTGCTGGTGTTCTGGATCTCCCTTTATCCGGGTCGATTGCTCGACACCGTGGGCCGTTTCCTCGCGCCGCTGAAGATCATCGCCCTGGCCATCCTCGGCATCGCCGCGTTTGTTCTGCCAGCGGGAGAGGTGGGTATCGCGGAACCTGCCTACGTCGCCGCGCCGTTCTCCCAGGGATTCATCAACGGCTACCTGACCATGGACACCCTGGGCGCGCTGGTCTTCGGCATCGTCATCGTCAACGCGATTCGCTCGCGCGGTGTCGAGTCGCCTCGGTTGATCACCCGCTACGCCATCATCGCCGGCCTGATCGCCGGTGTCGGTCTGGCGCTGGTCTACATCAGCCTGTTCCGCCTGGGCTCCGACAGCCACGCCATCGCTGCCGGTGCAACCAATGGCGCCGCCGTGTTGCATGCCTACGTACAGTACACCTTCGGCACCCTGGGCAGCAGCTTCCTTGCCGTGCTGATCTCGCTGGCCTGTCTGGTGACGGCGGTCGGTCTGACCTGCGCCTGCGCTGAATACTTCAGCCGTGTGCTGCCGCTGTCCTACAAGGCGCTGGTGATTCTGCTGGCAGTATTTTCCCTGCTGGTGTCCAACCTGGGCCTGACCAAGCTGATCCAGTTCTCGATTCCGGTGCTGACCGCCATCTACCCGCCGTGCATTGCGCTGGTGGCGTTGAGCTTCTGCAAGGATTTCTGGCACGAGCAAGGGCGGATCGTCGCACCGGTCATGCTGGTCGCGTTCCTGATCGGTGCGGTGGATGCGGTGAAGGGGTCTGCGCTGGGTGTGTACCTGCCGGATGCGCTGGCTCATCTGCCATTGAGCGAGCAAGGCCTGGCCTGGCTGATCCCGTCGTTGATCACGCTGTTCGTCGCGTTAGTGGTGGATCGCATGCTGGGCAAGCGCAGCGAAGCGCTGGCCTGACGGTGTAGGTCGGCGCGGTTTGATATCAATGCGCCGACCATTTCCGGCAGACAAAACAAAGCCCGCTAAATGCGGGCTTTGTTTTTTGAAACTCTGAAAACTTACTGCTTAGTTGCAGGTGCTGCCTGGTTCGCTTCTTTAGCGCGCTCTTGAGCGGCTTCAGCGTTCTTTTGAGCGGCTTCCTGACTTTCTTTGGCAGCGTCGTTCACTTTGTCTTGCGCTTTTTGCATCGATTCTTGCGACTGCTCGGCAGCCTTGTTTGCATCTTGCTGTTTATCTTCGGATTTTTTGTCACAGGCGGCGAGGCCCAGAGTGGCAGAAAGCATCAGGGCAATAGCTAAAGATTTACGCATGGGGTGTTTCTCCTTATTGGTCATCAACGTGCCTTCGAGCGCTGGGTCATAAAGTTAGTTCCATGTTCCGGCGGGATAAATACATAAGCGTCTCAGCGGTGTAATCACTCGGCCGGGCAGAGTCGGTGCGTCGGTTTATCTGCCGTCGTCAGTCAATGGATCGGCGGCCTCACGATTTTCCGAGGGTGAAGATTCTTCACCGACAGCATGCCTGTCCCTTGAAATCGTCTCCCCAGCCCCCACCTTGATGACAACCCGTTGCTCGGAGTCGCCCTCGGCGTTCCGTGCAGCTGCCCCTATTTGTGTGGACTGATTGGAGTTTGATGACCATGAGTGTGGAAACTCAAAAAGAAACCCTGGGCTTCCAGACCGAGGTGAAGCAGCTGCTACACCTCATGATCCATTCGCTGTACTCGAACAAGGAAATTTTCCTTCGCGAGCTGATCTCCAACGCGTCCGACGCGGTGGACAAGCTGCGTTTCGAGGCACTGTCCAAGCCTGAGCTGCTGGAAGGCGGCGCCGAGCTGAAGATCCGTGTCAGCTTCGACAAGGACGCCAAGACCGTCACCCTGGAAGACAACGGCATCGGCATGAGCCGCGAAGATGTCATCACTCATCTGGGCACCATCGCCAAGTCCGGCACCGCCGACTTCATGAAGAACCTGTCCGGTGATCAGAAGAAAGATTCCCACCTGATCGGTCAGTTCGGTGTCGGTTTCTACTCCGCCTTCATCGTGGCCGACCAGGTTGAAGTGTTCACCCGCCGCGCCGGCCTGGCCGCCAGCGAAGGTGTGCACTGGTCGTCGAAAGGCGAGGGCGAGTTCGAAGTCGCCACTATCGAGAAAGCCGATCGCGGTACGCGCATCGTGCTGCACCTCAAGAGCGCAGAAGACGAGTTCGCTGACGGCTACCGTCTGCGCAACATCATCAAGAAGTACTCCGACCATATCGCACTGCCGATCCAGTTGCCGAAAGAACAGGCGCCGGTCGAAGGCGACGCTGAGCCTGTTGAAGAGTGGGAAACGGTCAACCGTGCCAGCGCGCTGTGGACCCGTCCACGTACCGAGGTCAAGGACGAGGAATACCAGGAGTTCTACAAGCACATCGCTCACGATTTCGAGAACCCGCTGAGCTGGAGCCACAACAAGGTTGAAGGCAAGCTGGAATACAGTTCGTTGCTGTATGTGCCAGCCCGCGCGCCGTTCGACCTGTACCAGCGCGAAGCACCGCGCGGCCTGAAGCTGTACGTGCAGCGCGTGTTCGTCATGGACCAGGCTGAGTCGTTCCTGCCGCTGTACCTGCGCTTCATCAAGGGCGTGGTCGATTCCAACGACCTGTCGCTGAACGTGTCCCGCGAAATCCTGCAGAAAGACCCGATCATCGATTCGATGAAGTCCGCGCTGACCAAGCGTGTGCTGGACATGCTGGAGAAGCTGGCGAAAAACCAGCCGGAAGAATACAAAGGCTTCTGGAAAAACTTTGGTCAGGTGCTGAAAGAAGGCCCGGCCGAAGACTTCGCCAACAAAGAGAAAATCGCCGGCCTGCTGCGTTTTGCATCGACTTCCGACGACAGCGGCGAGCAGAGCGTTTCGCTGGCCGACTACCTGTCGCGCGCCAAGGAAGGTCAGGACAAGATCTACTTCCTCACCGGCGAAAGCTACGCGCAGGTCAAGAACAGCCCGCACCTCGAAGTCTTCCGCAAGAAAGGCATCGAAGTGCTGCTGCTGACCGACCGCATCGACGAGTGGCTGATGAGCTACCTCAGCGACTTCGACGGCAAGGGTTTTGTCGACGTGGCACGCGGCGACCTGGACCTTGGCAAGCTTGACTCCGAAGAGGACAAGAAAGCCCAGGAAGAAGTCGCCAAGGACAAGGAAGGCCTGATCGAGCGCCTTAAAACCGCGCTGGGTGATGCCGTCAGTGAAGTGCGGGTTTCCCACCGCCTGACCGATTCGCCGGCGATTCTGGCGATTGGCGAGCAGGACCTTGGCATGCAAATGCGCCAGATCCTCGAAGCGAGTGGTCAGAAGGTGCCGGACTCCAAGCCGATCTTCGAATTCAACCCGTCGCACCCGCTGATCGACAAGCTGGACAACGAGCAGAGTGAAGACCGCTTCGGCGATCTGTCGCACATTCTGTTCGACCAGGCTGCGCTGGCGGCCGGCGACAGCTTGAAAGATCCGGCTGCGTACGTGCGCCGTTTGAACAAGTTGTTGGTCGAGCTCTCGGTTTAACATCCGCGTCACGGCAGAACCCGCTCCGGCGGGTTTTGTCATTTAATCTCCCTCCATCCTTATCAGCAGGAGTTCGCTATGAGCAATGTGACCGTGCAGTCCGTCGTGTACGACATCGACGGCGTGAGCTACGAGAGTCGTCTGGCCTTCAGCGAGGGCAGTCAGGCCGCACCGGGTCTGGTGATGGCGCCTAACTGGATGGGTGTCAGCGAAGACGCCGAGCAGATTGCCAAAGACGTCGCGGCCAAGGGCTATGTGGTGTTGCTGGCGGATCTGTATGGCCAGCACGTACGCCCGACCAATGGCGATGAAGCCGCGGCTGCCATGATGCCGTTGAAGAACGATCGTGTGCTGTTGAACAAACGCATGAAGGCCGCGCTGGATCAATTGACTGCGCAGACCATTACCGCCGTTGACACGTCCCGGTTGGCGGCGTTTGGCTTCTGTTTCGGCGGTTGCTGCGCACTGGAATTGGCGCGCACCGGTGCGCCGTTGAAAGCTGCGGTGTCCTTCCATGGCACGCTCGACACGCCGAATCCGGCTGACGCCAACAACATCAAGGGCAAAGTGCTGGTGATGCACGGCGCGTCCGACCCTCTGGTGCCGAAGGAGCAACTGCCGGCGTTCGAAGCCGAGATGAATGCTGCCAATGTCGACTGGCAACTGCTGAGCTACGGCGGCGCGTTCCATTCCTTCACAGACCCGCACGCCAACAACCCGGGCGTGCAGATGTACAACCCGACCGTTTCCAAGCGTGCGTTTACCTCGATGCACAACCTGCTGGACGAAGTGTTCGCCGGCTGATCATCTGAAGCAGGTGACTGCTGACTCGTTTGGATTTCCACTGTCAGCAGTTACCTTGCCTGAAAGGTTTCGCCAGCAAGCCGGCTCATACAGGGTGTGTGAGCGTGCGACTATCTTCGCGGCACCGGCAATTCAATTCGCTCCACTTCTCCCGGCACTGTAGGCCAGTCTCCGGCCACCCACTTCGCTCTGGCCTGGTCAATCAGCGCCGCATCGCTGGCCACGAAATTCCAGTTCATCCGTCTCGGCCCGTCAAGGGGCGCGCCGCCGATGAGTACCGCGTGGCATTCGCTCTGCGCGCATAGCGTCGGCTCGCTGCCTGAATCCAGTACCACCAGGCTGCGGGGCTGCACCGGCTCGCCGTCCAGTAGCAGGTCGCCTTCGATGACGTACAGCGCCCGCTGTTCGTGCTCGGCGGGCACACACAGCGTCGTCGCCGTCTGCAGGTTCAGTTCGGCGTAGAGCGTGGGTGACAGCACCGGCACCGGCGACTTCAGGCAAAAACCTTCGCCTGCGATCAAGCGGATCCGAATGCCCATGGCGTCGCTGACCGGCAGTGTGTCGGCGGGGTGATGGCTGTAATGACCTTCGCCTTGCTCATGGCATTTGGGCGACGCCAGCCAGACTTGCAGGCCATGCAGGCGAGAGCCGCTGGCGTAAAGGGCTGCGGGTGTGCGCTCAATGTGGGCGATGGCGCTGCCGGCGGTCATCCAGCTGACTTCGCCCGGTCTGACGTGCTGATCGCTGCCGAGGCTGTCCTTGTGTCGGATCTCGCCTTCGAAGAGGTAGGTCAGCGTCGACAGGCCGATGTGCGGGTGCTGGCGGATGTCCATGCCGGTGCCGGGCGCATACGTGGTTTCCAGCATGTGATCGAAAAACACGAAGGGCCCCACGCTCCGGCACTTCGCAGCGGGGAGGGGACGCAGGATCGGTTGGCCTTCGACGTCTTCGGCGCGGGGAATGATGGTCAGCATGATGGCGCTCTCTCTGGACATGGCACACAGGATATAGATGACTCGCACAGTTGACTGTGACGGCTGCGCCAGGACCTCTGTAATGAATTCTTACGAAGTGCGTTGGGAATTGTCCTACAGAGCGTCATCTGTAAGCCGACATCCCAGGCAACTGTTCTTTTCAGAGCAGTGTCTTGGGAAGGGACCAGCTATGACCGTGAGAAATATGAATATCGCACCCCGGGCCGCACTCGGTTTCGGCGTGCTCGCTTTGCTGGTGTTCGGTCTGGGGATCTTCGCATTGTTGCAGATGTCGAGCATGCGCGAGGAGTCCGACCAAGTCGAAAACAAGTGGCTGCCCAGCGTGATGGAGCTCGGCAGTATGGGGCAGGACCTGATGCGGGTTCGTACCCTGACGCTGCGTCTGATGCTCAACCGCAGCCCGGATGCCCTGCGTGACAACACCGCCAAGCTCGACCAGCTCAAGACGGGGCTGCAGGCCAAGCAGCAAAGCTACGTTGCACTGATCAGCTCGCCCCGCGAGCGGGAGTTGTACGACACGTTTGCAGCCTCGCAACAGGCCTATTTCCAGCGCCAGAGCCGCGTCATGGAGCTGTCCGCTGCCAATCAGGTGGAGGATGCGATGCAACTGGTCAACGGTGAAATGAACCAGTTTGCCGACGCGATGACCGTCGCCCTGAATGAGTTGACGGTGTTGAACAAGGACGGTGCCGTCCAGGCGAGCCATCTGGCACGGGCGGTGTTCTCCAGTGCGTTCGCTTGGGTCATGGGCATGATGCTGCTGACGGCGTTGGTCACGTTGCTGCTGGCGTGGGGATTGACCCGCAGCATCGTCAGACCGATCGCCCAGGCGTTGGGCATTGCTCAGGTGGTGGCGGCGGGGGATCTCACCCGCGAGATTGTCGTGGAGGGACGCGATGAACCGGCCCGGTTGCTGGAGGCGCTCAAGACCATGCAACAGAATTTGCGCAACACGATCATGCGCATTGCCGATTCCTCGAACCAACTGGCGTCGGCCTCGGAAGAGCTCAGTACTGTCACCGAAGACGCGACGCGCGGCCTGCATCAGCAGAGCCTGGAGATCGATCAGGCGGCGACGGCAGTCAACGAGATGACCGCGGCGGTCGAGGAAGTGGCGCGCAACGCGGTGGCCACGTCGGAGGCGTCCGAGGAATCTGACCGGATTGCCCAGCATGGTCGTCAGCAGGTCCGGCAGACCGTAGCGTCCATTGCCCATCTGGCCGAAGACGTGACCGACGCCGGCGAGCAGGTGCAGACCCTGGCGCAGAAGGTATATGGCATCAGCAAGGTACTGGACGTGATTCGCTCGGTTGCCGAGCAGACCAATCTGCTGGCGTTGAACGCAGCCATCGAAGCAGCACGGGCAGGGGAGGCAGGGCGCGGCTTTGCGGTGGTGGCGGATGAGGTGCGTGCCTTGGCGCATCGGACTCAGTCGTCAACCCAGGAAATCGAACAGCTGGTGGGCGACATCCGTCAGGGCACCGATCAGGCCGTGGCCGCCATGCAGGGCAGCAACAGTCGAGCGCAGACGACCCTGGAGCTGGCGCAGTCCGCCGGCGTGGCGCTGGACGACATCGCCGCGGCCATTACGCTGATTACCGAACGCAACATGGTCATCGCCAGCGCGTCGGAGGAACAGGCGCAGGTTGCGCGGGAAGTGGACCGCAACCTCACCAACATCCGCGACATCTCGCTGCAAAGCTCGGCAGGCGCCAATCAGACCAGCGCGGCCAGCCACGAGCTGTCGCGGCTGGCGACCGACCTGAACGGAATGGTTGCAGCGTTCTCGGTGTGAGATCCGACGCCTTCCCGGCTAAAGCCGGTCCCACAGAAAGCATGCGGTGCTGTCGTGGGACCGGCTTCAGCCGGGAAGCGGCCGGTTTGGGCACTATCAATGCATTTCACCTGGCCATAAAAAAGGCGCCCCGAGGGGCGCCCTTTGTCTGTAACTGACTCGATTACTTGCCAGTCCAGCGCTTCATCACCAGGGTGGCGTTGGTGCCACCGAAGCCGAAGCTGTTGCTCATCACCAGATTCAGCTCGGTGTTTTCGCGGGTCTTGGTCAGGATCGGCATGTCTGCGACGGCTGGGTCCAGCTCGTCGATGTTGGCCGAACCGGCCATGAAGTTGCCTTCCATCATCAGCATGCAGTAAATCGCTTCGTGAACACCGGCGGCGCCCAGGGAGTGACCCGACAGGCTCTTGGTAGAGCTGATCGCAGGGGCCTTGTCGCCGAACACTTCACGGACACCTTCCATTTCCTTGACGTCGCCGACTGGAGTAGAAGTACCGTGGGTGTTCAGGTAGTCGATGGTGCCATCAACGGTAGACAGCGCCTGCTGCATGCAGCGGATGGCGCCTTCGCCGCTCGGAGCGACCATGTCGTAACCGTCGGACGTCGCGCCGTAACCAACCAGCTCCGCGTAGATCTTTGCGCCACGGGCCAGAGCGTGTTCCAGCTCCTCGACCACGACCATGCCGCCGCCACCGGCGATGACGAAACCGTCACGGTCAGCATCATAGGCACGGGAAGCCTGTTCCGGGGTGTCGTTGCGTTTGCTGGACAGCGCGCCCATGGCGTCGAACAGGAACGACTGGCTCCAGTGCTCCTCTTCGCCACCGCCGGCAAACACGATGTCCTGCTTGCCCATCTGAATCTGTTCCATGGCGGTACCGATGCAGTGAGCACTGGTGGCGCAGGCAGAGGCGATGGAGTAGTTCAGGCCCTTGATCTTGAATGGCGTCGCCAGACACGCCGACACCGTGCTGCTCATGGTGCGGGTCACGCGGTAGGGACCGACGCGCTTAACGCCTTTCTCGCGCAGAATATCCAGCGCTTCCATCTGGTTCAGCGTCGATGCACCGCCGGAGCCGGCGATCAGACCGGTGCGCGGGTTGGACACCTGCTCTTCGGTCAGACCGGAATCGGTCACAGCATCTTTCATCGCAAGGTAGGCGTACGCAGCAGCGTGACCCACAAAGCGGAAGATCTTGCGATCGATCAGCTCTTCAAGGTTGAGGTCGATGGAGCCCGATACCTGGCTGCGCAGACCCATTTCGGCGTATTCCGGATTGAAACGGATGCCAGGGCGACTTGCACGCAGGTTGGCGGAGACGGTGTCTTTGTCATTGCCCAAGCAGGAAACAATGCCCAGACCAGTGATAACGACGCGGCGCATGCGAATACCCTTAGAAATTTTCAGTGGAAGTGAAGACGCCGACACGCAGGCCTTCAGCGGTATAGATTTCACGGCCGTCCACGCTGACCGAACCGTCGGCGATCGCCAGGTTCAGCTTGCCTTTGAGGACGCGCTTGATGTGAATGTTGTAGGTGACCTTCTTGGCAGTCGGCAGGACCTGACCAAAGAATTTCACTTCGCCCGAGCCCAGTGCCCGGCCGCGGCCCGGCAGGCCTTGCCAGCCCAGGAAGAAGCCGACCAGTTGCCACATGGCATCGAGGCCCAGGCAGCCTGGCATCACCGGGTCACCTTCGAAGTGACAGGCGAAGAACCACAGGTCCGGGTTGATATCGAGTTCGGCGACCAATTCACCTTTGCCGAACTTGCCGCCTTCTTCGCTGATATGGGTGATGCGATCAACCATCAGCATGTTGGGGGCGGGCAATTGCGCGTTACCTGGGCCGAACAGCTCGCCGCGACTGCAGCGCAGCAGATCTTCCCGGGTAAAGGCGTTTTGTTTGGTCATGCGAACTCCTCGATAATCCTGTGCGGCAGGGTGTGGCGTTACTTACCCAGTCTGGCCAGCGGGTCATCCCTCTGCTGGCAGCCTACTCATAGACTATTGCGTTGTAGTGAAAGTCACAGCACGGGTGAAATGAATGTACACCTGTGCACTGAAATTTTTCGTCCGCGCGTTGGCGTGGGTCGAATCGGCACACAAGACTGCCGCAATTTATCATTTACCGCCAGTCGCAGATGCCTTAATGGTCAGCCAGCGCTGCAAAACCTGCTGTAAATCAGTACGTTTGAACGGCTTCGCCAGGTAATCGTTCATTCCGGCCTGCAGACAAATTTCCCGGTCGCCATGCTGGGCGTTGGCGGTGAGGGCAATAATGGGCACCGTCGCCAGCCCCGGCAGCAATCGGATCTGGCGCGTCGCTTCATAGCCGTCCATGACCGGCAGTCGGCAGTCCATCAGGATCACCGCGAAGCTTTCCCGGCCGGCCATGTTCACCGCTTCAAGGCCATCTGCCGCCACACTCACCTGCAAACCCAGGCTGCGCAGCATCGCTTCGACCACCGTGCGGTTCACCGGGTTGTCCTCGACCAGCAACACGCAGGCGTCACGGCTCTGGGGTAATTCACCCACCGCGCCGGACTCGGGCTTGATCACCGCCTGTTGAACCCGCTGAAGCGGGATTTGCAACTGGAAAACGGAACCAAGTCCTTCGCTGCTTTGCGCCCGCAGCGACCCGCCCATGCGCTCGGCCAGATTGCGCGCGATGGGCAGGCCCAGGCCGGTGCCGCCATAGCGCCGGGAGATGGAGTTGTCCGCTTGCTGAAACGCGTCGAACATCGATTCCAGCAGGTCCGGAGAGATCCCGATGCCGCTGTCGCGCACCGCGCAGGTAAACCGGATGTGGTGCGGGTCGGCGAGGGTAAAGCCCGCCTCGACCCGCACGCTGCCAAATTCGGTGAATTTCAGCGCGTTGCCGATCAGGTTGACCAGAATCTGCCGGATGCGCGTCGGGTCGCCCTTGACCTGCAACGCCTCCATTGAGGGCGGCAGGTCCAGTTCCAGTGCCAGCCCGCGCTGCTGTGCGTTATGGGCAAACGCCTGAACCGAGGTGCTGATCAGGTCGGCGAGGTTGAATGGAATGCTCTCCAGTTCCAGCGCATCGCGCTCGAAGCGGGAGAAATCGAGAATGTCGTTGATGACGCGCAGCAGGTGCTCGGTGGATTCCATGGCCAGCGCGGCATATTCGGCCTGCTCGTCGGTCATCTTGGTGGTTTCCATCAACTGCAGCATGCCCAGCACGCCATTCATCGGCGTGCGCAACTCGTGGCTCATCATGGCCAGGAATTCGGACTTGGCGTTGTTGGCGCGCTCGGCCTCTTCGCGGGTGCGGATGAGTTCGTCCATCGCCTGCTTCTGCTCGCGGCTGGCCTTTTCCAGGCCCAGGGCCAGGTTGTTGATGTGTCGCGCCAGATCGCCCAGTTCGGCATCATCTGCAACGGGCAGCGGGACCGAGTAATCGCCCTGCTGAATGGCCTTCACTGCCGCGCTCATGGCGCTGATCGGCTGGGACAGGCTCAGCGACAGACGTCTTGCCAGCATGTAAGTAAACAGAAGGGCAAACATCGCCAACACGCCGGCTTTGAGCAGTATCTCCTGCTCGCGCTGATTGAAGGCGTCACTGGACATACCCACCAGCACCCGGCCCAGATAACCTTCGACCGGCACGCTGATGTCGCCATCGGAAACCGCCTGGTCGGCATTTTCGGTCAGCTGTGGGGACTTGGCCGACTGCAGGCGGATGGGTGCCTGGAACACTTCCATTTGCCGCGAATGCCCTTGCTCCTCGGCGGGTTCGACATGAACCAGTACTTTGCCGGCACTGTTGCGCACTTCGAGGAAACGCACATGGGGCGTGTTCATCGTGGCGTTCATCAGGTTTTCAAGAACGGCGTTGTTGCCGACGATGACGCCGTATTCCGACGCGGGGGCCAGTTGGTTGGCGATAAGTTGCCCGGTGTGATTGAGTTCCTGTCGCAGGTCCTGAATCCGCACCACGGTAAAGAAGCTGATCAGCAACAAGGTCAGCAGCAACGCCGGGCCGAGGCTGAGGATCTGCGTGCGGGTGCTGATGTTCCAGCCGCGCTGAGCCGTCACGAGGCGGTTCCGGCTGTCTGGGCCAGGAGGGTTTGCCGATGTTCAGGCATGGGGAATCCTGACGGGGCACGTGAGGTAGACGCTTGGTGTCATGTGACGGATCTCTTCGGGAGCGACCTGACGATAGCTCATCGGCGCCGCTGAGGAATTTTCATCTCGAGGGCGCATCTTAACCGAGCCGTGGGCAATTTCCTCGGCAAGAGTGGGGGATCGGCTGTAAGTTCGTGGGGGCACCTTTTGCCGCTGGCCCCGAGCCTGACGCTCCGTATAATGCCCCATCGCCAGATGTGATGGCCCTGAATGGATTGTTTTATGACCCAGCAGCAACCAATAGCGGTCCTTGGCGGCGGCAGCTTCGGGACCGCAGTGGCCAATCTGTTGGCCGGCAACGGTCATCGGGTGACGCAGTGGATGCGCGATCCGGAGCAGGCGGAGGCGATCCGCATCAACCGCGAGAACCCGCGCTACCTCAAGGGCATCAAGGTGCTCGAAGGCGTCGAGCCGGTCACCGACCTGCACGCCACATTGCAAGACAGCCAACTGGTCTTCGTCGCACTGCCGTCCAGCGCGCTGCGTGGTGTACTGACCCCGCACGTCGACCTGCTCGCCGGGAAGATGCTGGTCAGCCTGACCAAGGGCATCGAGGCCGACACCTTCAAACTCATGAGCGAGATCCTTCAGGACATCGCGCCCGCTGCGCGAATCGGCGTGCTGTCCGGCCCCAATCTGGCCCGCGAAATCGCCGAACACGCCCTGACCGCCACGGTGGTCGCCAGCGAAGACGAGGATCTCTGCCAGCAGGTTCAGGCCGCACTGCATGGCCGCACCTTCCGCGTATACGCCAGTGCCGACCGTTTTGGCGTCGAGCTGGGCGGCGCACTGAAAAACGTCTACGCCATCATTGCCGGCATGGCGGTGGCGCTGAACATGGGCGAGAACACCAAGAGCATGCTGATCACTCGCGCGCTGGCGGAAATGACTCGGTTTGCGGTCAGTCAGGGTGCCAATCCGATGACCTTCCTGGGCCTGGCCGGGGTCGGCGATCTGATCGTTACCTGTTCTTCGCCGAAGAGCCGCAATTACCAGGTCGGCTTTGCCCTGGGGCAGGGCCTGAGCCTGGAGGAAGCGGTGACCCGACTGGGTGAGGTCGCGGAGGGCGTCAACACGCTCAAGGTGCTCAAGGCCAAGGCGCAGGAGCTGCAGGTTTACATGCCCCTGGTGGCCGGGCTTCACGCCATTCTGTTCGAGGGCCGCACGCTGGAGCAGGTCATCGAGTTGCTGATGCGCGCCGAACCCAAGACCGACGTCGATTTCATTTCAACCAGTGATTTCAACTGATCACCACACGGAGAAGCTCTTGAACGAATCAAAACTCAAGCAACACGAATCGATCCTTCTGCGCATCCTGTGGATGGTGCTGTTTGTGCTGGTCTGGCAGGTGGCGGAAGTGGTGCTGGCGGTGGCTGTCCTCGTGCAGCTCGTCTACCGGCTTTTCAACGGCGCGCCGAGCCTCAGCGTGATGTCGTTCGGCGACAGCCTGAGCCAGTACCTGGCGCAGATCGGCCGTTTCGGCACCTTCCACACCGATCAGAAGCCATGGCCGTTCGCCGATTGGCCAACGCCGCGTGCGCCTGAGGGCGAGGCGCCGCACGTTGTGGCGGTCAAGCCGCAACCGGCGCCTTCTGCTCCGCAACCCGCTCCAGCCACGCCGCAACCGGCGCCTGCGACTCCGCAGCCGGTTCCTGCTGCAACGCCAACGGTTTCCGACACGCCGCAACCGGGTGCCGAAACTTCGCCGGCGGTTCCCGACACGTCGAACGCCGCTGTCGACACATCGCCATCGCCATCGGCGCCGGTTACGCCGCCGTCCACGCCCGGTGAGGGGCCAAAACTGTGAAGGTCTGGATTCTGCGCCACGGCGAGGCCAAACCTCAGGCCCGTACGGACGCCGAGCGAGAGCTGACTGCCAATGGCCGCGAAGAGGTCTTGCGCATTGCGGCCCACTTGATGGGGCAACCCGTGCAGCGGATCATCGCCAGCCCGTATGTGCGTGCCCGGCAGACCGCCGAGCTGGTCCGACAGGCGCTTGGGTTTGCAGAGGCCATCGTGACCGTGCCGTGGCTGACGCCTGAGAGCAATCCGCACAAGGTGCTGGAGCTGCTGGATGCGTACAGCGAAGAGAATGTGTTGCTGGTCAGTCATCAACCTTTGGTGGGCTCGTTGATCGGCCTGGCGGTGCAGGGCTCTGTGCAGCAGGCGCAACCGATGCACACCGCCAGTCTTGCTCAGCTTGAGGCGGATTTGCCCCTTGCTGGCGCGATGGAACTGGTGGATGTTTGGCACGCTGAATGAATGAAACAAGGAGCGGGGAGCGGTTTGCTGCGCTCCCCGTCGTTGAATGAAACAAGTGCTCCAAACCCTGAAAATAACAAGGAAGAACCATGAGTGTATGGCGTAGCCCTCCGGACCTCGACGCGCTTAATGCGAAGCAGAAGAACACCATCGGTGAGGTGCTGGATATCCGGTTTGAAGCCGTCGACGATCGGTCTTTGACGGCGAGCATGGCGGTGGATGAGCGCACCCACCAGCCCTACGGCTTGTTGCACGGCGGGGCGTCGGTGGTGCTGGCGGAGACGGTGGGGTCTACGGCCAGTTATCTGGTGATCGATACGGATCGGTTTTTTTGTGTGGGGATCGAGGTCAACGCGAACCATTTGCGCGGGGTGCGCAGCGGGCGGGTGACGGCGGTGGCGCACCCGGTGCATATCGGTCGTACGACCCATGTCTGGGATATTCGTCTGACGACGGAGGATGGCAAGGCCTGTTGTATTTCCCGGTTGACGGTGGCGGTAGTGCCCCATGGGGAGCAGCCTCCTTCTCGCTGATGTATGAGGTGCTTTGGTCCAAGATCAAGAGCGTCTGCCTGGGGGCAGCTCTCGCCGCATTCCTGCGGCTCGGCCCACTGCGCGAGACCTGCGTTCAGCCTGCACCCAAGTCGCGATTGGCGGTGTCTGGACTTTTTGCGCAGGAAGATCAACGGCGCTTTAAAGCAGATCAAAAGCTTCCCGGCTGAAGCCGGTCCCACAGGGTCATCGTCGGTCCCACTGACTGCACGCGCCGCTGTTAGTGGGACCGGCTTTAGCCGGGAAGAGGCCAGTCCAGGCGCCTGTATTTCTTGAGCTCTAACATCTGATCGTTCCCACGCTCCGCGTGGGAATGCCGCCTCAGACGCTTCGCGTCTCTGCCGTGGCGCTGCCACCCACCCAGATAAACACGCCCATGACCGGAGTGGCCTCATCGATGGCAGTTCCGGTCATTGCCGCTGTTCGCGCGTGGTGCGCACAATCGCCGCTTGTTCGGGTTGCTCTGGGTGTGTCGGCATGTCTCAACTTTTGTTTTTCGCTCACGCCAATGGTTTCCCGTCGGGCACGTACGGCAAGTTGTTCGCCGCGCTAGGGCCAGAGTTTGAGGTTCGGCATCTGGAGCAGCATGCCCATGACCCGCAATTTCCGGTGACGGACAACTGGCCGGAGCTGGTGGATGAGTTGATCCACCATTTGCGCGAGCAGCCGCAACCGGTGTGGGGTGTCGGACATTCGCTGGGTGGCGTGCTGCATTACCATGCGGCGCTGCGCCATCCGGAGTTGTACCGGGGCGTTGTCATGCTCGATTCGCCGGTGCTGACGCGTTTCGATCAGTGGATGATTCGGGCGGCCAAGCGCTTCGGTTTCATCGATCGCATTACGCCCGCAGGCCGGACGCTCGGGCGCCGGGAGGTGTTCAGCAGCGTCGAGGCCGCGCGGGAGTACTTTGCCGGTAAGTCACTGTTCCGGCGTTTCGATCCCGAGTGTTTCGAGGCGTATCTGCGCCACGGGTTGCAGGCCGATGGCGACGGGTTGCGCTTGCGCTTCGATCCCGCCACCGAAATCAGCATCTACCGTAGCGTGCCCCACACCAGCCCCGGCCTTGCCCGTCAGTTGCGGGTGCCGTTGGCGATGGTGCGCGGTGAAAGCAGCGATGTTGTGCGTCGGCACCATGCGCTGTCGGTCAAAAGCATGCGCGAGGGCGTGTATCTTTCCGTGCCCGGCGGGCATATGTTCCCGCTCGAACATCCCGAGGACACCGCCCGCATGCTCACAACGCTGTTTTCCCGCTGGACGGCCGGCGCTGACGCCGCAACTGCAACTGCAACTGCAACTGCAACTGCAACGGCAAACGCTGACGCTGCGCTGCACCGAGCCCGCGCATGACTTGCTCGGTGGAAGAGATCCGCCTGAGCCTGCCCCATATCGAGCTGGCGGCTCATCTGTTTGGTCCCCAGGACGGCATTCCGGTGATCGCCCTGCATGGCTGGCTGGACAACGCCAACAGCTTCGCGCGGCTGGCGCCCAAGCTTGAAGGGCTGCGGATACTGGCGCTGGACATGGCCGGGCATGGTCACTCCGACCACCGTCCGCCGGGTTCGGCGTATGGCTTGCCGGACTACGCCCACGATGTATTGCAGGTGGCGGAGCAGATGGGCTGGGAGCGCTTCTCCCTGCTGGGTCACTCGCTGGGGGCGATCATTTCGGTGATCGTTGCGGCGGCCGTCCCCCAGCGGGTGAGCCGTCTGGCCTTGATCGACGGGTTGGTGCCACCGGTGGGCGAGCCAGAGTCTGTCGTAGAGCGCATGGGCGCAGCGCTGCAGGCGCAATTGACCCGGCAGAGCAAGCGCAAGCCGGTCTACCCGGACATGGACCGTGCAGTGGAGGCGCGGATGAAAGGCATGGTGGCGGTCAGTCGTGAGGCGGCTGAACTGTTGGCTCAGCGTGGCTTGATGCCGGTGCCGGGTGGTTACACCTGGCGCAGCGACAGCCGACTGACCTTGCCCTCGGCGATTCGTCTGACACGAGCTCAGGCGCTGTCTTTTGTCACCGCGGTGCGCTGTCCGGCGCAGTTGATCGTCGCCGAGGAGGGAATGCTGGCGCAGAACCGGGAGCTGCTCGCCAGCGTTCCTTTTACGGTGACGTCCTTGCCGGGCGGCCACCATCTGCACCTTAACGATGAGGCGGGTGCGCGCTCTGTTGCAGACTGTTTCAATCGCTTCTTCGCCGTTCCTTGACTTGCGACCTGCAACTGCCGAGGCTGGGGCAGTTGAAACAGGAGACTGCACGATGGACCACTGCCCACGCCGCACCGTTTTATTTTCATGCTTGCCGCGCGTTGTCGCGGCTTTGTTTTGCCTGCCGATTGCCCTGCCTGCCGCTTCAATGGCTGCCTCGCCGATTGACCTGCCATGAGTGCATCCATGACGTTTGCCCACACCTTAACCCGCACGCTCGGGCTCACGCTGCTGCTCACCGGGTTCAGCGCCATCGCCCATGCAGCCGACGTTCCCGGCAGTCAGGATTTGCCCAATCTGCCGCGACTTGAAGACGCGGAAATCGTCGATTATCGGCCTGCCGTCGAGCTGGAGCGTATCTACCCGCTGGGTTCGATCCGCAAGATCAGCGGCCAGTTGCGCTTCGACGGGCAGGTGTCAGGGCGTGGCGATGTCACTGCCATCACTTATCAATTGCCGGTCGAGCACAGCGCCGACGAGGCGTTCACCGCTGCCCGCGAAGCGTTGCAGCAGCAGGGCGCGCAGTTGCTCTTCTGGTGCCAGGCGCGCGATTGCGGCGAAAGCAGCCTGTGGGCCAACGAGGTGTTCGGCAACGCCAAGTTGTATGGCGCCGACAACGGCCAGTCCTATCTGCTGCTGCGCCTGGCCGCCCCGGCGGACAACACGCTCGTAGCGTTGTACGGCATCACCCGCGGTAACCGCCGGGCGTTCCTTCACGTCGAGCAATTTCAATCGAGCACCCCGCTCGGGGATTTGCTGCCGACTTCGGCGACCCTGTTGCGCGAGCTGAAAAGCACCGGCGAGCTCGAGCTGCCGATGCTGACCGCAGAGCCGCAGGAACCCTGGATCACCTTGCTGTCCCGTGGCTTGAATCTGGACAGCACCTTGCGCGTCACCCTTTCCGGGGATCAGCGCGAGGCCTGGCGACAGGCGCTAGTGGCCAAAGGCGTGCGCGCCGCACGCCTGGAAGCAGGCGACCGCAAAAATCCCGGCCTGACCCTCGAGCTCATTCGCTGACGGCCGCAGAGCCAAGCTTGGTCTGACTTCACCGTGTGTATACAATGCCGCCCTTCAATCGTACCCGTGAGTCAGATGACAGAACCAAGCGTGCTTCGCCTTTCCATTATTGTGACGTTTGCTCTGGCTATTTTTGGGGTGGTTTTCGGTCTGCTGACCGGATCTGCGTCGATTATTTTTGACGGTGTATACACCCTTATCGACGCAATCATGACGAGCTTCGCTCTGGTCGTTGCCAAGCTGATTGCCTTCTCTCACAACGATGTCGGTCGAGCCCGCCTGACCAGGAACTTCACAATGGGGTTCTGGCACCTTGAGCCCATTGTGCTTGGTTTGTCCGGGACTCTATTGGTGGGCACCGCTGGCTATGGTTTGATCATGGCCGTTGGAAGCCTGATGGGGGGCGGGCGACATCTGGACTTCGATCTCGCGCTCGTTTTCGCTTTAGTGGCCCTTGTGAGCGCGGTTGGCATGATCATCTATGGCCGACGAGCAAACAAACGACTCCATTCAAGCTTCATTGCCCTGGACGTAAAAGCCTGGACGATCTCCGCCGCAATGACCGGCGCTTTGTTACTCGCGTTCCTGACCGGCTGGGTTATCAGGGGCACAGAGCTGGAATGGTTATCGCCTTATATAGATCCAGCGGTGTTAGCGCTTGTTTGTGTCATCGTTTTACCTCTACCTCTGCCGACGATTCGTGACGCTCTCGCAGATGTTCTGCTGGTGACCCCGACAGAAATGAAGAAAAGAGTCGATGACGTTGCTAGCGATGCTGTCCAGCGACATGGCTTTCTTTCCTACCGTGCCTATGTGGCCCGTGTGGGGCGCGGTAGACAGATCGAGATTTACTTTATCGTTCCCCCGGGCTTGCCGCCACGCTCCCTGGAGGCTTGGGATCTGATCCGGGATGAGATAGGCGAAGAGGTCGGAGGTACCGGCCCTGATCGTTGGCTGACAATCGCCTTTACCGTCAATAAAGAATGGGCTGAATGACCGATGTTCAATAACGATCGCCTGTTGGTGCAGATTCTCCTGCTCGCGCTATTCGGCGCCTGTCTGTGGGTGATGGTGCCGTTCTGGTCGGCGCTGTTCTGGGGTGCGGTACTGGCGTTCGCCAGCTGGCCGCTGATGCGTCTGCTGACCCGCGCGCTCAAGGGGCGTGAATCCCTCGCGGCGGCGATTCTGACACTGGGCTGGATGGTGCTGGTGCTCGCACCGCTGGTCTGGCTGGGCTTCAATCTCGCGGATCACGTGCGCGATGCAACGGCGTTCGTCAAGGACGTGCAAGTGGACGGTCTGCCGGATCCACCCACCTGGCTGGCGGGTATTCCGCTGGTGGGCGAGCGACTGGTGGGTTACTGGAACACCATCGACCAACAGGGCGCGGCGCTGCTGGTCAGCGTCCGGCCTTATCTGGGGCAGGTCGGCAACTGGCTGCTGGCGCGCAGTGCGCAAATCGGCGGCGGCATTCTTGAGCTGACCCTGAGCATCGTCTTCGTGTTCTTTTTCTACCGCGACGGGCCGCGAGTGGCAGCGTTCGTGCTGAGTCTGCTGGAACGGCTGATTGGCGATCGCGCGCAGTATTACCTCGATCTGGTGGCCGGCACGGTGCAACGGGTGGTCAACGGTGTGATCGGTACGGCAGCGGCGCAAGCGGTGCTGGCACTGATCGGATTCCTGATTGCCGGTGTGCCGGGCGCGCTGGTACTGGGCATCGGCACTTTCCTGCTGAGCCTCGTGCCCATGGGCCCACCGCTGATCTGGATACCGGCCACGGCGTGGCTGGCCTGGCGAGGCGATTACGGCATGGCGATTTTTCTCGGCCTTTGGGGCACGTTCATCGTCAGTGGCGTCGATAACGTGCTCAAGCCGTACCTGATCAGCCGCGGCGGCAATCTACCGTTGGTAATTGTCTTGCTCGGAGTGTTTGGCGGGTTGCTGGCGTTCGGCTTCATCGGTCTGTTCATCGGCCCGACCTTGCTGGCGGTGGCCTACAGCTTGCTGCTGGACTGGGCGGGCGACAGTCGCGCGCGGCAGCCGGTCAAGTAGCTCACACCCTTAAAAAACACGCGCATAAAAAACCGCCGCCGGGCTGAGCTCGGCGGCGGTTTTTTTTCGTCAGGCCGACGTGCTCACGTACTTGCCGGACGTGGCGCTGCCGTTGAGGTTGTAGCGATCACTTAGGGCCGCGACCATGCGCTTCAGGGCTTCAGTGGCCTGGGTGGTGGTTTGCGAAGTGGCTGTTTGCGTAGAGGCGGTCTGGCTGCTGGACGAGGCGCTTGCCGAATTCGTCGTGCCCTGTAACGCGCTGGTCAGTTCGGCCGCGGTGATGCTGCCGTCACTGTCGCTGTCCAGGCTGCTGAACAGGTCACTGGCGTCTTCGGCAGGGGGCGGAGGCGGCGGTTGTTGGGCCTGCAGGCTCGCGGTCAATTCGTCAATGCTGACGGTGCCGTCCTTGTTGGTGTCCAGGGCATCGAACACTTTACTGCTGTCGGCGCTGCTGCCTGAACTGCTCAGCGCAGTGGTGAGTTCATCGCTGCTGACCGTGCCGTCACCGTCGCTGTCCAGCGCACTCAGCAGGTTTTGCGCGTCATCCGCCGCAGAGCTGCCGTCCATCTGCATGGGTGGTGGCGGCGGAGGCGTCAAGGCAGCCAGTTCATCGGCGTCGAGGCTGTCGTCGTCATTGCCGTCGAGATCGCCGAATGCCTTGCTCAGGCTGACGGTAACGCCGTCTTTGGAATCCGATGACAGCGCCGAGCTCAACTCGTCCTTGTCGACACTGCCGTCGCCGTTGGCATCGAGTTTCTTCAATAACTCATCGGCGAACTTCTTGCTGTTGGCGGTGCTGGTGCTGCTCGTGCTGGCACTGGTGTAACTGGAATAACTGCTATTGCCGCTGACGCCTGTGATCATCGGACTGACTCCCCATCAGATGGATAATGCCGGGGCGGTGCTCCGGCTTATGCAGCGTCAAGGCAAGGCGTGTCGTGGGTGTGTTGGATTTGTACCGGCGGAGTTACCTGAGCGCTTGCGTGAAACTTCGCTCCGTGGGACCGGCTTCAGCCGGGAGGAGGTCAATCCGAACACCGTCATATCTGCGGTGTGACGCCTGACGAATTCCCGGCTGAAGCCGGTCCCACAATGGGCTCCATCGCCAGTACCACCGAACGCACCCGGCCCCGTCGCTGCTGACGCCGCCGGATCAGATTCGCGGCAGATCCAGCACGGCGGTCAAACCGCCGCCGGGGGTTTGTTCGAGGCGCAGGTCGCCGCCCATTCGGCGCGCGGCTTCCCGGGCGATGGTCATGCCGATGCCGACGCCGCCCGAGTTGCGATTGCGCGAGCTTTCGACGCGGTAGAAGGGCTCGAACACCACTTCCCGCAGGTCTTCGGGAATGCCCGGGCCGTGATCGATGACGCTGACCCGCAGGCGATCACTGGCGTCCTCAATCTCCACCCGCGCATGCCCGGCGTAACGCAGGGCGTTGTCGATGAGGTTGTTCAAGCACGAACGCAGGGCCATGGGCTGGGAATTCAGTGGCCGGCAGGTGCCGCTCGCCTGAATGTCGTCGCCATTGTCTTGGGCGTTTTCGGCCAGGGATTCGATCAGCGCCTGCACGTCGAAGTACTGCAGGGCTTCGCTGGTGCGCTGTTCGTTGAGGTAGGTCAGGGTCGCGTCGAGCATGCCAATCATGTCGTTGAGGTCCTGGCTCATCTGCCCGTGCAGCCGCGGTTCGTCGATCTGCTCGACCCGCAGTTTCAGGCGCGCGAGGGGCGTGCGCAGGTCATGGGACACGGCGGCGAGCATGCGCCCGCGCTGTCTCACTTGTTCGCGAATGCGTTCCTGCATCAGGTTGAACGCCTGCGCCGCCTGACGTGCCTCGCGAGGACCATTAGTCGCCAGCGGGGGGCTGTCGAGGTTTTCGCTGAGGCGCTCGGCCGCGTCGCTCAATCGGCGGATCGGCCGGCTCAGGGCCTTGGCGCCGAACCAGGCAGCCAGCACCAGGCTGATCAGCTGGAACAGCAAGGGCACCAGCGGAATGCCCAGCAGCGGCGGGCGGCACGGCGGCCGACGCCTGTCGTTCTGGCCTGCCTCGGCGGCAGGGTCGCGGTCGGACGGCGCTTGCATCTGGCCGGCCATCGGTCGATCGCAACCGGGCGGAGGCGGCATTCGCGGGCCGTAGTAGTGGAACCAGACAAACGCGAGGAGGTGGGCGAGGACGATCGCCAGCAGCGCCCCGCCAAACAGCCGGGCAAACAGGGTGTCGGCCGAGCGGATCAACCAATCTCCCGGGCGTCGAACATGTAGCCTTCGCCGCGCACGGTTTTGATCAGTTGCGGGGATTTCGGGTCATCGCCGAGCTTCTGGCGCAGGCGCGAGACGAGCAGGTCGATGCTGCGATCAAAGGCTTCGATGGAGCGGCCGCGGGCGGCGTCGAGCAGTTGTTCGCGGTTGAGCACGCGACGCGGCCGTTCGAGGAAGACCCGCAGCAGGCGGAACTCGGCGTTGGACAAGGGCACGACGAGGCCGTCCGGCGCGGTGAGTTGGCGCAGGACGCTGTTCAGGCGCCAGTTGTCGAAGCGCAGGGTGGTGCGTTCTTCGGTACGGTCGTCGCGCACGCGGCGCAGGATGGTCTGGATGCGTGCAACGAGTTCGCGAGGCTCGAAGGGTTTGGCCATGTAGTCGTCGGCGCCGAGTTCCAGGCCGATGATGCGGTCGGTGGGTTCGCAGCGGGCGGTGAGCATGAGGATGGGGATGTCGGAGGTGCTGCGCAGCCAGCGGCAGAGGGAGAGGCCGTCTTCGCCGGGGAGCATGAGGTCGAGGACGACGACGTCGTAGGTGTTTTCGGTCAGGGCCAGGCGCATGGCGTTGCCGTCGGTGACGCCGGTGCTGTGGATGTTGAAGCGGGCGAGGTAGTCGCAGAGCAGTTCGCGGATGGGGATGTCGTCGTCGACGATGAGGGCGCGGGTGTTCCAGCGGCGCTCTTCGCTTGGCGCGGTGGCGGTGGGGCTGTCGGGTGTTGTCTGCATGGTGCTGCCGCCGTGTGGTGCCGCCGATTGGGCCGCGGATAGGAGTCGACGCTGCCATGCTACTTCGCTGGCGAGCGGGGCGGAAGGGTGAGGGGGGCAGGTGTCGGTGGGTTGTCTTGAATGTATCAAGTCAGGTACATCTGCGGTGTGGCTGAGTACGCCGAGATCAAGATCAAGATCAAGATCCTTAAGATCAAGAGCGTCTGCCTGGGGGCAGACCGTTTCGCCTTCGGCGAGTTACTTGGAAAAGTCGAAAGTCGCACCATCCCCAAGTAACCAAGGGTGCTTGCTCCTGGTTGGGCCCTTCCTTCGTCAGGGTTCCTTCACTCCGGTCTTGCTCCGTGGGCCCGCGCCGAACGGACATCCATGTCCTGACGGCGCTCTCGCCGCATCCATGCGGCTCGGCCCACTCCGCAAGACCTGCGCTCAGCCTGCACCCAAGTCGCGATTGGTGTCGTCTGGACGTCTTGCGTATGAAGATCAAGATCAAGATCTAAAGCGAATCAACAGCTTCCCGGCTGAAGCCGGTCCTACAGTCGAGGTCACCGCCAATCCCACTGTAAGCATGCGATGTCTTTGTAGGACTGGCTTTAGCCGGGAAGCTTTTGATCTGCTTTGGCTTTCGGCTTTCGGCTTTCGGCTTTTGGCTTTTGGCTTTTGATCTCCATACACATAAAGTCCAAACACCGCAAAACGCGACTTGGGTGCAGGCCGATCGTAGACGACGCGCAGTGGGTCGAGCCGCATGGATGCGGCGAGAGCGCCGTCAGGACATGGATGTCCGTTCGGCGCGGGCCCACGGAGCGTCGTCGGAGTGAGGGAACCCGACGAAGTCGGGCCAAACCAGGAGCAAAGCGTTTTTGGTTACTTTTGGGGCGCTTTTGCCAAAAGTGACCCGCCGTAAGGGCGGAACCCTAATAACTGCACACACAGATAATGGATATAAACGCCGCGTAAAGCCCCCAGAGCCCCGAAAACAACCACTCTTTACGCTTTCTTTATGCCCTCCACCCTCCGTCGCTCTCGTTCCTTTACACCCCCACTGAACACAATTGCCCCACACGGCAGTCGCCGTATGACGGAGAGTTTTTCATGAGCGTTCTGGATGGGGTGTCACTGCTGCTCGCAGCAGGGTTATTCGTTTACTTGCTGGTCGCGCTCCTGCGCGCCGGCCGGGTCGAGGAGTAACGGCCATGCACGGTTACGACTACCTGCTGATACTGGCGTTTTTCTCCTTGGTGCTGTTGCCCGCGCCGCTGCTGGGACGGTTCTACTACAACGTCATGGAAGGCAAGCGCACCTTTCTGACCCCGGTCATGGGCCCGGTCGAACGCATCTGCTATCGCCTGTCCGGCGTCGACCCCTCGATCGAACAAAACTGGAAAACCTACACAATTGCCCTGCTGGCCTTCAACCTGGCCGGGTTCGTCGTGCTGTTCGCCATCCTGCTCCTGCAAGGCTCGCTGCCCCTCAACCCACAGGGCCTGCCGGGCATGGAGTGGTCGCTGGCGTTCAACACCACCATGAGCTTCGTCACCAACACCAACTGGCAGAGCTACAGCGGCGAAGCGTCCCTGAGCTACCTCAGCCAGATGGCCGGCCTGACCGTGCAAAACTTCGTCAGCGCCGCCACCGGCATCGCCGTGCTGGTCGCGTTCTGCCGCGGTATCAGCCGTCGCTCGACACAGCACCTGGGCAACTTCTGGGCGGACATGACCCGCGCGACCCTTTACGGCCTGCTGCCGCTGTGTCTGGTACTGGCACTGATGCTGGTCTGGCAGGGCGTGCCGCAAACCTTCGCCCATTACGTGGACGCCGTCACCCTGCAAGGTACCGACCAGGCCCTTCCGCTCGGCCCGGCCGCCAGCCAGATTGCGATCAAGCAACTGGGCACCAACGGTGGTGGCTTCTTCGGCGTCAACTCGGCGCATCCGTTCGAGAACCCGACCATCTGGAGCAATCTGTTCGAGCTGGTGTCGATCATCCTGATTCCGGTGGCGCTGGTGTTCACCTTCGGCCATTACGTGAAGGACATGCGCCAGAGCCGCGCGATCATCGCCTGCATGCTGGCGCTGTTCCTGATTGGCGGCGCGACGGCGATGTGGGCCGAGTACCAGCCCAATCCTGCGCTGAATGTTGCCTCGGTTGAGCAGACCGCGCCGATGGAAGGCAAGGAGACCCGCTTTGGGACCACGGCCACCGTGCTCTGGGCGGCGACCACCACGGCGGCGTCCAACGGTTCGGTCAACGGCATGCATGACAGCCTCAACCCGCTCACCGGGATGATCGCCCTGGCCAACATGATGGTCGGTGAAGTGATCTTCGGCGGCGTCGGCGCAGGCCTCTACGGCATGTTGCTGAACGTGTTGATCGCGGTATTCCTCGCCGGGCTGATGATCGGCCGCACCCCGGAATACCTCGGCAAGAAGCTGCAGGCTCGTGAGGTGAAGTTGCTGGTGGCGACGTTGATCGTGATGCCGGTCGGGGTACTGGTGTTCGGTGCGCTGGCGGCGTCGTTGCCCGGCCCGGCGGGGGCGGTGAGCAACCCCGGCGCCCACGGTTTCAGTCAGTTGCTTTATGCCTACACCTCGGCGACCGCCAACAACGGTTCGGCCTTCGGCGGTTTCAGCGGCAACACCACCTTCCACAACCTGATGTTGGGCCTGTCGATGTTCATCGGCCGCTTCGGCTACATCCTGCCGGTGCTGGCGCTGGCCGGCAGTCTGGCGGCGAAGAAAAGCTCGCCGCTGGGCCAGAACAGCTTCCCGACCCACGGCCCGCTGTTTGTGACCCTGTTGACCGTGACCATCTTGCTCGTGGGTGGCCTGACGTTCCTGCCGACCCTGGCACTGGGACCGATCGCCGAACATTTGAGCCTGGGCTTCTGAGGACCACACCATGAACATGCAAGCCCCCGTAACAAAGAGCCCGGACAGTAAAAGTCAGGCCAGCAAGGCCGCAAGCCGCGACGCGCAGCCCGTATCAGCCAAAACCGGCCTTGCCGCCCTCTGGCGCCCGGCGCTGGTGCAGGCGTTCGTCAAGCTCGACCCGCGCCAGCTGCACCGTGCGCCGGTGATGCTGGTGGTCGAACTGACCGCGATTCTGACCACCGTGCTGTGCCTGATCCCTGATCCGGCAGTCCCGACGTCGGTCGCGGTGCAGATCGCGATCTGGCTGTGGTTCACCGTGTTGTTCGCCAACTTCGCCGAAGCGTTGGCCGAAGGCCGCGGCAAGGCCCGCGCCGACAGCCTGAAAGCGGGCAGCGAAGGCCTGAAGGCGCGGAAGCAGAACGCCAACGGCAGCTACGAAATGGTCAATGCTGCGACCCTGCGCAAGGGTGATGTGGTGCGCGTCGAAGCCGGTGAGATGATCCCCGGCGACGGCGAGGTGATCGAAGGCATCGCGGCGGTCAACGAAGCGGCGATTACCGGTGAGTCTGCGCCGGTGATTCGCGAGTCCGGCGGCGACCGCTCGGCCGTGACCGGCAATACCCGACTGGTCTCCGACTGGCTGCTGGTGCGCATCAGCGCGAACCCGGGCGAGTCGACCCTGGACCGCATGATTGCGCTGGTCGAAGGTGCCAAACGCCAGAAGACCCCCAACGAAGTGGCCCTCGACATTCTGCTGATCGGCCTGACCCTGATCTTCCTGCTGGTGGTCGTGACCCTGCAGCCGTTCGCGCATTTCGCTGGGGGTAACCTGCCGCTGGTGTTCCTCGTGGCGCTGCTGGTCACCCTGATTCCGACCACCATCGGCGGCCTGCTTTCGGCCATCGGTATTGCCGGCATGGACCGCCTGGTGCGCCTCAACGTGATCGCCAAATCCGGCCGTGCTGTGGAAGCGGCAGGTGACGTGCACGTGCTGCTGCTGGACAAGACCGGCACCATCACCTTCGGTAACCGTCGTTGTGCGGCGGTGTACGCCGCGCCGGGCGTGACGCCGAAAGAGCTGAGCGAAGGCACGCTGCTGGCTTCGCTCGCGGATGACACCGCCGAAGGCAAGTCCATCGTCGAATACCTGCGCGGGCTGCACCCGATGACCGAACCTGCGCCGAGCCAGTTGACGCCGGTGCCGTTCACGGCGGAAACCCGTTTGTCCGGCGTCGATTTCGAGGGTCGTGTGTATCGCAAGGGCGCCGTCGACTCGCTGCTGAAATTCCTCGGCCGTGACCGCAGTGAACTGCCGCCGGTACTGGCGCGGGAAATCGACAAGATCGCCAAGACCGGCGGCACCCCGTTGCTGGTCTGCGGCGATGGCAAACTGCTGGGCGCGATTCACCTCAAGGACGTCGTCAAACCAGGCATTCGCGAGCGTTTTGAAGAACTGCGCAAGCTGGGCATTCGCACGGTCATGGTCACCGGCGACAACCCGCTGACGGCGGCAGCGATCGCGGCAGAAGCCGGCGTCGATGACGTGCTGGCCGAAGCCACCCCCGAGAAGAAGCTGGAGCGTATTCGTCAGGAGCAGAACGACGGGCGTCTGGTGGCGATGTGTGGCGACGGTGCCAATGACGCCCCGGCGCTGGCCCAGGCCGACGTCGGCATGGCGATGAACGATGGCACCCAGGCGGCACGGGAAGCGGCCAACATGGTCGATCTCGACAGCGACCCGACCAAGCTGCTGGACGTGGTGCAGATCGGCAAGGAATTGCTGGTGACCCGCGGCGCCTTGACGACCTTTTCCATCGCCAATGACGTGGCCAAGTACTTCGCCATCCTGCCGGCGCTGTTTGCGGCGATTTATCCGCAACTGGGCGTGCTCAACATCATGCACCTGGCCAGCCCGCAGAGCGCGATCCTGTCGGCCATCGTCTTCAACGCGCTGATCATTGTCGTGCTGATCCCGCTGGCACTGCGCGGTGTCCGGGTACAGGCCGCGAGCGCTGCGCATTTGCTGCGCCGCAACCTGTTGGTTTATGGCCTCGGCGGGCTGGTCGTGCCGTTCGTGGGCATCAAGGCGATCGACCTGCTGCTGACGGCTCTGCACCTGGTTTAACCCGTTGATCGCGCCGCGTGGTGACTGATCCCGCGCGGCGCTCACTTCGAAATGAGGATTGAATGATGTCCAGCGTATTGCGTCCGGCCGTGAGCCTGATCGTTTTGATGACCCTGATCACCGGCGTGGCTTACCCGCTGGTGGTGACCGGCGTCGCCCAGGTGGCGTTCCCGGATCAGGCCAATGGCAGCCTGGTCTACGACGACCACGAGAAGGTGATCGGCTCGGAGCTGATCGCCCAGAATTTCACCGGCGAAGAATGGTTTCATCCGCGTCCGTCTGCCGGCGCCTATGCCACCGTCGCCAGCGGCGCGAGCAACCTGGCACCGAGCAATCCGGCGCTGGCGACGCGAGTGGCCGAGGATGCCGCCAAGGAAAAAGTCGACAGCCAGGGCCCCGTGCCGCTGAACCTGCTGACCACCTCCGGCAGCGGCCTCGATCCGCACCTGACGCCGGCTGCGGCGGAATATCAGGTGTCCCGCATCGCAGCGGCGCGTAACCTGCCGCGCGAATCGGTACAGAAACTGGTGGCGGACAACACCCAGACCTCGCTGATCGGCCCGCCGGTGGTGAACGTGCTGGACTTGAATCTGGGTCTGAATCGGTTACCGTCTGGCAAAGCCGTGAACTGAGTCCGCTGGACAGACTTCTGTGGCGCACACCGGAGTTGTGGGAGCGCGCTTGCCCGCGAAGACGTTGGCACGGACGATAGAGGGATGTCGGATGTACCGCCCCCTTCGCGGGCAAGCGCGCTCCTACACTTGGATCTCGGCCGGGGCAGACATCTGTGGCGCACACCGGACCTGTAGGAGCGCGCTTGCCCGCGAAGACATAGGCACGGACGATAGAGAAACGTCGGATGTACCGGCCCATTCGCGGGCAAGCGCGCTCCTCCAATTGGCCTCGGCCAGGATAGAGATCTGTGATGCCCATCTGAGTGGGCGACAACCAACGATCACCCGTCATCCAATGGATCAGGACAACCTTCGTGAACTCAACCACCCGCGCCGACGCTTTGCTGGTCAACCTTGCCCGGGACGATCGCGGCCGGCTGAAGGTGTTTCTCGGCGCAGCGCCCGGCGTGGGCAAAACCTACGCCATGCTCCAGGCCGCGCACACGCAGATGCGCCAGGGCGTTTCGCTGCTGGCCGGGGTCGTCGAAACCCACGGCCGGGCCGAGACCGAGGCGCTGCTGGGCGGATTGCCCCAGCAACCCATGCTTCGCTCCGAATACCGCGGCGTCATGCTTGAAGAGATGGACCTGGACGGTCTGCTCGCGGCGAAACCCAAACTGGTGCTGGTCGATGAACTCGCCCACAGCAACGCGCCGGGCAGCCGACACGCCAAGCGCTGGCAGGACATCCAGGAACTGCTCTCGGCGGGGATTGACGTTTACACCACGGTCAACGTTCAACACCTTGAAAGCCTCAACGATCAGGTGCGCGGCATCACCGGCGTGCAAGTGCGCGAAACCCTGCCGGACTGGGTGTTGCAGGAAGCCTACGAACTGGTGCTGATCGACCTGCCGCCCCGGGAGCTGCTGGAGCGTCTGCGCGACGGCAAGGTCTACGTGCCCGAGCAGGCGCGCGCGGCCATTGATGCGTTCTTCACCCAGACCAACCTCACCGCGCTGCGGGAAATGGCGATGCAGACCGCCGCCGCCCAAGTGGACAACGATCTGGCGCTGGGCTATCGGCAGTTGGGTCAGTCGGCGCCCGCAGTGCGCGGTCGTCTGCTGGTCGGCATCGACGGTGATGCCCAGGCCGAGCGTCTGGTGCGCCACGCCAGCCGGGTCGCGCAGCGTCGGCATCTGCCGTGGAGCCTGGTGCACGTCGACAACGGGCGCTTTTTCGATGAACTGGCGCGCGGCCGTTTGCAGAACGCCCAGCAGCTCGCCGAACGCCTCGGTGGGGAAGTGGTGGTGCTGCGCGCGCCGGAAGTGGCGAAGACGTTGATTCAGCACGCGACCGAACGTCGCGCGAGTCTGGTGCTGGTCGGCCAGTCGCGTCCTTCGATGCGCCGTCGGGTGTTGGGCGGCGGCCTGGCGTCGCGTCTGCTGCGCAATGCCCACGGCCTCGAAATCAACGTCCTCGACAGCGAGTCGCGCCCCGATCAGCCGCAATCCACTACGCCACACAATCTGGTCTGGTTCGACTACGCATTGGCGCTGTTCGCCACGGTCGGCGCCAGTGCTCTGGCCTGGGCGGTATCCAGCTGGCTGGCGCTGCCGAATATCTCCCTCGTCTTTCTCGCCGCCGTGCTGCTGGTGGCCGTGCGCAGTAGCGTCGGCCCGGCGATGGTCTGTTCGGTGCTGTCGTTTCTGGCCTATGACTTTCTGTTCATTCCCCCGAATTTTTCCCTGAGCATCCAGCGCGAAGAAGACGTGCTGACGTTGCTGTTCTTTCTGTTGATGGCGGCGCTGACCGGCAATCTTGCCGCTCGCCAGCGTCGCCAGTTGCAGGCCCTGCGGGACACACAGGAGGAAACCAGCGAACTCCTTGACCTGTCCCGCCGCCTGACCGCCGCCACCGATCGGCAGGCGGTGCTGAGCGCCGCCGATCATCACCTGGCCGGCTGGAGCGAGTTGCAGCTGTGCGTGCTGGACAATGATCGCGAACAGGGCTGGAAGGTCGAAGTGGGCGGGTCGCTGGAGTTTTCCGAATTCGAGCGCGCGGCGGCGGACTGGGCCTGGCAGCACGGGCAACCGGCGGGCAAGGGCACCGGCACGCTGCCGTCGGGGAGTTGGTGGTGGCTGCCGTTGTGGGTCGACGACGCGCCGCTGGCGTTGCTGGGGATTCGTGCGAAACAGGGCCAGACCTTCACGCCTCAGCGTCGACGTTTGCTCACGGCGCTGAGTCAGCCACTGGGCCAGGCCCTGGCGCGGGCGCGGCTGGCCGAGGACTTGGAAGCCGCGCGTTTGCATGGCGAGACCGAACAACTGCGCAGCGCCTTGCTGGCCTCGGTGTCCCACGACCTGCGCACGCCGCTGACTGCCATGCGCGGCAGCATCGACAGCCTGCTGGCGCTGGGCGAGGCGATTCCGCTGGAAGACCGTCGCGAGTTGCTCGAAGGCACACGCGACGAGGCCGAGCGTCTGGACCGCTACATTCAGAACCTGCTGGACATGACGCGCCTCGGCCACGGCGCGCTGAAGCTGGCGCGGGACTGGGTCTCGCCGGGTGACATCGTCGGCAGCGCGCTCAATCGCCTTCGCGCCGTGCTCGCGCCGCTGCAAGTCATGACTCAACTGCCGGCGGAGCTGCCGCTGCTGTATGTCCACGCCGCGCTGATCGAGCAGGCGTTGATCAACGTGATTGAAAACGCCGCGCGCTTCTCGCCGGTCAATGGCCGTCTGCAGATGGCGGTCAGTGCGCAGAACGAGGAGATCGTCTTCGCCGTCAGCGATGAGGGGCCGGGGATACCCGAGGGTGAACGGGCTAAGATTTTCGACATGTTCTACACCGCCGCGCGGGGTGACCGAGGCGGGCAGGGCACTGGGCTGGGTCTGGCGATCTGTCAGGGCATGGTCGGCGCCCATGGCGGGCGGATCAGCGTGGGTGATGGCATCGACGGTCGCGGCACCTGCATCAGTCTGCATCTGCCGCTCCAGGCGCAACCCGAGGCGGAAATGGACCAGGCGGTCTGAAACCGTTTTGCGCTACGCTGACGTGCGTTTGCAACTGCCCTTTTTTCTAATGACAGGACACCCATGAGCCAGACGGCGACCATTCTGGTGATCGATGACGAGCCGCAGATCCGCAAGTTCCTGCGCATCAGCCTCGCGTCACAAGGCTACAAAGTGCTGGAAGCAGGAACTGGCAGCGATGGCTTGACTCAGGCCGCGCTCAACAAACCCGACCTGTTGGTGCTCGACCTGGGCCTGCCGGACATGGACGGGCAGGACGTGCTCAGTCAGTTTCGCGAGTGGTCGACAGTGCCGGTACTGGTGCTGTCGGTGCGTGCCAGCGAGGGCGAGAAGGTTCGCGCCCTGGACGCCGGTGCGAATGATTACGTGACCAAGCCGTTTGGCATCCAGGAGTTTCTGGCGCGGATTCGTTCACTGCTGCGCCAGGCGCCGGAGAGCGGTCAGGTAGAGTCGGCGGTGGTCATTGGCCCGCTGAACATCGATCTGGCCTACCGCCGGGTGTCCCTGGGCGATACCGAAGTCGGCCTGACCCGCAAGGAATACGCGGTGCTGGCGCAACTGGCGCGGCATCCCGGGCGGGTCATCACCCAGCAGCAATTGCTCAAGGACATCTGGGGCCCGACCCACGTCGAAGACACCCATTACCTGCGCATCGTGGTGGGCCACCTGCGCCAGAAACTCGGCGACGACCCCGCCGCGCCGCAGTACATCGTGACGGAAGCGGGGGTCGGGTATCGGTTGGTGAATGCGTGAAGGATCAGACTCCGCGGGACAGCCTCCGTGGGCCCGGCTTTAGCCGGGAAGGCGTCGATGGTCACACCGCATGATTGATGGCGTTCATGCGTGCCTCTTCCCGGCTGAAGCCGGTCCCACTAATCGATCGCATGCATCCAGTGGGTCTGGCTGGAACGCCAACTTGTGGGACCGGCTTTAGCCGGGAAGGCGTCGATGGTCACACCGCATGATTGATGGCGTTCATGCGGGCCTCTTCCCGGCTGAAGCCGGTCCCACTAATCGATCGCATGCATCCAGTGGGTCTGGCTGAAACGCCAACTTGTGGGACCGGCTTTAGCCGGGAAGGCGTCGATGGTCACACCGCATGATTGATGGCGTTCATGCGGGCCTCTTCCCGGCTGAAGCCGGTCCCACTAATCGATCGCATGCATCCAGTGGGTCTGGCTGAAACGCCGGACGACCGTGTTGGCATGCCCTTAATGCTCCTGCTCATACCGATCCAGCGTTTCCCTGGCGATCTGCCGCCCGAGCGCGATCAGCTCCGGGGCTTTGTAGAATTCGAAGAACCGGCATACGCGTTTGGGCACGTTGATCAGGATGTCGGGCGGGTAGCCGGCGATCTTGTATTGCGCCAGTGAGGTCTGCATCACCTCGAAGCTCTGGTTGATCAGGTCCAGCAGCGACGCCGGGCCGACGTTGTCGATGATCCTTGAGCCGCTGGCCGATCTTGGGGCGCCGGGCTGGGTGGGCGCGGCGGCGGGTTGCTGGCCCTGGGGATCGGCGGATTCGATGTCAGCCATCAACCACGGATTGCCCGTCAGCACGGCGGCGCTGGGCTTGAGACTTTCCTGCGCCAGGCGCAACCCGTCTTCGCCGGTCAGGTCCAGCTTGCGGCGGAACGGCAGGTGCGAGCCGATGGAATTCATCAGCCCGTCGAACCGCTTCTTCACCGCCGGCGGGCGCTCGATCACGGGCAACGTGTAATGCTTCTGGGTGGTGGAATTGAGATTGACCGCGACAATCAAATCGCAATGGCTGGACACCACCGGCACAATCGGCAACGGGTTCAGCAACCCGCCATCGACCAGGGTGCGATTGCCCTGAACCACCGGGGTGAACAGGCTGGGGATCGCCGCCGAAGCGCGCATCGCCGAATGCAGATTGCCTTCCTGAAACCAGATTTCCTGCTGATTGGTGAGGTCCGTGGCCACCGCGGTGTAGGGTATCGGCAGGTCCTCGATGTTGATCTCGCCGACGATTTCACGAATCTTGCCGAACACCTTCTCGCCGCGAATCGCCCCCAGCCGGAAACTCACGTCCACCAGCCGCAACACGTCCAGGTAATCCAGGCTTTCGATCCACGCCTTGTACTCGGGCAGCTTGCCCGCCGCGTAGATCCCGCCGATCACCGCGCCCATGGAACAGCCGGCGATGCAGGCGATGTCGTAGCCGCGATGTTCGAGCTCTTCGATGACGCCGATATGCGCGTAACCCCTGGCGCCCCCGGAGCCCAGGACCAGCGCGATGCGTTTATTCATGTGCGGTTTACCGTAGTCAGCATTCGGGCGGCGCGCGAGGCGGCCGATTCATCACACACCAGCGTAACGCCAACAGCGGGAAACAGGTATCGTGCATCGCCCCGGCGTGGCACTTTTGCATCGCCGCACCGTCAAATCCGCATCGTCGATTTCCTTAGTTGAGGTAACACCCATGAAAGCCTGGATCTGCCTGCCCCTGTTGGCGTTGGTTCTCACCGGTTGCGCCGGCAAAACGGCCTACCGCGACAGCTGCGCCACCAATCTTGACGGAGCCTGGCACGAGCTCGATCTGGCCAAGGCCGAAGGTTTCGCCGGCACGGTCAGCTATTCCAAGGCCCTGTCGCTGCTGACCGGCGCCAAGACCCAGCAGCAGTTCGAAGCGTTTGAGGGTTGCTCCGAGAAAGCCGAGAAAGCCCGTTTCTATATCCGTGAGTCCCGCGCGGGTCGCTGAGATCGTTCCAAGGCCCGCAGCCATTAAGCGGTCTCCCTGTAGGAGTGAGCTTGCTCGCGAAGCATGCTGTCAGTCGCCATCGAGCTGGCTGAGATAACGCGGATCGCGAGCAAGCTCACTCCTACAGTCCTGTTTCGCTCCACCCTGATGAATCCCTCCCTCCCGCTCTAGCGAAAACGCCTACGCTGACCTTACAGTGGCTGCACGTCTGGCATCCTCTGCAGTCCTATTAGCCATAAACTGTCGCCTGGGGAGGCCTTCCAATGGGCAGAAAACTGGATGCGTGTCTCAACGCGATCAACGAAGTGGTGCTGGGCAAGGAACCCCAGGTTCGCCTGGCGCTGACCTGCCTGCTGGGCGGCGGTCACCTGTTGATCGAAGATTTGCCCGGTATGGGCAAAACCACCCTCAGCCACACCCTGGCGCGGGTGCTCGGCCTGAGCTTTCAGCGCATTCAATTCACCTCCGATCTGCTGCCGGGCGACATCCTTGGCACGTCCGTTTTTGATCGCGACACCGGGCAATTCACTTTCCATCCCGGGCCGATCTTCGCCGAGCTGGTGCTGGCCGACGAAATCAACCGCGCCACGCCCAAGAGCCAGAGCGCGCTGCTCGAAGCCATGGAAGAAGGCCAGGTCACCATCGAGGGCGCCACCCGTTTGCTGCCCGATCCGTTTTTCGTCATCGCCACCCAGAACCCGTTCAGCCAGGGCGGCACCTTTGCTTTGCCGGAATCGCAACTGGACCGCTTTCTCATGCGCCTGTCTCTGGGCTACCCGGCGCGGTCGGCGGAGAAGGCCCTGCTGCTGGGGGAATCCCGTCGCGATCTGCTGCCGCGTATCGAGCCGTTGCTGGACCATTCAGAACTCGCAACCCTTCAGCAGCAGGCGCGGCAGGTACGGGCCAGCGACGCTCTGGTTGATTACGTGCTGCGGCTGGTCGATGCCACACGCAGCCAACCGCAATTTGCTTACGGCCTGTCACCCCGCGCGAGCCTGGCGATCCTGTCGGCCGCGCGGGCCTGGGCGTTGCTTGCCGGACGGGATTACGTGATTCCCGAAGACGTGCAGGCGATTCTGCCCGCCGTCATCGGCCACCGCCTGCGCGAGCGCACCGACCCGACCGGGCATGGTGGCGGCGCGCTGGTCCAGTGGCTAATGCGGGAGGTGCCGGTGCTGTGATCGAACGCTTCGAACCGGTCTGGCAGCGCTGGGTGGGACGCCGCATTCCCCCGGCGTCGCGAGTCGAGCTGGATCACCGCCGAATCTTCATCCTGCCGACCCGGGTCGGCGGCACGTACGCGCTCATTCTGTTTTTGCTGCTGCTGGTGTCGATCAACTACCAGAACAGCCTCGCTTACGGCCTGACATTCCTGATGCTCTCGGTAGGTGTCCTCGCCATTCTGCACACCTACCGCAACATCAGCGGGCTGGTGCTCAGCGGCGGCCACGCGCGTTCGGTGTTCGTTGGCGAACCGGTGCAACTGCGCCTGCGCCTGGAAAGCACCGGCCATGGGCATCAGGCGATTGCCTTGGGTTGGGACAGCGAACAACTGGAGCAGACCGACGTCGAGGCCGAGCGTCTGGTGGAGGTCGGCCTGACCCTGCCAGCGCTCAAACGCGGCTGGATGCGCGCCCCGCGGTTGCGCGTGGAGAGCGTGTTTCCGCTGGGCATCTTTCGCGCCTGGAGCTGGCTGGACCTGGAACAGACCGTGCTGATTTACCCGCAGCCAGTGGCCGGCACGATGCCGCTGCTGCAAGGCGTGCAACCCCATGCCGAGGACGACGGCCATGCAACGACGGGGCCGGGCGTCGATGATTATCAGGGCCTGCGCCTGTGGCAGCCAGGCGATTCGATGAAGCGCATGCACTGGAAAGCCTGGTCGCGAGGGCAGGGGTTGATGGTCAAAGAGTTCAGCGACCTCAGCGGCCATGATCTGTGTCTGGACTTCATGGCCCTGGGCGGGGATATCGAAGAGCGGCTGTCGCGCTTGTGTTACTGGGTGCTGGAATTGTCCCAGCGTCAGCAGCCGTTCGCCCTGAAGCTGCCCGGTTTCCTTTCGGCGGTGGACAGTGGCGACGCCCACCGCGAAGACTGTTTGCGCCAGTTGGCGCTGTACGGGGTGCGTGCATGAAAGGCGACGCGCGATGACCTCTTCAAGCCTCGCCAAACCGATCCCCCGGGTCAGTCTCAATTGGTTGCTGATCGCCCAGGCGCTGGTGATCGTGCCGTTCGCCTTGCACGTGCCGGTGGCGTTGATCGTGCTGTGGCTGGTCTGTTCGTTCTGGCGGATTCAGATCTTCCGCATGCGCGTGAGGATGCCCGGCACCTGGATCAAATCGGGACTGCTGGTGGGTACCGCCGGGGGCATTTATCTGGCGCGGGGCAGTTTGATTGGTCTGGATGCGGGGGCGGCGCTGCTGATCGCCGCGTTCATTCTGAAGATGCTGGAAATGCAGAACCGACGCGATGCGCTGGTGCTGATCTTTCTCGGCTTCTTCTGCATCGCGGTCGGCTATCTGTTCGAAGACTCGCTGCTCTGGGGGCTGTTCACTCTGCTGCCCATCACCACGCTGCTGGCCGCGCTGATCGGCCTGCAACAGTCCGGCATCTCCAGCAAGCCGGCGGCCACGTTGCGACTGTCGGCCAAACTGCTGTTGCAGGCCGTGCCGCTGATGCTGCTGCTCTTTCTGTTCTTTCCGCGGCTTGAGCCGCTGTGGTCGTTGCCACAACCGAGCAATAAGGCGCTGACCGGGCTTTCCGACAGTATGGCGCCGGGGGACATCGCCGAGCTGAGCAAGTCCGCCGAACTGGTCTTTCGCGCGAGTTTTGACGGCCCGCTGCCGCCGCGCACTCAGCTGTACTGGCGCGCGCTGACCCTGGAGCAGTTCGACGGCAGGCGCTGGTCGCAGTCGTCGCGGGCGCAAGTGCCGGACGCGCCGCTGTGGCGCCGGGAAGGCGAGCGTGTTGGCTACAGCGTGGTGCTGGAGCCGACCGGCAAGCCCTGGCTGATGACCCTCGACGTAGGCCAGACCGATCTGGCCGGGGTGCGCCAGATGAGCGATTTCCGGTGGCAACGGCGGCGCCCGATTGAGCAATCGATGCTCTACAACGCCGAATCCTGGCCTGACGCCGTGCGCGAGACCGTGCTCAGCGACGGCGCCCGGTTGCAGGCGCTGCAGTTGCCAGCCAAAGGCAATCCCCAGGTGCGAGAATGGGCAGCGGATCTGCATCGGCGCCATCTCGGCACCGACGCCCTGGTGGATGCGCTGCTGTCGTACTTCACCTCGCAGCCGTTCCGCTACACCCTCAAGCCGCCTTCGCTGGGCGCCAACAGCATCGATGACTTTCTGTTCGGCAGCCGTGCCGGTTTCTGCGCCCACTACGCCGGGGCCATGGCGTTTGCACTCCGATCGGCGGGCGTGCCGGCGCGGGTGGTGGCCGGTTATCAGGGCGGCGAGCTCAACCCGGACGGCAACTACCTGACGGTGCGCCAGTTCGATGCCCATGCCTGGGTCGAGTATTGGCAGCCGAACGTGGGCTGGCGCAGCGTCGATCCCACCGCCGCGGTGGCGCCCGCGCGGGTCGAGCAGGGACTTGAACAGGCGCTGGCGGCGGACGAGGAATTTCTCGGCGATTCGCCGATGTCAGCCCTGCGCTATCGGCACTTGGCCTGGGTCAATTCGATCCGCATGGGCTGGGACAACCTCAATTACGGCTGGCAGCGGTGGGTGCTGGGCTATCAGGGTCAGCAGCAACTGAAGGTGCTGGGCCGCTGGTTTTCCGGCTTTCAGGCGCCGGTGTTTGCCGGTGGCGCGGCAGTTATTCTGGGGCTGCTGGCGCTGTGGCTGTTCAAGCCGTGGCGCCGTGAAAGCGATTCGCAGCTGCGCCTGTTCAACCATTTCGAACGCCTGCTCGCCCGGCAAGGTCTTAAACGTCAGCCGGGTGAAGGCGCTCAGGCCTTCGCGCAACGTGCTGCCGAGCAACTGCCGGCGCACGCCGGGGCGATCAGGGATTTTGTCGGCGAGTTCGAAGCCCAGCGCTATGCCGGGGCAGACGGCTCCGCCGGTGCACTTCGCCAGCGCCTGAAGTCCCTGCGCCGCAGCCTGCCGTGGCGCTTGTCCGCCGTGAGGGGCAAGCGGCCGTAAATCATCAGACATTCATCTTCAACCAAGGAGTGCTTCATGTCAGCGATGGTCGATCACCTGGTCGCCGAGATTATCGGCCTCAACATCAAACTGCTTGCCTGCCACGCGCGGCTGGAAGCCTCCACCGACAGCGAGGCGCTGCACGATCTGCGCACCAACGTCCGCCGCCTGCGCAGTGTCTTGCGGCCATTGCGCGGTCTGCCGGGGCTGGATCAGGTGGAAGGGGCGGCGAAGGAGGTCGGTGCGCTGACCACGCCGTTGCGCGACATGCAGGTGCTGGCGGCGTTTCTCGATGAACAGGGTCTGCCCCAGGCGGCAGCCAAGCGCGATCAATACCTCAAGACCGCGTGCCCGAAAGTGGCCAGCTCTGCGGAGCTCAATCGGCTGTTCGGCGTGCTGGATCAATTGCCGGCCCTGTTGCGCACCCAGGAGCGTCACGGCCTGCTCGACAAGCTGGAGCAGCGCATTGAAAAGCGTCTGGACAAGCAGTGGAAGCAATTGCGAGAAGCCATGGGCGACCCTGCCCACGACCGCCATCGCCTGCGCCTGTTGATCAAGCGCGTGCGTTACGCAGGCGAGGCCTACCCGGAACTCAGTCATCAGCCGAAGAACATGCAACGCCGGTTGAAAGCGGCCCAAGGCGCCCTTGGCGATTGGCACGATCACCTGCAATGGCTGGAACAGGCGCGGCATCAAGCGGATCTGGCGCCTTGTGTGGCCGGGTGGGAATTGGGCATTCATCGCGCGGAGCAGAAGTCGGACCAGGTCCTGGAGCGCTTGTACAAGGCCTGCTTCGGCAAACATTCTCCGCGCTAGGGCGGTTCAGTCCTCAGGGGCGTCGAGCTCCGTCGCTTTTAAACAGCTTGGTCCGCAGGATTGGCGCTTATAAACCCTGTCCTGCGGCAGCTGCCTCGCTACCATTCGCACATCCTGCCTGCCACTCTGGAATGCCCATGAAATTCTCCGAGCTGCTCGACGCCGTCCGCACCCGCCCTCAATCCATCAGCATCCCTGCATCGTGGGCCCAGGGGCGTGCCTGCTTCGGCGGGCTGATGGCCGCGCTGATGTATGAAGCGATGCGCGCGAAGGTGTCGACTGAGCGGCCGGTTCGCTCGCTGGCGATCTGTTTTGTGGCCCCGCCGGCCATCGACACGCCGATTTCGTTTGAAGTGGAGATCCTGCGCGAGGGTAAGGCCGTCAGCCAGGTCTTGGGGCGGGCAATACAGAACGGTGAGGTCGTGACGCTGATTCAGGGCAGCTTCGGCGCGCCCCGTGAGTCGATGATTTCCGTGCAGGCCGAGCCTGCGCCAGTCTTCAAGCCGGTGGACGAGATTCAGCCGTTCCCGTTTGTCTCGGGTGTCATGCCGGAATATCTGCGCTTCATCGATCTGCGCTGGGCGTTGGGCGGACTGCCGTTTTCCAACACGCCATCCGGTGCGATTGGCGGCTATGCGCGCTTGCGTGACGTGGAAGAAGAACCCTTGACCGAAGCGCATCTGCTGGCACTGGTCGACACTTGGCCGCCTGCGGTGCTGCCGCATCTGAACAAGCCGGCACCGGGGAGCTCATTGACCTGGACGATTGAATTTGTGCAGCCGTTGCCCGCGCTGACGACCCATGACTGGACCCAGTACCGAGCGGTGATCGAGCATGCCCGCGATGGCTACGGTCATACTGCGGCGGCGTTGTGGACGCCGAAAGGGGAGCTGGTAGCGATAAGTCGCCAGACAGTGACGGTCTTTGGCTGATTAGATGCGCATGCTGCGAGTTCACTGACACGTGCTCACGTGATGCAGTCATGAACCTGCCAAAAGCCTGAGGCCTTATTGGCCTCGGGCTTTGATGGCCTGGGCAGCGACCAGACCCAGCACGCCGATGGCGGCGGAGGTCAGGCTGCCGTTGAATGCGCCGTCCAGAAGCAACAGGCCGGAGACGATGGCCAGCGGGAACGCCAGGGACGACATCACGACATTTGACGGCAGGCCTTGCTTGCGCGATGGGTGGAAGAATTCGCCGATGTGAAGATCCGTGATGAACTTGGGCATGACGCTTACCTCGGTGAAACGTTAACAAGAAGTGTTTTCGATTGAGGTGAGAATAGGCCCGGAGATTCACTTCGGCGAATCGAGGATTGCTATCAGCCTGATAGAAGACAGATGGCCCAACGGTCTTGTAGGAGCGCGCTTGCCCGCGAATGCGGTGGGACAGTCACGAATATGTCAGCTGACCCACCGCGTTCGCGGGCAAGCGCGCTCCTACAGTTGGTATCCGTGCGGCCGGGAAATCTATGCCAGGCGGCGGTTTTACGACTGTTGAGCGAACGCCGCAACCAACGGCAATGAAAAGAACGCGCGCGCGCACTCGGTGGTGTGGGCCGCGACATCCGCCGGGCTCTCCCCTCGATGCAGCGCCACTTCTCGCAGGACCTCGGGCAAGTAGGCCGGTTCGTTGCGGCCGTTCTTCGGTTTGGGCCGCAAGGTGCGGGGCAGCAGATACGGCGCGTCGCTTTCCAGCATCAAACGGCCACGCGGGATCTCGCGGACCAAAGGGTGCAGGTGTGTGCCCCGGCGTTCGTCGCAGATCCAGCCGGTGATGCCGATGTGCAGGTCCAGGTCCAGATAGTGGAACAGCGCGCGTTTTTCCCCGGTGAAGCAATGCACCACTGCCGCCGGGAGCTGATCGCGGTAGTCCCGCAAAATGGCGAGCAGTCGCTCGTCGGCATCGCGCTCATGGAGAAACACCGGCAGTTGCAGCTCCACGGCCAGGGCCAGATGCGCTTCCAGGACCTTTTCCTGCTGCGGGCGAGGGGAGAAGTCGCGATTGAAATCCAGCCCGCATTCACCCACGGCGCAGACCGTCTTTTCACGCAGCAGTGCCCTCAGCTGGCTTTCCGTTTCGCCCGTCCAGGCGCTTGCCGAATGCGGATGAATGCCGGCGGTGCTGAACAACCGCTCGGCGCTGTCATCAAGCTGGCGGGACAAAGCAAGGGCCTGTTCGCTGCCCTCGACGTCGGTGCCCGTGAGGATCAACTGGCCGACGCCGGCGGCGTATGCGCGCTCCACCACCTCGCCTTCGCGGGCGGCGAAGCTGGGGTTGGTCAAGTTGACGCCAATGTCTATTAGTTGCATGGTGCTACCTCAGGCCAGAGGCCGAGAAGAATAACAGAGCGATTGAAGCGATAAAAAACAAGCAGGCTCAACTGCTTGGAATACCCGAACCCTGTGATCCCGCTTTGTTGACGCACGCCGCGCTGTCCGCTGCGAGCAGGTCATGTGCGCGACGCAGACTTCAAGCCCGTCTTTTTCGGCCTTTCGTCGGAGCGTCAATGATCCGCGCGTCCCTGTTTTCCCTGATGTGTGTCATGGCCGTGCCCGGCCACGCGTCCCCGCGCCCCGCCGGCCCCCCCGTGGTGATAAAGAAGAATCAGGTGCGCGACCTGCCGGCGATTCGCAGCGGCAAAGTCCTGCGGGTGCTGGTCAATCAGAGCCGCAACAGCTCCGCCGAAGTACAGGGCGAGCCGGTGGGCGTCGAGTGCCGTCGCCTGGAGGCGTTCGAAACCTATCTCAACAGCCACGCCCGGGACGGCCAGAAAATCTCCCTCAAACTCATTCCCAAAGCCAAGGATCAACTCCTGGCCGCGCTGCAGCGGGGCGAGGGCGACATGGTTGCGCCGGGCGAACTGCTCGACGCCAGCGCCGCGCATTACGTCGACGCGTCTGAACCGGTAGTCGCCCAGGTGCCGCTGGTGGTGGTGGGCGTCAAGGGTGAGCGCGGGCTCCGGCATCCCGAACAGCTCTCCGGCCGCACACTGATGCTGACCAGCGGCAGCGCCGCCGATGAAGCCGTCCTCCAGCTCAACCAGAAGCTGGCGCTGCGCAAGCTGCCACCGGTGAAGATCGAATGGGTTGATCCGAGCCTGGCGGTGGAGGACGTCCTGGAAATGGTTCAGGCCGGGGTGTATCACCTGACCGTGGTCGAGCAACCCATCGCCGAACGCTGGGCCAGGGTGATGCCGAAACTGCGCATCGACCGCGCTGCTGCCTTGAGCGATCCGGGTGACATGAACTGGTTCGTGCGCAAGGACGCCGTGGTATTGCGCGGCGCCGTTGACCGTTTCCTGCAAACCTACGAACCACCGCGCAACCAGGATGCCGTCTTCCAGGCCGCCTACAAGGACCGCTACCAGATCCACAATCCGCTCGCCCGCGAAGACCGTCAACGCCTGGAAAAACTTCGCCCCACGCTGCAACTGCATGCCGACAAACAGAAGATGGACTGGCTCGACCTCGCCGCCGTGGCCTTCAAGGAGTCGGCGCTCAACCCGGTCGCCAAGGGCGGCAGTGGCGCCACAGGCCTGCTGCAGATCACGCCGTCGGCTGCCCAGCGCGTCGGCGTCGACAACATTCACGACCTCGACGGTAACGTGCAGGCGGCAAGCAAATACATGGCGCTGCTGCGGCGCAAGTTTTTCGCCAGCCCGAAAATCAACGAGCGCGAGCGCATGGCCTTCACCCTGGCGGCCTATAACCTCGGCCCGGAGCGCGTGCAGGCCATGCGCGCGGAAGCCAAGCGCCAGGGGCTCAACCCGAACCAGTGGTTTTTTCAGGTGGAGCGCGTCGCCATGGACCAGGGCGGCAAGAACGTCGTGAGCTACGTCAACAGCGTCAACAAGTACTACCTGGCGTTCGATCAGGCACGCAGTTCACTGGAGCGTCCTGCGACTCGCTGATAGATCTATTGATTCGATATGTATGGCGCGTTTTTTGCGATTTTCATATCCATAGAAACGATTAAGATGGCGCCATTCTCAACTGAAACGGAATGCCCGCCATGAATGCTCAACTCAAATCGATCTTCAACACCCACGCCGGTTTCGGCATCACCGGCCTGCGGATTCTCATTGGCATCATCCTCATGGCCCACGGCAGCCAGAAGCTGTTCGGCATGTTCGGCGGCTACGGCCTGGAAGGCACCGGCCAGTACATGGCGAGCCTGGGCCTGAACCCTGGTTACCTGATGGCGCTGATGTCGGGCAGCGCGGAATTCTTCGGCGGCCTGGCGCTGTTCCTTGGTCTGCTGGCACGACCTGCAGCCCTGGTGGTGATCGTGATGCTGGTGGTAGCGATTCTCTCGGTGCACATCCACAACGGCTTGTTCATGGCCAACAACGGTTATGAGTTCGGCCTGGCATTGATCGCCGGTGCGGTGGCGGTGCTGTTCGAGGGCGCCGGTCGCTTGTCCGTGGACCGATTGATCGCACGCCGCTGATTTATCCGGTCAAAAAATCCCGGCCTCTGAGGACGCCGGGATTTTTTTGCGTTCGGTGCGACAAACAAACGACAGGATCCGCCGATTGACAATGCCCACGCCGCTTCTCTAGGATGCCGTTCATGCGCCGATTTAAACAGCTACTTGCGGGGCGCCTGGTGACGGTCATTCGTCATCGAAATTCCGCTAAAGCGCTGGTTCGGTGTTGCCTCTCACCGCTGCCCAGCGGATCAATGAGGCAGAGAAAACGACACTATGAGCCGTCATTCCCACCCGCGTCCCCTCGTCCGTCTGGCCCCCATCGCCAGCCAGTTCAATCGTCGTAATCCGCAAATCCTTCTGGGCGGTGCCCACCAGCCGACGCTCCTGCGTTATCTCGACGGCTGGCCGCGTCGCCAGGGCGGCCCGCACGCCTTTCTCATTCAGTTCATCGAAACCAACGACGCCCTTGAGCGCTTCAGCAATGACCAGTTTGATCTGGCGGTGATTCAGGCGCCCACGGCCGAGCGCGCGGAGGCGGTGATTCACCAACTGATCCGCGTCGCCCGACAGGGTCTGATTACCCGTTGCTGATCACCCGTTGCGGGCGGTTCGCCGCCTGGGTTGCAGCGGCAGATCGGGATGGCGCAGGTGGAAACCCGCACGCACAGCGTTCGCGTGACGGCAATGAGCGATCAGCGAACTGCGCAGGGTCCAGTCGGTGTTGATGAGGTAGAAATTCTGGATGAAGCTGTTTTCATCCGTCGACGCAAACCACTGATCGATCTTCAGGCTCAAGTCACTGGGCGCGTGCAGCGGCAGTGAGTATTTCGCGCACTGGATGGCGGTCAGGCTGAACTCCGGTTTGTTTTCCACCGCAACTTCATTGACGAACGCCTTCAGGGTGTTGGTGTTGAACAGGGTCTCCCCCGGCCAGCGTTGCTTGACCCCGGGCCACAACAGCTCGTCAACCGAAGCACGGTTGTAGGAGAGCACGAGATTCTTGCCCGGATGATCCCGCCAGATGCCTTCCAGGGTCAGCTTGTGCAAAGACCGAGGCACGGCTCTTGGGCCGAGGCTTTTCGTCAGCAGGCTCTGAAATTCCCGGTGCGTGACCTCGGTGAAATCCTTGAACTGGTGAAAGTCCAGGATGACCAGTTCCCGGGCTGGGGAGCCATTTTGCTCAAGCTCCTGATAGAACGCGTCGACGCACGCCAGAATGTCCCCGGCGACCGTGCGCCCCGACGAGGTCAGGTGGAACAGCTGGAATCGCCGCGGGTCACCCTTTTCGTACTTTGAATAAAACGCCACGCGCAAATCCAGCGCGCGCACCCCTTGGCGCAGTTGTTCCAGGGGCGCGACGTCCTGGGCTTTCTCTTGCGGAATACCGGCGTTGGGGGAGAGCTTGTCGCTGCCGGCATTGTGGGCGCCGGGGAGGATCAGTTGGTCGATGCGCAACCGCGCGAGTTCGGGGATCTGCGCCATCCAGTCGAGATGGGGCGGGCGGGATGCAGCGGATGAGTTGAGGGGCATAGTGTCATTCCTTGACGTGTCATGGAGCTCCGGGAGCGGAGCGGCCTGAGCGATGAGTCGCTCGAAAGTCCTTTTCTGAAGTCTGGCCCTGGCCTCGCCGGCGTCAACCGCACCAAAGGCTCATGACTGTGTCGTGATGTAAGCGCGGGGTCCGAACCGAGGCGTTAAACGACGCCGGGGCTGCTCGGGTAGGCGGCGGGCTGGACGTGACGGCTCATTTGCCCCAGGCGCGCAACGCATGTTCGACAAACTGCCGCACCTTGGGCAGGCGATAGCGGTCCTGAGGGTACATCAGCCACAGCGTGCGGCTGGGCGGTTGGTAATCCTGCAGCAGCGGCACGAGCTTTCCGCCGGCGATGTCCTCGCTGATCAGCACGTCAGGCAGCATCGACACGCCCATTCCGGCCAGGACGGCCTGGCGCAGCGCCGGCGTGCTGTTGACGATCATCGAGCCCGACACCGGCACTTCCATCACCCCGTCGGGCCCGGTCAGGCGCCACAGTTTTTCGGCGGCACGCCAGTCGTCGCCTGCCGGATAGGCGAACGCGAGGCAGTCGTGGTCACGCAGGTCATCGGCGGTCTTCGGCGTGCCCCGGCGTTTCAGGTATGAGGGCGCCGCGCAGATAGTCAGGGTGTAGTCCTGCAGCGGCCGGGCGATCAAGGCCGATGACTCCGGGGTGCCGAGGCGAATGGCGGCGTCGAAACCGTGCTCGATCAGGTCCATCGTCTGGTTGCTGAGTACCACCTCCACTTTGATCTCCGGGTAACGCTGGACGAAATCGCTGAGCAGCGGCGCCAGGCGTTCGGCGCCGAAGGCCGGCGGCGCGGTGACACGCAGCATGCCGCTGGGCTCGGTCTGGGCCTGTTCGGCCATGCGTTCGGAGTCGTTGACCAGCCCGAGTACTTCGACGCAACGCCGGTAGTATTCCAGGCCGAACTCGGTCAGATTCTGCCGACGCGTGGTGCGCTGCAACAGGCTGACGCCGAGGCGTTGCTCCAGGGCTTTCAGGTGATTGCCGACCATGGTCGTCGACATTTCGCACTGGCGCGCGGCTGCGGTCATGCTGCCGCCTTCCACCACTTTGACGAACACCGTCATTGCCAGAAACACGTCCATTATCAAGCCCTGCTTTAAAGTCATCGAAGGATGGCGATCTTTATACATCAGAACGGGCTAACGATACTGGCTCCACTTACCCGTGATGGAGCCACCGACATGACCGCCGCCTGCCTGATGAACACTTACAAACCGATGCCCTTGAGCTTCATTCGTGGCGAAGGCGCGCGGCTGTGGGATGACAGTGGCCGTCAGTACCTGGACGCCGTCGCGGGTGTCGCCGTGACCAACGTCGGCCACAGCCACCCGCAGATTGTCGCGGCGATCAGCGATCAGGCCGGGTTGCTCTTGCACACGTCCAACCATTACCGCATCGACTGGCAGCAGAAATTGGCGCAACGGTTGACGCAACTGTCAGGTCTGGAACAGGTGTTTTTCAACAATTCCGGCGCCGAGGCCAACGAAACAGCGCTAAAGCTGGCGCGTTTGTATGGCTGGGCCAAGGGCATCGAGCATCCGCTGGTGCTGGTGATGGATAACGCCTTTCACGGCCGCACCCTGGGCACATTGTCGGCCAGTGATAACGGCGCCGCACGGCTGGGTTATCAGCCGATGTCGGGTGAGTTCGTGAAGGTGGCGTTTGGCGACATGGCCGCTGTTGAGGGTGCGACGAAGGTGTATGGCGAGCGGATTGTCGCGGTGCTGGTCGAGCCGGTTCAGGGGGAGGGTGGTGTGGCGTTGCCGCCGCCGGGTTATCTGAAGGCCCTTCGCGTCCATTGCACTCAAAACGGCTGGCTGATGATGCTCGACGAGATCCAGACCGGCATTGGCCGGACCGGGCGCTGGTTTGCGTTTGAGCATGAGGGGATCGTGCCGGATGTGATGACGCTGGCGAAGGCGTTGGGCAATGGCATTCCCATCGGTGCGTGTCTGGCGACGGCGGCGGTGGCGCGGTTGTTCACGCCGGGCAGTCATGGCAGTACGTTTGGCGGTAATCCGTTGGCGTGTCGGGTGGGTTGTACGGTGTTGGATATCGTTGAGGGGGAGGGACTGTTGCGTAATGCGGCGGTGCAGGGTGAGCGGCTGCTGGCGGGGTTGCACGCCGGGCTGGCGGGGCACGCTGATGTGGCGCAGGTGCGGGGGATGGGGTTGATGATCGGGGTTGAGTTGAGGCGGCCGATTCGGGATGTGTGTCTGGTGGCAGCGCAGGAGTATGGGGTGTTGATCAATGTGACGCGGGGGCAGACGATTCGGCTGTTGCCGCCGTTGGTGATTGATGGGGAAGAAGTGGACCGGATTGTGGCAGGTGTTGTAGGCGCGCTTCGCGGTTGAGGTTTTTTAAGATCAAGAGCGTCTGCCTGGGGGCAGACTGTTTCGCCTTCGGCGAGTTACTTGGAAAAGCACCCCAAGTAACCAAGGGTGCTTGCTCCTGGTTAGGTCCCTCCTCCGTCGGGATACCCTCACTCCGACGACGCTCCGTGGGCCCGCGCCGAACGGACATCCATGTCCTGACGGCGCTCTCGCGGCATCCATGCCGCTCGGCCCACTCCGCGTCGTCTGCGTTCAGCCTGCACCCAAGTCGCGATTGGCGGTGACTGGGCTTTTTGCGTATGAAGATCAAAAGCAGATCAAGGTCAAAAGCAGATCAAGATCAAAAGCAGATCAAGATCAAAAGCTTCCCGGCTGAAGCCGGTCCTACAGTCCGAGCCAATCCCACAGGCTGCACGCGCTGCTGTTTGTGGGACCGGCTTTAGCCGGGAAGAGGCCAGTCCAGGCACCATCAATCTTGCGGTCCTATGCCTGATCGTTCCCACGCTCCGCGTGGTAATGCCGCCTCTGACGCTCCGCGTCCCACCGGAACTGGCTTTTCAGTAAGCCCTGAGGAGCGTCAGCCCCGCTCTATTTCCCGGACAATTCCATGATCATCGCCGCGGTCAGGTAGAGCCTCGGGGCGATGCTGGTGAGGTCGATGTATTCGTCGTCGGCGTGGAGGCCGGCGCCGACGACGCCCATTGTTTCAAGGACGGCGGGTTTCTGGCTGTTTGGGACGTAGGCGTAGCCGGCGTCGGTGCCGAAGCGCATGGCGATGGGTTCGAGGGTGCGGCCGGTTTTGGCGTAGATCGCTTGCGCCGTTTTCGCGAGGTCGTCGGTCGCTGGGTTTTTGGCCAGTGGGGGGCGGCCTTTGTCGAGGCGGAAGGTGACGTCGGTGCCGTCGATCATTTTGCCCTGGACGATGCGCTGTCCGTCGGCCAGCACGCGGTCGGATTCGCTCAGGTCGGAGTAGCGCATGTCGCCTTCGGCCGCGGCGCTGGAGGGGATGATGTTGCGTTTCTCGCCGCCTTTGATCAGCGTCCAGTTCACCGTTGTGCCCTTGGCCGCGTCACCCAGGTCCTTGAGCTGCACCAGTTGGTGGGCCAGTTCCATGGCGGCGTTGCGCCCGGCTTCCGGCGCAGAACCGGCGTGGGAGGACTTGCCTTTAACATCGACGAACACGCCGTTGATGCCGTTGGTGGCGACCGTCACGGCGTCCTTGTCCGGTGGCTCGAACGAGAACACGTAGTCGTGCTTGCGGGCCAGTTCGGCGATCAGTTTTTTCGAGCCGGCGGAGCCCGTTTCTTCGTCGGGATTAAACAACACGGTGATCGTGCCGAAGTCCTTGAATTTCTCGTCTTCCAGCAGCTTCAGGGTATGCAGCACCATGGCCACTCCACCTTTGGCATCGGCGACACCGGGGCCATACGCATGCTCGCCGTCGACGCGGAACGGTCGCTTGGCGGCGGTGCCCGGACCGAACACGGTGTCGTAATGGATCATCAGCAGAAAGGATTTGCTGCCCGTGCCCTTCAGGGTGCCGACGATGTTATCGCCCGCTGACGGCGTCGCTGGCGTGGTTTCCACCGTTGCGCCCAGAGCCTTGAGGCGTTCGACCAGCACCGCGCTGACCATTTTCAGGCCGGGTGCCTGACCTGTCCCGGTGTCGATGTCGACCAGTTGTTTCACGGTGGCCAGGTAGGGTTTCTGCTCGGCCTCGGCCTTTTTCAACAATGGCTCGGGGGAGACATCGGCGGCATAGGCGCCGCTAGCAAAAAAGCCGCCGCTGAACAGCGCGGCGAGGATGGAAGCAGTCAGAGCGGTGCGTCGAACGTGCATGCTGGATCCCTCAGATGATGGTCGAGTTGTTGTGATGTCCAGAGGACCCACATCGTTCCCGCAGGATAGGGCGTCGGGCCATCAGTTCCTCGATCCTTTCGCACCGCCCGGATCGCCAAAATCCGTTCCCTGACGCAGCGCATTCTTGCCGCCGCTGCGCCTTCCGATGGCATGTGCCGTGGAATCCGGAGCAGGGATCGGATCTTCCCTAACGTGCGCAGATCATGGCTGCACAGCGGGCGCGCCAGCGATTTGTTGGAGGAGAGGGACGTTGTGGGTGCCTTCCAGTTGGACGGGCGCTGAACGCACTGCGCCGTCCAGGCTTCGATAGCGGGTGTAGCCGTCAGTGGAAGACAGCAGTTGGCCGCGCTCGACATGGCGCTGGCCGTTGAGCACGTAGCGCAGGGTCTGCTCCTTTCCCGCCACACCTTGAGTCTGGATATCCTGGGCGAGCACCTTCATCGACTCGTCAATGCATCCATCCAGCACCTCCATGACCTTGTTAAGGTCAAGCTCTCCGTCGTCCACACATCCCACTCCGCAGCGTCGGAAGGACTGACTGATGACCTCGATGCGAGCGTGGTACAGCGCAGAGCCGGCGATGTCCTGCAATTCGATCTCATTAAACAGCCGAAAGCTGGCCCGATCCGCTTCCAGGATGATGTTGGGGCGGATGAGCAAACGACCTGCAATCGCATTCGGCGCGGGCCGCAGTCCGGCATTGATGCTGGCCTGGCGGTACCTAGCCTGCAAGCGGGTGTCCAGAGGCTGACCGCCGATCAGCGCGGCCATGGGCTGAGCGTCTTTGCGGGCCTCGTCGCGTGCATTGCGCTCCAGTGTGGCGCTGCCCATCTGGGTACTCAGCGCGCTGACGACCAGCAGTCCGGCGAGGCCGGTGCCGCGAGCCGCGTTGACAACGTTCTGGCTGGTCTGCTGAGCCGTCAGAGCAGTCTTGGCGTCGATGATCATTGACGCCGTGACCAGATCTTTGGCCGGCACTTGCACATCAACCAAGACGCCGTGATCGTTGATATAGCGCAGCGCCAGCGGGTCATTAAAGCTGCGCGAAGGTGCTGAAGACTGAGCGCAGCCGGCCAGCGCCAGGCTCAAGCCGAGCGCGGCCAGGAGGTACTTCGGGCTCATTTGTTGAACGCTGACAGCACTTGCTGACGGCTACCGTCGACGGCCTGATAGAAAGCGTTGGAAAGATTGCTGTAACCCGGCTGGTCCCATTCACCCTGGGCAGGCTGGACGACCGCGAAAGGCTTGTACCAGACCAGGCGGCTGTCTTTAGGGTCCACCAGCATGCCGATGCCGCCCACTTGTGGCGTCGGGACGCTGGTAGGCACCACACTGTAGTAGCTGCGGAACGCACCGGTTGTGGTGTAGGAGATCAGCAGCACGCGATCAACGCCGTAACGGCTCTGCAGTTCGCTGATGTTGCGCGCCAGGTAGCCTTCGCGCTTTTCCGTTTCCTTGAATTTCGTCAGGTCGATCAGGTCAGGAATGCGCTTGGCGTTAAGGCCCTTGGCTTTGAGGCTGGCGACCACCTCGTCAGGCAGGGTCTCCAGGTCGTGCAACTCCCATGCGCTGACCTGATCGCTCAATTTGCTGTTGATCCCTTTATTGATCGCCAGCTCCAGCAGACCTTGGTTGCCGATCAGTGCCAGTTGCGGCGGCGGCAGCGGGCTCAGGGCAACGCCAATGACCGGACTCTTGTCATTCCAGAATTGGGCGTCGAGGTCGATGGGCTTCTGAACGAAGCTGGAGCAGCCGGAGAGTGTGGCGAACAGCAAAACGAGGGCGAGACAATGGCGGGCAGTGCGTAAAAGCATGGGTCAAATCCCTTTGATGGTGACTGATGTGTGTCCAGACATGACCGGCATGTCGTGCTGGCATGATGCCACAAAACCGTTTATTGACGTCAAGATATTTACGCATTGGAGGCACTAATCACGCTTTGCAGTGTCAGCGCACCGCGCCGCGCTTTCCCGTGGCATTCACCGTAGAATCCACGTCTGAAATAAGTAGAATCCGGACCCGGATAAAAAGCGACGAGGTTGCAGCGGTGGATTTACAGCAGGGCTTCGTCCTGACCCGGCATTGGCGTGATACGGACGCCGGCACCGAGGTTGAATTCTGGCTGGCCACCGATGAGGGGCCGCGTCAGGTGCGCCTGCCGTACCAAACCTCTGTCGCGTTTATCCCGGCGCAGCACCGCGAACGCGCCGAAGCCGTGTTGCGCAACGAGCGCCATGTCGAGCTCAAGCCGCTGGAACTGTGTGATTTCCGCCACCGTCCGGTGCTTGGGCTTTACACGCGGCAACATCGACATCTGATGAACCTGGAAAGCGATCTGCGCAAAGCCAGCGTCGATGTCTACGAAGCCGATATCCGCCCGCCCGAGCGTTACCTGATGGAGCGCTTCATTACCGCGCCGGTGCAGTTCGGCGGACGGCCGGACGCCAGTGGCCTGTTGCTGGACGCGCAACTCAGGCCTGATCCCGGTTACCGACCAACCCTGAAACTGGTGTCCCTGGACATCGAAACCACGGAGCGCGGCGAGCTATATTGCATCGGCCTGCACGGCTGCGGCGAGCGTCAGGTGTACATGCTCGGCCCGGCCAACGGCGATGACGCCCAGGTGAATTTCAAGCTCGAATACTGCGACACCCGCGTCGCGCTGCTGGAGAAACTCAACGAATGGATGGCCCGCCATGACCCGGACGGGATCATCGGCTGGAACGTGGTGCAGTTCGATTTGCGCGTGCTGCACGAGCACTCGCGGCGCTTGAATGTGCCGCTGCGCCTGGGTCGCGGCGGCGAGGTGATGACCTGGCGCGAACACGGCGCGCGCAACAATCACTTTTTCGCGGCGGCGGCCGGGCGGCTGATCATCGATGGCATCGAGGCGCTGCGTTCGGCGACCTGGAGCTTTCCCTCGTTCAGTCTGGAAAACGTGTCGCAAACGCTGCTCGGCGAAGGCAAGGCCATCGACAATCCGTACCAGCGCATGGACGAGATCAACCGCATGTTCGCCGAGGACAAGCCGGCGCTGGCGCGGTACAACCTCAAGGATTGCGAACTGGTTACGCAGATTTTTGCCAAGACCGAGCTGCTGACCTTCCTCCTCGAACGCGCGACGGTGACCGGCCTGCCGGTGGATCGAAGCGGCGGCTCGGTGGCCGCGTTCGAGCATTTGTACATCCCGCTGATGCACCGCCAGGGCTTCGTCGCGCCGAACCTGGGCGAGCGCATGCCGGAAGCCAGCCCCGGCGGTTTCGTCATGGACTCACGGCCCGGGCTGTACGAATCGGTGTTGGTCCTTGATTACAAAAGCCTGTATCCGTCGATCATCCGCACGTTCCTGATTGACCCCGTGGGCTTGATCGAAGGTCTCAAGCATCCCGACGACAGTGAGTCGGTGGAAGGCTTCCGCGGCGCGCGTTTTTCCCGGACCCGGCACTGTCTGCCGGCCATCGTCTCGCGGGTGGCCGAAGGGCGCGAAGTGGCCAAGCGCGAGCGTAATGCGCCACTGTCCCAGGCCCTGAAAATCATCATGAACGCCTTCTACGGCGTGCTGGGTTCCAGCGGCTGCCGGTTCTTCGACACGCGGCTGGCATCGTCGATCACCCTGCGCGGGCACGCGATCATGCACCAGACGCGGATGCTGATCGAAGCACAGGGCTATGAAGTGATTTACGGCGATACCGACTCGACCTTTGTCTGGCTGAAAAAAGCCCACGAGCAGGAAGACGCGGCACAGATCGGCAGCGCGCTGGTCCGGCAGGTCAACGATTGGTGGCGTGCTCATGTGAAGGAGGAATATGGGCTGGAGAGTGCGCTTGAGCTGCAATTCGAAACCCACTTCAAGCGCTTCCTCATGCCGACCATTCGCGGCGCGGAGGAGGGCAGCAAAAAGCGCTACGCAGGCTTGGTGACGCGCGCCAACGGCGAAGACGAAATGGTTTACAAGGGGCTGGAGGTGGTGCGCACCGACTGGTCACCGCTGGCCCGGACCTTTCAGCAGGAACTCTATTTGCGGATTTTCCAGCGTCAGCCCTTTCAGGAATACATTCGCGAGTACGTGGGCCGAACCCTGGCCGGGGAGCTCGACGGGCAGCTGATCTATCGCAAGCGCCTGCGCCGGGCCCTCGACGATTACGAACGCAACGTGCCGCCCCATGTGCGCGCTGCGCGGCTGGCCGATGAGTACAACCGCCAGCAGGGTCGGCCGTTGCAGTACCAGAATGGCGGCTGGATCAGCTACGTGATCACCGTGGCCGGACCCGAGCCGCTGGAAGTGCGGACGGCGGCCATCGACTACGACCACTACATCAGCAAACAGCTGCAGCCGATTGCCGACGCGATCCTGCCGTTCGTGATCTCGCGGACGATCGATCTGAGTTCTCAGGATCAGTTCAGCTTCGACTTCTGAACCCTTTTTTTCTGACCCGTCTTCTCACGCCAGCGGATTGATCCGCAGCGCCTCCAGCACCACGCGAAACGCCGCCGTGTGCTGGCGCCGGCTGGGGTAGTAAAGGTGGTAGCCCACGAACGGCTCGCACCAGTCCGCGAGTACCTCCACGAGTTCGCCCTGCTCGATATGCCCGGCCACCAGGCCCTCGGGAAGCTGCGCCAGACCGATGCCGTCCAGGCAAACCTGCAGAATCTGAAACACGCTGTTCATGATCAACGGGCCGTCGACGCGCACGCGGATATCACGGCCGTCTTTGGCGTACTCCCATTGATACAGCGCGCCGTGGGTCGGCAGGCGCAGGTTGATGCAGCGATGGCGGGGCAGGTCTTCCGGCACGTGCGGTGTGGCGTGTCTCGCGAGGTAATCGGGGGACGCCACGGTCATCAGCCGCAACGGCGGGGCGATCGGCGCAGCGATCATGTCCGCCGCGAGGGTGTCACCCAGGCGCACGCCGGCATCGATGCGCTGGGCAACGATGTCGGTCAGGCCGTAGTCGGTGACCAGCTCGATGGTCATGTCAGGGTATAGGTCGAGCAAGGGTTTGAGGCGGGGCCAAAGCACGTAACGTGCGGCGAATTCGTCGGCGGTGATGCGGACCGTGCCGGAAGGCCGCGCGCTGTGCTCGATGGCGGCGTTGATCTGTTCCTCGATGCCGTCCAGCAGCGGCGCCAGTCCCTTGAATAACTGCTCGCCGGCCTCGGTGCGGGTCACGCTGCGGGTGGTGCGGGTGAGCAGGCGAACGCCGAGACGCTCCTCAAGCAGGCGCATGGTCTGGCCGACGGCGGAGGGTGAGATGCCCAGCGCGGCGGCGGCGCGGGTGAAATTGCCCTCGCGGCCCACTGCAACGAACACGGCCAGATCATCGAGTTTGTAATCCGCCATTGCGAAGCGCTCCTTCATTCTGATCGAAGCATTCTACGGATACTGCCGCTAATTCGCGCTTGTTACGCTGGCTGCACACTTTCTGGAGATCCTTATGAATGCCACTGTGAGCGCCACTGATACCTCTGATGAAGACATGCAAATCCACCGCGCCGGCTCGGCCAAGGCCATCAAGGGCCCGGCAGACTGGTTCACCGGCGACGTGCGCATCGACCGGATTTTCAACGCGCCGGCACCGGCGCGGGTCGGTCTGGCCATCGTGAATTTCCAGCCCGGCGCGCGCACCAACTGGCATACCCACCCGCTGGGGCAGATTTTGCTGGTCACCGACGGCGTCGGCTGGACCCAGTGCGAAGGCGGGCCGAAAACCGAAATCCGCCCGGGCGATCTGATCTGGTGCAACTGCGGCCGTCGTCACTGGCACGGCGCGACCGACACCACCGCCATGCAACACGTCGCGGTCAACGAAGCGCTGGACGGCAAACCGGTGGACTGGCTTGAGCCGGTGACCGAGCAGACCTACCTGGCCGGACCGGTGAAAAAAGACTAAGGGGCTGGTGTCGGACGGGTTGTGTCAGTGGCCCCTTCGGTACTGAACCATTGCATTCGCGGGCAAGCGCGCTCCTACAGGGGCCGCGGTCTGAGGACTGACCTGCGTACTCCACCGATGTCACTCTGCAGAACGCGTGACGCATTCAGGCGTCACGCCAAGGCCTTACTCCTTCACGTCCATGAAATCCTTGGCCCAGGCCACGTAATTTTCCGGGAACGTGTAGGTGTGGGTCAGTTCGGTGGCGCTGTGGTTCGAGGTGCTGTGGGTGACCTGACGTTGGGCGCGGAGGCTGTCGTAGGTGGCCTTGATCGCGGCGAAGTACGCCGCGTGACCGGCGACCACCACCCGCACCCCCAGATCGGCCAGGCGCTGGCGGTCATTGAGTTCCGGGTTGCCGTAGGTCACCAGCATCAGCGGGACGCTGAGCTTTTCCGAAATCTGCTCCAGGTGCTCGAAGTCCTTGATGCCGACGATGCAGATGCCGTCGGCGCCGGCCTTTTCGTAGGCCTGGGTGCGTTCAATGATGTCCTGGACCGGCAGCACGCCGGCATTGGTCCGGGCGACGATCGTCAGTTCCGGGTCGACCCGGGCTTCAAGTGCCGCCTTGACCTTGCCGATGCCTTCTTCGATGGAGACCAGGTCCGTGGATTTGCGCCCGAATTGCGCGGGCAGCAAAGTGTCTTCGATGGTCAGCGCCGCCACACCGGCGCGCTCCAGTTCTTCCACGGTGCGCATGACGTTCAGGGCGTTGCCGTAGCCATGGTCGGCGTCGGCAATGAACGGCAGTTGCGCGACACGGCCGATCCGGGTGGCCTGCTCGACGAACTCGCTCAGGGTAATCAACGCAAAATCCGGTGCTGCCAGCACCTGCAGCGACGCCACCGACCCGCCCAGGATACCGACCTCGAAGCCCAGATCGGCCGCAATGCGCGCAGACATGGGATCGAACACTGAAGCCGTCTCGACGCAGTGCTGCGAAGCCAGCTGCTCACGGAATTTGCGACGCAAAGCGGAGTGGGAAATTCTGGACATAAGGCTTCCTGATTCAGGCCGTCATCGAAATGCCAGCAATGCTACCGCAAATTCAGGCTGAAACGTCTCACCTCGACGAGCGATGTGCATTGATGTGGGTTTGTGGCGGCGCAGGGCTGACCTCCGCGGCACTTGGCAGGACCGCTTCAGCAGGGAAGGCGGCAGCAGCACACCGCAGAATTAAGGGTGACTTCACCGGCCTCTTCCCGGCTGAAGCCGGTCCTACTGACGACCTCGTATACCACTCAGTGTTAGGATTGCAGGCATTACAAATGCTGCTGGATCGACAGGATTTCACGGAGATCTGTCATGAAGAAAAGAATTGAGAGCGAAGCGTTGGCCTCTGTGCACGAGTCCGCCAGTGCTCTGCTGGATATAGGTGCCATCGATAAAGCAACGATGCGCGAGTTTGATCAGCACTGCATCGCCGAGGTCCCGGCTGACATAGACCCGGCACAGATCAAAGCCATTCGCGAGCAAAGTCATGTCAGTCAGCCCGTATTTGCCCGCTATCTGAACACCAGTACCTCCACGATCAAACAGTGGGAAGCCGGGTCCAAGCGTCCCGGTGGCATGGGGTTGAAGCTGCTGAGCATCGTTCAGAAGCACGGCCTGGAGGTTCTCGCCTGAGCGGGCTGATGATCACCAAACCAAGGGTGATCATCACGATTTCTTGCCGGCTGAAGCCAGTCCCACTGAAACACCCCTCGCAGTAGGACCGGCTTCAGCCGGGAAGACGCCAAACCTCGCGCCGCATAACCCAAACCGTAAAAAAAGAAGCAAGCGCTTGCGTGAATCGATTCAGCTGTTCTAGGATCCAGCTGTTCCGAAATATTTCAAAGCAATTCCCGAGTGCCACCCGCAAAGAGGTGGCCCAGGCATAAAAACAAGAAACCTCGGAGATTCACATGATCAGCTCGTCTGCTCGATTGCCGCGTGTGCTGTCCGCGTTTGCCCCCTCTGACTCATCGGCCGTCCGGCCATGAGTGCCGTCCTCTCTCTGTCTCCTCAGCCCGTGCTGGAAATGACTGCCATTTCCAAGACCTTCAATGGCCTGCGCGTGCTGAAAAATGTCGCCCTGAAGGTGTACGCCGGTGAGGTTCATGCCCTGATGGGCGAGAACGGCGCGGGCAAGTCGACGCTGATGAAGATTCTGTCCGGTGCCTATCAGGCCGATGCCGGTGGCGAGATCCGAATCGACGGCAAGGCTCTGAGCGCATTCGACCCCTTGTCTGCCAAAGCGCGCGGCATTGCGGTGATCTATCAGGAACTGAGCCTCTGCCCGAACCTCAGCGTCGCCGAGAATATTTATCTGGGCCGCGAATTGCGCCGTGGCTGGAGCATCGACCGCAAGGCGATGGAAGCCGGTTGCGTTGACGTGCTGGTGCGACTGGGCGCCGATTTCAAACCCTCCACCAAGGTCAGCGTGCTGTCCATTGCCGAGCGGCAACTGGTGGAGATTGCCCGGGCGCTGCACGCCAATGCGAAAATCCTGGTGATGGACGAGCCGACCACGCCGCTGTCGTCCCGGGAGACCGATCGCCTGTTTGCGCTGATCAAACAGCTGCGTGATCAGGGCCTGGCGATCATCTACATCAGCCATCGCATGGCCGAAATCTACGAGTTGTCGGACCGAGTGTCGGTGCTGCGCGACGGCGAGTACGTCGGCATGCTGGAGCGCGACGCGCTGTCGGCCGAGGCGCTGGTGAAGATGATGGTCGGCCGCGACCTGTCCGGTTTCTACAAAAAAGAACATGCCGCCTACGACCCCGGCGCGGTGGTGATGCGCGTGCGCGACATGGCCGATGGCAAGCGCGTCAAGCCTTGCAGCTTCGATCTCCATGCGGGCGAAGTGCTGGGCATCGCCGGGCTGGTCGGGGCAGGGCGCACGGAACTGGCGCGACTGATTTTCGCTGCCGACCCACGCACCTCCGGCACCCTCGAAGTGGCCGGGAAGGCGATCACTGATCTGCGCAATCCCACCGACGCCATCCGAGCGGGGGTGGTTTACCTGACCGAAGATCGCAAGGCCCAGGGCCTGTTTCTGGACATGAGCGTGCGCGACAACATCAACGTCTGCGCCTGCGTGCCCGACGCCCACACCGGCGGAGTGCTGGATCGCGGCCGTGGCGCGAAACGGGCGATCGAGGCGATTCGTTCGCTGTCGATTCGCGTGGCGTCGGGCAAGGTCAACGTCGGCGCGCTGTCCGGCGGCAATCAGCAAAAGGTGCTGCTGGCGCGGCTGCTGGAGGTCAAGCCCCATGTGTTGATTCTCGACGAGCCCACTCGCGGCGTCGACATCGGCTCCAAGTCCGAGATCTACCGGATCATCAATGAACTGGCCAAGGCCGGCGTCGGCATTGTGGTGATCTCCAGCGAGCTGCCGGAAATCATCGGCACCTGCGATCGCGTGCTGATCATGCGCGAAGGTGAGTTGGTGGCCGAAGTGGGTGGTCACTCCGGGCACGAGATTTCCCAGGAACGGATCATCGATCTGGCAACGGGGAGTGCACAGGTGGCCCATGTCTAGACCCACCTCTCAAGAACGACACGAACAGTGTAGGAGTGAGCTTGCTCGCGATCGCGGTGTGTCAGGCGATGAATACGTGGATGACAGGCCGCAATCGCGGGCAACCGCGCTCCTGCAGGAATCGCAATCTTCCGATAACAATAAAAAGGAAACCAGGCCATGAGTCTGCCCCTGGAAAACTCGCCATCCGTTGCCGCCATCAGCAAACGTGAACGCGTGCGGGAACTGATGCGCACCGTTGGCATGCTGCCGGTGCTGATTCTGTTGCTGATCGGCTTTTCGCTGATGACCGACACCTTCATGAGCTGGCAGAACCTGTCGATCATCACCCAGCAGGCCTCGGTCAACGTGGTGTTGGCGGCCGGCATGACCTTCGTGATTCTGACGGCGGGCATCGACCTGTCCGTGGGCGCGATTCTCGCGGCTTCTGCGGTGGTCGCCCTGCAAGCCTCGATGTCACCGCAGTTCGGCATGCTCGGCATCGCCGCCGGCGTCGGATTCGGCCTGTTGCTGGGGCTGGTCAACGGCGGCCTGATTGCCTTCATGCGCCTGCCGCCGTTCATCGTCACCCTCGGTGCGCTGACGGCGATGCGCGGCCTGGCGCGTCTGCTCGCCGATGACAAAACCGTGTTCAACCCTGACCTGCCGTTCGCCTTTATCGGCAACGATTCGGTGCTCGGCGTGCCGTGGCTGGTGATCATCGCCGTGGCGGTCATCGCGGTGTCCTGGTTCATCCTGCGCCGCACGGTGATGGGCGTGCAGATCTACTCGGTGGGCGGCAATCCCGAAGCGGCGCGCCTGTCCGGGATCAAGGTGTGGAAGGTGTTGCTGTTCGTCTACGCGGTCTCCGGCGCACTGGCCGGGCTCGGCGCCGTCATGAGCGCCTCGCGCCTGTTCGCCGCCAACGGCCTGCAACTGGGCCAGTCCTACGAGCTGGACGCCATCGCGGCGGTGATCCTCGGCGGCACCAGTTTCACCGGCGGCGTCGGCACCATCGGCGGCACCCTGATCGGCGCGCTGATCATCGCGGTGTTGACCAACGGCCTGGTGCTGCTGGGCGTTTCCGATATCTGGCAATACATCATCAAAGGCATCGTGATCATCGGTGCGGTGGCGCTGGATCGTTATCGCCAATCCGGTGCGCGGACCTGATCCAACGCTGTATGGCTGCATGCGTTTCAACGAAGAATCCAACAATAATCACAAGAGAGAACCCATGAACTTCAAACGCAAATTCCCCGCTGTCGTGTCCCTGTGCCTGGCCGCGTTGCTGTCCCAGGGCGTTGAGGCCCGCGAGCTGAAATCCGTCGGCATCACCCTGGGTTCCCTGGGCAACCCGTATTTCGTCACCCTGGCCGACGGCGCCAAGGCCAAGGCCCTGGAGCTCAACCCCAATGTCAAAGTGACCTCTGTCTCCGCCGATTACGACCTGAGCAAGCAGTTCTCGCAGATCGACAACTTCATTGCCTCCGGCGTCGACCTGATCCTGATCAACGCGGTGGACCCGAAGGCCATTGCCTCGGCGGTCAAGAAGGCTCAGGCCGCCGGCATCAAGGTCGTGGCCGTGGACGTCAGCGCAGCCGGCGTCGATGCCACCGTGCAGACCGACAACGTCGAAGCGGGCAAGCTGGCCTGTCAGTTCATCGTCGACAAGCTGTCGGGCAAGGGCAATGTGATCATCCAGAACGGCCCGCAGGTGACGGCCGTGACCGACCGTGTGGCGGGCTGCAAGTCGGCGTTCGCCGCGGCGCCGGACATCAAGATTCTCTCTGAGGATCAGGACGCCAAAGGCTCCCGCGAAGGTGGCCTGAATGCAATGCAGGGTTACCTGACCCGCTTCCCGAAAATCGACGGCCTGTTCGCGATCAACGACCCTCAGGCCATCGGCAGTGACCTGGCGGCCAAGCAGCTGAAACGCAGCGGCATCGTCATCACGTCGGTGGACGGAGCGCCGGACATCGAGCAGGCCCTCAAGGCCGACACCTTGATTCAGGCCTCGGCCAGCCAGGACCCGTGGGCCATGGCGCAGCAGGCGGTGGTCATCGGCAATGACCTGCTCAACGACAAGAAGCCGGCTGAAGCGGTCACCCAGCTGACGCCGAAACTGATCACCCGCGACAACATCGGTTCCTACAGCGGCTGGTCCAGCAAGCACTGAGACGCAGGCCTGAAGGAGTCGGCGCAGTGATCAAGATGGAAGACGTGGCGAAGCGGGCGCGGGTGTCGACGTCAACCGTTTCCCACGTGCTCAACGGCACGCGCAAGGTCAGCGACAAGACGGTGGAAGCGGTGCAGCGGGCGGTTCAGGACTTGGGCTACATCCCCAACACCCTGGCGCGCTCGCTGGCCCGTTCGCGCACCAATACCATTGGCGTGGCGATCTCGGCGCTGTCCAATCACTATTTCAGCGAGACCGTACACTCCATTGAAACCGAATGCGCGCGCCACGGCATCATGATGTTGTTCGTCGACACCCACGACGATCCCGCCCAGGAACTGCGCGTGGTTCAGGCGCTGCACCACCGACGTGTGGACGGCATTCTGCTCGCGCCGTCCAGCGACCCGGAGCAGGCCGCGTTGGCCTACCTGCGCAGCAACGCGATTCCCAGCGTGCTGGTGGACAGAATGGCGGTCGAGGGTTTCGATCAGGTCGGCGTCGAGAATCGCCAGGCCACTTGCGAGCTGGTCGCTCATCTGATCGGTCACGGTCATCGGCGCATCGGCATGATCGCCGGGCATCGCGGCCTGAGCACGACGGAAGAGAGGATCGAGGGCTACCGACAGGCGCTCGTCGAGGCTGATCTGCCGTGGGATCCGCAGTTGCTGATCGACGGCGAGTCGAACAGCGAATCCGCACGGGTCGCCACGTCCGCGCTGTTGCGCCTGAATACGCCGCCCACGGCGATTCTGGCGGCGAATAACCTGATGACCATCGGCGCCATGCACGCCTTGCGTGAGGCCAACATCGACGTGCCTGAGCAACTGGCGCTGGTGGGGTTTGATGATTTCGACTGGGCGGATTTTTTCCTGCCGCGCTTGAGCGTGATTGCTCAGCCGGTGCAGGCCCTGGGCGCGCGGGCGGTGCAGTTGCTGTTACAGCGCATCGATGATCCCGAGGGCAAACGACTGTCGGAGCGACTGGCGCCGACCTTACGGATTCGCAACTCGTGCGGGTGCCCTTGAGCGTCCGCTGCCAGTCACCGGATTTTCAGCCACCGAACGCTCAAGCACCGAACTTTCAGGAACCGAATTTTCATGAATCACCTTGTTTCCCTGGGCATTGACCTCGGCACATCCGAGCTCAAGGCCATTCTCCTGGATGGCGAAGGCGTGGTGCTGGCCCAGGCCGGTGCGCGCGTGGAAGTCAGCCGCCGGCAGTCGGGCTGGTCGGAGCAGAACCCGGCCGATTGGTGGCAGGCCTGCCTGTCTGCGCTCGGGCAGTTGCGGACGAACGATCCTCAGGCATGGGCGCGGGTCGGCTGCATCGGTTTGTCGGGGCAGATGCACGGTGCAGTCATGTTGGATGCGGCGGAGCAGGTGCTGTATCCGGCGATTCTCTGGGACGACTCCCGCGCTGTGCTTCAGGCGTCGCAGTTGAACGAAGACTTCCCGGATTACGCCGACATCACTGGCAGCCTGGCGATGGCCGGGCTCACCGCGCCGAAGCTTCTGTGGATGCAGCAGCACGAACCGCAGGTGTTCGCGCGCATCACCAGCGTGTTGTCGCCGAAGGATTACCTGCGTTTGCTGCTGACCGGCGAGCAGGTGAGTGACATGTCCGACGCCGCCGGCACGTTGTGGCTGAATGTGGCGAAGCGCGAATGGTACGCGCCGATGCTCCACGCCACAGGGCTGACCACCGAGCAGATGCCCCGGTTGCTGGAGGCCGATCAACCGTCGGCCGGGCTGAGTGCCGAGGCAGCGCATGCGTTGGGCTTGCCGCTGGGTCTGCCCGTGGCCGCAGGCGGTGGCGACAACCCGGTTTCCGCGGTGGGCATCGGCGCGATCAACGCCGGTGATGCGTTCGTCACCCTTGGCACCAGCGCGGCGATTGTTGCGATCACGGATCATCCTGCGGGCAACCCGGCCAGCGCCGTGCACAGCTTTTGCCACGCGTTGCCTCAGCGCTGGTACACCATGGGCGCGATGCTGGCCGGGGCGAGCTGCCTGCGCTGGGTCACCCGCTTGTTGGGTCAGCCTGATGAGCAGGCGTTGCTGGATCTGGTTCACGCGCAATTGCCGGTGGATAAGCCTGTGGCTGTTTCCAGTCCGCTGTTTCTGCCGTACCTCGCGGGCGAGCGCACGCCTCACAACGACCCGCTGTTGCGCGGCGGATTCATGAACCTGGCCCATGACAGCACGCCCGCGATGCTGGGTTATGCGGTGCTTGAAGGCGTCGGGTTCGGGCTGCTGGACGCGATGAACGCCACGTTGTCCGCCGGGGCCACGGTCAACGCCTGCGCCCTGGTGGGCGGCGGGGCACGAAGCGAATACTGGGCGCAGTTGCTGGCCAACATCCTTGATCGCGAGGTGTACACCTTGCAGGGCAGCGAACTCAGCGCGTGCATTGGTGCGGCGAAGCTGGGGTTTGTGTCGATCGGGGAGGGAGCTGAGTGGCTGAAGCGGGGGATGGCGGTGAAGGCCCGGTATCAGCCGATGCCGGTGGTGCAGGAAGCTTTGAGCGCGCGTTATGGGAAATTCAAAGGCCTGCTGAGCGCCGCGCAGGGATTGCGTGCCTGACAACATGATGATCGATGATCATCAAATCAAAGGCCTCCCGGCTAAAGCCGGTCCCACTGACTGCATGCAGTGAGTAATGATCGTTCCCACGCTCCGCGTGGGAATTCATACCATGACGCTCCGCGTCAGCTTTGGGACGCGGAGCGTCCAGTGCGGCATTCCCACGCGGAGCGTGGGAACGATCAATCAAAATAAGCCGGTCTACAGCCGGTCCCACTGACGGCATGCGGTGCTTCAGTGGGACCGGCTTGAGCCGGGAAGAGGACGGTCAGGGCGCTGGAGTGTCCGGCTCAGACCTTCATCGTCGGCGGCAACTCCATCAGCTTATCCAGCGTAATCGGCAAATCCCGAATGCGTTTGCCGGTGGCGTGGGAAACCGCGTTAGCCACCGCTGCCGCCAGCCCGGTAATCCCGATTTCGCCAATCCCCCGAGCGCCGAACTCGTTTAGCTCCAGGTCCGGGTAGTCCAGCAGGATCACGTCGATCTCCGGCTGGTCGGCGTGCACCGGCACCACGTATTCGGCGTAGTTGTTGTTCACCGGCATGCCGTTGCGCTCGTCGAAGTCCGTCGCTTCAAACAGCGCCATGCCGACGCCCATGACGATCGCGCCTTCGACCTGATTGAGGGCGGTTTTCTGGTTGATCACCTTGCCCACGTCAATCGCACTGACCACCCGCGAAACCCGCAGCCGCGAGATGCCCGGGTCCCAACGCACTTCGACGAAATGCACGCCGAACGAGCGGAACGAATGCTTGCTGGTGTCGTTCATGCCGGTCTTGGCTTCACCGAAAGCGCTGGCCTGCTTCTGCGCCTTGAGCACGTCGGCGATGGCAAAGGTCTTGTCGCCGCTTTTCAACTGACCCTGCTCGAAGCTCACCTGATCGGCCTTGATCCCGGCAAACACGCCCTTGGGCGCGGTCGAGAACGCTTTCAACTGTTCCACGGCCTGGCGAGTGGCTTCGGCGATGGCCGGCAGCACGCTCGCGGTCGCCCATGAGCCGCCCGACACCGGCGCCGGCGGGAACGATGAATTGCCCAGCTCGACGTCGATCTTGTCCAGCGGGATGCCGGTGATGCTGCTGACCACTTGAGCCACGATGGTGTACGTGCCGGTGCCGATGTCCTGCACCCCGCAAATGGCCCACGCCGTGCCATCGGCGCGCAGTGCGACTTGCGCCTCGGCGGGAGTGCGATAGGCGTCCCAGTTACAGGCAGCCATGCCGTAGCCGATGATCTCGGTGCCGTCCTTCATCGAACCCGGCGTCGGATTGCGTTTGCTCCAGCCAAAGCGCTCGGCGGCCTTGTCGATGCATTCCTGCAGATGATTGCTCGACCACGGCAGGTTCTGGCTCTCGTCGCGTTCGGAGACGTTGAGCTTGCGGAACTCAAGCGGGTCCATGCCCACTTTATCGGCCATCTCGTCCATGGCCGATTCCAAAGCGAACAACCCCGGCGCTGCACCCGGCGCGCGCATGGACGTCGGCGTCCCGCGGTTAACCTCAATGATCTTGTGGGTGACCAGCACGTTCGCGCAGCTGTAGAGGCTCTTGGTTGAGGTGCCGCAGTTTTCCTTGTACGGGTCGGTAAACGAAGTGGTGTTGATCGACTCGTGGCGCACCGACAGCAACTTGCCCTTGTCGTCAGTTGCCAGGCGCATGCGCTGACGGGTTTCCGGGCGGTGGCCGGTGGTGGTGAACATCTGCTGGCGTGGCACCACCAATTGAACCGGGCGCTTGAGCACCTTGGCTGCGGCGCAGGCGGCCACTGAGTGGGGCCAGATCCATAGCTTACTGCCGAAGCCGGAGCCAATGAACGGCGCACGGACCTCGACCTTCTCCGGGATCATGCCAAAGATTTTCGCCAGGGAATTGCGGTGGGCAACCACGCCCTGGGTCGCCTCGTACACGATCAGGCGCCCGTCCTCCCAACTGGCGACGGTGGCGTGCATTTCCATCGGGTTGTGGGTTTCGACGGGGGTCGAGTAGGTGGCGTCGATGCTGTGGGCAGCAGCGTCGAATGCAGCGGCGGCATCACCCCGGGTATGGTTCGGGCTACCGTCCTGCAAGGCGCCGGCTTTCAGGCCTTGTTCGAGGTTGGCGACGGCGTCGGTCTTGCTGTAGCTCACTTTGATCTTGTAAGCCGCAGCCCGGGCGTGCTCGAAGGTATCGGCCACCACCAGGGCGACGAACTGACCGGCGTAATACACGGTGTCGTCTTCGAACGGCAGGCGGCTTTCATCGGACTTGGCTGCCTTGAGGATCTGCGCGAAGGACATCGGCAGCGTCGAGTTGTGATAGAGCGCCGGGAAGTTGCCGTGGTGCAGAATCTCCAGCACGCCCGGCGATTTGCGCGCGGCGTCCAGTTCCAGGCCGGTGATCTTGCCGCTGGCGACGGTGCTGAACACGCCGTAGCCGTAGGCCATTTTTTTCAGGTGATGGTCGGACGCGTACATCGCGCTGCCGGTGACCTTACGCTGGCCATCGATGCGGCGGGGTGCCGAGCCAATCATTGCATCAGTCATGGTGAATCCTCCGGTCAGGCGTTCAAGGTGCCGAGATTGCGCACGATGGCCTGCTGCCCCAAGGCGATCTTGTAGGCGTTGTGGCGATAGGCTTTGGCGCCCTTGAGGGCGATGGCGGCGACTTTTTCGAGGGTCTGCGGGTTCAGGGTCTGGCCCTTCAACGCCTGTTCGGCATCGACTGAACGCCAGGGTTTGGTGCCGACGCCGCCCAAGGCCACTCGGGCTTCGCGCACGGTGTTGCCGTCCATGACGACGATCACCGCGCTGGACGCCAGGGCGAACTGGTAAGAGGCGCGATCGCGCAGTTTCAGGTAAGCGGACTTATTGCCGGCCAGCGGCGCGGCCAGCACCACGTGGGTGATCAACTCATCGTCCAGCAGCGCGTGTTCTTTCCACGGGGTCGCACCGGGCAGCAGGTGGAAGTCGGCGAAATCAACGCTGCGCTTGCCCTTCGGGCCCTGCACCTCGACGGTCGCACCAATGGCGACCATCGCCACGCACATGTCCGAAGGGTGGCTGGCGATGCACTGGTCGCTGGTGCCGAGCACCGCGTGCACGCTGCGATTATGCCCGTCGATAGCGGCGCAACCCGAGCCCGGTTCGCGCTTGTTGCAGGGCGAATAGCCGTCGCGGAAATAGTTGCAGCGTACCCGCTGCATCACATTGCCGGCTGTCGTGGCCTTGTTGCGCAACTGAGTGGTGGCGCCGGACAGCAACGCCTGGGACAGCACGGCATAGTGCTCGACGATGTGCGGGTGATGGGCCAGTTCGGTATTGCTGACCAGCGCACCGATGCGCACGCTGCCGTCGTTCTGCACTTCGATCTGCTTGAGGGAGAGGTGATTGACGTCGATCACCTGATCGGCCGGCATGATGTCGAGCTTGACCAGGTCGAGCAACGTCGTGCCGCCGGCGAGGAAGAATGTGGTCGGGCTTTTTGCGTGGGTCGTCACGGCCTGTTCGACGCTGTTGGCGCGCACGTAATCAAAGGCTCTCATCAGCTCACCTCCTGGACTTTGATGCGCGCCGACTGGATCGCCGCGAGGATGTTCTTGTACGCGCCGCAGCGGCAGATGTTGCCGCTCATGGCTTCGCGCACGCTGTGATCGTCGGTGCCGATGTTCTTGTCTTTCAACAACGCCGCCGCGCTCATGATCTGCCCGGAGGTGCAATAGCCGCACTGGTAGGCGTCGTGTTCCCAGAAGGCTTCCTGCACCGGGTGCAACTTGCCGTTCTGCGCCAGGCCTTCGATGGTGGTGATGTCGTCGCCTTCGTGCATGGCTGCGAGGGACAGGCACGAATTGATCGCCACGCCATTCACGTGAACCGTGCAGGCGCCGCACTGGCCGTGGTCGCAGCCTTTCTTGGTGCCGGTCAGCTGCAGGCGATCGCGCAGCACATCCAGCAGTGCGGCGTTGGCCGGCAGGTTCAGGGTGTGGGCCTGGCCGTTGACCTTCAGGGTCATGCGTCGTTCGTCGGCCGCCGGTGGGTCGAGGTCATCGGCGACAGCGGCCTGGGCTTCCAGCGCCTGTGTCCAGATCGGCGCCGTCGCGGCAGCGAGGCTGGACACGCCGATGGATTTCAGAAAGTTACGGCGGGAGGGGACGGTGAAGGCCTTGAGGTCACAAGACACTTCTTGTTTGTTGGGGCGATCAGGCTGATCGGTCATGAACGGGTTCCTCGTCAGCGTTGGGTCAACCTGGCGGCCGACGGTGGGCGGACGCACGGGCAGGGACGGCAGGTGGAGCGGCTGGAGCGATGGCGATTCTCAAAGCGACGGCAGTCTTCAACGATAACCAATGGACAGGCACTGCATTGCGTTGAATCCGGGCATGCACTTGTGAGTCGTTTTCTCTAATCCATGGCGCTTGTGTCAGCGGCGAGGGCTGGCGTCTTGTCGGGATCAGTAAAAGCAGGCAGTGCTGGCCATGGCTCAAGGGTTGTGACCGAGGCACCGGGGGATGGTTGCCAATATTTCTCAGGCGGAAAACACACAGAATGTTACGAGTGCCCGGGGCGGGGAAACCGCACCCGGGAACCCAGCCATCAGGCGGCTGATGCTTCTTCTTTGAGGGTCGCCATGTCGATGACAAAGCGGTACTTCACGTCACCCTTGATCATGCGCTCGTAGGCTTCGTTGATGTCCTTCATGTGGATCATCTCGATGTCTGAGACGATGCCGTGCCTGGCGCAGAAATCCAGCATTTCCTGGGTTTCCTGAATGCCGCCGATGAGCGAGCCGGCGATGCTGCGGCGTTTGAAGATCAGGTTGAACACGCCTGGCGAAGGGTGCGGCTGATCCGGCGCGCCCACCAGGGTCATGGTACCGTCGCGCTTGAGCAGGTTCAGGAACGGATCAAGGTTGTGCGGCGCCGCCACGGTGTTGAGGATGAAGTCGAGCTGATTGGTCTGGGTCGCCATTTCATCGGCGTTTTTCGACACGATGACTTCATCGGCGCCCAGGCGCAGGCCGTCTTCACGCTTGTTCGGCGAGGTGGTGAACAGCACCACGTGGGCGCCCATGGCGTGGGCGATCTTCACCGCCATGTGGCCGAGACCGCCCAGCCCGACAACGCCGACCTTCTTGCCCGGGCCGACCTTCCAGTGGTGCAGCGGCGAGTAGGTGGTGATCCCGGCGCACAGCAACGGCGCGACGGCGGCGAGGTTGTCGCTGTGGGAAATCTTCAAGACGAACTTTTCTTTCACCACGATCTTGTCGGAGTAGCCACCAAAGGTGTTCTCGCCGCCAAACACCGGACCGTTGTAAGTGCCGGTGAAGCCGTTCTCGCAATACTGTTCTTCACCTTCTGCGCAGGACGCGCAGTGCTGGCAGCTGTCGACCATGCAGCCGACGCCAGCGAGGTCGCCGACCTTGAAGTGGGTGACGTTGGCGCCGACTGCGGTGACCTTGCCGACGATTTCGTGGCCCGGCACCGACGGATACAGGGTGTTGTTCCATTCGTTGCGCGCGGTGTGCAGGTCCGAGTGGCAGACGCCGCAGAACAGGATGTCGATCTGCACGTCATCGGCGCCCGGCTCACGGCGCTCGATCTGCAACGGGGCCAGTTTGTCAGTGGGTTTTTGCGCGGCGTAGCTGTAAGTCTTGATCATTGGGTGATCATCTCCAGTGGGGCAAAAAGACGGGTAACAGCAATCAGTGACAGGCGAGGACGTTCAAAGGTCAATGCCGAAACATGAAACCGTTCCCGCCGGCTGTTTGACGAGCTGTGCGAAGCGGACTGTGTAGACAGAGTGCCGGGTTCAATCTTTCAATTTGCAGGCCGCTATAGGGCCGTGCGGCGGGTAATTCCAACAAATGTCGTGGAATACGGTTTTTTCGTCGTGAATAGACCGCAAATGCGAATATGGCGCTTGCAACCTTCTGTCACACCCAATGAAGATAGCGCAGTCCGACGCTGGCAATGGAGCGCCCATGAATTCCCCACTATCGACCCTGGCCGGGTACACGCCGATTGCCGACGAGCGGATGCCTGTACCCGTCGAAGAGGGCGCTCTGGCCGTGGGTGGATTCAGCGGGGAGAGTTCGCTGGACGCCTTGCTGCGCGCTGCCCGTCAGGCCGCGCCGGCATTGAGTTGGGCCGCTTACCGCGCCGGCCAGCAAATGTATCTGCTGGGCCAGGGCTGTTCCGCCACGGACTGGCCGACCTTGATACCCCGTGAGGAGTTCGACGGCTATTGCCGCAAACACCATTTGCAGCGCTGGGTGACCGGTCATGGCGAGTCCGCCCTGGGCTGGCTGCTGATGCCGGACGTGCAGTGCGACGATCCGTTTTTCGCCGAGCTGGCCGGACGCCTCGGCCTGCGCCTGCAGACCGATGCGCTGGCACGGGCACAGGCGACCCAGCGGGTGCTCTATGAAATCACCTACCTGGCCAGCTCCACCCGTGACCGCTCGGCGTTTTTACAGGGCGTGCACAAGCAGCTCTCGACCCTGATCGACGCGGAAAACTTCTACCTGGCGCTGTACGAAAGCCACAGCGGCAAGATCACTTACCCCTATTACATCGACATCACTGACGTCGACGCCCTCGAAGCGGAAACCTACGAGTTTCTCGATCCCGAGCGGCTGTCCATGACCGGTTATGTGCTGACCACCGAGCAGGCGTTGTTCGTCGATGCTGCCGCCATCGAGCGGGCGAGGGCGCTGGATCGCTTCCACTGCGTGGGCCATCGCCCGGAATTCTGGATGGGTGCGCCGCTGAAAAACGCCTCCGACGACGTGTTCGGCATGCTGGCGATGCAGGTGTATGACGTCGCCCGGGTCTACAGCGTCGAGGATCAAGAGCTGTTTCTGGTAGTGGCTCGCCACGTGGCGATGGCCCTGGACCGCATCCTGCATCGCGCCCAACTGGAAGAAACCGTCGCCCGCCGCACCCTTGAGCTGTCCCGCCTCAACGACGCCCTGCGCAACGAGGTCGCTGACCGCGAACGCGCCGAGCACTTGCAGAGCGCCCTGTTCCAGATCACCGAGTTGTCGAGCCAGCCCGGCGACATGACCGATCTGTTCAAAAGCCTGCACGGCATCGTTGGCGAACTGCTGTTTGCCCTTAACTTCTATATCGCGCTGTTCGACGACGCCACCGGCGAGGTGACGTTTCCCTACTATGTGGATGAACGCCTGACCCGGCGACCCGATCCGCGCCGTGGCGAGCGCGGCTTTACCGAATACGTCATCCGCCAGCGCCGGCCGTGCCTGATCGACGGCGCCGAGGCGCGCTGGCTGGAAAGCATCGGCGAGATCACCCTGCAGAACGAGGTCAACCGGTCCAGTTCGTGGCTGGGCATTCCGCTGTTCGACGGCGACGTGGTGCGTGGCGTGCTGGCGGTGCAGAGCTACACCTCCCATGTCAGCTACTCGTTGCGCGATCAGGAGCTGCTGACCTTCGTGTCACGCCACATTGACACGGCACTGTCCCGGCGCAGCGCCGCCGAGGCCATCCATACCGCCAATCTGCGTCTGGAAGCCCGGGTTCAGGACCGCACCCGGGAGCTGGACTATGCCAATGCCAAGCTGCAACACGAAAACGCCCACGACGCGCTGACCGGCCTGCCTAACCGCAGCCAGTTGCAGCAGCGCCTGAGAAACGCGTGGGAGAAATTCTGCGAGAAGGGCGAGGAGCTGGCGGTGATGTTCATCGACCTCGACCGCTTCAAAATGGTCAACGACAGCCTCGGCCATCATTCGGGTGATCTGTTGCTGATCCAGGCGGCCGATCGGCTGCGCCACTGCATGCGCGACGGCGACTTGCTGGCGCGATTGGGCGGCGATGAATTCGCCGTGCTGGCCTATGCCGCGCCGCCGGACGTCACCGTGGCGATCGCCGAGCGCATTCTGCTGGCCTTCGACGTGCCGTTCTACATCGACGGCCACGCAGTGTTTTCGTCGTGCAGCATCGGCGTGGTCGGTGCCGATCTGCAGTTTCACAGCGAGCCGGCGGATTTGCTCCGCGACGCCGACACGGCCATGTACCGGGTCAAGAACGCCGGGCGCGACAGCTACGCGGTGTTCAACCAGGAGGTGCGCCGCGAGGTGTCCGACCAGATGGAGCAGGAGACCGCGCTGCGCAATGCCCTCAAGTGCACCGACGAACTGGTGCCGTATTTTCAGCCGATCATCGATGTCGCCAGCGGCCGGATTCTGGCCCTCGAAGCCCTGATTCGCTGGCGTCAGGCCGATGGCCGGATCATCGCGCCGGGGCAGTTTCTGCCGGCGCTGGAGGGCTTGCGCCTGATCGGCCGGCTGGACCTCTACATGCTTCAGCAGGTGGTGGTGATCCTCGCCCATCCCGATCACGCGCACTGGCCGACGGTGCACGTCAACTGCTCCAGCTACAGCATCACCCGCCCGGAGTTTTCCAGCGAAGTCCTCGGTTTGCTCAGTCAGCATGGCGTGGCGCCGTCTCGTATCTGTCTGGAACTCACCGAAGGCGCGCTGGTGGCCGAGCCGGAGCTGGCGCGTCAGGCCATGAAGCATCTGGCGGACAACGGCGTGTCGGTGGTCCTCGATGATTTCGGTGCCGGGTTCTCGTCCCTCAGTTACGTGCATCAGTACCACTTCAGCGGCTTGAAAATCGACAAGTCGTTCACCCTGGAACTGACCACCAGCACCCGCAGCCGGGCCATCGTTCGCGCCATTGTGCGCATGGCCGAATCCCTGGGGCTGACGGTGGTGGCGGAGGGCGTTGAAGACGCCGCGACCCTGGATCTGCTGCGGGAAATGGGCGCGGGTCAGGCCCAGGGTTATTACTTCTCGATGCCGGTGCCCCAGGACAGGCTGGATTTGAGCGCGTTGCTTTAGAAAGCTGCCCCGCAGGACGGATCATAGCCCCAGCATTTTCCTCAGCGCGCGGACGACATCCGTCTTGCACTGCTCTGTCACGCCGCCCGGGTGCAGATCGAACATGTGCGGCACGCCGGGATAAACGTGCAGCTCGACGGGCACGCCGCTGCGAGAGAGATGGCCCGCGTAGGCCATGTCTTCATCCACGAACAGATCCAACGCACCGACAGCGATGAAGCTCGGCGGCAGGTGGCTGAGGTCAGTGGCCAGCGCGGGAGAAAACAGCGCCGCCTGCTCATCGTTGCAGAGGTACTCGCCGCGGTAGCACTGCCAGCAGAATTGGTTGGCCTCCCGTGACCAGCTGAACGTACCGGTGCCGGGGTTTTGCACGGGTGCATCGGCGGTGCCGGTGCGAGGGTCGAGCATGGGATAAATGAGCACCGAGCCGGCGACGGAAATCTCGCCACGGTCCGGGGCAAGCAGTGTCAACGCCGCAGCAAGTCCGCCGCCCGCGCTGTGCCCCATGATTGCGATGCGGCCAGGATCGACGCTCAGCGCAGCATGCTCTCGGTGAAGCCATTCAAGTCCGCGATAGCAGTCCTCCAGCGGCGCGGGAAACGGATGCTCCGGCGCGAGCCGATAATCGACGGCGACGATCACGGCGCCCAACTCAATCGCCAGATCCGCCAGGTAGTCGTCGGCCATTTCCGGGCAACCCAGCACGTACCCGCCGCCATGCACGTAGAGAATCGCGGGGAGGTCGTGGGCATCAGCGCTTTTCCCAGGTCGGTAGAGGCACAGCCGTAGTGTGTGGGCGGCTGCGGGCTGACTGACCCAGTGCTGTTCACCGCGCGCAAGTCCGGCGGGTTTGAAGGTGGCGTGGATACGTGTGCGAATGTCGGCGAGATGGCTCAGCGTCCATTCGCTGGACACTTCGTCGCGAAAGAAGGGGTACTCGGGATCCAGCAGTTGGTCGGGGTCCACGAATAATCTCCTGGGCGAAGAGGGGGGACTCGAAGAGCCCCCCGATGTTCTGCGCTTACAACCACGCCTTGATACGCGCGCACACCGCCGGGGTGGAAATCCCGTAGCGATCATGCAGTGTCGGCAGGGCGCCGGCGTCGAGGAAGGCGTCGGGCAGGGCGATCTGCCGGAACGTCGGCGTCACGCCGTTGCGCAAGAGCACCGTCGCCACCGCTTCACCCAGCCCGCCGATGATGGAATGGTTTTCCGCCGTCACCACCAACCGTCCGGGTTTGCGCGCTTCGGCGAGAAGGGTCTGCTCGTCCAGCGGCTTGATGGTCGGCACGTGCAGCACTGCCACATCGACGCCGTCGGCTTGCAGTGCCTTCGCCGCTTCCAGCGCGCGCATGGTCATCAGCCCCGTGGAGATGATCAGCACATCGTTGCCGGTGCGCAGGGTCTTGGCCTTGCCGATCTCGAAGGTGTAGCCGTATTCGTCGAGCACCAGCGGGACATTACCGCGCAACAGGCGCATGTACACCGGACCTTGATGGGCGGCGATGGCTGGCACTGCCTGTTCGATTTCCAGCGCGTCGCAAGGGTCGACGATCATCAGGTTGGGCATGGCGCGGAAGATCGCCAGATCGTCGGTCGCCTGATGGCTCGGGCCATATCCAGTGGTCAGGCCGGGCAATCCGCAGACGATCTTGACGTTGAGGTTTTCTTCGGCGATGGCCATGCAGATAAAGTCATAGGCCCGACGGGACGCGAACACCGCGTAGGTGGTGGCGAAGGGGACGAAGCCTTCTCGGGCCATGCCGGCCGCTGCGCTCATCAGCAACTGCTCGGCCATGCCCATCTGGTAGAAGCGCTCCGGGTGGGCCTTGGCGAAAATGTGCAGATCGGTGTATTTCGACAGGTCGGCGGAGAGCCCGACGATGTCCGCGCGTTGCTCGGCGAGGGCCGCCAGCGCGTGGCCGAATGGCGCCGGGCGTGTGGCCTGGCCTTCGGACGCAATCGAAGCAATCATCGCCGACGTCGTTAGACGTTTCTTGCCGGGCTCGTTGTGGGTCAGTGCGCTCATGCCGTTCTCCCGATTTGCAAATTTTCCAGTGCCAGATCCCACTCGTTCTCATCGACGCGAATGAAGTGGGTTTTCTCGCGGGTCTCCAGAAAGTCCACGCCTTTACCCATTTTGGTGTCGCAGATGATCACCCTAGGTTGCGCCCCGGTGTGGTTGCGCGCGGCGTCAAAGGCGCTGACCAGCGCGTCGATGTCATTGCCGTCGACACGCTGGGTGAACCAGCCGAAAGCCTGCCAGCGGTCAACGATGGGTTCGAACGCCAGCACTTCGCTGGAATGGCCGTCGGCCTGCTGGTTGTTCACGTCGATGATCGCGATGAGGTTGTCCAGCTTCCAGTGGGAGGCCGACATCGCCGCTTCCCAGGTCGAGCCTTCGTTCAACTCGCCGTCCGAGAGCAGGTTGTAAACGAACGAGGCGGAGTGCTTGCGCTTGAGGCCCAGGCACGCGCCGACGGCAATGCCCAGTCCGTGTCCCAGCGAGCCGCCGGTGATTTCCATGCCCGGTGTGTAAGCGGCCATACCCGACATGGGCAGGCGGCTGTCATCGGAGCCGTAGGTTTCCAGCTCATCGAGCGGAATGACCTCGGCTTCGATCAACGCAGCGTAAAGCGCGATGGCGTAGTGACCGATGGACAGGTAAAAACGGTCGCGATCTTCCCATTCGGGGTCTTGCGGCTGATAGCGCAAGGCATGGAAATAGGACACCGCGAGCAGATCGGCCGCGCCCAGCGCCTGACCGACATACCCCTGGCCCTGAACCTGCCCCATGCGCAGGGCGTGGCGACGAATATTGAAGGCGCGCTGGGCCAGCGACAAAGCGGCGTGACCCGATGGACTGATGTTCATGTGAGTGGCTCCTTTTATTAGCGATTGACGGACGCGGCGGGGATGCGCAGCACCAGCAGGGCGCCGATGCACAACACGCCGGTGATCAGGTACATGCCGATGGCGCTTGAGCCAGTTGCGGTGGTGATCCAGCCGATCAGGTACGGCGAGCAGAAGCCGGCGAGGTTGGCGAAGCTGTTGATGCCGGCGATCCCTGCGGCGGCGGAAACCCCGCCCAGCAGCGTGGTCGGGAGCATCCAGAACAGTGACGATGCCGAGAGCACACCGGAGGCGGCGAGGCACAGGCTGAGCACCGACAGCAGCAGATTGCCCCCCAGCAACGCCGCCAGCGAAAGGCCAATGGCGCCGGCGATCATCGGGGCCACCAGGTGCCAGCGCCGCTCGCGGTGCTTGTCGCCACTGCGGCCCATCAACAGCATGGCCGCGATGGCGCACATGTACGGCAGGCTGGTCAACAGGCCGATGTGCAGTGGGTCGGCGACGCCGGCGTTGCGGATCAGCGTCGGCAGCCAGAAGGTGATTGCGTACTGACCCATGACCACGCAGAAATAGATGCACGCCAGCAGCCACAGGCGCCGATCACGAATGAACTCCCCGACTGACGCGTGGGTGACTTTCTGGCTGTTGTCCTCGGCAAGCTCCTTGTTGACCAGATCCTTTTCCTCGTCGTTGAGCCAGGTGGCCTGGTGCACGCCGTCCTTGAGGTAACTCAGCACCAGCAGCCCGACGATCAGGGTGGGAATGGCTTCGATGACAAACATCCACTGCCAGCCGGCCCAGCCGTGCACGCCGGCGAACTGGGTCATGATCAGCCCGGACAGCGGCCCGCCGATCATTCCCGACAGCGGAATGGCGATGAACCACAGCACAGTCATTCGCGCCCGGCGGTAAGACGGAAACCAGTAGGTCAGATAGAGCAGCAGGCCCGGTGCGAGACCGGCTTCGGCGATGCCCAGCAGAAAGCGCAGGCCATAGAACTGCCAGGCGGTTTCAACGAAAGCGAAGAGGGCGGAGATGATGCCCCAGGAAATCATGATGCGGGCGATCCAGCGGCGAGCGCCGACCCGGTGCAGGATCAGGTTGCTCGGCACTTCGCAGAGGAAATAGCCGAGGAAGAACATGCCGGCGCCGAGCCCGTACACCGCTTCGCTCAGGGCCAGGTCGTTCATCATCTGCAGCTTGGCGAAGCCGACATTCACCCGGTCCAGGTAGGCGCACAGGTAGCACAGCATCAGAAACGGCATCAGCCGCCACGCGGTTTTGCGGTAGGCATTGGTGCGGACGGAAACGACCGCATCCATAGAGAGGGTAGTCATGATGGTCTGATCTCTTGTTTTTATGGTCAGCTGCGGCTGAAACGTCGATTCAGAACAGCGCCGGCGGCCTCGGCCGGCGCAGAAGGCATCAATGAATGAGCATGCCGCCGTTCACGTCCAGGGTGATGCCGGTCAGGTAGGACGACAGGTCGCTGGCCAGAAACAACGCGGCGTTGGCGACATCCTGTGCCGCGCCCAGGCGACCCAGAGGAATGCCGTCGATGATCGCGTGGCGGCGCTCGTCCTGCATCAGGCCGCCGGTGATGTCGGTGTGAATCAGGCCCGGCGCGATGGAGTTCACGCGCACGTTGTCCGGCCCCAGCTCCCGCGCCATCGCTTTGGCCAGGCCCAGTACGCCGGCTTTTGCTGCGCTGTAGTGTGGCCCGCCGAAAATGCCGCCGCCACGTTGCGCCGACACTGACGACATGCAGACGATGCTCCCGGCCTTTTGCTCGCGCATCAGCGGAATCACCGCCTGGGACATCTGCAAGGTGCCGCGCAGGCTGACGTCGAGCACTTTGTCGTAGTCGCCGGGGCGAATGTCGAGGGTCTTGAGGGGCTGGGTGATGCCGGCGTTGTTGATCAACACGTCGATGCGGCCGAAGTGTTCGATGACCCGCGCGACGGCTTGTTTGACCTGCGCTTCGTCGGCGACGTTGGCGGCGAGGCCCAGGTGACCTTCGCCCAGGGAAGCGGCGGCGTCGCGGGCGGCGGATTCGTCGAGGTCGAAGATGACCACGCGGGCGCCCTGTTGAGCGAAGGTGGCAGCGGTGGCGCGACCGATACCGCGAGCGGAGGCGGCGCCGGTGATGATTGCGATTTTGCCTTGAAGGAGCATGGGCGTGATCTCGTGTGATTATTGTTATGGGCTGGATCAGCGGGAAGCGAACCTTTTCGCTGTCCGAAGTCTCTGGCCGGATCAGCTTGTGCTCCGTGCAAGGGTCGAGCAATGACGCAAAAGTCATTGGATGCTGAAAAAAATTCAGCACTCGTCACGCCTCGTTCGGGGTGATTGAATGGCGGTTACCGACATAACAAGAACTCACCCGGAGCCGGCCCATGAGGCGTATCGACGAAGCACCTGCCAGCGTGCCACCGCTGAAAGCCATTCAGGCCTTCGAGCAGACCGCGCGCTTTGGCAACGTCGCCCGGGCGGCGGAAGTGCTGGACCTGACGCCCTCGGCAGTCAGCCATCAACTCGCCAGGCTGGAAGCGATGATTGGCCGCCAGCTGTTTGTGCGTGCGGCGCGCGGGGTCACGCTGACGCCGGTGGGCGAGCAGTACCTGAAGGATATTTCCGGGTTGCTGCACAGCCTGGCCATCGCCACGGAGCGGGCGGGCAGCGACGTCAGCCTCGACTGCCTGCGGCTGCATTCCTCGCCCAGCTTCGGGCTGCTCTGGTTGATGCCGCGACTGGAGGCCTTCCGCCTGAGCCACCCCGACATTCAGATCAATCTTTCGTGTTCCTATGAGTCGCTGCATTTCAGTCGCGACAAAATCGACGTCGACATTCGCCACGGCGAGCCCAACTGGCCGAGCTTCGAAGTGCGGACGGTGCGCAACGAAACCTTCGCCGTACTGGCTTCACCCAAGCTCGTCGCCCAGCGTGCGGTCGCTCAGGCCTCCGACTTGCTGGACCGGGATTTGATTCTCTCGGAAGCCACGCTGCTGCGCTGGCCTGCCTGGTTTGCCCAGCATGGTCTGGCGCGCCCGGAAAAGCCTTACGCGTTGAGTTTTGACCGCTCGTACATGACGCTCGAGGCCGCCAGCCACGGCCTGGGTTTTGCACTCGAAAGCACGTTGCTGGCGCAGAAATACCTGGCAAGCGGAGCGCTGGTCGAGGTCGCGCCCGAAGCGCTGTCAGCCCCGGTCGCGGCTCATCATCTGGTATTCCCGAAAGCGCACTCCGGATTTCCCCGGGTGCGGCGCTTTCTCGAATGGATGGAGGGCGAGTTGGGGCATGGGTTTGTGTTCTAAGGGGAAGTCGGCGGAGGTGGATCATTTCTGACATCACAACTCGTCATCCCAAATCGTGAAACATTCCGCAACATTTCTCTTCGGGGCGAGTCAACGCTACATCTCCCTGCAAAGAATTGTTCATGAAGACGCCTCGACCCTCCGCACGCCTCAAGCCGCTCAATGAATTACGCAACCTGAAAATGGCCCGTTCTGCCCACGCCTATGTGCGCGGCAGCACGGTGCAGTTTTACGAATGGCTGCACAGTCAATCGGGCCGGCGTCTGCCCAGCGGTCCGCCGGTATGGATCTGTGGCGACTGTCACGCCGGTAATCTCGGTCCCACCGGCGATTCGAAAGGGCGCATCGACATTCACATCCGCGATCTGGATCAGACCGTGATCGGTAACCCGGCCCACGACCTGGTGCGTCTGGCGCTGTCCCTGGCCACCGCTGCCCGGGGCTCTGATCTGCCCGGCGTCGCCACCGCGAGAATGCTCGAAGAGATGATGCAGGGCTACGAGCTGGCGTTCGAAGACGGCGACGATCAAGAGCCTGCGCGCCCGGCGCAGGTGAAAGCGGGGATGCGCAGTGCCGTTCAAAGGACCTGGAAGCACCTGGCCCATGAGCGTATCGAGGACACGCGGCCGACCATTCCGCTGGGCAAGCATTTCTGGTCGTTGTCCCGCGATGAGCGTCACGGCCTGAAAGAGCTGTGCTCGACGCCAGAGATTCATGCGCTGGTGACGTCGCTGAAAGGCCGATCCAGGGATGACCGCGTCGAGATGCTCGATTGCGCCTACTGGGTGAAAGGGTGCAGTTCCCTGGGCCTGCTGCGCTATGCGGTTCTGTTAAGCGTGGGCGACGATGAAGATCAGGAATATTGCCTGCTCGACATCAAGGAAGCCGTCGCTGCCGCCGCGCCGCGCACCCCGCGGGCGGGCATGCCCCGGGACAACGGCAAGCGCGTGGTGGAAGGGGCCCGGCATCTGTCGCCAGGCCTGGGCAACCGGATGATCGCGACGCGGATGCTGGATCACGGCTTCTTCGTCCGCGAGCTGCTGCCCCAGGACATGAAGCTTGAGCTCGATCAGTTGAGCGAGCGCGAAGCCATGAAAGCCGCCGGCTACCTGGCTCGCGTCGTCGGCCTGGCCCACGCCCGGCAGATGGACCTGGCCACGCGCTCGTCGTGGATGCGCGAACTGCAACTCAACCGCTCGCAGACCCTGGATGCGCCGTCGTGGCTGTGGAGCAACGTCGTGCATTTGGTCGGCAGCCACGAGCAGGGCTATCTGGAGCATTGCCGCCGGTATGCGCTGGAGAATTGATACGCGCTCCAGAATTGATTCAAACGTCGGCGCCTGCTTGACCTCTACTTAGGTGGAGGTTCGAGGCTGGGCGCTCTCACGTTCAGGATCGCCGTCATGACGCAAACCCCCGCTGCTGCTCCGTTCACCTTGTACAACCCCGAGGGCTTGTACGATCCCGCCACCAACGCCTATTCCCACCTCGCCGCCGTTGCCCCGGGCGCCGAGTGGCTGTTTGTCGCCGGGCAGGGCGGGGAGGATGCCCAAGGCCAGCTTTCCCCGGTCTTTGCCGACCAGGCATCCCAGGCGATCGCCAACCTGCGCACCGCGCTGCAATCCCGCGGGGCCGACCTTCACCATATCTTCAAACTGACGCTGCTGATGGTTGATCACTCGGAAGAACGGTTGCGTCTATGGGTCGAGCAGGCGGATCTCGCATGGGGATGCACTATGAAGCCGGTATGCACACTCATCCCCGTCCCACGCCTGGCGCTGGACGGGATGCTGATCGAGATCGAAGCGGTGGCAGCACTCATGCCCAGAGACTGATTGGTTTTCAGTGGGACCGGCTTCAGCCGGGAAGAGGCCAGTGTGAACACCATAAACTCTGCAGTGTGACTGCCGACGCCTTCCCGGCTAAAGCCGGTCCC
>NZ_FOHW01000050.1 GCF_900111735.1 Pseudomonas graminis | reverse complement strand
TGCAGTCAGTGATATTGGATGTGAACGCAAATGTGGGACCGGCTTTAGCCGGGAAGACGGCATACGCTACACCGCAAAATTGTCGTCGCGCACCAAGGCCTCTTCCCGGCTGAAGCCGGTCCCACTGAAGCCTCGCAGATGTTCAACCACCCGCCACAATCCCGTGACATCTTCATGTCAATTGCCTGTCTGAGCGGCGTTCTCAGGTTGCGCAGCACCTGTCGGTCAGCTAAAAGCTTGTAAAACTTTTGGTGACCTGTGGGTCATAACGGGCATCTTCACTGTATCGTGTTGGCGGGCCGTGACGTCGTCGGGCTGATTCCAGAGCGATTCTGGTGTCGCTTCGCCGTGTACGTCGCCTTTTTTTCAGGCCGCAAGCCCCGGATTTTCAACGCCCCGCCTAACCGCGCCGGGTGATGTTCAGCAGTTTTTTATTGGGAAGCCATGATGATTGGCATCAAGAGCATAGCGAGTTATGTGCCCACAGCCGGCGTCGACAATTACGCCCAGGGTGCCAAATTCGGAAAGGATGAAGACTTCATCCTTGGCAAGATCGGTTCTGCTTTTCTGCCGCGTAAAGACGACAGCCAGGAAACCTCGGACCTGTGTGTCGAAGCGGTCAACCAGTTGTTCGCCAACAACCCCGGGCTGTCACGGGACGCCATTGACGCCCTGATCGTCGTCACCCAGAACGGCGACGAAGAAGGCCTGCCGCACACGGCGGCCATCGTTCAGCACAAACTCGGCCTGCCGACCCACATCGCTGCGTTCGACATTTCCCTCGGCTGCTCGGGCTATGTCTACGGCATCTATGCGCTGAAAGGCTTCATGGAAGCGACCGGGTTGAAGAATGGTTTGCTGGTCACTGCCGACCCGTATTCGAAGATCGTCGACCCGGAAGACCGCAACACCACCATGCTCTTCGGCGACGCCGCCACGGCGACCTGGATGAGCGACGACGCCCCATGGCAGCTGGGCAAATCCAAGTTCGGCACCGACGGCTCGGGTGCAGAGTTCCTCAAGACCACTGATGGCGCGTTCTACATGAACGGGCGTCAAGTGTTCAACTTCGCGCTGGTCAAAGTGCCTGCGCACCTCAACGAATTGCTCGAAGACTCCGGCTTGCAATCCTCCGACGTCGATGCGTTCTGCATCCACCAGGGCAGCGCGGCCATCGTCGATGCGGTCGCCCGACGGTTCGAGGACGGCAAGTCGCCGGAGAAATTCGTCAAGGACATGCTCGAGACCGGCAACACGGTGTCGTCCAGCATTCCGCTGCTGCTGGAAAAACACGTCATGAACGCCACGTGGAAACGCATCGCGGTCAGTGGTTTCGGCGTGGGCTTGTCGTGGGGCTCGGCGATCCTTTATCGTCCCTGAAATCGCACCACCGGGCTGCCCCCAGCCTGCACAACGGCGACGCTGATGACTCAGGTCGCCGTTTTGCTTTCTGCACCTCTCACGGGACCGCCGTGCCAAACCGACAGGACTGCCGTCATGAGCGAGTATTTCCAGCGCAACCTCGCCGTGATCGAACAGCGCTGGCCCGACGTGGCCCGGCGGTTGCGCGCCGAAAACGTCGAATCCATTCCCGCGCAGCTGATCGAAGGCCGCCAATCGACCCTCAGCATTGGCGGCATTCAGCTCACCAGCCGCCATGATCGCCTCGCCGAAGCACAAACCCAGGCACAAAGCCTCCCGAACGATAGCCCCGTCGTGCATCTCTATGGCACCGCCCTCGGCGATCTGCAGCGGGTTTTACTGGGCGAACATTCTCTGCAAACGCTGCACGTCCATATCCTTAATGGCGCGCTGTTCACATTGGTGCTGCAACTGCTGGAACAGGATGACTGGCTGTCCGACCCCCGCGTGAACCTCGCGTACGCCGACGCCCGCAGCGAGATTCAACTGCCCTTCTTTGCGTTGCCGGCCGAACTGGTGCTGGCCGACGACGGCAGCGCACGGATCCGCGACCGGCTGGTCAGCGAGGTGCACGTCGGCTTCAACAACCAGGCGTTCGCCGCCGACACCCCCGACAACGCGCGCCTGCTGGAACAGGGCAGGGCGCTGCTGCAACGGGACACCGACGTCGCGTCGCTGTTCGGCACTCAGCAGGGGTGCGACGTGTTCGTCATCGCCACGGGGCCGAGTCTGCAACAGCATTTGCCGCGCCTGTTGAGCACATCAAACAGCGCCAACCGGCCGCTGATCATCTGCGTTGACACCGCTTACGTGCCGCTGCGCAACCAGGGCATCAGGCCGGACGTGGTGGTGAGCATCGACCACCGCATCACCCCGCGGCATCTGCCCACCGAAGGTTCCGCACACATCGCGCTGGTCTATGTGCCGGGCCAGGACGCCGCAATGCTGGACGCCTGGCAAGGCCCGCGCTACGTCGGCTATTCCACCAGCCCGCTGTATGCCCGGCTGCGCGAGGAAATCCCCAAAGCCACGTTGCACGTGGGCGGGAGTGTCATCCATCCGGCCGTCGATCTCGCGGTGAAAATGGGTGCCGCGCGAATCACCCTGTTCGGCGCCGACTTCGCCTTCCCCGGAGGCAAGACCCACACCGGCTGGCAGGACGGCGATCTGGGGCCAGCCCTGAGCATCGCCAAACACTGGGTGCGCGACGGTCGGGGCAACAAGGTCAAGACCCAGCTGAATTTCCGCAGCTACCTCATCGAACTCGAACGCTTCATCGCCCGCCACCCGCAGGTCACCTTCTTCAACACCAGCCGCGACGGTGCGCTGATCGCCGGCGCCGACTTCGACCCTGACTGGACCTTGCCATGACCCTGCCTCAACACGTCATAGAAGAAGCCCGCGAATGCGCCAAGCTGTTTCGCCTGGGCCGGGATATCGAAGGGGCGTTGAAAATGGTCGAGCTGATTGATCGGTCGCTGCCTTTGATGGACGGGGTTTCTCCCGAGAGACAGGCTGAATGGGGGAGGGTGTTGAGTGCGATTCTGGCGTGTCAGGAGCGGCAGGACTGGGTGGGGTTGGCGGATTGGCTTGAAGTCGAGTTTCTTGAGGTCTGACACTTTCCCATTGTCGGGAAGTTAGAGAAAACTCCTACATTAGTTTCAGTTTGATCTGAATTAAGCGGCCCGCAGGGGCCGTTTTTTTATGTTTTTTTAATCTCCAGTCCATTTAATAACTTAGCTGTTTTATTACCCTGCAATTGTCGTGATGGCGCAGCCTGCGCGACGTGTTTGTTGTTAAAGCCACTCTGCAGTTCGTCGATAGCTGGGCTGTAAGTTCTCCGGGAGAAATGGACTTCCCCGATACCAGAGAGCTCTCCGTTTCTATCAACGAGGGAATTAAAAATGGCTTTAACTGTAAACACTAATATTGCTTCGCTGTCTGTTCAGCGGAATTTGAACAGGTCTTCCGATTCTCTGAGCACTGCAATGACCCGCCTGTCTTCAGGATTGCGGATCAATACTGCCAAGGACGATGCTGCTGGATTGCAGCTTGCGACTCGGCTGACCACTCAAATACGCGGCATGACTGTTGCGACACGCAATGCGGGGGCGGCTATATCCATTATCCAAACGGCTGAAGGAGCATTGGATCAGTCTTTGAACAACTTGCAGCGGATGCGAGACCTCGCGGTGCAAGCTGCCAACGGTGATAAAGGGCCGAAAGAAAGAGATGCTTTAAATGCCGAGTTCCTGAAACTGACGGCCGAAGTGTCCAGGACCGCCAAAGGTACAACGTTCGGCGCTGAGTTGAATTTGCTGGATGGAAGTGCGGGGGAACTGAGTTTCCAGATTGGTGCGAATGTGGGCGCTACTGAGAAGATCAGCCTTACTCTCAGTGATGATTTTTCATCCGAATCAATCTTTGTTGCGACTGAGGATCGGGCGGCTGTTGCGGCAACTGCCACACATTCGGGCGCGGCGGCTATCGTCAAAGGTGATTACACACCGCTCTCGATTGACGGCAGCGGGTCGAGAAACATAGTCAATACCGTTACGCCCCAGATGGCGGCCGATATTGAGACGGCGAAGACCGGACTCCTTGCAGCCGAGGCAACGTTTGCAGGGATCCAGACGCCTACGCAAGCCGATGTCGACACCCTTAATGCCGCTAAAAAGGCGGTGACTGACGCTGAGAAAATCCTCGGCGATGCGAAGTCGGCAGATGAGGCTCTCAACAAACCCGCTCGTACCGAGAACATTGAATACACCATCAAGGCCATTGACGCAGCGATCGGCAAGATCAACTCCGCACGTGCGGATCTAGGTGCGAATCAGAACCGCATGATGAGCGCGATCGAAAACCTCCAGAACATGACGAAGAACGCCACTGCGTCCCGAGGCCAGATCGAAGATGTGGATTTCGCTGCGGAAACCGCAGAGATGACGAAGCAACAAACCCTCCAGCAAGCCTCCACCGCCGTCCTGGCCCAAGCCAACCAACTACCGGCAGCCGTTCTCAAACTGCTGCAATAACCCACACGCCCCTATAGATAGGGGCAACCGCGACCGGGGCGCGCCGCAGGGCGCGCCCTTCTTTTGAGAACTGGTTAACAAATCGCCGGGTCAGGTTAAAGCTTATGGGGTGTGCGCCGAAACGCTGTGTATCCCCGGACAACAAACTGCGGGGGTGGCGCTCTGGTGGCAAATAAATTTGAAAAAGCCCTCAAGCTCCTGGCAACCGCGACGATAAACATTACGTAGGTTCTCTAGGCCACACCCGGCGCTTGCCAGGGCCGGACAGCCGCAGCACACAACTAACGAGGAATTCATCATGGCTTTAGGCGTAAACACCAACGTAGCTTCCCTGGCAGTTCAAAAGAACCTGGCCAAAGCTTCCGATGCACTGTCGACTTCGATGACTCGTTTGTCTTCCGGTCTGAAAATCAACAGCGCCAAAGACGACGCAGCCGGCCTGCAGATCGCAACTCGCGAAACTTCGCAAATCCGCGGCCAGACTGTTGCAATCAAGAACGCCAACGACGGTATCTCGATCGCTCAGACCGCTGAAGGCGCTCTGCAAGAATCGACCAACATTCTGCAGCGTATGCGTGAACTGGCTGTTCAGTCCCGAAACGACACGAACGGTACTGCTGACCGTGGCGCTCTGAACTCCGAATACGCCCAAATGTCGGACGAACTGACCCGTATCGCCGGTTCGACCAACCTGAACGGCAAGAACCTGCTGGATGGTTCGGCTAGCACCGTAACTCTGCAAGTCGGTTCCAACACCGGTACTTCGAACCACATCGACCTGGTCCTGACCGGCAGCTTCACTGCTTCGGCTCTGGGCGTATCGAGCGGTACAAGTTCGATCAGCGGCGGCGACAACGCCACTGCCCACACCAACGTCGACAACGCCATCTCGGCAATCGACGCTGCACTGGCACAGATCAACAGCACCCGTTCGAGCCTCGGTGCCGCGCAAAACCGTCTGACCAGCACCATCTCCAACCTGCAAAACGTTAACGAAAACGCCACTGCTGCACTGGGCCGCGTTCAAGACACCGACTTCGCCGCTGAAACCGCTAACCTGACCAAACAACAGACTCTGCAACAAGCTTCCACCTCTGTTCTGGCCCAGGCTAACCAGCTGCCATCCGCTGTTCTGAAACTGCTTCAGTAATAACGGCTAGAGTTTTGGCGGGGGAGTATGCTTGCGTGCTCTCCCGCTTTTTACTTTCAACGAGGTGAGTGGACATGGAAATAAGTAGCAGGCTGAATTTGTCTTATTCAATGGTCCAGTCGATGCCCGCGGTGCCTGTGGTTGCTGACAAGCCGGCCGTGGCGCCTCAAGTCGTTTCTGCTCCGGCTGCTTCATCGTCGTCAGGCACATCGACAAGTAAAGACTCAGATCCCGAAAAGAAAGCCGAAGAGCTGCAAGCGGCCGTCAAGCAAATGGAAAAGTTCTTCCAGTCGGTTCATCGCAACCTGGAGTTCTCCATCGACGACAAGTCGGGGAAAGTGGTGGTGAAAGTGATCGCCACGGAAACAGGTGAAGTGGTGCGGCAATTGCCGTCTGCCGAAGCGCTGAAGCTCGCCGACAGTCTGAAGAACGCCAACAGCCTGTTGTTCGACGTGAAGGTTTAAATGGCATGAAATGTGAACGCTGTGCCTGTGGCATTGCGGGCTCGTCAAATTGCCGACTACAACTGAAAGGAGACTCACATGGCTAGTCCTATTACTCCCGCAACCGGCCTCGGCTCTGGCCTGGCAATCGGTGAGATCGTCACCGCGCTGGTCAACTCCGACAAGCTGGCCAAGCAAACCCAGATCACCACCCAGACCAAGCTGGTCACCACCAAAATCTCCGGCATTGGCACGCTGACGAGTGCGATGACCGCATTTCAGACCGCGCTGACCAACCTCGGCAAGACCGACACCCCTGCGTTCGCCGGTTATGCGGCAAAAGCTTCCGATGCGACCAAGTTGACCGTTACGTCCGACAACTCGGCTGTGCCCGGTACGTACAGCATCAACGTTACGAAACTTGCCACCAGCTCCAGTGTCGCGAGCGCTTCGTTCTCAGGCGGGTCAACCAGTGCTATTCCGAGTGGCGACTTGACCCTCACTCAAAATGGCATTGACACCAAGATCACCATCCCCTCCGGCGCTACCCTGGCGTCGGTTGCCAAACAAATCAACGCCCAAAGCTCGACGTCGAACATCAGCGCCAACATCATCACCGATGACAATGGCTCACGCCTGGTGTTCAGCTCTACGGTCACGGGTAAGGGCACGGATATCACGGCGTCCAGCACGACGTCCAGCGAATTCAACATTGCTGCCGGCGCCAAACTTGATCCGACCAAGACTGGCAGTGCCGGCTACATCGATAATCAAGCTGTCGACGCCATTTTGACCGTAAACGGCCTGACCATCACCAGCGCCAGCAATACCGTGGACAAGAGCCTCGGTGGGCTGTCCATGACGCTGCTGGCAGAGGGTAAATCGACTGTTGCAGTGACCGGTAATAACGATGGCCTCAAAGCCTCGCTGCAAACCTTCATCGACGCCTACAACACGGTCGTTAAAGCAGTCGCGAGTGTTACCAAGGCCACGGTCAGCGACACCCCGGATAAAACCACCGGTGCCACGGTCACCCCGGCGGCATTGACCGGCGATGCATTGCCGCGCTCGATCCTTTCAGCGATTCGCGATCAATTGGTAACTTCAGGAGCGCCCGGCGGCATTTCCGTGCTCTCCCAGTTGGGGATCACCACCGGTCAGTCCGACGGTACGCTCAGCCTCGATGCCAAGAAATTCACCGCCGCGATGGATCAGGGTCTTGCGGGCGACGTGCAGCAACTCTTCAGCGGCACTGACAGCACCAACGGCTTGCTGTCACGGATGAAGGCTGCCATCACGCCGTACACCCAGACCGGCGGCATCTTGTCCACGCGCACCAGCAGCCTTAACAAGCAGCAGACTGATCTGCAGAACCAGCAGACGGCGCTTGACCTGCGTGTGACGACCCTGACTGCCACCCTGACTGCCAAATACAACGCGATGGACTTGTTGGTGGGGCAGTTGAAAGCCTCGTCAACGAGCATTACCTCGTTCTTCGACTCGCTCAACGCGCAGAAAAACGCGTAAACGTTGGCGCGCTGAAAATGACCCGGCCCCCAGTGCCGGGTTTTTGGCATCTGGCCTTAAAGTTTTCTCAGGCCGTGTCGATACCCTCACTATAGAAACTTCGTTGCGCGAGGTAAGACAATGAACCGTATGGCAGCCCTTCGGCAGTATCAGAAGGTCAACTCACAAGCCCAGACCGCCGTGGCCACGCCACACCGTCTGGTGCAGATGCTGATGGAAGCAGGCCTGGACCGTATTGCCCAGGCCAAGGGCGCCATCGAGCGTAAGGACATCCCCGCCAAAGGGCTGTTGATCGGCAAGGCGATTGAAATCATCGGCGGCCTGCGTGAAGGTCTGGACATGGAAAAACAGGCTGCAGCCCTGGCCCACGTCGACAACCTGTACGTCTACCTGATGAAGCGTCTGGCGGAAGCGAACATCAAATCCGATCCAAAGATCCTTGATGAAGTCAGCGGCCTGCTGACCACGGTCAAGGAAGGCTGGGACGGGATCGGCGACCAGCAACCCGTGCTCTGAAGGAGAAACCCATGAGCGTTGCACTCAAGCGAATCGAAGAAACCCGTGAAGCCTTGGTCGATGCCCTCGAGCAGCGAGACTGGGAGGCAATCGGCCAGCTCGATATGGCCTGCCGGGCCTGCGTCGATGAAGTCATCAGCCAGGCGAGCAACGATGAGCCTGAGTTGCGAACAAATCTGGAAGAGCTGCTAGGCGTCTACCGCAAGCTTATTGACGTCGCTGTGGGCGAACGTCAAGCGATCGTCGACGAAATGTCTCAGATCCAGCGAGCGAAAAGCGCGGCAAAGGTTTACCATCTGTTCGGTTGACACTTGGTCCATAGCCAAAATATGTACGCCATAAATTTGACTGTGTACGGTTTTTTGACTTAACTAGTGAAGTTCACTAATTTCGGTGATTGACACGTCTCAACGGACGAAACGAAAGCCAAGCTTGCCCGTGACCGGGCATCGAGTTGACTAGGGAAGTTGCTATTGCATGTGGCGTGAAATCAAAATCCTGCTGATCGATGACGATAGCCAGCGCCGCCGCGACATGGCGGTGATCCTGAATTTTCTGGGTGATGAGAACCTGTCCTGCTCCAGCACAGACTGGCAGCAAGTCGTGGGCTCGTTGACCTCCACCCGAGAAGTGCTTTGCGTGCTGGTCGGCAGCGTGAACGCCCCGGGCAGCCTTCAAGGCCTGCTCAAAACCGTGGCCGCGTGGGACGAGTTTCTCCCGGTCCTGCTGATGGGCGAGAACTCCTCGGGCGAACTGGCGGACGATCTGCGTCGCCGGGTCCTCTCCACCGTCGAGATGCCGCCCAGCTACAGCAAACTGCTGGACTCCCTGCACCGTGCCCAGGTCTATCGCGAGATGTACGACCAGGCCCGTGAACGTGGGCGTCAGCGCGAACCCAATCTTTTCCGCAGCCTCGTCGGCACCAGCCGTGCGATTCAGCACGTCCGTCAGATGATGCAGCAGGTCGCCGACACCGACGCCAGCGTGCTGATTCTCGGTGAATCCGGCACCGGCAAGGAAGTCGTCGCCCGTAACCTGCATTACCATTCCAAGCGCCGCGATGCGCCGTTCGTGCCGGTCAACTGCGGCGCGATCCCGGCCGAGTTGCTCGAAAGCGAACTGTTCGGCCACGAGAAGGGCGCCTTTACCGGCGCCATCACCAGCCGCGCAGGGCGCTTTGAACTGGCCAACGGCGGCACGCTCTTTCTCGATGAAATCGGCGACATGCCGCTGCCGATGCAGGTCAAACTGCTGCGCGTCCTGCAGGAACGCACCTTCGAACGCGTGGGCAGCAACAAGACCCAGAGCGTCGACGTGCGCATCATTGCCGCGACGCACAAAAATCTTGAAGACATGATCGTGATCGGCAGTTTCCGCGAGGATCTCTACTACCGTCTCAACGTGTTCCCGATCGAAATGGCGCCGTTGCGTGAGCGTGTGGAAGACATTCCGCTGCTGATGAACGAGCTGATCTCGCGCATGGAACACGAGAAGCGCGGGTCGATCCGCTTCAACTCCGCCGCCATTATGTCCCTGTGCCGTCACGGCTGGCCGGGCAACGTTCGTGAGCTTGCCAACCTCGTCGAGCGCATGGCGATCATGCACCCGTACGGTGTCATTGGTGTCTCCGAGCTGCCCAAGAAGTTCCGCTACGTCGACGACGAAGACGAGCAACTGGTCGACAGCCTGCGCAGCGATCTGGAAGAGCGCGTGGCCATCAACGGCCATACGCCGAACTTCGCCAACAGCGCGTTGTTGCCGCCTGAAGGTCTGGACTTGAAGGACTACCTCGGTGGTCTGGAGCAGGGCTTGATTCAACAGGCGCTGGACGATGCAAACGGGATCGTCGCGCGCGCCGCCGAACGTCTGCGCATCCGCCGCACCACGCTGGTGGAGAAAATGCGCAAGTACGGTATGAGCCGCCGTGAAGGCGACGAGCAGGTCGAAGACTGACTGTCGATTGACGCGTCAAAAATAAACCGCTGATTTTTCAGCGGTTTTTTTTCGGCACGAGGATTGCTATGTCTCTTGGAACATACCGTTTACTGACGGTTCGCTACCCGAGAGATCAACTATGCCCCAGGCCGCTCAGATGTCTTCCGAACCCGGTTCAGCCATTGGTTCGTTAGTGCAGCAGTCCCCGGAAGTGGCGAGCAGGCAAGGCCTTGAACAGGCCTTCGCGCTGTTCAGCCAGATGTCGACTCAACTGACCGATTCCTACGGCCTGCTGGAAGCACGGGTCACCGAGCTCAAGGGCGAGCTGGCCGTGGTCAGCGCTCAGCGCATGCAGGAGCTGGCGGAGAAAGAACGCCTGGCGAACCGCCTTCAGAACCTGCTTGATCTGCTGCCCGGCGGCGTCATCGTTATCGACGGCACCGGCATGGTCCGCGAGGCCAATCCCGCTGCGCTGGATCTTCTGGGCGAGCCGTTGATCGGCATGCTCTGGCGCCACGTCATCGCCCGTTGCTTTGCGCCGCGCGAAGACGATGGCCACGAAATCTCCCTGAAGGACGGGCGCCGGCTGTCCATTGCCACCCGTTCTCTGGACGCCGAGCCAGGACAACTGGTGCTGCTCAACGACCTGACCGAAACCCGTCATCTGCAAAGTCAGTTGGCACGTCACGAGCGCTTGTCGTCCCTGGGTCGCATGGTCGCGTCACTGGCCCATCAGATCCGTACGCCGCTGTCCGCCGCCATGATTTACGCCAGCCATCTGGCCGAACAGGCGCTGAACGTCGAGACCCAGCAGCGCTTCGCCGGACGACTCAAGGAGCGCCTGCACGAGCTTGAGCATCAGGTCCGCGACATGCTGGTGTTTGCCCGTGGCGAACTGCCGCTGACTGATCGGGTGACGCCGGCCGCGCTGGTCGCCGCCCTCGAATCCGCCGCCCAGACTCACGTGCGTGACGTGGCCGTGCGCTGGCAGTGCGACAGCCCTGCGGGCGAATTGCTGTGCAACCGCGACACGCTGGTCGGCGCGTTGCTCAACCTTATTGAAAACGCCGTCCAGGCCAGTGCCGGGCAGAGTAACGAGCGGCGCCGCATCAAGATCCATGCGTATAACCGTGGCAACACATTGCGTCTGTGTATCAGCGACAGTGGCAGCGGCATCGAGCCGGCCGCGCTGGCCCGCATCGGCGAGCCCTTCTTCACCACCAAAACCACCGGCACCGGTCTCGGCCTGGCCGTTGTCACCGCTGTGGCGCGGGCGCATCAAGGGCGTGTCGACTTCCGCTCGCGTCCGGGCCGTGGCACCTGCGCCATCGTCTCGTTGCCTCTGATTCCGGGGGCTGGCAATCCGGCTTGCAATGCAAGTGAGGCGGGCCCGTTGGCGATTTCTTCGGGTGAGCGCTCATGACCATTAACGTGCTGCTGGTTGAGGATGACCCTTCTTTGCGTGAAGCGCTGGGCGAAACCCTGGCGCTGGCCGGCCATGCCTATCAGGCGGTCGGTTCGGCGGAAGAGGCGCTGATTGCCGCTGCGGATTCGTCGTTCAGCCTGGTGGTCAGTGACGTCAATATGCCCGGCATGGACGGTCACCAGCTGCTCGGCCAGTTGCGCAGCCGCTACCCGCAGCTGCCGGTGCTCCTGATGACCGCCCATGGCACGGTCGACCGCGCCGTTGAGGCGATGCGTCAGGGCGCTGCCGATTACATGGTCAAGCCTTTTGAACCCAAGGCATTGTTGGCCCTGGTGGCTCGCCATGCATTGGGTCGTCTCGGGCCGGCCGATGGCGAGGGTCCGATTGCGGTCGAACCTGCCAGCGTGCAGTTGCTCAGTCTCGCCAGCCGCGTGGCCAAGAGTGATTCGACGGTGTTGATTTCAGGCGAGTCCGGCACGGGTAAAGAAGTCCTGGCGCGTTTCATCCATGAGCAATCGCCCCGTGCCGGCAAGCCGTTTATCGCGATCAACTGCGCGGCTATTCCGGACAACATGCTCGAAGCCACCCTGTTCGGTCACGAGAAGGGTTCGTTCACCGGTGCCATTGCCTCCCAGGCTGGCAAGTTCGAGCAGGCCGAAGGCGGCACCATTCTGCTGGACGAGATTTCCGAGATGCCCATGGGCCTGCAGGCCAAGCTGTTGCGTGTGTTGCAGGAGCGGGAAGTGGAGCGGGTCGGTGCGCGCAAGCCTATCGAACTGGACATCCGTGTACTGGCGACCACCAACCGCGATCTGGCCGGCGAAGTGGCCGCTGGGCGCTTCCGCGAAGACCTGTTTTATCGTCTTTCGGTGTTCCCGCTCGCGTGGCAATCCTTGCGCCAGCGTCCCGCCGACATTCTGCCGCTGGCCGAGCGTCTGCTGGCCAAACACGTCAATAAAATGAAGCATGCCCCGGTGCGGCTGTCGGCCGAAGCGCAGAAGTGTCTGGTCAGCTACCCCTGGCCGGGCAATGTCCGCGAACTGGACAACGCGGTGCAGCGGGCGCTGATTCTGCAGCAGGGCGGGGTGATTCAGGCGGAGGATTTCTGCCTGACCGGTCCGGTGACGTTCGCCGCCGCGCCGACGCCTCAGGTGTCCACAGTCGCGACTGGCGCCATGGAAACGTCGGCTGATACGAACGGCGGGGAAGGGGCTGGTGCCCTGGGTGAAGACCTGCGCCGCCGTGAGTTTCAGATGATCATCGACACCCTTCGCGCCGAACGCGGCCGTCGCAAAGAGGCCGCCGAACGCCTCGGTATCAGCCCGCGTACGTTGCGCTACAAGCTGGCGCAGATGCGTGACGCGGGCATGGATGTCGAAGGGTTTCTGTTTGCCTCCTGAACCTGCCTGAAAAGACCTGTGGGAGCCGGCTTGCTGGCGAATGCCGAGTGTCAGACGCATCATTTTTACCTGACCCGTCGCCTTCGCCAGCCAGCCGGCTCCTGCGTTTATATGGCTGTCTAAATACCCGTCCGAACACTTTCATCAAACGTGGCATATTGCCGCTATTGGTCTGGCACCCTTGTTGCTAATGCTTAGGTAACCGCTGAATCCGTGTCAAAAATTTGCGGCCCTTTTGAGAGAAACGTCATGACCCAAGGTGTTGAATTTAATCGCTTGATGTTGGACATGCGCTCCATGCAAATGGACGCCATGGCTCAGCCCAAGGCAATCGCAGCGCCAGAACAGGCCGGTGCGAGCAGTTTCGCTGACATGCTCGGCATGGCAGTGAACAAGGTCAACGACACCCAGCAGGCGTCGAATCAGCTGTCCACCGCGTTCGAGATGGGCAAGAGCGGCGTGGACCTCACCGACGTGATGATCTCCTCGCAGAAAGCCAGCGTGTCGTTTCAAGCGCTGACCCAGGTACGCAACAAGCTGGTTCAGGCGTACCAAGACATCATGCAAATGCCGGTTTGAGGACGATTTAAGTCATGGCCGAAGCCGTCGTCGATAACGTACCCGCCAAAACGGGTGCGCCAGGAAGCAAGCCGCCAATGTTCGGGCTGGCCTTCCTGCAAAATCTCTCCGAGATGACCATGCTGCGTCAGGTCGGCCTGATGGTGGGCCTGGCTGCCAGCGTGGCGATTGGTTTTGCCGTCGTGCTTTGGTCGCAACAGCCGGATTACAAGCCGCTCTATGGCAGCCTGTCGGGCGTCGACACCAAGCAGGTGATGGACACGTTGGCTCAGGCTGACATTCCCTACACCGTCGAGCCTAATTCCGGCGCGCTGCTGGTGAAGTCCGATGACCTGTCCCGCGCCCGCATCAAGCTGGCCGGTGCCGGCATCGCGCAGACCGACGGCAACGTCGGTTTTGAAATCCTCGACAAGGATCAAGGTCTGGGCACCAGCCAGTTCATGGAGGCCACTCGCTACCGTCGTGGCCTGGAAGGCGAACTGGCGCGGACCATCTCCAGCCTCAACAACGTCAAGGGCGCCCGCGTTCACCTGGCGATTCCGAAGAGTTCGGTGTTCGTGCGTGATGATCGCAAGCCAAGCGCTTCGATTCTGGTTGAGCTGTATGCCGGTCGTTCGCTGGAGCCGGGTCAGGTGCTGGCGATCATGAACCTGGTCGCCACCAGCGTTCCTGAACTGAGCAAGTCGCAGATCTCTGTCGTCGATCAGAAGGGTAACCTGCTGTCCGATCAGGCCGAGAACTCCGAGCTGTCCATGGCCGGCAAGCAATTCGACTACACCCGCCGCATGGAAAGCATGCTGACCCAGCGTGTGCAGAACATTCTGCAGCCGGTGCTGGGCAATGACCGTTACAAGGCAGAAGTGTCGGCAGACGTTGATTTCAGCGCCGTCGAGTCCACTGCCGAAAGCTTCAACCCGGACCAGCCTGCGTTGCGCAGCGAGCAGACGGTCAACGAACAACGCTCCAGCAGCAGCGGTTCAGGGGGCGTACCCGGTGCACTGAGCAACCAGCCGCCAGGTCCGGCGACTGCGCCACAGAACGTCGCAGCCGGTGCTGCCGGTGCCGCAGGCGCCATTGCACCGGGCCAACCGCTGCTGGACGCCAACGGTCAACAGATCATGGACCCGGCCACCGGTCAGCCGATGCTGGCGCCGTACCCGGCCGACAAGCGTAACCAGTCGACCAAGAACTTCGAGCTCGACCGTTCCATCAGCCACACCAAGCAGCAGCAGGGCAAGGTCAATCGCCTCTCGGTTGCGGTGGTGGTCGATGATCAGGTCAAGGTCAACCCGGCCAACGGCGAGACGACAATGGTCCCGTGGACCGCCGATCAACTGGCGCGCTTCACCCGTCTGGTGCAGGACGCCGTCGGCTTCGATGCCAGCCGTGGCGACAGCGTCAGCGTGATCAACGTGCCGTTCTCCACCGATCGCGGCGAAGTCATCCCCGACATTCCGTTCTACTCGCAGTCGTGGTTCTGGGACATCGTCAAACAGGCCATGGGCGTGCTCTTCATCCTGGTGCTGGTGTTCGGTGTACTGCGTCCGGTGCTCAAGGGCATCACCAACCCCCAAGGCAAGCGCCTCGAAGGCGACTCCGAGCTGGGCGGCATGGTCGGGATGGACGGTGAATTGTCAAACGACCGCGTCAGTCTGGGCGGTCCGCAAAGTATTCTGTTGCCGAGCCCGACCGAGGGTTATGACGCACAGCTCAACGCAATCAAGAGCCTTGTGGCCGAGGACCCGGCGCGTGTAGCCCAGGTCGTCAAAGAGTGGATCAACGCTGATGAGTGATAGAGCCGCTGCGCTTAAATTGACCCGCGTGGATAAGGCCGCGATTCTGCTCCTTACCCTGGGTGAGACGGACGCTGCGCAGGTCTTGCGCCACATGGGCCCGAAAGAGGTCCAGCGAGTTGGCGTGGCCATGGCGCAAATGCGCAATGTGCACCGCGAGCAGGTCGAGCAGGTGATGAGCGAATTCGTCGACGTGGTCGGCGATCAGACCGGTGTCGGCATCGGCTCGGACGGCTACATCCGCAAGATGCTCACCCAGGCACTGGGCGAGGACAAGGCCAACGGCCTGATCGACCGGATCCTGCTGGGCGGCAACACCAGCGGTCTCGACAGCCTCAAGTGGATGGAACCGCGCGCGGTGGCCGACGTCATCCGTTTCGAGCACCCGCAGATTCAAGCGATCGTCGTCGCCTACCTGGACGCCGATCAGGCCGGTGAAGTGCTCAGCCATTTCGACCATAAAGTGCGCCTGGACATCATCCTGCGCGTGTCGTCGTTGAACACCGTGCAACCGGCGGCGCTGAAAGAATTGAACCAGATCCTCGAGAAGCAGTTCTCGGGCAACGCCAACACGTCGCGTACCACCCTGGGTGGTATCAAGCGGGCGGCGGATATCATGAACTTCCTCGACAGCTCGATCGAAGGCCAGCTCATGGATTCGATCCGCGAAGTGGACGAAGACCTGTCGACACAGATCGAAGACCTCATGTTTGTCTTCAACAACCTGTCCGACGTCGACGACCGGGGTATTCAGGCCTTGCTGCGCGAAGTGTCTTCCGATGTGCTGGTACTGGCACTGAAGGGCTCGGACGACGCCATCAAGGAAAAGATTTTCAAGAACATGTCCAAACGTGCCGCCGAACTGCTGCGCGACGACCTGGAAGCCAAAGGCCCGGTTCGTGTCAGCGACGTGGAAGGCGCCCAGAAAGAAATTCTCACCATTGCCCGTCGTATGGCGGAGGCCGGGGAGATCGTTCTTGGCGGCAAAGGTGGCGAGGAAATGATTTAAGCGTAGGTGTCGTTGATGTCCAGCTCCGATAAAGCACCACCCAGTGAGCTCATCCGCGCACAGGATTTGCGCGGGATCGACGTCTGGGCCTTGCCCAGCTTCGACCCGCACGTGGAAGCACCCGAGCCGGAACCGGTGGTTGAGGAAGCCGAGCTCGCCGAAAGCGAAGAAGTGCCGCTGGAAGAAGTCCAGCCGATGACCCTGGAAGAGTTGGAAAGCATCCGTCAGGACGCCTACAACGAGGGGTTCGCCATCGGTGAGAAAGAGGGCTTCCACAGCACCCAGCTCAAGGTTCGTCAGGAAGCGGAAGTGGCTCTGGCGGCCAAGCTCGACAGCATGGAAGTGCTGATGGGGCATCTGTTCGAACCCATCGCCGACCAGGACGCGCAGATCGAGAAATCGATGGTGTCACTGGTCGAGCATGTGGTCCGCCAGGTCATCCAGCGCGAACTGAAAACCGACTCCAGCCAGATTGGCACGGTGCTGCGCGAAGCGTTGCGGCTGCTGCCGATGGGCGCGGCCAACGTGCGTATTCTGGTCAATCCCCAAGACTTCGCGCTGGTCAAAGCCATGCGTGAGCGTCACGAAGAGACCTGGCGCATCCTTGAAGACGACGCCCTGCAGCCGGGCGGCTGCCGGGTCGAGAGCGAGCACAGCCGCATCGACGCCTCCGTCGAGGCGCGGATCAGTCAGGCCCTTGGCAAAATGTTCGATCAGCTGCACGAGCAGGCCCTGCACCCGGCGCCGCCCGATGTGACCATTGAGCTGGAAGAGGCGCTCCAGAGCGCCGAGAAAACCACTTACCCGCTGGGTGCTGTCGATGCGCCTTGAACGTACCAGTTTCGCCAAGCGCCTGAGCACGTACCCCGAAGCGATCGCCCTGCCTGTACAGCCGATCGTCGAAGGGCGACTGCTGCGCATGGTCGGCCTGACCCTCGAAGCCGAGGGCCTTCGCGCCGCCATGGGCAGCCGCTGCATGGTGATCAACGACGGCAGCCATCAACCGGTCGAAGTCGAAGCCGAGGTCATGGGCTTTTCCGGTGGCAAGGTATTCCTGATGCCGGTGGGCAGCGTTTCGGGGATTGCACCCGGCGCTCGCGTCGTGCCGCTGCCGGACACCGGCCGTCTGCCCATGGGCATGACCATGCTCGGCCGCGTGCTGGATGGCGCCGGTCGCCCCCTCGACGGCAAGGGCGGCATGAAAGCCGAGGACTGGGTGCCGATGGACGGCCCGACCATCAACCCGCTCAAGCGCAACCCCATCAGCCAGCCGCTTGACGTGGGCATTCGTTGCATCAACGGTTTGTTGACGGTGGGGCGCGGTCAGCGTCTGGGCCTGTTCGCCGGTACCGGCGTGGGCAAGAGCGTGCTGCTGGGGATGATGACCCGCTTCACCGAGGCCGACATCATCGTCGTCGGGCTGATCGGCGAACGGGGTCGCGAGGTGAAGGAATTCATCGAGCACAGCCTGGGCGAGGAGGGCCTCAAGCGCTCTGTCGTCGTGGCGTCTCCGGCGGATGATGCGCCGTTGATGCGTCTGCGCGCCGCGATGTATTGCACGCGCATCGCCGAGTATTTTCGCGACAAGGGCAAGAACGTTCTGTTGCTGATGGATTCGCTGACCCGTTTCGCCCAGGCCCAGCGGGAAATCGCCCTGGCCATCGGCGAGCCGCCTGCGACCAAGGGTTATCCGCCTTCGGTGTTTGCGAAGCTGCCAAAGCTGGTGGAGCGCGCCGGTAACGCCGAGGCGGGCGGTGGCTCGATCACGGCGTTCTACACGGTATTGTCCGAAGGCGACGACCAGCAGGACCCGATCGCCGACTCGGCCCGGGGCGTGCTCGACGGCCACATCGTGCTGTCGCGGCGGCTGGCCGAAGAAGGCCATTACCCGGCCATCGATATCGAAGCGTCGATCAGCCGGGTGATGCCGTCGGTGGTCGATCCGCAGCACATGGTGCAGGCGCAGTATTTCAAGCAGTTGTGGTCGCGTTATCAGCAGAGCCGCGATCTGATCAGTGTCGGTGCCTACGTGGCCGGCGGCGATCGCGAGACTGACCTGGCGATTTCGCTGCAGCCGCAGTTGGTGAAGTATTTGCGCCAGGGCTTGCAGGAGAACGAGAGCATGCAGAGCAGCGAGGAGCAGTTGGCGAAGATTTTCAATCCTCAGGCCGGCGGTTAATCGGCCATGGCACTCAGTCGTGCAGGCCGTCTGGCGCCGGTGGTCGAGATGGCCGAGAAGGTCGAGAAGGCCGCCGTGCAGCGCCTGGGGCATTTTCAGGGGCAGGTGCGGCTGGCGGAAACCAAGCTGGGTGAGCTGGATAAATTCCGCTCCGATTATCAGCAGCAGTGGATCGACAAGGGTGCCCATGGGGTGTCGGGTCAGTGGCTGATGAATTATCAGCGCTTTCTCAATCAGTTGGAGACGGCGGTGGCGCAGCAGCGTCAGAGTCTGGCGTGGCATCAGAATAATTTGAACAAGGCGCGCGGCGAGTGGCAGAAGGCGTATGCGCGGGTGGAGGGGCTGCGCAAGCTGGTGCAGCGGTATATCGATGAGGCGCGTGCGCTGGAAGATAAACGCGAGCAGAAATTGCTGGATGAGTTGGTCCAGCGACTCCCTAGGACCGAACAGTTTTAAGGGCATCTGCCTGAGGGCAGATTGTTTCGCCTTCGGCGAGTTACTTTTAAAAAGCACTAAAAGTAACCAAAAGTGCCTGCTCCTGGTTTGGCCCTCCTGCGTCGGGTTCCCTCACTCCGGTCTTGCTCCGTGGGCCCGCGCCGAACGGACATCCATGTCCTGACGGCGCTCTCGCCGCATCCATGCGGCTCGGCCCACTACGCAAAACCTGCGCTCGGCCTGCACCCAAGTCGCGTTTTGTGGTGTCTGGACTTTTTGCGCAGGAAGGGCAAAAGCGACGGCAACGGCAACGGCAACGGCAACGGCGAGGACGATGACATAGTGGGACCGGCTTTAGCCGGGAAGGCGTCGGGAGGCACGCTGCAAAATTGATGGCGGCCAGACTGGCCTCTTCCCGGCTAAAGCCGGTCCCACAAAGGGATCACATGCATCCCGTGGGATTGGCTGTGGCTCTGACCGTAGGACCGGCTTCGCTGATCGTTCCGACGCTCTGCGTGGGAATGCCGCCCAGAACGCTCCGCGTTCCGCAGTCGCCGCAAATTTCGACCCCTGCGCCAGATGACGCAGAGCGTCAGGGGATGCATTCCCACGCGGAGCGTGGGAACGATCAACAAAGCACCGCGTACACCCTGTAGGACCGGCTTTAGCCGGGAAGCTGTTGATCTGCTTTTGATTTTCGTACACAAAAATCCCAAGCACCGCCAATCGCGACTTGGGTGCAGGCGAGACCGGAGTGAAGGAACCCCGACGAAGGAGGGGCCCAACCAGGAGCAAGCACCCTTGGTTACTTGGGGTGCTTTTCCAAGTAACTCGCCGAAGGCGAAACAGTCTGCCCCCAGGCAGACGCTCTTGATCCTAAAAGCCAAGTAAAAGCTAACGATTTGCCACGCCTCACAAGGGCTGCTAAAACTCAAGCGTCTGGCGCTGTTTCATACAAGGAATTTGCCAATGTCAGTAACCTCCGAACGCTCCGCCGATGGCCAAGAACTGACCATCACCATCAAGGGACGCTTCGATTTTTCGACGCACCAGGAATTCCGGAGCGCCTACGAACCCAAAGAAAAACAGGCCAGCCGCTACAAGGTCGACCTGAAAGACACCCACTACCTCGACAGCTCCGCGCTGGGCATGCTCCTTCTGCTGCGTGACCACGCCGGCGGCGAAAGAGCCGACATCCAGCTGGTTAACTGCAACAACGACGTGAAGAAAATTCTGGATATCTCCAACTTCTCCAAACTCTTCAACATCGTCAAAACCGCCTGATGATGCCGTCTGCCTCCGATCGCCTGACGGTCCTCATCGCCGATGACAACGTCAGCGACCGGATGCTCCTGTCCGCCATCGTCAGCCGCCAGGGCCACGACGTTCTGACCGCCAGCGACGGCGCCGAAGCCGTCGGTCTATTCGAGCGTCGGCGGCCGCAACTGGTCTTGATGGACGCCATGATGCCGGTCATGGACGGTTTCGAAGCCGCGCGCCAGATCAAGACGCTCGCGGGCGACGCGCTGGTGCCGATCATCTTCCTGACGTCGCTGACCGAAGGCGAAGACCTCGCCCGTTGCCTCGACGCCGGCGGCGACGACTTCGTCGCCAAGCCCTACAACCAAGTGGTGCTGGCCGCAAAGATCAACGCCATGAACCGCCTTCGCGTGTTGCAGGAAACCGTCCTGCATCAGCGAGACCTGATCACCCGTCACCATAAATACCTGCTTAACGAACAGCGCGTGGCCAAGGCGGTGTTTGATCAGATCGCCCACTCCGGGTGCCTGAGCTCGCGCAACATCCGTTACCTGCAGTCGCCCTACGCGCTGTTCAACGGTGACCTGCTGCTGGCAGCGTGGTCGCCCTCCGGCAACATGCACCTGCTGCTCGGGGATTTCACCGGTCATGGTCTGCCGGCGGCGGTGGGCGCGATGCCGCTGGCCGAAGTGTTCTACGGCATGACCGCCAAGGGATACGGTTTGCCCGAAACCCTGCGGGAGATGAACGCCAAGCTCAAACGCATCCTGCCGGTCGACATGTTCTGCTGCGCCGCGCTGCTGTGCCTGAACTTCAAGCAGCAACTGGTCGAGGTCTGGAACGGCGGCCTGCCGGATGGTTACCTGCTGCATGGCGACGGCCGGCCGCATACGCCGCTGATTTCTTCAAACGTGCCCCTCGGTGTGTTGAGCGCCGGCAGCTTTGACGACAACACCCAGGTGTACCCCTTCGGGCCGGGGGATCGGGTGTTTCTGCTGTCCGATGGCGTGGTCGACAGCACCGGCCAGGACGGCGAACTGTTCGGCGCCCGGCGTTTGCAGAATGTGCTGGTGAGCAACCGCAACCCGGCGCTGTTGATCGAAGAAGTGCAGTGGGCCCTGGCGCGCTTTCGCGGCCAGGCGCGGGATGACGTGAGCATGGTCGAAGTGGCATTCACCGAGCCTGACTTGCTCGGCCCGCCCTCGGTCATTTACACCGACAGCGGCGATTCGAGTCCGCTGGATTGGTCCGCTTCGTTCGAATACCGCGCGGCAACCCTCAAGCGATTCAACCCGCTGCCGTATCTGTTGCAACTGGTGCAAGAGGTGCATGGCTTGCGCATGCAGAGCAGCGAGCTGTATATCGTGCTGTCGGAGTTGTACAGCAATGCGCTGGAGCATGGTGTGCTCGGGCTCGACTCGGCGCTGAAACGCGACGCCGCAGGTTTTGGGCTTTACTATCAGCAACGCGCCGAACGCCTCGATCGTCTGGAAGACGGTTTTATTCGCATCGATTTCCAGGTCGTCCCGAACGGCGAGGGCGGTCGCCTGACGGTGCGGGTGCAGGACAGCGGTGCAGGTTTCGACTCCGATCGCGTGCTGGCGCTGCCGCCTGCGGTCACCCAATTGTCCGGGCGCGGCCTTGCGCTGGTCCGGCAACTCAGCGACCGCTGTCAGTGGTCGGATGATGGCCGGACGGCCAGCGTGGAATTTGCCTGGGAGGGTCTGGCATAATCCGCGCGTCTTGATCAAGGAGTGAACAAGTGTCGAATAATCCTGTGGACTTCAACGTGCTCAGCACGCTGCGTGACGTGATGGAAGCTGAATACCCGGCGCTGTTGCAGGTGTTCATTTCCGATTCCGTCAGCCGGGTCAACGACATGAGCCTGTTGTTGCGTGACCCTTCCTTTACGACGTCCTCTATCGCCTCGCTGCAACGCCTGGGCCTGATGGCGCACAGCTTTAAAGGCAGCACCGGCAACATGGGCGCCACGCACTTGTCCGAGCTCTGCCTGCAACTGGAAGAACAAGGGCGCGGGTTAGTGACTGCGGACGACGCGCGGATAAGGCTACTGGTGTCCGAGATCAAGGAGGAATTCTGCGCCGTCAGGAAGGTTTTCGAAGACGAGCTGCAGCTCTGCACTGCCAGCCACTGAGCCGGGTGTCCCAACCCGGCTTTCAACTTGATATTCGCCTTTAATCCAGCCAGTCGACGCACTTGGCCCGTCATTTGCTTTGTCTCTCTGTAATTGTGCTCTTGCGGAGATTCACATGGCCCTCGCCAACAACCCATTACTGACGGCTTTGACAGCGGCCAAAGTCCAGAAAGCCGGGAATACCTCGGCGGCAAAGGCGCCGGACCCCGTCAAGCACAACACTTCCAGCTTCTCTGACGTCTTCGCCAGGCAGACGCCGCTCAAGTCCAACAGTGCTGATAACCCGGCGCCGAAGCCGGCAAGCGCCAAGAGTTCGGCAGCGGACGACAAGCCCGCCGCCAGCCATACGTCTGCCGCCGATGACAAGACCGTTGCCGATAACGGCAATGGCTTGCCTGCCAAACCGGTGAACGGCAAAACGGACGACGATGCGGGCGCTGGCAAGAGTCAGGCTGACGACAAGGATGACGCCTCCGACACGGGTCAGGACCCGACGGTGGCGGATGCAGCTGCGGTCGATCCCACGCAGGACCCGACCCTGGCCGTCACGCCGCCGGTTCAAGAGCCCTTGGCCGTCGCGCCTCCCGTTGACCCGGTGGTGGATCCGGCGCTTCTCGCCGGCGCGCTGCCCGTGATGCCGCCGCCTGCGGTGCAGGCGCCTTCCGACGCAACCGAGACAACCGACGCAGCCGGCGATGGTTTCGATCCCTCCGCCGATCCGCTGGAAGGCTTGACCGCCGTGCAAGTCGCCCTGGACAACAAGGCGCAGCAGGCGGCCGGGAACAACGGTGTGCATGGCGACGGCAAAGGTGGGGGCAAGCAAGACCCGAACGCCGATCCTTCGCAACTGCTGGCCAATAACCTGGCGGCGCTGGGCGACCAACCCGTGGACAAGAGCACCACCGAAGGCGGCGGCGACAAAGCGTTCAGCGGCTTGCTCGCTGACGGCCTGAAAGACGTGAAGGGCGCCACCAGCGATACGCGAATGGATAACTTCGCCGACCGGCTGGCGGCCTTGTCACAGGCCGCTCAGGTGAAAAACACCTCGGCGTCGGCCCCGGCCACGCCACTGCTCAATCAGCCGCTGGCGATGAATCAGGGCGGATGGACCGAAGGCGTGGTCAACCGCGTGATGTACCTGTCGAGCCAGAACCTCAAGCAGGCGGACATTCAGCTGGAGCCCGCTGAACTGGGTCGTCTGGACATCCGCGTCAATATGGCGGCGGACCAGCAGACCCAGGTCACGTTCATGAGCGCCCATGTCGGTGTGCGTGAAGCGCTGGAAAGTCAGATGTCGCGGCTGCGTGATTCCTTCGTTCAACAGGGCATGGGTCAGGTCAACGTGAACGTCTCCGACCAGTCCCAGGGCTGGCAGCAACAGGCGCAGCAGCAGTCGGGCGGTGACGGTCAACGCAATGGCGGCAGCAGCCGCGTCAACGGTGCCGGTGGCAGCGACCTCATCGCCGATGGTGCTCCGGTGGATGCCGCCTCGGCCGCCGCCAACGCACCGCTGACCGTGGTGGGTTCCAGCGCGGTCGATTATTACGCCTGAAAACGCCCTGCCAACGCTGGGGCGTTTTCAGTAGCGGCAAGTGGCTAGCTGCAAGCGGCAAGTAAAAGCAGGATCAAGAGCGGCAAGTGTGTGGGAGACCCCGGTTTCTCAGGCCTTGCCGCTTTTTGCATTAGCTTGCCGCTTACTTCTTGCAGCTTGAAGCTGACCATGTGGCACAACCCTTGCTCTTCCTCTGTCACGCAACACCGAACCCCTTGGATAGTGACGGATTATTGGCATGGCGAAGAGTGACGACGCAGCAGTGGCGGACCCTGCAAAAAAGGGCAAGTTAAAAGTCATCATCCTCATAGTGGTGGGGCTGCTGCTGGCCATTGGTGTATCGGTGGGCGCGACCTGGTTCATCATGCACAAGGCCGAGAGCAAGCCGGATGCCGCCGCCATTGCGGAAGCGGCGAATGCCAAAAAAGAGGCGATCTTCGAACCCCTGACGCCGCCCTTCGTCGTCAACTACAACGTCAACGGCCGTCAGCGCTACATGCAGGTCAGCATCACCTTGCTCGCCCGTGACAAGGCCGACCTCGAAGCGTTGAAAGCGCACATGCCGGTCATCCGTAATAACCTGGTGATGATGTTCTCCGGTCAGCCATTCGATACCATCGCAACGCCGGTGGGTATGGAAATGCTGCGCCAGAAAGCTGCAGCCGTGGTCCAGGAAGTGGGCCAGAAAGAGCTGAGCAAGAGCGTGATCGAACAGGTACTTTTCACTAACTACGTACTGCAGTAGGACCACGACATGGCCGTGCAAGACCTGCTGTCCCAGGATGAGATCGACGCGCTGCTGCATGGCGTCGACGACGGTCTGGTGCAGACCGATAGTGTTGCCGATCCTGGCAGCGTAAAAAGTTACGACCTCACCAGCCAGGATCGGATCGTCCGCGGACGCATGCCGACCCTGGAAATGATCAACGAGCGTTTTGCCCGCTACACCCGCATCAGCATGTTCAACCTGCTGCGTCGCTCGGCCGACGTGGCCGTGGGGGGCGTGCAGGTGATGAAGTTCGGCGAATACGTGCACTCGCTGTACGTGCCGACCAGTCTCAATCTGGTCAAGATCAAACCCCTGCGCGGCACCGCGCTGTTCATCCTCGACGCCAAGCTGGTGTTCAAGCTGGTGGACAACTTCTTTGGCGGCGATGGCCGTCACGCCAAGATCGAAGGGCGTGAATTCACCCCGACCGAGCTGCGCGTGGTGCGCATCGTGCTGGATCAGGCCTTCATTGATTTGAAAGAAGCCTGGCAGGCGATCATGGAAGTCAACTTCGAGTACATCAACTCGGAAGTGAACCCGGCCATGGCCAACATCGTTGGTCCGAGCGAGGCCATTGTGGTGTCCACGTTCCATATCGAACTGGACGGCGGTGGCGGCGATCTTCACGTGACCATGCCGTACTCGATGATCGAGCCGGTGCGCGAAATGCTCGACGCCGGTTTCCAGTCGGACGTCGACGACCAGGACGAACGCTGGGTCAATGCGCTCAAGCAGGATGTGCTAGACGTGTCGGTGCCGCTGCGCGTCGCGGTCGCCACGCGTCAGCTCAAGCTGCGCGACATCCTGCACATGCAGCCGGGCGACGTGATCCCGGTCGAGCTGCCGGAACACCTGGTCATGCGCGCCAACGGCGTGCCGTCCTTCAAGGTCAAACTGGGTTCGCACAAGGGCAACCTGGCCCTGCAAGTGGTCGAACCCATAGAACGCCGGTGACCCTCCGTCGCCGACAAAACGAATGTGCTGCGTTAACGAATCAATGTTCCCCGAGGCAACCATGGCTAATGACAACGATATGACTTCTGCAGACGACCAGGCTCTGGCCGACGAGTGGGCTGCTGCACTGGGTGAATCCGGGGACGGGCAAGCGGACATCGACGCGCTGCTGGCCGCCGACGCCGGCAATTCCGCCAACCGCATGTCGATGGAAGAGTTTGGCGGCGTGCCGAAAAACAACGGCGCGGTCACGCTGGACGGCCCTAACCTGGACGTGATTCTTGATATCCCGGTGTCGATCTCCATGGAAGTGGGCAGCACCGACATCAACATCCGCAACCTGCTGCAGCTCAACCAGGGCTCGGTGATCGAGCTGGACCGTCTGGCCGGCGAGCCGCTGGACGTGCTGGTCAATGGCACCCTGATCGCCCACGGCGAGGTGGTGGTGGTGAATGAGAAGTTCGGCATCCGTCTGACCGACGTGATCAGCCCGAGCGAACGTATCAAGAAGCTGCGTTAAGTGCGCGGCGTGATCAGAACCCTGTCGAGCCTGCCGCTGCTGGCGTTGTCCTGGGCCGTGATGGCGGCGGATCCGGCGACGCCTGGCGCGCCTGCTGCAACGACGGCGACGACATCGGCTGCCGCTACGGCTGCGACCACAACGCCGGCGGCCGGTACCCTGAGCGGTGGGATGGCAGGCCAGTTGCTGCAACTGGTGCTGGGCCTGCTGCTGGTGATCGGACTGATCTTCGTGCTGGCCTGGCTGATGCGCCGGGTGCAGCGTGCGGGCCCGGCCGGCAATCAGGTGATCAAGCTGGTCGGCTCCCGCGCCCTGGGGACTCGCGATCGGCTGGTGCTGGTGCAGGTCGGCAACGAACAGGTTCTGCTTGGCGTATCGCCCGGCAGCATCAACGCATTGCACGTGATGAACGAGCCGGTCGACGTTCCCGATCCACAAAGCGTCCAGCCGGAATTTGCAAAGCGCTTGCTTGAAGCACTGGGCAACAAGGACGCTGCCGGGCAACGCGCGGGCAAGACTCTGTTCGGTGCCGCAGGTAAGAAATCAGGTACGCCAAGTACTTCGGATCAGAAGGACACGAACTGATGCGCATTGTTTTGACGCTGCTGTTGTTGCTTGCAGCGCCGTTGGCGTTCGGCGCCGATCCGTTGTCGATCCCGGCCATCACGCTGGGCACCGGCGCCAACGGCCAGCAGGAATATTCGGTCAGCCTGCAGATCCTGCTGATCATGACCGCGCTGAGCTTCATCCCGGCGTTCGTCATGCTGATGACCAGCTTCACGCGGATCATCATCGTCTTCTCGATCCTGCGTCAGGCCCTCGGCCTGCAACAGACGCCGTCCAACCAGATCCTCACCGGCATGGCGCTGTTTCTGACCATGTTCATCATGGCGCCGGTGTTCGACCGGGTGAACAACGATGCCTTGCAGCCGTATCTGGCGGAAAAACTCACCGCTCAGGATGCCGTGGCCAAGGCCGAAGTGCCGATCAAGGACTTCATGCTGGCGCAAACCCGCTCCAGCGACCTTGAGCTGTTCATGCGCCTGTCCAAGCGCACCGACATTGCGACCCCTGATGCGGCGCCGCTGACGATTCTGGTGCCGGCGTTCGTCACCTCCGAATTGAAAACGGCGTTCCAGATCGGCTTCATGATCTTCATTCCGTTCCTGATCATCGATCTGGTGGTGGCGAGTATCCTGATGGCCATGGGCATGATGATGCTGTCGCCGCTGATCATTTCCCTGCCGTTCAAAATCATGCTGTTCGTGCTGGTGGATGGCTGGGCGCTGATCATCGGCACCCTGGCCGGCAGTTTTGGTGGCGTATGAACCTGTCTGATGTGGAGTGCGCAGCATGACCCCGGAAGTAGCCGTCGACCTGTTTCGCGAAGCGCTGTGGCTGACCACGACCATGGTCGCCATTCTGGTGGTGCCAAGCCTGGTGGTTGGTCTGATCGTCTCGATGTTTCAGGCCGCGACGCAGATCAACGAACAGACCCTGAGCTTTCTGCCTCGTCTGTTGGTCATGCTGGTGACACTGATCGTCGTCGGCCCGTGGATGGTGCGCACCTTCATGGAGTACATCACCAACCTGTACACCAGCATTCCCCAAGTGATCGGCTGACCCCTCGATGGAACCTGTGCTGGCGTTGACCGACACCCAGATCAGCACCTGGGTGGCGGCGTTCATGCTGCCGCTGTTTCGCATCGGCGCCTTGCTGATGACCATGCCGATGATCGGGACCGCGCTGGTGCCCAAGCGCGTGCGGCTTTATCTGGCGCTGGCGATTACCGTCGTCGTCGCGCCGAGCCTGCCACCGATGCCCGCCGTAAGTGCCCTCGACCTCAGCGGTCTGCTGCTGATCGCGCAACAGATCATCATTGGCGCCGGGCTCGGCCTGTCGCTGCAGCTGTTTTTCCAGACCTTCGTGATCGCCGGGCAGGTCATCGGCATCCAGATGGGCATGGGCTTCGCGTCGATGGTCGACCCGGTCAACGGCGTGTCGATCGCGACGGTCGGGCAGTTCTTCACCATGCTCGTGACCCTGCTGTTCCTGGCCATGAACGCCCACCTGGTGGTGTTCGAAGTCCTCATCGAGAGCTTCACCACCTTGCCGGTGGGGCGGGGCTTCGCTACGGCGGACATCTGGCTGCTGGTGATGCGTCTGGGCTGGGTGCTTGGCGCGGCACTGGTGCTGGTGCTGCCGGCGATCGCTGCACTGCTGGTGGTCAACATCGCCATGGGCGTGATGACCCGCGCGGCACCTCAGCTGAATATCTTTTCGATCGGTTTCCCCCTGACGCTGGTGCTGGGCATGGTGATTCTGTGGATCACCCTCGGCGACATCCTCAATCAATACCAACCGCTGGCGGTCGACGCCTTGCAGTTGCTCAGAGACCTGGTCAAGGCGCGCTGAAATGGCCGAAAGCGAGAGTGGTCAGGACAAGACAGAAGACCCCACGGACAAACGCAAACGCGACGCCCGGGAGAAGGGCGAGATCGCCCGCTCCAAGGAGCTCAATACCGTTGTCGTGATGATCGTGGGCGCTGCGGGGCTGCTGGCGTTCGGCGGTTCCATTGCGGAAATGATGATGCAGTTGATGCGCGACAATTTCACCATCACCCGCGAGGCGATTCTCGACGAGCGCAGCATGGCGATCATGCTGATGGCCTCGGGCAAGGCGGCCCTGGTGTCGGTGCAGCCGATTTTGCTGGCGTTGACCGTTGCGGCGTTCGTTGGTCCCATATCCCTGGGCGGCTGGCTGTTTGCCGCCGGGTCCCTGGCCCCCAAGTTCAGCCGCATGAACCCGGCAGCCGGCATCAAGCGGATGTTCTCGCCCAAGGCGCTGATCGAGTTGTTGAAGTCGCTGGCCAAGTTTTTGATTGTGCTGGCTGTGGCGCTGGTGGTGCTGATGAAGGACAAGGGCGATCTGGTTTCCATCTCCAAGGAGCCGCTGGAGATGGCGGTGGTGCACAGTTTGCAGTTGGTGGGCTGGAGCACGCTGTGGATGGCGATGGGGTTGTTGATCATCGCGGCAATCGATGTGCCGGTGCAGTTGTGGGAGTCGCACAAGAAGCTGCTGATGACCAAGCAGGAGGTGCGCGATGAGCATAAGGACAGTGAGGGGCGGCCGGAGGTCAAGCAGCGGATTCGTCAGTTGCAGCGGGAGATGTCGCAGCGGCGGATGATGGCGGCGATTCCCGAGGCGGATGTGATCATCACGAACCCGACGCACTATGCGGTGGCGTTGAAGTATGACGCGGAGCGGGGCGGGGCGCCGATTCTGTTGGCCAAGGGCAGTGATTTCATGGCGCTGAAGATTCGTGAGATTGCGGTGCAGCATGAGATTTTGTTGTTGCAGTCGCCGGCGCTGGCGCGGTCGATTTATTACAGCACGGAGTTGGATCAGGAGATTCCCGCGGGGTTGTATCTGGCGGTGGCGCAGGTGTTGGCGTATGTATATCAGATTCGTCAGTATCGGGCGGGGCGTGGCAAGCGGCCCGATCCGCTGAGGGATAATCTGCCGATTCCGCCGGATTTGAGGCGGGATTCGTAAGTCTTCTAGATCGTTAAGATCAAGATCAAGATCGTTAAGATCAACGGCGTCTGCCTGGGGGCAGACTGTTTCGCCTTCGGCGAGTTACTTGGAAAAGCACCCCAAGTAACCAAGGGTGCTTGCTCCTGGTTGGG